>NZ_JAHVDV010000015.1:0-113341 GCF_051486985.1 Yokenella regensburgei
AGCGATTTTGAATAGCGCCTGCGCTAGCCCTGAAAGGGTGAGCCCCAGGGATGGGGCGAATAATGCCGCGAAGCGGCGATTTTCCTTGCCGGGAGCCCGGGTCGCCAGGGTGGTGGCGGTGAACCACCCTGGCACGTTCACGGGTTCTGTCGCTACAGACATGCAAGGAACATAAGGTGAACGGAATGACCACAAGAGCCGCATGTTCCCCTCACCCTGGCCCTCTCCCCAAAGGGGCGAGGGGACTTTCCGTGCTCGTATTATTTTGTGGGGATCTCTCAGCCCTGAGGGAGAGGGAAACAGTGCCTGTCAGGACTATTTAAACCCGACCACCGGATGCTGCTTATACGGGGTTTCCATCTCGGCAATCTGTTCTGGTTTCAGCGTCAAATCGACTGCCTGCAGTAACTCCTCAAGCTGTTCTTCGCGCGACGCACCAATGATGGGGGCGGCGACACCCGGCTTGCTTAACAGCCATGCCAGCGCGACCTGAGCGCGTGTCGCGCCGGTTTCATCAGCAATGGACTCCAGACGTTCGGCGATTTGCGCGTCGTTTTCATCGTGTTCGTTATAGAGATTTCTGCCGACTTCGTCCGAGACAAGACGGGCGGTGGTTTCACCCCACGGGCGGGTCAGGCGGCCTCGCGCCAGCGGGCTCCACGGGATAACGGCAATGCCTTCCTGATAACAGAGCGGCAGCATGTCCCGCTCTTCTTCACGATAAATCAAATTGTAATGATTCTGCATGGTGACAAACTGCGCCCAGCCGTGCTGTTTCTGCAACTCCAGCGCCTGAGCAAACTGGCTGGCATGCATTGAGGATGCGCCGATATAACGTGCTTTCCCGGATTTAACCACCTCATTGAGCGCGTCCAGCGTCTCTTCAATCGGCGTATTGTAGTCCCAGCGGTGGATTTGCAGTAAATCAACGTAATCCATACCCAGACGGGTGAGGCTGTCGTCAATGGAGCGCAGGATCTGGGCGCGGGAAAGCCCCTCGGTCAGGGTACCGGACGGGTAATAGACTTTAGTGGCGACGACCACCTCATCCCGGCGGGCGAAATCACGCAATGCGCGGCCGACAATCTCTTCACTGCTGCCGTCGGAGTAGCTGTTCGCCGTATCAAAAAAGTTGATGCCGCCGTTTAAAGCATGCTGAATAAGCAGACGGCTGCTCTCTTCCGGTAGCGTCCAGGCGTGATTTCCCCGGTCAGGCTCGCCAAATGTCATGCAGCCAAGGCAAAGGCGGGAAACGTTAAGGTCGGTTTTTCCTAATGTGTTGTATTGCATGCTTCCACTCCTGCATATACTCGTCCTGTTTCACGTTGCAGGGACAGGGTCTGGGCCAGCTCTCCCGGTCACATCGCACTCCATGCTCCCCGGAAATAACTGGCCTGCCGCCTTTCTGTAACGCTAACTATTTAGAGTAGGATTATAAAGTTACCCTTAAGCATAGCAGGAGCGGTAAAGGAGGCTATGCGAGCCAGCGTCGGATGTGAGATTCAATGCCTGCGGCATCCAGTCCAATCTCAGCGCGGGCTTCATCCTGGGTTCCCTGGGGGATGAAGAAATCTGGAAGACCCAGATTCAGCACTGGCACCGGTTTACGATGGGACATCAGCACCTCGTTAACGCCGCTGCCTGCGCCGCCGATAATGGCGTTCTCCTCAAGCGTTACCAGGCATTCATGGCGTGCGGCCATTTGCAAAATCAGCGTGGTATCCAGCGGTTTTACGAAACGCATGTCGACCAGCGTGGCGTTCAGCGCTTCAGCCGCTTTCCTGGCTTCAGGCAGCAATGTACCGAAGTTAAGGATGGCAATTTTTTCGCCTTCACGTTTCACCACCCCTTTGCCCAGCGGCAGTTTCTGCAACGGGTCGAGAGTCACACCGACCGCGTTACCGCGCGGGTAACGCACGGCGCTCGGGCCATCATTGTAGTGATAGCCGGTAAACAGCATCTGGCGGCATTCGTTCTCATCGCTCGGCGTCATGATGACCATCTCCGGTATGCAGCGCAGGAAGGAGATATCAAATGCCCCCTGGTGGGTCTGCCCGTCAGCACCGACAATGCCCGCACGGTCAATAGCAAAGAGCACCGGCTGTTTCTGGATGGCGACGTCGTGAATCACCTGATCATAAGCGCGCTGCAGGAAGGTGGAGTAAATTGCCACAATCGGTTTGTAGCCGCCAATCGCCAGCCCGGCGGCAAAGGTGACGGCGTGCTGTTCAGCGATGGCCACATCAAAGTATTGATCCGGAAATTTGCGTGAGAACTCCACCATGCCGGACCCTTCACGCATGGCTGGCGTGATCGCCATTAGTTTGCTGTCTTTGGCCGCCATTTCGCACAGCCAGTCGCCAAAGATTTTGGAGTAGCTCGGCATGCCGCCGCTGCTTTTCGGCAGCGTTCCGCTGGTAGGATCGAACTTCGGCACCGCATGGAAGGTGATGGGATCTTTTTCCGCCGGCTCGTAGCCACGGCCTTTTTTGGTCATTATGTGCAGGAATTGCGGGCCTTTCAGACCGCGCATGTTTTTCAGGGTATGCACCAGCCCCAGCACATCATGACCATCAACCGGACCAATGTAATTAAACCCAAGCTCCTCAAACAGCGTCCCCGGCACGACCATGCCCTTAATGTGCTCTTCGGTACGTTTGATTAGCTCTTTGATGGGAGGAACACCGGACAGCACTTTTTTGCCACCTTCACGCAGGGTGGAGTAGAGCTTGCCGGAGAGCAGCTGCGCCAGATGGTTGTTCAGTGCGCCAACGTTCTCGGAAATCGACATTTCATTGTCATTAAGGACGACCAGCATATCGGGGCGGATGTCCCCCGCATGGTTCATCGCTTCAAACGCCATTCCGGCCGTGATGGCGCCGTCGCCAATGACACACACCGTGCGGCGCTGTAAGTTTTCTTTCGCGGCGGCAACGGCAATCCCGATACCGGCGCTAATAGAGGTGGACGAGTGGCCAACGCTTAAAACGTCATACTCGCTTTCACCTCGCCAGGGGAATGGGTGCAGGCCATTTTTCTGCCGGATAGTATCGATACGATCGCGACGACCGGTCAGGATCTTATGCGGATAAGCCTGATGACCGACGTCCCAGATGAGTTGGTCAAAGGGGGTGTTGTAGACGTAGTGCAGTGCCACGGTTAATTCCACCGTGCCAAGCCCGGAGGCGAAGTGCCCGCTGGAGCGGCTCACGCTGTCGAGCAGGTAGCGACGCAGTTCGTCGCATAATTTCGGCAGGCTCTCTTTTGGCAGTGAACGCAGTTCCGCAGTGGAATCGACCAGCGCCAGCGTCGGGTATTTGGCTATATCAAAACTCATCAGAGACTCATTGTCATGTGGTCATTATTTATCACGCTGGATTATGTAATCAGCCAGTGCTTCCAGTGCCGTTGTATCCAGCGATTGCGCAGCCAGCAGCTCTAGCGACTGGCGAGCCTCTGCAATCAGATCGCGGGCTTTTACCCGGGCTTGCTCGAGGCCCAGTAATGCAGGGTAAGTACTTTTACCAAGTTGTTGATCGGCACCCTGGCGTTTTCCAAGGGTCGCAGTATCGCCGACAACATCCAGTATGTCATCCTGAACCTGGAACGCCAGGCCGATGCATTGCGCATAGTTATCAAGCACCGGCAGCCAGACCCGGCCCCTTGCTCCGGCGGTAAGCGCGCCCATTTTCACCGCGGCACGAATCAGAGCGCCGGTTTTATGACGGTGAATCTGTTCAAGGGCCTGTAAATCAACAGACTTGCCCTCGGCGGCTAAATCCAGCGCCTGCCCGGCACACATGCCCGCTGCGCCGCTGGCGAATGCCAGTTCACGCACCATCGCCAGACGGTCTTCAGCCATCACCTCCTGCATCGGCGCATCGCTGAGAATCGAAAACGCCAGCGTTTGCAGCGCATCGCCTGCCAGAATCGCATTCGCTTCGCCGAACCTGATGTGGCAGGTCGGCTGACCACGGCGTAAATCGTCATCATCCATGGCGGGCAGATCGTCGTGAATCAAGGAGTAGGCGTGGATGCATTCAACGGCCGCAGCCGGTGCGTCCAGGGTTTCGCGGCTGACGCCAAACATGCTTCCCGTGGCGTAAACCAGAAAAGGTCGCAGGCGCTTGCCGCCCAATAATGTGCCATACGCCATCGCATCAACCAGTGGAGAGTTCTGAAAGGGCAGGGGAGCGATGAACCGACGCAGGGCGTCATTGGCGTGCTCAACACACGTCTGTAACTGTTGGTTAAAGTCCATTTAATCGTTATCCGGAGTAAACGGCGTTAAGGGCGCTTCCTCATTCCCGGACAGCAAAATCTGTACGCGCTGTTCCGCCTGCTGAAGTTTGGCCTGCCCCTGACGGGCGAGTTGAACGCCACGTTCAAATTCATTGAGGGCATCTTCCAGCGGAAGGTCGCCACTTTCTAAACGGGTAACAATCTGTTCCAGCTCGTTTAATGCGGTTTCAAAGCTGGCGGGTGCGTCTTTTTTCTTTGGCATAATGACTGTCTGACTCTCATTGTGTTCCGACCTCATTATGTTAGCGAAGTCGTGAGGCTTAGCAAATAACGCGCAATGGTCATGCAAAATACACAGGAGCGTCGCGATGGTGGTATACTTCCGCGCCTGGATGCAGCCGCAGGTGTGGGCTGCTGTATTTTTTTCTGAGAAGCCCAACCGGGCTTGCCAATGAACCCTTGCCGCCATGAAGTTTATCATTAAATTGTTCCCGGAAATCACCATCAAAAGCCAATCTGTGCGTTTGCGCTTTATTAAGATCCTTACCGGGAATATTCGTAACGTTTTAAAGCACTACGATGAGACCCTTGCGGTCGTCCGCCATTGGGATCACATTGAAGTTCGCGCAAAAGACGAAAATCAACGTCTGGTGATCCGCGATGCACTGACCCGTATTCCGGGTATCCACCATATTCTGGAAGTGGAAGATGTGCCTTTCACCTCCCTGCACGATATCTTCGAAAAAACCCTGGAAGCCTGGCGTGAAAAGCTGGAAGGGAAAACGTTCTGCGTGCGCGCAAAACGTCGTGGTAAACACGAATTTAGCTCTATTGAAGTTGAACGCTACGTCGGCGGTGGGCTGAATCAGCATATCGAAACGGCCCGCGTGAAGCTGACTCACCCGCATATCACCGTCAATCTGGAAATCGAAGACGATCGCCTGCTGCTGGTGAAAGGCCGTTACGAAGGTATTGGCGGCTTCCCGATTGGGACCCAGGAAGATGTGCTGTCGTTGATTTCCGGTGGTTTCGACTCCGGCGTCTCCAGCTATATGTTGATGCGTCGCGGCTGCCGCGTGCATTACTGCTTCTTCAACCTTGGCGGTGCCGCCCATGAAATTGGTGTGCGCCAGGTTGCGCATTATCTGTGGAATCGCTTTGGTAGCTCACACCGCGTGCGTTTCGTCGCCATTAACTTTGAGCCAGTGGTGGGCGAAATTCTTGAGAAAGTCGATGACGGCCAGATGGGCGTGGTTCTCAAGCGTATGATGGTGCGTGCCGCTTCTCAGGTGGCAGAGCGCTATGGCGTACAGGCACTGGTTACCGGCGAAGCGCTGGGTCAGGTCTCCAGCCAGACGCTGACCAACCTGCGTCTGATTGATAATGTTTCTGACACGCTGATCCTGCGCCCGCTTATCTCTTACGATAAAGAGCATATTATCGATCTGGCCCGTGAAATCGGCACCGAAGATTTCGCCCGTACCATGCCGGAATATTGTGGCGTCATTTCTAAAAGCCCGACCGTGAAAGCGGTTAAGGCTAAAATCGAAGCTGAAGAAGCCCACTTTGATTTCTCTATCCTCGATAAGGTCGTTGCTGAGGCCACTAACATTGATATTCGTGTTATTGCCGAGCAGACCAGTGAAGAGGTCGTTGAAGTCGAGACGGTGAGCGGTTTCGGTGCGAATGACATGCTGTTAGATATCCGCTCGATAGATGAACAGGATGCCAAACCGTTGGAAGTCGAGGGCATTGAGGTGGTTTCACTGCCGTTCTACAAACTCAGCACCAAATTTGGCGATCTTGATCAGAGTAAAAACTGGCTGTTATGGTGTGAGCGCGGTGTGATGAGCCGTCTGCAGGCGCTTTACCTGCTGGAGCAGGGCTTTAAAAATGTGAAGGTTTATCGCCCGTAGTGATAGGGCCGGATGGCATGACACCGCCATCCGGCACAGTAAGTCTCACTCTTCGAAGTAGTAGTTATAAATCCCCGCCGGTATCACCAGCTGTTTTGCCACTTCATGCGCTTTCTCGTGCCCGACCAGTACATCAATAATCTTCAGCGCAAAATCGATTGCGGTTCCCGGTCCCTGACTGGTGATGAGCTTCACGCGTGGGTCCCAGACAACGCGCTTATCCTGCCACTGGCCTTCAGGGATCTTCTCTTTTAGCGCAGGAAACCCGGTCATATTGCCTATGGGAAACAGGTCATGGGGCACCAGCACCGTGGCGGCGGCCGCGCAAATGGTGGCCACGACGCGACCGGAGAGATGAAACTGCCTGACGGTTTCGACCAGCAGCGGGTTGTCGCGAAAATTTTCCGCGCCTTTGATACCGCCGGGTAACACAATCACGTCAAAATCCCCGTCCGCGACGGCGACCAGCGGGGCATCAGCAAGCAGTTTCACGCCGCGCGAGCAGGTAATGGTGAGGTCACCATCGCTGGCAACGCTTGCCGTGGTGACGGTAATTCCTCCACGAACTAACAGATCAATGGTAGTGACCGCTTCGGTCTCTTCGCTACCAGGGGCGAGACATACCAGAGCTGACGCGCTCATACTCACTCTCCTTGCGTTTTATTAAATCATAGAGGCGGGCATTTTCCGGCACTGCAATGCCATGTGCCCTGGCGCGCCGAAGCAGATAACCGGTAATGTAATCGCATTCGGTGTGCCGCATTGCCCGAATATCCTGCAACATCGAGGAGACATTCTCCGACGTGCTCTCAATAATCTGATAAACATAGTCCAGCAGTTCGTCGGCGGAAATATGATGGCCTTCCCGCTCAATGACGGCTGCCACTTCATGGGTCACTTTTCGTATTTCGTCCGGAAAATCCCGCAGTTCGCCATTTTTGCACTCCTGCAGCGCAGTGATGGGGTTAATGACGCAGTTGACCGCCAGCTTGCGCCACAATGCCGGGCGAATGTTGTTATGCCAGGCAACATCCGGAAGCACCTCCTGCAGAATCTCCGCCAGGTAGCTGAAATCACCATCCTGCTGGCGGCCAGGGCCGATATGTGTCGTGCCGCTGGCAACGTGCACTATAACGTTGCCATCCCGGCGGGCCGCGTGAGTGGTGGTGCCAATCAGCAGGGGCTGTTCGAGATTTTTGAGTTCATCGACAGTCCCCATTCCGTTATGAATGAGCAAAATGGGTGCGGTTTTGGGTAAGATACTGGCCGCACTTTTAACGGCATTAGAGACTTGCCAGGCTTTGAGCGTGACCAGTAACAGATCGCTGTGTGCCAGAAACTCCGGATCGTTTGCCGTCAGAGACTCGTTAAAAATGGTGCCTTCTTCATCGACCACGTTCACACTGCAAAAGGGCTGAGGAACACGTAACCAGCCCTGAACCTCATGCCCATGCTTGTGCAGCGCAGTCAGCCATAACTGGCCTAACGCACCGCAGCCAAGTACGGTAATTTTCATTTTTCCTCCTCACCTGCAACTGCGCCAGGTGCTACTGCTTTCAGTATAGCGCCGTCGTGGAAGCTTCCGGCCATTACAAGTTGAGTTATGCTTAGTTGCGGGTATTATGCATCGCAATAAACACTGAGGGAGAAGAAAAGATGCCATCTTTCGATATTGTTTCTGAGGTAGAACTTCAGGAAGTCCGCAACGCGATCGAGAATGCGACTCGCGAACTTGAGACTCGTTTCGATTTTCGCAACGTTGAAGCCTCTATTGAGCTGAACGAAAAGAATAAGACCATCAAAGTGCTCAGTGAGTCTGATTTTCAGGTGAATCAGCTGCTGGATATTTTGCGCGCTAAGCTGCTAAAACGCGGCATTGAAGGTACTTCGCTGGAGGTGCCGGAAGAGTTTGTGCACAGTGGCAAAACCTGGTTTGTGGAAGCCAAACTCAAACAGGGCATTGAGAGCGATGTGGCGAAGAAAATCGTTAAGCTTATCAAAGAGAGCAAACTGAAAGTGCAGACCCAGATTCAGGGTGAAGAGCTGCGCGTAACCGGTAAAGCCCGCGATGACCTGCAAGCCGCAATGGCGCTGGTACGCGGTGGCAATCTCGGCCAGCCGTTCCAGTTTAAAAACTTCCGCGACTGACCGAAGATAAATAAAAAGCGGGCCAGCCCGCTTTTTTTATACCCCTTTGATAGCCTGCTCGACCTCAAAGCGGTTAGTGACTTTACTGTCGATTTTTACATAGGCGCTGCGCTCTTGTGCGACCACCAGCACATCATTGATGCCAGCCGCTGCGCGTAAGCGCTGTTCCAGTGCCGCATCAAGCACCACATCGTCAGGAATTTCGATGCGCAGGCTGCTGACATACGGGGGCTCCTGCATCGTGCTGGCCACCAGCAGCCAGACCATCGCCAGCAGCGCGCCGGCCAGAAATACGGTTTGTGAATCGAACCAGCCGTCCACCCAGCCGCCCAGTGCGCCACCAATGGCTACGCCAATAAACTGGCTGGTGGAGTAAATGCCCATCGCAGTACCTTTGTAGCCTGCCGGCGCTTCTTTGCTGATAAGGGAAGGCAGGAGCGCTTCCATCAGGTTGAAGGCGACAAAGAAAATCTGTACTCCCAGCACCTGTTCCCAGAAGTGCGGTCCCGCTCCCCAGAGCACGATCTCCGCAATCAGCAGCAGCGCTACACAAAACAAGAACACGCGCTTCATGCGCCGCTTAACTTCAGCATAAATGATGAAAGGCACGACCGACACAAAGGACACCAGCATGGTGAACAGATAAATTTTCCAGTGATTGGCTGCGGCGAAACCGGCGGCCTCAAGCTGACCGGGCAGGGCAACAAAGGTCGACATCAACAGGATGTGCAGACACATAATGCCAAAATTCAGTTTGAGCAGCCGGGGGCTTGCAATGACCTGGCTAAAGCAGCCTTTGACCATTCCAGAATCCCGGTTCAGTACGTGGTGCTCGCTGTTGGGGACGACCCATAGCGTTAACAGAATGCCCGCACTTGCCAGGGCTGCAATCATCCAGAACAGGGCGTGCAGACCGAGCTGGTGGGTAATGATTGGCCCCAGTACCATTGCGATAGCGAAGGTGACGCCGAAGCTGACGCCAATAAACGCCATTGCCTTGGTACGGTTTTGCTCACGGGTTAAATCAGAAAGGAGTGCCATCACGGCGGCCGCAATGGCCCCCGAACCCTGCAAGGCCCGCCCCAGAATAATTCCCCAGATGGAGTCAGAAAGCGCCGCAATCACGCTGCCCAGGACAAAAATCGCCAGCCCTCCAATAATCAGCGGTTTACGACCAATACGGTCAGAGAGCAAACCGAAAGGAATCTGGAATACCGCCTGCGCCAGGCCATAGATGCCAATGGCAAGGCCTATTAAGGCTTCACTGGCACCCTGTAAGGCCATGCCGTACGTGGTCAGAACGGGCAGGACCATAAACATGCCAAGCATGCGCAACGAGAAAACAGTCCCTAAACCCCAGGTTGCGCGCAACTCGCCTGGTGTCATTTTATTATCGTTCATTACCACCTCATTTCGAATGCAGGCCATAGTGTAGGCGGGGTGGTGTACACGGTAAACAGATGTTTGTTTAATAGTTATTACAAGGCTGTAACGGCGCAGTGAGACCAGTGGCCTTCCTGGTGGGGATTACTGGCGAGTGCGTGTTATCAGGCGCATATTGACCCGGATGGTCTCTTTCACCGGGTTGCCTTCAATGGCAGATTGCATCACCTGGAAAGCATTCTCAGCCCAGGTGTCTTCGTCCTGCTGCATCGACCAGACGTTGTTGGCGAGAAAACCTAACATCGGGTGTTCGTCAAAGGTACCTATGTTGATGTCGACAGGAATGATCCCCAGTTTGGCGCGAATAGCGTGAATCGCCCCTTCAAGCACCGGCAGTGACGAGGCAATAAACGCCTGCGGCACGCCGTGCTTTTCGATGAGTTGCATCATCAGGTGATGCCCTTCTTCAGGGGAATTCTCCGGTCCTTCGCAAACCCACTGCTGGTGGTCGATACGGCTCTCTTTGAGCGCCGTCAGGTAGCCCTGTAAGCGGTCGTTAATACTGGGCAGGGCGGTATCGCCTACCAAAAACCACACCGGCGTTTTACCTGTTGCCAGCAGGCTGCGGGTCAGGGTTTCACCGCCATCGGTGTTATTACTTTCCACCAGAGCGTTATCCGTAAAGCGAAAATCCCGGTCCAGCAGCACCAGTGGTTTTTTTACCTGCTGCAGGTGATGCTGCTGGTTTTCCAGTGTTGAAGGCACAACGAAAAGACCGTCGACATTCCTTGCCATCATGGCGTGAACGAGCTGATTTTCATAATCCACATCGTCGTACGAGCAGCTGATCGCCAGTTGATAACCTGAGCGGCGACAGCGTAACTCGAGCTTCTCTGCCAGGGTGGCAAAGAAGACATTCGAGATGTTAGGAACAATCAGCCCGAGTGTCTCCGTTTTGTTGAGCTTGAGGCTGCGTGCCGAATGGTTCAACGTATAGCCATAACGCTCGACGTGTTCATTGATGCGTGTCTGCGTTTTCTCACTGATACGATACTGCTCTGCCTTACCTCCCAGCACCAGACGTACCGTGGTGATGGACAAGTTCAGATCGTTGGCTATCTGTTCAACGGTTTTTGCCATCTCCCGGCACCTCATTCCCATCCAAAAAAGAAAAACATGTCGACTGTAATTCTGCTCTATCGACTCAGCCTGAAGGTGTAAGCGTACTCCAGGCCAAGATCGAACCGCCAGGGCAGCGGGTGCAAAATGAGAGTGCCCTCGGCAATATCGAACGGTACGTCAATTTCCTCGCCCCGGCAGAGCAGGGTACAAGTGCGCGGTGCCTCCCCATCAGTGAGCTGAAGGCGCAGCGCGTCCGTTGGCCACTCGGTTGTTATCAGGTAGTCACTGTCGCCTTTGCAGGTGAACGCACAATGGGGATTGTTACTTTTCAGGCGCGTGCAGATATCACTGCCATAAATCGCGTCACCGTTGACCTCCATCCAGCGGCCAATATCCCGTAAGCGTTCCTGTTGCAGCGTTGGAATACGTCCGTCCGCTGTCGGCCCCACATTTAACAGGAAGTTACCGCCTTTGGAGACGATGCCGATCAACTGATTAATCAACGCCTGCGAAGTGCAATAATCCTCCAGTTGCTCCGCGCGGTTAAAGCCGTATGACTTGCCGATACCCCGGCTCTCTTCCCACGGATGATGGACGCCAAAGCCCTCTTTATCGTTGTACTCGGTGCTGTAGTAGTCGCCGTGTTCACCAGGCATGCCTTTAAAGAAGCGGTCATTCACCACCACTTCATCTTTATTAGGTGCTTCGTTGTAGAGCCAGGAGAGGAAGGGTTTGGTCTGGCTGTATTCTTCGCTGAGATCCCACTCGCCGCCGTCAGAGAAAATCAGGCACGGGGCGTAGTTTTGCACCAGCTCTTTCAGTTGCGGAATCAGAATTTCATCCGGGTATTTTTCCTCAGGGATACCGAACTTTTCGCGGTCACGCTGCGGCACAAAATAGCCGCCTTCCGGGCGGTGGCTCCAGTTGGTTTCCCAGTCGATGATGGAGTAATAGATGCCCATCTTCAGACCGCTGTCGCGTACCGCATGGGTGATGTCGCCGAGCAGGTCGCGTTTTGGCCCAATATCCCCGCTGTTCCAGTTCGCTTTATGCGGATTTTTTGTCGGCCACAAACAGAAACCGTCGTGATGCTTGGTGGTCAGCACTACATACTTAGCGCCAGAGGCTTTAAACAATTCCGCCCAGGCGTCAGGCTGGAAAAGTTCGGCTTTGAACTGCGGAGCAAAATCGCGGTACAGGAAATCTTTCCCGTAATGCTTTTGGTGAAAGTCATCATCATTATTGCGGTAATTGCCGTAAACGCTGGCGTAATACCACTCGGCGTAAGAGCCAAACAGGGAGTTATCAATTTTACGCCACGCCGGAACCGAGAAGACGCCCCAGTGGATGAAAATGCCGAATTTTGCGTCGTTATACCATTCCGGCATCTCGCGGCTGTCGAGGCTCGCCCAGTCTGGCGTGTAGGTCTTATTACTCATGAATCACATCCCCTTCGTGTTGATGTACGTCCGTTTTCGCGATGCACAAACCCGTAACCGCGTAGAAACCTGCAATAATCAGCCCCGCATAACATTGCACGGCCCATAGCGCATAGTCGAGAGTCGGCACGCCGAGGGTGGCAGCCATAAATACCCCGGCGGCCGTCCATGGGATCAGCGGCTCGATAACGGTGGCGGAGTCTTCGACGGTGCGGGAGATATTTTTACGGTGCAGCCCATTGTTTTCAAAAGCTTTGCGGAACAATTCTGACGGCAGAAGGCAGGCGATATTGTTATTACCTGTTGCGGCAATCAGCGCCACACAAGCGGCAATGGTTGAGAAGATAAGACCGGCGGCGCTTTTCACAATGCGGGTAAAGTAATTGATGATGGTGTCCAGTGCCTGGGTCAGCGAGAGTGGACCGGCAAAGGAGAAGGCGCAAAGGATAACTAGGATAAGCGGCATCATGGAGGCCACACCACCGCGTTCAAGCAGGCTGCGAATGGTCTCTGGCACCGCTTGTGGCTGCCCTGGCAGCACACTGACGCTAAATCCAGACACCCACACGTTCAGGTTTTCGATAATCCCGATCCCTTGGGTAAAGTACGAAATGGCAATCGAAATGGCAGTGGCAAACAGCAGTACGGGGATCACCGGTTTTTTCATCAGGGCGCCCGCCAGCACGATAAAGATCGGCACGGCGAGGATCCAGTGAGTGTGGTACAGCGCGTGAATCTGATCCACCGTTTGCTGAGCAGAATCGACATTGCCCACTGTCGCGTTGTTGTTCAAGCCAATGACAAAATAGACCACCGCCGAAATGAGATACGCTGGAATCGTGGTTTTTGACAGGTGCTTGATGTGCTCGTAGAGATCGAGATTATTAACGATCGCCGCAAAGTTAGATGATCCGCTTAACGGTGAGATCTTGTCGCCAAAATAGGCACCGCCAACGATTGCGCCCGCTACCGCAGCCAGATTGGCATCGAGACCGTGGGCAACGCCCATCAGCGCAACGCCAATGGTTCCGGCGGAGCCCCAGGAGGTGCCGGTGCAGGTGGCAACAATGCTGGTGACAATAAAGGCGATGAATACAATGTACTGTGGGTTAATGATTTTCAGACCGATGGTAATCAGATAGGGAATGGTGCCGGAACTCATCCAGACACCAATGACCCCACCGACGCACATCACAATCATTAAAGAGGGGAGGGCCTGAGCAAATTTTTGCACGATTTCATCGATGATTTCCTGGAACGTATGCCCGAGCCAGAGTGCAACAAACGAGATAGCCACCGCAGTAATGCACAGCAGCGCCTCCAGTTTTATCTCCAGTAGCGTGTAGCCCAGGATAATAAAGAGTAATGATGCGCCGAGTAGCAGAAAAGAGGCCGGGAGGCCCAACTGCTTCATAACAGGTTTCTGTATAGGTTCTGATGTTACAGACATGACTATCCTCGCTGAATGCCTGGCCGTCTTAAGGTGTTGTTGTGTTTTGCCGCACGCTGAGCGTACTGGCTGATTGTTTTTATTAAGATTTCCCTTTCTTCGACAAGCTGCCTGCCTTAGCCCGGCAGGTTGGCTCATCGCGTGTGAAATACATTTCCGGTGTGCAAAACTAAGGTAACCATTTTTTCATAATGATTGCTAACTCGAATTAGCAAGCATAGTTAAAAGCTATTTTAGCGGACGGCATTCACCAACGGCTTTTCGCTCAAACTGTGATGGGCCGCAAGCGTTGCACCGATATAAAGCAAATATGTGATAAGAGAAAGTGATGACGAGAAGGGAAGGAGCGAACAGTAGGGCTGAATTGCAGGCATAAAAAAACCGGGTTAAAACCCGGTTTTTACAACATGAGACTTACCAGACGTAGGTCAGCAGGCTATGCGAGTCAGGAACCATAAAATCCACTGACATCATCACGCTCAGGGCGGTAATGGCGATGATGGAGAAGCCGAACAGTTTACGTGCCCAGACTTTATCATCTTCAACTTTGTAACCGCGCAGCGCCATACCCAGCCACCAGACGCTCACCGCTGCCGCGACGATCAGATACTTGTACCCGGCATAACCACCCAGAGAAAGCATCAAGGTCGCCACCGCGAAGGCGATGATATAAAGCGTGATGTGGTTTTTAGCCACCGAGATACCTTTCACCACCGGCAGAACCGGGATGTTGGCCGCCTGATAATCTTTGAAGCGGAAAATGGCAATCGCGTAAGAGTGCGGCATCTGCCAGAGGCTAAAAATAGCCAGCAGAATGGCAGCGCCACTGTCGAAGTTACCGGTGACGGCGCAGTAGCCAATCACTGGCGGCGCAGCGCCAGAGAGTGAACCGATCAGCGTGCCGTAGACCGAGTGGCGTTTCATGTACAGGCTATAGATGCCCACATAAACCACAAAGCCCATCACCCCCAGCCAGCAGGCCAGGGGATTTGCACCAAACCACAGCAGCATAAAGCCAGCAATACCCAACAAGGCAGCGTACGCCAGCGAGACTTTTGGCGAAATCAGACCCCGAACCAGTACGCGGTTTTTCGTCCGTTCCATCTTTTTATCAATGTCACGGTCAATGTAGTTGTTAAATACACAACCCGAGGCGACAACCAGTGACACACCCAACAGGGTGCAGGCGAAGAGGGGATAGTCAATATGGCCTTTTGAGGCCAACAGGAACCCCCCGATCACCGAGATCAGGTTGCCAAAAATGATGCCAGGCTTCGTTACTTGCAGGTATTGCTTAAACATACTCGCCGCTCTTAGTGAACCATCATGTTGTAGTTCAGGTTCCACATAATCCAGATGGAGCCGACTACCAGGATAGCGATGATAATCACGGTAAAGACAAAGGCCGTCATATTCCAGCCTTCGTCAGACTTGGTGTTCATGTGCAGGAAGCAAGACAGATGCACCAGAATCTGAATCACCGCAGTCACCAGGATCGTACCCAGAATAACACCGTGAGATGCCGATCCGTTCATCACCATCCAGAACGGAATGACCGTCAGGATGATCGACAGGATGAAACCTGTCATGTAGGTTTTTACGCTGCCATGGGAAGCGCCATGATCGTTAGAATGACTCATTACATCGCCCCCATCAGATAGACAACAGAGAACACGCAGATCCACACTACGTCCAGGAAGTGCCAGAACAGGCTCAGGCACATGATACGGGTGCGGTTAGTGCTGGTCAGGCCGCGACGGGATACCTGGAACATCAGTACCGCCATCCAGATGAGACCAGAGGTCACGTGCAGACCGTGGGTGCCGACCAGCGCGAAGAACGCGGAGAGGAAGCCACTACGATCCGGACCAAAACCTTCCATAATCAGATGATGGAATTCATAGATTTCCATCCCGATAAAGCCCGCACCAAACAACCAGGTCAACGCCAGCCAGGAGACAACCTGGCTTTTGTTGTTTTTGTACATGGCGATAGCCGCCATGCCGTAGGTGATGGAGCTGAACAACAGCAGTGCGGTTTCTACCAACACGAACGGCAGTTCAAAAATGTCCTTGCCGGTCGGGCCGCCTGCAGTGCCGTTCACCAGAACGGCATAGGTTGCGAATAAGCAACAGAACAGAATGCAGTCGCTCATCAGGTAGATCCAGAAACCGAAGACTTTCATCGGCCCTGTATCATGGTGCCCATGCTCGTGCGCGTGGGCAGTGTCATGCGTCAGAGTATCAGTTGCCATTTTTCAGCCCTGCTTTAGTGATTTCATCGAAATGCTGTTTTTCCAGTGTTTCGACGTCGCGAACCGGTACGTAATAATCCACGTCCTCGTCAAAGCTTTTCACAATCCAGCTGATGACGATGCCCGCGAAGCTTGCGATGGCAAGCCACCAGATATGCCAGATCATGGCGAAACCAAACACCGTTGCGAAGGCGGCAATCACGATACCGGCAGCGCTGTTTTTCGGCATATGGATTTCTTCGTAGTGCGCAGGCTGTTTGTACGCTTCGCCTTTTTCTTTCATTTCCCAGAATGCATCACGCGCATTGATCTGCGGCACAATGGCAAAGTTATAGAAAGGAGGCGGAGAAGAGGTTGCCCACTCCAGCGTACGGCCACCCCACGGGTCACCGGTCAGGTCACGGTTCTGCTCGCGGTCGCGAATAGAGACGTAGAACTGAATCAGCTGAGATGCGATACCACAGGCGATCAGCGCGGCACCGACGGCGGCAACAACCAGCATCGGGTGGAACTGCGGATCAATCTGTTGGCTCAGACGACGGGTCATCCCCATAAAGCCCAGCACGTACAGCGGCATAAATGCCACGAAGAAGCCGATAATCCAGAACCAGAAGGCGCGTTTGCCCCACTTCTCATTCAGCGTGAAGCCAAAGGCTTTAGGCCACCAGTAGGTCACACCTGCGAAGCATCCGAAGACCACGCCGCCGATGATAACGTTATGGAAGTGCGCAATCAGGAACAGACTGTTGTGCAGAACGAAGTCCGCACCCGGTACCGCCAGCAGTACGCCGGTCATGCCGCCGACTGAGAAGGTCACGATAAAGCCGATGGTCCACAGCATTGCTGAGTGGAACACGATACGGCCCTGATACATGGTGAACAGCCAGTTGAAAATCTTAACCCCGGTTGGGATCGCGATAATCATGGTCGTAATACCGAAGAAGGCATTCACGTTTGCACCGGCACCCATGGTGAAGAAGTGGTGCAGCCAAACGATAAACGACAGAACGGTAATACAGACGGTTGCCCACACCAGTGAGGTGTAACCAAACAGACGTTTACGCGAGAAGGTAGCAGCGATTTCGGAGAAGACACCGAAGACCGGCAGCACCAGGATATACACTTCCGGGTGGCCCCACGCCCAAATCAGGTTGATGTACATCATCATGTTGCCACCCAAATCATTCGTGAAGAAATGGGTACCGAGATAGCGATCCAGGGTCAGCAACGCGACGGTGACGGTCAGAATAGGGAACGAGGCAATAATCAGGATGTTGGCGCACAGAGATGCCCAGGTAAATACCGGCATCTTGAACATGGTCATGCCAGGGGCACGCATCTTGAGAATGGTCACAAAGAAGTTAATACCGGTCAGGGTGGTACCGACACCGGAGAGCTGAATCGCCCAGATCCAGTAATCGACCCCTACGCCGGGACTGTATTCAATTCCCGAAAGCGGCGGGTAAGCCAGCCAGCCGGTCTGCGCGAATTCGCCCACACCCAGTGACAGGTTAACCAGAATGACGCCGACAACCGTGAACCAGAAGCTCAGGTTGTTCAGGAACGGGAAGGCCACGTCGCGAGCACCGATTTGCAGCGGAACCACAACGTTCATCAGGCCGATAACCAGCGGCATCGCCACGAAGAAGATCATGATAACGCCGTGAGCGGTAAAGATCTGATCGTAGTGATGTGGCGGCAGGAAGCCAGCTTCACCCGCCGAAGCAAGCGCCTGCTGACTGCGCATCATGATAGCATCGGCAAAGCCACGAATTAACATGACGATACCAACGACGCAGTACATGATACCGAGTTTTTTGTGGTCAACCGAAGTCAGCCATTCATTCCACAGATAGCTCCACTTACCGAAGTAAGTGATAAGGCCCAGTAAGGCCGCGCCACCAATGATAATTGCAGCTAGCGTCACCACGATAATAGGTTCGTGGTACGGCACCGCATCCAGTGTCAATTTTCCGAACATTTTCTTCCTCGGCCCCTTAGTGAGAGGTTTCCGCGTGATTCATGTCCATGCCTTCCATCCCTTCATGTGAAGTATGTTCACCTTCAGGTTGGGTCACGTTCATGCTCTTGCCGTGGTCCATAAATTTGTTGGTCACATCTTTGAACAAATCAGGTTTCACGTCAGAGAAGTACTCCACCTTGTTATATTCGCTAGGTGTTGCCACTTTTTCGAAGGCAGCCATGTCTGACATGGTGTTCGTTGACTGCTTCGCTTTAGCAACCCACTGGTCGAAAGCGGCGCGGTCAGGTGTGGCAATGGCTTTGAACTTCATACCTGAGAAGCCCGGCCCACTGTAGCTGGCGGAGATACCATCATAGGTGCCTGGTTCGTTTGCGATCAGGTGCAGGTTAGTCTGCATACCGGCCATCGCATAGATCTGGCTACCCAGACGCGGGATAAAGAAGGAGTTCATCACGGAGTTCGAGGTCACTTTGAACTGCACCGGCGTATTCGCCGGGAAGGCGATTTCGTTTACGGTAGCAATGCCCTGTTCCGGATAGATGAAGAACCATTTCCAGTCCATTGAGATGACTTCGATCGTAATCGGTTTCTCATCGTGAACCAGCGGTTTACTTGGCTCAAGCGCGTGAGTCGTTTTCCAGGTCAGAACGGCAAGGAACAGGATGATAAGGATAGGCACTGTCCAGACTACAGCTTCAACTTTGTTGGAGTGTGACCAGTTAGGGCTGTACTTCGCATCTTTATTGCTCGCACGGTATTTCCAGGCGAAACCGACTGCCATCAAGATGGCGGGAATCACGACAATCAACATCAGGCCAAATGCCGTCAGTATCAACGAACGTTGCTCCAGTCCAATCTGTCCTTTTGGGTCGAGGAGCGCAGAATCACAACCACTGAGTAAAACAGTACCTGCGATTAATGACATCCATCCCAAACTTTTATTGTATTTCCTGAGTCTCATTTAACGACCTCAATTCCACGGGGGTCTGGTGGCGTTTAAAGTGTGCGGGCATTTTACGGGAAGGTTACATTACTGTAAACATGAATGGCATAGTGTCAGTAAGGTGTTACTGAGTTCTGCCGAGTGTGTCACGCGGAATGCAACAACCTGTAAAATTGCGCCTTCGCACAACCTCTCATCAAGGTTATAACGAAAACACTGCCTTACAATAGTGGGTGTGGGTAAATTGGTATAACCAATCAAATTAATACACATTTGCTTAACAATAATTCAGCATTTATTGAACATTACTGGAAAGTAAATATTAATAACGCTGCTGAATCGTTAAAGAGTAGCCCTTAATTTATATCGCACAAATTAATTAAAGAAAAAATATTACGACATATCTTAATAATCGCGAAACGTGTTTTTAAAATGCGATTAAATATTGAACAATGTGATAACTATTAGTAATTATTTAGTAAGGTTTATTTCTAAGCGACTGATTTCATGAAATGATTCAGTCGAAGGGCGTGCTCAGTTGATCCTGACCTCTTTTCCCGACTCCAGCCTTACTGACTCCGCCAGCCTGAACGCTGTCAGGCTGGCGGGGTTCTGCGAAGCGCGAGAAGGTCGAGGAAGCCACCGAAAAGAATGCCGCTGATGGCGAAAAGGGCACCGATTTCCAGTACCGTATCGAGGAAACTTATTGTCGTAAGCCCGCTGGCGTTAAGAAGTAAGCACAACAGCCAGACCGCGAGCAGCAGGCAGCCTGCGCATAGGATGCGTAGTGCCATACGATAGCCGGTTACAAAGGCTGTTCTTCGCATAAACGTTTGAGACGATTGGGTATATTCCAGCGTTTTCTTACACAGAAGCAGCAAAAGCAGGCCGGGTATGGCTGCAACAATGGAGAATAAATAGAAAGACGACCAGCCGTGCTGTTCAACAAACCAGCCCGCAAGGGGGCCTACATAGACTCGTCCAACCGCCGATAGCGCAGAGAGCAGCGCAAATTGGGTGGCGGAAAAGGATTTGTTGCAGAGCGTCATAAGTAAGGCCACAAAGGCCGAGGTTCCCATTCCGCCGCAAAGATTCTCAAAAAACACCGCCGAGGCCATGCTGAGGATGTTTTTATCGGTTACCGCCAGCAGCCAGTATCCTGCATTTGACGCGCCTTGCAACATGCCGAAAATCAGTAAGGCGCGAAACAGAGAGAGGCGCTGCATAAGTACGCCACCCCATAACGCACCGATGATGGTGGCAAGAAGGCCCAGCGATTTGTTGACCACGCCCACTTCACCTGCATCAAAACCGACGCCACGAATCAAAAAGGTGGTGGTCAGCGTCATGGCAAAAGCATCGCCCAGCTTGTAAAGCACAATCAGCAGCAGAATAAGCCAGGCGTTATTGCGTCCGAAAAAATCCCGCAGTGGTTCAGCAATGGCCTGCTCAAGACTGCGCGGCGCGGGAATAGCATCGTCGGGTTCAGGTGCAATATAAGTGGCAATAATGCAGGGAATTAAAAATGCGGCCATCAGCCAGTACATGCCCTGCCAGCCAAGCCAGCGGTCTGCAAGCCATAATGCCAGCCCGCCTGAAACCAGCATGCCGAGACGGTAACCCAGTACGCTGATTGCTGCACCAGCGCCACGCTCTTCGGCGGTCAGTACATCGGTTTTCCAGGCATCAAAGACAATGTCCTGTGACGCTGAACAGAACGCGATGATGACAGCGAGCGCCGCCATCCAGCGAAGCTGACTCAGCGGCTCAAGAAACCCCATCGCCGCAATCGCAATAAGCAGTCCCAGTTGCGTGACAAGCAGCCAGCCTCTGCGACGCCCCAGAAACGAGGGGGTATAGCGATCCATGACCGGAGACCACAGGAACTTGAAAACATAAGCCTGGCCGACCAGCGAGAAGAAACCGATGGTTTTCAGGTCAACATTGGCGACCGTCATCCACGCCTGAAGCGTCCCTGATGTCAGGGCAAGCGGCAGTCCGGAAGCGAAGCCCAGCACCAGGAGTATGGCTGATTTAGGCTGCTGAAAGATGCGCAAATAGTGATTTGACATGGTTTGAAACTGGCCCGGAGAACCGGGCCAGAGAACGGGGCTTAGCGCGCGTTCTGCTTGATGAACTGATGAATAACGGTGTCCTGAGACATATCGGCGATAGTATCGGTCAGCACGTTGTTAACCGCATTGGCGATTTTGTCATTTGAGGCCTGAAGGGCACCCTCAACGTTATAGCTGGCGCGGTAATTTTTCGTCATTTTGTTGCCATTCGCTGCGGTTGCGATGATGGCGATATCCGCTTTGGTCGAAATTTTGTAACGCAGGTTGCCTTCAGAAACGTCAGCAAAAAGCTGGTTAACAATAATCTGCAGGTTAGCCGCGCCGTTAGGCCCGATCATATAGCCGCGCGCAGTCATTTGTTTCTCAAGCACTTCCTGCAGGAGGAAGCGTAAGTCGCGAGAAGCGGTAAGGGTTACCAGTTGGTTATCGCGGTTTACTTTCGCCAGCGCCTGGTCCTGACGCTGGTCGGCGCCGTTAATGCTGACGGTGACGCCCATCAGGCTCGGATCCTGCTGTGGCAGCGTGATTTTAGGCGCAACATCAATGGTTGTTGGCGGTGTTGCACAACCGGCCAGCATGAACATAGCGACCAGGGGAAGAAGAAGTTTTTTTAACATGTTCAGACTCTCTGCAGACGGTATACGTAAAGGGGAAAAATTTGCGTCATCATAACATCGCCATCCGCAAGGGGAAGGGCTCAACGCATGTAAATTCATCGCCTTGTGCGTAAATCGTACTGTGAGACAGTTTTCTGGGCGCATCAGGGTGTCAACGGGGAGCTTTTAATCAGAGTTCATACCTTTGGCTGAGAATTCACGACGAAGGCTAAATTTTTGTTGTTTTCTTGTTATGGGCAGGATAAAAGCGGCTAACATTTAAAGGGATGGGTAGCATCTCAGCGTTGCGGAGGAGTCATTTCATGATGATACGTGAACAGATAGAAGAAAAGTTAAGGGCAGCGTTTGAACCCGTGTTCCTCGAAGTTGTTGATGAAAGCTATCGTCACAATGTACCGGCCGGTTCTGAAAGTCATTTTAAAGTGGTGTTGGTCAGTGACCGATTCACCGGTGAGCGTTTTCTGAATCGACACCGCATGATATACGGAACCCTGTCGGCGGAGCTGTCTTCCACCGTCCATGCGCTGGCGCTGCATACCTACACCATTAAGGAGTGGGCGGGTCTGCAGGATACCATTTTTGCCTCGCCGCCTTGCCGTGGGGCAGGCACCATCGCATAAAACGCATTTGCAACTGCGTGAACTTTTCCAGTATGTTGCGTACAGATTATGTGAAAACGGCCTGCGGGCCGTTTTGTTTTGTCTGAGATTTGAGCGAGAAGGGCAATTTTTAGGTCAAAATTACCTCGGAATTGTGAAAAATGGCGCAACAATGCGGCGTTCCCGTTCTCGACTCACTAAAGTGATGCCGCTATAATGCCGCGTCTTTATATATGAACGTCTTCGGGATGATTCTGGCGACAGGGAATGTTTATCAAATTTGAGAAAGCATCCCGGTTAAGTGAAGCCAATGACAGCTTCCAGTGAAGAGTTGACCGAGCACCGTGATTTTTTGAGGTAACAAGATGCAAGTTTCAGTTGAAACCACTCAGGGCCTTGGGCGCCGTGTAACGATTACTATCGCTGCTGACAGCATCGAGACCGCTGTTAAGAGCGAACTGGTCAACGTAGCGAAAAAAGTACGTATCGACGGGTTCCGTAAGGGCAAAGTACCGATGACCGTTGTTGCTCAGCGTTATGGCGCTTCCGTTCGCCAGGACGTACTGGGCGAACTGATGAGCCGCAACTTTATTGATGCAATCATCCAGGAAAAAATCAACCCGGCTGGCGCACCGAACTATGTTCCGGGCGAATACAAACTGGGCGAAGACTTTACCTATTCCGTTGAATTCGAAGTGTATCCGGACGTTGAGCTGAAAGGCCTGGAAACCATCGAAGTTGAAAAACCTGTTGTTGAAGTCAACGATGAAGACGTCGACACCATGCTGGATACCCTGCGTAAACAGCAGGCAACCTGGAAAGACAAAGACGGCGCAGTTGACGCTGAAGATCGTGTTACCGTTGATTTCTCCGGCTCTGTAGATGGCGAAGAGTTCGAAGGCGGTAAAGCGACTGATTTCGTACTGGCTATGGGTCAGGGTCGTATGATCCCGGGCTTTGAAGACGGTATCAAAGGTCACAAAGCGGGCGAAGAGTTCACCATCGACGTCACCTTCCCGGAAGATTACCACGCTGAAAACCTGAAAGGTAAAGCGGCTCAGTTCGTTATCAACCTGAAAAAAGTTGAAGAGCGTGAACTGCCGGAATTCACTGAAGAGTTCATCAAACGTTTCGGCGTTGAAGATGGATCTCTGGCTGGTCTGCGTAGCGAAGTGCGTAAAAACATGGAGCGCGAACTGAAAGGTGCCGTACGTAACCGCATCAAAACTCAGGCTATCGACGGTCTGGTGAAAGCGAACGATATCGACATCCCGGCTGCACTGATTGACAGCGAAATCGACGTTCTGCGTCGTCAGGCTGCTCAGCGCTTCGGTGGTAACGAGAAGCAAGCACTGGAACTGCCGCGTGAGCTGTTCGAAGAACAAGCTAAACGCCGTGTCGTTGTTGGCCTGCTGCTGGGCGAAGTCATTCGTACCAACGAGCTGAAAGCTGATGAAGAGCGCGTTAAGGGTCTGATCGAAGAGATGGCGTCTGCCTACGAAGATCCGAAAGAAGTTATCGAGTTCTACAGCAAAAACAAAGAGCTGACCGACAACATGCGCAATGTTGCTCTGGAAGAACAAGCGGTAGAAGCTGTTCTGGCAAAAGCAAAAGTGACTGAAAAAGCGACCAGCTTCCAGGAACTGATGAACCAGCAGGCTTAATTTACTCCCGTACATAGAGTAAACAATGAGCCCGTCACCGTCAGGTGGCGGGCTTTTTTTATCGCATTGACGCTATCAGAAGTGTGCTAAAAGGATGTTTCAGTGTTAGCGTAACAGCAAAAGATTGTTATGCTTGAATTAAGGTGTGGTCATCCCCATACAGGGAAGATGAATGTAAACACTCTGGCTGATACTCCGTCCGTGTGCCGATCGTAGTCAGACCTGGCTCACTCAAGTACAATCAGTACAGCAGGTTATTTATTTTTATATCCAGGAGACGGAAATGTCATACAGCGGCGAACGAGATTCCTTTGCACCCCATATGGCCCTGGTGCCTATGGTTATTGAGCAGACCTCACGCGGTGAGCGCTCCTTCGATATCTACTCCCGTCTTCTTAAGGAACGTGTCATTTTTATGACGGGTCAGGTCGAAGATCATATGGCTAACCTGATTGTCGCGCAGATGCTGTTTCTGGAAGCTGAGAACCCGGAAAAAGATATCTACCTGTACATTAACTCTCCTGGCGGGGTAATTACTGCCGGGATGTCGATTTACGACACCATGCAATTTATTAAGCCTGATGTCAGCACCATTTGCATGGGTCAGGCCGCGTCGATGGGCGCATTCCTGCTCACTGCGGGGGCCAAGGGCAAGCGTTTCTGCTTGCCAAACTCACGTGTAATGATTCACCAGCCGCTGGGCGGCTATCAGGGTCAGGCAACGGACATTGAGATCCACGCGCGTGAAATTTTGAAAGTAAAAGGGCGCATGAATGAACTCATGGCCCATCATACGGGTCAACCATTAGAGCAAATTGAACGTGACACCGAGCGTGACCGCTTCCTGAATGCACACGAAGCCGTCGAATACGGACTGGTCGATTCAATTCTGACCCATCGTAATTAATGCCCAGGCTGCAGGTGTACCGCTATACTCAATGAAAGCGGCATTACGTTTTGTAGCGTTTTGCGCCTGGAATGGCATCTGCGTCGTCATGTGCGGCACAAGAACAGAAAAGAGGTTTTGACTCATGACAGATAAACGCAAAGACGGTTCAGGCAAACTGTTGTACTGCTCTTTCTGCGGCAAAAGCCAGCATGAAGTGCGCAAACTGATTGCCGGGCCGTCCGTGTATATCTGCGACGAATGTGTTGATCTGTGTAACGACATCATTCGCGAAGAGATTAAAGAAGTTGCGCCCCATCGCGAGCGGAGCGCACTGCCGACCCCGCATGAAATTCGCCACCATCTTGATGACTATGTTATCGGGCAGGAGCAGGCGAAAAAAGTGCTGGCGGTTGCGGTATACAACCACTACAAACGTCTACGCAACGGCGATACCAGTAATGGCGTTGAGTTGGGTAAAAGTAACATTCTGCTTATCGGGCCGACCGGCTCCGGTAAAACGCTGCTCGCTGAAACGCTGGCGCGTTTGCTGGATGTTCCCTTCACCATGGCAGATGCCACAACCCTGACCGAAGCAGGTTATGTGGGTGAAGACGTCGAAAACATCATTCAGAAGCTGCTGCAAAAGTGCGACTACGACGTACAAAAAGCGCAGCGTGGCATCGTCTACATCGATGAAATCGATAAGATTTCTCGTAAATCTGACAACCCCTCCATTACGCGTGATGTCTCTGGCGAGGGCGTGCAGCAGGCGCTGTTGAAACTGATTGAAGGGACTGTCGCTGCTGTTCCACCGCAAGGGGGGCGTAAGCATCCTCAGCAGGAATTCTTGCAGGTCGATACCTCTAAAATCCTGTTTATCTGTGGCGGTGCATTTGCCGGCCTGGATAAAGTCATTTCACACCGCGTTGAGACCGGTTCTGGCATCGGCTTTGGCGCGACCGTGAAATCTACGGCTGAGAAACCTAATGAAGGACAACTGCTGGCGCAGGTTGAGCCTGAAGATCTGATCAAGTTCGGTTTAATCCCCGAATTCATCGGTCGTCTTCCGGTTGTAGCAACGCTGAATGAGCTGAGCGAAGAAGCGCTGATTCAGATCCTGAAAGAGCCTAAAAACGCGCTGACTAAACAGTATCAGGCGCTGTTCAACCTCGAAGGTGTTGATCTGGAGTTCCGTGACGAAGCGCTGACGGCTATCGCCAAAAAAGCGATGGTACGTAAAACAGGTGCACGTGGGTTGCGTTCCATCGTCGAAGCGGCGCTGCTGGATACCATGTATGACCTGCCATCAATGGATGAAGTCGAAAAAGTGGTTATCGATGAATCTGTTATCGGCGGGCAGAGTAAGCCATTGCTGATCTATGGCAAGCCAGAAGCACAGCAGGCATCTGGCGAATAATTCGCCAATCCTTACAATCAGTTAATAAAAAAGGGGGGATTTCATCTCCCCTTTTATTTTTCCTTATTCCCGCCGTTGAATGTGTGGGAAACATCCCCATATACTGGTTTACATGTTAACGGTGCGTGTTGCACAGTCACGTCACCGACTTACCTGGCGGACATTAAACTAAGAGAGAGCTCTATGAATCCTGAGCGTTCTGAACGCATTGAAATCCCCGTATTGCCGCTGCGCGATGTGGTGGTTTATCCGCACATGGTCATACCCTTATTTGTAGGGCGGGAAAAATCTATCCGTTGCCTTGAAGCCGCCATGGATCATGATAAAAAAATCATGCTGGTTGCGCAGAAAGAAGCCTCAACGGATGAGCCGGGTGTAAACGATCTTTTCACCGTCGGGACCGTGGCCTCAATTCTGCAGATGCTGAAATTACCGGACGGTACCGTAAAAGTGCTGGTCGAAGGCTTGCAGCGCGCGCGTATTACCGCTTTATCTGACAATGGCGAACATTTCTCAGCGAAGGCGGAATACCTTGATTCGCCGGCCATTGACGAGCGTGAGCAGGAGGTGCTGGTTCGCACCGCGATAAGCCAGTTCGAAGGCTACATCAAGCTCAACAAAAAAATCCCACCGGAAGTGCTGACGTCGCTGAACAGCATTGACGACCCTGCGCGTCTGGCAGACACCATTGCTGCGCATATGCCGCTGAAACTGGCTGACAAACAGTCCGTACTTGAGATGGCTGACGTCAATGAGCGTCTTGAGTATCTGATGGCGATGATGGAATCCGAAATCGACCTGCTTCAGGTTGAAAAACGTATCCGTAATCGTGTTAAAAAACAGATGGAAAAATCTCAGCGCGAGTACTATCTGAATGAGCAGATGAAAGCCATCCAGAAAGAACTGGGTGAGATGGATGACGCGCCGGATGAAAACGAAGCACTAAAACGCAAAATTGACGCGGCGAAAATGCCGAAAGAGGCGAAAGAAAAAGCCGAAGCTGAACTGCAAAAGCTCAAAATGATGTCCCCGATGTCTGCGGAAGCAACCGTCGTACGCGGTTACATCGAGTGGATGGTTCAGGTTCCGTGGAACGCCCGCAGTAAGGTGAAAAAAGATCTGCGCCAGGCGCAGGAGATTCTGGATACCGATCACTATGGCCTTGAGCGCGTTAAAGATCGCATCCTTGAATATCTCGCGGTGCAGAGTCGTGTTAATAAGCTCAAAGGGCCGATTCTGTGTCTGGTTGGGCCGCCGGGGGTGGGTAAAACATCTCTCGGGCAGTCCATCGCCAAAGCCACCGGGCGTAAATACATCCGTATGGCGCTAGGTGGCGTGCGTGACGAGGCGGAAATTCGCGGTCACCGTCGTACCTATATTGGCTCTATGCCGGGTAAACTTATCCAGAAAATGGCAAAAGTAGGGGTGAAAAACCCACTTTTCCTGCTGGATGAGATCGACAAAATGTCTTCAGACATGCGTGGCGATCCGGCTTCAGCCTTGCTGGAGGTTCTTGATCCGGAACAGAACGTGGCGTTCAGCGACCACTATCTGGAAGTGGATTACGATCTTAGCGATGTCATGTTCGTGGCGACCTCTAACTCCATGAACATCCCGGCACCGCTGCTCGATCGTATGGAAGTGATTCGTCTGTCCGGCTATACCGAAGATGAAAAACTTAACATTGCTAAACAGCACCTGTTGCCGAAACAGATTGAGCGTAACGCGCTGAAAAAAGGCGAGTTAACCGTCGAGGATAGCGCTATTATCGGCATTATCCGTTACTACACTCGTGAAGCGGGTGTACGTAGCCTTGAGCGGGAAATCTCCAAACTGTGCCGCAAAGCGGTGAAACAGCTGCTGCTGGACCCGTCTCTCAAGCATATTGAGATCAACGGTGAAAACCTGAATGACTACCTGGGCGTTCAGCGCTTTGACTATGGTCGCGCGGATGATGAAAACCGCGTAGGTCAGGTTACCGGGCTTGCCTGGACAGAAGTGGGCGGCGATCTGCTGACTATCGAAACGGCCTGCGTGCCGGGTAAAGGTAAGTTGACCTATACCGGCTCACTGGGTGAGGTGATGCAGGAGTCTATCCAGGCGGCGCTGACCGTGGTGCGTGCGCGTGCAGAAAAACTCGGTATCAACGGTGATTTCTACGAAAAACGTGATATTCACGTTCATGTGCCGGAAGGTGCCACGCCGAAAGACGGCCCAAGCGCCGGTATTGCGATGTGTACCGCGCTGGTTTCTTGCCTGACCGGCAACCCGGTTCGTGCAGATGTGGCAATGACCGGGGAAATTACCCTGCGTGGTCAGGTGCTGCCGATTGGCGGGCTGAAAGAGAAACTGCTTGCTGCCCACCGTGGTGGTATTAAAACCGTGCTGATTCCTTTTGAGAACAAACGCGATCTTGAGGAAATTCCGGAAAACGTTATCGCCGATCTGGAAATCCATCCGGTGAAACGTATCGATGAGGTTCTGACGCTTGCGCTGCAGAATGAACCCTTCGGCATGCAGGTAGTGACCGCAAAATAGTGACCCCGCGCAAAGAGCGTTGATAAAAACAAGGCTGGTAAGGCATTTCGCACTTGCCAGTCTTTTTTTGTATAGCTAATTTAGATTGCTGGTTGGTTGTGTCATCATCAACTGGTGTTGTAAGGGCATGACAGGCCTGATATAACAGCTGCGCGGTCGCACTGTGAAGGATGCAGGTGCGATATAAATTATAAAGAGAGGAAGAGAAGAGTGAATAAATCTCAACTGATAGACAAGATTGCCGCAGGGGCCGATATCTCTAAAGCGGCAGCTGGACGTGCGTTAGATGCTTTAATTGCTTCTGTTACTGAATCTCTGAAAGCTGGGGACGATGTAGCGCTGGTAGGTTTTGGTACCTTCGCTGTTAAAGAGCGTGCTGCGCGTACTGGTCGCAACCCGCAGACAGGCAAAGAAATCACAATCGCCGCGGCTAAAGTTCCTGGCTTCCGCGCAGGCAAGGCGCTGAAAGACGCGGTAAATTGATCGCTTTCCCTTACGGAAGGTGAAAAAGAACAAGGGCGCATCGTGAGATGTGCCTTTTTTTATTTGTTCAGCCATCTTTATCCGAGTTTCTACGTGTTCTGGGCTGACAATTGACCCCTTTTCTTGTCAAAATACATCTTTGTACGCAGCGTCGGGAAACTGAGTGACTGCGCGAGGTCTACAGTCACCTACAGCGGAGTGTTGTTACACCATGATGGACAATTTACGCACGGCAGCAAACAGCATCGTGCTCAAAATCATCTTCGGCATCATTATCGTGTCGTTCATTTTGACCGGCGTCAGTAGCTATCTCATTGGCGGTAATGATACTTACGCCGCGAAGGTTAACGATCAGGAGATTGGTCGCGGTCAATTTGAAAATGCCGTTGCCAGTGAACGTAACCGCATGCAGCAGCAGCTGGGCGAGCAGTTCTCTGAACTGGCAGCCAATGAAAACTACATCAAATCTATGCGTCAGCAGGTGCTCAATCGTCTTATCGATGAAGCGCTACTCAATCAATACGCGAAACAGTTGCATCTTGGCATTAGTGACGAGCAAATAAAGAAATCGATTTTTGCGACCCAGGCCTTTCAGACCAACGGCAAATTCGATAATGCGCGCTTTAACAGCATCGTCAATCAGATGGGCATGAGCGCCGATCAATACGCACAGGCGCTGCGTAATCAGCTTATCTCCCAGCAGTTGATCAACGCTGTTGCGGGCACCGATTTTATGCTCAAAGGCGAAACGGATGAACTGGCTGAACTGGTCGCCCAGCAGCGCGTAGTTCGTGAAGCGGTCATCGATGTAAACAAACTGGCCGCTACCCAGTCCGTTAGCGATGCGGAAATTTCCAGCTTCTACGAACAAAACAAAAGTCGCTTTATGACACCGGAACAGTTCCGTGTGAGTTACATCAAGCTGGATGCTGCCAGCATGCAGACTTCCGTCAGCGATGCAGATATTCAGACTTACTACGATCAGCATATGGATCAGTTCACTCAGCCACAGCGTAACCGCTACAGCGTGATTCAAACCAAAACCGAAGATGAAGCAAAAGCGGTGCTGGATGAACTCAAGAAAGGCGGTGATTTTGCGGCACTGGCGAAAGCTAAATCAGCGGACATTATCTCTGCCCGTAACGGCGGTGACATGGGCTGGCTGGAAGCTTCTACCACGCCGGATGAACTGCAAAACGCCGGTCTTAAAGAGAAAGGGCAACTTTCTGGTGTGATCAAGTCTTCAGTGGGCTTCCTTGTGGCTCGTCTTGACGATATCCAGCCTGCAAAAGCGAAACCGTTAAGTGAAGCGCGTGACGACATCGCGGCGAAAGTGAAACAGGAAAAAGCGCTGGATGCCTGGTATGCGCTGCAACAGAAGGTCAGTGAAGCGGCCAGCAACGATAATGAAACCCTGACGGGTGCCGAGCAGGTTGCGGGTGTGAAAGCGGTAGAAACGGGCTGGTTCAGCCGTGAGAGTTTACCGCAAGAGCTGAACTTTAAACCCGTCGCTGATGCCATCTTTGAAGGTGGTCTGGTTGGGCCAAACGGCGCACCGGGTAGCAACTCCGATATCATCACCGTAGATGGCGACCGTGCCTTTGTGTTACGTATCAGCGAGCATAAACCTGAAGCGATTAAACCGCTTGATGAGGTGAAGGCGCAGGTAAGTGATATTGTAAAACATAACAAAGCACAGCAGCAGGCGAAGCTGGATGCAGACAAGCTGATCGCGGCCCTGAAAGAAGGCAAAGGTGACGACGCGATGAAAGCGGCTGGCCTGAGTTTCGGTGAAAGTAAAACGCTGGCTCGTACCGGTCAGGATCCGGTTAGTCAGGCGGCATTCTCATTAACGCTGCCTGCGAAAGATAAACCGAGCTACGGCGTTGCTAACGATATGCAGGGTAATGTCGTGGTGCTGGCGCTCGATGAAGTCAAAGCAGGCACCATGCCGGACGCGCAGAAAAAAGCGATGGTGCAGGGTATTACCCAGAACAATGCCCAGATTGCTTTCGAAGCGCTGATGAGCAATCTGCGTAAAGAGGCCAAAATCAAAATCGGTAGCCAGCTCGATCAGCAACAATAACGAGACGTCTTCCACAATTTTTGCAATTTAATGCAAACTCAAAGGCCGCTTTCGCGGCCTTTTCCATTTCTGCATGTTGCCGTTTGTTCGGCGGTGTTCCGCTGTTTATGGTGTGCTTACTGTAAACAAACAAGGAGAAACAGTATGAAACGTGGAATCAAAGCCCTTTTAATTTCCCTCACTTTTGCCTGTGCAGGCATGGCGCAGAGCGCACTTGCCGCACCTGCCGAGGCAGGCGCAAAAGTGCCGGTTGCTCAGTCCAAAGCAGACAGCTCTTCCCAGGCGCCAGGCAAAAAACTGGAAAGCGCAAAAAGCAGCGATGATGAAGGCGGCACGCAGGTCAGTATCAATACCGGGAGTGCGGAAGACCTTGCACGGGTGATGAATGGCGTCGGCATGAAAAAGGCGCAGGCCATCGTCAGCTATCGTGAAGAGTACGGCCCGTTCAAATCGCTGGAAGACCTCAAACAAGTGCCCGGCATGGGGCATTCGCTGGTTGAACGCAATCTCAGCCATCTCACTCTTTGAATTTAGCGCTTGCGCGGTAGCCATTTTTTGCCATGCTAAAGAGGTCATACCAGTTATGGCCTCTGTTCCTATAACAAAAGTGAAGGCTAACGCGCTATGCAGACTCAGATTAAAGTCCGTGGTTTCCATCTTGATGTCTATCAACACGTCAACAACGCCCGCTATCTCGAATTTCTTGAAGAGGCGAGGTGGGACGGGCTGGAGAATAACGAAAACTTTCAGTGGATGACAGCAAACAACATCGCGTTTGTGGTCGTCAATATCAATATTAATTACCGCCGTCCGGCCGTGCTTGGCGATCGGCTGACGGTGACCAGTCACGTTAAACAGATCAACGGCAGAAGCGGTGTCTTAAGTCAGGTAGTGACGCTGGACCCGGATGCTGAGGTGGTAGCAGATGCGCTGGTGACGTTCGTCTGCATCGATCTCAAAACGCAGAAGGCACTGTCGCTTGATGGCGAGTTGCGCACAAAACTGCAGGAGATGATCCAGGAGGAGATGTAACGCACGTCGGCAGGTTTTAAAATGCATGCCCCGGCAGACAACAGGCTATCGGGGCATTCACCTTACCTGAGGCCGGTTTTCTTTTTCATTGCTGACATCACGCCCGGCTTGTCTGCAAGATAGTGATGCAGACCGTTAGCGCGAAGATTACAGGCAGCGCAATGAACACAGCCGTCGCCCTTGATGCCGTTGTAGCAGGTCAGGGTTTCGGTACGTACCAGCTCAAGTTTGCCCCAGTAATCAGCGAGAGCCCAGGTTTCCGCTTTGTCCAGCCACATGAGGGGCGTTTCAAAGCGAATGTCTTTTGCCATACCAAGGCTGACTGCATGATTCAGCGCTTTTACAAATTCGTCGCGGCAGTCAGGATAGCCCGAAAAATCCGTTTCGCAGACCCCCGTGATGACGGCTTCCGCTTGTACCTGATACGCATAAATTGCCGTCAGCGTTAAGAACAGAATATTGCGGCCAGGAACAAAGGTATTGGGTATACCACTGGCATCAGGTTCGTAATCGGGAACGGGGATGCTGTCGCGCGTCAGGCTGCTCACTGCCAGTTCGTTTAACAGAGTAACATCAAGCACTTTGTGCGCCCGGGCACCCAACGCCAGCGCCAGTTCGCGCGCAACGTCTATTTCAGCGCGATGACGCTGACCATAATCGAAGGTGACGCAATGCACTTCATCGTATTGTTGTAACGCCTGTATCAGACAGGTCGTGGAATCTTGCCCGCCACTAAACACGACAACGGCACGTTTCATAATTCTTCCCGGCTTCAGTCATAAACCCGTATGGTAACGCGAGCCGCAGATGCCGACCAGCTTCTTCACTGCATCGGCGGCGGCAGCCAGGCCCTGGTAAAATCGAACCAGCCGCGGGTATTTAACTGAATGCCTTCCACGCCTGGCGGTGCGCTGATGCGATACTGATAATTAAACAGCGGCGTCAGAATGGCCTCATCCATCAGACGATTCAACACCGCCTGGAGGGCGGCGATCCTCGCCTGTTCATTTGGCACGCTTTGTACGGCATCCAATGTGGCCTGCAAATGGGAGAATTGCGAAACGCTCAACACGTTCGGCCACAGAGGATCGCAGCGAAGCCACTGCTCAAGAGTGTATTCCGGCGCCTCGCCAATCAGCCTGTCTCCCATCATTAAATCCGCACTCACCAGCGCGTCACACCCCTCCCAGGTTTTTGCATCGTGAAAAATGACCGTCAAATCACAGCCCAGGGTGGCCAGGTAGCGCTGCAACTGGCGGGCCATCGTGTGTAATTCCACCGGCAGGTGGTAAACCAGCGTCAGGGCAGGCGGCAGCGGAACCGTCTCCTGATGTGACCAGTGGGGCATGTCCCAGCCCGGGATGAGCGCTTTACTGGGGGTTATAAGATCTTCATCAAGCGGTAGCGTCTGTAACAGTGTTGTCTGGTGAATAATCTGTACCAGACGGCGGGACTGCGCGGGGCTGAGTGTCGAGCCGGCACGCTGCGCGAGGTAACAAAAGCCGAGGCTGGTACTGTTACTTACTGTTTTCAGATTGAGCAGGTCGTCGGCTTCCCCGATGGCGATTTGCACCGGGTGGCGGCAACTCGTCCCCAGATCCTGCTCAAATAACAGCGGCGTTATCCAGTACTCCACCGCTTTTATACATGGATGCGTTAAATGATACCAGGCATGGCTTTCGAGGCGAACCAGCGCCTCGCTGAATGTGACTAACTGAAACGGCCCGGTTCCCGACATCGGCAACTCTGGGTGTGCCAGCAGACAGGCGTAACTGGCAAGCCGGTGTGCAAGCCAGAAGTCAGGGCGATGCAGCCAGAAAGTCAGGCAGTATGAATGGGTCGCCTCTACTGTCCTGACGCTGGAAAACAGCGTGCGCAGCGCAGGTTGCGCCAGTAGCATTTTAAATCGCTGTTCTAACTGGAAAGTCTCCACCACATCACCGTTGTGCCAGCGCAGCGTGGGTCGAATATGAAAACGCCAGCAAAGCGTGTCATCACTGATTTCCCAGTGATGCGCTAAATCGCCCTGGGGCACCGCGCTGTCGCTCACGAAGCGCGTAAGGCCGGAGAAAATCTGCCCTGCCAGATGTTGCTCCGCCCGTCCGGGAAGAAAGCCAGGGTGCAGAGGGTCGAGTGGGCGATAGTAGGGAATACGTAACGTGGGGGTATCGTTTTGCCATGAACCGCCAAGAAAAGGATTAAGCAGGGTACGCAACGCGTCAGGAGCAAGCTGCGCCAGGGCAAGGGCACTATGTTGCTGCCCGGTACGCAGTGCGTTTTCCATCATCTCCTGGCGCAGTGACTCAGGGGTACGTAAAAACGTCAGCGTCCCGCGTTTTCCTCGCCCGGATTGCGACTGCCAGTGCAGCCAACCGGAAGCCTGCATCTGACCAAGCAATGTGCGCATATGCCGCCCACTACAAAAACAGCTATCAGCGAGTCGGGCAACGCTGACCTGCTGATCTTCACCTGATGAGGTCTGCCACAGGCGCTGGTATTGATTGAGTCGGTTAAGTTGTCGCATAAACCCGGAACAATTATCCCCATCTGCTCACTATTACTTCCGTATATATCAGGCAATACTTTTGCGCAATACGAGGCGTTGAAATCTGGAGAAAATATGGCCCGGCTGGCAGCTTTTGATATGGATGGCACATTGCTCATGCCCGATCACCGTTTAGGCGATCTGACGCTGGCGACATTGCGTCGTCTGCGTGAGCGCGATATCACCCTGGCCTTTGCCACGGGCCGCCACGCGCTGGAGATGAAAAAGATCGTCAAATCGATTTCACTGGAGGCGTTTTTGATAACCGGTAATGGCACTCGCATCCATTCGATGGAGGGCGATCTTCTGCACTGCCAGGATCTTGACCCTGATATCGCCGAGCTTGTGCTGCACAGCAGATGGGATACGCAGGCTACCCTTCACGCCTTTAATGATTCTGGCTGGTTGACGGACAAACCTATTCCGCCTGAGCTGAATGCGCATTTCTACAGTGGTTTTACTTACCAGCTTGTGGACCTCAAACGCCTGCCTGCTCATGACGTCACGAAAATCTGTTTTGTCGGGGAGCATGAGGATTTGTGTCGGTTGCGTGTACAGCTTAATGAGGTCATTGATGGACGGGCGGCGCTCTGCTTCTCGGCGTTCGAATGCCTCGAAATATTACCGCTCGGCTGCAATAAAGGTGCTGCGCTCACTAAGCTGAGTGGCCTGTTGAATGTGCAGATGCAGGATTGTATGGCGTTTGGCGACGCCATGAATGACGCCGAAATGCTGGCAGGCGTCGGGCGGGGACTCATTATGGGCAATGCGATGCCGCAACTGCGGGCCGCACTGCCCGATTTACCGGTGATTGGACACTGCCGTAATCAGGCTGTTTCACACTATTTAACACATTGGCTGGACACACCACATCTTCCTTATTCCCCCGAATGACGAGATTTTTCCAGCAAGCCAGACCCCGGTCTGGCTTTTTTTATTTTACCAACCGGGTAATTTCCGTCTGCCAGGGACGGATATCGCCGATATTGCTGGCAACCCATTGCGGGTCGTAATAGGTCTCGAGGTAACGGTCACCGCTGTCACATAACAGGGTCACAATTGAGCCGGTCTGGCCCGCGTCACGCAGGCGAGCGGCCATGTTCAGAGCGCCCCACATATTGGTGCCGGTAGAGGCACCAACTTTGCGACCCAGTTGGGTTTCCAGCCATAACGCGGTGGCGACACTGGCGGCATCCGGTACGCGCAACATCTCATCGACGACATCCGGAATAAAAGAGGGCTCGACGCGAGGGCGTCCGATGCCTTCAATTTTGCTACCAACGGTTGAACGTCGCGTCGCGTCACGGGTTTGCCAGTAATCCATAAAGACGGAGTTTTCCGGATCGACCACCATAAGCTTAGTGTCGTAACCCTGACAGCGAATATAGCGGCCAATGGTAGCGGATGTGCCGCCCGTCCCTGCGCTCATCACGATGCAGGCGGGCACCGGATGCGGTTCATTTTTCATCTGCCGGAAAATACTGTCGGCAATGTTATTGTTGCCGCGCCAGTCAGTTGCGCGTTCGGCAAAAGTGAACTGATCCATATAGTGGCCGTTTAATTCACGGGCCAGCATCTCTGATGCGGCATAAATCTCGCAGGCGCTCTCCACGAAATGGCAGCGGCCACCATAGAATTCAATCTGCTCAATTTTTCGTTTTGCGGTGCAGCGTGGCATGACCGCGATAAATGAGAGCCCCAGCAGCCGGGCGAAGTACGCCTCCGATACGGCGGTAGAACCCGATGAGGCCTCAATAATGGTGGTGCCTTCCTTAATCCAGCCATTGCACAAGCCGTAGAGAAACAGCGAACGCGCCAGTCGGTGTTTCAGGCTGCCGGTGGGGTGGGTACTTTCATCTTTCAGATAAAGTTGGATCCCTGCAAAGGCGGGCAGGGTAAGACGAATCAGGTGTGTGTCCGCCGAGCGCTGGTAATCGGCATTAATTTCGCTGATCGCGTGTTTAACCCAGGCACTGTTCATTCATTTATCCCATTTGTCATTTTGTGCCCAGAATAGAGCAAAGCACAGAAAAAATTGTTGCCATTACGCCTTTAAATTAGAATCTTGGTAGAAAAGTTTTCTCTGTAAGGCCCTTATGATAGATAAAATTGACCGTAAGTTACTGGCGTTACTGCAACAGGACTGTTCGCTCTCTTTGCAGGCGCTTGCGGATGCCGTTAATCTGACCACCACGCCCTGCTGGAAACGGTTAAAAAGGCTGGAAGATGAGGGGATTTTGCTGGCTCGCGTGGCGATGCTGGATGCAGAAAAGCTCGGTCTCGGCCTGACCGCATTTGTGCTGATTAAGACCCAGCATCACAGCAGCGACTGGTATTCCCGCTTCACTGCCGTGGTGAAGGATATGCCAGAAGTGCTCGGATTCTGGCGCATGGCGGGCGAATATGATTACCTGTTACGCGTGCAGGTGGCGGATATGAAACGTTACGATGATTTCTACAAGAAATTGGTCAACAGTGTGCCAGGCTTGTCAGATGTCACCTCAAGCTTCGCCATGGAGCAGATTAAATACACCACGGCTTTGCCCATAGAATAACCCTCCCGGCGTTGGCCGGAAAATCACGTTCAGGATGTAAACGCGTGCGATTATTTGCTCAGTTAAGCTGGTATTTTCGCCGGGAATGGCGACGCTATCTCGGTGCCGTTGGCTTACTTATCATTATTGCCATACTGCAACTCGTGCCGCCCAAAGTGGTGGGCATTGTGGTCGATGGCGTTACCCGCCAGCACTACAGCGTCTCGCAAATCATGATGTGGGTCGGTACGCTGGTGCTGATTGCGGTGGTGACTTACCTGCTGCGCTACGTCTGGCGCGTCTGGCTTTTTGGCGCCTCGTACCAGCTGGCTGTTGAACTACGCGAAGATTTCTACCGCCAGCTCAGCCGTCAGCACCCTGAATTTTACCTACGGCACCGGACCGGGGATCTCATGGCCCGTGCGACGAACGACGTTGACCGCGTCGTCTTTGCGGCTGGCGAAGGGGTCCTGACGCTGGTGGATTCACTGGTGATGGGCTGCGTCGTACTCATTGTGATGTCCACGCAGATAAGCTGGCAGCTGACCTTACTTTCTCTGTTGCCAATGCCAGTTATGGCGCTGGTGATCAAGCGCTACGGTGATCAACTGCATCAGCGCTTCAAGCTCGCCCAGGCGGCGTTCTCTGCCCTTAACGATCGCACCCAGGAAAGCATGACCAGTATTCGGATGATAAAAGCATTCGGTATGGAAGACCGGCAGTCGGCGCTGTTTGCCGGCGAAGCCGCGGATACCGGTCAGAAAAATATGCGCGTGGCGCGCGTCGATGCCCGTTTCGATCCGACAATCTATATCGCCATCGGTATGGCGAACCTGCTGGCGATAGGCGGCGGAAGCTGGATGGTGGTGCAGGGGACGCTGACGCTGGGGCAACTTACCAGCTTTATGATGTATCTGGGGCTGATGATTTGGCCAATGCTTGCGCTCGCCTGGATGTTTAATATCGTTGAACGCGGCAGTGCGGCCTATACCCGTATCCGTGACATGCTGGCTGAAGCGCCGGTGGTAAGCGACGGCACTGAAACCGTGCCAGACGGACGCGGAACGCTGGAGATAGCGATTCGTGAATTTACCTATCCACAGACAACACAACCCGTGCTTAATGACGTCCGCGTCACGCTGAAGCCGGGGCAAATGTTGGGTATTTGTGGGCCGACGGGCGCCGGGAAAAGTACATTACTCTCGCTAATCCAGCGCCATTTTGACGTGCAACATGGCGATATTCGTTTCCACTCCCTGCCGCTGACCACGCTCAAACTGGATGCCTGGCGCAGTCGCCTGGCAGTGGTAAACCAAACACCGTTTCTCTTTTCTGATACCGTTGCCAGCAACATTGCGTTAGGAAAACCCGGCGCGGCCCGTGAGGAAATTGAACAGGTTGCCAGACTTGCCAGCGTTCATGACGATATTTTACGTCTGCCGCAGGGTTATGAGACGGAAGTGGGGGAGCGCGGAGTCATGCTTTCCGGAGGGCAAAAACAGCGCCTGTCCATTGCCCGAGCGTTATTACTGGATGCGGAAATTCTGCTTCTGGATGACGCGTTGTCGGCCGTTGACGGACGAACCGAACACCAGATTTTGCATAACCTGCGTCAGTGGGGTGAAGGACGGACGGTTATCATCAGCGCACATCGCTTGTCGGCACTGACCGAGGCCAGTGAGATTCTGGTCATGCAGCACGGGCATGTGGCTCAACGTGGTCAGCACGAACAGCTGGCGAGCCAGCCCGGGTGGTATCGCGACATGTACCGTTATCAGCAGCTGGAAGCGGCGCTGGATGATGTGCCAGAGGAGGCCAGCCATGCGTAATTTTGGACAGTTATGGCCGACCCTGAAGCGCCTGCTGGTTTATGGTAAACCCTGGCGTAAGCCCTTGAGCAAAGCGGTGCTGATGCTCTGGATTGCGGCGGCGGCTGAGGTCTCTGGCCCGGCGCTCATTAGCTATTTCATCGACAATATGGTGGCCAAAAGTTACCTCCCGCTGGGGCTGGTGGCAGGCCTGGTGGTGGCTTATGTCGGTCTCCAGGTGCTCGCCGCAGGGCTGCACTATGCCCAGTCGCTGCTGTTTAATCAGGCGGCCGTAGGCGTGGTGCAAAAATTGCGTACCGACGTAATGGATGCAGCGCTACGTCAGCCGCTCAGCGCTTTCGATACGCAACCGGTAGGGCAGATCATCTCCCGCGTGACCAATGACACCGAGGTTATCCGTGATCTCTATGTCACCGTGGTAGCGACGGTACTGCGCAGTGCGGCACTGATTGGCGCCATGCTGGTCGCCATGTTCAGCCTCGACTGGCGTATGGCGATGGTGGCGATTGCGATATTCCCTGCGGTGCTTATTGTGATGCTGATTTATCAACGTTATAGCACGCCCATCGTCCGGCGCATGCGGGCCTACCTTGCCGACATTAATGATGGTTTTAATGAAGTGATAAACGGTATGGGCGTTATCCAGCAGTTCCGTCAGCAGGGGCGATTTGGCGAGAAAATGGGCGAGGCAAGTCGCTCTCACTATCTCGCGCGGATGCAGACGTTGCGCCTGGATGGTTTCCTGCTCCGGCCTTTACTGAGCTTATTTACCACGCTTATCCTCTGCGGCCTGCTGATGCTCTTTGGTTTCAGTGCGACCGGAACGGTTGAAGTCGGTGTGCTGTATGCCTTTATTAGCTACCTTGGTCGGCTCAATGAACCGTTAATTGAACTCACCACCCAGCAGTCAATGCTACAACAGGCGGTAGTGGCCGGGGAGCGCGTCTTTGAACTCATGGACTGCCCGCGCCAGACCTACGGGTACGACGACGCGCCGCTGAAAAGCGGTGCTATTGATATTGATAACGTGTCATTTGCCTACCGGGAGAACCAGTTTGTACTCCAGGACATTAATCTGAGCGTGCCCGCGCGCAGCTTTGTGGCACTGGTCGGGCATACCGGCAGCGGGAAGAGCACGCTCGCCAACCTGCTCATGGGCTATTACCCGCTCACGAAAGGTGAAATTCGTCTCGATGGCCGCCCGCTTTCTGCATTGAGCCACGCCTCCTTGCGCAAAGGTGTGGCGATGGTACAACAGGACCCCGTAGTGATGGCCGACAGCTTCTTTACCAACGTGACGCTGGGACGCGACATTTCTGAACAACAGGTCTGGCAGGCGCTGGAAACCGTGCAACTGGCGGATCTGGCGCGGGGGATGAGTGAAGGCATTTATACCCGTCTTGGAGAGCAGGGGAATAACCTCTCCGTCGGGCAGAAGCAGCTTCTCGCCCTTGCGCGTGTACTGGTAGAGACGCCGCAGATTCTTATCCTTGATGAAGCAACCGCCAATATCGATTCGGGTACGGAACAGGCTATTCAACATGCGCTCAAAGCGGTACGGGAGCAGACAACCCTGGTGGTGATTGCCCACCGCCTGTCGACCATTGTTGAAGCGGAAACCATCCTGGTTCTCCACCGGGGACAGGCTGTTGAGAGAGGGACACATCAGCAACTCCTTGAAGCAAAAGGACGTTACTGGCAGATGTACCAGCTGCAGCTGGCAGGAGAAGAGCTTGCAGCCAGCGCACGAGAAGATTCTCTTATCGCCTGATGCACCATAATCAGGCAGGCTACTGGCCGCTATCCCTGTTGGTGCAAAAATCTAACGCATCACGCACCGTCGTGGTGCGTTTTTTCTTTCCAGGAACAATCCGAACCCGTCCCGCTTTTCCCTGCCTGCCTCACAATCCCGCTGGCAGCGGATAAGCGTCTGAAACCCTCACTATTTTCATTTCTGGCACAGGCCTTGCAATAACGTTGACGTATTAGCTGCGGACATTTCGATTTTCGACTGGAGGGGGATCTATGAAGCTGGTTACCGTGGTCATTAAGCCATTCAAGCTGGAAGACGTTCGTGAGGCGCTGTCTTCAATTGGTATTCAGGGGTTGACCGTAACCGAAGTGAAAGGTTTCGGACGTCAGAAAGGGCATGCAGAGCTGTACCGCGGTGCTGAATATAGCGTCAACTTCCTGCCAAAAGTGAAGATTGATGTCGCTATTGCTGACGATCAGCTTGATGAAGTCATTGATGTTATTAGTAAAGCAGCCTACACCGGAAAAATTGGCGACGGCAAAATTTTCGTTGCTGAGTTGCAACGTGTCATTCGTATTCGTACCGGCGAAGCCGACGAAGCGGCACTGTAATACCTGCACACAGTGAAAGAATGGGGAATAAAATGATGAAAACAACATTGAAAGCAGGACTTGCCTCACTGGCCTTACTGCCCGGGCTGGCGATGGCGGCTCCCGCCGTTGCAGACAAAGCTGACAACGCCTTTATGATGATCTGCACCGCGCTGGTGCTGTTTATGACAATTCCGGGTATTGCGCTGTTTTACGGTGGCTTAATCCGCGGCAAAAACGTGCTTTCTATGCTGACGCAAGTGGCCGTAACCTTTGCGCTGGTCTGTGTCTTGTGGGTGGTGTATGGCTACTCCCTGGCCTTCAGCGAAGGCAACAATTTCTTCGGTAGCTTTAACTGGGCGATGCTGAAAAACATTGAGCTGACCGCCGTCATGGGCAGCTTCTATCAGTACATCCACGTAGCGTTCCAGGGATCATTCGCCTGCATTACCGTCGGACTTATCGTCGGGGCGCTGGCTGAACGCATTCGCTTCTCTGCTGTTCTTATCTTTGTCGTCGTCTGGTTGACGCTCTCTTACGTGCCGATTGCACACATGGTCTGGGGCGGTGGTCTGCTGGCATCGCATGGTGCTATGGACTTCGCGGGCGGTACCGTTGTACATATCAACGCCGCCGTAGCGGGGCTGGTCGGCGCTTATCTGATTGGTAAACGCGTTGGCTTTGGGAAAGAAGCCTTTAAACCGCATAACCTGCCAATGGTCTTCATCGGTACGGCCATCCTTTACTTCGGCTGGTTTGGTTTCAACGCTGGATCTGCCAGCGCCGCCAACGAGATAGCGGCCCTGGCATTTGTAAACACGGTTGTCGCAACAGCGGGCGCTATCCTCTCCTGGGTATTTGGTGAATGGGCCGTGCGAGGGAAGCCGTCTCTGCTGGGTGCCTGTTCCGGTGCGATTGCAGGTCTGGTCGGTATTACCCCGGCATGTGGCTACGTCGGCGTAGGTGGCGCGCTGATCATCGGGCTCGTGGCCGGTCTTGCGGGACTCTGGGGCGTAACCTCTCTGAAACGTTTCCTGCGTGTGGATGATCCCTGCGATGTGTTCGGTGTCCACGGTGTGTGCGGTATCGTCGGCTGCATCATGACCGGTATCTTCGCGGCCACTTCACTGGGCGGCGTAGGCTATGCCGAAGGCGTGACGATGGGACATCAGGTACTGGTGCAGCTTGAAAGTATTGCTATCACCATCGTCTGGTCTGGTGTGGTCGCCTTCATCGCCTACAAACTGGCTGATATGACCGTGGGCCTGCGCGTACCTGAAGAGCAGGAGCGCGAAGGGCTGGACGTCAACAGCCACGGCGAAAACGCCTACAACGCCTGACGGTAATGCGTTATCTCCCAAGCAAAAAAAGCCTTCCTCAGGGAAGGCTTTTTTATGTGCCGCAGGGGCATCAGGCTCCGCGGTTACGCATCACGCCTTCCTGCACGGTGGAGGCCACCAGCACACCGTCACGATTATAAAACTCACCACGCACAAAGCCGCGTGCGCTGGAAGCAGAGGTACTTTCCACGCTATAAAGCAGCCAGTCATTCAGATCAAACGGGCGGTGGAACCACATGGAATGGTCAATGGTCGCCACCTGCATCCCTTTCTCAAGGAAGCCCACGCCGTGTGGCTGGAGTGCGACCAGAAGGAAATGGAAGTCTGAGGCGTAACCGAGCAAATACTGTTGAACGCGTAAGTCATGCGGCAGGCTGCCATTGGCGCGCATCCATACCTGACGAGTGGGGGCAGCCTTGTGGCCCTTTAACGGGTTATGGAACTCAACGGGACGGATTTCGATAGGCTTATCGCCAAGAAACTTCTCTTTGACAAGCGGCGGTAAAAAGCCGGACAGCTCGCGGGCAATCTCAGTTTCTGATTTCAGTGATTCCGGGTCGGGTGCCTCCGGCATGGCTTTCTGATGCTCATAACCGGGCTCAGGGGCCTGGAACGAGGCCGTCATGTAGAAAATGGGTTTGCCATTCTGAATGGCGGCAACGCGGCGGGCGCTAAAGCTGTTGCCGTCTCGCAATACTTCGACATCATAAATAATCGGCTTCTGGCTGTCGCCAGGGCGAAGAAAATAGCTGTGAAAGGAGTGCACGAAACGGTCCGTCGGTACGGTCTCTTTGGCGGCATACAACGCCTGCCCGACCACCTGTCCGCCGAAGACCTGGCGAAGCCCTAAATCTTCACTCTGCCCACGAAAAAGACCCTCTTCAATTTTTTCCAGATTCAGTAATGACAGCAGATTGTTAAGCGCCTGACTCATAGGTGTCCTCAATGATATATACCCCGCCGAAGCGGACGTTTTGAATAGTATAACCTGGAAACTAAAGTGGTCCGATGGGTGCAATAATCTGAATAGAGGGGTGTTTGCAGGAAGAAATCAGTGATGTGTGCCACACTTACAGACGTTAAGAGGATTTGACCACACAATCTGGCAGGACGGCGTCCTGCTGGTGCATTGAAGATAAGGAGAACTCATGAAACTCGTGCACATGTTAAGTGGTTTGGCCGTGGCGGTAGCGCTGGCTGGATGCGCCAAAAAAGGCGCGGATATTCCAACCCCAACACCGAATCCTAACGCCCCGTCAGCGGTCAATCAGGCGGCCATTACGCAGCCTAACGTTTCGGGTACGGTATGGATCCGCCAGAAAGTGGCATTACCACCTGATGCGGTGTTAACCGTGACGGTGTCGGATGCTTCTATGGCCGATGCACCATCGAAAATTATTGCCCAGAAAGCGGTTCGTACTGATGGCAAACAGTCCCCGTTCAGCTTCGTGCTGCCGTTTAACCCGGCAGACGTACAGCCTAACGCGCGTATCTTGTTAAGCGCGGCGATTACCATCAAAGATAAAGTGGTGTTTATCACGGATGCCGTGAAACCCATTATTAACCAGGGTGGTACTAAAGCTGAGCTGACGCTGGTGCCTGTACAGCAAACGGCAGTACCGCTGCAGGAAAGTGGTGGCGCGACCTCCACGGTGCCTTCAACGTCACCGACGCAGGTTAGCCCGTCCACGGCAACACCTGCCCCTACCCAAATGTAATTTTGCTCGCTCTCCTCTCCCTCGCGGGGGAGGAGATGTCAGTAAATCCATCGATAGTGCGATAAATCAATCTGCCCGCTCCCGGACACCACTACCCCATCCTGCAGTAATGCCTGCCGCTGTCGCTGCAGATCCGGCCCCGTAAGCGAAATACAGCCGTGACGATTGACCACCCGGTGCCAGGGCAAGGTGCTGCCTTCCGGCAGTCGTTTAAGCACGCCGCCTACCTGTCTTGCCGCGCGCGGTGATCCTGCAAGCCTTGCGACGTCTCCGTAAGTGGTTACATAGCCTTGCGGAATTGAAGCCACAATTTGCCAGACCCGTTGGGGGAAAGAATCGTGTTTATCCATATACCCTTCCTGATGCGTGAGCTTTCAGAATATCAGGGAGTTAGCTAAGACGCAGTGGGAATCGTGCAAGAAACCAGCATCCGGTTGCAGGTTGCTTGCAATTGGGGGGAGGGACAGGGATAATGCGCCAGCGCGTTGGGTAACAACGCCCTCAATGGAGGCCCTGTTGGTTCTCCCGCAATGCTACTTTGTTTACCAGGTCAGGTCCGGAAGGAAGCAGCCAAGGCAAAGAACGCGTGTGCCGGGATGTAGCTGGCAGGGCCTCCACCCATTTAGCCTCCCATTTTTCTCTTCGTTATCCCTGATCCTTTTTGTTGGCAAAAAGACGGCGTTCTGCACGCCAGAGAGAAAGGGGTCACAAACACCCTGAATAATATAATTATTACTCTTGACGCAGATTGTCATTACTTTGAAATATTACCTTCATATAAATGTCATAATTAAGCGGCAAGATAATGTTGGGAAATTTTCAAACTGTCATATCAGTTAAATATATTTCTGGATCAAGGTATTAACTTCGTGTATTAATATTTCATCGTATTCACACGAGAAGGGATAATCATGGTCACTGCGGTTTTAAACGTTAAAATCGATGAAGCGCTGAAAGAGAAACTTCGTCATTATGCAGAAGTGAATAATGAAAACCTGAGCACCGCCACTGAGAAGCTGCTACTTCTGGCTCTCGACGCCGATGAAGCCGGTGGCGTTTCTGAAGAAGACATCGATAATCAGCATGTAGAAGAAGACAATGCTGCTCCGTTAAGTTCAAAAGAAATCAAAGCGTTACGCAAACTCCTGAAGAAGAAAAAATGAACCAACAACTGCTATCTATAGCCAGTAACTACGGCGAAGCGTGCGAGCTGTTACGCTCGGGATTTGTTAAGCAGGTGCGCCTGAACTGGAATATTGGAACGGATGAGTTCTTTCGCATCGCGAGTGACTGGTGTGATGCTGGTGCAAAAATTAAAAAAGAAGGGAATAGCTTTATCATCTCTCTGAAAGGGTTCCCTATTCCTCGCCAGCTGTAAAACTTTTGCCATGAAATTGTCATTTTAATTGCATAAAGATTTGTGATGATACGCGCAAAATATAATATGTAACCATCTCAAAACGTCACGGATGATCTTTCCGACGAGCCGGTCCTGGCTCGTCGCTATTTATTTTTTCTCACCGCCGATCGCCATTGCTCGTGCTCCATGACCAGCAAACGGCATCTGTCACACTCCTCGCCGGATAGGTTACACTCTGCCAACCCTGTTGCCACGATGAACACCATGAAACCAATTACGCTTTATGACGTTGCCCGTCATGCTGGTGTCTCTTACCAGACCGTCTCCCGCGTTATCAACCAGGGGGCGCATGTTTCGCCGCGCACCCGGGAAAAAGTCATGGCGGCAATGGCGGACCTGCATTACATCCCTAACCGGGGTGCACAACAGCTGGCTGGCAAAAAGACGCCCACGCTGGGGCTGTTGACCACCGACCTGGCGCTTCATGCGCCGTCGCAAATTGCTGCCGCGGTGAAGTCGAGAGCCGGGCAGGCGGGCGTGAGCGTGATCATTTCCATGCTGGAGCAACATGATAACGCCGCCTGCAGGGTGGCGTTGCAGGAGTTATTGTCCCAGCGCGTTGAAGGGCTGCTCATTAACGTGCCGCTTGAAGATGAGGAGGCCAGGATGCTTGCCGAACTGGCCTCGCCTGTTCCTGTCCTTTTCCTTGACGTCAGCGACACAGCTACCGTCAGTAGCCTCATCTTTGACGCTGCCCAGGGCGCCCGGCTGGGGGTCAGCCATCTGCTTGCGCAGGGGCATCGACGTATTGCCCTGCTGGGTGGCCCGCTGACGTCGGTTTCAGCACGTGCCCGTATGGAGGGATGGTGGTCGGCACTGGAAGCCGAAGGACTCACGCCGCATCAATGTGAATATGGTGACTGGAGCGCGGCCTCCGGTTACGAGAAAGGCCACCAGTTGTTGTCGGGTAGCTTACTGCCGCAGGCCATATTAGTCGCCAACGATCAAATGGCGCTTGGCGTTATCCGTGCATGTGAAGAGAAGGGGCTGAGGGTGCCGGGGCTGGTCTCAGTGGTCGGTTATGATGATACGGCTGACAGCGCCTGGTATTCACCGCCACTGACGACCATTCGTCAGGCATTTCGCGAGGCAGGAGAACAGAGTGTGGAGTGGCTGCTGAATCAGCAGGCCGGTAAAAGGACTACCGCCACACAGACGCGATTACCGGTCACGCTGGTGGTCCGCGCGTCAACGTCTCCCGCCAGGCAGATGGACATCACCGGAGAGGCCCTCGCAAAGCAGTTGCATGAACTGGCCCACCTGGCGGCACAACTCGATCGTCACCGTTAGTTTTGTGATCCTTTTCGCTTAATTATCCGGCATGCCTTTACGAGGCGACTGAAAAAGCGCATGGTATTTTTAAATTGTGAGCGCTTCGCAAAAGAGGAAAACATGACCATTACTGCACTGAGTACACTGTTGTCTCGCCGGGACTGGGAAAACCCGGTCATTACCCATTGGCATCGTCTTGCGGCCCATGCGCCGATGCAAAGCTGGCGGGACAGCCACGCCGCGCGGGATGATTGCCCATCACCCTCGCGCCGTGTGCTCAATGGCACGTGGCAGTTCCGCTTTTTCGACGCCCCGGAGCAGGTGCCTGCCAGCTGGATTGAAAAAGACTGTGACGACGCCATGTCCATGCCGGTGCCCTCGAACTGGCAGATGCAGGGCTTTGACACGCCGATTTACACCAACGTCACCTATCCGATTCCGGTCAATCCGCCGTGTGTCCCTCAGGCTAACCCCACCGGTTGTTACTCGCTCACATTTGAAGTGGAGGAGGAGTGGCTGGCCAGCGGGCAGACGCGAATCATCTTCGATGGCGTCAATTCGGCTTTTTATCTCTGGTGTAATGGTCAATGGGTGGGATACTCCCAGGACAGTCGCCTGCCAGCCGAATTTGATCTTAGTGCGGTACTGCAGCCCGGCGTAAACCGCCTGGCGGTGATGGTACTGCGCTGGTGTGATGGCACTTATCTCGAAGATCAGGACATGTGGCGCATGAGCGGCATTTTCCGTGATGTTTCTCTGCTGCATAAACCGCAGGCGAGGATCGCGGACTTCCACTATGTCACGCACCTGAACGCCGGGTATGATCAGGCTCTGCTCAAGGTTGATGCCCAACTGGCCGGTGACTTTACCGACTGTGAGCTTGCATTCACCCTGTGGAAGGGAGAGACAAAAGTAGCCGACGCGCGTCAGAGGCCTGGCAGCGATATCATCGATGAGCGCGGAGCCTGGGCTGAGCGGTTGAGCGTGGCGATGCCTGTCGGGCAACCGCTGTTGTGGAGTGCGGAAACGCCGCATTTGTACCGCTTAACGGTGGCCCTGTATAGCAGGGACGGGGTGTTGCTTGAAGTTGAGGCGTGTGATGTGGGTTTCCGTGAGGTAGAAATCAGTCATGGTCTGCTTAAGCTCAATGGCAAACCGCTGCTGATCCGGGGCACCAACCGTCATGAGCATCACCCCGAAAACGGCCAGGTGGCAGATGAAGCCACCATGCGCCGCGACATTGAACTGATGAAGCAGCACAATTTCAATGCCGTCCGCTGCTCGCATTATCCTAACCATCCCCTGTGGTATCGCCTGTGTGACCAGTACGGGCTGTATGTGGTGGACGAAGCCAATATCGAAACCCACGGTATGGTGCCTATGAGTCGCCTCTCTGACGATCCGCAATGGCTTCCGGCCATGAGTGAACGGGTCACCCGCATGGTACAGCGCGATCGTAACCATCCGTCGATCATTATCTGGTCGCTGGGCAATGAATCGGGCCACGGAGCCAGCCACGATGCGCTTTATCGCTGGGTGAAAAGTACCGATCCCACACGCCCGGTACAGTATGAAGGCGGCGGTGCGAACACAGCGGCAACCGATATTATTTGCCCGATGTATGCCCGCGTCGACCAGGATCAGCCCTTCCCGGCGGTGCCAAAATGGTCGATCAAGAAATGGGTCAGTATGCCTGATGAAACCCGCCCGCTTATTCTGTGCGAATATGCCCACGCGATGGGCAACAGCTTTGGTGGATTCGCCAGCTACTGGCAGGCGTTTCGTGCTTATCCACGTTTGCAGGGCGGTTTCGTCTGGGACTGGGTCGATCAGGCGTTGACCAAAACCGATGAAAACGGCATCTCCTTCTGGGCGTACGGCGGCGATTTTGGCGACACGCCAAATGATCGGCAGTTCTGTATGAACGGACTGGTCTTTCCGGACAGAACGCCCCATCCCGCGCTCTATGAAGCCCAGCGTGCGCAGCAATTTTTCCAGTTTGCGCTGATCAGCACCTCGCCACTGGTGATTGAGGTCACCAGCGAGTTTCTGTTCCGCGATACCGATAACGAAACGCTGCGCTGGTCTGTCGTGTGTGATGGCGACATCCTTGCACAGGGGGAGGTGGTGCTCAGGGTTCCGGCACAGGGCACCCGGCGTATTGAACTCCCGGCCCCGGTGCTTACTGCAGCCCCTGGCGAGGTCTGGCTGAATGTGGATGTTTTCCAGCGTGAGGCGACAGCCTGGTCACCGCAGCAGCATCGCTGCGCATGGGATCAGTGGCCTCTGCCCGCACCGCTGTTCGTTGCGCCTGAGACGGTGGCTACCGCACGCCCGGCGCTGATCGTGGACGATACCACCTTTTATGTTGAACAGGCGAACCAGCGCTGGGCCTTCTCGCGCCAGAGCGGGCATCTGACGCAGTGGTGGCGCGACGGGCAGCCAACGCTGCTGTCGCCGGTTATCGATAACTTCACCAGGGCTCCTCTGGATAACGACATTGGCGTAAGTGAAGCGACCCGTATCGATCCTAATGCCTGGGTAGAGCGCTGGAAAGCGGCAGGAATGTATCAACTGACGCCACAGCTTTTGCAGTGCGAAGCGCAGGAGAACGTCAGTGATGTCACCGTTATGACCCGCCACGGCTGGCAGCATGAAGGCAGGACGCTCTTTATCAGCCAGAAGTGGTGGCGCATTACCGGTGAGGGGACGCTGCAAGGGGAGGTGGATGTGCAGATTGCAGAGGACGTGCCACCGCCGGCCCGTATTGGCCTGCACTGCCAGCTTGCAGACCTGCCTTCAGAGGTGAGCTGGCTGGGGCTGGGGCCGCATGAAAACTACCCTGACCGTAAACTGGCGGCCCGTCAGGGGCAGTGGACGCAGACGCTGGCGCAGATGCACACCCCCTATATTTTCCCCAGCGAGAACGGGCTTCGTTGTGACACGCGTGCCCTGCGTTATGGTGCGCATCAGCTGAATGGTCGATTCCACTTCTCCTTAAGTCGCTACAGTCAGCAGCAGCTTAACGAGACAACTCATCATCACCTACTATGTGAAGAAGACGGATGCTGGCTGCAGCTCGACGCGTTCCATATGGGAGTGGGCGGTGATGATTCCTGGAGTCCCAGCGTAGCGCCGGAATTTATACTCAGCGAAAAGACGGTGCGTTATACCTTCCTCTGGTCTCAGAGCTAAACTTTACCTGTCAGGCGCGGCGGGAGTTCCTTCGCCGCGTCACTCACTTCGGAGACGCTTTCATGAAGTACATTGATGGGTTTGTAGTGGCAGTGCCGGCAGATCAGAAAGAGGTGTACCGGCAACTGGCGGCCAAAGCGGTGCCGCTGTTCAAAGAGTTTGGTGCCACGCGGGTGGTGGAGTGTTGGGCTGATGACGTGCCCGCAGGCAACATCACCGATTTTCGCATGGCGGTGAATGCCGAAGATCATGAAGAGGTGGTGTTCAGCTGGATTGAATACCCCTCCAGAGCAGTGCGGGATGCCGCTAACCAAAAGATGATGTCTGATCCCAGAATGCGTGAGCTGGGTGATGCGATGCCCTTTGATAGTAAACGCATTATCTACGGAGGCTTTGCCCCGATCCTGGATGAGTAGCCGCCCGTCACCCGGTGGATGGGCGCGCCACCTGCGATCTCTGTTACCTCCCGCGAGTTTGCTGGTATATCGGGTAACACTCAGAGGGGCGCGAGGTGCTTCTCCGCCCAGGCAATGAAGTCCTCTCTGGGCAGCGCTTTGCTGTAAAGCCAGCCTTGCCCGTACTGCACGCCATGCTGATAAAGCCAGTCCCGCTGATTTTCAGTTTCAATCCCTTCCGCCACCATCGCCAGTTTCAGCGCCTTAGCCATCTCGACAATATGCGTCGTCATATTTTTGTACTCCAGCGCGTCCACAAAGGATTTGTCAATTTTAATGATGTCGACGTCCAGATTTTGCAGATAGCTGAGGCTGGAGTAGCCGGTGCCAAAATCATCGATGTAGATGGCATGCCCGGCGGAACGCAGGGCTGAAAGCGTCGGCCTGGTAGCAGTGGGATCGGCAAATCCCCGTTCGGTCACTTCCAGCGCTATCTGCGAGGCCGATAGCTGCCAGTGCATCAGTAGCTGCTTGATCTGGTCAGGCACCGCCGGGGTCAGCAAATCACCAGGTTCAAGATTAATGGAAACATGCTGGGTGGGATGGGCTTTCAGCCAGCAGCCCATGTCTTCAAACACCTTTTCAATGATCAGTGTGGTCAGCTGTGGCATCAGGCCGGTTTGCTCTGCAAGCGGGATAAAGGTATCCGGCGAGAGAAAACTGCCATTGCCCTGCCGCCAGCGCACCAGCGCCTCGGCACCGACAATGTTGCCATTATCCAGGGAGACAATCGGCTGATAAAACATCTCAATTTCGCGGGCCCGGATGGCATCCAACAGGCGGGCGCCCGGCGACTGCAGGCGGCGCAGAATTCGGATCAAAAAGTACGCCAGGGCCAGGCTCAGCAGCAATCCTACCGGAAGCCAGAAAACCAGCAACCGCAGCCAGCTTGTTTCAAGCGGGGCCAGCGAGGCCCAGGTGATAATGGCTATCCCCATCTGCGGAACCGGCGTGATGTTCCACGCGGCGTTATGCGCCTTAAGTTGTACCGGATGCAGGGCATTGAGCTCACGTAATATTTCCGCTCCAGGAGCTGTACTGCTGCTGGCTATCACTCGCCTGGTGTTAATGCCAATAAGTGCAATATTAATCGGCCACGAACCTGAGGGGATGACATCAATAAACGACTGGGGATCGGTCATGATGATATGGCGTTGAGTCCCTACAGCGACCATATACTGGTTTAAACCCAGGTCATTATGGCTGGTCAGCCAGGCGCGATAGCCGTCGTCAGTGATCCTTTCCGGTGGGGGAAAAGCGGTGGCTTCGCTGCCACTTTCCAGCGATGAGCACTGAGACATACTCTGGTTGAGGTAAATCACTTCCTGCACATAGCGAAAGCTATAGGAGACCCGGCGCATCATCAACAGGTGTTCCGGGCTGCAGGGAACGCCGTGAAAACTGTCGAGATGACGGAGCGCCTCTTTTCCCTGATTAGCCACTTTTTCAGCGCGCATTTTCACCAGTCGGGAAAAGGTATCCAGCTCGTTCATAAACGCCTCTTCCGCCTGGCGATGTGACAGCCAAATGCTCAGCGCCACGGGCACGAGAACGGCGAAAAGTAGCACACCTGTAATCAGGCTCACCAATCGTCGGTTTGTCATGACCAAAAATCCCTGTTTGATACTGAGAAACATGCGTATTTGAAAACCACAAATGTTATAACACGCGACAATGATTGATTTCTTTCAGGAATGACGGGATGAAGAAAAAAGAATTCGTAACCCAGGATCTCCTTAGCAAAATTTATCAATTCAGCGATGCAGGTCCACGAAAACTCCCGCCGGAAAGACAGCTTGCTGAGGAGTATGGTGTGTCGCGCTTTACCGTACGCCAGGCTATCGAAAAACTGGCCAGCATCGGCGTGGTGCGGATCATACAGGGGTCCGGGGCGTGGATTAACGAGCAGGCGCGCAGCAACCCGCTGGTCTATAACTCGATCACCGAAAAACGCTTCGATCAAATCCGCTTTCGGATGATCAGTCTGCATAAAAAACGGCCCGACCGGGATGAACAGCAGATCTTTGGCCTGCGTGACGAAAGCTTCATCTGGCAGTTTTGTCGGCTTCGTTATGTCGATGAAGAAGCCGTACAGATTGAAGTGTCCCGCATGCCGGTGGGGGGGTTCAGCGATCTTAATCAGCAGGTTATTGAAAGTTCGCTGCAACAGTATGTGCTGGGAAAGGGCTATCATATCTCACATATGCTGACGACCTACCGGGCGGTCGCCGTCAGCCGTGAACAAGCGACGCTGCTGGGCTGCAAAAAGGGCAGCCCGGCTATGCATATCAGCAATCGCGGTATTCTGGAAGGGGGACAGGTCTATGAAATCAGCGACATTATCGACATCAATTACACCTGTACCTATGTCATCCCCCATAATCGGCAGAATCTCGCTTTTCGCAAAGGCGAGCAGTAAGTTAAGGCGTGTGCATCGTCCCGTCCGGTAAGCGGCTTTGTGTCCACTCATGCGGGCGGTAGAGCACCGGATAGCGTGATCCTTCCTGTTCATTGAACGTGACGCCAATGCCAGGCGCTTGCGTTGGATAGACAAAACCCTCTTTGACAACGGGCGCGCCGGGGAAAACCGCATCGGTCGCGGCGGAGCGCGGTATGTACTCCTGAATCGCTGCATTGTGCAGGTGAATGTTCAGGTGCGTATTCACTGCAACGCCAATCGGGGTCATGTCACCAGGGCCATGCCAGGCGAGGCGTACACCAAAGGCCTGGCACAGCACCGCCAGTTTGAGCGCCGGGGTGATGCCGCCAATTTGTGAAATATGGCAGCGTATAAAATCAATACGGCGATGCACTATCAGCTCATGCCACTCCGCCGGATTATTAAAGAGTTCCCCCATCGCCAGGGGAATGCAACTCTGCTGACGAACCTGTTCAAACCAGCCGCTCTGCTGCGGAGAAAGAATATCTTCGATAAAGTAGGGCTGATAGGGTTCAAGCCGCTTCGCCAGTTGCACCGCCTGTTGCGGGAAGAGTCGCTCATGCACATCGTGCAAAATTTCTAACCCAAACCCGTACTTTTCCCGCAGCGCTTTAAACATTGCCACGGTGTTATTCATATAGGTTTGCTGATCAAAATAGGCCCCCGGCGTCGGATTTTGCGGGGTGTGTAACGCGTCCGGCGTGCCGCCGTAAAAGCCCAACTGACAGCGAATGTGACGGTAGCCCTGTTCGCGCAAATGGTCGACGCTTGCAAATAATTCCTCCAGCGTTTCACCGCTGGCATGGCTGTAAGCGGCAATGGCGCTGCGCGATTGTCCGCCGAGTAATTGATAAAGCGGCATACCTGCCAGCTGGCCTTTGATATCCCAGAGCGCCATATCCACCCCGGAAATAGCATTGTTCATTACCGGCCCATTACGCCAGTAGGCGTTAACGTTCATCATCTGCCAGAGGTCTTCAATGTGGTTGGCATCGCGTCCGATAAGCAGTGGCCTGAGATACTCATCCACCATCGTTTTGACCGCCAGCGGACGCTGCTGAAAAGTGGCGCAACCGTGACCGGTGATGCCTTTATCCGTGGTCACGCGCACGGTCACCAGATTGTGCCTGTCCGGGCGAGTAATAAAACATTCGATATTTTGAATCAACGATGGCGTCACAGGGAGACTCCTTTACAACGAGGTGATAAGCCAGAATGGCTATTATCTTCCCCCTAAATTTTGTGCAAGGTAAACCCTTTTTTAAGATAAATATTTTGGTCAGTTATTTTGATTTAATTTAATTAAAAACCGTACCAATTTGAGGTTGAGTTATCTATTGTCTGCCTTACGGTAGCGAATTGTGACGTGACTCATGTTTTATTGGTTTGTTTTGTCATTTCTCTTTCTTTACTCTTTAAGGCAAGAAGTAAAACGACAATATTCCTGCAGGAGCTTTTATGGGAACGCAAGAGGCCATCAATAATATTATCCGCCTGGTGGGTGGGAAGGATAATATCAATAATGTCTGGCATTGCATGACGCGCTTACGCTTTGATCTTATTGATGATAACAAAGTGGATCAGGGGGCAATAAAAGCGCTACCGGGTGTGATGGGGGCGCAGTTACAGAGCGATCAATTCCAGATTGTTATTGGCCCGAAGGTCAACAGCTGGTATGAGCAAATGCTGGCAGCGCTCGGCAGCAAGCCGGAAACAACAACCAGTCCGGTGAAAGGGCATAAGAGCCTGGTATCAATGTTTATGGATACCGTTTCCGGGGTGTTTGGTCCTATCGTCCCCGCAATCGCTGGCGCCGGTATGATCAAAGGCCTGCTGGCCGGGCTGATTGCCCTGAAGCTGGTCTCTGCAAAAAGTGATACCGTGGTGATTATTGATTTGATCGCCAGCGGCGTTTTTTATTTTCTGCCCTTTTTCCTTGCCGTATCGGCGGCAAAAATCTTTAAAACTAATGAATATCTGGCAGCGGCGGTCGCCGCCTGTCTGATGTACCCCTCGTTAATTGATGCGGCGAAAGCGCTGGCGACCCATCAGGAAGGGGCCGTGAGTGCCCTGTGGCTGCTGAATGCCATCCCGGTCTCGGTGTTCAACTATGCCTCCAGCGTCATTCCGGTCATTTTCTCCATTCTGGCGCTGAGCTATATCCACCGCTGGGTCGACAGATTCATGCCTGATGTACTGAAAACCGTCTTTACCCCGACGCTGACGCTCTTTCTGGGGGCGCTGGCGGCGCTGGTGATCATCGGTCCGATCGGTATTTATCTTGGCAAGGCGCTGGCATGGTTTATCGAGGGGTTATTTGGCGTGTCAGCCAGCTTTGCCGGGCTGGTGGTGGGGGCAATTCGTCCGGTGGCAATCCTCACCGGGATGCACCACGCCATGACGCCGATTGCGCTGCAAAACTTCAGCGATCGCGGCTACGACATGCTCATGCCAATGATGTTTATGGCGAACATGGCGATTGCCGGATCCACCTTTGCCATCTGGCGACTGAGCAAAAACCGTCAGGACAAGACGGTGACGCTGTCCGCAGCAATTTCCGCGCTGTTGGGCATAACCGAACCGGCGCTGTTTGGTGTGCTCACGCGCTATAAAAAGGCCTTTATTGCCGCAACGGTGGCAAGCTCCCTGGCCTCAGCGTTCATTGCTTTCTTTGGTGTCCGACTTTATGGCTACATATTGTCGAGCATCTTCAGCCTGCCTGCCTATATTGGCCCCTACTTTGTCTATGCCCTTTCCGGGGTGGGAATGGCGCTGGTGCTCTCCTTTGTGCTGACGACCATGCTGGTCGGAAAAGAGGCCACCGAATAAGTTACCGTCGGTGCGCCAGTCGGCGCACCAGATGGTCTCCGGCCATTTGTACCCCTTGTACCATGACCAATAAAATCACCACGGTAGCGAGCATCACCTGGTCATTAAACCGTTGATAGCCATAACGAATCGCCAGATCGCCAAGACCGCCGCCGCCAATAACCCCTGCCATCGATGAAAAACCAATCAGCATCACCACGGTAAGGGTTATCCCTGCAAGCAGTGTCGGGAGGGCTTCCGGCAACAGCGCTTTGGTAATCACATGCCAGGGGCTGCCGCCCATCGACAATATGGCTTCAATGCGGCCGTAATCCACCTCGTCCAGCGCACTTTCCGTTAGCCGGGCGAAGAAGGGAAATGCGCCGATGGTAATAGGCACGATGGCCGCGGTGCTGCCAAGCGTCGTGCCAATCAGCAGCCTGGTAAAGGGAATCAGGGCGATCAGTAATACGATAAAGGGCAGCGAACGGCCAAAGTTAATCACCGTAGCCAGCAGGGTATTAAGCCGTGGCATCGGCACAAGGCCGTTTTTGCGTGAAATAAACAGTAAGACGCCCAGCGGAAGGCCAAGCAGCACGGTAAAGAGCGAGGCCAGCGCCACCATATAAAGGGTATCGAGCGTCCCGTCGACCAGCAACGGCCACAAATCTTCCAGGCTCATGCGACCACGCATAATGGCCTCCCGTTAAAGCCGTGGCGAGCCAGGAAATTCCGCTCGGCCTGCGGGTCATGAAGTAACGTCTGGCGCAGTTTTGACCTGGTGGCCACCAGCAGGTCGGCGATTTTGCCACTCTCAATGATTTCGCCGTTTTCCAGCAGTGCGGCATGGCAGCAGAGCGTTTTCACCACTTCCAGCTCATGGGTAATCAGCACAATGGTTAGCTTCAGTTTTTGGTTGATGTCGGCCAACAGTGACAGCACCGATGCGGTGGTTTCCGGGTCGAGCGCACTGGTCGCCTCATCGCACAGCAGCACATCCGGACGGGCCGCCAGTGCTCGTGCGATGCCGACGCGCTGCTTTTGCCCGCCGGAAAGCTGTGAGGGATAAGCTTTCGCTTTGTCGCTCAGTCCTACCAGCCAGAGCAGCTCTTCCACGCGCGCCTGACGCAGTGCTTTTGGCGTGCCGGCTATCTCCAGCGGCACGGCGACGTTATCTGCCACCGTACGCGCGTGAAGCAGGTTGAAGTGCTGAAAAATCATGCCGGTGCGTAACCGATGTTCGCGCAGTCCGGCTTTGTCGAGCTGCGTAATCTCACTGCCATTAATGATGATGCGGCCCGTGGTGGGCCGCTCCAGCAGATTCAGACAGCGGATCAGGGTGCTTTTCCCCGCGCCACTGCGCCCGAGGATGCCATAAATGGCTCCTTTTGGCACGCTCAGCGACACGTTATTCAGTGCCGGTCGGCCCGTTCCGGCGTAAATCTTACTCAGCCCTTCAACCTCAATCATGACTGTGGCGCAACCGGGATAACGGAGCCGTTGTAGGTTTTACGAATAAATTCGGCCACCTGCGGCGAGGTCAGATCTTTTGCCAGCGCTTTAATACGTGGGTCACTGGCAAGCGCCGGGGTGGTGACCAGGATATTGGCATACGGGTTATGGTCGGCACTCTCCAGACCCAGCGCATCTTTTGCCGGTGAGAGGCCCGCCTCCAGGGCATAGTTACCGTTGATAACCGCCAGCGCTACATCGTCCAGTGAGCGGGGGATCTGCGGTGATTCGACTTCCAGAATCTTCAGGTGTTTCGGGTTCTCAACGATATTTTTCGCAGTGGCCAGCGTACTTGCCGGATCGGTGAATTTCGCATCCAGTTTTATCAGGCCCTGGCTTTGCAACAGGAAGAGCGCGCGGCTCAGGTTGGTGACGTTGTTGGGCACCGCGACGGTTGCGCCATCCGGCACGGATTTAAAATCTTTGTACTGGCGCGAGTAAATACCCAGCGGTTCGATATGCACCGTGGCGGCGACGGCAAAGGTTTTACCCAACGCCTTTTCCTGACTCTTCAGATAGGGCACATGCTGGAAGTAGTTGGCATCCACGTCGCCGCTCGCCAGCAGCTCGTTGGCATTTGCTCCGCTGGTCAGTTCAACAATGTTGATATCCAGCGTCGGGTCAATTTTTTTAACGTAATTTAAGATCTCGGCGTGTGGCACCGGATCGGCGGCGATACGCAGTGCTTCTGCCTGAGCGCTACTCCAGGCGAGAGAAAGAGACAACGACACCCCTGCCAGTTTAAATGCGGCATATTTCATGATGCTCATCCTTATATTGTTATGAGTTATACGATCAGTTGTTCACTGCGTTCGCGCAGCACATCGCGGTAATAGCGCTCGGCAACATCCGGGTGGGAACGCAAGCGGCCCTTCAGGTAGTTCCAGCCAACGTCCCGTAACAGTGGGTTTTGAGGATCGCTTTCCGGCCCCCGGGCTTCACGTGCCAGCGATTCAGGCAGTGCGTATACCGGGACAACGGCGTCCAGTTGCGCGCCCAGAAAGAACGCAATGGAGAGGCGCTCCTGCCCGGCCGGCGGCGACGTCACACGATGCACAGTGGCCCGCAGATAGCCGTTGGTCGCCAGTTCCAGCAGTTCACCAATGTTGACTACGAAGCTGCCGGGCAGTGGGATGGCCTCAATCCAGTTATTGGGGGAAACTTCGACCTCTAACCCTTTTTGCTCGTCCTGCAACAGGAAGCTCAAAAAGCCGGAATCTTTGTGGGCACCAACGCCCTGGCTGCTTCGGGTCCCCTCCTGACCGGGATAGCGAATCAACTTGATGTGTTCGTTGGGTTTCTCGCCATAGAGCGCATCAAAGGCATTGGCAGGGAGCTGTAATGCTTCGGCAAAGGCGCGCAGTAACACAACGGCCATGTCGGTCATCGATTTTTGCCAGGCAAGCAGGGTGCTTTTTAACGCCGGTTGCTCCGCAGGCCAAAGATTCGGCCCCTGTAACCGACCCCAGCGGGGGGCGCTCTCGCTTAACGCCAGTGCGGGACGCTCTGCGCCAATATCAAACTGTTCGCGCCAGTCCGGTTTACCGCGGGTCAGCTCTGAGGCGGCACGGTTGTATCCGCGAAAATGGGGGGAGTTGATCATCGCTACCTGCTGTTTTTGCTCCTCGTTTAGGGCAAAAAAGCGGCGGGCTTCCTGTTGAACGGTGTACTGAAGCGCGTCATTCACACCGTGGTGTGTGAGATAGAAGAAACCAATATCGCGCGCGGCGGTGCGCAATTGCACAAGGAAAGCATCGCGTTCAGCGGGATTGAAGTACCGCGCCAGGCTGAGGATAGGTAAGGTGGTGGCGTTCATTATGTTCTCCGGATAAGGGGTCGCAGGTGTTAATGCTTTTCAGGGGACGGGGTCTGGCACAACAGCAGCGCATCATGATGCTTTCCTCACATGTGGTTTAACGCCAGCTTGCCCTAAGCCCAGCCATTCAACCAATAACGTTCTTTTCTAATTTATGTCGGCGTGGGGTTCGTTGCTTTTGCGAAAAACAGATAAGGCGTGGCAGTTGCGGTGGCCGGATAAATTCGTTATGATTTTTGTTATGTTATAACAAAACATGTGAGAGTAAGATGAAACCCGATATTCACCCGTACTACCGTACCGTGGTGTTTCATGACACCAGCGCGGATCAGTACGTTAAAGTAGGCTCGACCATTAAGACCGATCGTGAGATTGAACTGGAGGGCAAGACCTATCCTTACGTCACGCTGGATGTGTCATCAGCGTCGCATCCGTATTACACGGGCAAGCAGAAGGTGGTGGGAACCGAAGGCAGCGCAGCCCGTTTCCAGCAGCGTTATGGCCGTTTTCTTGGCACCAGGCGGGACTAAACTATGCAGGTACTGAACTCTTTACGCAGTGCAAAACAACGCCACCCTGACTGTCAGATAGTCAGACGCAAGGGGCGTATTTATGTGATCTGCAAATCTAACCCGCGCTTTAAAGCGGTTCAGGGTCGAAAAAAAAGAGGTTAACGACGATACGCTTCGAGAGTGTGTCGTTGCCTGCCGTCGGCCGAGAAGTTGTCGGCGGCAAGCCATTTTCTGAACGCCTGGTCTAACTGCGGCCATTCACCGTCAATAACTGAAAACCAGTCGGTATCCCGGTTGCGGCCCTTCGCAACCAGAGCCTGACGAAAACGCCCTTCATACTGAAAACCTAACCGCAGTGCAGCACGCCTTGAGGGTTCGTTAAGGCTGTTGCATTTCCACTCATAGCGGCGATAGCCCAGCGTTTCCATAACGTAATGCATTAACAGCCACTGTGCTTCCGTCGCAGCGACCGTTCGCGTAAGCAGGGGCGAGAAATGCACGCTTCCTACCTCCACCACGCCATTAGCGGCATCAATGCGCATCAGTGAGAGAGAGCCGACCGGAGACTGCCTTCGCGTATCAATCACGGCAAAATGAAGAGGATCCTGTAATTCGCACACGCTGGCGACCCATGCACTGAAGGATGCCAGATCCTGATCCGGTTCACGCAAAAGCCAGGTCCAGCTGCGCGTATCGCCAGCAAGGCTGTGCGCTGCGAAAAGGGCAGGTGCATGACCGACCTGAAGGGGCTCCAGACGGCAATATTGTCCCTCAAGCGTGACGCGCTGCGGAAAAGGGCGTGGCTGCCAGTCGGGCAGGGCATCCCCCACCGGTTGTCCGTACTGATTGCGTTGATTCATTGTCTCTCCCCTATGTCATCAACCCAGCGTAAAGCGTTGCGGGTTGGATAAAAAGAGCCACAATGAACAATTTTTACGGTGCCATTTTGGGATGCTGTCCCTTCGTCGGTCTTTGCGTTTATGCCCGAATGCGCTGCGGTGAGACACCCAGGTTCTTACTGAGCGGCATCTTGTCTGGAAAGCGTGAAAACATCGTAAAACGAGAGTTCGCCTTTGCGGGCAATCATTTTCTGCAGTTGGGTTTTGCTCTCAACATCCACGCCCGGGGAACTGAGGATGGCGCTGATTAACTCCTGAGGAACAAAACGGGTGTTATACCATTCGCCGTTATAGCAAACGCGAAAGTCCAGAACATCGATATCGTCGTAACGATAACGTGGGGAGACATCGAAGAAGAAGAAGGCGTTGAGCAGGCCAAACAGCACCACCAGCAGCCAGACTGAGTCTTCAAGCGTTTCTGATAGCAGCATAACCGCGAGTGTCGCAAAAAAAGCGAGGTACATGCCGACAAAAAGCCCGGGGTGTTTGCGTATAAAGCTGATGCTAAACCGTGGACGATTGTCACGCTTTTCGCGCTGGTTAATATCGTCAATGGTTTCGCTGAGCAGCCGCTGGATCTCTGTCATCTGGCGCCTTGTATGATCTGATATGCTGGGGAATGCGATATTTTAAGTTGCCATAATGTGTGAAAAAAGTAACAGTTGTGCGGCAAAAAATGATAACAGTTACGCCTTTTGCTCTGGCAAGGTTTTGATCACACGAGCCGGATTGCCGCCCACCACGGTATTGGCAGCAACATCTTTCACGACAACCGCACCGGAGGCAATGACGGCGTTATCGCCGATCGTGACGCCGGGATTGATCACCGCGCGCCCGCCTATCCAGACGTTATTGCCGATGCGTACGGGCTTACCGAATTCGAAACCGCTATTACGCTCAGTGGCATCCAACGGATGCGTTGCGGTGTAAATATGCACCCCTGGCGCCAGCATGCAGTTATCACCAATATGAATAGGGCATACATCGAGCATCACGCAATCAAAATTAGCGTAAAACGCTTCACCTAAATAAATATTGTAGCCGTAGTCGCAACGAAAGCTGGGTTCAATATATGCTCCGCGACTCTGGCCCAATAATTCTTCAAGTATGGCGTTACGCTCGGCTTTGTCGTGCGGGCTGGAGTGATTATAACGGTGAAGTAAGGCTCTGGCATGCAGTCGATCAGCGCGCAGCGTCTCATCGGCAGGCTGATAGGGAAGGCCCGAAATCATTTTTTGTTTTTCTTCATTCATGAAGATAACGCGCACCTGTTAAAGCCTGTTAAAGCCTGTTAATACGAAAGCCATAATAAATGTTGGCAAAGATTAGCGTACAAATTTCCATACGGAGGAAGGAATTTTGTCATAAAGCTTATTCATGGTGAGTTCCGCCAGGCGGTGGTCGGCTGCTGAATAAAACACCGTTAGTTCATCATCCGGCAGTTCGTATTTATTTTTTTCAATAACGCGTTCCAGGGTGTCAATTGACTGACAGCGTCGTAAACGCATCAAATAATCAACTTTGGTTAATGGCTTTTCGGACATAACTTTACCTTTACTGGTTGTAATATTTAACAGGAATGGCTAACAGGGTGAGCCTTGCTCACATTCACAAAACAGCGAAACAGGCGATTGCCTGATTGACGCCATTTCTGCAAGTCTAGTGTGTTGATACCGTAACTACTGAACAGCATAAACGTATCATCAAGGTATTCGTCTATCTGCTCAATCAGCTTATTATCTTCATTATACTTAATTTTATAATTAAGTGCGAAGGTTGCGATATGCTCGATCAACTCATTTAACTGTAAGTTGATTGCAGACGTAGGATCATTAACCCATCCATGATGACTTTCTTCAAGATTGACGAGACAGTCATGGTACAACGTTTCGCAGAGAAATTTAAGCTGTGCGATATCATGCCTTTTTGGCGAGTATTCGTCCATCACGCATCCCCTTCTGAGTCGATTTTTTTACTAATTTAAACACTGCTCGGGATGGAAACTTCTGATCTGACCAGAAGCATAAGCTGCTTTCTGCATTGATTTAACTATAAGCCAGTCTTAAAGAGATTTCATGGCGCTATTACGAAAAATTACAATTAATCCTTACCTTCTCCAGCGAGGCGCTGGAACCCCATTCATAAAGGCAATTTTACGCACTGACTACGTGGAGAAAGCTGAGCAACATCTCTTAAACTTCATCAGGTTAGCAAAAGCAACACGCTATTTGACTAATATAAACGATCGAAAACGAGAATAACCAGGAACATTCTTACTTAAAGAGATTGTACCAGTTCATTAAGAATAATACCTGGATATATAAAATACAGTTTCAATGCCGTATTAATTCTAAGCCTAATTGATGATTCATAAAATAAACAGTCAGACAATAAGAGCATTTAATGATACGTGTAACGGAGATGAAAAAGGCCGCTTACGCGGCCTTTTCTTTTAAGGTTTTCAGTGTTGCTCAACCTTATGGCTGTGCTCCACATCTTCATTTTTACGGCTAAATCGACGGCGTACCACCACGAAGAAGACCGGAACGAAGAAGATGGCCAGTACCGTTGCGGTGATCATACCACCCATTACGCCAGTACCGACTGCGTTCTGTGCGCCGGAACCAGCACCAGAGCTGATAACCAGCGGCAGAACCCCAAGGATAAACGCCAGCGACGTCATCAGAATAGGACGCAGACGCATACGCACCGCTTCCAGGGTGGCTTCAATAAGCCCTTTGCCTTCTTTATCCATAAGGTCTTTGGCGAATTCCACGATAAGAATCGCGTTCTTCGCCGACAGGCCAATGGTTGTCAGCAGACCTACCTGGAAATAGACGTCGTTCGTCAGTCCGCGGAAGGTTGCTGCCAGCAGCGCACCGATGACACCGAGGGGAACAACCAGCATAACGGAGAACGGAATCGACCAGCTTTCATACAAAGCGGCCAGACACAGGAACACCACGATTAACGAGATGGCATACAGGGCAGGGCCCTGGTTGCCGGACAGACGTTCCTGATAGGACATCCCCGTCCAGTCGTAACCAATACCGGTCGGTAATTTACCGGCCAGCTCTTCCATCATCGACATGGCTTCACCCGTACTCTTACCAGGTGCAGCCTGACCGAGGATTTCCATGGACGGTAAGCCGTTGTAACGTTCCAGACGCGGTGAACCGTATTCCCAATGCGACGTCGAGAATGCAGAGAAAGGCACCATCTGTCCGTCAGAACCACGTACATACCACTTGCCGATGTCGTCTGGCAGCATGCGGTATTTTGCCTCTGACATCAGATAGACTTTTTTCACGCGGCCACGGTCGATAAAGTCGTTCACATAGCTACCGCCCCATGCTGCGCCCAGCGTGGTATTGATATCGCTAAGTGAAACGCCCAGCGCCTGTGCTTTTTCCTGATCGATATTGATCTTGAATTGCGGTGTATCTTCCAGACCGTTCGGACGGACGCCAACAAGCAGATCGGGATGTTTTGCAATCTCACCGAATAACTGATTACGCGCCTGCATCAGTTTGTCGTGACCAAGGTTCGCCTGGTCAATCAACTGGAAGTCAAAACCGGTTGCCGTACCCAGCTCCACAATCGCGGGCAGGTTAAAGGCGAAGACCATTGCGTCCTTGATTTGTGAGAAGTGCGCACTTGCACGTCCTGCGATCGCCGGGACTTTATTTTCTTCACCCGGACGTTCATCCCAGTTTTTCAACGAGACGAAGGCAAGACCGGTGTTCTGACCACGTCCCGAGAAGCCGAAGCCGTTAACGGTAAACACCGAGTTTACGTTAGCTTTTTCGTTGTCGAGGTAGTACTTAGACACTTCATCCAGCACTTTCTGCGTACGTTCCTGGGTCGCGCCAGCCGGAAGCTGTGCCATGGTCAGGAATACGCCCTGGTCTTCATCAGGCAGGAACGAACTTGGCAGACGAACAAACAGCAGCGCCATGCCCACCACGATGATAACGTACAGAATCAGGTAGCGACCGGTACTACGCAGGATGTTACCCACGCTATCGGTGTAGTGGTGCGTACTCTTATCAAATACCCGGTTGAACCAGCCAAAGAATCCTTTCTTGTCTTCGCCATGATTACCTTTAGCCACCGGCTTGAGCATAGTCGCACACAGTGCTGGTGTCAGAATCAATGCCACCAGTACCGAGAGTACCATTGCAGAAACGATGGTGATGGAGAACTGACGGTAAATGGCACCGGTTGACCCTCCGAAGAAAGCCATCGGAATAAATACCGCCGACAGTACCATCGCGATACCCACCAGGGCGCCCTGAATCTGGCCCATGGATTTCCGCGTCGCTTCTTTAGGTGACAGCCCCTCTTCGGACATCACACGCTCAACGTTTTCTACCACCACGATGGCATCATCGACGAGCAGGCCGATCGCCAGCACCATACCAAACATGGTCAGGGTGTTTATCGAATAGCCAAAGATAGAGAGGATGGCGAAGGTCCCAAGCAGAACGACAGGTACCGCGATAGTAGGAATCAGGGTCGCACGGAAGTTTTGCAGGAACAGATACATAACCAGGAATACCAGTACGATCGCTTCAACCAGCGTTTTCACCACTTCGTTAATAGAGATCTTAACGAATGGGGTGGTGTCATACGGATACACCGCTTTCAAACCGTGCGGGAAGAACGGCTCCAGCTTGGCAATGGTCGCACGTACTGCACTAGCGGTATCCAGCGCGTTCGCACCAGTGGCAAGTTTAATACCCAGACCGGAAGCGGGTTGGCCGTTATAGCGAGCGATAACGTCATAGTTCTCGCCGCCAAGCTCAATCTTCGCCACATCACGCAGACGTACCTGTGAACCATCCGGGTTCACTTTCAGCATGATTTTCCCAAACTCTTCTGTCGAGGTCAGACGGGTCTGCGCGATGATTGAGGCGTTCAACTGCTGGCCCTTCACCGGTGGAGTACCGCCCAACTGACCGGCCGCCACCTGGGCGTTCTGCGCTTTAATCGCGGTAATAACATCGACAGGAGTGAGATTGAAATTGTTCAGTTTGGTCGGGTCCATCCAGATACGCATCGCATACTGCGCACCGAACAGCTGTACGTCACCCACGCCGGTAGTACGACTGACCGGGTCCTTGACGGTTGCGCCGACATAATCCGCAATATCTTCCTGAGTCATGGAACCGTCGGTACTGATCATACCGAGAACCATCAGGAAGCTACTGGAGGACTTCTCAACGCTAACACCCTGTTGCTGTACTTCCTGCGGTAACAACGGCATCGCCAGCTGCAGTTTATTCTGCACCTGAACCTGCGCGATATCCGCATCCGTACCGGAATCAAAGGTGATAGTGATTTGTACAGTACCTGAAGAATCACTGGTGGAGGACATGTAGAGCAGGCCATCGATACCGTTCATGTTCTGTTCGATAACCTGGGTCACGGTATCCTGCACCGTTTTGGCATCAGCACCTGGGTAGGACGCGCTGATCTGAATTGCCGGTGGCGCAATGGTGGGATATTGCGCAACAGGCAGCTTCAGGATCGCAAGACCCCCAGCCAGCATGATGATGATTGCGATCACCCACGCAAATATGGGGCGATCAATAAAGAAATTTGGCATGTCTTAACGGCTCCTGTTTAAGTTAAGACTTAGAAGGCTGGGACTGATCGCCTGCCTGAGACTGCTCTTTGTTATCTGCCGTCACTTCCTGAGCTTTTACCTGCGCACCGGGTTTCACTTTTTGCAGCCCGGTAATAATGACGCGGTCGCCAGCTTTAAGACCATCGGTTACCAGCCATTTGTCACCAATGGCCTGGGCTGCGGTAAGCTTACGTATTTCCACTTTATCGCCTTCGCCCACCACCATTGCGGTGGCTTCACCACGCGGTGTACGCGTCACGCCCTGTTGCGGCACCAGCAGCGCGTTAGGGTTGGTTCCCTCTTCAAGTTTCGCGCGTACAAACAGGCCCGGCAGCAGCGTCATCTCTTTGTTAGGGAAAATAGCGCGCAGGGTGATAGAGCCGGTTGTCTGGTCAACGGTAACATCAGAAAACTCAAGCGTGCCGGTCTGCGGATACTTCATGCCATCATTAGTAACCAGTTCCACCTTCGCTTTGCCATTCTCTTGTTTCAGCGTGCCGTTCGCCAGTTCCTGCTTCAGACGCAGGTAGTCATTACTGGATTGGGTTACATCAACATAGATAGGATCGAGCTGCTGAACGGTGGCCAGTGCGTTTGTTTGACCGGATTGCACCAGAGCCCCTTCAGTCACGGAAGATTTACCAATGCGACCACTAATAGGCGACGTCACTTTGGTATAAGCGAGGTTAATGCGCGCGGTTTCCATGGCAGCTTTTGCAGCAACGACCGCAGCAGAGGCCTGTTGTGCATCAGCCCGTGCAGTATCAAAGTCCTGTTGGCTGATGTACTTAGTGCCAACCAGTTTCTGATAGCGGTTCAGGGTCATTTGCGCAATATTCGCAGCGGCCTGCGCCTTCGCTAAATCACCTTTAGCGCTTTCGTAGGAGGCCTGATAGGTAGCCGGATCAATCTGATAAAGTGAGACACCCGCTTGAACATCACTACCTTCAGTGAAGTTGCGCTTTAAAATAATACCACTGACCTGCGGACGGACTTCCGCAACACGAAATGCGCTGGTCCTGCCCGGAAGTTCTGTTGTGACCTGCAGAGATTCAGTTTTGAGCGTCACTACGCCCACTTCTGGCATCTGCCCCGCACCTTGTTGTTGTTCTGCGGGTTTTTCGTCACATCCTGTAAGCGCTAAGCTGCCTGAAAGCATCAGAACGACCGCCAGAGGCGTAAACCCTCTGTTTTTGTTCATAAGTAAACCTCGAGTGTCCGATTTCAAATTGATCAATGGATCACGTATCCCAAACCCATTGCTGCGTTTATATTATCGTCATGCTATAGTACAAACATTCATAAATGTATGTAAATCTGACTCCTGTCAATTCACCAACATATGGCACGAAAAACCAAACAGCAGGCTATGGAGACACGTCAACACATCCTTGATGTGGCAATGCGTCTTTTTTCCCAGCAGGGCGTCTCTTCTACCTCCCTTGCAGATATTGCGCAGGCGGCCGGGGTAACACGTGGTGCAATTTACTGGCACTTTAAAAACAAGTCTGAATTGTTTAGCGAAATCTGGGAATTGTCAGAATCCAGTATTAGCGATCTTGAAACTGAGTATCGGGCAAAATTCCCCGGCGATCCACTCTCAGTTTTAAGGGAAATTTTGGTCTATGTCCTTGAAGCTACCGTTGTTGAAGAACGTCGTCGACTAATGATGGAGATCATCTTTCACAAGTGTGAATTTGTTGGCGAAATGGCCATCGTTCAACAGGCACAGCGTAATTTATGCCTCGAAAGTTACGATCGTATTGAACAAACGCTCAAAGAGTGCATGGAGGCGAAATTATTGCCGACCAACTTATTAACACGACGAGCGGCTATCCTGATGCGGGGCTACATTTCCGGTATCATGGAAAACTGGCTATTTGCCCCCCAATCCTTTGACTTAAAAAAAGAAGCCAGAGATTTTGTGGCCATTCTACTCGAGATGTGCCGCTTTTGCCCGACGCTGCATAATAACTCGGAAAACGGAACAGTTTAAAACCCTTCTGTGCGGAAATTATCGCCCCCTTTCTGGGTGACCAGGTTGTCTATTTATCGCGGCATGTTATCCTTCGGCGTTGGCTAGTTTCGGCCCTCTTCCCTGTATACAGATTAATCACGCAAATGATGCCGCAATTCACTCGCTCATGCCGTCCGCTCTCAGCTTTCGCTGTCATGCTCATTATCTTTGTCTGCTTTGTGGGCAATGCCATTGGGGCGACCGCCGCCAATGATTTACCTTCCCGCAGTGATGTCCAGAGCCAGCTTGACGCACTCAATAAACAAAAAGATCACAGCGCGGTGGATAAGCTGGTCATTGAAGACCTGACCGCTACGCTGGAGACGCTTGATAAAATCGAGCGGGTAAAGCAGGAGACCATCCTGCTTAAACAGAAAGTGACCCAGGCACCGGATAAACTGCGTCAGGCCACGGACGCCCTGAACAGCCTCAGCGATAAAGACAACGATGACGAAACGCGTAAAACGCTGGCAACGCTATCGCTGCGCCAGCTTGAGTCGCGCTTAGCCCAGTTGCTTGATGATTTACAGACGGCGCAGAACGATTTATCCAACTACAACAGCCAGCTGGTTTCTCTGCAAACGCAACCGGAGCGTGTGCAGAACCAGATGTATACGTCCTCACAGCAGTTGCAGCAGATTCGTAATCGCCTAAATGGCACGGCAGCGGGAGAAGGGGCATTACGCCCGACGCAACAGGCGTTGCTGCTGGCTGAACAGGCATTACTGAATGCGCAGATTGAGCATCAACGTAAAAGTCTGGAAGGCAATACCACGCTACAGGATACCTTGCAGAAGCAGCGCGATTATGTCACCGCCAACAGCAATCGCCTTGAGCATCAGCTTCAGTTGCTGCAGGAGGCGGTGAACAATAAGCGACTGACGTTGACAGAAAAAACCGCTCAGGAAGCAGTTACACCCGATGAAACCGCGCGGATTCAGGCCGTGCCTTTGGTGAAACAAGAGTTAGACGTTAACCATCAGTTGAGTCAGAAACTCATCACCGCTACGCAAAATGGTAATACGCTGGTTCAGCAAAACATCAAAGTGAAAAACTGGCTCGACCGTGCGTTACAGTCTGAGCGTACCATTAAAGAGCAAATTTCCGTTCTGAAAGGGAGTTTGCTGCTGTCACGCATTCTTTATCAACAACAGCAAACCCTGCCTTCGGCCGATGAGCTGGAAGACATGACCAATCGCATTGCCGATCTGCGTCTTGAACAATTTGAGGTCAATCAGCAGCGTGATGCGCTGTTCCAGAGCGACACCTTCGTAGCCAAACTGGAAGAGGGGCATCAGAGTGACGTAAACGACGAGGTTCACGATGCGCTGCTGCAGGTGGTGGATATGCGTCGCGAGTTGCTGGATCAATTAAATAAGCAGTTAGGCAACCAGCTGATGATGGCCATTAATCTTCAGGTGAATCAGCAGCAGTTAATGAGCGTGTCCAAAAGTCTGCAAGAGATCCTGACGCAGCAAATCTTCTGGGTAAACAGTAATAAACCAATGGACTGGGACTGGATTAAATCTTTCCCCCAGGCGCTCAAAGATCAGATCAGCAAAATGAAAATCACCGTTAACTGGGAAAAAGCCTGGCCTGCGGTGGCGATTGCTTTCCTGACGGGATTACCGCTGCTGCTGATCGCGGGACTTATCCGCTGGCGTCTGAGCTGGTTGCGTAGTTACCAGGCAAAACTGGCCTTACAGGTCGGACAGTTACGTAACGACAGCCAATTGCATACGCCGAAAGCCATACTGATTGACCTGATTCGGGCGCTCCCGGTGTGCCTGATTATTCTGGCGATCGGGCTGATATTACTGACCATGCAGCTCAACATCAGTGAACTGCTGTGGGCGTTCAGTAAAAAACTGGCAGTGTTCTGGCTGGTCTTCGGGCTGTGCTGGAAAGTCCTGGAAAAAGATGGTGTGGCGGTTAACCACTTTGCAATGCCGGCACAACTGACCAGTCACTGGCGTCGACAGATTGTCCGCATCAGCCTCGCGTTGCTGCCTCTGCATTTCTGGTCCGTCGTCTCTGAGCTGTCCCCCTTACATTTAATGGATGACGTGCTGGGGCAGACCGTTATTTTCCTGAACCTGCTGGTGATCACCGCCCTCGTCTGGCCGATGTTCCGTGAAAGCTGGCGTGATAAAGAGTCGCATAGCATCCGGCTGGTAACGATCACGGTGCTGGCCTTTGTGCCGATCGCATTGATGGTGCTGACCGCGACGGGGTACTTCTACACCACGCTGCGCTTGTCCGGGCGCTGGATTGAAACCGTCTATCTGGTGATTGTCTGGAATCTACTCTACCAGACCGTATTACGTGGGCTGAGCGTGGCTGCCAGACGTATTGCCTACCGTCGTGCGCTGGCACGCCGTCAGAATATGGTCAAAGAGGGTGCCGAAGGGGCTGAACCGCAGGAAGAACCCACTATCGCGCTGGAGCAGGTCAACCAACAGACGCTGCGCATTACCATGCTGGTGATGATCTCTCTGTTTGCGGTCCTGTTTTGGGCAATCTGGTCGGATTTGATCACTGTTTTCGCCTATCTCGATAGCGTTGTACTTTGGCACTACAACGGCACTGAAGCGGGTGCAGCGGTGATGAAAAACGTCACTATGGGCAGCATGTTGTTTGCTCTTGTGGCCTTTGTGGTTGCCTGGGCGTTGATACGAAACCTGCCCGGTCTGCTGGAAGTCCTGGTGCTCTCGCGACTCAATATGCGTCAGGGGGCGTCCTACGCCATCACCACTATCCTCAATTACATCATTATTGGGGCCGGTGCGATGACGGTGTTCGGTTCGCTGGGCGTGTCATGGGACAAACTGCAGTGGCTGGCGGCAGCCTTGTCGGTGGGCCTTGGGTTTGGCTTACAGGAAATATTTGGTAACTTCGTCTCAGGGCTTATCATTCTGTTCGAACGTCCGGTGCGTATTGGCGATACGGTGACAATCGGGACCTTCTCTGGTTCGGTCAGTAAGATCCGCATCCGTGCCACGACAATCACCGATTTTGACCGTAAAGAGGTCATCATTCCGAACAAGGCGTTTGTGACCGAACGTCTGATTAACTGGTCACTGTCCGACACCATCACCCGCGTGGTCATCCGGCTTGGCGTCGCCTATGGCTCAGATCTGGATAAAGTGAAAGCAATCTTATTGCAGGCGGCGATGGAGCATCCGAAAGTGATGCATGATCCAGAGCCGTCGGTCTTCTTCACGACCTTTGGCCCCAGTACGCTGGATCACGAACTGCGCCTGTACGTGCGTGAACTGCGCGATCGTAGCTATACCGTTGATGAGCTGAACCGCACCATTGATAGACTATGTCGTGAAAACAACATCAACATTGCCTTTAACCAGCTTGAGGTGCATTTGCGCAATGAGAAAGGTGAAGAGCACCAGGAAGTGAAGCGTGAGCGCAGAGGGGATGACCCAACGCCTGCCCTAAAATAATGTAAAGCCGACCCGCGCTCTCCTTAAGGAGAGAGCGGGGACGAGGGTGAAAGTCCCTCGATCTTCTTCTCAAAATCCCGTCTTACTATCTCCAGCGCTTTCAGTGCCGTATCGGGCGCAACCTGATGCTCTTCCAGCAGCATAATCAGGTCCACCGCCAGCTTGATTTCATCCGGGGCATTTTCCAGTGACATTTCCTCTCCTCGTTTAGCGTGTCAGATGCGCCAGCACGCGTTCAATTTTATCCAGCGCGTGACGGCAGCGACGGAGCCTTTCTTCAAACGCAATAATCTCTTTATGGAGCTGCTGCTGCTCGGCGAAGGTGGCAACCTGGCTGACTTTTTCTTCGCGCTCACGCTTCATCGCAAGCAGACGCTGCTCAAATTGCTGGTGCTGTAAGCGCTTGCGTTGCCATTTAGCGATACCGGGTTTAGCCGCGTCCCAGGACCGCAGTGACCAGACGGCGCTTTCACGCACCAGGGCGGTGAGTTGCGACGCCAGGTGCTCCGCAAGCCAGGCTACCTGAGGAGCGCGCTCTGCATTCACGGCATGGCGCAGCGCTGCGAGATTGTCGCGTGCTTCGTCAAGATAAGCTCGCATCATCGTGCTGCGGGTGCGAAAAAGTTGCCGATCGAAACGGGGACTCACGGTGGCGTGCGAAGACAAGGGAGCCATCTCCCTGGCGAGCGCGGATAATTTTTGTTCCAGCGCCTGTAACAGCAACATGCTTTTCACTTCCCATTCCCCTGAAAATCCTGCGACTATGCTACAGTAGCCGCTCATCTTGATAACGATTCGCATTATGAAACGAACTATTTTAATCATCATTGGCTGGGTGGCGGTAGTGCTCGGTACCCTGGGGGTGGTGTTGCCCCTGCTGCCAACCACGCCGTTTATCTTGCTGGCGGCCTGGTGTTTCGCGCGATCTTCTCCCCGTTTTCATGACTGGCTGCTTTACCGCTCCTGGTTTGGCGGCTATTTGCGCCACTGGCAACAGTACCGGGCAATGCCACCGGGCGCTAAGCCACGGGCCATCGCCGTTATTCTGGTGACCTTCGCCATTTCATTATGGCTGGTAAAGATGATGTGGGTACGGATCCTGCTTCTGGTCATTCTGAGCTGCCTGCTCATTTTTATGTGGCGTCTGCCCGTGATTGACGCAAAGCAACAAAAACCGTAAAGGGCAGTAATGGCAGTTGCAATTGTCGCGCTCAGCCAGTAAATTCTGGCGTTTTCGAGCACAGGTACGACTGGTTAAATGTTAACCGCAGGTTGCATTTAAATTCCCGGCGAGCCGTGAGTAATACCGTTTCTATCAGGCAAAAATCCATGACAGCGACTGCGCAGCAGCTTGAATTTCTAAAAAACAGCATCAAAAGCATTCAGGACTACCCGAAGCCGGGCATCCTGTTCCGTGATGTCACCAGTTTGCTGGAAGACCCCAGGGCTTACGCCCTCAGCATTCAACTGCTGGTTGAGCGTTTCAAAGACGCCGGGGTCACCAAAGTAGTAGGGACCGAAGCGCGTGGCTTCCTTTTCGGTGCGCCCGTCGCACTGGGTCTGGGCGTCGGTTTCGTACCCGTGCGCAAACCGCGTAAACTGCCACGAGAAACCATCGCGGAAAGCTATGAACTGGAGTACGGCACCGATCAGTTAGAAATCCACGTCGATGCCATCCAGGCTGGTGACAAAGTGCTGGTTGTAGACGATCTGCTGGCAACCGGCGGCACCATCGAAGCCACCGTAAAATTGATTCGTCGCCTCGGCGGTGAAGTGAACGACGCGGCATTCATCATTAATCTGTTCGATCTGGGCGGTGAACAGCGTCTGGAAAAACAGGGTATCACCTGTTACAGCTTAGTGCCTTTCCCGGGGCATTAATCCCCCGTCCCACAACCTCGCCCAATGGGTGAGGTTGTGTTAGCATTCCCCCAATCAATTCACCTTCCAGCGTTTCAGAGCCTGCCAATGAGTTATCAGGTCCTTGCCCGTAAATGGCGACCCCAAACTTTCGCGAGCGTTGTCGGCCAGGAGCATGTGCTCACTGCTCTGGCGAACGGCCTCACCTCGGGACGCATCCATCATGCTTACCTGTTTTCCGGTACGCGTGGTGTTGGTAAAACCTCTATCGCCCGACTACTGGCGAAGGGGCTGAACTGCGAAACGGGAATTACTGCCACACCTTGTGGTGTATGTGACAACTGCCGTGAGATAGAGCAGGGGCGTTTCGTTGATCTGATTGAAATCGATGCCGCGTCTCGCACCAAAGTAGAAGATACCCGCGATCTGCTGGATAACGTGCAATATGCGCCAGCCCGGGGGCGGTTCAAAGTCTATCTTATTGATGAAGTGCACATGCTCTCGCGTCACAGCTTCAATGCACTGCTGAAAACGCTTGAAGAGCCGCCCGCGCACGTGAAGTTTTTGCTGGCGACGACCGATCCGCAAAAGCTGCCGGTTACTATTCTGTCACGCTGCCTGCAGTTTCATCTCAAGGCGCTGGATGTCGATCAGATTCGCCAGCAGCTTGAGCACATTCTTGACGAAGAAAAGATCCCCCATGAAACCCGTGCGCTTCAGCTTATTGCACGTGCAGCAGACGGCAGTCTGCGTGACGCGCTGAGCCTCACCGACCAGGCGATTGCCAGCGGTGATGGCAACCTGAGCGCTCAGGTGGTGAGCACTATGCTCGGCACGCTTAATGATGACCAGGCGCTGGCCCTCATTGAAGCTATTGTTGCTGCCGATGGTGAGCGGGCGATGACACTGGTGAACGACGCCGCGTCGCGGGGCGTCGAGTGGGAAGCCTTGCTGGTGGAAATGCAAATGCTGATGCACCGGATTGCTATGGTGCAGCTCACACCTGCCGCCTTAGGCAGCGACATGGCCGCTATTGAGCAACGGATGCGTGAACTGGCGCGGATTATTCCGCCTACTGATGTTCAGCTCTATTACCAGACGCTGCTGATTGGCCGCAAAGAGTTGCCCTATGCACCGGACAGGCGCATGGGAATGGAGATGACTCTGCTGCGGGCGCTGGCGTTTCATCCACGTGAACCGCTTGCGGTGCCTGATGCACCTCAGCATACTTTTGCCCCGGTCGCCCCGACGGCTGTACTGACCCAGCCGCAGATCGCGCCCCGGTCAGAAGCCGTGGCGCCGCAACCACAGCATGATACCGCACTGCCTGAAACCACGAACCAGGTGCTGGCTGCCCGTCGCCAGCTCCAGCGCGCTCAGGGAGCGGACAAAGCAAAAAAGAGTGAACCGGCAGCCGCATCCCGCGTGCGGCCGGTGAATAACAGTGCCCTGGAAAGACTGGCCTCGATAACCGAACGGGTGCAATCCCGGCCGGCAGCCTCCGCGCAGGCCGACGTACCGGTTAAAAAAGAGGCCTATCGCTGGAAAGCGACGACGGTTGTTGACGAGGTCAAAGAAGCGGTCGCGACACCAAAGGCATTGAAGAAAGCGCTTGAGCATGAAAAAACGCCCGAGCTTGCCAAAAAGCTGGCTGAAGAGTCGATTGAGCGCGACCCCTGGGCGGCGGAGGTGAGCAAACTCACCCTGCCTAAGCTGGTTGAACAGGTAGCCCTGAACGCCTGGAAAGAGCAGGAAGAGAACCGAATTTTACTGCATTTGCGATCGGGTCAGCGTCACCTGAATTCAGCATCGGCGCAAAAGACCCTTGCGGATGCGTTGAGCGGCTTTTACGGCATGCCGGTTGAATTGACTATCATTGAAGATGATAATCCGGCGGTGCGAACTCCGCTGGAGTGGCGACAAGCCATCTATGAAGAAAAACTTGCGCAAGCGCGTGAGGCGATTATTGCGGATAACAATATCCAGACGCTGCGCCGATTTTTTGATGCAGATCTGGATGAAGAGAGTATTCGTCCCCTTTGATTGCAGGTCTGACTTGCGGTCATCCTTAACTACGACTTACTGAGAGAAAAGCCTATGTTTGGTGGAAAAGGCGGTCTGGGCAATCTGATGAAACAGGCCCAGCAGATGCAAGAAAAGATGCAGCAGATGCAGGAAGAGATCGCGAAGCTGGAAGTTACCGGTGAGTCCGGCGCGGGCCTGGTGAAGGTGACCATTAATGGCGCGCATAACTGCCGTCGCGTTGAAATCGATCCAAGCCTCCTCGAAGACGACAAAGAGATGCTCGAAGATCTGGTTGCCGCAGCGTTCAACGATGCTGCCCGTCGCATCGAAGAGACGCAGAAAGAAAAAATGGCCTCTGTATCCTCCGGAATGCAGCTGCCGCCAGGCTTTAAGATGCCGTTCTGATGCAAACCAGTCCGCTGTTAACGCAGCTTATGGAAGCGTTGCGCTGTCTGCCGGGCGTTGGTCCGAAGTCAGCGCAACGCATGGCGTTTACGCTTTTGCAGCGCGATCGCAGCGGCGGAATGCGCCTGGCGCAGGCACTGACCCGCGCCATGTCTGAAATTGGTCATTGTGCCGACTGCCGTACCTTCACCGAGCAGGAGATCTGCAACATTTGCAGTAATCCCCGTCGCCAGGAGAATGGGCAGATTTGCGTGGTAGAGAGCCCGGCAGATATTTATGCCATCGAGCAGACCGGGCAGTTTTCCGGTCGCTACTTCGTTTTGATGGGGCATCTCTCGCCACTGGACGGTATCGGACCGGATGATATTGGTCTGGACAGGCTGGAACAGCGTCTGGAGGCGGAAACGCTGAGCGAAGTGATCCTTGCCACCAACCCGACGGTGGAAGGTGAAGCCACGGCAAACTACATTGCCGAACTGTGTGCGCAATATGAAGTAGAAGCCAGCCGTATCGCGCATGGTGTACCGGTCGGCGGCGAACTGGAAATGGTAGACGGCACCACGCTGTCTCACTCTTTGGCCGGTCGTCACAAGATTAAATTCTGACCAAACGGAGGCTGCGCTGTCGGCCTCCGCTTGAAAATACCTTTCGTTAACCCCATCTCCCCTTCAACGCTTTTTTACTCATATGGCATTGTTGAGGTCGACGTAGATGAAAGGACAAGAAACCCGCGGTTTCCAGTCAGAAGTGAAACAACTTCTGCACCTGATGATCCATTCCCTGTATTCCAATAAAGAAATCTTCCTGCGCGAGTTAATCTCTAACGCGTCGGATGCGGCGGATAAACTGCGTTTTCGCGCGCTCTCCAAACCGGAGCTGTACGAAGGGGATGGCGAACTGCGCGTTCGCGTCTCTTTCAATAAAGAGAACCGCACGCTGACCATCGCGGATAACGGCATCGGCATGAATCGCGATGAAGTGATCGAAAACCTGGGCACCATTGCGAAGTCGGGAACCAAATCTTTCCTGGAGTCTATGGGATCTGACCAGGCGAAAGACAGCCAGTTGATTGGTCAGTTTGGTGTGGGCTTCTACTCCGCGTTTATCGTTGCAGACAAGGTCTCCGTTCGCACGCGTGCTGCGGGTGAAAGCGCAGAAAACGGCGTGTTCTGGGAATCCCAGGGCGAAGGTGAGTACACCGTTGCCGATATCACCAAAGAAGAGCGTGGTACAGAAATCACCCTGCACCTGCGTGAAGGCGAAGATGATTTCCTCGACGACTGGCGTGTGCGCTCCGTTATCAGCAAATACTCTGACCACATCGCACTGCCGGTTGAAATTGAAAAACAGGAAGAAGTTGACGGCGAGACCGTGGTTTCCTGGGAAAAGATCAACAAAGCGCAGGCGCTGTGGACCCGCAGCAAGTCTGAGATTAAAGACGAAGAGTACAACGAGTTTTACAAACACATTGCTCACGACTTTACCGACCCGTTGGCTTGGAGCCATAACCGCGTGGAAGGGAAGCAGGAGTACACCAGCCTGCTGTTTATCCCGTCACAGGCACCGTGGGACATGTGGAACCGTGACCATAAGCATGGACTGAAACTGTATGTGCAGCGCGTGTTTATTATGGATGACGCTGAGCAGTTTATGCCGAACTACCTGCGTTTCGTCCGTGGTCTTATCGATTCCAACGATCTGCCGCTGAACGTCTCCCGTGAAATCCTGCAGGACAGCAGCGTCACCCGTAACCTGCGTAATGCGCTGACCAAACGTGCGCTGCAGATGCTGGAAAAACTGGCAAAAGATGACGCGGAAAAATATCAGGGCTTCTGGAAACAGTTTGGTCTGGTGTTAAAAGAAGGCCCGGCGGAAGATAATGCCAACCAGCAGACTATCGCTAAACTGCTGCGCTTTGCTTCCACTCATATTGACTCTTCAGAACAGACCGTGTCGCTGGATGACTATGTCGCGCGCATGAAAGAGGGTCAGGAGAAGATTTACTACATTACCGCCGACAGCTATGCCGCTGCCAAGAGCAGCCCGCATCTGGAACTATTGCGTAAAAAAGGCATTGAAGTTCTGCTGCTCTCCGACCGTATCGACGAGTGGATGATGAGCTATCTGACAGAGTTTGACGGTAAATCTTTCCAGTCCGTCTCCAAAGCGGATGAGTCTCTGGATAAGCTGGCCGATGAAGTAGATGAAAGCGTGAAGGAGGCGGAGAAAGCCCTTGAGCCTTTCGTTGAGCGCGTGAAAACCCTGCTCGGCGAGCGTGTTAAAGAGGTGCGCCTGACGCATCGCCTGACCGATACGCCAGCGATTGTTACCACCGACAATGACGAAATGAGCACCCAGATGGCAAAACTGTTTGCCGCAGCGGGCCAGGCCGTCCCGGAAGTGAAGTATATTTTTGAACTGAACCCGGATCATCCGCTGGTAAAACGCGCGGCGGATACCACGGATGAAGGGCAGTTCAGCGAGTGGGTTGAACTGCTGATGGATCAAGCGTTGTTTGCAGAGCGCGGCACGCTGGAAGACCCGAACCAGTTTATCCGCCGCATGAACCAGCTCCTGCTGGCGTAATATCCTGCTTACCCAGACCTTCTTCCGGCGGGAGAGGGTCCGGGTGCCAGTTTTCCCGCTCTGCCCGTGAAATTGGGCGGAGCGGGCATCAAATCTCATTAATTCCACAATAACTGCGCCACTAACCGTTTCAGCCCTTTCGCCTTCCTTGAGCCATCGCCGTTCTGGTGGTATCGTTTAGCGCTTTTTTGAAAATTTGAACCGACATTTGAGGGGATTTCCGCAATGCGTATTATTCTGCTTGGCGCTCCGGGCGCGGGTAAAGGAACTCAGGCACAGTTCATTATGGAGAAATACGGTATTCCGCAAATCTCCACGGGCGACATGCTCCGTGCTGCTGTGAAATCTGGCAGTGAGCTGGGCAAGCAAGCGAAAGACATCATGGACGCCGGCAAGCTGGTGACGGATGAACTGGTTATCGCGCTGGTCAAAGAGCGCATTACTCAGGAAGATTGCCGCAACGGTTTCCTGCTTGACGGCTTCCCACGTACTATCCCTCAGGCTGATGCCATGAAAGAAGCGGGCATCAAGGTTGATTACGTACTGGAGTTCGACGTACCTGACGAGCTGATCGTTGACCGTATTATCGGTCGTCGCGTACACGCGGCGTCTGGTCGTGTATACCACATCAAATTCAATCCACCGAAAGTGGAAGGTAAAGACGATGTGACCGGCGAAGAGCTGACCACCCGTAAAGATGACCAGGAAGAGACCGTGCGTAAACGTCTGGTCGAGTACCATCAGATGACGGCACCGCTGATTGGTTATTATCAGAACGAAGCGAAATCTGGCAACACCCGTTACGCTAAAGTTGACGGCACCAAAGCCGTGAGCGACGTTCGCGCCGAACTGGAAAAGATCCTCGGCTAAGTTCTCTCCTCCCCGGCGCCCGCCGGGGATGCTTTATCAATCGCTGCAATTGGTTTCGTTTCCGCGCTTTTCAGTTACAATCATTAACCAGTTCAATGGTTAAGAGGCGCGAATGAGTCAGGCGAAAACAGGTATTCTGCTGGCCAATCTTGGTACCCCAGAAGCACCCACTCCCGATGCGGTAAAACGCTATCTCCGGCAATTTTTAAGCGACCGTCGTGTCGTCGATACCTCTCGTCTGCTGTGGTGGCCGCTGCTGCGCGGTGTGATTTTGCCCATTCGCTCCCCGCGTGTTGCCAAACTCTACCAGTCCGTCTGGATGGAAGAGGGCTCACCACTCATGGTCTTCAGCCGCAGGCAGCAGCAGGCGCTGGCCGCGCGTCTTGCGCAGGTGCCCGTAGCGCTTGGAATGAGCTATGGTAAGCCGTCGCTGGAAAGTGCCGTTGATGAGTTGCTGGCGCAGGATGTTGAACACATTATCGTTCTGCCGCTCTACCCGCAGTTTTCCTGCTCAACCGTGGGGGCCGTGTGGGATGAACTGGGGCGGATTCTGGGCAGGAAGCGTTCCATTCCGGGGATCTCCTTCATCCGTGATTATGCCGACGATCAGGCCTATATTACGGCGCTGGCTAACAGCGTACGTGCTTCTTTTGCCCGCCACGGTGAACCGGACCTGCTACTGCTCTCATACCACGGTATTCCTCAGCGTTACGCCGATGAAGGGGACGATTACCCCCAGCGCTGCCGTGATACGACCCGGGAACTGGTTTCTGCCCTGGCCCTGCCGCCGGAAAAAGTGATGATGACCTTCCAGTCGCGTTTTGGCCGCGAACCCTGGCTGACACCTTACACTGACGAAACCATGAAAATGTTAGGTGAGAAAGGGGTGAAGCATATCCAGGTCATGAGTCCGGGTTTTGCAGCGGATTGCCTGGAGACACTGGAAGAAATTGCGGTGCAGAACCGGGAGTTCTTCCTTGAGGCGGGCGGTGAAAAATACGAGTACATTCCCGCGCTTAATGACTCGCCGGATCATATCGAAATGATGGTCAGTCTTACGGAGAAATATCGCTGATCGCCTGCCGGACCGGGAATGTGCTACCATTCCCGGCCCACTTCTCACCCCGTAATGAAGACCATGAAATTTCCCGGTAAGCGTAAATCCAAACACTACTTTCCCGTTAATGCCCGCGATCCGCTGCTGCAACAAATCCAGCCTGAAAATGAGACCAGCGCCACCTGGGTGGTGGGTATCGACCAGACGCTGGTAGATATTGAAGCAAAAGTGGATGATGCCTTTATTGCCCGATACGGGCTGAGTGCCGGCCATTCTTTGGTGATAAGCGATGACGTGGCGGAAGCGCTGTATCAGGAGCTGGTGCGCGACAACCTGATTACGCACCAGTTTGCGGGCGGCACTATCGGCAACACCATGCACAACTACTCCGTGCTGGCGGATGACCGTTCCGTTTTGCTGGGGGTGATGTGCAATAACATTGAAATTGGCAGCTATGCCTATCGCTACCTGTGCAATACCTCCAGCCGCACCGATCTTAACTATCTGCAGGGTGTTGATGGCGCCATTGGGCGCTGCTTTACGCTTATCAGCGACTCCGGCGAGCGGACGTTTGCCATCAGTCCCGGACAGATGAATCAACTGCGCGCAGACAGCATCCCGGAATCGGTTATTGCCGGTGCCTCTGCGCTGGTACTGACTTCCTACCTGGTGCGCTGCAACCCCGGAGAACCCATGCCGGAAGCGACCATGCAGGCCGTGGCCTACGCTAAAAAACATAACGTACCGGTAGTCCTGACCCTGGGGACGAAATACGTGATTGCCGACAATCCGCAGTGGTGGCGCGACTTTTTGAAGGCGCATGTCTCCATTCTGGCCATGAACGAAGAAGAAGCCTACGCGCTGACCGGCGAAAGTGACCCGCTGGTGGCATCTGACAAAGCGCTGGACTGGGTGGATCTGGTGCTGTGTACCGCAGGCCCGATTGGTCTTTACATGGCGGGCTTTACCGAAGATGAAGCGAAACGTAAAACCCAGCATCCGTTGTTGCCAGGGGCAATTGCCGAGTTTAACCAGTATGAGTTCAGCCGCGCGATGCGCCATCAAGACTGCGTCAATCCGCTGAGGATCTTCTCGCACATCGCGCCCTATATGGGCGGGCCGGAAAAAATCATGAACACCAACGGAGCGGGTGATGGCGCGCTGGCCGCCCTGCTGCATGACATTACGGCGAATAACTATCACCGCCTTAATGTACCCAATTCCAGTAAACACAATTTCACCTGGCTGACCTACTCATCGCTGGCGCAGGTGTGCAAATACGCTAATCGCGTCAGCTATCAGGTGCTGAACCAGCATGCGCCACGTTTATCGCGCGGCCTGCCAGAGCGGGAAGACAGTCTGGAAGAGTCCTACTGGGCACGATAATCTCCCCTCACCCCGGCCCTCTCCCCAAAGGGGCGAGGGTGAAAATCAGCCAGGGCTGGATTGCGAAAGATGTGCACCGGTCAGTTCCCTCTCCCTATGGGGAGAGGGTGAGGGGCAAAGACAGAAGCGCTACCCCGTTACTGCCTCTTCAGTCGGCGGCTTTGCCAGCAGTGTCAGCATGGTATTGGCAATCTCACGCTCGCCCATTACCACCTGACTGGCCCCACGCTCCATGATGTAATCCACCTCATCATCGTAATGTGCGCGGGCGATGATCTCGATACCCGGGCATTTCTCACGTGCGGTGGTCACAATTTCACCGGCCTCATAGCCGTTTGGAATGGTCAAAAGCAGCCAGCGCGCGCAATCCAGGTGCGCCAGATTCATGATCTCTTCATTGGCCGCATTCCCTAATACTGCGCGGATCCCGCGTGCCCGAAGTTCATCCACCCGGGTGCGAGAGGTTTCAATCACCACCAGTGGAATCCCCTGTTCCATTAACTTCTCGCCGAGCAGGCTGCCGACGCGGCCAAAGCCCACCAGCAGCGCATGGTTGCAGATGTCCACCGGGATCTGCTTCTCTTCTTCGGTCGCCTCTTCCAGCGTCTGCTCTTCAAGGGTTTCGGTTTTATCGAGGTATTTTTCCAGCACGGTGAACAGCACCGGATTCAGCATAATCGAGAGAATAGCACCCGCCAGCACAAGGTTCTGGCCTGCCTGAGGCAGGAGATCCAGCGCCATCCCGAGGCCTGCCAGAATAAAGGCGAATTCACCGATTTGCGCAAGGCTGGCAGCGATGGTCAGGGCGGTGCGCGGTGAGTGCCCAAACATACGTACCAGGAAAAATGCCGCCACTGATTTACCAAAGATGATAATAGCCAGCGTGCCCAGCACCGCCAGCGGCTGATTAATCAATACCAGTGGGTCAAACAGCATACCGACCGAGACGAAGAAGAGTACCGCAAACGCATCCCGCAGCGGCAGGGTATCGTGCGCCGCCCGGTGGCTGAGTTCTGACTCGTTCAGTACCATCCCGGCGAAGAACGCACCCAGCGCAAAGGAGACGTCAAAGAGTTCGACGGCGCCAAACGCGATGCCCAGGGCCAGGGCCAGTACCGATAGCGTAAAGAGTTCACGCGAACCGGTGGCGGCGCTTCGCGCCATGATCCACGGCACCAGACGGCGACCCACCAGCATCATAATGGCGATGAAGGCGACCACTTTGCCGATGGTAATCCCCATATCAACGGCGAGTGTGGCTAACCCAACGTTCCCTTTCTCGACCATCCCGGCGACAGCGGGGAGCAGTACCAGGGTCAGCACCATCACCAGATCTTCAACAATCAACCAGCCGATGGCGATTTGTCCACGCTGGCTGTCAATCAGTTGTCGGCCTTCAAGCGCGCGTAACAGCACCACGGTGCTGGCGGTTGAAAGACAAAGTCCAAACACGATGCCGGTCATCAGTGACCAGCCCAGTGCAGCGGAGAGCGCCATACCCAGGAGTGTGGCAACAGCGATCTGCGCTATGGCTCCGGGGATGGCGATGGACTTTACCGCCATCAAATCCTTTAATGAAAAATGCAGACCCACGCCAAACATCAATAAAATAACGCCCAGTTCCGCCAGCTCAGATGCGAGCTTAGTGTCCGCCACAAAGCCTGGGGTGAACGGTCCGGCCAGTACGCCCGCAAGCAGATAACCCACCAGCGGTGAAATTCGTAGTTTATTGGCAAGCATACCGAGGATAAAAGCGAGAACAAGCCCGCCCACAATGGTGGTGATTAGCGGTGTGGCGTGATGCATTCCGTCTCCTTTCGTTGATGCGTGGATCCATTTTGGTTGATTAACCAAAACCCAGGTTACAGTTTATGACAATTTTAACCATTGTGTTTGTGAATAATTGTTGAATGTTGAAGAAAATGACACGTTGGGCGAAAAAAGAGGGGGTGATGGCCTGGAAAAACAGAGTTCGTTGGGTAAGGGCTTGCCCGCAAGCGAACTGCGGAGGCAAAGCAAGACTTTGCCCCCGGAGAAACTACCCTTTATGACGGTTATCGGGCAGGAATATGGTCAGAATTCCCAGTAATGGCAGGTAAGCACATATTTTATAGACCAAATCGATGCTGGTATGGTCAGCAATAACGCCCAGTACCGCAGCACCAAGGCCTCCCATACCGAAAGCAAAACCGAAAAAGAGTCCAGAAACCATACCTATACGCCCCGGTAACAGCTCCTGGGCATAGACCAGAATGGCAGAAAAGGCCGAAGCCAGGACAAAACCAATAATGACCGTTAAAACACCGGTCCAGAAGAGGGTTGCATAGGGTAAAAGAAGGGTGAAAGGAGCAACGCCAAGGATAGAGCCCCAAATTACATATTTTCTTCCAATCTTATCACCGACAGGCCCGCCAATTACCGTGCCCGCAGCCACCGCAAATAAGAAGATAAACAGATGCATCTGCGCGCTCTGCACCGTTAAATCGAACTTATTCATCAGATAAAAAGTGAAATAGCTGCTGATGCTCGCCATATAGAAGTATTTCGAGAAAATCAGCACGAGCAGTACGCAAACGGCCAGAATGACTTTGTTACGAGGCAAGGGATTTATTACCGGGGATGATTTTTTACCCGAATTCACCCGGTGCTGAGCGGCGTACCACCGGCTCACCTGCGCCAGGACTACGATGGCCAGCAGTGCGGCAAGTACAAACCATGCCACATTCCCCTTGCCATAGGGGGCAATCACGATAGCAGCCAGCAGTGGCCCTAACGAGCTACCAAAATTCCCCCCCACCTGAAAGATGGACTGCGCCAGACCATGACGCCCACCGGACGCCATACGAGCCACGCGCGAAGACTCCGGATGAAAGACCGAAGAGCCGGTTCCCACCAGCGCCGCAGCAACCAGCACGGCACTAAAGCTTCCCGCCAGTGCCAGCAGGACCAGGCCGCAAAGGGTAAAGCACATGCCAATCGGCAGGGACCAGGGCATCGGATGTTTATCCGTCCAGTAACCCACCACCGGCTGTAGCAAAGATGAAGAGAGCTGGAAGGTAAGCGTAATCATCCCAATCTGCATAAACGAGAGCGAAAACTCCCCCTGCAGGATGGGATAAATCGCCAGGATCAGCGACTGAATCATATCATTTAACAGATGTGAGACGCTGATGGCCCCAAGAATGCCAAAAGAGGTGCGCGTTTTTACAGCCGACCCGGACGGCGCGGTCAGCGGTTGAGGGTTTTCACTGATTGCCATAAAGACTCTGTCTTAGTTTGCGATGTAAAAAGTATCGGAACTGTAATAATTATCTGGCTAACATACCCGCCCTTAAGGTTTGAAGGAAGTCGCAATTCTGAAAACTTATTTGTCTATTCTTGCAATGGACAGTACTTTTGCGGTTGTTAATGAATCAGGGAGAGAAACGTGAAATTGTTAAAAAAAAGCAGGGTGCTGGCGATTCTGGCAGCACTGAGTCTGGCAAGCACTCAGGTACAGGCTTACGAGCAGGATAAAACCAATAAGGTCACTATTCTGCATACCAACGACCATCATGGTCATTTCTGGCGCAGCGACTACGGCGAGTATGGCCTGTCGGCACAAAAAACGCTGGTGGACAGTATTCGCAAAGAGGTCGCAGCCGATGGCGGTAGCGTATTACTGCTCTCCGGTGGCGACATCAATACCGGCGTACCGGAGTCCGATCTCCAGGATGCCGAACCCGATTTTCGTGGCATGAACCTGATTGGGTATGACGCGATGGCGGTGGGTAACCATGAGTTCGATAACCCTATGAGCGTTCTGCGTCAGCAGGAAAAATGGGCAAAGTTCCCGTTCCTCTCTGCCAATATCTATCAAAAAAGCACCAACGAGCGCCTCTTCAAACCCTGGATGATTTTTGACCGGCAGGGACTGAAAATTGCGGTGATCGGGCTAACCACTGACGACACGGCAAAAATCGGGAACCCTGAATTCTTCACCGACATTGAATTTCGCAAACCGGCTGAAGAAGCGAAGCTGGTTATCGATGAGCTCAATCAGACGCAGAAACCGGATGTGATCATCGCCGCCACGCATATGGGGCACTACGACAACGGCGAGCATGGTTCTAACGCGCCAGGCGACGTGGAGATGGCCCGCAGCCTGCCAAAAGGTGCACTGGCAATGATTGTCGGTGGGCACTCGCAGGACCCGGTCTGCATGGCCTCTGAGAATAAAAAACAGGTGGATTATGTGCCCGGCACACCGTGTGCACCGGATCAACAAAACGGCATCTGGATAGTTCAGGCGCATGAGTGGGGCAAATATGTAGGGCGCGCTGATTTTGAGTTCCGTAATGGCGAAATGAAAATGGTGCATTATCAGCTCATTCCGGTGAACCTGAAAAAGAAAATCACCTACGACAACGGCAAAAGTGAGCGCGTACTCTTTACCCCTGAAATTCAGGAAAATCCGCAGATGCTCTCGCTGTTAACGCCTTTTCAGAACAAAGGTAAAGCGCAGCTTGAGGTCAAGGTTGGCAGTGTGAATGGCCACCTTGAAGGTGACCGCAGTAAAGTTCGCTTCGTACAAACGAACCTGGCGCGCGTGATTCTGGCCGCACAGATGGCGCGTACCAGTGCCGATCTGGCGGTGATGAGCGGGGGCGGGGTGCGTGACTCCATTGAGGCGGGCGACATCACCTACAAAGATGTGCTGAAAGTGCAGCCCTTTGGTAACACCCTGGTCTATGCGGACATGGACGGTAAAGCGCTGAGCGACTACCTGACCGCCGTGGCGAAAATGAAGCCAGACTCCGGTGCGTACCCGCAGTTTGCCAACGTCAGTTTTGTCGCAAAAGACGGTGTGCTCAATGATCTCAAAATCAAAGGTGAACCGATTGATCCGGCAAAAACCTACCGTCTGGCAACGTTGAGCTTTAACGCCACCGGCGGTGACGGCTACCCGCATATCGACGATAAACCGGGCTATGTGAATACCGGCTTTATTGATGCTGAGGTGCTCAAAGAGTTTATTCAGAAAAACTCGCCGCTGGATGTAAATGCATACGAGCCGAAAGGCGAAGTGAGCTGGCAGTAACAGGACGGTGTGAGGGATCCCGACAAAAAAATGCGGGCATGGACGCTTCCCTCGCCCCACCGGGGTGAGGGAAACATGCGGCTCTGAGGGGTATTCCGTTCACCCTATGTTTATTGCTTCTCTGTCGCTCCAGAACCCGTGAACGTGCCAGGCCGATTCATCGCCACCGCCCTGGTGACCCGGGCTCCCGGCCAGGAAAATCGCCGCTGGCGCGGTCAACTTAGCTTCTTCTTCAGGCTTATCGGGGACGGGCGAAGGTAACGTCCGTGTAACGTCGCCCTCGCCGCGCATGCCTGTGCGGCGCCCCGGCCTTACGGATACGCGTCGTCGATTTTCAGCCGGACCCAGTCATCGCGGTGACGGTTTTATTCCCATTACGCAGTGTCATCCCTGCAAAACATAATATTACTGAGGTTCCCTCAGCCTTCGGATGAGGGAATAAAGCTGTACGAAATCTTACTCACGACGCGCGATATCGGCAAATTTTGCATCAAGGATGCTCGCCAGATCGCTTGCCGCCAGTTCAATATCTAACCCGCGTTTGCCACCGGAAACATAGACGGTGGCAAATTCCTGCGCCGGGGCGTCAATCACCGTGGGAAGCCGTTTTTTCTGCCCCAGTGGACTGATACCGCCCACCAGATATCCCGTAATACGTTGAGCCACCCCGGGATCGGCCATATCCACCTTCTTGGCTCCTAAGGCTTTCGCCACTTTTTTCAGATCCAGAAGCCCGGCGACGGGGGTAACGGCGACGGCAAGATGCTTCATATCGCCGTTGATCGCCACCAGCAGGGTTTTATAGACCTGATCGGGGTTGAGGCCCAGTTTGCGCACCACCTCATCACCAAAATTGGTTTCATTCGGGTCATGGTCGTAAGCGTGGATCTGAAACGGGATCTTATTTTTTTCGAGTAACTTAACGGCGGGGGTCATAGCAATCCTTTAAATCACGTTATTTCATCAGAACAGCATACGCCCGCCGGTGAGGGCAAAAATAGTACTATCTTGCGCAAGAGTATTGGCAGTGGCAAAAGTTTGAGCGACAATCTTGCCACCCGGAGCGTAAGCCCCGGCATAATAATAAAAGTGAAATTCCTCTTTGACGGGCCAATACACTTATTGGCCATTTTTTTGCCGCAACAGCGCCGGCAAATTCCCTTCACCATAAAGATGTAACGCCCCCGCAGCCACCACATAATGACCCGGCGGTAAGGCATCCAATCGCTCGCACCAGGCCCGGTTGCGCTGATGCATCAGGACATCATGCAGCGACGCGCTAAAGGTCGTTGGCAGGGTTAAAGGCGATTCGTGCGGAGGGGATTCCAGCCACCAGCTCAACATTACCTGCAGCAGGCGTGCATTTTCATGCCAGTGGGTAAGGGTATCCTGTAACAGTTCATTGCCGCCGTCCGCAAGACCAAGCAGGATGCCTACCTGATTCTCGGTACCCTCCAGTTCGATGACCGGTATCGCGTAAGCTTGCGCGGACTGCAGGAGCTGATAATCAATCCCAAATTCCGGGCGAAGTCCCAGCCGCTGCGCCTGTGTCGCCTGCAATACCAGCGCAATGTGCCATGCCGGGCGGGTATCAAACTCCTCTCGCGGCAGGCCTAACGAGCCCAGTGTTTCATCGAACGCCGTAAGCTGTTCAGCGGACAGTCGCTCCACCAGCGGCGGGCAGACGGGAAGATCTAAAAAAGGGGAGCCACTGCCTGCAACGTCAGCTTCAACGAGCAGGGCGTCAGCGTCACGTAACTTTTGCAGGAGGCCAGCGGGCAGGGGAGACATGCCCTGCGTGCCCATATGAATGCTGCCCACCAGATGAAGGTGGCGGTTACCGCGCAGGGTAATGTCAATGGCAGGCCAGGCATAATGGCGCGCACGAAAGAAATGTTTTATTCGCTGAAACAGCCTCATACGCGCTTCCCGAAGAGAAAACGCCATGCTAGCGCGTAGGGGAGAAAGGTGCAAACCCCGCCAGCACGGCGGGGAGGCTTACTCTTTTGGCGTGAAGCGCAGCAGCCGGTTGGCGTTACTGACAACCGTAATGGATGAGAGCGCCATCGCCGCCCCTGCAACCACGGGGTTCAGTAAGGTGCCGGTGAGCGGCCATAAAATCCCGGCGGCGATGGGGATCCCCAGCGCGTTGTAGACAAAGGCACCAAGCAGGTTCTGCTTCATGTTGCGCAGGGTCGCTCTGGAAATCGCCAGCGCATCGGCCACACCCGTCAGGCTGTGACGCATCAGGGTAATCGAGGCGGTTTCAATGGCCACATCGCTGCCACCCCCCATCGCAATGCCCACTTCCGCCTGCGCCAGGGCGGGCGCATCGTTGATCCCGTCTCCTGTCATCGCCACCCGGCAACCTTCCGCCTGCAGTTTCTTAATGGCTTCGGCTTTGCCATCCGGCAGTACCCCGGCAATCACATCATCAATACCCACCTCCCTGGCAATGGCGTTGGCCGTGATGGGATTGTCTCCGGTGAGCATGACCAGGCGATAGCCCGCACGGTGCAGACGCTGCAAGGCGCTCACGCTGTCATCACGCAGTGGATCACGAATAGCAAACAGTGCGGCAGCCCTGCCATCGACCGCCAGTAGCACCGGCGTCGCGCCCTGAGACGCCTGCGCATCGATCTCACCGAACAGTGCATCCAGACCCACGTTCTGCCCGGCCAACAACGCTTGATTGCCCAGCAGCAAGGTGCTCCCCTGTGCCTCGCCGCTGACGCCAAGCCCGCGCAGAGTGCGGAAGTTCTTTACCTCCGGCAGCACGCTGTCGCCCGCTTTTTCAATAATCGCTTTTCCCAGCGGGTGGCTGGAGCCTTGTTCCAGCGCAGCGGCAAAGGCAATGACCTGCTCTTCGCTGAATCCGTTGACGGTTTTAACCGCCACCACCTGCGGCATGCCGCGCGTCAGGGTGCCGGTTTTATCAAACACCAGCGTGTCCAGCGTGCTGGCACGTTGCAGGGCATCGGCGTCGCGTACCAGCACGCCAAACTCTGCCGCCCGACCCACGCCGGAAATGATAGACATGGGGGTCGCCAGCCCAAGTGCGCACGGGCAGGCGATGATCAACACCGTGGTCGTAATCACCAGGGTATAAACGATTTGAGGCGCAGGGCCAAAGAGATACCAGAGTGCGCCGCTCAATAGCGCAATGGCGACGACCACCGGTACGAAGATGGCCGAGATTCTGTCCGCAAGCTGGCCGATTTCCGGCTTACTGCTTTGTGCCTGGCGCACCATACGAATAATGCGCGACAACGTGGTGTGGCTGCCAACGGCGCTGGCGGTGAACAACACGCTCCCATCCTGCACTACTGTCCCGGCGTGGATGCCATCGCCGGCGCTTTTTTCCTGCGGCACCGGCTCCCCGGTCAGCATGGCTTCATCGAACCAGGCCTCGCCCTGTGTGATAGTGCCATCAACCGGTACACGATCGCCGGTAGTCAGGCGCAGCGTCATCCCCGGTTGCACTTGCGCGAGGGGCACACTGGTTTCGCCCTGTTCCGTGACGACACGTGCGGTGGGCGGCGTTAAATCCAGCAGCTTTTCCAGTGCTTTTGATGACCGCTGGCGGGCGCGGGCTTCGAGCATATGGCCAAGATTAATCAGACCGATGATCATCGCGCTCGCTTCATAATAGAGATGGCGGGCTTCCATCGGGAACCACTGCGGCCAGAGGTTGACGCTCATCGAATAAAGCCATGCCGCGCCAGTGCCGAGCGCGACCAGGGTATCCATGGTGGCGGTGCCATTGGTCAGGCTTTTCCAGGCGCTGCGGTAGAAATGGCCGCCAGCCACCACCATCACCGCCAGCGTAAGTACGCCGATGCACAGCCACAGGGTGCGGTTTTCAGCCGTGACCATCATGTTATCGCCGAGCATACCCCAGACCATTACCGGCACGCCCAGCAGCAGGGCGACAATGGCCTGCCAGCGGAAACGTCGCATGGTGGCGACCGCCGTTTCCTGCTGGCGCGCCCGGCGTTTCATATCATCCTCAATGGCTTCCGCACCGTATCCTGCGTTTTCAACGGCGTGGACTAAATCAGCGGCGGAGGCACTGCCCATGATTAGCGCAGAGCGCTCCGCGAGGTTAACCCGTGCCTGCGTGACCCCCGGTACTGCCTGCAAGGCTTTCTGTACCCGGGAGACACAACTGGCGCAGCTCATGCCGTTGATTAAAAGTTGTTGGCTGTCATCAAGGTCATCAACTACCGGAAGCTCAGGAGTGGCCGCTGTCAGTGCTTCCGACGGGAGTGATGACTCTGCCAGCGGTTTAGCCTTTGGGTGGCTGACGCTCGCGTCGTACCCGGCCTGCTTGATGGTGTCGATCAGCGCAGACGCCTCTGCACTGCCGGTGATTTGCGCATGCGTAATGGTGACTTCAGCCTGCTCGACATCGTCACGTTGCTCCAGGCTCTCTTTCACCCGTTTGACGCAGTGCCCGCAGGACAGCCCGTCCAGATCCAGCTCTATAATGTGAGACATAATTTATTTCCTGTATGATTGGTCGTGTATACCCTAACGCATTCACGTTGCAGCCAACGCACATGCGACGTGAAGTATGACGGGTATAAACATTGACCTGGTTAATCACGTGTACTGATTGAAGAACAGGTTAAACCTTCCATCAAGGGGAAGGTCAAGGGGGGAAAGGTGAATATCAGTATTGTGGCCAAAAAAACCGGGCTGACCAGTAAAGCGATCCGCTTTTATGAAGATAAAGGTCTGGTGACACCGCCGATTCGCGGCGAAAATGGTTATCGCAGTTACACCCAGCAGCAGGTCAACGAATTGACGCTGTTACGCCAGGCGCGACAGGTGGGGTTTAACCTCGAAGAGTGCGGCGAACTGGTAAATCTGTTTAACGATCCGGCCCGCCATAGCGCTGACGTAAAAGCGCGCACGTTGCAAAAGGTCGCTGAAATTGAGCGTCACATTGTGGAGCTGGAAGCGATGCGTAAGCAACTGCTCTCGCTGGCAGATGCCTGCCCCGGCGATGAGGGCGCGGAGTGCCCCATTATCGAAAATCTTTCGGGTTGCTGCCGGCACAACGCTAACGCCTGACGGGATTCACCATAAAAACCACAGTACCCCGGTAGTGTTCTGAGAAGTGGGGTACTCGCGTCGTATCCCACTCGCCACCCTGCACCAGCCCCAGCTTAAAAGGGATACGCAGCCCGCTGAGGGCAGGGAGATATTCGCTGTAATTGGGCACGGTTTTCCGGCCCTGGTAACTCTGAATCACCAGTTCATCTACAGGCAATGTGTTCAGCACATCGATGTTGCCGGTTTTCGCCCAGTCGAGTAAGCCGGTGACCCCAAGTGCATACTGCGAGGGGAGCTGGGTTCGTACCCGCCTGAGGAAAACCGCGTAGTTATCCAGTCTGTGCGAGGCGGCATCAAAGTCTATCTGTAACCCGACCACGTGATTTCCCGCGCTCTGCCAGTTATCGAGTAACCTGGTCATGCGCTGCAAAAACGCATCCGGCACGTCGAGCGTTTCGATGCGTACCGTCAGCCAGAGCTGAGGGAAGATAAGCTGGCTGACCGGAAGGCCAACTTTCTGAAATACCACCCCGGAGGGGCGCTGCACAATTTCTGCCTGATGCAGATAGAGGGTCTGCGCACCTTTCAGCGCGGTGCTCGGTTTCACCCCCGACCACAGCCAGAATGCACGGTGCGCTTCGGCGTTCACTGCCGCACGGGTTGCGTGCGGCAGTAGCAGCGCAGTAATTACCAGTAATATTTGAGCTGTTGTGCCCACGGGCTGCCTGGATAGCGTTGTTTGAGCTGAGTGAACCACGCTTTGCGCTGCGCCTTGTCCACCTCTTTGCCGCCACAGTCGTTATACCCGGATGGGGCATAGCACATTACTGCGCGGTAGAGGGCAAAGCTTTTATCTTCCGGTTCGGCTTTGCTGTTTGCGATGATCTGCATGTAAAAGCCCTGGCGATCGGGCTCTCCGCTCTCCCGCGCTTTATCCACCGCGCTATCCAGCATGTCGTTGCCATGCGAATCACTCATGTCATCCACGCGGGCCTGGGTGGCGCGGAAAAACTCACCGAGGCAGTTTAATGCATGTGGGTCCTGCGGATTTTGCGCCAGTACGCCCACGGTTTTTTCCAGCGAAGCACAATGATAATCGCGCTCTGCCTGCTCCCCGTTCCAGCCGAAAACCGTCAGGTCGACATCGGCAAACGCTTTATCAATCACCGGCTGAGTAATATGGCTGTTGAGCTTTTTATCGTCCAGCCAGCGTTTATACTCCCCGTGGAGGAGGCCTTTAATAAGCAGCGTATGCAGGGCGATGGTGCGTTCTTCATTGTTCGGGCCGTTGACAACCTGTTCACGCAGACGCTCCGGCGTTGCGAGGGTTTTCAGCACCAGTGCACGGTAGCGCAGGTTTTTCACTTCGCTGTCGGCGGCAAAGATGGCATCGACATTGCCGCTCAGCGCTTCCGTGGCTGCCACTTTAGCCTGCAGGTACTGCTGCTGTTCAACGTCTTTGCTCAGTTTAAGCAAATGCAGCCAGTGGGCGCGGGCCTGGGGCCACTGCTTTTGCGCCATCAGCGCTTCGCCGTAAAGCACCTGTTCACTGAACAGCAGGATGTTGTTTTCGGGCAATGTCTCTGCCGGTTTTATTGCCGCGACGATCCCGGCATACTTCTCCTGCTGATAATCGCGTTTCAGGGTCAAGTAGCGCCACAGACCGAGGGAATTGTGTTTCTCAAAGATGGGCTTGATGTGCTGCAGATAGGCGTCGTCCACGCAGGGCGCGCGGTCACTGCAGGTTGTGGCACGCATCAGGCGCAGGGCCTGCGTAAAAGTAATGAGCGGGGCATCCGGCGCGCTGGCGAAGTAGCTGTCGTACTGCGTCAGGTCTTTACTTTGCATTTTGCTGTCATTTTCGGCAACCAGCGCCACCAGTGCGTCGCCGTCCTCCGCCTGCAATAACGCCGTTTCATACAGAGCGGCCAGCGTGTCCCACTCCTCAAGATACCAGTTTATGCGGCGCAACAGCCCCCGGGTGGATGCGGCATAGTCGCCGTCTGGCCAGTGTTCCAGATAGGCACTGGCAAAGCTTCGGGCCTCTCCGGCGGCAGTTTTATCGATTTTTTTGACATCAAAATCGCCATATTCACCGTTGGCATTAACGGTGCTTTGGTTAAGCGCGGTACGCATCAGCATGTACGCTGCCGTTTCAGCCAGCCACGGCTGTTGTACCGCTTTCAGTCGGGTAAAGGCCGCGTTTGCCTCGGCATACTCGCCTGAATAGAAATCATTGGCCGCGAGCAGGTAATCTCGAAAATGGGCGGCAGCAGAGTCCTCGCTGGCGTTCAGTGTTGGCAGCGCGGTAAGCTCAGTAACCTCGCCGGGTATCTGAAGGCGGGCTCTGGCAAGTGCTGTACGCTGCTCCGGGGTAAGCGACGGCTCCGCCAGCAGCGCCGCATAAAAGTGTGAAACGGAATCGCGGTTATTAGAAACAAAGCGTCCTTCAGCCTCATTGCCATTCAGGGTGGTCTCTTTTATCAGCTCCGGCGGCAACGCGAGCTGCCTGAGCTGGTCGCCAAGCGTTGTGTCTTCGGCGGGGGCGCTTTGAGTGGAGGCCGGAGCGTTGTACCACTCCTCGGTATGATCACCAAAATAGTAATGACGGCTGCGGGTCACATCATCGGGCAGTGGCTGGCGCAGCGGTGTGAGCGCTCGCTTTTCACCCACCAGACGCAGCAGATTATCACGGGTATCATTGTCAATAGTCAGCACCGGTGGGCTGGAGAGATAGCAGCCTTCAGCCCCCCACGGGCAACTGTCCATATCTGAAGAGGCAAATGCGTTTGCGCTGGCAAGCGCGGTGGCGAGAAAAATCCCGATTCCTGTTTTTAATGTCTGCATTGTTATTGGTTTTCTGAGTAGAGTCTGATGCGAAGCGTAATGCCTTCCACGGCAACAACTTCAACGTTTGCGCCGGCGGGTAAATCGTTGCTGGCACTAACGGGCCAGGAGCTGTCGCCGACGCGCATGTGTCCACGCCCGTTGACCAGCGCATTATCAAGGGTAAATCGGCGGCCAACCAGTTGCTGCCCTCGTTGATTGAGGGCCGCATCTGCCGGTTTTTGGTCGCGCACGCGCTTTGAGAGCCAAAGCCACCAGAGCCAGGCGGCGGCAAGCGTCAGCAGGGCAAAGAGCACCCCCTGCCACTCCCAGCCCAAAGGCACGACCCACACCAGCAGGCCAGTGATGACCGCCGCCACGCCGCTCCAGAGCAGATAGCCATTGCCTCCGAGCATCTCGGCGGCCAGCAGCAGACCACCAAGACTTAGCCAGAAAATCCAGGCATGTTCAAACAGCAGGGCAATCATGGTTTATTCCGCTCACGGCTGTTCTCTTTGACCAGTTCGGCAATACCCGCAATTGACCCCATCAGACTGCTGGCATCAAGCGGCATCATGACCACTTTACTGTTATTGGCCGAGCCAATCTGTTGCAGGGCTTCAGTGTATTTCTGGGCCACAAAGTAGTTAATAGCCTGAACATCACCCGCGGCAATCGCTTCGGAGACCATTTTGGTCGCCCGTGCCTCTGCCTCTGCGGAACGCTCACGGGCCTCCGCTTCGAGGAAAGCAGACTGACGCTCGCCTTCCGCCTTCAGGATTTTTGCCTGCTTTTCACCTTCGGCTTTGACGATTTCTGCCTGACGAATCCCTTCTGCTTCAAGGATATACGCACGCTTGGTACGTTCCGCTTTCATCTGCGCGTTCATGGATGACACCAGCTCAGCTGGCGGGCGCACATCGCGGATCTCAATACGTGTGACTTTGATTCCCCAGGGGTTGGTGGCTTCATCCACAATATGCAGCAGACGGGTATTGATGCTGTCGCGCTGAGAGAGCATCTCGTCGAGCTCCATTGAACCCAGCACGGTACGGATGTTGGTCATCGTCAGGTTGATAATAGCCAGTTCCAGATTACTCACCTCATAGGCGGCTTTCGGGGCATCGATAACCTGTATAAAACAGACCGCATCAATGGTGACGTTGGCGTTATCTTTAGAGATGATTTCCTGGGACGGGATATCGAGAACCTGCTCCATCATATTGATCTTGCGACCAATCCTGTCCATAAAAGGTACAACAAGACTCAAGCCAGGTTGAAGGGAGCGGGTATAACGACCGAAGCGTTCTACGGTCCACTGATATCCCTGTGGCACAATTTTGACACCCGCACCCACAATAACCAGTGCGACGAAGATGAGAATGGGAATAACGAATAGCATCAAAAAAACCTCCTGTTTAATTTGATGCCATTCTAAACAAATTTGCGGATCATAACAGCGCGATCCCCAAATTTAGCAGGCGGGATCAGTAAAGCAGGGAGTAAAGCTGGCGGCGATACTTAGAGGCCAGCGCATCGCCGGTGCCGAGGGCTGCCAGGATTTCCTGCAACATTTTGCGCGCCTGGCCGTCAGCGGCACCGAGATCCTTACGCAGATGGCTGAACAACAGCTCCAGCGCCTCTTCGTTACGACCCACCTGGTGGAGCTGCAACGCCAGCTGCGTGGCGAGCTGCGCGTCGGCCGGGTTTTGCTCAACCTGCTGTTGCAGGAGCTGAATTTCAGGCGTATCGGCTGCCTGTTTGAGCAAGTCGATTTGCGCGACCAGCCCCTGATAGCGGGTATCCTGATCCTGTAAGGGGATCGTTTTCAGCACCGCTTCGGCCTCTTCTGAACGGTTGAGCGCAATCTGTGTTTCCGCCAGCAGCAGACCGATTTCGCTGTTTTGATTCGATAACTGCCAGGCCTCTTTCAGCAGCGGCAGCGCGTCGGCATAGTTGCCTTCCTGAATCAACTGCATTGCCTGCTGGGCTTTCAGCTCTTCTTCACGCGGCAGAACTTTATCGAGCAGGGCGCGAATCACCTCTTCCGGCTGCGGCCCCTGGAAACCATCGACCGGCTGACCATTCTGGAACAGGTAAACGGTGGGGATCGCACGCAGGCCAAACTGGGAGGCCAGCAGCTGCTCTGCGTCGCAATCCACCTTCGCCAGGATAAATTGCCCGTTATACTGCGCGGCCAGGCTTTCCAGTACCGGAGTCAGTTGCAGGCAGTGCTGACTGCGTTCAGACCAGAAGTAGAACAGCACCGGCACCGTGGCGGACTGCTCAAGAGTCTGGTGCAGATTTGCTTCGTTAATGTTGACGATGTTCTGTGCAGACATGGGCTTTCTCTGTTTAAGTGTTTAAGCATACATGGGGACAGGCGCTGCGCCTTCAACTCACCCGTGTAAAATTTTATCCATCATACGTGCCGGTAACAGGCGTTTAAGCAGGCTGACTACGTAGGTGACGACGGTTACCGGGTAGCGTAATTTCGGCGCTGGACTCTCAAAAGCATGGCGCACTTTAGCGACAACGGCCTCAGGGCCGAGGGTAAAGCGTGCGGCAATCCCTGGGTTTTCTACCGCTTTGTCGCTGGTCTGGTTGACGTTTTGTGTAAAGCGGGTACGAATGGGGCCAGGCTCAATCAGGCTCACTTTAATGCCGGAATGACGCAGCTCCATACGTAGGGCATCAGACCAGGCCTCCAGCGCGTATTTACTTGCCGCATAAGCGCCACGGCCTGGCGTTGAGATCAACCCCATCACGGAGGAGGTCATCACAATTCGCCCTTCGCCGTGGGGCAGCATGGCGGGCAACAGGCGCATGGTGAGCTGATGGGCGCCGAAAAAGTTGGCAGAAAATTGCTGTTCCATCTGTTCGCGGCTGATGCTTGTCAACGGGCCATAGACGCCATAACCCGCGTTGTTAAAAATACCATACAGCCGGTTGTCCGTCAGGGCGATCACCTCGCTGGCGGCGCGTTCCACGCTTTGCGGCGAGTCGAGATCCAACAGGACGCCGGTAAACCCGGCCTGATTCATCCGTTCCACATCATCGCTTTTGCGGCAGGCGGCCAGCACACGAAAGCCCTGACGCTTAAGCTCGTGGGCGCTCTCCAGACCAATTCCGCTGGAACATCCTGTTATTAAGACCGTTTTTTGCATAACTTTACCTGAAAGCATCCCTGATAAATCAGGAGTCGTGATTAACTAATGGAGCCAACCGGGTTGCCATCCAGTCAGCAATAAAGGGCTGTGCATCGCGGTTTGGATGAATACCGTCATCCTGCATCCACTGAGGTTTCAGATAGACCTCTTCCATAAAAAAGGGCACAAGAGGAATATCAAACTCTTTGGCGAGTTTAGGGTAGATAGCGCTGAAGGACTCAGTATAACGGCGGCCATAGTTAGCGGGCAGCCGGATTTGCATCAGCAACGGCTGGGCATTCGCCGCTTTCACCGCCTCTATAATGGTGCGCAGTGTCTGTTCCGTTTGCTGAGGTGCAAAACCGCGCAGGCCATCATTACCGCCAAGCTCCACCAACACCCAACGCGGCTGATGCGCTTTGAGCAGCGCCGGCAAACGTGCCAGCCCCTGTTGTGAGGTATCGCCACTGATACTGGCGTTGACCACCGGGGGCTTTTGTTGCCATTTGTCATTGAGCAACGCAGGCCAGGCGGTGTTGGCAGCCATACGATAGCCCGCGCTCAGGCTGTCTCCCAGAACCAGTAACCTGTCCGCCGCAGCGGCGCGCAGGCTAAACAGAAGCAAGAACAGGAAGGGCAAATGCCAGCGGAAAACAGTGTTGAAGTTCATCATCTTAAGAAGTCCGTCGGTCAGGGGGAGCATGAACTTTCCATCCTTACCGGAGTTGAGCTTGTTGTCAAACGGGCACAGACGATTGCCCTCATCGGTGAATCCGGATCGGGTAAGTCCACGTTACTGGCTATCCTCGCCGGGCTTGATGATGGTAGCAGCGGTGAGATCAACCTGCTTGGCAAGCCGCTGCATAAAATGGATGAAGAAGCGCGGGCGCAACTGCGTGCCGAGAGCATTGGCTTTGTCTTTCAGTCGTTTATGCTGATACCCACGCTCAATGCGCTGGAGAACGTTGAGCTTCCGGCCCTGCTGCGGGGTAAGAACAGCGCTGAGAGCCGGGCGAGCGCGAAAACCCTGCTGGAAACACTGGGGCTGGGCAAACGTCTTGACCATCTTCCGGCACAACTTTCTGGCGGCGAGCAGCAGCGTGTGGCGCTGGCCCGTGCCTTTAATGGTCAGCCTGAACTGCTCTTTGCTGACGAGCCTACCGGGAACCTTGACCGCCAGACGGGCGATAAAATTGCCGATCTGCTTTTTTCCATGAACCAGCAACATGGCACAACCTTAATCCTTGTTACGCATGATCCTCAGCTTGCGGCACGCTGCGACCGCCGCCTGCGTCTGGTGAACGGTGTACTGCAGGAGGAAGCATGATAGCCCGCTGGTTCTGGCGCGAGTGGCGATCGCCCTCGCTCCTCATCGTCTGGCTGGCACTGAGCCTGGCGGTCGCCTGCGTGCTGGCGCTCGGCAGCATCAGCGACCGGATGGAAAAGGGCTTAAGCCAGCAGAGCCGTGATTTTCTGGCCGGCGATCGGATGCTGCGTAGCTCGCGGGACATTCCGCAGGCCTGGCTTGAGGAGGCGCGAAAAGAGGGGCTTAAGGTCAGTGAACAACTCTCTTTTGCTACCATGACTTTCGCGGGTGATACACCACAACTCGCCAACGTTAAAGCTGTCGACAATCTTTATCCGCTGTATGGTGAGCTGAAAACGGCCCCATCTGGGATGAGGCCCGAGCCCGGCACGGTACTGCTGGCCGCCCGCCTGATGGCACTGCTTAACCTGAAAACCGGCGACAACATTGATGTCGGTGATGCCACCCTGCGCATTGCCGGGGAGGTGACCCAGGAGCCGGATGCCGGGTTTAATCCGTTTGAGATGGCACCACGTTTACTGATGAATACCGCCGATGTGGCCAAAACCGGTGCGGTGCAACCGGGCAGCCGCGTAAGCTGGCGGGTAAAATTTGCCGGTACGCCAGCGCAACTTGAAAGCTATGAAAAGTGGCTTCTGCCACAGCTTAAACCGGAACATCGCTGGACGGGGCTTGAGCAGGACAACGGGGCGCTGGGGAAGTCATTGCAACGTTCGCAGCAGTTCCTGCTACTTTGCGCCTTATTAACGCTCCTGCTGGCGGTAGCTGCCGTGGCGGTGGCGATGAACCATTACTGCCGCAGCCGCTACGATCTGGTTGCCATTCTTAAAACGCTGGGTGCCGGCAGGGCGCAACTACGCAAACTGATTGTGGGTCAGTGGCTGATGGTGCTGGTGCTCTCAGCGGCGACCGGGGGGATTATTGGCCTCACCTTTGAAAAAATCCTCATGGTGCTGTTAAAACCGGTGTTACCGGCATCACTGCCCGCCGCGAGCGGCTGGCCGTGGCTGTGGTCGATTGGGGCAATGGTGGTGATTTCGCTGCTGGTTGGCCTGCGCCCTTATCGCCTGTTGCTGGCAACACAGCCACTGCGGGTGCTGCGCCGCGATGTGGTTGCCCGCGTCTGGCCCCTGAAGGTTTACCTCCCCGTTATCTGCGCTGTCACCGTGCTGCTGCTGGCCTGGCTGATGGGGGCGAGTATGCTGTTGTGGTCAGTTCTGGCTGGCGCGGTGGTTCTGGCGCTGGTCTGCGGCGTGGTGGGCTGGCTGCTGCTGCGGGTCATGAAAAAACTGACATTAAAGACCCTGGCGCTGCGCCTTGCGGTGAACCGACTGTTGCGTCAGCCGTGGTCGACGTTCAGCCAGCTGTCTGCATTTTCACTCTCCTTTATGTTACTGGCGATGTTGCTGGTACTGCGCGGAGATCTGCTGGACCGCTGGCAGCAGCAGTTGCCGCCGGAAAGCCCCAATTACTTTCTGATCAACATTGCTCCTGAACAGGTGGCGCCGGTGAAAACCTTCCTCGCCGGGCATCATGTGCTCCCGCAGCCATTCTGGCCGATTGTGCGGGCGCGGTTAACGCAAATTAACGGTGAACCCACCGACAGCCATAGCGATGAGTCTCTTAATCGTGAATTAAATCTGACCTGGCAGGGGGCAGATGCCCGCCCGAATCCGGTCACTGCCGGAACCTGGCCGCCAGAGGTTGGTGGGGTCTCCATCGAACAGGAACTGGCAAAACGCCTGAAACTTAAGCTCGGTGATACGGTGACCTTTACCGGCGATACTCAGTCGTTCAGCGCCAGAGTGACCAGTCTGCGCAAGGTGGACTGGGAGAGCCTGCGGCCAAACTTCTTCTTTATCTTCCCGCAGGGGGCGCTGGACGGGCAACCCCAGAGCTGGCTGACCAGTTTCCGCTGGCAGAACGGCAACGCCATGCTGACCCAGCTTAATCGTGAATTCCCGACCATCAGCCTGCTGGATATTGGCGCTATTTTGAAACAGGTCGGTCAGGTGCTGGAGCAGGTCAGCCGCGCGCTGGAGGTGATGGTAGTACTGGTCACGATATGCGGTGTGCTGTTGCTGTTGGCGCAGGTGCAGGTTGGGATGCGTCAGCGCCATCAGGAGCTGGTGGTCTGGCGCACACTGGGGGCGGGCAAACGGCTGTTGCGCACCACCCTGTGGTGTGAGTTTGCGCTGCTTGGCTTTGTCTCCGGACTGGTGGCGGCCATCGGCGCCGAGACGGCGCTTGCCGTGTTGCAAACCAGGGTCTTTGACTTCCCGTGGGAGCCTGACTGGCGGTTGTGGCTGACGTTGCCCCTGTGCGGCGCGCTGCTGCTTTCACTGTGCGGTGGCTGGCTGGGAACACGCTTGCTCAGGGGCAAAGCCCTTTTCCGGCAGTTCAACCTTTCCTGATCGGAGCCGCCTGAGCAAATGGCCTGTCGCAACACGGGTGACAGGCCCGAAGCCGGGCCCTGCCCCCCCGGCGGTTAGCAAATATCTGCCACGGTTTAGCTAAAAAAAGCATAAAGACAGGGGCATGGGGTCACTTTTCTTTATGCTTCATCGCGTTACCATGCCAAATCCTCCGATCATTCAGTGACATAGTTCACAACAACATGAATTTTTTTCAATTACCGCTGCGCACGCTTTATGCCATCTTATTGCGTGAAATGAACAGCGAGCGCGCCGCCTGGAACGGTGCGCCACACGCAACACACTTTGTTAGGGAGAATATATGGGACGTCGTTTCGGTTTTCGTGCCGCCTTTGGGGCACTGCTTCTGGCCTGCGGATTAAGCTCCGCGCTGGCAAACAGCGATCCGCACACCATCGTCTTCGGCGTGGCGCCGGGGCCTTACGGTGACATGGTCAAACAGGCGATTGCGCCGTCACTGAAAGAGAAAGGGTATAAGGTCGTGGTGCGCGAGTTTAGCGATTACGTGCAGCCAAATATGGCGCTCTCTAACGGCAGCATCGACGCGAACCTTTTCCAGCACTCGCTCTATTTCGACAAATTCACCGCTGATAAAGGGCTGAAGCTGACCAAACTTATCAGCGTACCGACCGCCGGTATGGGCTTTTACTCGCACAAAATTAAGACCCTTGATGAGCTGAAAAAAGGCGACATTGTGACGCTCTCCAACGATCCGACTAACCTGGCGCGTGGCCTGCGTTTCCTGGCGTCCTTAGATCTGATAACCATCAAAGAGAATATCGATCCTACGAAAGCGTCCGAGCGGGATATCGCCAGCAACCCAAAAGGCCTGGTATTTAAGCCGCTGGAAGCCGCACAGCTGCCACGCACGCTGGACAGCGCCACCGCCGCGCTGGTGAATGGTAATTTCGCCATTGCTGCAGGACTGGATCTCTCTACCGCCATCAAACAAGAACATCTGGACGAGAACCTCAAAAACATCATTGCGGTGCGTAGTGAGGATGCTGACAAACCCTTCGCTAAAGACATTGTTGAGGTGGTGAAATCGCCGGCCTACCGTGCGGTGATTGACTCGCCGGAGCACGTGTATGGTGCTTTCCAGAAACCAGACTGGATGACCGCCGCGGACAAGAAGTAAGGGGCGGGTTGTGAGTTAACAGGCAGGCCGCGGCCTGCCTTTTGCTGTTTGAGGGAAACATGATTGAGCTAGATAAGGTCTGCGTAGACTTTCCGGCCGTGCGCGGGGCCATGCCAACCCGTGCGGTGGATGGTGTCAGTCTGCGTATCGCCGCCGGGGAAATTTTCGGTATCGTCGGCACCAGTGGTGCCGGAAAAAGCACGCTGCTGCGCACCCTGAATGCGCTGCAACGCCCGAGTGAGGGCAGCGTGAAAGTCAACGGCGTGGCCATTTCACAGATGGAAGGGCTGACCCTGCGTCAGGCGCGCCAGCGCATCGGGATGATCTTCCAGCACTTCAACTTAATGCACACCCGTACCGTGGCGCAGAACGTGGCCTTCAGTCTGAAAGCAGCGGGCTGGGAACGGGCGAAAATCGCTCCGCGTGTGGCAGAAATACTGGAGCTTGTGGGGCTGAGCGACAAAGCCAGTCGTTACCCGGTACAACTCAGTGGCGGGCAGAAGCAGCGTGTCGGTATTGCCCGCGCCATCGCCAACCACCCGGATGTGCTGCTGTGTGATGAACCCACCTCAGCGCTGGATCTGGAAACCTCTGCCACCATCCTGGAACTGCTAAAACAGATCAACGCGCAGATGGGGATCACGATCGTGCTGATCACCCATGAGATGAATGTGATCAAATCCATCTGCGATCGGGTGGCGGTGATGTCCGGCGGCAGGGTTGTGGAGAGTGGGGCGGTGTTTGATATTTTCGCCCATCCGCAGCATGCCTTCACTCAGCAACTGGTTTCGCGCACCCTCAATCTGACGCTGCCGGAGCGGTTACGCGAGCACCTGCCGGGTCAGCTACTGAAGATTTTGTTCATCGGCGATTCCGCCGAGCAGCCCGTTCTTTCTGACGCGGCCATTAACTTTGGCGTGGCGGTGAACATTCTGCACGGCAAAATCGAATACATTGGTGAGCGTGCGCTGGGCATTCTGGTGGTGCAACTGACCGCCGACGATCCCGCCGTGGTAGGGCAGGCGGTGGATTATATTCGTAACCGGACCGCACAGGTGGAGGTGATCCGTGGATGATTTACTGGCGGACCTGAGTCTCGCTTTTGGCGAAACCTTCCAGATGCTGAGCATTTCGACGGTACTGGCAGTGATCGGTGGCCTGCCGTTGGGCTTTTTGATTTTTGTTACCGACCGCAACCTCTTCTGGCAAAACCGCGCCGTATACCTCATAAGCTCCGTGCTGGTGAACATCATCCGTTCGGTCCCCTTCGTGATCCTGCTGGTGCTGCTGCTACCCTTAACCCAGTTTTTACTTGGCAACACCATTGGCCCGATTGCAGCATCAGTGCCCCTCTCCGTGGCGGCGATTGCGTTTTACGCCCGTCTGGTGGATGGCGCGCTGCGTGAAGTGGATAAGGGCATTATTGAAGCGGCGGAAGCCTTTGGTGCCAGCCCGATGCGCATCATCGGTACGGTGCTGCTGCCGGAAGCCAGCGCAGGCCTGTTGAGGGGCCTGACCATTACGCTGGTGAGTTTGATTGGTTACTCAGCGATGGCGGGCATCGTCGGTGGCGGCGGCGTGGGAGATCTGGCGATTCGCTATGGTTACTACCGCTACGAAACCCAGATTATGGTGGTGACGGTTATTGCGCTGATCGTGCTGGTGCAGGTCGTGCAGATGCTCGGCGACTGGCTGGCACAGCGCGCGGACAAACGCGACCGGCACTGAGTGCCGCCCCCTCTCCCTGAGGGCTGAGGGAGCCCCAGTAATATGACGTTTTGCAGGGATATCACGGCGCAATGAGAATAAAACCGTCACCGCGATGACAGGGTCCGGCTGAAAATCGATGAGGCGTTGACGGCTGACCGGGTCCGCCCGCAGGGAAGCGGGCGGAGGGGATAGCCTGCAGGGATGCAGGCTGGTCTCCGACCCGATAGTCAGACGACATAAGCATCATGGACCGCGAAGCGGCGATTTTCCTTGCCGGGAGCCCGGGTCGCCAGGGTGGTGGCGGTGAACCACCCTGGCACGTTCACGGGCTCTGGCGTGACAGAAAAGCAAGGAACATAAGGTGAACGGAATGACCACAAGCGCCGCAGGTTTCCCCTCACCCTGACGCTCTCCCCAGTGGGGCGAGGGGACCGATCGAGCGGTCTGAGGCCAGTATGCCTCTCCTGAAGAGATGTTGGAACCAATCCAGGGTGAGCTGAGTGGTGGTTTCCCCTCACCCTGACSCTCTCCCCAACGGGGCGAAGGGATTTTCCGTGCTCGTATTATTTTGTGGGGATCCCTCAACTCTCAGGGAGCAAATCCTACGGCGTTAAATCCCATCATCTCCGCCATCGGCCGTGCGGTGGTTAACCTCTCGCATTACCCTGACGACTCACCGTCGCAAATCAACCTGACGCGTTTCTCACGGCGCATACTGGCTGGCCCGGGCTGTGAACCTGCCCGCCAGTAGGCGTTATTCAGCAAAACACCTTCTGGTTTGCGCTTCGGGCGGCGGGAAGTGGTTTACGCCCTGTAGGCGGCAGAGACGTCCTTTAGTTGGATCTGGCAGGTAAATAAAAAGATCGCTTAACGGTGGATGTCCGGGCAGAAGTCTGGTGGTAATGTTCGTGACAACGCGTTGGGACGCAAGAAAGCCGCAAACCTGTTCAAAAATAACACCGGAGGAGAGATGAAATACAGAACCGCCACGCCACAGGAAATAAACGCACTGGCCCGGCAGAACATAGGGGTGCTGGATATCAGGAGTCGCGAAGAGTGGGCGCGTGAACACCTGGCGGGCTCGGTGTCGGTACCACTGGGTGAAAATGGTTTTGATGAACGTCCTGATCTCAGAATCAACGCATCCGACGTCGTGGTATTTCATTGCCAGAGTGGCATGAGAACGGCCCGCCATGCGGATACGCTGGCCGCTCTGGTCGCTCCTGCCAGCGTGTTGATTATGGAAGGTGGGATCAACGCCTGGAAAAAAGCAGGTTATCCGACGCAGGTTAATCGCAAACAGCCGCTACCGCTGATGAGGCAGGTGCAGATAATCGCCGGAACGCTGACGCTGTCAGGAACCCTTGCTGGCACCCTTTTGTCACCCTGGTTTTACCTTATCCCCGGTTTTGTAGGAACCGGGCTTATCTTCGCTGGCATATCTGGATGGTGCGGTATGGCAAAATTACTCTCTGTCATGCCCTGGAATAAATAACATCAGGTCGTTATGAGCGCATTCCCGACGGGCCATCGACGGTGGGCCACGGGATATGGCTCAATTCCATCGAATAATGACCTGCGAGCAACTCACTGCCTGTCTGCGACTTTTTTATACTGCACGCTCAATGAACAGACCGCATCGCTGCGGTTAATCTGATGGAGTAAAGTATGCAACTGACGCAAATACGTAACGCCACACTGAAACTCGATTATGCCGGCGTTCGTTTCCTGATCGACCCGATGCTGGCGGATAAAGAGGCCTGGCCCGGATTTTCCGGTACCGCGCGCGCTCATCTGCGTAATCCTCTGGTGGCGTTGCCGGTTTCAGTAGACGCGCTGCTGGCGGTGGACGTGATTATTGTGACGCACACCCATCAGGACCACTGGGACGAAGCGGCACAGCAGTTAATCCCCAAAGACAAAGTTATCTACACCCAGAATGAAAGCGACGCATCACTCATCCGCTCTCAGGGCTTTACGTCGGTGAAAGTGCTGGCTGACAGCAACGTCATTTCCGGCATTAAGATCGTTAAAACAGATGGCCAGCACGGTAGCGATGAAGCCTATGCGATTCCAGAGGTTGCTGAGCGCCTGGGCGATGCGTGCGGGCTGATCTTTTCTGCAGAAGGTGAAAAAACGCTGTATGTGGCCGGGGATACCATCTGGGTGCCACCCTACATTGAGAGCCTGAAAAAATACGCCCCGGACGTTGTGGTACTCAATATTGGATGTGCCACTGTCGACGGCATCGGCCCTATTATCATGGGCAAAGAGGACGCACTGCGTACCCTGGAGGTGCTCCCTTCGGCGACTATAGTGGCGTCACATATGGAAGCGGTAAACCATTGCCTGCTGAGCCGCGCTGAACTGCGTGCATACACGGCAGATAAAGGTGTGCAGCAAAATGTGCGGGTCCCCGAAGACGGCGACACGCTAAGTCTCTGACGCACAGCCACGCTTCTGCCATATCCGGTTCAATCACCAGAAGGTGTCAATCATGTCTGCTCTGCACGTTGTTGTTATTGCCACGCCGGGCTTCAGCCCGTTTCACTTTTCCGTTCCGTCCATGGTGTTTGACAAGGCCATGCCAGCGCCGGGGCGGTTTTGTGTGACCATTTGTGCAGAGCAGCCCGGAACAGTGGCATCAGATATCGGTATTTCCATCAATGTGGAGCACGGGCTTGAGCTGCTTGATACGGCGGACATTATCATTGTTCCGTTCTGGGAGCATCCTGAGACGCGCCCGGCGCCTCTTCTGCTTGATGCGCTACGCAATGCCTGGCAACGCGGGGCTGAGGTAGTGGGGCTGTGTCTTGGTGCTTATGTCCTCGCCTATGCCGGACTGCTGGACAACCGTCGGGCCTCGACCCACTGGGAATTTGAGCAGGATTTTGCCGGTCGCTTTCCTCAGGTCAGACTGGACAGTAATGCACTCTATACCAGCGATGAGCGGCTTATCACCTCAGCGGGGACGGCGGCTGGAATCGACTGCTGTCTGAACATCGTGCGTGACCATTACGGTAGTGCGCTGGCAAACCGCGTTGCCCGACGAATGGTCATTCCTCCTTACCGGGAGGGCGGGCAGGCACAGTTTATCGAACATGCGGTGCCGGAGACGACCCGTGATGAGCAGATAAATGACCTGATTGACTATTTGCGGCGCAATCTGGACAAGCGTCATGATATTGACGCCATCGCCGGTTTTTCCGGTATGAGTCGGCGCACCCTGACACGCCACTTCAGCAAGGCAACGGGAATGTCGGTTGGAGACTGGCTCAGCGCCCAGCGGCTGCAGCGCAGCCAGGAATTGCTGGAAACCACCGATCACAGCATTGAAGTCGTATCATCTCTTGCCGGGTATCAGTCCCCGGTCTCTTTCCGCCAGCGTTTTAAGGCGCACTTTAACATCAGCCCGAGCGAATGGCGGCGCGCCTTCAGAGGACCGGGCCTGATGTAATGCGCAGGCGGTGCACGTTGCGGTATGCCTGGCCTCATAGCCCGTCAGGGATGCCCTCTCCTCGCTGAGAAGAGGGTATGGCCCGAGCCCGCATCGTTGCGTGAGGCGCCCGCAGAGAACCCCTACACCAGCTTCGCCTGGGCCCAGGTAATGCCGCTGGCGTATTCCGGCCCTAGCAGGGGCACCAGCGCTTCCAGCGTGGCGCTCAGGCGACCGTTATCGTCGTCATTCAGATTCAGGTGTCCCACCTTACGACCCGGACGTACCTCTTTGTCGTACCAGTGCAGATGCACCAGCGGCAGTTTCAGCCAGTCATAATTCAGTTCAGTGCCGATGAGGTTAATCATCACCGATGGACTGTTTACCACCGGCTGTGGCAGGGGCAAATCCACAACGGCACGCAGGTGCAGCTCAAACTGGCTGATGGACGCGCCGTTTTGCGTCCAGTGACCGCTGTTGTGCACGCGCGGGGCGAGTTCGTTAATCAGCAGGCCAGCCGGCGTCACAAAGCATTCCATCGCCATCACACCCACATAGTTAAGCTCGTTCATGATGGCCGTCAGCATGCTTTCTGCTTGCTTTTGCTGCTCTGTATTCGGTTTCGGGAAAGCCACGCTGGTACGCAGGATGCCATCCTGATGCAGGTTGTGTGTCAGCGGGTAAAACACCGTCGCCCCGTCGTGCCCGCGCGCGCCCACCAGGGAAACTTCACCTGAGAAGTTAATCCCCTGTTCAACGATGCACTCGCCATAGCACTCGTCCGGAAGCTCGTCTGTATCACCGGCGCGCAGACGCCACTGGCCGCGACCGTCATAGCCGCCGACGCGACGTTTTACGATTGCCAGATCGCCAAGACGGTTGAAAACAGAGGGCCACTCGTTTTTCTGAGCCAGCAACTGCCAGGGGGCGGTAGCGAGGCCAAGCTTATCGAATAGCTGCTTTTGGGTCAGGCGGTCAGCAATGATGGGAAAGACGTCGCGGTTAACAAACGCCGGATGACGCGCCAGCTCCCGCGTCAGGGCGGTTTCCGGCCAGCGTTCAATCTCTGCGGTGATGACGCTCTGGGCAAAAGGTACGGCCTGCGGATCGGCATCCAGCCCGACCGGCCAGACGGCAATGCTGAGCGGCTCGCCAGCCTGGCGCAGCATACGGCCCAGTTGACCGTTACCTAAGATGCAAACCTGTTTCATGCTGCACCCCGTGGGTCCGGATTCTCCAGTACCTCGTCGGTCTGTGCACGGCGAAATTCAGTCAGACGCTGATGCAGTTCGGCGTCATGCTGCGCGAGGATTTGTGCGGCCAGCAGGGCGGCGTTGGCGGCACCTGCTTTGCCAATCGCCAGCGTGCCAACGGGAATACCACGCGGCATCTGGACGATGGAGTAGAGGCTGTCGAGGCCGCTCAGTGCAGCGCTTTGCACCGGCACACCCAGCACCGGCACCAGGGTTTTCGCTGCAATCATGCCCGGCAGATGCGCCGCGCCGCCAGCACCAGCGATGATCACCTGAAAACCGTTCTCTTCGGCGCTTTCGGCGAAGGTAAACAGCTTGTCGGGAGTGCGGTGCGCGGAGACGACTTCAACGTGGTGCGGGACATTCAGGGTATCGAGGATTTCGGTGGCGAACTGCATGGTCGCCCAATCGCTTTTCGATCCCATAACAATGGCGATACGCGCCGGCTGGTTAGCAGAAGACATGCGTTAAGAAAACTCCTGTGGGTGTGACGACGAACAGCTTTTGAGGGCACAGAGAATAGCACGGAAAACCGGCAAGGAAAACGGTTGCGTCACGATGAATACGGGAATCTGACAGCGTAAAGACGGAGATTCTCCCCGTTATGCCAGCAACAAAATGACCCGTTATCAGAAGGGAAAATGGTGCAGTTCGACGTCATCGGGCGTCACGCGAACCAGTGACCCCTGGGTGTGCCAGGCACCGAGCACGACACGGATCGCAGGTTGATCGTTAATAATCAGTTCGTGAATAGCCGGGCGGTGGGTGTGACCGTGAATCAGGCACTGCACCTGGTGTCTGGTCATGGTGGCAACGACCGCGTTGGCGTTCACATCCATGATCGACAGGGATTTATGGCTGTTGGCCGCTTTGCTGCTGGCGCGCATTTTGCCGGCGATGCGCTGACGCACAAACAGCGGCAGGGCTAAAAAAAGCGTTTGAAGCCAGGGTTTATGCACTTTGGCGCGAAATGCCTGATAGCCTGCGTCGTCGGTGCAGAGCGTGTCGCCGTGCATGATGAGCACCTTGCGGCCATACAGCTCGAGCACTTTTTCTTCCGGCAGCAACTGCATGCCGCTTTCACGGGCAAAGCGTTTGCCGAGCAGGAAGTCACGATTTCCGTGAATGAAATAGCAGGGGACGCCGCTGTCGACCACGGCTTTGATGGCGGCGGCAATCTCCCGGTGCAACGGCGTGGGATCGTCATCGCCAATCCAGGCTTCAAACAGGTCGCCCAAAATGTAGAGCGCGTCAGCCGTGCGGGCAGTGCCGTGCAGAAAATGCAGAAAACCGGCGGTGATCGCCGGTTCTTCTGTTTGCAGATGAAGATCTGCGATAAAGAGTGTCGCCACGATTACTCGCTAACGGTCACGCTTTCAATCACAACGTCTTCTTTCGGTACGTCCTGGTGCTGACCGCTACGGCCGGTGGCAACCGCTTTGATTTTATCGACCACATCCATGCCTTCAACCACTTCTGCAAAGACACAGTAGCCCCAACCCTGGAGGCTTTCGCCGGAGAAGTTCAGGAAGTCGTTATCTGCTACGTTGATGAAGAACTGCGCGGTAGCGGAGTGCGGAGCCTGGGTACGGGCCATTGCCAGCGTACCACGGGTGTTTTTCAGGCCGTTGTTGGCTTCGTTTTTGATCTGATCTTTGGTCTCTTTCTGACGCATGCCCGGCTCGAAGCCGCCGCCCTGAATCATAAAGCCGTTAATAACACGGTGGAAAATGGTGTTGTTGTAAAAACCTTCGCTGCAGTAGTCCAGGAAGTTTTTGACTGTTTCAGGCGCTTTGTCATCAAAGGTTTTGATTACGATATCGCCGTGATTAGTGTGGAAAGTAACCATTTTTGCATCCTGTTCCGATAGTATGGTGCGCAAACCCCATCAGGGGTCAGAGATAGTCGCCTGTTATAGCATAACCGGGAGGTGGGATCACCTTGCAATCGGTGCTGCTTCCGCTACGAATTATGGGTATCATACGGATCGAACTGTTCACACACGTCTACATGGAATCTTCGATGTTAAAAATTTTTAATACACTGACGCGCCAAAAAGAGGAATTCAAACCTATCCATGCCGGGGAAGTCGGCATGTACGTGTGTGGTATTACGGTTTACGATCTCTGTCATATCGGTCATGGTCGTACTTTCGTTGCCTTTGACGTGGTTGCACGCTATCTGCGCTTTATCGGCTATAAGCTTAAGTACGTGCGCAATATCACCGATATCGATGACAAAATCATTAAACGTGCTAATGAAAACGACGAGAACTTTGTGCACCTTGTCGATCGCATGATTGCTGAAATGCATAAAGATTTTGATGCCCTTAACATCCAGCGCCCGGATCTTGAACCGCGTGCGACCCACCACATTCATGAAATTATCGAGATTACCGAGCAGCTGATTGCCCGCGGGCATGCGTATGTTGCGGATAACGGTGATGTGATGTTCTCCGTGCCGACGGATCCGAACTATGGTCAGTTGTCTCGCCAGGATCTCGATCAGTTGCAGGCGGGTGCCCGCGTTGACGTGGTGGATGTCAAACGTAACCCGATGGACTTTGTGCTGTGGAAGATGTCCAAAGCCGGCGAGCCGAGCTGGCCGTCGCCGTGGGGCGAAGGTCGTCCAGGCTGGCACATTGAATGTTCCGCGATGAACTGCAAACAGTTGGGCAACCATTTTGATATTCATGGCGGCGGTTCGGATCTGATGTTCCCGCACCATGAAAACGAAATCGCCCAGTCAACCTGCGCGCACGACGGCGAGTACGTGAACTACTGGATGCACTCCGGCATGGTGATGATTGACCGTGAGAAAATGTCCAAATCGCTGGGCAACTTCTTTACCGTGCGCGATGTTCTGCAGTATTACGATGCCGAAACCATTCGTTACTTCCTGATGTCTGGCCACTATCGCAGTCAGCTGAATTACAGCGAAGAGAACTTAAAGCAGGCACGTTCTGCCCTGGAACGCCTCTATACCGCGCTGCGTGGGACTGACACCTCGGTCGCCGCGGCTGGTGGCGAAGCCTTTGAAGCGCGTTTCATCGAAGCGATGGACGATGATTTCAACACCCCGGAAGCCTACTCCGTGCTGTTTGATATGGCACGTGAAGTGAACCGCCTGAAATCCGACGATGCGCAGGCGGCGAACGCGATGGCGGCACACCTGCGTAAACTCTCTGGCGTGCTGGGCTTGCTGGAGCAGGAGCCAGAACTGTTCCTGCAAAGCGGTGCGCAGGCGGATGATGGCGAAGTCGCGGAGATTGAGGCGCTGATTCAGCAGCGTCTGGACGCGCGTAAAGCGAAAGACTGGGCAGCGGCAGATGCGGCGCGCGATCGCCTGAATGAGATGGGCATTGTGCTGGAAGACGGGGCACAGGGTACGACCTGGCGTCGTAAGTAGTTTTCCCCTCTCCCTTGCGGCTGAGGGATCCCCACAAAAAAATGCCAGCCGGTCTGGTCCCCTCGCCCCACCGGGGAGAGGGCCAGGGTGAGGGGGAACATGCGGCTCTGAGGGTCGTTCCGTTCACCTTATGTTCCTTGCTTTTCTGTCACGCCAGAACCCGTGAACGTGCCAGGGTGGTTCACCGCCACCACCCTGGCGACCCGGGCTCCCGGCAAGGAAAATCGCCGCTTCGCGGCATTATTCGCCCCATCCCTGGGGCTCACCCTTTCAGGGCTAGCGCAGGCGCTATTCAAAATCGCT
>NZ_JAHVDV010000016.1:0-103292 GCF_051486985.1 Yokenella regensburgei
ATGATTGCCACCGACTGGCGTCAGATGGGTCACACGCTGTCGCTGCAGTCGGTGGACATTCCGCTGGCAGACCCGCACTTCTGGACCATGCAGGGGTCGGTGCGCGTGGCGCAGATGTGCCACGAGTTTGGCCTGACGTGGGGCTCGCATTCCAACAACCACTTCGACATTTCACTGGCGATGTTCACCCACGTGGCGGCCGCAGCACCGGGTAAAATCACCGCGATTGACACGCACTGGATCTGGCAGGAGGGCAACCAGCGCCTGACCAGAGAGCCGTTTGAAATCAAAGGCGGGATGGTGCAGGTGCCGTCCACACCGGGTCTGGGCGTGGAGCTGGACATGGACCAGGTGATGAAGGCGCACGAGCTGTATCAGAAACACGGTCTGGGCGCGCGTGACGATGCGATGGGGATGCAGTACCTGATCCCCGGCTGGACGTTCGACAACAAGCGTCCCTGCATGGTGCGTTAATGGGATCGCCAGTCTCTGCGGAGGCTGGCAGTTTCCTTAGGCTTCCGGGTATATGCTTGCGGCAGTGAATATGCGTAAGGATGGCTTATGAAGATTGTTATCGCACCAGACTCTTATAAAGAAAGTCTGAGTGCCTTAGAAGTGGCGACCGCGATTGAAAGCGGGTTTCGCGAAATTTTTCCCACGGCAGACTATGTGAAATTGCCGGTGGCGGACGGTGGCGAAGGGACGGTTGAAGCCATGGTTGCCGCGACCCGCGGACGCATTGTCAGTGTGGCGGTAAAAGGCCCTTTAGGTGAGCCGGTTGATGGTTTTTATGGTTTGTCTGGTGATGAAACCAGTGCCTTTATTGAGATGGCTGCAGCCAGCGGCCTCGAACTGGTTCCTCCCGCCAATCGCGATCCGTTGATCACCACCTCATGGGGAACCGGTGAGCTCATTCGTCACGCGCTGGATGCGGGCGTAAAGCATATCATTATTGGCATTGGCGGCAGCGCCACCAATGACGGCGGCGCCGGTATGGTGCAGGCGCTGGGGGCAAAATTGCTTGATGAGCAGGGCCAGCAGATTGGTCCTGGCGGTGCCGCCCTGGAAACGCTGGTAAGCATTGATGTGCGCGGGCTGGATAAACGGCTGGCTGACTGCCGCATTGAAGTCGCCTGTGATGTGACGAACCCACTGACCGGGAAAGAGGGGGCGTCAGCCATCTTTGGCCCCCAGAAAGGGGCGACACCGAAAATGATTGCCCGGCTTGATCAGGCGCTCGGCCATTATGCGAAGCTGATTGCCCGCGACCTGGATCAGGATGTACTCAACCTGGCGGGCGGTGGTGCGGCAGGTGGAATGGGGGCAGCGCTGTACGCTTTTTGTGGTGCTGAACTGCGTCGGGGAATTGAGATAGTCACTGAGGCATTATCTCTTGATGCCCATGTCGCGGATGCTGACCTTGTGATAACCGGGGAAGGGCGTATCGATAGCCAGACTATCAATGGCAAAGTGCCTGTTGGCGTAGCAAAGGTCGCCAAACGCTACAACATTCCGGTTATTGGTATCGCCGGAAGTCTGACGGCTGATGTGGGTGTGGTTCACGACCACGGCATTGATGCGGTCTTCAGCGTGATATATAAAATTTGTTCGCTGGATGATGCGCTGGCCAGTGCGGGAGAGAACGTCCGCATGGCGGCCCGTAACATCGCGGCGGTATTAAAAATCGGGCAAGGCAAGTAACGTTTGTTCATCGGTTACCTTCACCCGGCAGGTTGAGTGATCTCCATATAAAGAATACGAGCATGGACAGTTCCCTCTCCCCTTTGGGGAGAGGGTCAGGGTGAGGGGAACATGCGACTCTGAAGGTCATTCCGTTCACCTTATGTTCCTTGCTTCTCTGTAGCTCCAGAACCCGTGAACGTGCCAGGGTGGTTCACCGCCACCACCCTGGCGACCCGGGCTCCCGGCCACGAAAATCGCCGCTTCGCGGTCCACTTCGCTTAATCCTTCAGGCTTATCGGGGACGGGCGGAGGAAACCTCCCTGTAAAGCCGCCCTCGCCGCGCATCCCTGCGCGGCGCCCCGGCCTTGCGGATACGCGTCGTCGATTTTCAGCCGGACCCTGTCATCGCGTTGACGGTTATATTCTCAATGCACATTGTTATCGCTGTAAAACCAAATATTACCAGGCATCTCTCCGCCTTGCGGGAGAGGCTCTCACCGGTTACCCCATCAGTTTTCGCGTCTCGCGAGTTACATTGTCCATCTCATCGAGCAGCTCCAGAAACTCCGGCTCCAGGTCTTCTGCAGGGACACCACTGCGCAAATGATTTTCTATCAGTTTGCACAGTTTTTTAAGGCGCGGAACACCGCTGTAGCTACAGCTGCCGTGCAGTTTATGGATAGACTCCATCAAACCTTCAGGGGCTTCACCCACCAGTTGTTCTTCCACCCGGTTACGGATTTCGGGAAGAAACGCCACCAGCATTTGCAACAGTTCACGGGCGAGGTCGGTTTTCCCTGCCGCCTGACGCAGTGCAAGCTGCCAGTCAAGCGTCACGTCCTCATTGACCACGGGTTCCGCTACCGCCGCAGGCTCGGGAGTGATGACGGGATCCGGTTTATAGCGCAGCAGCAGAGTATGCAGTTTGTCCTCTTCAATAGGCTTCGCCAGATAATCGTTCATTCCTGCGCTCAACAGCTTCTCTTTCTGGCCTGCCATAGCATGGGCAGTCACCGCAATCACCGGAGTCTGATGCTGATGCGGCAGCTGGCGAATGAGTTCACAGGCGCGAATACCATCCATCTCCGGCATCTGAATATCCATCAGGATAAGGTCTAACGGCATCTGTCTGGCACGCTCCAGCGCCTGAGCACCACTATTGCAGACCTCAACATGCTGCACCTGATCTTCAAGCAGTACGCTGATAAGTTTAAGGTTGGCTGGATTATCATCCACCGCCATTACCGTCATCGGCAGCTTGCTCTCATCCACCGGCGGCGTGGGCCGCGCTGAGCGGCAGTACTCGGTTAACGCAGGCAACAGACGTGTAGCGGTGAGAGGTTTTTGCAGGCAGGCTGCCGCACCGTCCTGTTTGAGCTCTTCGGCATTGATTTGCGCGTGGCACGGCAGCGCCAGCAGCAGGTAATCGGTCATCGCTTTGGCCCTCGCCAGCCGTTCATGCTGCATGCTGAGCGGCTCGTGGAGGGTAACAGGAATTGACATAAGCATGATGTCGTAGTGGTCCGGTGGCAGAGCGGAGAACGACGGGCTGTATATCACTTCAAGCGGCGTAGTGCTCAGTACATCCAGCGTACTTTGCGCGGCAGCCGCATTGGGTTCGATATAGGCCAGACGCTTACCTTTAAGACAACCGGTAACCGGCCCTTCGGTAATGGCATTGGGATTAAGGTCAAGGTTGATATGGAACCAGAAGGTGGAGCCACGATGCGGCTGACTATGGAAAGAGATATCCCCGCCCATCTCATTAACCAGGCGTTGGGTGATGACCAGCCCCAGCCCGGTGCCGCCGTGGCGGCGAGAGATACTGGCGTCGGCCTGGCGAAACGCCTGGAAAAGGCGCGACTGATCGCGCTCTGGTATGCCAATACCGGTGTCACGGATCTGGACTTCGATCTGGACCTTGTTATTACTGATGGCACGTTTTTCCACCAGAATGTCGATGTTACCGCTTTCGGTAAATTTAATGGCATTGCCAACGATATTGGTGATGACCTGCTGCAGGCGCAGAGGGTCGCCGATGACATTATCCGGCACATCATTGCGGGTATTGAGCGTCAGCTCCAGCCCCTTGTCATGCGCTGAATGCGCCAGCAGCGTGACCACTTCATCCAGGGTACTGCGTAACGGGAAGGGGATACTTTCGAGGATCAGTTTTCCTGCTTCCAGCTTGGAGAAATCCAGCACGTCGTTAATGATAGCCAGCAGGTTGTTAGCCGAACGCTCGATGGTCAGCATATGGTCACGCTGGGTCGGGTTTAGCTCAGATTTCAGCGTCAGTCGGGTAAAGCCAATCACCCCGTTGAGCGGCGTACGCAGTTCATGCGACATATTGGCAAGGAACTCGGATTTGATGCGCGCCGCCTCCTGGGCGCGTTTTTTCGCCAGATCCAGTTCGACGTTCTGGATCTCCATCTGTTCCAGCGTTTCGCGCAGATCGGAGGTGGACTGGTCGATGTTATGTTGCATCTCTTCGTGATAGGCCGCCAGCGACATGGCCATTGAGTTGATACCGTTTTTCAGCATGTCGAGCTCGCCAAGCATAAAACCTTCAACCCGACTGTCCAGTTGACCGCGACGGATGCGATCAACCGTATTTACCATGTTGCGAATCGGGCTGGTGACGTCCCGCATTAAGCGCCAGCCAAAGACCAGCGCGATGCTAATACAGAACAAAATCATCAAGCTGGAGATGAAAATTTCTTTATATTGCTGTAACCGAACGGATTTAAGGTCCAGTTCCAGCGCCACATAGCCCAGCATATTCCCCGCCGGTTTCGCGTCGGTTACGGCAGACTCATCGGGGGAATAGCCCTCTGAAACAATGGGGGTGCGCAGGATCATCTGATCCCCGATTCGGGTGACGGTCAGGCGTCGGGGAAAGGGGGCACCATCGGCCAGACGTACTCCCCGTGGGTCAAGCTGAAAATTGGAGGTCACGAACAGATGGTTTTGATCATCATAGATGGAGATAGCACGGACAATTTCGGAGTGACGACGGTGCAGTACGCTAATCAACTGACCAATGGCCTCCCGGTCCTGCAGCGTCATGCTGTATTCGCTGGAGACCGCAAGGGGCTCAATGATACTGGCGCCCGCATCTTCCAGTTGACGCTGTAAGTCGTTGTAGCGATGGACGACGAAGAAAATACTCAACAGCACACCGATGAGCACCGTGGGGGCGAGTATCAGAATCATCATGCGCGCACGCAGGCTGTAGTTGGTCATGGGGTTCCGTTATGGGAGAATGTCGCCATTATCTGTAATTGAGAAAATTCTCGGCAATGGCGCAATTCTACTCTGCAAAACGACGTGTGACGACAAGTCAGAAAGTAACCATAACAGTAAACGACCTCGATCCCTTTGGACAGGGGGTTGCGCGGCATAATGGAAAAGCGTTGTTTGTGCCGGGATTATTGCCTCAGGAGACCGCAGACGTTGTTCTCGTCGAGGATAAGCGGCAGTTTGCCCGTGGTGAAGTTAAGCGTCGCCACAATGACAGTCCTGAACGACTTGTGCCCCGCTGCCCGCATTTCGGCGTGTGCGGCGGGTGCCAGCAGCAGCACGCCAGTGTGGCGCTACAGCAAAAGAGTAAAGCTGCGGCGCTCGCCAGGATGATGAAACGTGACGTTGATGAGGTCATCGCCGCCTCCCCGTGGGGATATCGCCGGCGAGCGCGCTTGAGCCTTAGCTGGCAGCCGAAATCACAGCGCCTTGAGATGGGCTTTCGCCAGGCCAATGGCAAAACCATCGTTAACGTGTCGCACTGCCCGGTACTGGTGCCCCGTCTTGAAGCATTACTGGTGCCACTGCGCAATTGCCTGGATACCCTGCAGGGGGCACGCCACTTAGGGCATGTCGAACTGGTGCTGGCAGATAACGGCCCGATGATGATTTTGCGCCATACCGCCCCCCTCTCTGCCGCTGACAGGCAAAAACTGGAACGCTTTTCGCATTCCGAGGGCGTGATGCTGTATCTCGCCCCGGAAAGCGAGATACTGGAAAGGATTAGCGGTGAGGCTCCCTGGTATTGCTCTGACGGGCTACGCTTAACGTTCAGTCCACGCGACTTCATTCAGGTCAACGATGGCGTCAATCAGAAAATGGTGGCTGCCGCGCTGGCATGGCTTGACGTGCAACCGGACGAGCGCGTACTGGATCTTTTTTGCGGAATGGGCAACTTCACCCTGCCACTGGCAACCCATGCGGCGAGCGTGGTGGGTGTGGAAGGGGTGGCGGAGCTGGTTGAGAAGGGCCAGGAGAACGTGCGGCAAAATGCGTTGCACAATGTGACATTTTTTCATGAAAATCTTGAAGAAGATGTCACTCAGCAACCGTGGGCGCGGCAGGGGTTTGATAAAATACTGTTGGATCCGGCGCGCGCGGGTGCGGCTGGCGTCATGCAGTACGTGGTAAAACTGGCACCAAAAAAAGTGGTATATGTTTCCTGTAATCCGGCAACGCTTGCCCGTGACAGTCAAGCGCTATTAAATGCGGGTTACCAGATTCAGCGGCTGGCGATGCTGGATATGTTCCCGCACACTGGTCATCTGGAATCGATGGTTTTATTCGAGCATAAGTGATTAATTTCGGCTTGCTGACTTCGGCAGGCCCGGTCCCTTAAAGGAGAGGACAATGGTTGCGGTAAGAAGTGCGCATTTGAATAAAGCGGGTGAATTCGATCCTAAAAAATGGATCGCCAGTCTGGGCATCTCCAGTCAGCCGTCGTGTGAACGCTTAACCGAAACCTGGGAATATTGTCTTCGACAAACACAGGGACACCCCGATGCCGAGTTGCTACTGTGGCGTGGCGTCGAAATGGTGGAAATTCTCTCCATGCTCAGTATGGACATCGACACCCTGCGGGCGGCAATGCTTTTCCCGCTGGCAGATGCTGATGTTGTCAGTGAAGATGTACTGCGGGAAAGTGTAGGCAGTGCCATCGTGGAGCTCATCCACGGCGTGCGGGATATGGCAGCCATCCGTCAACTTAAAGCCACCCATAACGACTCAGTCTCCTCTGAACAGGTCGATAACGTGCGCCGAATGCTGCTGGCGATGGTGGACGATTTCCGTTGTGTGGTGATTAAACTTGCAGAGCGCGTTGCCCATCTACGCGAAGTCAAAGATGCGCCAGAAGACGAGCGCGTGCTGGCTGCAAAAGAGTGTACGAATATCTACGCGCCATTGGCGAACCGTCTCGGGATTGGCCAGCTCAAATGGGAGCTGGAAGATTACTGCTTCCGCTACCTGCACCCTGCGGAATACAAGCGCATCGCCAAACTGCTGCATGAACGCCGCATCGACCGCGAGCATTACATCGACGAATTCGTGGGTCACTTACGCTCTGAAATTAAAAACGAAGGCGTTAAGGCAGAGGTTTATGGTCGTCCAAAGCACATCTACAGCATCTGGCGCAAAATGCAGAAGAAGCATCTCGCTTTTGACGAGCTGTTTGACGTCCGCGCCGTACGTATCGTGGCCGAGCGTCTGCAGGACTGCTATGCGGCATTGGGTATTGTGCACACCCACTTCCGCCATTTGCCGGATGAGTTCGATGATTATGTGGCGAACCCAAAACCGAATGGTTACCAGTCGATCCATACCGTGGTGCTGGGGCCGGGCGGCAAAACTGTAGAGATTCAGATTCGTACCAAACAGATGCACGAGGACGCCGAGCTTGGCGTTGCCGCGCACTGGAAGTACAAAGAAGGGACGGCAACACCGGGACCACGCTCCAGCCACGAAGATCGTATTGCCTGGCTGCGTAAGCTGATAGCCTGGCAGGAAGAGATGGCGGACTCCGGCGAAATGCTCGACGAAGTGCGCAGCCAGGTGTTTGACGACCGGGTCTATGTGTTTACGCCGAAAGGGGATGTGGTTGACCTGCCCGCAGGCTCCACACCGCTGGACTTTGCTTATCATATCCATAGCGATGTCGGGCACCGCTGTATCGGTGCCAAAATTGGTGGGCGTATTGTTCCCTTTACCTACCAGCTGCAGATGGGCGATCAGATTGAAATCATTACCCAGAAACAGCCTAACCCAAGTCGTGACTGGCTGAACCCTAACCTTGGCTACGTGACTACCAGCCGTGGGCGCTCGAAAATCCATAACTGGTTCCGTAAACAGGACAGGGATAAAAACATTCTTGCCGGTCGCCAAATCCTTGATGATGAACTGGCCCATCTTGGTATCAGCCTGAAAGAGGCGGAAAAACAGCTCCTCCCGCGTTACAACTTTAACGATCTGGAAGAGCTGCTGGCGGCCATTGGCGGCGGCGATATTCGTCTCAACCAGATGGTCAACTTCCTGCAGGCGCAGTTCAATAAACCGAGCGCGGCAGAACAGGATGCGGCGGCGTTGAAGCAGTTGCAGCAGAAAACCTACGCCCCGCAAACACGCAGCAAAGATAATGGCCGTGTGGTGGTTGAGGGTGTCGGTAATCTGATGCACCACATTGCGCGCTGCTGCCAGCCGATTCCGGGCGATGAAATTGTGGGCTTTATCACCCAGGGCAGAGGCATTTCTATCCATCGCGCCGATTGCGATCAACTCCATGAACTGCGAGCCCATGCGCCAGAGCGTCTGGTGGATGCTGTCTGGGGGGAGAGTTACTCTGCGGGCTACTCACTGGTGGTACGTGTCACCGCCAATGATCGTAGCGGCCTGCTTCGTGATATCACCACCATTCTCGCCAACGAGAAGGTAAATGTGCTGGGCGTTGCCAGCCGCAGTGACACCAGACAGCAGCTCGCCACCATCGATATGAATATCGAAATCTACAACCTGCAGGTACTGGGCCGCGTGCTCAGTAAACTGAACCAGGTGCCGGATGTGATTGACGCCCGTCGACTGCATGGTGGTTGATAAAAGCGTAAGGCCATTGAACGTTGTTCAATGGCCTCTTCTTAATAGCGGGCTGATTTCTGAATTACCATCCGGTAGTCCCCTTTTGCACTTCTGAACGTTAAACTATCCTCGATATTCATTTCTGAAACATTTAAATTTTAATAAATAGCGTTGGCACTCATTGTCCATTACGGCTCGTAAGAAAAGCGATGAAAAAAACATTCATCGAGATAATACGTCATTTATGAATGACGTTTAAACAGCAGGGTGTTTTAACTTTCTATCTTGTGGTCTCTGAGAATACCCCAGCCCCCTCTGCGATGCGTATTAATGTGTATCGGACAAGAGGGGTTATAGCGGAAGTCAGGTGTTATTGCCTTTGGCTTTATGCTTGCAAGCAGTAGCGATGAAGTGACAGTTTTATCATTGATGCCTGCTTTTAATGAAAACGACCTGAGGCACTAAGTATGGAGCAGGATGTTATCTTCTTATCAAAACCATGGCTTCCGGTTGTACTTTATTATTTGGCTGGGATCGTTTTTTTTATCGGGTGCTATCGTCTGCATAGTTGTGTTTATTCAAATAGACTATCTCGTTTTTTATTTGTTGTAATAATAAATTTTTTCGGTGCGATTCATATTATTATCGGGTACTACGACGTGGTGTGTTATCGCGGTTATGGGTACGCGATACTGAGAACATACGATATAGCTGATTACGATACGATCAAGTTGGGCGCCATTCTTTTCGCAGTCCTGAATGCGCTATTGCTTCGGCGAATATAGGATGGAGGTGGAAGCTGTCCGCTGACAGGTTATCATGAGTGAACGTTGAAATGAGAAGAGGCTGTATGACTGTTACCAACAATAAAACCCAAATCGATCGCCTGCTCGGCATCATGGCGCGTCTGCGTGACCCGGAAAACGGCTGCCCGTGGGACAAAGAACAGACGTTTGCCACCATCGCGCCTTACACCCTCGAAGAGACCTACGAAGTGCTGGACGCTATCGCCCGTGAAGACTTTGACGATCTGCGTGGTGAGCTGGGTGATTTGCTCTTCCAGGTCGTGTTCTATGCACAGATGGCTCAGGAGAAGACGCTGTTTAACTTTGATGATGTCTGTGCCGCGATAAGCGACAAGCTGGAACGTCGTCATCCGCATATTTTTGGTAACGCCCATGCCGGGAACAGCACCGAGGTGCTGGCGCGCTGGGAAGCGATCAAATCAGCGGAACGCGCCGAAAAATCTCAGCATTCAGCGCTGGACGATATCCCTCATAGCCTGCCAGCGTTAATGCGTGCCCATAAAATCCAGAAACGCTGTTCTACGGTGGGTTTTGACTGGACGACGCTTGGGCCGGTGCTGGATAAAGTTTATGAAGAGATTGATGAAGTGATGGATGAGGCAAAACAGGCCGTCGTGGATGAGAAAAAACTGGAAGAGGAGATGGGCGATTTACTGTTTGCAACCGTCAATCTTTCCCGTCACCTGGGGGTAAAAGCCGAAGTCGCCTTACAAAAAGCCAACCTGAAATTTGAGCGCCGTTTCCGCGAAGTGGAAAGAATCGTGACCGCACGTGGTCTGGAAATGACCGGGGTTGATCTCGAAACGATGGAAGAAGTCTGGCAGGAAGTAAAACGCCAGGAAACTGATCTCTAACGAGTTTCTGCGATCAAGCGCTATTTGTGTGATTTTTTAAATAACAAGCGCTTGATTTGCGTCAAAAACATTTAGCCGAAAGTGGCTATTTTCTCACTCCCATTGCGAGTTTTGGCTGAGACAGGAGACGGAGAATGAAAGTTTGTGGCGCTCGTCGTGTTCGGGTATACTACTTTCCCGTCCTGGTTATTCCATCGTTTCACCCTAACTTCTCAGGTTCAGCATGACAACGAACTATATTTTTGTGACCGGCGGGGTCGTATCCTCTCTGGGTAAAGGCATTGCCGCAGCCTCCCTCGCAGCCATTCTTGAAGCCCGTGGCCTCAATGTGACCATGATGAAACTGGATCCGTATATCAACGTCGATCCAGGTACCATGAGCCCAATCCAACACGGGGAAGTGTTCGTTACTGAAGACGGCGCTGAAACCGATCTGGACCTGGGTCACTATGAGCGTTTTATCCGTACCAAGATGACGCGTCGTAACAACTTCACGACAGGTCGTATCTATTCTGATGTATTGCGCAAAGAGCGCCGTGGCGACTATCTTGGCGCGACCGTTCAGGTCATTCCGCATATTACTAACGCCATTAAAGAGCGCATCATTGCGGGTGGCGAAGGTCACGACGTCGTGCTGGTCGAGATTGGCGGTACCGTCGGTGATATCGAATCTCTGCCGTTCCTTGAAGCCATTCGCCAGCTGGCGGTCGACATTGGTCGTGAGCACGCGCTGTTCATGCATCTGACCCTGGTGCCGTACATGGCCGCAGCGGGTGAAGTTAAAACCAAACCGACTCAGCACTCTGTAAAAGAGCTGCTCTCTATCGGTATTCAGCCAGACATTCTGGTTTGCCGCTCCGATCGTGCGGTGCCTGCCAATGAACGTGCGAAAATTGCATTGTTCTGTAACGTGCCTGAAAAAGCCGTTATTTCAATGAAAGATGTCGATTCCATTTATAAAATTCCGGGCCTGTTGAAATCACAGGGCCTGGACGATTATATTTGTAAACGATTCAGCTTGAACTGTCCGGAAGCAAACCTGTCAGAATGGGAACAGGTGATTTACGAAGAAGCGAACCCGGCAGGGGAAGTGACTATTGGTATGATCGGCAAGTACATTGAACTGCCTGACGCCTATAAGTCCGTAATTGAAGCACTAAAACACGGTGGCCTGAAAAACCGCGTGACCGTTAACATCAAGCTGATTGATTCGCAGGATGTTGAGACCCGTGGTGTAGAAATTCTGAAAGATCTGGATGCTATTCTGATCCCTGGCGGCTTCGGCTACCGTGGGGTTGAGGGCAAGATCGCCACCGCACGCTATGCACGTGAAAACAATATTCCTTATCTGGGTATTTGCCTGGGTATGCAGGTGGCTCTCATCGAGTTTGCTCGCCACGTTGCGGGCATGGATAACGCCAACTCAACGGAATTTGTGCCAGACTGTAAGTACCCGGTTGTGGCGCTCATTACCGAATGGCGAGATGAAGAAGGCCAGATTGAAGTACGTTCGGAGAAGAGCGATCTCGGTGGCACTATGCGTCTTGGGGCGCAGCAATGCCAGCTCAGCGATGACAGCCTGGTCCGTCGGTTGTACGACGCGCCTACCATTGTTGAACGTCATCGCCATCGTTATGAAGTCAACAATCTGCTGTTGAAACAAATTGAAGCTGCGGGTCTGCGTGTTGCAGGCCGTTCCGGCGATGATCAGTTGGTCGAGATCATCGAAGTGCCAAACCACCCGTGGTTTGTCGCTTGTCAGTTCCACCCGGAATTTACTTCTACGCCGCGTGATGGGCACCCACTGTTTGCTGGTTTTGTGAAAGCCGCCAGTGAGTTCCAGAAACGTCAGGCGAAGTAAGAGTTTGAACGGCAATGCTTCTTAAGGCGCTCCACTAGCATTCGTTCTACTACAAGGCAGCCTGTGAGTGAACCCCCGGGAGCTTAGTAATCTAAGTGACCGGCGTGAACAAGCAGGCTAACGCAGTTGTAGGGCGGAGAATGAAAGAGCGGGCATTGTTTGTCTGGAGTTTTAGTTTAACTTGTACTGAGGAAATCCTAATGTCCAAAATCGTTAAAGTCATCGGTCGTGAAATCATCGACTCCCGTGGTAACCCGACTGTTGAAGCTGAAGTTCACCTGGAAGGTGGTTTCGTAGGTCTGGCAGCCGCTCCGTCAGGTGCTTCTACTGGTTCCCGCGAAGCGCTGGAACTGCGCGATGGCGACAAATCTCGCTTCCTGGGTAAAGGCGTACTGAAAGCTGTTGGCGCGGTCAATGGTCCGATCGCTCAGGCTATCCTGGGTAAAGACGCAAAAGATCAGGCTGGCATCGACAAGATCATGATCGACCTCGATGGCACTGAAAACAAATCCAACTTTGGTGCAAACGCCATTCTGGCCGTTTCCCTGGCTGCGGCTAAAGCTGCTGCAGCGTCCAAAGGTCTGCCGCTGTACGCACACATCGCTGAACTGAACGGCACGCCAGGCAAATACTCTATGCCGGTTCCGATGATGAACATCATCAACGGTGGTGAGCACGCTGACAACAACGTCGACATCCAGGAATTCATGATTCAGCCAGTTGGCGCGAAATCCCTGAAAGAAGCCGTACGTATGGGTTCAGAAGTGTTCCATAACCTGGCTAAAGTTCTGAAATCCAAAGGTATGAACACAGCAGTGGGTGACGAAGGTGGCTATGCGCCGAACCTGGGTTCCAACGCTGAAGCACTGGCTGTAATCGCAGAAGCGGTTAAAGCAGCTGGCTACGAACTTGGCACTGACATCACACTGGCGATGGACTGTGCAGCATCTGAATTCTACAAAGATGGTAAATATGTTCTGGCTGGCGAAGGCAACAAAGCCTTCACCTCTGAAGAGTTCACTCACTTCCTGGAAGATCTGACCAAACAGTACCCGATCGTCTCCATCGAAGATGGCCTGGACGAGTCTGACTGGGCTGGCTTCGCTTACCAGACCAAAGTACTGGGCGACAAAATCCAGCTGGTTGGTGACGATCTGTTCGTAACCAACACCAAGATCCTGAAAGAAGGTATCGAAAAAGGCATCGTTAACTCCATCCTGATCAAATTCAACCAGATCGGTTCTCTGACCGAAACTCTGGCTGCGATCAAAATGGCGAAAGATGCTGGTTACACCGCTGTTATCTCTCACCGTTCTGGCGAAACTGAAGACGCGACCATCGCAGATCTTGCTGTTGGTACCGCTGCAGGCCAGATCAAAACTGGTTCTATGAGCCGTTCTGACCGCGTTGCTAAATACAACCAGCTGATTCGTATCGAAGAAGCACTGGGTGAACAAGCGCCGTACCACGGTCGTAAAGAGATCAAAGGCCAGGCATAAGCCTGACTTGCCTGAGAAATAAAACCCGCTTCGGCGGGTTTTTTTATGGGCGCAGGAAAGCAGCTCTCGCACATGACCTGATGCACAACATCTGCGATAATTTATATTCACCCCATCAATAGAGTTTACTATGCAGTACCCGATTAATGAGATGTTCCAGACCCTGCAAGGTGAGGGTTACTTTACCGGCGTCCCCGCCATTTTTATTCGTTTACAGGGATGCCCGGTGGGTTGCGCCTGGTGCGACACCAAACACACCTGGGATAAGCTTGAAGATCGGGAAATCTCCCTCTACAGCATTCTGGCTAAAACCAAAGAGAACGATAAGTGGGGCGCGGCAACCAGCGAAGACCTGCTGACGATTATCGAGCGTCAGGGCTGGACGGCTCGCCATGTGGTGATTACCGGCGGCGAACCCTGCATTCATGATCTGATTCCCCTGACCCACCTTCTGACAAAACACGGATTCAGCTGCCAGGTTGAAACCAGCGGCACCCATGAGATACGTACTTCGCATGCGACCTGGGTGACCGTGTCGCCGAAAGTGAATATGCGCGGCGGGTATGACATCCTCCAGCAGGCGCTGGAACGCGCGGATGAAATTAAGCACCCGGTCGGGCGTATGCGAGATATTGAGGCGCTGGATGAATTGCTGACCCAACTGAAAGACGATAAACACCGGGTGATTGCCTTGCAGCCTATCAGCCAGAAAGAGGATGCAACACGTCTGTGCATTGAAACCTGTATCGCTCGCAACTGGCGGCTATCGATGCAGACGCACAAGTACCTCAATATCGCCTGATTTTTCGCGTCTGGTGCGACACCTCTTAAAAAAGCGTCTTGTGTTATAGCAAGGCGCTTTTTTATTTCTCTTCTGTTAGCTTTTGTACGATGGTCGGTGAAATAAGATTTGGGCCTGGATGGTTTTTTATTTTCAATAATAATCAATACGTTAGTTTTGTTCACACGTGTCAAAAAATCGGTAGATTTTTGCGCTTGATAAATCTTTTTATCATTCAACAGGTTGCGATTAGGGTGTTCCCCGCGCGAGCGGGGATAAACCGCAGGGGGGCGAGTATGGCTGGTTGCTCGATAAGTGTTCCCCGCGCCAGCGGGGATGAACCTTCACAAAAGTATGGGGGCCCCAGCCCAGGCAGAAGAGGAGGGCGTAGCCGAAAGGCTACTCTCCGCGATATATGCAACCTGCCGTACAGGTCTCTTTAATCGTTACGGCGCTCAGCAACGGCACGACAGGTTTAACCTGATCCCAGATCCATTTTGCCAGCACTTCGCTGGTTGGATTTTCAAGGCCGGGAATCTCATTAAGGTAAAAGTGATCGAGGCGATCGTACGTCGGCCTGAAGGCCGCTTTCAGCTCGGCAAAATCCATGATCCAGCCGGTATGGGGATCCACCTCGCCCGTGATTTCCAGGCGCACCATAAACGAGTGGCCATGAAGACGACCGCACTTATGCCCGGCGGGGACATGAGGCAAATGATGGGCGGCTTCAAACATGAAATCTTTAAATAAGGTGGTAGACATAATTTACTCTCTGACTGAAAAAAAACCGCCGCATGGTAGCCCGAATAACCTTTTTTAGCATTAACTAAAACCGCTAAAAGTGTTTGTAGCGGCTATACCCGTGGTTTGCTTTGATCTTTTATTTACATATCAACCACTTGTTTAATCTGTTTTACTGTTAAAAACTATAACTAAAACAGGTTAGTTCTTTTGGTTATTTGATATTTCCAACCTTTCTTTAATTGTTATTATCCCCGCCGTTAACCTTACTTTCTCTTCTGTTTTTATCGCGCTGACAGGGCGTGGAAACAGCTTTGCTTACTGGAACATAACGACGCATGACGACTCAGGTCCCACCTTCCGCTTTGCTTCCGCTGAACCCGGAGCAACTGGCACGCCTGACGGCGGCCACTACCGACCTCACCCCCACCCAGCTTGCCTGGGTTTCTGGCTATTTCTGGGGCGTACTCAACCAGCAGCCAGGTGCCAGCGCTGGCGCGACAGCACCGGCCTCTGCTGTTGAAACACCCACTATTACCGTGATTTCAGCCTCTCAGACAGGCAATGCGCGCCGTGTGGCAGAAGCGCTGCGCGATGATCTGCTCGCGGCAAAACTCAACGTAAATCTGGTAAGCGCGGGCGACTATAAATTCAAACAAATCGCCAACGAAAAATTACTGGTGGTGGTGGCCTCGACGCAGGGTGAGGGCGACGCACCGGAAGAAGCTGTCGCATTACATAAGTTCCTGTTCTCGAAAAAAGCGCCGAAGCTGAATGGCGCGGCCTTTGCCGTCTTTGGTCTGGGTGATACCTCCTATGAATTCTTCTGCCAGGTGGGCAAAGATTTTGACAATAAGCTGGCTGAGCTCGGGGCTGAACGTCTGCTCGATCGCGTTGATGCTGACGTTGAATACCAGGCCGCCGCGGCAGAGTGGCGTGCCCGCATCGTCGAGGTATTGAAAGCGCGTGTGCCTGAAGAGACCCCAGCCCAGGCTGCGGTAACAGCAAGCGGTGTGGTAAACGAGGTCTTCACCAGCCCATATACAAAAGAAGAACCGCTGACGGCGACGCTCTCTGTTAATCAAAAAATTACCGGGCGTAACTCAGAAAAAGATGTTCGCCACCTTGAAATCGATCTGGGCGATTCCGGCCTGCGTTACCAGCCAGGTGATGCATTGGGCGTGTGGTACGAGAACGATCCGGCGCTGGTCAAAGAGCTTGTAGAACTGCTTTGGCTGAAAGGGGATGAGCAGGTCACGGTCGACGGCAAAACGCTGCCGCTGGCGGAAGCGTTGCAATGGCATTTCGAACTGACGGTGAACACTGCCAATATCGTAGAGAACTACGCTACCCTGACCCGCAGTGAATCTCTGCTGCCGCTGGTGGGCGATAAGGCTCAGTTACAACATTATGCGGCTACCACGCCGATTGTGGATATGGTGCGCTTCTCCCCGGCGCAACTTGATGCTGAGGCCCTGACCGGCCTGCTGCGTCCGCTCACCCCGCGTCTGTACTCTATTGCCTCATCCCAGGCGGAAGTGGAAACGGAAGTGCATGTGACGCTGGGCGTCGTGCGCTACGACGTGGAAGGCCGCGCTCGCGCGGGTGGAGCCTCCAGTTTCCTTGCTGACCGCGTGGAAGAAGAGGGCGAAGTTCGGGTGTTCATCGAACATAACGACAACTTCCGTCTGCCTGCCAACCCACAAACCCCGGTAATTATGATTGGGCCAGGCACCGGTATTGCGCCGTTCCGCGCCTTTATGCAACAACGTGCGGCAGAGGGGGCTGAGGGGAAAAACTGGTTGTTCTTCGGCAACCCGCACTTCACCGAAGATTTCCTCTACCAGGTCGAGTGGCAGCGCTATGTCAAAGAGGGCGTGCTGAACCGTATCGATCTGGCCTGGTCCCGTGACCAGAAAGAAAAAATATACGTACAAGACAAACTGCGCCAGCAGGGCGCGGAACTGTGGCGCTGGATTAATGACGGTGCCCATATTTATGTCTGTGGCGACGCCAATCGCATGGCGAAAGACGTTGAGCAGGCTTTACTGGACGTGATTGCTGAATTTGGCGCGATGGACGCTGAAGCAGCAGACGAATATTTAAGTGAGCTGCGCGTTGAGCGCCGTTATCAGCGAGATGTCTACTAATGAGCGAAAAACATCCAGGACCTTTAGTGGTCGAAGGTAAGCTGGCAGACGCCGAGCGCATGAAGATCGAGAGTAATTATCTGCGCGGTACTATTGCGGAAGATTTGAATGACGGTCTGACCGGCGGCTTCAAAGGCGACAACTTCCTGCTCATCCGTTTTCACGGTATGTACCAGCAGGACGACCGTGATATTCGCGCCGAGCGAGCGGCCCAGAAACTGGAGCCGCGCCACGCGATGCTGCTGCGCTGCCGCCTGCCGGGCGGGGTGATCACCACCCATCAGTGGCAGGCGATTGATAAGTTTGCTGCAGAAAACACTATTTACGGCAGTATTCGTCTGACTAACCGTCAGACTTTCCAGTTCCACGGCATTCTGAAGAAGAACGTCAAGCCGGTGCACCAGATGCTGCACTCGGTGGGGCTGGACGCGCTGGCTACCGCCAATGACATGAACCGTAACGTGCTCTGCACCTCTAACCCGTACGAGTCTGAGCTGCACGCTGAAGCCTACGAATGGGCGAAGAAGATCTCCGAGCATCTTTTGCCGCGCACCCGCGCCTATGCAGAGATCTGGCTCGATCAGGAAAAAGTCGCCACTACTGACGAAGAGCCGATCCTCGGTCAGACCTATCTGCCGCGTAAATTCAAGACGACCGTGGTGATCCCGCCGCAGAACGATATCGATCTGCACGCCAACGACATGAACTTTGTGGCGATCGCCGAAAACGGCAAGCTGGTGGGCTTTAACCTGCTGGTAGGTGGTGGGCTTTCCATTGAACACGGTAATAAAAAAACCTATGCCCGTACCGCGAGTGAGTTTGGTTATATTCCGGTTGAACATACGCTGGCCGTTGCAGAAGCTGTTGTGACCACCCAGCGTGACTGGGGTAACCGTACCGATCGTAAAAATGCCAAGACCAAATATACCCTTGAGCGCGTCGGGGTTGAGACGTTCAAAGCGGAAGTGGAACGCCGCGCGGGCATTAAGTTTGAGCCGATCCGCGCTTATGAATTTACCGGGCGAGGCGATCGCATTGGCTGGGTGAAAGGGATCGACAATAAATGGCATCTGACGCTGTTTATTGAAAACGGACGCATTCTGGATTACCCCGGCCGGCCGCTAAAAACGGGGCTGCTTGAGATCGCGAAGATCCATAAAGGCGAATTCCGTATTACCGCGAATCAGAATCTGATCATCGCGGGCGTGCCGGAAAGCCAGAAGGCAGACATTGAGAAAATCGCCCGGCAGAGCGGCCTGATGGACGCCGTCACGCCGCAGCGTGAAAACTCAATGGCCTGCGTCTCTTTCCCGACCTGCCCGTTAGCGATGGCCGAAGCGGAGCGTTTCCTGCCCTCCTTCGTCGATAAAGTGGAAGAGGTGATGGCGAAGCACGGCGTGGCGGATGAGCATATTGTGACCCGCGTGACGGGCTGTCCCAACGGCTGTGGTCGCGCCATGCTGGCGGAGGTTGGTCTGGTGGGCAAAGCCCCGGGCCGTTATAACCTGCACCTGGGCGGCAACCGCATAGGAACGCGTATCCCGCGCATGTTTAAAGAGAACATCACTGAGCCGGAAATTATCGCATCACTGGATGAGCTAGTGGGGCGCTGGGCAAAAGAGCGTGAATCAGGGGAAGGTTTTGGTGACTTTACTGTCCGCACGGGCATTATCCGCCCGGTGCTCGACCCGGCCCGTGATTTCTGGGAATAAGCTAATTTGGCCTCGTCCTGCTCTCTTTTAAGGGAAAAGCAGGATGAGGATAAATTCATAAGTGAGGAACCTATGTCCGTACTTGATCTCTCTGCTCTGAATGCGTTGTCCAAAGAGGAGAGTGCGCTTGCGCTTGCAGATGTTAACGCTCAGCTGGAAGCTAAAAACGCTGAGGAGCGTGTGGCCTGGGCACTGGAAAATCTGCCGGGTGAATATGTGCTCTCCTCCAGTTTCGGCATTCAGGCGGCGGTGAGCCTGCATCTGGTGAATCAGCTTTGCCCGGATATCCCGGTTATCCTGACGGATACCGGCTATTTGTTCCCGGAAACCTATCGCTTTATTGATGAGCTGACGGACAAGCTCAAGCTGAACCTGCAAATCTTCCGTGCGCCGCAAACTCCTGCCTGGCAGGAGGCGCGTTATGGCAAGTTGTGGGAGCAGGGTGTTGAGGGAATTGAAAAATACAACGATATCAACAAAGTCGAGCCGATGAACCGTGCGCTGAAGGAACTGAAGGCACAAACCTGGTTTGCGGGCCTGCGTCGTGAACAGTCCGAGAGCCGCGCCAATCTGTCGGTGCTCGGCCTTCAGCGTGGCGTCTTTAAGGTGCTGCCGATCATTGACTGGGATAACCGTACCGTCTATCAGTACCTGCAAAAGCACGGCCTGAAATACCATCCGTTGTGGGACGAAGGCTATCTCTCCGTCGGCGACACCCATACCACCCGTAAATGGGAACCCGGCATGGCGGAGGAAGATACCCGCTTCTTCGGCCTGAAACGCGAGTGCGGCCTGCACGAAGGCTGACTGTAGATTGTGGATGCGTCATAGGAATAAGCGCCCGGCTAACCACCGGGCGTTTTTTTATTTGTGGCAGGGCGCTCTGACGGTGAAAGGTGATATTGCGCCAGGCACCATTTCACATAGTGAGTAAAATCAATATCTTAAGATTCTTAAAAAACATAGGAAAGTTGGTAGAATTTTAAGGGTGATATTTTTTTATTAGAAATCAATGAATTAATTTAAGAGTGTTCCCCGCGCGAGCGGGAATAAACCAGCCTTTATCACGCTGGCCGCTCAGGTTCATATATTCCTCAGCCCAGCAGTAACCTTCTTCCTTCCCCCAACCAGTCCGGTTCCAGACCTCTCCCCGCTGCCTGATTTTGCTATCGTACCCGCGCCATGTGGGATGGCATCACCTCAATACTTCAAACAGGGATAATATGATGAAAAAGATCGTGCTGGCAGCACTGCTGATGGGCCTTTGCGCCTCCTCTTTTGCACAAACGGAGACATGCAAACAATACTTCGCGACGGTGGATAATTTCATCGCTGAGGCCTCAAAACACGAAGAGGCAAAAGCGCAGGTTGATATGCTGAAAACCCAGATTGCCGAAACCAAAAAGCAGCTGGAAAGCTATCCGCCTGAGCAGCGGGATGTTGGATGCAAACAGGGTCTGGAAGCCATGAAGCAGTTAAACGCGGCGATGGGCATCAAATGATGAAGAAGGGAGCCAGTGCTCCCTTCTTTAACCCTATCGGCCGCTTTATGTTTTCGTGGCCTTTGCCAGTTCCCTTACCAGCGGCAGCATAATGCGCATCACATCGCGGCTGCGGTGTTCAATCCGCCCCGGAAGCGCCTGGTCAATATGCTGAATGTTATCGAGCTTAACGCTATGCCAGCTTACCCCGTCGGGGAAAGCCCGGGATTTTGCCCGCTGCTGATAACCATCTTTTTTGCCTAACATCCAGTTCGTTGCCTCCACTGACAGTACCGGAATACCTTCATTATCAAAGACCTCTGCGTCACCACAGCAGCTGGTCCCCTTAGGGTAGTCAGGATGTTTACCAGGATTCGTGCTGGCGGGGATCCCCAGACTGCGGGCAATGCTCAGTGCCCGGTCGCGGGTGAGTTTACGTACTGAGGCAGGGGTTTTTTTCCCGCTATTAAAATAGAGATGGTCCCCAACCACGAGATTATCGAGATTAATGACCAGCAGGGTATGTTTCTTCTCGGCTTCACTCATGCGCTTAAGGACATTCTGCGCCCCGAGGCTTCCTTCCTCTTCACCACTGGTGGCAATAAAACGAATGCTGTAATCCGTTGGCACGGACTTCAATTGTTCCGCCAGTTCGAGCATCACCCCCAGTCCTGCCGCATTGTCATCAATACCCTGCAGGCTCAGTCCGCCCAGATTATGGTCGATATCTGCCTCGCTGCGAGGGGCATAGGTGTCCAGATGCGCCATGATGATGATCTGTTGCGGATGCTTACCTTCGTGGGCGGCAATCACCGTACTGCCGGTAACGTTCTGCCAGTTCTGCTGGTTATCCTGCGCCGTCCACGTATAGCGGCTGTTAAATTTACGAATGTCACTTTTATAGCCCATCCGGGCAAACTGCTGGCGCAGGTAATCGGCAGAGAGCATCTCTGCCGGAGTACCGGTCATCCGGCCAGGAAAATAGGTAGCAATATGGCGCGCCTGAGTGCTTGCAAATTCGCCAGGATGGGGGGCTCTTGCCTGAGCAGGGAGAATAAAGCATACGCCGAGCGCCAGGGCAGCGGTACGGTGGCGCAATGCGGAAAACATAGGGAGTCCTTTTTGATGCTAAATTTTTACCGCGCTTAGTATGAAACTGTGACCCCGATTACACAATTTCATTTCTTCGCAAGGTTGCGAAAACCGGGGCCTTAAGCACTTTTTGATATGACCATTGCCAGCGCGTTATTCCTTTGCGGAACTACTCATTCCAATTCGTAATTTCATTCGCCTGAGGGCTCCCCCTATAGTCCCACTATTCCTGCTGATGAGTGAGTCAACGCCTGTGGATTACCTGCCTTTGTTTGCTGCTGTGAAAGACCGTCCCGTGCTGGTGATTGGGGGGGGAGAGATCGCCGCGCGGAAAATTACTTTCTTACGCAAGGCGGGGGCGCAGGTACAGGTGGTGGCAGAAGCACTTGAGCCATCGCTTCAGCGTCTGGCTGACCAACAACAGATTAAATGCATCGCACGCCACTTTGACGACTCTCAGCTTGATGCTGTTTTTCTGGTGATTGCGGCAACTGACGATGCGGCGCTTAATCGTCGGGTATTCGACGCGGCCAACGCACGTCACCGGCTGGTTAACGTGGTCGACGATCAGCCGCTGTGCTCGTTTATCTTTCCTTCCATTGTCGATCGTGCCCCGCTGCTGGTGGCCATCTCCTCTGGCGGTAATGCGCCGGTGCTGGCACGTCTGCTGCGGGAAAAGATTGAAGCGTTGCTGCCGGCAAACCTGGGTCGTATGGCTGAAGTTGCAGGCCGCTGGCGTAACCGTATTAAAGCGTACCGGAAAACCACCGATGAACGCCGCCGTTTCTGGGATGTCGCTTTTCGGGGACGTTTTGCCAGCCTGATGGCGGCAGGTAAAGAGTCGGAGGCGGAACAGGCACTGGCGGATGAGCTGGCGAAACCTGGCAGCAGCCAGGGCGAAATTATTCTGGTGGGAGCAGGGCCTGGTGATGCCGGTTTACTGACCCTGCGCGGTTTGCAGGTCATGCAGCAGGCTGATGTGGTCTTCTATGACCACCTGGTCACCGAAGGCGTTCTGGAGCTGGTCCGCCGGGATGCGGAGCTGATAAGCGTTGGCAAACGCGCGGGATCGCACCTGGTTGCGCAGCACGACACTAACCGCATGATGGTCGAAGCCGCACAGGCGGGTAAAACCGTCGTGCGCCTGAAGGGGGGCGACCCCTTTATTTTCGGCCGTGGGGGCGAAGAACTGCAGGCCGCGGCGGCGGCGGGCATTCCCTTCCAGGTGGTGCCAGGCGTGACGGCAGCCTCGGGCGCAACGGCTTATGCAGGCATTCCGTTAACGCATCGCGATTTTGCTCAGAGCGCCACCTTTGTGACCGGCCACTACAAAGCGGACAGCACGCCGTTCGACTGGGCACAACTGGCGCAGAGCCGCCAGACGCTGGCGATATATATGGGCACAATGAAGGCTGCAGAGATCGCCGAGCAGCTGATTGCGCATGGTCGCGATGCCAGCACCGCTGTTGCAGTGATTTCTCGCGGCACACGGGCTGACCAGCAGGTCAGAACCGGCACATTACAACAACTTGAAGAACTGGCGAAAGATGCGCCGATGCCTGCCCTGTTAGTGGTGGGAGAGGTTGTACAATTGCATCATCAACTCGCCTGGTTTCAACACTCGACAGGCCCGGACGCGTTTGATGCCTCCGTGGTGAATCTGGCTTAAGGAACGGTTATGGACCAAAAACGACTCACTCACCTGCGACAACTGGAAGCAGAAAGCATCCATATCATTCGCGAGGTGGCCGCCGAATTTTCCAATCCGGTGATGATGTACTCCATCGGCAAAGACTCCAGCGTGATGCTGCACCTGGCGCGTAAGGCGTTTTATCCGGGTACGCTACCTTTCCCACTGCTGCATGTGGACACCGGCTGGAAGTTCCGTGAGATGTATGAGTTCCGTGACCGTACGGCGAAGGCCTATGGCTGCGAGCTGTTGGTGCATAAAAACCCGGAAGGGGTGGCGATGGGTATTAACCCGTTCGTGCACGGCAGCGCTAAGCATACCGATATCATGAAAACCGAAGGGCTGAAGCAGGCGCTGAACAAATACGGTTTTGACGCAGCCTTCGGCGGTGCACGCCGTGATGAAGAGAAGTCGCGCGCGAAAGAGCGTATTTACTCCTTCCGCGATCGTTTCCACCGCTGGGACCCGAAAAACCAGCGCCCGGAGCTGTGGCACAACTATAACGGCCAGATTAATAAAGGCGAAAGCATCCGCGTTTTCCCGCTCTCCAACTGGACCGAGCTGGATATCTGGCAGTACATCTACCTCGAAAATATTGAAATCGTTCCGCTGTACCTGGCCGCAGAGCGCCCGGTCCTGGAGCGCGATGGCATGCTGATGATGATCGATGACGATCGTATTGATTTGCAACCAGGTGAGGTGATCAAAAAACAGATGGTGCGTTTTCGTACCCTTGGCTGCTGGCCGCTGACCGGTGCGGTGGAGTCCGGGGCGCAGACGCTGCCGGAGATCATCGAAGAGATGCTGGTCTCCACCACCAGTGAACGTCAGGGTCGCGTCATTGACCGCGATCAGGCAGGCTCCATGGAGCTGAAAAAACGTCAGGGATACTTCTAAGGAGCCGCCATGAATACCACTATCGCCCAACAAATTGCCGATGAAGGCGGCGTTGAAGCCTACCTGCATGCACAACAGCATAAAAGCCTGCTGCGTTTTCTGACCTGCGGCAGCGTCGACGACGGTAAAAGCACCCTGATTGGTCGCCTGCTGCACGACACCCGTCAGATTTATGAAGATCAGCTCTCCACTCTGCATAACGACAGTAAGCGTCACGGGACGCAGGGGGAAAAACTCGATCTGGCGCTGCTGGTGGATGGCCTCCAGGCCGAGCGTGAGCAGGGCATTACCATTGATGTGGCGTATCGCTACTTCTCCACCGAAAAACGTAAATTTATTATTGCGGATACCCCTGGCCATGAGCAGTATACCCGCAACATGGCGACCGGGGCCTCGACCTGCGATCTGGCCATCCTGTTGATTGACGCCCGTAAAGGGGTACTGGATCAGACCCGCCGTCATAGCTTTATCTCCACGTTACTGGGTATTAAGCACCTGGTGGTGGCAGTGAACAAAATGGATCTGGTTGGCTTTAGTGAAGAGACGTTCGAGTCGATTCGTCAGGATTACCTGACCTTTGCTGAACAGCTGCCGGGCAATCTGGATATTCGCTTTGTGCCGCTTTCCGCGCTGGAAGGCGATAACGTGGCCTCCCAGAGCGCAAAACTCCCCTGGTATAGCGGCCCTACGTTGCTTGAAGTACTGGAAACCGTGGCTATTCACCGCGTGGTTGAGACGCAGCCGATGCGCTTCCCGGTGCAGTATGTAAACCGCCCGAACCTGGATTTCCGTGGCTTTTCCGGCACGCTGGCATCCGGTGCTGTGTCCGTGGGGCAACGTATAAAAGTATTGCCGTCAGGCGTGGAGTCTACCGTTGCACGTATTGTGACCTTCGATGGTGATTTACAAGAAGCCCATGCGGGGGAGGCCATTACCCTGGTGCTGAAAGATGAAATCGACATCAGCCGTGGTGACCTGATTCTGGACGCCAGCGAAACGGTTCCTTCCGTACAACACGCGTCGCTTGATGTGGTGTGGATGGCGGAACAGCCTTTAACGCCAGGCCAGAGCTATGACATCAAAATCGCCGGTAAGAAGACCCGCGCCCGTGTGGATGCGATCCAGTACCAGGTCGATATCAATAATCTGCATCAACGTGAAGTCGACAACCTGCCGCTCAACGGTATCGGGCTGGTGGATCTGACGTTTGATGAGCCCTTGACCCTGGATCCTTACCAGGAAAACCCGGTGACCGGCGGCCTGATCTTTATCGATCGCTTAAGCAACGTCACCGTAGGGGCCGGTATGGTGCGCGAGGTGCATCATCATGACAACGCCGCTCCTTCGTCGTTCAGCGCCTTTGAGCTGGAGCTGAATCAGCTTGTCCGTAAGCATTTCCCGCACTGGGGTGCGCGCGACCTGCTCGGAGGCAAGTAATGGCGCAGCATGACGAAAATGTCGTCTGGCATGACCATCCGGTGACGGCGCAGCAACGCGAAACTCTCCACGGTCACCGTGGCGTGGTGCTGTGGTTTACCGGGCTGTCTGGCTCCGGTAAATCTACCGTCGCCGGTGCGCTGGAAGCGGCATTGCATAAGCTGGGTGTGAGTACCTATCTGCTGGACGGTGACAATGTCCGCCACGGCCTGTGCAGTGACCTTGGGTTTAGCGATGATGACCGTAAAGAAAATATCCGTCGGGTGGGGGAAGTGGCACGCCTGATGGTCGATGCAGGGCTGGTTGTCCTGACCGCCTTTATTTCACCTCATCGGGCGGAGCGGCAGACGGTGCGCGAGCGTCTGGGGGAAGGGCGGTTTATCGAGGTTTTCGTCGATACCCCATTGGCCATTTGTGAAGCGCGGGACCCAAAAGGACTCTATAAAAAAGCGCGCGCTGGTGAACTGCGAAACTTTACCGGCATTGACGCGGTTTACGAAGCGCCTGAATCACCAGAAGTTCACCTTGAAGGTGAACAATTAGTAACAAATTTAGTGAGTCAATTATTAGACCTCATGAGACGGGACGATATTATCAGATCCTAAGACAGCACCGTGGATACCGATGCCTGAAGGGTATCCCGGTTTTGCCAGCCGAAAAGGCTATGGGGTCCGATATGCGCAACAGTCAGAACATCACCATTTCAGGGTCGGAGAACTTAACGACCAGCGATGAAACCACCTGGTCCTTCCCTGGGGCCATCGTGGGTTTTGTCGCATGGCTGCTGGCGCTGTCAATTCCGTTTCTGCTCTATGGCCCGAATACGCTGTTCTTCTTCTTGTATACGTGGCCCTTTTTCCTCGCACTGATGCCTGTCGCTGTCGTGGTAGGCATTGCCCTGCATTCTCTGCTTGATGGAAAGCTGCTGTATAGCATCGTCTCGACACTGCTGATGGTCGTGGCCATGTTTGGTGGCTTGTTTATGTGGCTGATGGGCTAAACCCATCCATACTTCAAACCGTAACGCAGGTTAAGACAATGTGTCCGGCGGGGACAAACCTTCGGTAAGACGGGCAAATATGCTACATTCTGACGCGGTGATCCTGTATCACCCGGCCCCGGTGTGGAGTCTGAGAAAAAGTTATGGGATGATGAGGCCGTTTTTCAGGGGGCAGGATGGGTAAATTAACGCTGCTGTTGCTGGCTTTGCTTGTCTGGCTGCAGTACTCGCTGTGGTTCGGCAAAAACGGCCTTCATGATTATGGTCGTGTAAATGACGACGTTGCGGTTCAGCAGGCAACGAACGCCAAACTTAAAGCGCGAAACGATCAACTCTTTGCCGAAATTGATGACCTCAATGGCGGGCAGGAGGCAATTGAGGAGCGCGCACGCAATGAATTAACCATGACCAGACCGGGCGAAACGTTCTATCGTCTGGTGCCAGACGCGTCTAAACGCGCTCAGGGGTCAGTGCAAAACAGACAAAATACGCAAAATAATCGATAAACAATCCCGGGTTAATGACATGGCAGCAATCCTTCCGGACGTTTATGCCGTGGTGCCGGCCGCAGGATTTGGCCGCCGCATGCAAACGGAATGTCCCAAACAATATCTCTCTATTGGCGATAAAACGATCCTCGAACATGCCGTGGCGGCGCTGCTGGCGCATCCACGCGTTAAACGTGTGTTCATTGCCGTCACACCAGGTGACGCGCGTTTTGCTCAGCTTCCTCTCGCACATCATCCCGCCGTCACTGTGGTGGATGGCGGCGCCGAGCGTGCCGACTCCGTCCTGGCAGGTCTGAAAGCGGCACAAGGTGCGCCCTGGGTTCTGGTGCACGATGCCGCGCGCCCCTGTTTGCATCAGGATGACTTAAACCGACTGCTGCAACTGAGCGAAACCAGCCGGGTAGGCGGTATTCTTGCGGCCCCCGTACGTGACACCATGAAACGTGCTGAACCCGGCAAGCGCGCTATTGCACACACTGTTGATCGTAACGATTTATGGCATGCGCTCACGCCACAGTTTTTCCCCCATGAACTCCTGCATGACTGCCTCACGCGGGCCCTTCACGAAGGCGCGACCATTACCGATGAAGCTTCGGCGCTGGAGTTCTGCGGCTATCACCCCGAGCTGGTGGTGGGTCGGGCGGATAATATAAAAGTCACCCGGCCGGAAGATTTACAACTTGCTGAGTTTTACCTCACCCATTCCCAATACCAGGAGAAAGCATAATGCGCATTGGACACGGTTTTGACGTACACGCCTTCGGCGGCGAAGGCCCCATCATTATTGGCGGCGTGCGCATTCCCTGGGAAAAAGGGTTGCTGGCACACTCAGATGGTGACGTTGCCCTGCATGCGCTGACCGATGCTCTGCTGGGTGCAGCGGCACTCGGCGACATCGGTAAACTCTTCCCGGATACCGATCCCGCGTTCAAAGGCGCAGACAGCCGTGAGTTGCTGCGTGAAGCCTGGCGCCGTATCCAGGCCAAAGGCTACCAGCTTGGCAATGTCGACGTCACCATCATTGCCCAGGCGCCTAAAATGTTGCCGCATATCCCGCAGATGCGCGTCTTCATTGCAGAAGATCTGGGGTGCCATATGGATGACGTTAACGTGAAAGCCACTACTACTGAAAAACTCGGTTTTACCGGGCGTGGTGAAGGCATCGCCTGCGAAGCGGTGGCTCTTCTGCATAAGGCGGGAAAATGACCGATTTTGAGCAACTGACATACCTGCATGGCAAACCTGCCGGCAACGGGGTGTTGAAAGCTAATCCGGAAGATTTCGTCGTTATCGAAGACTTAGGCTTCGAACCAGACGGCGAGGGTGAACATATTCTGGTGCGGATTCTGAAAAACGGCTGCAACACCCGTTTTGTTGCCGACGCGCTGGCAAAATTCCTTAAAATACACGCCCGCGAGGTGAGCTTCGCGGGTCAGAAAGATAAGCATGCCGTTACTGAACAGTGGCTTTGCGCCCGCGTGCCGGGCAATGGAATGCCGGATCTGAGCGCGTTCCAGCTGGAAGGGTGCAAAGTGCTGGAGTACGCACGCCATAAGCGTAAGCTGCGTACAGGTGCGCTTAAAGGCAATAACTTTACGCTGGTGCTGCGGGGTATCACCGATCGCCACGACGTCGAGGTGCGCCTGCAGGCTATTAGCGAGCAGGGTGTGCCGAACTACTTCGGCGCGCAGCGTTTTGGCCTGGGCGGCAGTAACCTGCTGGGTGCGCAGCGCTGGGCACAAAGCGATGCCCCGGTTCGCGATCGCAATAAACGCAGTTTCTGGTTGTCGGCGGCGCGTAGCGCGTTGTTTAATCAGATAGTCCACGAGCGTTTGAAAAAACCGGACTTTAATCAAGTTGTTGACGGCGATGCGCTACAATTAGCGGGACGCGGAAGCTGGTTTGTGGCAACGGCTGACGAGCGCGAAGCGCTGCAGGCGCGTGTGGATGCAAAAGAATTAATGATAACGGCTGCACTGCCGGGCAGTGGCGAATGGGGACCGCAAGGCGATGCGCTGGCATTCGAGCAGGCCGCCGTGGCAGATGCGCCGGAATTACAACATTTGCTGGTGCGTGAAAAGGTGGAAGCGGCTCGCCGCGCAATGCGTCTTTTTCCGCAGCGGATGAGCTGGAACTGGTGGGATGACGTAACCGTTGAGGTGCGTTTCTGGCTGCCTGCGGGAAGCTTTGCTACCAGTGTGGTAAGGGAAATTATCAATACGGGTGATTATGCGAATATTGCTGAGTAACGATGACGGTATCCACGCGCCGGGTATTCAGACGCTGGCAAAAGCCCTTCGGGAATTTGCTGATGTTCAGGTCGTCGCTCCCGATCGTAACCGCAGTGGTGCTTCGAATTCACTGACGCTGGAATCCTCTCTTCGTACCTTTGCATTTGAAAATGGCGATATCGCGGTGCAGATGGGCACCCCAACCGACTGTGTCTTTCTGGGGGTTAACGCACTGATGCGACCGCGCCCGGATGTGGTGGTGTCTGGTATTAATGCCGGCCCGAATCTGGGCGATGATGTCATCTACAGCGGCACCGTTGCTGCGGCTATGGAAGGGCGTCACCTGGGCTTTCCTGCGCTGGCCGTGTCGTTAAATGGCCACAAACATTATGACACGGCAGCAGCGGTAACCTGCTCTCTTTTACGCGGGTTGTCGCGTGAGCCTCTGCGCACGGGGCGCATCCTGAATATCAATGTTCCCGATCTGCCGCTTGATGAAATCAAAGGCATTCGTGTTACCCGTTGTGGAAGCCGGCATCCGGCCGATCAGGTCATTCCGCAGCAGGACCCGCGGGGTAATACGCTGTACTGGATTGGTCCACCGGGCGAGAAGTACGACGCCGGGCCGGATACCGATTTTGCCGCCGTTGATGAAGGTTATGTCTCGGTGACGCCGCTGCAGGTCGATCTCACCGCCTACAGTGCGCAGGATGTGCTTTCGGGGTGGCTTGAACGTGCCGGAGTCACCACGCAATGGTGAGTAAACGCATACAAACGCTTCTCAATCAGTTACGTACACTGGGCATCGCGGATGAGCATGTCCTGGAAGCTATCGCGCAGGTACCGCGCGAAAAGTTTATTGATGAAGCGTTTGAACTCCAGGCATGGGAAAACGTAGCCTTGCCGATAGGGCAGGGCCAAACCATTTCTCAGCCCTATATGGTTGCCAGAATGACCGCGTTGCTGGAGCTCACTCCGCAGTCGCGCGTACTGGAAATTGGCACAGGTTCCGGTTACCAGACCGCAATACTGGCGCACCTTGTGCACCATGTGTGTACCGTCGAGCGTATTAAAAGTTTGCAATGGCAGGCGCGCCGCCGTCTCAAACAACTTGATTTACATAATGTTTCAACACGTCATGGTGATGGCTGGCAGGGTTGGCAGGCACGCGCCCCGTTTGACGCTATTATTGTGACGGCTGCGCCGTTAGAAATTCCGACGGCGCTCATGTCGCAACTGGATGAAGGCGGCATTCTCGTTTTACCTGTGGGCGATGAACATCAGCAACTTAAGCGTGTTCGTCGGCGGGGAGACGAATTTATCATCGATACTGTCGAAGCCGTGCGTTTTGTGCCTCTGGTAAAGGGTGAACTGGCCTGAGAAACAGATTTTTCCTGGGTTAATCATGCTTTATCAGCGTATGGTGAGCAAATTTGCGCACCGCGGTTTCACGGTGTTTAAGTCATTGGTAACTAATACATTCCTGGGGGATAAATGAGCGCGGGAAGCCCAAAATTCACCGTACGTCGTGTGGCGGCACTGTCACTGGTTTCACTCTGGCTTGCGGGTTGTACAAGCTCCAACAATGCGCCTGCGCCAGTCAGTTCCGTAGGCGGCGACAACGGTTCCAGCAACGGTTCCGGAATGTTAATCACGCCGCCACCCATGACAAGCAGCCAGTCGCAGCCACAGATCCAACCGGTACAGCAGCCAAATATTCAGCCAACAAATCAAACAGCCGCTGTGCAGCCCGTCGTTCAACAACCTGTTGAGACCGCAAATGGTCGTATAGTTTATAACCGGAAGTACGGGAATATTCCGAAAGGTAGTTATACTGGCGGCAGCACTTACACGGTAAAACGCGGGGATACGCTCTTTTATATCGCCTGGATCACCGGGAACGATTTCAGGGATTTGGCGCAGCGAAACCACGTTGCGGCCCCGTATAGCTTGAATGTTGGGCAAACGCTTCAGGTTGGAAATGCTTCCGGCACACCAATCACTGGCGGAAATGCTATAACTCAGGCTGATGCATCTGCTCAAGGAATCATCACAAAGCCTGCACAAAATTCAACCGTGGCTGTTGCGTCCAAACCGACAATTACGTATTCTGAGGACTCAGGTGAACAAAGTGCTAACAAGATGTTGCCGAACAATAAGCCTGCGACCCCTGTCACAGCGCCTGTTACGGCTCCACAAGTTAGTACAACCGAACCGACTGTTAGCAGCACGTCAAACAGCGCGCCGATTTCAACGTGGCGCTGGCCGACTGAGGGCAAGGTCATCGACAACTTCTCTGCCACCGAAGGTGGTAATAAAGGGGTCGATATCGCAGGTAGTAAAGGACAGGCTATTGTCGCGACCGCAGATGGTCGCGTGGTATATGCCGGTAATGCACTGCGTGGTTACGGTAATCTTATTATCATCAAACACAACGATGATTACCTGAGTGCCTACGCCCATAACGATACGATGCTGGTCCGGGAACAACAAGAAATCAAGGCGGGGCAGAAAATAGCTACCATGGGTAGCTCCGGAACCAGTTCCACACGGTTGCATTTTGAAATTCGTTACAAGGGGAAATCCGTAAACCCGCTGCGTTATTTGCCGCAGCGATAATTCGGCAAAGTAGTGAAGCCTTCCTCTTTCGTTGTTGCAGCACGCAGATGTCGCTGCAACATACAAAACCGGAAAGCCTAAGTGCTTTGTCAAGGGATCACGGGTAGGAGCCACCTTATGACTCAGAATACGCTGAAAGTTCATGATTTAAATGAAGATGCGGAATTTGATGAAAACGGAGCAGAGGTTTTCGACGAGAAGGCCTTAGTAGAAGAGGAACCCAGTGATAACGACGTGGCCGAAGAGGAGTTGTTATCTCAGGGGGCTACCCAGCGTGTGCTGGATGCAACTCAACTCTATCTTGGGGAAATTGGTTACTCCCCATTACTGACGGCCGAAGAAGAAGTTTATTTTGCACGCCGCGCATTGCGTGGTGACGTTGCATCCCGCCGCCGCATGATTGAAAGTAACCTGCGTCTGGTGGTGAAAATTGCCCGTCGATACAGCAACCGTGGCCTTGCGCTGCTGGATCTGATCGAAGAGGGGAATTTGGGTCTCATCCGTGCTGTCGAGAAGTTTGACCCTGAACGTGGGTTCCGTTTCTCAACGTATGCGACCTGGTGGATTCGTCAAACCATCGAACGGGCGATCATGAATCAAACCCGTACCATTCGTTTGCCGATTCACATTGTTAAAGAGCTGAATGTCTATCTGCGTACCGCGCGTGAGTTGTCCCATAAACTGGACCACGAACCGAGCGCCGAAGAAATCGCAGAGCAGCTGGATAAACCCGTTGATGACGTGAGTCGTATGCTGCGCCTGAACGAACGTATCACTTCTGTTGATACTCCGTTGGGCGGCGATTCCGAAAAAGCGCTGCTGGACATCCTGGCAGACGAAAAAGACAACGGTCCTGAAGACACCACGCAGGACGATGATATGAAGCAAAGCATCGTTAAGTGGTTGTTTGAACTGAACGCTAAACAGCGTGAGGTACTGGCACGTCGTTTTGGTCTGCTCGGTTATGAAGCCGCAACCCTCGAAGATGTGGGTCGTGAAATCGGTCTGACCCGTGAACGCGTTCGTCAGATTCAGGTTGAAGGTCTGCGTCGTCTGCGTGAAATTCTGCAGGCACAGGGGCTGAATATTGAAGCGCTGTTCCGCGAATAAGTCCTGAACACGAAAAAGCCGGTCACCTGACCGGCTTTTTTTATCTCTTTTAGTCACTGCTACCGGTTTGCTTTCGCCAGCAAAGGCGAAATGGCAGGCTCCTGCGGGGCATCATGAGTCCCTTCCTGCATCTGAAAGCCTCGGGATAAAGTTATGCTAAGTCTTAGCGGCCCGGCATTACGCCAGCTGTACAGGCAGGGCTGACACTGAAATACCCTCCCCGGACGACTGAGTGAAGCGGAGCGAGGGCAGTTTACCCCGCTGACTCGAAAGATAAGAGCTGAGTACCCGGCCAAAAAAAACCGCCCACTGCGGGCGGTTTGTGCACTCAACGGTGGTTAGTTAAGGGTGTATTCCAGCGAGATATCGGCATTCAGCACTTTGGATACCGGACAACCGGCTTTGGCTTTCTGAATGGCTTCATCAAATTTGGCTGCGTCGGCACCTGGCACTTTGACGGCACTTTTCAGTGCGATTTTGGTAATGGCAAAGCCGCCGTCTACCTGATCAAGGGTAACGGTTGCCGTAGTGTCGATACTGTCGGCCGTATAGCCCACTTCGCCCAGGATCATGGAGAGCGCCATTGAGAAGCAGGCAGCATGTGCCGCACCAATCAGCTCTTCCGGGTTAGTCCCCGGCGTGCCTTCAAAGCGTGTGTTAAAGCCATAAGGCAGTTCTTTCAGCGCGCCGCTCTCAGTTGAAACGGTCCCTTTGCCACGTTTAAGATCGCCTGCCCAGTGAGCCTGTCCTTTCTTTTGAATTGCCATCGCATCGTTCCTTTCATTATTGAGAGAAAAAAATTGAGAGAATTAAAAAGTATAGAAGCCGAACACAGGCTTGCCTGGCATTCGTGAAATTTATTCCGGGGAGTGCGGCCCGCAGCGCTTGTGCGGGCCTGAGGGTTAGAGCAGGTTTTTCAGTCGGTAAATCCACTCCAGCGCCTGGCGGGGCGTTAAAGTGTCAGGATCAAGGTTTTCCAGTGCTTCAAGGGCAGGACTGGTCTCCTCAGGCGTTGCGAGTAAAGACATCTGGGTGCCATCAATTTGCGTCGCGCCAGCGCCCGGAGAGAGACTTTCAAGTTCGCGCAATTTCCCGCGTGCCCGCTTAATGACCTCTTTCGGTACGCCAGCCAGGGCGGCAACGGCAAGCCCGTAGCTTTTGCTGGCGGCACCGTCCTGTACACTGTGCATAAAGGCAATAGTATCGCCATGCTCAAGGGCATCAAGATGGACATTGGCCACGCCTTCCATTTTTTCCGGCAGTTGGGTCAGCTCGAAGTAGTGGGTCGCAAATAGCGTCAGCGCTTTGATTTTATTGGCCAGATTTTCCGCACACGCCCATGCCAGCGACAGGCCGTCGTAGGTCGAGGTACCGCGCCCGATCTCATCCATCAGCACCAGGCTATGCTCGGTGGCGTTATGCAGAATATTGGCGGTTTCGGTCATTTCCACCATGAAGGTTGAACGACCGCTCGCCAGATCGTCCGCTGCGCCCACGCGCGTAAAGATGCGATCAATAGGGCCAATTTCTACTTTCTGCGCCGGCACGTAGCTGCCGATATAGGCCAGTAGCGCAATCAGTGCCGTCTGGCGCATATAGGTACTTTTACCGCCCATGTTTGGGCCGGTAATAATCAGCATCCTGCGCTGGGGCGAGAGGCTGAGCGGATTGGCGATAAACGGCTCTTTCAGGACCTGTTCCACCACCGGGTGACGCCCTTCAACAATACGAATGCCGGGTTTGTCGATAAAGGTTGGGCAGCAGTAGTTAAGCGTGTCCGCTCGCTCCGCCAGGTTGACCAGCACATCCAGTTCTGCCAGCGCCGTGGCGCTTTGCTGCAACGCTTCGAGATGCGGCAACAGCAGATCGAACAACTCATCATAAAGCTGTTTTTCCAGCGCCAGCGCTTTGCCTTTTGAGGTCAGAACTTTGTCTTCGTACTCTTTTAATTCAGGAATGATATAGCGTTCGGCGTTTTTCAGCGTCTGGCGGCGGACGTAGTGAATAGGGGCAAGATGGCTCTGGCCCCGACTGATCTGAATAAAGTAACCGTGTACGCCGTTGTAGCCCACTTTGAGCGTATCCAGCCCCAGTTTCTCGCGTTCACGAATTTCGAGTCGGTCAAGATAATCGGTCGCGCCATCCGCCAGGCTACGCCACTCATCAAGCTCGGCGTTATAGCCGGGGGCAATGACACCACCGTCGCGCACAAGGACCGGTGGTGCCTCAATAATCGCGCGTTCCAGGAGTTCACGTAGTTCGGTAAATTCACCCATTTTTTCACGCAACTGCTGCACCGGTGCGCTGTCAACGCGTTCCAGCTGCGCACGCAGTTCCGGTAGTTGCTGGAAGGCATAACGCATGCGGGCCAGATCCCGCGGCCGGGCGGTACGCAGCGCCAGACGCGCCAGGATACGTTCTAAATCGCCCACCTGACGCAATACCGGTTGCAGCTCGCCGGTACTCTCCTGCAGGGCACCGATGGTCTGCTGCCGCTCACGTAGCGTTTTGCTGTCGCGCACCGGCATGTGCAGCCAGCGCTTTAGCATACGGCTGCCCATTGGTGTCACGGTACAGTCCAGCACCGAGGCAAGGGTATTTTCGATACCGCCCGCGAGGTTCTGGGTTATTTCCAGATTGCGACGCGTCGCTGCATCCATAATGATGCTGTCCTGCTGGCGCTCCATGGTGATTGAGCGAATGTGGGGCAGGGAGGTGCGTTGCGTATCTTTAACATACTGCAGAAGGCAGCCGGCCGCGCAGAGGCCGCGCGGCGCATTTTCTACGCCAAATCCCACCAGGTCACGCGTGCCAAACTGTAAGTTTAACTGCTGACGAGCGGTATCAATTTCGAACTCCCACAGCGGGCGACGGCGCAACCCACGCCGACCTTCAATTAATGCCGTTTCGGCAAAATCCTCCGCATAAAGCAGCTCTGCGGGGTTGGTGCGCTGGAGCTCTGCTGCCATGGTTTCCCGGTCAGCCGGTTCGCTGACGCGAAAACGTCCGGAGCTGATATCCAGAGTGGCGTAACCGAAGCCTTTACCGTCCTGCCAGATGGCCGCGAGCAGATTATCCTGACGTTCCTGCAGCAGTGCTTCATCACTGATGGTGCCGGGGGTGACGATGCGGACCACTTTGCGTTCTACCGGGCCTTTACTGGTGGCAGGATCGCCGATTTGTTCGCAAATCGCGACCGACTCCCCAAGGTTGACCAGCTTCGCCAGGTAGTTTTCCACCGCATGATGCGGGATACCCGCCATCGGAATCGGCTCGCCCGCGGAAGCACCGCGTTTGGTCAGCGAGATGTCCATCAACTGGGAAGCGCGTTTAGCATCGTCGTAAAACAGTTCGTAAAAATCGCCCATCCGATAGAACAGTAAAATCTCAGGATGCTGAGCCTTCAGCTTGAGATACTGCTGCATCATGGGGGTGTGGGCGTCGAAATTCTCTAATGTGCTCATCGGTTTGTAATGTCCGTTTTTAAAATTTTAATGAGTGCGTGATGTTTGTTGTTCTGATTAAGTATCACGCCGTCTCATTTGATCTGCTGTATGCCTGGATTTCGTGTCATAAATACGCAGGGAGCATGATAACGGACTCTTTATGGCAGGAAAACAAGCGCGAAAGCCATGCTCGTCTAAAGCCGCAGAAATGATGCAGTCTGGTCGCTACATTAACGCTGAATGGAGCATTCCGAGGGTTTTTAGGGCTACAGACTGAACCTGGCGAAGATTATGACACCTGGATTAGCGGCTTCCGTCGAAGCGTGCTGGTGCGGGGCTGGCGCTGATTTTAATGTAATGCTTCCAGGCGGGCGATCGCGACACGCCCCGTGGATCACCGATGAATGGAAGTTTCATGAAGGGCATCGCGGGTATTTCAACCCGCCATGTTGTATCGCCAATAAAGCTGAACTCAACTGCATTTGGATAAATGTTCAGGTCAGCAAAGGTGCCTGTCAGGTAGGCTCCACCCAGCGTCACTATTTCTTTCACCCCGTCATTCACATCGAGCAGTGCGATTTCAAGCATTTCTTCAAAGGGCACGTCATCAGTAAGAAATAACAGCAGCCGCTTATCGTCCACCATAACCGACGCCTCTATAACCTGAACAGGAAGCATAATGCCCGTCCCTTTTCCGGCCATCAGGACTTCATATTTCCCCACGGCTTTCGGCGTGGGGGCGTCCCTGAGTTGTAGCGTTACGTTATCCAGTAGCCTGAACATAATGAACCTCGGCATCTGCTAAATTCTTATGCAGACAAATTGCCATAACAGATAATAAATTGCATCACAAATGAAAAGTGGCTGATTTAGCTAACAGGGAATAACAGCCTTTTCTTTTACTACATAAGAGAATTATCTGACCTGCATCCGGTATTCAATCATTCCACTTTTTTTCGCAACCCAGTCATATAACCGTTGTCCACGGTAATTGGCTTCATGGGTATGCCAGTAAAGATGACTGGAATGACGTTTTCTGGCTTCCTTCTGCACATATTCAATTAATTGTTTGCCAATCTGTTTACCGCGAAGTGTTTCGCAGACATATAAATCCTCCAGATAACAGTAATCACTGTCAGCCCAGGTTGAGCGGTGAAAAAGATAATGAGCAAACCCTACGACAGCTCCATTATGTTTTGCTACTACGCAGAAAACGGGCTCAAGTGGGCTGAAAAAACGTTGCCAGGTACGTTCAGTGACAGCATCAGAAATATCAACGTTGTAAAACTGCTGATATTTTTTCCACAGTGGCAACCAGTCTTCATAATCAGTGGCGCTGGCAGCTTCAATAATAATTTCATTATTCATATTTATAACCTCTTGTGTTTTTCTTAATAAATTGTGTTCTGTGCTGGCGCAGGAAAATAGCAAACTCTGCCATTAACGCCTGGTATGCCAACGGGTTAGTTGCAGAGCATCTTCGTCTGTGGCCAGGCAATGTCGCACGGTCGCAATGTTCCAGTACAACAGGCAGGGTGAAAGTGCCTACCTTAAGATCCTGATTTCAGGGAACGACCCTGCACTCAGCCGCTGCCTCACCCGTTCATGCCAGCGGGATAAGTATAAAAGTTGAATGGCAGGTTTAGCCCCACCAATTTACACAATCAAACCAGACCAATTAACGGTATGGCATCAGACGCTCTTGTTTTAGACTGGATGAGGAAAAGAGTCATGGTGGGGGGAGAACAATGTTTAAGCACGCGCAACTTGAAACGGTGAAGGCGTGGATGATTGATCCTGCTAACGGGTCACTACCGCTTCATGAAAGGATCCAGAGAGCCATACGGACGTTAATACTGGAGGGGGTATTATCCAATGGTAAGGCGCTTCCTGCCTCACGCGCACTGGCAACATCGCTTGATGTCTCCAGGGATACCATCGAAGCTGCCTACACCCGCCTGCATGCGGAGGGTTTTATCGAGAGGCATACCGGAAAAGGCAGCTTCGTTTCAGCCAGTTTTCGACTGCTGAAATCCCACGCAAGACAGCGCCAGGCACACGTCACCTCGCGTGAAGCAAAGCTCAGCACCCGGGGAACAGTGATTTACGAGAGCGGCGGAATACGGGAATTTTCCTTACCCCGCCCCCTGGCTCCGGGCATTCCCGAAACCCGCTTATTCCCGCTGCAAATCTGGGAGCGTCTTCAGCGGCAGGTACTGAAAGAATATCGCCACCATGCCCTGGAGCAAAGCCCGCCCCAGGGGATGGAACGCCTGCGACGGGCAATTGCAGAATATGTCAACCTGGAACGCGGCGCCCATGCCACCGCAGATCGTATCATTATCCTGACAAGCTCCCAGCAGGCCCTGACCCTCTGTTCAAACGTGCTGATGGATAGCAAGGATTACATTGTCACTGAAGATCCTGTCTATCAGGGGGCGCAAAAGGCCTTTAACGCCGCCGGGCTGAATATCATTCCTGTCCCCCTGGATGAAAAAGGCTTATGCATTGAACACCTTAACGTACTGCCAGTCGCGGCAAAGGCTATCTATCTTACCCCGTCTCATCAGTATCCTACCGGCACCACGCTCTCCCTTGACAGAAGGCTTGCCGTTACCGACTGGGCAAACCGTAACGGGGCCTGGGTCATTGAAGATGATTACGACAGTGAGTTTCACTATGAAGGCAAGCCCATGGCCTGCGTACAAGGACTGGACTCTTTCAACCGTACAATCTACATCGGGACATTCACTAAATCCCTCTTTCCCGGGCTACGTATTGCGTACATGATCGTACCAACGGAACTGGTTGAGCCCTTTACGATAGCCAGAACATTAATGGACGGTCATACCGCTTCAATTACCCAACTGACGCTGGCGAAGTTTCTGGAAGGGGGGCATTTTGGCGCTTATGTTCGCATGATGCGTGGTGTCTATGTCGCTCGTCGTGACAAACTGGCCGCGCTGATAGACCACTATCTTTCTGACTTTGTTTTCTATGTAAAGCCGAGTGGCGGAATGCAGATGCCTTGCCATCTCCGGCATGGGATCTCTGAAACAGAGATAGCTCTTGCCGCCCGTCGTAAGGGTATTGATATGCTCGGGCTTACCGCGTTATATGCAGCAGAGCCTGCCAGCACTGGATTTCTGATGGGATTTGCCGCTTACAACGAAAAAGAGTTAGAAGACGCAGTTGAAGCACTCGCCGCCATTTTTCGCCTTCTTTAATGCGTTCAATGGCCCGCGCTTGTTGACCGGGCTTAAGTTCATGCAGTCAATTATCGTGCACATCCCGGTGTAAAAATGGGGCCCGCAGGCCCCACTCTCATTTCTCAGACTCTTTGCGGGAAACTATTCAGGCAGTGCGTAAACCACCACCTGGTCGCCCACCTGGTCCTTCAGAATGGTATTTCCCCCGGCCACGAACGCCACATACTGACGGCCCTTGTACTCATAGACCGACGGGTTGGCTACCGCAGGCGCTTCAACCTGATCGGACCACAGCTCTTCGCCGCTCTCCACCGAGTAGGCACGCACTTTGGCATCCATTGAGGCACCGATGAATATCACGCCACCCGCTGTCACAGCCGGACCACCAATAGTGGGGGAACCCCAGCTCTCTGGCATAAAGAAACCATACTGCTGCGAGGCGCCAACCGGACGGCGCCATTTAACGTCCCCGGTATGCATATCGAGCGCGACTATTTCACCAAACGGCGGCTGCCAGCACGGCATACCCAGCCAGTTGTTTGCCACCAGCAGTCGCATGCCGTACGGCGCGCCTTCCTGCGGCGCAAAGCCGCTCTCGTTGCCCGCATCTTTATCCGCTTTATCATAATCCTCGCGGCTGTAGAGCTTCACATACTGCACAATATGTGAGGTATTCACGATCGCGATTTGTTTGTGTGGATCGAAAGCAACACCACCCCACTGGACCCCGCCGGCGCTGTCCGGATAGGTCAGCGCACCTTCGCCTTTGGTGGTCGGAGGCGTGTACATCCCCTCATAGGTGAGCTTATCCCACAGGCGAGAACACTGGCCTGCACCGACGGCGTCAGCCAGCTTCCAGATCTCTGGTTTTTTCGATTGATCCAGCAGTGGCGCTGGTTTGGTCGGGAATGGCTGCGTGGGCGAGAGCACTTCGCCCTTCACTGAACCGTCGCCCTGAGGCACCGGCCGCTCTTCGATAGGCCAGACGTCCTCGCCCGTCAGGCGGTTAACCACAAACAGGAACCCCTGCTTGGTGGCCTGGATAAGCGCCGGGATCTGTTTGCCATTGACCGTAATATCCATCAGCGTTGGTGCAGAGTTGATATCGTAATCCCACACATCATGATGCACCCACTGGCGGGACCAGACCACTTTACCGGTGTTGATATCCAGCGCAGTGGTGGATGTACCCAGCGGGATGGCATCCACACGGTTACCGCCCCAGTAGTTGGGAGACGGAGAGGAAACCGGAAGATAGACCAGACCATTCGCCTCATCGGCAGACATATGTGTCCAGACGTTTGCCGTCCCCGTGCGTTTGCGGATCTCGGCCGGAATAGCGTCAAACGTCCATTCACGCTTGCCGGTCCGGGCATTGATTGAGAATACACTGCCCGGAGGCGCCTCGGCATAAGCCCAGTCTTTACCCGCCCAGCCTACAAGAAGATGGTCACCGACGACCGTTGGCGGCTGAAGGATGGACAGTGGGAATTTGGCATTAACCGTGTTCCACTGGTTCACATTCAGCACCCCGTTATCCGCAAAGTCCTTGCAGGGTTTGCCTGAATCGGCGTCCAGCGCAAAGAGTTTGCCGTCAACGGTGCCCATATAAACGATCTTCTGGCACGCCTCACCGGCGACAGGATTTTTTGCCTGCCAGTAGGAGACGCCGCGATTCTTCAGCACCGGTTGGGTCAGGGCCTCGCGGGGCGATTTAGTGTCATAGTGCCACTTCTCTTTGCCAGTGCCCGGATCCAGGGCAATAAGGCGATCGAAGGGGGTGCCAATATAAAGCGTCTCGTTGGCGAAAATAGGGGTAGCGGACCAGACAGTAGCGGGCGTGTCGCCTTTACCATCCGAGACGTCGCCGGTATGAAACTCCCAGATTTTTTTTAATTTGCCGACGTTATCCGCCGTGATCTGGGTCAGGGGGCTGTATTTCTGAGCATTGAGCTGCCCGTGAAAACTGTCCCAGGTTGCGGCAGAAGGAACCAGCGGCGTCGCGGGCTGGCTGACCGCCGCCACGTTCTGCCCCTCGGTATTTTCGGTTGATGCATGATCGGTGGTGTTGGTTGTCCCCGGCGCTTGTTGGTCGGCCGCATCCACATTGAGTTTTTCCTGCGTCCCCTGAGAAGCCTCAGCAGCCTTGTCCTGCGCCTGCAGCGTGAGCGGAGCGACCAGTAATGCCAGCGCCGTCATGCTCATTTTCAGTAACGGGTAATGTTTATTTTTATGCACAGGTGGCTCCTCAGTCTCTGACGCGATGAGTGTGACGAACGGAATTGCTGCTCAGCGCAATCAGACCAGCCAGGCCGACCACCATAGCTACCGTAATGATGTACTGGTGCAACAGCATGGCTGCGAAGCCCGTGCCACACAGCACCACAAGGATGACAATGATCAGAAAGAGGCGCGCGCTGCGACGGGTTGCAGCACCTAACAGAAAGGTCAGAATCGCCAGCAGGACGCAGGCGACTGCCACGCCCAGCGCACCAATAGTACCGGTAACGCCGGTAAGCGGCGTAAACCAGGCATATAACGCCACGGCAACGCCGATCGCTGCAGCTAACAGCAGCAGTAACGTGCCGGCGCGTGAGGATTGAGATTGCAACATACCAGGAAGTCCCTTATTAAAAAGTACCGGAAAAAAACATCAAAATATCGTTTAACCGGGGCTGAACGGCCGCTTTAGCGCGAGGAACTCAACAGAAGCCCGGCACAAAAAGCAGGGGCAGCATCAGTTAAACGTAACAGAGTATAGGAGATGTTTTTTTAGCGTGCGCCTTCAGACGAAAGCGTGTGACTGATTAACAAGACGTTACCCCGCAAAAGGGTAAGCAAAGACTTTAGCATTCGGGGGGGCTGCGAGACATCTGAGTGCTCGCCGGGCGAGCGTCTGAAGAGGGTAACGGAGCGGTAGAGTGACGCTTTTCCACTCCGACCAGATAAAGCCAGCCTGCGCAGGTTGGGCGGTTAATTACCCGATCTTCATCCTGCCAGCTCATTGGGATTGATTTTGCAGCATGCAGGCCAGCGAAAGCATGCGATGGGTTATGCTTTGCTGGCCTGTTAACGCTGTGCCAGGTTTCGGTGTGGGTTAAAGCTTAAATGAACTAACGCCGCTTAAAAGCTTACCTGCCTGTTGGCTAAGTGAGTTTGCTGCCGACGCCATTTGTTCTACCATCGCCGCGTTTTGCTGCAGATTTCCTTCCATATTGTTTACTGCGATATTGACTTGATCAATGCCATAGCTCTGTTCTTTCGAAGAATGGTTAACCTGATTGATAAGTTGAGTGGTTTCATTTACAGCGCTAAGCGTCTGATCCATCCGTGCAGTGACATTTGCAGCAGATTCTACGCCCTTACCAACGTTATGGATTGCTTCCTCGATAAGGGTTCTGATATCACGCGCCGCTACGGATGAACGCTGCGATAATGAGCGTACTTCGCCGGCAACCACGGCAAACCCTTTACCTTGTTCTCCTGCCCGTGCGGCTTCCACTGCGGCATTAAGTGCGAGTATGTTGGTTTGGAATGCAATACCATCAATAATATTTGTTATCTCGGCAATTTTATTTGAGGAAGCAGAGATATCATTGATCGAATTTTGCAGTGAACTTAATTCACGGTTACTGTCATTGACTATCGTCTGGACGTTGCTAATGAAATTATTAGCTTCCTTCGCATTATCAAGGTTGCGTTTCACGGTTGCAGATAATTGGTTCATGCTTGCAGCCGTCTCTTCCAGCGAGGAGGCTTGTGATTCCGTACGTGAAGAGAGATCGTCATTGCTGAGGGCGATTTCGCTGGCTGCGCTATCCACCTCTTTACTGGCAGCTTTTACGCCAGACAGCACATCCTGAAGTTTTTCCAACAACGTATTAAAATTATTTGCGGTTGCGCCAAGCTCATCTTTTTTGGTCAGGTTAACCCGCTGCGTCATATCAAGATGTTCGCTGATATGCTTCATGCTTTCTTGCAACGTATGCAGACTCTTTTTGATATATTTCAAAATGGAAAACGATGAAAGTGCGGTCAATACTATGGCTGCACTTATGATGCCAATGAGTAACCAAAGCGTGCTCGAATACTGTTTGTTATTCTCTGCTGCAAAATTGGTTGCGATTTCATAATTGTAGGAAAGCAGCTGTTTTATATTGTTGCTTAACGCAACCGAGGCAACCGCTGTCTCGCCTTCATCTGCGACCATCATACTGGCAGCATCACTGCCTTGAGTTTCATAAATATTAACGGTTTTATTAACCTTTTCCAGATAAACCTGGAATAATTTATTAGTCGCATCTATCCCCTGTGCGTCTTTATCATCCGTAATCAAATGGTCTTTATAATAATTTAAGCCATCCTGCACTTTATTTAAGTATTGGCGTGCGGTATCAAGATGTTTATAGAATGTTTCTTTATTGTTAGATAGAAGACCCATCAGGATTTGACGTCGTGCCTCTTCTCTGTTCTGGGTGATAATGCCTATCTGATTAATGCTTGGTAACGAGTTACTCGCAATATATTCAAAACGATTTTGTGCTTGATACAGAGAGTTAATACTGATTATCCCAAGCATTAACAACGCGAGCAGCGCGAAACTGAATATAAGTGTGAGTTTCTTAGAGACGGTCATTAGAAATTCCTGAAAAGGCCAATGGAAATATCCTTCTTTATCGGCTTTCAAGACTAAACCTTTAACATGATAATAATGGTCAGGCCGGCCGCGGATCTTTCATAAAATCAAAGGGTAAGGATTTTTATTAAACCGCAGCTATATTTTTAAGCTTTTTTACCAGGCTTGGAATGTGGTAGTTAAATTAATTAAGTTTTTTATATCAATGCATTATGTGCAAACCTGCGAGTTTATGATCATGCTGTACATTTTTACCGTTCGTTCAGGAGTGTGATGTATTTCAAATTTATAACTTCACTTTTAAGGTGCGCCAGTGAGAGAAACGCACGTGCTTGCGCACCTTAAGCGTAACGGCAGTGAGGTTCTGGCAACAGGATAGCTCTGCGTTGATTTATGGCCGGCGCAGCGGGCAAAGTTCGTTCTCTTCAAAACGTCTTGCATGGATCGGTACAAATTTATCGTCGCTTTTCGCGTCATGTACTACGTTGAGTACAACGACCCTGACCAGGAAAGCAGATGAAACCTCTATTTTTTGCACTCTTAACGAGCCTGACGTTAGCAGGATGCGGGGCAAATACCACCCCGCCTCAAACCCCACTTCCCGGTGAAAAGACCTCTTCTGAACTACAGGTGCTGGAAACCGGCGCGCAGATAGTGCAGTCCCGTCCGCCTGTTGAGGCGATAAGTGCTTATCTTGACGGTTTTCATTTTTACAGCGGTGACAAAAACGGGCAGATGGAAGCCCACCATTATGTGACGGTGCTAAATGAAGACGTCATGCAGGCGGTGATTTATGACGGCAACACAAAGGATGCCCGCCTGATGGGGGTTGAATACATTATCAGTGAGCGTCTGTTCAGAACCCTGCCGCCGGAGGAGAAAAAACTCTGGCACAGCCATCAGTATGAAGTGAAGTCCGGCAGTCTGATAGCACCCGGATTACCGGCAGTGGCAGATAAGGCCCTGATGCGCAAAATTGTGAATACGTATGGTAAGACCTGGCACACCTGGCATACCGATCGCGACAAGACGCTTCCCCTTGGCATCCCGGCGCTGATGATGGGCTTTACCGGGGAAGGGCAGCTTGATCCTCAACTGTTGGCTGACAGGGACAAACGACTTGATGTCAACACGCAGACCATCAAACGTGAACGTGCCGATATAGTGGCGCACCCGATTATCGAGGGAGCGAACGCATGGCAGAAGGGCGATGTTATCCAGCTCAAACGGGTGCAGGGCGCGGGAGAACATGCCCACGGGGAGACCAGCCACTTTGGACAGGCGGAGCAGACCCGGCAGGCCATCCCGGAGGCGAAATGATGAAGGTCCATCACCTTAACTGCGGCTGCATGTGCCCTGTTGGCGGCGCGTTATACGATGGCTTCAGCAAGGGGTTACACGCGCATCTGGTCTGCCATTGTCTGCTCATTGAAACAGACAGTGATGGGCTGGTGCTGGTGGATACGGGATTCGGCAAGGATGACATACATCGCCCAGATCAGCGTCTGTCTGGCTTTTTTCGCGTGCTGAATAACATTCAACGACGGGAAGAACTGACTGCCCGTTCACGAATAGAAGCGCTGGGATTTCATGCCGAAGATGTTCGACATATTATTTTGACGCACCTTGATTTTGACCATGCCGGGGGCATTACCGATTTCCCACATGCGCGAGTTCATCTATTGCAAACAGAGATAGATAACGCTCAGCAGCGGCATAGCTGGCTGGCGCGAGAACGCTATCGTCCCGGCCAGTGGAGCGGCATTTCTGGCTGGACAGGCTATCAGCCACAGGGTGAGACATGGTATGGCTTTGAGGCGGTAACGGCTCTGCAAGGGCTTTTGCCTGAAATCCTGCTTGTGCCGCTGGCAGGGCATACGCTGGGGCATGCCGGTATTGCGATAAAACAGCCGCAAGGCTGGCTATTGCATGGCGGAGATGCCTGGTTTTTTCGCGGTGAAATGCAGGGGCAGAAACCGCACTGTACGCCTGGGCTGCGCTTTTATCAGTGGATGATGGCAATGGATAATGGGGCGAGACGGCATAATCAACAGCGACTGAGGGAGCTTGTCTCTCGTCATGGCGATGAGATCACCCTTTTTTGCAGCCACGATGCGTTGGAGTTACGTGCGCTGGCTACACAAAATGACACCCCATAATCTCCGGCCGAATGCCGCAGGCCAGTCTGGCTGCGACATTCAGTACCAAAAACGCGCCACCGCTAATGAATCAACGGCGTCTTTCCTCACAATACTGTCTATTACCGCCTGGAATTTCAGCGACGGTTATTGCCCACCGGCGGTCTTTTTGCAGCTTTCCAGCCAACCTGCGGTATCTATCTTACCGTTTTCCAGATACTTCTGTTGATTCTGCCAATGCGCCGCCAGGAAGGGCTTCAAACCCGTGAGCCGCTTATTGATCGTGAGCATTTCTTCGAATACCGAGACTTCATGCTTGAGACTGTCCGCACCGTACAAGGTCGCCGAGTCGACCAGACTGCTGGCGTAATAGCCCGTAAGCTGTTGCAGCCTGTCTGATTGCTCTCCCAGTTTGCTTTTACGGTTAGCGCAGTTGGTGTCGCTGGCATCTTTATCTTTACAGAGCAGCTCATAGTTATGATTCAGGAAATCAAGGAAGCGACCATCATCCTGCAGCTTGGTGCACAGGAACGATCCTAAATTAAGGCTGGCGCGAATCGACTGAGCACGCTCTTCTTGCTGCTTCTGGTTGCTGGCGCGAAGTTGATTTTCGAGATCTTTTAGCTTCTGTTTTAGTGCCGCATCGTCGATACCAGATGCAAGACTTCCCAGCGCTTTGGCCGTATCTTTACCTTCATCTTTAGTTTTCTCGCCGTTTTGATTTTCAGCCCCCAGGGTTTCCCAGCTTTTTTCGAGTTGTTTCACTTTATCGGTAGAGGTGATGGTAGGGGCGACCAGCACCAGACGCAGGCCGGTGGTTTTACTGGTCGAGGGGGTGGCGTTGTCGTAGTAATTGACTTCTTTACGGGTCGCGCTGCGAATATCGGTTGGATTTGACTGGAAGCTACCCCCACGCACCACGAACCCCCCGGCCTGGCCATGGAGACGGTTCAGCTTGTTAAGATAAAACGGTGTAAACATCATTTCTGAAACATTACCCAGCATGTCATACAAGCCCAACGGGTTGGGATGCAATCGCCCGATGAGCTGGACTTTACCGTTAGAGGATTGCGCGCCAGAAAACCATTCATAGTTTTTCATATCATCCATCGGATAATGGGCATCCCGGAATTCAGCACTATTCACTTTGAGGCCGCCGCGCGCTGCAAATTCCCATTCTACTTCCGTCGGTAGCCGCAAGAATCCAGGCTTCCCATCTTCCTGAGGCAGTTTATCGAGGGCGTTAGTGCGTAGCCATTGATTATATTTATCGGCAGCAGTAATGGCATCAAACCAGCTCATGCTGGTTGCAGGCATACTGAGCATTCGCGACGGAGTCGGGCAGGTTCCTTCCATCAGGGCTTTATATTGCAGAGCCGTAAGCTCGTACTTGGCCATCAGGTAATAACGACCTTTGCTTTTTTTGCTCTCACTAAAGCTACCAGCAATGAAAGTCGGGTAACTGTGTTCGACAACGCCCCAGTCTCCTCCATCCTGCCCTAGCGTGATGGGAAGATCGTCCAGCGGGCCTGACACGGGGATCTCGACGCGACGAAACGCCATTGAACCTTCGCAAGGCATTGGCAAAACGATATCTTCATCATCAGGATTGGGGTTCCAGGTATTGGTGGCCCAGGGCTCCGCCAGCGCTGAAGACATATGGGGAAGCAGGCCGAGCACTAAAGCGTACCGCAGTGAAGAAAGAGTCAAGGTCACAAACACTCTCCGCGAATCAAGTGATTAAAATAAGAATATAAGGTCATACCTCACGCAGGCTCTGCGCAGGTTCTATGTTGATGGCGCGGCGGGCACCGATACTTGCAACCAGCAGTGCAACGAGCAGCGTCAACGCCATGGCGAAGAGACTATGCTGTAACGTTATTTTGCAAAGCATCTGATCGGTTGCCTGGCTGCCCGCCAGCGCACGGTTAAAGATCTGGCTGGCAAGTAAATAAATGCCATAACCCCCTACATAGGCCAACAGGCTGAGCAGGCAGCCTTGTAAAATGACATACAGCCCGACTGCCGGACCGGTAAATCCCAACAATCTCAACACGGCAATATGTCTACGTTTACGATCGACGTTAGCGATAAAGGAGCCAATAAGCGAAGCAACACACCCGATAAGCGCGGTTGCCGCGATAGTATTGAAAATCACCCCCAGCACGCGGTTAATGCTTTTCACATTTTCGATGTCAGCCAGCCGGCTGGTGGTTTCAATGCGTTGCGCGCGCAGAACGCGCTCAAGGCTGGCAACCTGATCGATATCGCTGGCATACAGGCGCGCGCGCGCATAGAGGGGCGGTTTGTCGTTAAGCTGACTGCCGCTGCTAATACCAAGCTCGCTCACGGCATAACCGTCACGAAAACGCTCCAGCATCAGGAGCAGTGCCGGTTGAGTAAACAGGGCGGCCCGGTTGAAATAAGTCGGTGCAAGGATCCCAACCACGGTGAGCGATTTACGCCCCCACTCCCGGCGTTCTTCGCGCTGTCGGCTCACGCGTAAGGTAAGGGTGTCGCCCACCTTTACGGCCAGCTTGCGTGCTGCTTCCTGCGTTAAAACAATCTCATTTTCATGATGAATTTCCAGACTACCCAGCAGCGGATCGCCTGCATCCGTCGGTATTACTTCGGCATTTTCAATGAAGTGACTGCTGTCAGTTTGCAAATCAGCAAGAGTGTTTAGGGAGCGTGTCTGCCCTATGGCAAAACCCACATCAGGGCGCTGGCGCAAAGCATCTATCCAGGCTTGATCGTAGCTTCCGCTGCTGAGCATCCGTATTTCAAGGTTGCGGGGATCGCGCGTTAAATCATCCTGCAATTGACTGATTACCCCAAAGCGCAGGCCAAACAACAGGAGGAGGGGGGCAATCACTGCAACCAGAGAAGAGACAATGCAAAAAGAAATAATACGGTCGTGCCACAGATCCTGTACCGCAAGACGGCCAAGCAGTAGGGTTCGGTTAAAAGACAAAATGGGTTCCCCTCCGGGCCGGTGATTCTGCGTGTTCGCCTGAATCCGTGTCGGGACGGGCGACCAGACAGGGCAAATTGAATTTTTGCACCAGCGGCCAGTCATGGCAGACCACGAGTGCCATCATCTTCTCCTGCTGCACCAGGTCAATAAACAGACTAAATAGCTGTTGAGCGTTGTAGGGATCAAGGGCCGCGGTGGGTTCATCGGCCAGCACCAGTCCGGGGCGATGTACAATGGCGCGGGCAAATGCGGTTCGCTGTCGCTCACCAAATGAGAGTTGTGACGGGTATTTCCCCAGTAACGGACCGAGCTTGAGCGTGTTGATAACTCTGTCGAGCAACGGTTTATCAGGCGTGATGCCGAGCAGTTGACTCGGCAGCCGGATATTGTCCTGTACCCTGAGAAAAGGTAATAACCCGCCGTTTTGCAGAACAAATCCCAAATGACGCGCACGAATGTCTGCGAGGTCTGCCTGCCGATTAGTAGTGAGGAGCGATGCAACATCATGCTGCTTATCGGTATCCGTCAGCGTGAAGCGCCCGATATGGTCGGGACGCAACAATAATCCAATCGCTTCAAGCAGCGTACTTTTGCCGCAGCCGCTTTCGCCAGTCACTGCCACCAACTGACCTGGCCGCAGCACGAGCTGCGGCAGGTAAACATGATGCGCCTGAACACCCTCGCCGCGAACAACGTGCAAATTTTCAATGTGCAGCATCAGGGCATCATTTCCAGCGGTACAGGATAGACGCGTTCACGGGGATCGCTGTCTTTAGCAAGCTCAACCCAGCGGTCCACATCGGCATTGTATTTCTGGTAATGACGAAGTTTGGCTGACAGGGTACGGATGAATTTCTCCTGCGACAGGCCATCCCAGCTTTTCCACGTCTCTTCATCAAGATTCAGGACATCACTACGGTACGGCAGATCTGCAAGATATTCGCCCAGGACCCCCAGTTCGTTAATCTTACTATTCTCTTTCTGTTTGAGCTGGTTAGGGTCAGCGCCCATGGTGGCTGCGACGGTACGTAGCCGCTCAAACATCTTATCAGGAGAGATCATGCCTTCATTTGCCGCCTGCAGAATCTGGCTGACCACATCGCTTAAATCGCTCAGCTGCCCTTTTGTCAGTAGCACGCGAACATCCGTGGTTGGGATGTTCTGCTTGATAAGATCGCGGTCGCTGATCCAGGCTTTGAAGACCAGCGGGGCCTGGGTTTCATTCTTCTTGCCCAGATAAGCGAGCTGCATGGCGTGACCAATGAGCGCGGTATCCTCAAGCAATTTCTCTTCCGGCGTGGACTTTTTCCCTTCATCTTTCGAATAGAGTGCGCTGCCGATGGCCGGGTCACCCATATAGGCTGACTTCACCTGCTCGGTAATCGCTGCCGCCAGGGCATCGACCTGCTTACCAAAGGTTTTCAGGTCACCGGCATCCACCGCCTGATAAAGGTTAGACTGCGTGCTGTCAAAATTAGAGAGGTCACGATACTGGCCTTCGGCTTTCGCATGGTCATCTTTGCCGGAAGGGGTCTTCAAGTGCAGGGTATAAATAGCAATACCGCGATTGCCGGCTTCCAGTCTGAGCTGTTTCGCATCCAGGCCGGTTCCCGAAAGTTTGTTGCTACCTTCAATTGCTCCCGCATCGGTGATCAACACCATGTAGCGCGCGCCAAACGGGCTCCAGTCAACGTTGTCGATTGCGGACATTACGCCTGCATAAGCATCTTCATCGTAAAGTGAGCTGGAAACTTTTGCTTCTTTCAGCCCTGCAACTTTCTTAAGAAAATCGTCGCCATCTTTTACCTGATTAGGATCAGCGTAGATCTTCGTGGTGTATTCCAGACCGGGTACGGCTTTGGCATTTGATCGAAATGAGACAAGACCAAACTTAACCTGATCCTGCAGGTGCTCTTGTTTGATTTTGTCGTAAATTTTATTGACCGCTTCTTTGGTGCGTTCGATGTAGGGACCCATGGAAATGGTTGAGTCGATAACGAACACGACCGTCGCATTAAAGCCCTTTAGCTGGTTAACGTCATCACCCTGTTTGACTTCAGGGTCTGCTTTGCTGACCGAGGCAACATTGAGTAAGCGCGTGTAGAACCCATTTTCAGTCATCACTTCTTCACCGCTCAAAATAGGCAACAAGTAAAACTGCTTTTGCAGGTCCACGAAATATTCCGGTTCCTGGGCTAATACGCCCTCGGCGTTACCGTCTCGTTTGAGATGGGCACGAAGCGGTGCCACCAGTGAGACCGGATCGGGGGCAGAAAGAATATCATCAAGGCTTTTTCGCTCTTTAAAAAACATCAAGCGATCGCGGTTGGCGGGGTTGGTAAAGGCAAGCGTAAGCTGCATTTTCCAGTCCACGGTGCACGACTGCGGCAGCCAGCCGATAACCTTGCCATAGCTGTCTGGCCCCACCTGCACCCAGCTTTGTCCGTTAGCCTCTGCTTTCTGATAAACATAAAGACTGCTAAACGCAGGCTGCAGTACCCCTTTGTCATCACCTGCCGCGGTGCCGAGTTTGCAGCCTGGCGTGGTCAGCACCCGTTGAAACAGCGTTTTTTTGCCTTCCTGCAGCAGGGGCTTATCCCCCTCTGCTGCATACGCATGACCAGCCAAAAGCAGACTACACAACGGTAAAGCCAGTTTTAGAAAATGTTTCTTCATCATTTGCCCAACTCCTCAAGGCGCTGCTTAGCCTTTTGGTTATCCGGCTCAGTTTGCAGCACCGTTTCATACCAGTAAGCGGCAGTATCGGGATCGGGCGTTTTAAAGCACTCGCTTGGCTTATGCTCTTTAGGATCGTATTCAGTGGCGTAAGCGAGCGCGATCTGGGTATCTCCGCCCTGGGCACGGTTAGCATACAAGCGCTGCGCTACACCGCACTTCTTCGCCTCTTTGGCAGCCTGAATGATGGTCAACAATGCCGCGCTGTCGAGCTTTTGCTGCACACAGTTTTGGACGAAATCAAGTTCACTCTGGCTGTTCAGATTGGCCACTGAGCACGCGCTGACCTCCGGTTTGGCTTCTGTCGCTGCCGGGGTAGCAGGTGCAGCAGGTTCAGCCGGGGCCGCCGGAGCTGGGGCTTCGGCCTGACTGTTCACGGGTTCCTGCGTCGGTGCAGAGGCGTCTCGTCCCATAAACCACCATAACGCGCCGGCCGCAATGAGCAGCACGATGAGTATGCCGGCCACGATCGGTATAAGGGATACGCTGCGTTTTGGTGGGCGCGTGTCCTGCACAGGCTGAGGAGCAATCGTCGGCTGTGCAGGCGCCACTTCAGGTTGGGCTTCAGGGGCCGGAACCGGTGCGGGTGTCGACAGCACGCTACTACTGCTGTAATTCCCCGTCTGGCCACGCGCATCCGATGAGAACAGCTCATCACGCACCATTTGCAGTGTCGTACTGCGCGTTTCACCTGACGCCAGTTTGACCTGAATTTGCACCTGACTTGCCCTTTCCAGCAGCGGATTCAGAAGGGTCGGCCCGATACGGAAACCACTGCCGTTGCTTAGCGGATAACCACCATCAATGGTGAACCAGTGGGGAGCCGGGCTCCAGTTGCTGTCGGGTTGCAGATAGTTTTGTTCGTTATTGCACAGGCAAAAGGTCAGGCTGGCGAGCAGAGACTGTTCACCACGCAAACGGATCATCAACTGGGCAGTGCCCGGCACGGCAGGTTGACAGGCAAAAATTTTAGCTAGCATGACAGGTTCTCTTGTTTCATTTGGCCGATAATCTGGCCAAGTTGCCGGTTATGTTCGATGGAGATATCGCGGGTGGCACTATGACCCGCATTGTCCAGAATGAGGGTCATCAGCGCGGACAACCAGTCACCCATGTAGGCGACGCCGGGTTGCGGCGCGAGAGAAGGCAGTTGTGGAAGCTCATCCTGCCCAAGCGTTGCCTGTCGGGCAAAGACTTTCTTTTTCTCGCCCACATAGCTATTGGGAACCTGATCCTCAGGCAAGGAAAGGTAACCAAACCAGGCGATAAAATCGCGGATGGTCAGCTGCGCACGTAACACCTGGCGAGCCATCAACTGGCTACGAAGCGTGCCTGCCTGCTCCTGTCCTGCGAGGGCATGTTTCAGCTTACCCTCCAGTTCCAGACGAGTACTGGCAGTGATGAGCTCTTCACAAAGCAGCGTGATCATGTCGCTGTTCATGCCCAACTGCTGCCAGCTTGCGGTTTGCAGCGGTAAATCGCGTAAATGCGCTACCCAGACTTTGAATACTTCATGTGCAAAGGCGTCATCACGGCCCACGCGTTCAGGCAGCGGCGCGGCTGCCTCATCCATAGCACTTTTGTCATCAGCAGGCGCAGTGGCGAAAGGATTATCGGCAAAAGGATTGCTGGCAAACGGGTTAGCGCCAAATGGATTAGCTGCAAAGGAGACCGCTGCCCGAGGCTCACCGGCCGCCTGAGATTCATTGTCCTGGTCGCGGATACTCAGATAAATGTTACGCAGTTCATGCGGCGGCAGATCCAGGCGATTTATCATTTCGCCTATGCTCGGTGCGCAGGCCGATAAACCTTGCCAGAGATCTTTAGCAATGGCTTGCTTCTGCTCAATCTTGCCCTCGCCATCCTTTTCAAACCAGCGTCCCAGTTGTTTTTCGACCGTATTCTCACGGCACGCTCGCAACTGCGTTTGCAGACGTTTTAATTTGAACTCCAGATTGGCGACACCACGAAGTGCTTCGGTCAGGCGATGCATGCCTCCATCATTCAAGGAGAGCATGGCTTCCCACGCCGCGCTGGGGTCGGCTACGTGGCGTTTAATTTTTTCACCACTGGCAAAGACGGTGCCCATTGTATCGAGTACGCCGCGATAGCGATCGGCGAGAGCCACTTCTTTAAGGCTCTCCTGGCCGGGGATGTTTTCCAGCGTCAGGAAGGGGTTATCCATGCCGGGTTTACGTACAAGGAAGCAGTTATTAAAAGGCTGACCAGGCGACCACTCTTTTAGCCATTCATACTGAGCAAAACGTTCCAATAGCGTGATATGCAGCATGCCGTCACAGGCTTCTTTCAACTGACTTTCCGTCTTTTTCAGACTGTCAGTGATGCGCATATCACACATGGTAATGGCCCAGAATAGCCCCGGCTTCGTGCCTCCGCGCTCGTCTGCATTTTTGCCCTGGGTTTTGTCCACCCAACGCGTTAACACCGGACCAACATCGGCAACGTCACTTTGTTTAAACGAGCTGGCGCAAACGACCAGGGCATTCATTTCCTGGTTATCGGTATAGCGCTCAAAGAGGTAGGCAACCTTGCCGCGAAGCAGGAGCTGTGAGACAGGGTTATCCGGATCAGCATCTTTCAGAGCGGTGAGCTTCAGGCGTCCACGGTAGCCCGGGAAGTCAAGTAAGTCGACCTGCCTGGTCACGCTCTGGTCGGTCACTTCTGCCAGCGGGAAAATGAGCTCAGAGGTCAGTGCCGCCAGTTCAGCTTGTGACAAGCTGGCGCTACCCGTCTGCTGGTTTTCTTTCCAGAATCGAATTTCGACAGAGTGACTCTGATTTGAGCCAAGCTTATTAAGGCTATCGACATTCATGATGCTGCCACGACTATGATCGATCAGTGTCTCCAGCGGAGCAAACACCATTTCGGCGTGGTTAAGTTTTGCCAGCACATTGGCGAGCGAACGATAGGTTTCGGTCAGCTCAGGTAACTCCCCCCAAAGCAAAGAGAAGAGTTCTGCTCGCTCATTGGGGCTGAGCATCGGGGCGACTTTAAGCACCTGCGGCCAGTATGCATGCTCCAGTTTTTCGACTGATTTCTTGAATGACGCGTTCAGGTAATCCCATAACGCTACAACGTCCTCACTGCTGACGCCACTGTGTGCGTTTGCCTGGCCTGAACGTTGCAGGTACGGACGCAAGCGCTCTTCGATTCGGCTTTCATCCAACTGGTAAGACAGTTGTTCGTGGTTAAAGTCATTAAACCAGGTGTTAGCAAGAATTTTTGCAAGGTCTATCTCACTGAACAGGCGCAACGGAACCGGATAACCTGTCGGCGCATCAGGGACCTGCCGGGTAAAACGGGTGACCAACCCCGTTGCTTCCTTGCCCCCGCCGACCGGGTTCACCTCTTTAATGAAGTCTACTTTACGATCGCCGTAAAGCGCTTCCAGCTCACCATTGCTACCCGCGGCTAATGCCGAAATAAGATAGGACTTACCGGCTTGTGAGATGCCGAAGAAACCCACCGTCATGGGGGTGGTGGAGACCCGGCCCAAACTGTTGGCAAGATTTTTAGTGCGTAATAAACCTAAGTTGAGCTTATCCGCTTCGTTATCCAGGCGGCGGGAACGGGGGCGTACTGTCTCTACCCAGCCCAGTGCATCCTGGCAGCCTTTGGCGATAGCTGCCCAACCTTGTTGAAGGGAAATTTGTTCGTTGTTCATTATTTTTTAACGCTCCCGCTATCGAGCCAGTGGCGGTTGTCAATGAGCCCGGTATCCGGCATGGTATTGAGCTCCAGCTCTATATCTTTTTTGCTGAACGATTTATCGGTGTTGCTGCTGACGTCGGCAACGATCAGACGATCGCTGATGAGTCCTAATCGGCGAGCATCTTTTCCTTTATCAATCATCAGCCTGACGTTGAGGTACGGCGAACCGTTGTCCGTTGAGGTCGCGGCCGAAAATTTTCTGCGACCTTCTTCGCTAAACCGTAGGGTATAGAGTGGGGATGCTGACCAGCGCTCAGCATCCAGTTGACGATACCCCAGGCGCAGGTCACCGCGCATGACGATGCTCTGCGTCGTGGCTTCACCCTCAGGGCTGGTAATAACAGGCAACTTAATCTGACCATTTTCAGATTCGATATGGCGATAGACCACATCAGCATCGTGAATCAGGTTATCCATATCAATGATGCCGATATGGCGAATCGTTGAATAAGGTTTCAGCGCCGAAGTGCGGAAATGGAAGTTCGGAATGCTATGGTTGGCGCACAGTTGCGTCAACATCGCGCCCACAGATGCCGTGCTCTTCGGATCGTCAATATGACCGTTTTTGTGGAATGGGTACCAGGTACCTGTCTGATAGCCATGAAGCGCTAAAATACGCCCCGGCGGCAACGGCAGATTCCGTCGTACGATAGCCTGAATACCTGGCAACTGGGATGGGCGTCCAGTCAACAGCAACAAATCGCAGTTATAGCAGGAGACGACCTCACACAGGGCCGTCAGCACTTTATCGATATTGAACTTACCGGAGCACAAATCGCTGTGCACTTTCGCCAGCGGAAGATTCAGGACGATGTTACCCAGTTTAAAGTCCTGAGGCCCGCCTGCTTTTTGCACTTCCCGGCGCACAAAGGCTTCTACTTCTTCTCTGAGGCTGCCCGTGGGGAGTAACTCACTGACCTGCTGATTTATCAGCAGATGCGTTTGTTCATCCAGCGGATCGAAGTGTTCATAGCGGCTCAGGATGTGCAGTGCCAGCGGCACGAACAGTTGCAGGCTTAACTGCTGACGCAACACCGCTTCGGCTGCGCTGATATTTTGTGAACCACACAGCTGCGACATCAGGGTGTCTACCGTGTGCACACCCGCTTCGCGTAAAGCCTGTTCGAAAGCGGGAAGTACATAGGACTGAATGACATCCAGCAGAATATCATCACCGGCGATTTTAAAGCTGTCACGAAAACGCTGGTGAGGAATGATGTGAACGTTCGCGCCCCCCCCGGCTAAACCGTTGCGATCCAGACGATAATCGGTAATCACCAGATCTGTGGTGCCACCGCCAATATCGATGGAGGCAATGGTAATGGCTTCGCGATCTTTGCGATCCGGGCGACCCAAAGTGTTAAAAAACACTTCTGGATGACCCGCAAAGTTTTGATTGATTTCGGTATAGAGATACACGAGTTGAGCGCAGGAAGCCTCGTCCCACTCCACGCGAATTTTTGGCAGCGGGATTTTGATATTGCCCTGGGTATGTGGCTCTACTTCATCATCATAAGGATTGTTTTCGCCCGTATGCCAGCGCAGAGATTTCCAGACTAAGCCCACCGCCTGACGCATTCTGTCATCGAGAATGCAGCGCTCTGCCATCGGCAGACCTGGCGGAACGGTAAGAATAATGTGCCGGAGCTGACGAGGGATTCCCGCATGACCTTCACGAATGCGTTGCTCCGGGCTGTTGATCTGGCTTATCGCCTGCGTCAGTACTTCCGACAGCATAAATGTCATCAGAGAACTGCGGGAGTAACGTGGTGTGAAAACGGGGATGCGATCCATTTCGTCTTCAATGGTGTGCAGCGCTTCGCCTTTTTCATCGATCAGATTGGCAAAGGGGGCCGCTGTGGCGAGGGGGTTGGTATCCTGCACATAGCTGCCGTTAAAGCGCCAGCCCTGGCCATAGAACTTCTCATCCCACAGGTAGCGTTTAGGACTGGATAACCCCGTGGAACCTTCACTGCCCCGACGGCGGGCGGCTAAACGACTGGCTTCACCGCCAATACGGGCGATGGTTGGCCACTGGAAAGCATCGTGACGGCCGCTGCGTACTGAGCAGTGATCTTTACCAAAAAAGGCTTGAGAGAACTCGACCTGGCTCTGAAAGGGGTCTGTATAGACATGTTCAGGGGAGCTGAGGTCGCGCAGTTTAAGCACATAGTTGTGCATAAGCCCTGAACCAGACTGACCATGGTCTTCAATCAAAATGCCGCAGGTGCGGGAATTACCCACATCAAGAATGAGATCAACCGCGATAGGTTTGATGGCATTGACCTCCCGATTCGCGATCATTCTGAACTGGGGGAGTTCAATCACCGGTTCGGTCTGCGTTTGTAGGCCTTCCACAGGAATCGCCATCAATGACAGAAGATTAAGGTAGTGCGCCAGAGGGTACTGCTGAGCAAGCTCTTCTTCACGCTCGTCAATGTCCCGCCCTTTACTGGCGTCCGTATAGACTTCAACCAGCCAGTCCTTGACCCATTCCTGAGTCAGATACCAGTTAAGCGCATAGGTCGCGGTAGCGACAGCAAAGGTCGCACCGGCATTCACGTCCTCTTGATTCGGGCTGAGATCGGCGGCGGCCTGCTGCTTCGCCATAATGCGGGTATCAATCGCCAGCGTCATACGGTGGGTATGACCATCCAAATCGGGTTCATCCAGCTTCACTAAACGAAAACGCGCCCAGTTTAGCGGCCCTTCCTGATAAATATTCGGTGGACTGAAGCGAAACAGGGGGAGAGGCAGCCAGACGCTATCCAGTAATTTAAGGCTCTGTTCGATTGGAATATCGTACTGACTTTTGGCCTTTTCAATGTTGCCAGCTGTCGGCTGATAGAAATAGTAATCACGTTGTTCATTGTAAATCAGACGCGTAAGCACGCCGTTGGCGAGTTTGACAAATTCACCCGCAGGCTGACGTTTAAGCGTTAAACCAAAATCCATAAACTGGATCCCGGAATCGCCAACCAGTGTGATTTGACGATCAAAAGAAATAATCTCAGGCAACATAATGTAATTCGTCCCTGTTAAGTATTGGGTTGTAGCATACGAATAGGGAAGGTTTTATCCCCATCATTGCTGCCGACACAATCGGCGTGGCCGGAAGCAGGCGATTTGCATGCGATGGTCGGGCCGATAAAGTTTGAACCGTCACTGCATTTCATCTGTTCAGGATTAGAGATGTTTAACGCACCTTTTTCGACGTTCCCCATGGCGGCTCCGGTACAGGTTACGCCACTGGACTGACGGACGCTGACGGTGCCGTTACCCTGGTTGAAGTTATATTGCAGTTGCAAAGGGCGACCGGTGAGCTTGTCCTGAATACCGCCATTAACGCGCCATTGCCCATTGAGAAATTGCGCCGGTCCATCACTGACTGAGGGAGGGATAATCAGTGGCTCGCCCTGCGCGGGAATAACAGGCGGCTGAGTGTGAGGGGCAACATCATGCGGTTGCGCATCGTGATTTTGCGCTTCGCTCACCGTAGGTTCCTGAACCATCGGCGGCACTGCATCCACGGGCGGAACGGCAGCGGTGGCGTCTTCACCTGCTGGCGCATTTTGCGCTTCCCCGCTACGCGGGCTGGCATCCAGGACAGGCGCCTCAGCAGGCGCAGCAGAGGAGGGGGTCTCGGGTACTAAACTGCTGGCGTCGGGGGCGGCCGTCGTGGTGCCGACAGTTTCGTTGTTTTCTGTCGCCACTTTCGGCGCATTGACGGAGTTTCCTGCCGGGAGTGTCACCTCGGGAACCTTGCCGTTTCCGACCTCTACCGTCGGCAGGCTTTGATTTTTATCCGCTGAAATCCACGGTAGCCCGGGTAATGACAGCGATGGCGCACAGCCACGAAGCAGACCCAGCAAGAGTGCCAGACACAGCAATGCCAGAAGCAGCCAGAGTAACCAGCGCCAGTTCCAGCGGCGGACAGGTGTCACCGTCTCCACAGCGGGCGCGTTTTGCACCCATGAGGTGCGGGGCGGCGTTTCAGGCTGCGCTGCGCTGGCGGCCGACGGCGTTGCGGCGGCTACTGAAGAGGATTGTAGCCAGTGCATAGGATTGCTTTGTACGCCGGTGGGGTGCACAAATCCCCAAAACGTAATGACCAGCACCCCGTTAACCAGATAGACAAAGTCATAATCCGGAAAATGGACCACCGATTTTAATAATTGCGCAAATACCCGTCGGTCACCGCCTGCACCCGTTTGATCGGCATTAAGCATTTGCTCACTTAAGGCCTGGACTGCCACCTGGAACTCTTCAAATTGCTGACGCGCAGAGGCTTGCTCGGCTTCACTTGCTCCACTCCAGGGAATGACGTCGCCGGGAAAACTGCTGTACCAGTCAGTTCTGTCGCCCCCCTGATCGTTTTGCGGGACGGCAAGGTGTCGGGCCAGATCGCGCCCGGCATCCAGGCGATAGATGGCTTCACGAAGCTGAAACGCCATCTTAAAAACGGGATAACCAGTTTCGCCCAGCGCTTTAAACGAGGAGTTATTGCCGGTACGTAACAGAGGTCCCTGAATCGAATTTCGCATTGTCTAAACCTTTTGAGGCTGTTAATTAACGCACGTAAGATGTATCTGGCTAATTTTTGCTGGCGCCGGGCGTCCACTCAAAGCCCCAACCGTAATGCTTATCCAGCGATTCTCTGTCGGCAAAGAAGTTGTCGAGCCGTTCAACTTTGATGTTGCCATCCACATTTTTTAAACGGGCAATAGCCGCAACGTTGTTACGTTCATTGCCATCAACCAGCGTGGAGCTAATGGGGGCCTGATCGGGAATATAGAGGGTGATAGTGGCATTCGTTCCCTGCCAGTTGTCCGTACCGCCGTAGATGAAGCTGTAAATCAGCACCTCATCAATTTCCTGCCATTGGCTACCGTTGATATCGAGCCACTCACCATCTTCGTCGCCACCCCCGCGTAAATCCTTCTGCAGCAACATATAGGGGGGGTTATCGTAGTGACCGAGAAATTTACTGAGCGCTTCAACCCCGCCAATGTCGCCATTTTTGAAGCGGACAAACGCGGCGATATCCAGATCAACAGGGGTTTTGTTCGCACCTTGTTGCCAGGTCAGATTGGCCCTGATCCGTCCGAAATCCTTTCTTTTGGCCAGGTTTATGCTCGGGTTGTCCTGGGTTAATTCGGTATTCGCCGGGGAGGACGCAGCAGCGGTGACAGGCGGCTCCGGCTGAATGGCGACAGGGCGGTTATGACAGAAGTACCACCAGCCTGCGAGTGCCAGCAGGATCAAGAGCAGCAGCAACAGCAACCAGGGCAGAAAGCGTCGCCACCACGGTATGAGAGGTGCTGGAGGAATGGGCACGGATGCCATCTGAGACGGCGTTACCCAGTCGATTAATACTGGTTCGCCGCCGACGTCATAACAGGTCAATTGCCCGGAGTGGTTAAGTAGGGTTTGCAAAGCCTTGGCCGGCTTATCCTCCCCCCGTGCGGTAAGTTGTTCGACCAGGCCCGCAACAATGTCCTGATAATGCTGCCGCTTGTTCTGTACTTTAAGCTGTTCCGCCTCATTCAGCGTAGACGCAGGTCTGGCAAGGCCCTGACGCTCTGTCCACCACTCAAGATGGCCATCAGTACTGCGACGTGCGGTCGCGTAGAGCAGCGCCAGAGACGGAGGAAGATGGCGATGAATAATCGCTACCGTTTCCTCATACGTTGCCAGAGCAGAATCATCAATTGGCGCAGATCGTGTTAATCGTTGCATAGCCCAGAGTCATAATTGTTATCAGCCCCATAGGCCTGGTGAGCCTCTGGCAACTTATCGGTAAAGGTATTAGTCACATTTACTGCTATCAGAGGGTCAGTATCAGGCGTAATAGCGGCCATGAAGGGTGACCCTCGTATCGGTGCCTTTAGTTAAGCGCGTTAGCTTGCTCAAGCTCGGCGATTCTCGTTTTGGCCTCAGCAATTTTTTGCTCAAGCGCGGTCACGTCACTGGCGCTGCTCGCCTGTTGCGCTTGCAACTGCAACTCTTTGAGTTTTTGGATTTCCTGCTGGCTTTGCTTGTTCTTAACTTTGCTCGCCTGCAGTTTATTAAGTGTTTGTGTCAGGTCTGAGCGCATCGCTGTTACCCTGGCCTGTTCAGCTGCCAGTTTTTGACTTGAGTCCTGCACTCTGCTTTGTGTATCGGCCAGTTCTTGATGTGCAATTTTATTGTCACGCTGGCTCTGGAGAACCTGCTGCTCCTGTTGGTCAACCTTTTGTCGATAACCGCCTGACGTTGTGCAGCTCAATTTCGTTAAAAAGCTGGGGTCCTGCGCATGTAAATCACAATCCTGGGGTGAGGTTGCGCAGCCAGCAAGTAATAATGAAGCAAATAGTGCGTATTTTCTCATGAAGGTATCCGTGAAGAGAAGAAGCGGTATAAAGGGTGGTTGCAACAAGCCATAATCGGGCCGGTGATAATACCGGCCCGTAATTATCAACCCAGTGATATAGCCTGACGTTGACTGAACAAACCGTTCGCTTCTGATTCCAGAGCGGTAATTTGACCATTAAGTTTGCTGTATTCTTTGTCCAGCGTGGCTAATTTAACCTTATCTGCTGTGTTAGATGTTTTCTGTCCTTTCAGCGCCACTTTATAGGCTGCATCTTTATCTTTCATTCCTTTGATGGTTTCTTTCATGGTTTTGATATTGGCATCGATCTGCGCCAAATCTTTAGTGGCTTTGGCTTTATCAAACCCGGCGTTATCTTTCTGCAGGCTCATTTTTGTTAGCAATGCACGGTTTTCGCTGATGACCTGCTTCATCGCCGCAGAGGATTTTTCTACGTCCGCAGTATCTTTAGTAATGTCTTTATCCATGGCTTGCAGGCGATCCGCCGTAGAGGCGTAATCTTTTTTCAGACTGTCCAGATAATAGTTGGCGGTCAGACCCACGGCACAGCCTGCAGCGCCACCGATAGCGGCACCCATGACAGCTTTTTTGGTGTCTCCTGCCAGTGCGCCAGCCAGCGCGCCAATACCTGCACCGGCCAGCGCACCAACGCCACAGCCTTGCGCGCCCGAAGCGCTAAAGAATTTCGCTTGTTCCGTGCTGGTCAGGCGGGGATCGGGTTTGGTACCCGATAACAGGGAGCTTCCGGTATTAGCACAGCCGCTGAGAAGAAGAGTCAGTGAAACAAGAAGACAGGTTGCGCTACGGTTTAACTTAATCGCCATCGGTTTATCCTTAAATTGTCGCTGGCACAGTGCAAGGGGGAAGTGTGCTGTCCATCGACACTATTGAAACGAGAAATTAATACGAGAAACTTATAATAAGTCTGAGGTACTTCGGGTCTGGTCAACCGTTAACTCAGCTTAAGAACTTTTAAGAGGCGTATTCTCACTAATCCATGACTGTCATTATATTCGATAAACATTGCTAAAATCACGACAAAGATGTGGAGTAGCGCTGGGTTCTTAAAAGATTTTATAGTCATCGGCAAGGGAATAAAAATCTTTAGGGATAACGGACATTATGGCCATTAACTTCGCTGATTATCCAGTTTTGGCATGACGATGCAATCTGGCAGGCCATCGTTGATCTTAGTGATTACTCTTTAATTTTGAACTATTGATGACGCTAATTTTAATTAGTAAATCTTATCGTATCGCTTTGTATTTTCATCCCGGGGCGAGGGTGATATTTCATCAGTTACTGTAATGAATTGATCCGGTTTTAATGCATTCCTTCCTGTCAGGGGTGCTGAATTACGCAGGTTTAATAAATTCTACTGATGGGTATTTGTGGCGTTATTGAAAATAAAATAATAATCAACTGCTATATTTAATAGTAAATTATGGGTTGCTACCTTTCCCTGCCGAAAATCTGCGTGACCGGTGACGTTCGGCAGGTTTGTTCAAATAAGGTTAAAACGTTCATCCGGCACCGGCAGCGGTGGCAGCGGACTCTGCCCGGTCATATCCATCAGGTTTCGCTCGATAGAAGTGCAGATGGCGTTGAGGGCAAGGTTATTGGGGTGTGTGCCAAAAGGGTGTTCCATCTCTTCGGCAATTGAATCCCATGACAGAAACGCATACGAGATAAATACGGAAACGAACGGCGTCATCAGATGAAGATCGGAGACCAGCGCCAGCGGCAGAAGGGTACAGAACAGGTACACCGTGCGCTGAAGAATCAGTGAGTATGCAAAGGGCACCGGCGTATTGGCGATACGCTCGCAACCGCCCAGGCAGCGGGACAGTTCGTTCAGATTTTCATCCATATTCTGCCAGACAAAATCACTGATTTTATCTTCCCGGCGTAAGTTCGCCAGCGACGTGGCAAGCAGCAGCAGGATGCGATTGGCAGGAGAGGTACTCCCCTTTACCTCGGCGGCACGTTCTGCGGGTAGCAGTCGTTGCAGGTCACTGGTAGCGTCTGTTTCGCGAAGCTGATGGTTCAACTGCCAGTTGAATGCGGTGAGATGACGCGACACCGTCATTTGTACCTCCCGATCGGCGGGCAGGGCGCTCATGACCTGACGCATCAGACTGCGAGAGGTAATGGAAACCGTCCCCCAAATCATCCTTGCCTCGGTGTAGCGGCTATAGCTGGCGTTATTGCGAAAACCCAAAAAGATGGCGATGGCGATACCCAGCAGGCTAAACGGGGCTACCGTCAGATGAATGTTCAGGTTCTCATAGTACGGCCAGGCGATGATGGCGACGATGGCCATAAACAGGTTCAGACCGAGGCGGAAGATAATCATGGACAGCACCGAGCCGTGCCAGTTAAACAGCCGGACAAACCAGCTCTGGGGAGGACGAACAATCATACAAATTCCTTTACATGCTTTTATTTTAATCGCAGGTGGCCAGTGCAGTGCTGGCGCGAGAATTGTAATCAGATCGTACTTTCCCGCAAGCGGCGAGAACGAAGCGTCTCTCACCGGGGCGCTTATACTCTGTTAAAAAGGGTTATCTGGGGCCAAACATCGCTTCCAGCTGTTTTTCATCCGGCATGCCCACCACCTGCTGGAGCTCCTGGTTGTCGTTCATGTAGTAAATTGCGGGCGTGGCATTCGCTCCGGTTTCGTCCATCAACTGCTGATGGTATTGCACCGCGCTGAACACCGCTTTTGACGTTTTTTCGGGGAAAGGGGGGAGTTGTTTGCCGTTGGATAATTCATAGGTGCGCCACGCTTTTGCCGGATCCTCAGCACTCAGAATAGCCGAGGCGTAGCGCCCACTCTGCGGATTAATAACGGCCACCAGTAAGGTACTCAGGTCGACTTTTCCGGCGGTGATCCACGGCTGGGCTGCTGCACGAAACTGCTTACAGTAAGGGCAGAAAGGGTCAGCAAAGAGCACCACTTTACGGCTGGCCTCCGGGTTGCCCTCCCTGATGCCCTTAGCGGCAGTGAGTTTTTCCCACAATTTGCGCCCCTGGGGGATATAGAGTTCATCCCGAAAGAGCTGCTCGCTCAGGTTTTGTCCTTTTTCATCATAAAGGTAACCTGAAATGGCATGTTTGCCGTCCGGCGTAAGCCAGAGGGTGACGCCCATCTCCTGATACTGTCCCAGCCATGTTCGCAGGCCGCCTTCCGTTTTTACCTCTTTGATAATCTTGATGCCCTGTTTCTCGACCTGCTGAATCGGCAGTGGAAGTGGCTCACTGGCAAAAGCCAGGGCAGGTAAGATAGCAAAGAGTGCGGCATATTTAACCATGCAGGGTCTCCTGTTGGGCGGGGGAGGGCTTCAACGAGAGCAATTGCTCAAGCCTGGTGGTGAACTTACTGGGTCGTCAGATTATGGCACTGCGCAGAGGCATATTGCGCAGCGCTGAGGGGCACGTTATCCAGGGCTTTTTTAATGGCCGAGGACGAGGCGAATTGATTCACCGCACCGCGCTGCATAATCTCGAAGCTTTTTTGAACATTGGCAGTTATATCTTCGCAGTCAGCGCCTTGATTCAGGCCACCAATCACAACGTTATCCAGGCGCTGGCTCATCTCTGCGCCCATTGCTTTGCCTGCTTCAATCGGGTTGGTAGTGTCATCAGGCATAGCGCCTGTTAACAACGCGGACTTATATAATGCCTCGCCGAGGGTGGTTTTCGCCGCCGCGACGGCCTCCTCACTTGCTGGCGATGCCAGCGCATACCCTGACGCTGCAAGCAGAATAACGGTGGTGATGACTGTCAGTTTCATTTCAGCACTCTTTTATTAGTACGGCACCGGCCAGCGTCAGCCTCAGGCCGTATACGGCGACAGGCGTTTAACAGGCCCCGGTCCGGCATTACGGGCACCAGTACAGTCAACCTTTAGGTTGAGGCGGCTCCGGATAATAAACCCGATGAATCATTGCATCTGGCGACCGGTCTTTCGTCAATAATATACGTTTGTACCGCAAGAGCGTGAGGGTATTTTCAACGGGAAGGCACTACACGCCTTCGGTTCAGAAAGTCCTTCGTCATGGCGCAGTAAAAGATGTAAAATTACTGCATCTTTTAGGGGGAGCGATGAACGGTAAACGTATACGCCGCGAAAAACTGACGATCCATAAAATGATCGCCCTGTATCAGCAGCACAATCCGCAGGCAACAGAGGATAAAACCCATTACCAGGCGCTAAACACCTATGCCGATAAGCGGCTGGATAGATGCGTATTCGGTGAGGAGAAACCTGCCTGTAAACAGTGCCCGGTACACTGCTATCAGCCTGCGAAACGGGAAGAGATGAAACAGATCATGCGCTGGGCGGGGCCGCGCATGTTATGGCGACATCCGATTCTGACGATTCGCCATCTGATAGACGATCGCCGCCCCGTTCCGCCACTGCCAGAGAAATACCGGCCAAAAAAGTAGCACGCCGCGAGCGTCACGGCGTCCGGGATTAACAAATGCGGGGGCAGGAGTTCCGCATGCGGTAAATCCAGAAGGCGTTTAACGCCCTACAAATCGACCAGCCGCACCCTTTACGTTCCACCACTTCCCCAATAATCGCTGCATCCTGGCCCCGCGTATGCGCCTGCTGCTGAGAGAGTACGCGTTCAGCCGACTGGCGTTGAACCATTCCCGGCAGGCCTGAGCGCCAGGGTAAATGCAGGGACGTTCGTTCCATTACGGGTTCGCCAGTTCAATAATTAACTGCCCGTGGGTGACAGAGACCTTCACCGTGGCACCGGTAGGAAAACCCGCCTGTTGCAACCAGTCTCCGGTTAAATTCAGTGAGGCGTGGCGACTAAAATGGGTCGCAAGAAAAGTTTTAGGATCTTCATGCCGTTTTCTGACGTAGCCCACCTTCAGATGGCGTAAAGCTTTGACAACGGGCTGTGCAGAAGAAACGCGCTTCTTATCCATAATTCGCTCCTTTTATTCATCCTGAAAAGTGTCAGTGGTCAGAGTCTGACCCGACAACCCTGTGTGAATACTGTATATAAATACAGCCTTGATGGAAGCGTGGCGGTAAAGAAATGGAAGGCGGCTCCAGTAATATCAATGCAACGTCTGCAACAGGAAACAGGGGAAGCGCTTAAAGGGTTTTCATGAAACGCCATCCCTGGCGCTGAGACCATCTCGCACACCGCAGGTGATGGCGGAAAAATACCCTCTCCCGACACAAATAAAGAGAGGGTAAAGAGACCCGTTACCTCCTTGATTGCAGGTGCGCTGGTTCTCCTCGCCTGCCTGCAACGTGAAGTCGCCAGGCGCTTAACGGGCACTTTACTCCAGATCGGCACCGTTGCTGGCAATCACTTTTTTATACCACCAGAAGGATTTTTTGCGCTTACGCTCGAGCGTACCCTTGCCGGCATCGTCCCGGTCAACATAGATAAAGCCGTAGCGTTTGCTCATCTCACCAGTGGATGCCGCCACAAGATCGATGCAGCCCCAGCTGGTATACCCCATCACCGGAATGCCATCTTCGATGGCATCGCCCATCGCGCGGATATGTTCACGCAGATAGCTGATGCGATAATCATCTTCAATTTCGCCTTCAGCATTGAATTCGTCTTTCGCACCCAGTCCATTTTCCACCAAAAACAAGGGCTTCTGATATCGGTCGTACATCATATTCATTGTGATGCGCAGACCGAGCGGGTCAATACCCCAGCCCCACTCGCTCACCTGAACATGCGGGTTACGCAGCGATTTCACGATATTCGCCGCCGTAGTGTTCAGCTGATTCATTTCCGCCGAGGCGCAGCGTGAGGCGTAATAGCTAAAAGAGACAAAATCGACGGTGTTTTTCAGGATCTCATCGTCGCCTGCTTCTTTGACAATACTGACCCCTTTTTCACGGAACACGCGTGCGGTGTAGGCGGGATAGGCACCGCGTGCCTGTATATCAATAAAGAACAGGTTCTCACGATCTTTTTCCAGCGCCGCCCACACATCCTCAGGCTTACAGGAGTAAGGGTAGAAGTTACCGCCTGCCAGCATACAGCCTACCTGGTTGTGCGGGTTCACTTCATGGGCAATTTTGGTCGCCAGCGCACTGGCAATCAACTCGTGGTGCGCCGCCTGGTACTTCACCTGATCCTGATTCTCCCCCTCTTCGAACACCAGCCCCGCCCCGGAAAAGGGACTGTGCAGCATGATGTTGATTTCGTTGAAGGTCAGCCAGTATTTCACCAGACCATCAAAGGCTTCAAAACAGGTGCGCGCGTAGCGGGTGAAGAACTCCACCATCTTACGGTTGCGCCAGGAACCGTATTCGGTCACCAGGTGCATCGGCACGTCGAAATGGCACAGCGTCACCAGCGGCTCGATATTGTACTTTTTGCACTCGGCAAACATATCGCGATAGAAGGCGATACCTTCCGCATTGGGCGTGACTTCATCACCATTCGGGTAGAGACGGCTCCAGGCAATGGAGGTGCGAAACACGCTAAAACCCATCTCCGCCATCAGGGCGATATCTTCTTTATAACGATGATAAAAATCGATCGCCTCGTGGCTTGGGTAATACTCATCCTCACGCAGTGCAACGCGCTTCTCCTGGCCCAGTTTGACCGGCAGGCGGTTAACCCCATGCGGGATCATATCGACGGTGGTCACTCCCTTACCGCCTTCCTGCCAGGCCCCTTCGGCCTGGTTGGCGGCAATGGCACCGCCCCATAAAAATCCTTTCGGAAAGACTGACATGCGTTACCTCGCTTGTATTCAGGCTTGTGCTTCTTGAACGGGTGCAGACCTTTTCGCCTGCGGTTTCTGCGCCTCTGCTTCGACCGGAATATCTTCAAACCCGAGAAGCAGCGTCAGAACAAAGGAGAGCACCACCGCCAGTGCCATTACGCCGAACACCCAGACGATGGTCACTGGATTGGCCGGATCGAAGAACTGAACGCTGGTAAAAAGGCCGGGCGCGGCCATGGAGTGGCTGGCAAGACCTGCGATACCGGCAATCGCACCGCAGATAAACCCGCTTATCAGACTCGCAATCAGCGGACGTTTCAGGCGCACCGCCACCCCGTAGAGGGCCGGCTCAGAGATGCCAGCAAGAATAGCAGAGGCGGCGGCAGCCAGCGCTGTCTGGCGCAGTTCCGGGTTTTTCGTTTTCCATGCCACCGCCAGGGATGAGCCGCCCAGCGACAGGTTGGCACCAATTTCAGACGGCATGACCATGCCTTCTTTGCCGGTTTCGGCAATGGTCTGAATGATAGTCGGCGTAAATACACGATGCATACCGGTCATCACCAGCAGCGGCCACAGCGCGCCCATAATGGCGACGGACAGCCAGCCAAGATAGCCGTGGATGGTATAGACCAGCGACGATATACCGCTACCGATCCAGATGCCCAACGGCCCAATCAGCACGATGGCGAGCGGGGCGGCAATCAGCACAATCAGCATGGGCTTGAGGAAGTTTTTGGTTACCGCCGGGGTAATTTTGTCGACCCAGCGCTCGATATATGACAGGCACCAGGTCATCACCAGCGCCGGAATCACGGTGTAGGTGTATTTCACTGCCGTCACTGGCACCAGCGCAAACTCAACGTGTTCGCCCTGCGCGGCTTTCGCCATCAGCTCAATAAAGCTCGGATGCACCAGCACACCGGCAATCGCAATTGCCAGCGACATATTGGTTTTGAATTTTACGGCGGCAGAGGCGGCCACCATCAGTGGCAGGAAGAAGAAGGCCCCATCGCCGATCACGGTCAGGATGGTCAGCGTTGAGGAGCCTTTGGGCAGTGCGCCGGACATTTCCAGCACCATCGCCAGCAGTTTCACCATCGAACCACCAATGATCGCCGGGATCAACGGGGACATGGTTCCGATCAGAGCATCCAGGATCCCCGCGCCAATGCGCCGTAACGTCAGTTTTTGCTTTCCAGCAGGCACGGCTGGCTGCATATCGCCCGGCAGCAGGGCTACCACTTCACGATACGCATGTGATACGGCGTTGCCGATGATCACCTGGCACTGGTTGTCGTTACGCACCACCCCCATCACCCCTGTAATGCCTTTGAGTTCGGGGCTGTCGATTTTGCTCTCATCTTTGACCACGAAACGCAGGCGCGTCATACAGTGGGTAACGGCAGCAACGTTATCCACCCCACCCAGGGCGCTGACAACGGCGTTAGCCAGTGCCGCATAGTTCTTCGACATCGGGTTATATCCTGTTTTATCAATTAGGTATGACTTCAGACCGCCATTGTGGAACGGGGTCTGAAACACTGAATAGGAAACCGGTTCCACAAAATCATGATTACTTTTTTTAAAGCAAACAAGGTCAAAATTTCATCTTGTTTAAAATTTGTGACGATGATCGCTCATTAATTTTGAGGGTTGGTTTTCGCGTTACGACATTCCAATCCGGGTGAAGTACACTGCAACGCATCATCATCAAACGGATAAGCAACATGACCACAATGCTTGAGGTGGCGAAGCGGGCTGGGGTATCGAAAGCAACGGTCTCGCGCGTGCTGTCGGGCAACGGCTACGTCAGCCAGGAGACAAAAGACCGCGTGTTTCAGGCGATTGAAGAGAGTGGATACCGCCCGAACCTGCTGGCACGCAATCTGGCGACCAAAAAGACGCAGACGCTAGGGCTGGTGGTGACCAACACGCTCTACCACGGGGTTTATTTCAGCGAGCTGCTGTTTCATGCGGCGCGGATGACTGAAGACCAGGGGCGGCAGCTGATCCTTGCTGACGGCAAACATAGCGCCGAAGAGGAGCGTGATGCTATTCAGTATTTACTCGATCTCAAATGTGACGCGATCATTATTTATCCACGCTTTTTAAGCGTTGAAGAAATGGATGCAATCGTTAAAAAACATGCGCAGCCGATAATGGTGCTGAATCGCCGTCTGCATAATAACAGCAGCCACTGTGTATGGTGCGATCAAAAAGCCTCCAGCTTTAATGCAGTGAGTAGATTAATTGAGATGGGTCATCGTGATATCGCGTTTATTACCGGTTCGCTCGATTCGCCTACCGGAATTGAACGTCTGTCAGGCTACAAAGACGCATTAACGAAAAAAAACATAAAAATTCGCAGTGAATTGATTATTGAAGGAAAATGGACACCGCAGAGTGGGGCGGCAGGAGTGGAATTGCTGCTTGGGCGCGGCGAGCATTTTACCGCACTGGTCGCCAGCAATGACGATATGGCTATTGGTGCCATCAAGAAATTACACGATAACGGCATCCTGGTTCCGGATAAGGTTTCGGTGATAGGCTTCGATGATATTGCTATTGCGCCCTATGTTGTGCCTGCCTTATCGAGCGTAAAAATACCGGTAACAGAAATGATTCAGGAAACGATTGAGCGTTTAATCTTCATGCTGGACGGAGGCGACTTTAAATTTCGTCCGCCCTTTATGGGCGAATTAATATTACGCGATTCGCTTATTACACTTTCCCGATAATACCTTCTCGTGAGCTGTCATCGTCACTTCTCTCGATGGCAGCGCCAGCCCCAGGGCGACGGCACTATCGCCCTGGGGCTGGGGGTCACTGCTGCGGCGAGGTCGTGTGCAGCGCTTTAAGCAGGGCGAAAGCGGTTTTCATATGATCTTCGCTGACGACAAACGCCCGCAGGATCTGCTGTTCATCCACCCCTTTTGCCACCATCCCCTGCGCATCGGTAGTGATGTGCCAGTTAAGATCACGACGTGCACTCTCACCAGCCAGGTGCAGCGGCAGGGCCGGGGTCTTCACCTTCACCAGCATCGCGGGCAGGTTGAGCGGCGAATTCACCCCGAGCAGATGCTTCGCGAGGAACATGGCACACAGCTGGATGGGCTGGAGGAACGGCATCAACTGGCCGTTGATCTCTGCGCAATCACCCAGCGCGTAAATGCCCGGCTGGCTGGTCTGCAGCGCGTTATCAACCACAATTCCCCGATTAACCCTGGCCCCCGCTTCGCGCGCCAGCGCGGTTTCCGGCACCAGACCGGTGGCGGCGACCACCGCATCCACGTTAACTTCCAGCCCATCCTCAAAGCGTGCCGTTATGCCTGATGGAGCCTTACGCAACGCCTCAAGACGTGCATTCAGCAATACACGAACCCCCATTTCTGAGAGGCAGTGTTGCAGGCGGCTGCTCACTTCCGGCGGCATCAGCGAGGCGAGAATGCTCGCCGCGTTATCAACCAGCGTGACGCTTTTGCCCGCCCGGCGAAAATCCATCGCCAGTTCGGTGCCAATCAACCCGCCGCCGACAATCAGCACCCGGTTTGCATCCCGAAGCTGGGTTTCACAGGCCTGATACTCCTGCTGGCTGTTGAGGGTAAACATCCGTTCGCTGCCCGCCACCGGCGGTATAAAAGTCCGCGCCCCGGTCGCCAGCACCAGCTTGTCGTACTGCCAGCTGTTGTCGGCGCTTTTCACCACTTTCGCCTGCGCGTCCACTGAGGTGATGCGGGTGTGCGGGAAGAGGCGCAGATTGAACTGCTCGGCAAACTCCCCCGCCGACTGGCGGGTGAGGTGGCCTGCCATCTGGCCCTGGCTTAACACATGGCTCAGGTCCGGTTTGTTGTAGTCGTCCATGCTGTCGTTGGCGATAAGCGTAAGCGGGACGGCGGCATCCTGTTTGCGGATGTTTTTCACCAGCTGTCGGGCGGCAAAGCCCGAGCCGATAATCGCAATGCCTGCGTTCATACGACCTCCGTCGCCAGGGCGTCAAACACCTCTTTGCCAAGAGAGCATTCCGGGCAGAGGAAGTTATCCGGGACATCACTCCACGGGGTGCCCGGTGCCACATCCTGCATCGGTTCGCCGGTAGCCGGGTCGTAAACCCACTGGCAGACGCTGCACTGCATGCAAGGGCCGAGGTCCGCAGCGGCTCTGGCAGCACAGGCGCAGGCGGACTCCTCAACCGGCGTGGCTTTTACCGGCGCAGGCAGCGGAGCGAGCGCCCATTGGCGGGCAATATCCCGGCCATGTTCGCGGCACACTTCCAGGGCGTCAAAGTCCGGGCGCCATTTGGCTTTCAGGCTCAGAGACATCTCAAAGCCTGCGTCCTGCAAACGGGTGGAGAGACGATCGACCGCGCCGCCGCTCCAGCCGTGAGAACCAAAAGCACTGGCGCGCTTGTTACGAAAGCGCAGGCCGGTCATCTCTTCCACCAGACCGGCGATTTTCGGCATCATCACATTGTTCATGGTGGAAGTGCCTACCAGCACGCCTTTGGAACGGAAGACGTTGGTCAGAATGTCGTTTTTGTCGCTGCGGGCGACATTGAAGATTTTCACTGCCACATTGGGGTCGACTTCGTTAATGCCCTGGGCGATGGCGTCCGCCATCATGCGGGTGTTGTTGGACATGGTGTCGTAGAAAATCGTGATGCGATCTTCCTGGTAATCTGCCGCCCACTTCAGGTACAGCTCGACTATCTGGGTGGGGTTATCGCGCCACACCACGCCGTGGGAGGTAGCAATCATCTCTACCGGCAGGTTGAAACCGAGGATTTCGGTGATTTTTGGCGTTACCAGACGGCTGAACGGCGTCAGGATATTGGCGTAGTAACGCTGGCACTGTTCGAACAGTTCGGCCTGATCAACTTCATCATTAAACAGACGTTCGTCGCAGTAGTGCTGACCAAAGGCGTCATTACTGAACAGCACCGCATCACCGGTCATGTAGGTCATCATACTGTCCGGCCAGTGCAGCATCGGGGTTTCAACAAAGATCAGTTGCTTGCCATTGCCGATGTCCAGCGCGTCACCGGTTTTCACGGTGTGGAAGTTCCACTCCGGGTGATGGTGGTGACCGTTGATGGAGTCGATGGCGTTGGTGGTACAGTAAATCGGGGTGTTCGGGATGTAAGACATCAGCTCCGTTAACGCCCCGGCATGATCCTCTTCCGCATGGTTAATAATGATGTAGTCGATGGCGTTCAGATCGATCTCAGCGCGCAGGTTCTGCACGAACTCGCGGCTGAATTTGTGATCGACGGTATCGATGAGGACGTTTTTCCCTTCACGGATCAAATAACTGTTGTAGCTGCTGCCGCGCAGCGTCTTGTACTCGGTGCCATGAAAGTCGCGAACTTCCCAGTCACGTTGGCCAACCCAGTGAATGTTATTTTTTACATGAATAGTCATTTTACTTACCTGTTCGGAATGAAAGAAGTTGTGTTAGCTATATCAAAAGGCGTGCCAGTTTTTATGTGACTGATAAATTTTATTTTTTATTTAAGTAACCCGACAGGGGTAGTCATAATGACTACTATTTTTATGGTCAATATGACACCATCCATTGTCAAAATGACAGTGAGGCGAAAATGAGTTTTTCAGTGGATGTGCTGGCGGGGATCGCCATTGAATTACAGAGCGGAATTGGTCATGCGGACCGGTTTCAGCGTTTAATCACCACTCTGCGGCAGGTGCTTGAGTGTGATGCCTCTGCGCTGCTGCGCTACGAATCACGTCAGTTTATTCCGCTGGCTATCGACGGGCTGGCGCAGGATGTGCTGGGGCGCCGCTTCACCCTGGAAGGCCATCCGCGGCTTGAAGCCATTGCCCGCGCCGGGGATGTGGTGCGTTTTCCGGCCGACAGCTCACTGCCCGATCCCTACGACGGGCTGATCCCCGGTCAGGAAAGCCTCAAGGTACATGCCTGCGTGGGGCTGCCGCTGTTCGCCGGACAGAGCCTGATCGGTGCGCTGACCCTGGACGGTATGGCACCGGATCAGTTCGACAGTTTCAGTGATGAAGAACTGCGCCTGATTGCCGCTCTGGCGGCCGGGGCGCTCAATAATGCGCTGCTGATTGAACAGCTTGAAAGCCAGAATATGGCACCCGGTCCGGCGGCAACCTTTGAGCAGGTGGCCCATACCGAGATGATTGGCCTGTGCGACGGTATGCTGCAGCTGAAAAAAGAGATTGAGATCGTTGCTGCCTCGGATTTAAACGTGCTGATTAGCGGGGAGACCGGCACCGGTAAAGAGCTGGTAGCGAAAGCCATTCATGAAAATTCGCCACGTGCTGCTGATGCGCTGGTCTACCTCAACTGTGCCGCGCTGCCCGAAAGCGTGGCGGAAAGCGAGCTTTTTGGGCACGTGAAAGGGGCGTTTACCGGGGCCATCAGCCACCGCAGCGGTAAATTTGAAATGGCCGACAAGGGCACGCTGTTTCTTGATGAGATTGGTGAGCTGTCGCTGGCACTCCAGGCCAAGCTGCTGCGCGTACTGCAGTATGGCGACATCCAGCGCGTGGGTGACGATCGCAGCCTGCGGGTGGACGTGCGTGTACTGGCGGCCACCAACCGCGACCTGCGCGAAGAGGTGCTGGCAGGGCGGTTTCGTGCCGATCTCTTCCACCGCCTGAGCGTGTTCCCGCTGATTGTGCCGCCGCTTCGCGAGCGGAGGGAAGATGTGGTGCTGCTGGCGGGCTACTTCTGCGAGCAGGTGCGGCTGCGTCTGGGGCTGGGACGCGTGGTGCTCAGCCCGCGGGCGCGGGCGCAGCTGCTGGATTATCGCTGGCCGGGCAACGTGCGTGAGCTTGAGCATGCGATACACCGCGCGATTGTGCTGGCGCGCGCCACCCGTAGCAGTGATGAGGTGGTGCTGGATATTCACCATTTCGCCTTCAGTGAGGAGCCGGAACTGGTAACGACGACGGTGAAAGCTCTGCCGGAAACACCCAACCTGCGCGAAGCCACCGAGGCGTTTCAGCGTCGCATCATCAGCCAGGCGCTGGAGCAGCATCAGCATAACTGGGCGGCAAGTGCACGTGCGCTGGATATTGACGTTGCCAACCTGCACCGGCTGGCGAAGCGTCTGGGGCTGAAAGGGTAGATAATGACCGCCCGATTTTTGTCCCCGGCCCGTTTGCCGCCAGCGCCAGCAGGGTGACGCCGCGCCTGTCCTGGATGCCCCCTGGCGTGCTGTAGCCGCACGAATAAAATGATGGGCTTTTATCGGCGCGGTTGTCGTGCATTAACCTTGCACTGAATTGTTGAGATGAAGAAGGGTGCGCTTTTCAGATAAGAGAATAAGAGAACGATGGTGCTTCCTTGTGGAAGGCCGCATGCTTTACCATAATTCCTCCTGGTCGATTGTCTTGTTAAATGGATGTCTCATGTTTAAGCGTCGTTACGCAGCCCTTCTCCCTGCGCTGGTGCTCCTTGCCGCCTGCACCAGCAAACCTCAGAAAACAGAAGCACCGGCCTCATCGCCGACAGCAGGCGCCCCCTCCGGCGGATTCCTGCTTAAACCGCAGCATAATGTCACCGTGATGGGGGGCGATTTCGCCAATAACCCCGCCGCTGAAAAATTTATTGATGCGATGGTGAGCAAGCACGGGTTTGATCGTCAGCAACTGCACGAAATTCTTTCTCAGGCCAGGCGCCTGAACTATGTGCTGGACCTTATGGATCGTCAGGCACCGACTACCGCCGGGCCGACCGGACCTAACGGCGCCTGGCTGCGCTATCGCAGCAAATTTATCACCCCGGACAATGTGCAAAACGGTGTGGCGTTCTGGAATCAGTATGAAGACGCGCTCAATCGCGCCTGGATGGTCTACGGCGTGCCGCCGGAAATCATTGTCGGCATTATTGGTGTGGAAACCCGCTGGGGCCGCGTGATGGGCAAAACCCGTATCCTTGACGGGCTGGCGACCCTGGCCTTTAGCTACCCGCGCCGTGCCGACTATTTTGCGGGTGAGCTGGAGACCTTCCTGCTAATGGCGCGCGATGAGAGCGACGATCCGCTGGAACTGACCGGCTCATTCGCTGGTGCGATGGGCTATGGTCAGTTTATGCCGTCGTCCTACAAAGAGTATGCGGTGGACTTCAACGGGGACGGGCATATTGATCTGTGGGATCCGGTTGATGCCATTGGCAGCGTGGCCAATTATTTCAAAGAGCATGGATGGGTGAAAGGCGATCCGGTCGCGGTACTGGCAAACGGTCAGGCGCCAGGACTGGAGAACGGTTTTAAAACTAAGTACAGCGTCCCGCAGCTGATGGCCGCCGGATTAACGCCGCAGCAGCCGCTGGGTAATCATCAACAGGCCAGCCTGCTGCGTCTGGATATCGGAAGCGGTTACGAATACTGGTTTGGTTTACCAAACTTCTACACCATCACCCGTTACAACCACAGCACACACTACGCAATGGCGGTCTGGCAGCTTGGCCAGGCGGTCTCACTGGCGCGTATCCGCTAATTCTGTTCCCCTCCTGCGGGAGGGGACAGAAACATTTCGACGCACTCCTGCAACAAAGTTCCGTTTACTTCCTCCCGCTCACTGGTTATTGTTATGTTATAACATAAAGTAAACATTGAAGACGAAGATGACGCTTTTTTCCTGTTCGGCGTGGGTACGCCTCGGTCTTGCCACACTACTGCTGTTGGCGCTCTGGCTTTTAACCGCCTGGTCGGTGGCGCTGCCATGATTGAGCTTGATCATGTCGTCGCGGGCTACGGTGGCCAGGCTGTAACCCCTTCGCTGTGTGGTGTCGTAGAGCGCGGCAGTATGACGGCGATTGTCGGCGCAAACGGGTGTGGAAAATCCACGTTACTGAAGACGCTGGCAGGTCTGCTTGTTCCGGTGAGCGGTGCGCTGCGCTGGCCCGAGTCACGTCCGGTCATCGGCTGGCTGGCTCAGCGGCAAAGCCTGGATCCCCATTTTCCTGTCACCGTACAGGATGTGGTGAGCATGGGAAGCTGGCCGCGCGTGTCGCTGTTCCGCGGGCTGAGTTCGAAAGAGCGTAAACAGGTTCCGGAGGCGCTGGAGCGCGTCGGAATACGGGCTTTAGCAGGCCATACCATTGACACCCTTTCCGGCGGGCAGTTTCAGCGCATGCTCTTCGCCAGGATGTGGCTGCAACAGGCGCCGCTGGTGATGCTGGATGAACCTTTTACCGGGGTCGATGAAGCCACAAGCCAGGTGCTGATGGAACAAATTGTGGACATGCATCAGCACGGTCAGACCATTCTCGCCGTCCTGCATGACAGCGAGCGTGTCTCCCGCTATTTCCCGCAGACGTTGCGTCTTGACGGTGCCAGCGCCAGGTGGGGCGCAACGCCCCTGCCAATGCAGAAGGAGGGCCAGTCATGATATGGCATCTCTTTTTCCAGCCGTTTATTGAGTTCGGCTTTATGCGACGCGCGCTGATGGTCTGTCTGGCGTTGTCCATCAGTACCACGGCACTGGGGGTTTTTCTGCAATTGCGGCGCATGAGCCTGATGGGGGATGCCCTGTCGCACGCCATTTTACCGGGTGTGGCTGCAGGTTTTCTGCTTAACGGTATGTCGCTACTGGCGATGAGCCTGGGCGGGTTTATCGCAGGGATTGTGGTGGCGCTGGTGGCAGGCATGATCAGCCGTCGCACGCCGCTTAAGGAAGACGCCAGCTTCGCCGGGCTCTATCTCGCATCGCTGGCTCTGGGGGTAACCCTGGTCTCCCTGCGAGGCTCCAGCGTTGATTTACTTCATCTGTTGTTTGGCTCGGTGCTGGCAGTCGACCGCGATGCTGCGCGTTTTGTAGCGGGCGTTGCCACGCTGACGTTGCTAAGCCTGGCGCTGTGCTATCGCGGCTTTGTCAGTGAGGCGTTCGACAGCCGTTTTTTAGACATTAATGCGCCACGCCTGGCCGCCCGTTTTCACAGTCTCTTTCTGGCACTGCTGGTGCTGAACCTTGTCGCCGGGTTTCAGGTGCTGGGCACGTTAATGGCCGTGGGGGTGATGATTTTACCGGCCGTGGCGGCACGCTGCTGGGCGAGGACTTTGCCGGGACTGCTGCTGTTTGCAGGTCTTACCGGTGCAGTATGCGCCTGGCTGGGACTGAGTCTCTCCTGGGGGGCGGGGCTACCGGCGGGGCCGTCGATTGTGCTGACGGCGAGCGCCATTTTTATCTTTTCAATTTTATTCGGCGCACGCAGCAGTCTGCGTGCACAAACATCAGACAAGGGGACAGGATGAAAAAAACAGGGGTGGTGCTGGCGTTGGCGTTGGGGCTGATGACGCAAGGGGCAATGGCGAAAACGTTAAATGTTGTCGCCAGTTTTTCGGTTCTGGGCGATATCGCAGCGAAAACCGGTGGCGATCACGTCAATGTCACCACGCTCGTGGGACCTGACGGCGATCCCCATACTTTTGAGCCCACTGCCAGAGACAGTGCGCTGTTGAACAACGCGGATGTGGTTGTCGTCAATGGGCTGGGGCTGGAGGGCTGGCTCGACAGACTGGTCAAAGCCTCAGGATTTAAAGGGAGTGTTGTGGTGGCCTCCGAGGGGGTAAAAACCCATACGCTGGAAGAAGATGGCCAAACTGTGACCGATCCACATGCCTGGAATGATGCCGCCAATGGCGCACTGTATGCACAAAATATTCTGGCGGCGCTGGTGAAAGCCGACCCGCAGGACCAGGCGGCGCTGAAGGCAACGGGTGAAGGCTATATCAAACAACTTCACTCGCTTGACAGCTGGGCGAAAACCCAGTTTAACGGCATCCCGCAGGAAAAACGAAAAGTGCTCACCAGCCATGACGCCTTCGGCTATTTTGGTCGCGCGTACGGGGTGACCTTCCTCGCACCGCAAGGGCTCTCTTCAGAAAGTGAAGCCAGCGCGCAGCAGGTTGCCGGACTCATTAAGCAGATTAAAGCGGACGGCGTGCACACCTGGTTTATGGAAAACCAGCTTGATCCACGCCTGGTTAAACAGATAGCCACCGCCACCGGGGCGCAGCCAGGCGGCGAGCTTTACCCGGAAGCACTGAGCAAGAAAGGCGGGGTGGCAGAGACCTACACTCAGGCATTTCGCCATAATGTTGAAACCATTGCCAACAGCATGAAATAACTAGTGAAAGCCAGCGTACGCTGGCTTTTTTCTGAAGCCCCCTCGTAAATTCATCACCTCGCCCCCACCTTTGTCGTGAAAGTGCTATCTTTCTGCCACGGTGTTGGCACGACAGGAGTCATCATGACTGACAGTGAATTAATGCATTTAAGCGAGCGAGTGGGCCTGGCGTTAAAAGCGCGTGGCGCAACGATGACCACCGCTGAGTCCTGTACGGGCGGCTGGATAGCGAAGGTGATAACGGATATTGCAGGCAGTTCTGCCTGGTTTGAACGCGGGTTTGTTACCTACAGCAACGAAGCCAAATCCCAGATGATCGGCGTCAAGCCGGAAACGCTGGCCGCACACGGAGCCGTCAGTGAACCGGTAGTGGTGGAGATGGCAATTGGTGCGCTGAAGGCGGCGAGAGCCGACTATGCTATCTCTGTCAGTGGTATCGCCGGGCCAGAGGGCGGCAGTGAGGAAAAGCCGGTCGGGACGGTGTGGTTCGGCTTTGCCGGGGTGAACGGACAGGGGATTACCCGCCGCGAATGCTTTGAGGGAGACCGTGAAGCGGTGCGCCGTCAGGCCACGATTTATGCGCTCAATACGCTCTGGCAACATTTTCTACAAAACACTTGATACTGTATGACCATACAGTATAATTGCGGCATCAGATCAGAAATTCATGGCGAAGCATAGCGCTTCACCTTGCATGACAGGAGTAATAATGGCTATCGACGAAAACAAACAGAAAGCACTTGCGGCAGCGCTGGGTCAGATCGAAAAGCAATTCGGTAAAGGCTCCATCATGCGTCTGGGTGAAGACCGTTCTATGGACGTGGAAACCATCTCCACGGGTTCACTTTCCCTTGACATCGCGCTGGGTGCAGGCGGTCTGCCAATGGGCCGTGTCGTCGAAATTTACGGGCCGGAATCGTCCGGTAAAACTACGCTGACCCTTCAGGTTATCGCTTCCGCGCAGCGTGAAGGGAAAACTTGTGCGTTTATCGATGCAGAGCACGCGCTGGACCCTGTCTATGCACGTAAGCTGGGCGTTGATATTGATAACCTGCTCTGTTCTCAGCCGGATACCGGTGAGCAGGCGCTGGAAATCTGTGACGCGCTGGCACGCTCAGGCGCAGTTGACGTTATCGTCGTCGACTCCGTGGCGGCGCTGACGCCGAAAGCGGAAATCGAAGGTGAAATCGGTGACTCTCACATGGGCCTTGCGGCACGTATGATGAGCCAGGCGATGCGTAAGCTGGCGGGTAACCTGAAGCAGTCCAACACGCTGCTGATCTTCATCAACCAGATCCGTATGAAAATTGGCGTAATGTTCGGTAACCCGGAAACCACCACCGGTGGTAATGCGCTGAAGTTCTACGCGTCTGTTCGTCTCGACATCCGCCGCATTGGTGCGGTGAAAGAGGGCGATAACGTCGTGGGGAGTGAAACCCGCGTTAAAGTGGTGAAGAACAAAATCGCAGCGCCGTTCAAACAGGCTGAATTCCAGATCCTTTACGGTGAAGGTATTAACTTCTACGGTGAGCTGGTTGATCTCGGCGTGAAAGAGAAGCTGATTGAGAAAGCCGGTGCCTGGTACAGCTATAACGGCGATAAAATCGGTCAGGGTAAAGCGAACGCGACTAACTGGCTGAAAGAGAACCCGGCAACGGCAAAAGAAATCGAGAAGAAAGTACGTGAGATCCTGCTCAGCAATCCGAGCGATAAACCGGACTTTTCTGTCGACGATAACGGTGACGACGTCGAAGAAACCAACGAAGATTTCTGATAATCTGAATGACAATCAAGGGCTGCTGATGCAGCCCTTTTTGCTTTTAACGTCCCGGGGATTTAGCTATGTCTGAAAACGCACCCCGTCGCTCCGATTATGCCCGTGTGCTCGATCGCGCCTTGCGCATCCTGGCAATGCGCGACCATAGTGAAGCGGAGCTGCGGCGAAAACTTACGGCGCCGGTAGTCAGTAAGAATGGCCTGGAAAAAGTAGATGTAAGCCAGGAAGATATCGACAAGGTTGTCGAGTGGTGCAGCGAAAACCGCTATCTCGACGATGAACGTTTTGCCCGGCAGTTTATTGCCAGCCGGAGCCGCAAAGGATATGGCCCTGCCCGCATCCGCCAGGAGCTGGGGCAGAAGGGGCTGTCACGGGACATCGGAGAAAGCGCGATGCGCGACTGCGATATCGACTGGAGCGAACGGGCCCGGGAGCAGGCGCTGCGCAAATTTGGTGAGCCTTTACCGACCGAGTTTGCCAGCAAAGTAAAAGTGCAACGCTTTTTACTCTACCGCGGCTATTTACTGGAAGATATTCAGGAAATCTGGCGAAATTTTGCCGATTGAGCGCATACGGGATTTTACTTCGTAGTAAAGAAAACTTATCTTATTCCCACTTTTCCAGTAGCGGGTTGCTGTCTGACAAAAGGCAGTGGCCCGGTACGACATTTCGCTAGCTTGATTCCAGGATAATTATGAGCAAGAGCACCGCTGAGATCCGTCAGGCGTTTCTCGACTTTTTCCATAGCAAGGGCCACCAGGTAGTTGCCAGCAGCTCCCTTGTGCCGAATAACGACCCTACTTTACTGTTTACCAACGCCGGGATGAACCAGTTCAAGGATGTTTTCCTTGGCCTCGATAAGCGTAATTATTCCCGCGCGACTACAGCACAGCGTTGCGTCCGTGCGGGCGGTAAACATAATGACCTGGAAAACGTCGGTTACACTGCGCGCCACCATACTTTCTTCGAAATGCTGGGTAACTTCAGCTTCGGCGACTATTTCAAACATGATGCCATTCAGTACGCGTGGGAGCTGTTAACTGGTGAAAACTGGTTCAATCTGCCAAAAGAGCGTCTGTGGGTTACCGTGTACGAAACCGATGATGAAGCCTACGACATCTGGGAAAAAGAGGTCGGTATTCCTCGCGAGCGTATTATCCGCATCGGCGACAACAAAGGTGCGCCGTACGCCTCTGATAACTTCTGGCAGATGGGTGACACGGGTCCGTGCGGGCCATGTACTGAGATCTTTTTTGACCACGGCGACCATATCTGGGGTGGCCCTCCGGGAAGCCCGGAAGAAGACGGCGATCGCTACATTGAGATCTGGAACATCGTTTTCATGCAGTTCAATCGCCAGGCGGACGGTACTATGGAACCGCTGCCGAAGCCATCTGTTGATACCGGAATGGGCCTTGAGCGAATTGCTGCCGTGCTACAGCACGTGAACTCTAACTACGAAATCGATCTCTTCAGCAAACTGATTAAATCCGTTGCCGAGGTGACTGGCGCAACCGACCTTGGTAACAAGTCCCTGCGCGTCATTGCTGACCATATCCGCTCTTGTGCCTTCCTGATCGCCGATGGCGTGATTCCTTCCAACGAAAACCGTGGCTACGTGCTGCGCCGCATTATCCGTCGTGCTATTCGTCACGGGAATATGCTGGGCGCGAAAGACACGTTCTTCTTCAAACTGGTAGGACCGCTGCTGGAAGTGATGGGCTCGGCAGGCGAAGAGCTCAAGCGTCAGCAGGCGCAGGTTGAACAGGTTCTGAAAACCGAAGAAGAGCAGTTTGCGCGTACGCTGGAGCGTGGTCTGGCTCTGCTGGACGAGGAGCTGTCGAAGCTGAAAGGCGACACTCTGGACGGCGAAACCGCATTCCGCCTGTACGATACCTATGGCTTCCCGGTCGATTTGACCGCCGACGTGTGCCGTGAGCGCAATATCAAAGTGGACGAAGCGGGCTTTGAAGCCGCGATGGAAGAGCAGCGTCGTCGTGCGCGTGAGTCCAGCGGTTTTGGTGCCGACTACAACACAATGATCCGCGTTGAGGGCAGCTCAGAATTTAAAGGTTACGATCATCTGGAACTGAACGGGAAAGTCACGGCACTGTTTGTGGACGGTAAAGCTGTTGACGTCGTGAGCGCGGGTCAGGATGCGGTTGTCGTCCTGAATGAGACCCCGTTCTATGCTGAATCTGGCGGTCAGGTTGGCGATAAGGGTGAACTGAAAGGGAATGGTTTTGCCTTTACCGTCAGTGATACCCAGAAATATGGCCAGGCGATTGGTCATATCGGCAGCGTTGCTACCGGCTCGCTGAAAGTTGGCGACGGTGTGAAAGCGGAAGTTGACGAAGCACGTCGTCTGCGCATTCGCCTGAACCACTCCGCCACTCACCTGATGCATGCCGCACTGCGTGATGTGCTCGGTACGCATGTAGCGCAGAAAGGCTCACTGGTAAATGACAAAGCGCTGCGCTTTGACTTCTCCCATTTTGAAGCCATGAAACCGTCAGAGATCCGTGCGGTAGAAGATATGGTCAATGCGCAAATTCGCCGCAATCTGCCCATCGAAACCAACATCATGGATATTGATGCCGCGAAGGCGTCCGGTGCGATGGCGCTGTTTGGTGAGAAATACGATGAACGCGTGCGTGTACTGCGCATGGGCGATTTCTCTACCGAATTATGTGGGGGCACGCATGCCTCGCGTACCGGTGATATCGGCCTGTTCCGCATTGTGTCTGAATCAGGTACCGCAGCGGGTGTACGCCGTATTGAAGCTGTAACGGGCGAGGGTGCTATCGCCGCGCTGCATGCACAGAGCGATCAGCTGCAGGATATCGCGCAACTGCTGAAAGGCGACAGCGCGAACCTGGGCGATAAAGTACGTTCGGCGCTCGAACGTTCGCGTCAGCTTGAAAAAGAGCTGCAACAGTTAAAAGAACAACAGGCTGCTCAGGAAAGCGCAAGCTTGTCTGGCAAGGCTGAAGAGATCAACGGCGTCAAATTGCTTGTCAGCGAACTGACGGGCGTTGAGCCGAAGATGCTGCGCACGATGGTCGACGACCTGAAGAACCAGTTAGGTTCTGCGGTTATCGTCCTGGCTACGGTAGCAGAGGGTAAGGTTTCTCTGATTGCGGGTGTGTCTAAGGATGTGACCGACCGCGTGAAAGCAGGGGAACTGGTTGGAATGATCGCCCAGCAAGTGGGTGGTAAAGGTGGTGGACGTCCTGACATGGCGCAAGCCGGTGGCACTGACGTTGCAGCCCTTCCGGCTGCTCTTGCCAGCGTGAAAAGCTGGGTAGACGCGAAGCTGTAATAATTACAAAGCGAATGCAGTCGCCATAGCCTTGCGGTTATGGCGTTCTTGCCACTACGCTATTGAAAACGATAAAGTCAGGTTGAAGTTGTGTATATCGGCTAAACTTACATCTAACAGAATGTAATGCCGTGACTGCTTACACTTTACGTGTTTGTCATCGCTTACTTTTTGGCGTTATATGATGGAGAATGCCGGGATACAGAGAGACCCGACTCTTTTAATCTTTCAAGGAGCAAAGAATGCTGATTCTGACTCGTCGAGTTGGTGAGACCCTCATGATTGGGGATGAGGTCACGGTGACTGTTTTAGGGGTTAAGGGTAACCAGGTACGCATTGGCGTTAATGCCCCTAAAGAGGTGTCTGTGCACCGTGAAGAGATCTACCAGCGTATCCAGGCTGAAAAATCGCAACAATCCAGTTTTTGATTTTACCGCGTCTCGCCGCCCGGCGAGACGCAACACTCTGCCAGTACTTCCTTTGCTTGATGCTATTTTGCTTGCTCTCCTCGCTGAATCTTCTGCTTTACGACACTTTTCTTTGCCTCTTATGAACTGACCTCATCGCTTAAAATGTGCTGATAAAACATCCTTTTTGCGCTTTTAACCGACGAATTGTCTGCGAAGTGTGCAAACGATTCAGGTGCAGGAAAAATTGTTTGACTTATAAGTCCCAGAAAGTAATATGTGCGCCACGCAGCGACGATGAGCAGAAACAAGTTCTTCGAAGCACTCGTAAGAGGCGCGTGTGGTGAGGTGGCCGAGAGGCTGAAGGCGCTCCCCTGCTAAGGGAGTATGCGGTCAAAAGCTGCATCCGGGGTTCGAATCCCCGCCTCACCGCCATTTTGCATCCGTAGCTCAGCTGGATAGAGTACTCGGCTACGAACCGAGCGGTCGGAGGTTCGAATCCTCCCGGATGCACCATCTTTTATCTGCTGTTGTTTTAGTAATGACATCAGGTATCAGCAGTAAAGCAGTAATCCCGATGCATCCGTAGCTCAGCTGGATAGAGTACTCGGCTACGAACCGAGCGGTCGGAGGTTCGAATCCTCCCGGATGCACCATCTTTTATCTGCTGTTGTTTTAGTAATAACATCAGGTATCAGCAGTAAAGCAGTAATCCCGATGCATCCGTAGCTCAGCTGGATAGAGTACTCGGCTACGAACCGAGCGGTCGGAGGTTCGAATCCTCCCGGATGCACCATCTTTAATCTGATGTGGCGTAGTAATAACATCAGGTATCAGCAGTAAAGCAGTAATCCCAATGCATCCGTAGCTCAGCTGGATAGAGTACTCGGCTACGAACCGAGCGGTCGGAGGTTCGAATCCTCCCGGATGCACCATCTCCCCGGTTGCACTTTTTTCCCACCCCCCCCATTCATTCTTTCATGCACCTGCCTTGCAGTGAGCAACATGTTTTCTCAAAGCATCCCTGCTTCATCATTTCGTTAACAGCGACAAAAATCCTTGTTTACGATAAAGTAACGTTCCGTTATCCGGTTTGTGAGAACACGATGTACCAACGTTATGATGGCCTGATTTTCGATATGGATGGCACCATCCTGGATACCGAACCGACGCACCGTAAAGCCTGGCATGAAGTTCTGGGCCATTATGGTCTGCGTTACGATTTACAGGCGATGGTGGCATTAAACGGCTCGCCCACATGGCGTATTGCGCAATCTGTTATTGAATTCAATCATGCCGATCTCGATCCTTACGCCCTCGCGCGTGAAAAAACCGATGCGGTCAAAGCGATGCTGCTCGACACCGTACGCCCTTTGCCGCTGATAGAGGTTGTGAAGGAGTGGCATGGCCGTCGTCCGCTGGGCGTAGGAACCGGTAGTGAAACGGCGATTGCAGAAGCGCTGCTGGCGCACCTGGGTCTGCGTCACTATTTCGACACCGTCGTTGCCGCAGACGATGTAAAAAATCACAAACCTGCCCCGGACACCTTTTTGCTGTGCGCTGAACGTATGGGTGTCGCCCCTGACCGTTGTGTTGTCTTTGAAGATGCGGACTTTGGACTGCAGGCTGCGCGTGCAGCGGGTATGGACGCGGTGGATGTACGCTTATTGTGAGTGAGCTGTTGTCACTCTTGTCATTGTTCGCCAGTAGTTTCCTCAGCGCCACGTTATTACCTGGCAACTCTGAGGTCGTCCTGGTGGCAATGCTGCTATCTGGAATCAGTCAGCCCTGGCTACTTGTGTTAATAGCAACAATGGGTAATAGCCTTGGAGGGCTGACAAACGTTATTCTTGGGCGTTTCTTTCCATTGCGTGAAAAATCACGCTGGCAGGAAAAAGCAACAGGTTGGCTAAGACGCTATGGTGCAGCCACACTGTTACTGAGCTGGATGCCTGTTTTAGGCGATTTGCTGTGCCTGCTGGCGGGGTGGATGCGCCTCTCCTGGGGGCCAGTAGTACTTTTTTTATGCCTTGGAAAGGCGATACGCTATGTGCTTCTGGCCATCGTAACGCTACAGGGTATGACGTGGTGGCACTAATTGGACTGAGTGAGTGACCTTTAATCGTCAACCATTACAATTATGCTTAATAAAATGATTATTACAGGCGGGAGGTCAATTTGATCCCGGACGTATCGCAGGCATTGTCCTGGCTGGAAAAAAATCCTCAGGCTCTGAAGGGGATTCAACGTGGTCTTGAGCGTGAGACGCTTCGCGTCAATGCGGATGGCACCCTTGCAACAACCGGTCATCCATCCGCGCTGGGTTCCGCGTTGACCCATAAATGGATCACTACCGACTTTGCGGAAGCATTGTTGGAATTTATCACGCCTGTTGATGGTGATATCAGGCATATGCTGACCATCATGCGCGATGTTCACCGTTATACCGCGCGTGAAATTGGCGACGAGCGTATGTGGCCGCTCAGCATGCCGTGCTACATCGAGAACGGCCAGAATATTGAACTGGCACAATATGGCAGCTCGAACATTGGTCGCCTGAAAACACTGTACCGTGAGGGGCTGAAAAACCGTTACGGTGCGTTAATGCAGACCATTTCAGGGGTACATTATAACTTTTCGCTGCCCCTGGCATTCTGGCAGGCGAAATGCGGTGACACCGACAAAGATTCCGTATCGGCAGGCTACTTCCGTCTTATTCGTAACTACTACCGTTTTGGTTGGGTAATCCCGTACCTCTTCGGTGCATCTCCGGCAATCTGCCCCTCTTTCCTGCAGGGCAAGCCGACGACCCTGCCATTCGAGAAAACGCCAGGCGGGATGTACTATCTGCCTTACGCCACCTCATTGCGTTTGAGCGATCTTGGCTATACCAATAAATCGCAAAGTAATCTTGGCATCACCTTTAATAATCTGGATGACTACGTGGCGGCGCTTAAGCGTGCCATTAAAACCCCTTCCGGGGAGTACGCGAAGCTCGGTCTGGAGAAAGACGGCAAATATCTGCAAATCAACACCAACATCCTGCAGATTGAAAACGAACTTTACGCCCCGATTCGTCCAAAACGCGTAACCCGTAGTGGTGAAACGCCTTCTGAAGCGTTGCAGCGCGGCGGGATTGAATACATCGAAGTACGCTCACTGGATATCAACCCGTTCACGCCAATTGGCGTGGATGAGCAACAGGTTCGCTTCCTGGATCTCTTCATGGTCTGGTGTGTACTGGCCGATGCGCCTGAGATGAGCAGTGATGAATTACTCTGCACCCGTAAAAACTGGAACCGCGTGATCCTGGAAGGACGCAAACCAGGTCTGACACTGGGGATAGGGTGTGAAGCCGATCAGTTCCCGCTTCAGCAGGTCGGTAAAGATCTGTTTAGCGATCTGAAACGGGTTGCGCAGATCCTTGATGGACTTGACGGTGATCATCACTACGAGAATGTTTGTGATGCGCTGGTGGCAAGCTTTGACGATCCGGAACTGACATTCTCGGCGCGTATTCTGCGTTCTATGATTGATCAAGGTATCGGCGGTACGGGCAAAGCCCTGGCGGATGAATATCGTTCGATGCTGCGTGAAGAGCCGCTGGAGATTTTGCGCGAGGACGATTTCCGCAACGAGTGTGAAGCATCCTGGTCCCGACAGAAAGAGGTTGAGGCAGCGGATACGGAGCCATTCGAGGCACTGCTGGCAAGACACGCCTGACAGAAAAGAAAAAGGCCACATTACTGTGGCCAAAATATTCATCTCTAAATCAGGGATGATGATAACAAATGCGCGTCTTTCATAGATTCAGACTCGCATGCGTTCAAAGAGTTCATTTTATTTTTAAAAAAATCACTGTGGAGGTGACTAAATGCCATTGTTGGATAGCTTCACTGTCGATCATACCCGTATGGAAGCGCCTGCTGTTCGTGTTGCTAAGACCATGAACACGCCGCATGGCGACGCCATCACCGTATTCGATCTGCGTTTTTGTGTGCCTAATAAAGAAGTGATGCCTGAGAAAGGGATCCATACGCTGGAGCATCTGTTTGCTGGTTTTATGCGCGATCATCTCAACGGGAACGGCGTGGAGATTATCGACATCTCGCCAATGGGATGCCGCACCGGCTTCTACATGAGCCTGATCGGTACGCCTGATGAAGTGCGCGTGGCTGAGGCGTGGAAAGCGGCAATGGCCGACGTACTGAAAGTGAAAGAGCAGAACCAGATCCCTGAGCTGAACGTTTACCAGTGCGGCACCTACCATATGCACTCACTGACTGAAGCGCAGGAGATTGCCCGTCATATTCTCGATCGCGACGTGCGCGTGAACAGCAATGACGAGCTGGCGCTGCCAAAAGAAAAACTGCAGGAACTGCACATCTAGTGCACCTTTTCCCTCTCCTGCGGGAGAGGGAAGGTTCGGGTTATTCACACCGATGACGACAACCGTTTCATTCAGCTTCCGGCACCGACCCTTCGTCCCTTATGCCCGCGATTATGTGCACGGTGAAAGTGAACCCTGGCATTATCATGACTGCGCACAGCTGCTGCACATTCTCACCGGCGTCGTGCGGGTAGAGACTGCCGCTGGCTGCTGGGTGGTGCCTCCGGGGCGCGGTGTCTGGTTACCGGCCGGCACGCAGCATGCCATTCGCATTACCGGCAACGTCGCAGCCCGAACGCTGTTTATTGACCCTCTCGCCAGGGCAGATCTCCCCGCCTCCTGCCAGATTGTGCAAATCACCCCACTGCTTCGCGAACTGATCGTGGCCGCTTTTTCTCTGGAAGAAGCTTATCGCCCCGGTAGCCGCGATGAGCGAATTTATGAGTTGGTACTGGATGAGATTCGCGGCATGCAGGCGTTACCCTTCTGGTTACCTGAACCGCAAAGCGACACGCTGAGAAAGCTCTGTCAGCAGATTCGCGATGCGATAGTACAGCCCTGGAGCGCGCCCGCCGCGGCGAGCCTTATAGGCACCAGCGAAAAGACGCTTAACCGCCATTTCCAGCAGCAAACGGGATTGACGTTCAGCGAGTGGGTACGCCGGGCGAAATTGATGGAAGCGCTGGTACGGCTGGCGCTCGGTCATTCCGTACTGCGCGTGGCGCTCGATCTCGGCTATGGCAGCCACAGCGCCTTTTCCGCAATGTTTCGCCGGGTGATGGGCATATCACCCAGCGAGTACTTTCGCTCACCTGAAAATTAACGTCCGCCGTTTAGGGCGTTAAGCAGCGCCTGTAACGACGCGCGTGCGACATCATTATCGATGCCCACTCCCCAGTGCCCGGTGCCATCGGGAAAGAGACAGTGAATATAAGCAACGGAGCGGCTATCGCTACGCTCACCGAGCGTATGTTCATGATAATCCTTAATGCTGAACGATTTTTTCAGCACCTGGCTCAGGGCTCCGGCGGCGGCCGAAAGCAACCCATTCCCCTGACCTTCCAGTCTTCGCTCCACGCCATCAAAACTGACCGTGGCCTGCAACAGCAGCTGCCCGTCCTCCTGGCTTTCGCTTTTATAATTTACCAGCGCAATCGGCGGCTGTGCCATTAACCCATAGCGCTCCCGAAAGCGTTGCCACACGGCGTTTTGCGTCATCTCTTTGCCGTGAGCATCGGCCTCCTGCTGGACAAACTGGCTGAAGTCCTGTTGCAGCGCGCGGGGCAGCTTCAGGCCGTGGTTTTGTTCGATGAGCCATGCGCTGCCGCTTTTCCCGGACTGACTGTTAACGCGGATCACCGCTTCATAGCTACAACCGATATCCTGCGGGTCTACGGGCAGGTAAGGCATCTCCCAGCGATCGTCCGCGTTACGGGCATCAAACCCTTTTTTGATGGCGTCCTGATGGGAGCCGGAAAAGGCGGTATAGGCGAGGCGTCCAGCCCAGGGGTGGCGTGGGTGAACGGGAAGCTGATTACATCGTTCTACCCCTTCTACGATCTGCTGCATATTGCTGAAATCCAGCGCAGGGGAGACGCCCTGGCTGTAGAGATTCATTGCCAGGGTCACCAGACAAACGTTCCCGGTACGCTCTCCATTACCAAACAGGCACCCTTCGACGCGATCCGCTCCTGCCAGCAGGGCCAGTTCTGCGCTGGCGACACCGGTGCCACGGTCGTTATGCGGATGGACGCTGATACTGACCTGCCTGCGCCGGGTAAAGTGACGGCAAAAATACTCAATCTGATCGGCATACACATTGGGTGTGTTGACTTCCACCGTGGCGGGCAGGTTGACGATCATCGGTCGTGAAGAGGAAGGCTGCCAGACATCCGCCACGGCCTCACAAATTTCCAGCGCAAATTCTGGTTCAGTAAAGCAGAACGTTTCTGGTGAATATTCATACTGCCAGCGCGTCTCTGGCCGGGCCTCGCAGCACTCGCGAATCAAACGCGTGGAGCGAACGGCAAGGGCAATCACATCGGCTTTTTCCATCCCAAACACCAGCCTGCGAAACAGCGGTGCGGTGGCGTTATACAGATGGATGGTGGCGCTATGTGCCCCCTTGAGCGACTCGAAGGTCCGGTGAATCAAATCTTCTCTGGCCTGGGTTAACACCTGAATCGTGACATCCCGAGGAATGCGATCTTCTTCAATTAACTGACGAACAAAATTGAAATCCGTCTGGGAGGCGGAGGGAAAAGCGACTTCAATCTCTTTAAATCCGCAGCCGAGCAGCAGATCCCAGAACGTCAGTTTTCGCTCGCTGTCCATCGGTTCCGCCAGAGCCTGATTACCGTCGCGAAGATCGGTCGAGAGCCAGCGCGGTGCCTGGGTCAGTTGCCTGTCGGGCCAACGGCGATCGGGTAATGAAATAGGTGGATGAGGTTGATATTTTTGTGCGGGATTCTGCAGCATGTGGCGCTCCTGTTGTCTTTGTTTCATCGTGCAATGAATAACAACACGCTGCTTTAGCAAAACTGACAGAAGCTATAGCGTTTTGGACAATTTCGCTGGCAATAAGCCCTCAGGCTGCAGCTTATCTCGCGCTGTCAGTGGGGTATTACGTGAGAACCTAATAAGCATTTTTATAAACCCATTGGCGAAAGGAATATTATTTTGGGGTTACTTTTTTTAATTCAATAATAGCATTGTGCTCTGCGACGTAGAGAGGGGGGATTTATTAGCGGTTGGTTGTTATTTTTATGGTCTCATGGTAGTTTTTGATTTTCTAAATTTCATTTGAAACCCTTGCGGAATCAACGTATTCATTTTTTGAATAATTTAAAAAATGCAATGCAATAATTTGAGGTAATTATGCGGTCATTTCACTATGGATTGTGTTTGATTATGTTCGCTTGTGTACTGGCAGGATGCACGAAACCCAAACCGGCCAGTACAACGTTGGCGCAGCAGGAGAAGCAAAAGGAGTTGCAGTGTTATCAGATGTTTACCGCCCTCAAAACCCTCGACCATGCCACCTTCAGGCGTTACCAGCAACAGTTCAGCATCATTAACAGCAATTATGAGGTCTACAAAAAGAATCAGGCATTTATCAAGGGTGACGCGGCTGAAATTATCAGTATGGAACTGAATAATAAAGTAGATCTGGTTTGTGCTCGCGTGCGTAGTGCAGTCTTCACGAGCATGGCAACTCGCGCAAATGAACTGAATAAATTATGAAAAAATTATTATCTGTTATCGTAATATTATTATGGTCAACATTTCCGGGCCTCATTCATGCTGAGGCGCAATTATTAATTGATCGTCTTAAACACGAGGGGATGTTAATACCGGAACCGACAACGCTGTTTAACCAGCCTGAGGCGACTGCGCAAAATAACCCTCCACCTTCTCCTGTGATCGCGCCAGAAAAAGCCCCTGCGACTGAAAGCTCAACTTGTAAAATCAAACCCGCTTCAGTCAAGGATACGCCAGTCTCATCTGGTCATGCGCTCACCGAACTTAAGCGGCAACTCAGCAAAACCCGGAACCAGCTCAACGCGCTCAACAAAAAGTACCAGGCGCTGCTGGCTTCTCCGCCACAGGCGCTCTCTGAGGAGGCGACATCGTTCAGGGATGAAAATAAACAATTACATCAGCAGCTTCTGGCTGCGGAAAAACAGATTGCAGATAGTCGTCGCCGTGATGACAAAGAGATAGACACCCTCAACCGCCAGGTCGAAGAGCTGAAAGCCAGGGTCGCGAGCACTTCCGCAACGTTAGCCCGACATCAGGCAGACAGATCGGTCTGTGAGCAGCAACAGGCGACCCTTGCCGAACGTGATAACACCCTCGTTCAGCTGACGGCAAAACTGGCGGAAGCAGAAAAAGGGAAGGAGGAATGGGCCGACAGGCTCAGGGCTTTGCAGGAAAAAGCTACCGCGCAGGAGGCCAGAAATCGTGCACTTGAGCAGCAGAACGAGGAGGCGGCGCGGGCACACGCGACGCTGAGCCAGCGTTTAAAAGAGGCGCAGGGCGAAGTGACGGCGCTCAGGCAGCAGCAGGTGGCGCGTACCGACCACAGTAAAGCCACTCAAGCGCTTGAAACAGAACTTGCCAGAACTGCCCAGGCACGCGATGACGCCATGAAAGACAGCGAAGAAAAGCGCCAGAAAATCGCTGAACTGGAAAAGACGGTGATGCAGGCGCGCAATGAAAATTCAGAGATGGCGAAGCGGCTGACAACGCTGGACGCCGAAATCAAAGCCTCAGCGGAACGCGATAAAGCGAACGCGCCGTCGTTCTCGATGAAGAAAAAACCTTCCGAAAACGCACAGACAAACTATGCCCTGGGTATCTATTACGCCACCCAGGTACGCAGTGAAATAAAGGTGCTTGAGGAGGCGGGGTATCAGTATAGGGTCAACGCGCTTGTGCAGGGGATTGAGGACGAGTTACAAAACAGACCACAGCTCTCGCAAGCAGACATTCACACTCTTTTGGCCAGGCTCGACAGCAAAGTGGCTGAAAAACACAGCCGCGAGAGCACCAGTAACCAGCAGCAAAGCGAAAGGTTCGTTGCTCAGGCTGAGAAAGCAAAAGGTGCCGAGAAAGTCGCAAACGGTGTGGTCTATCAGGTACTGAGGAAAGGGAGCGGGCCATTGCTTGCTGCGGATGATGTGATTCACTTTACGCTGAATGAGAAACTCAGCACCGGAAAAGTAATGGCGAAAGGTGAGCGGCGAACCGGGCAGGTCAGCAGGTTGCCCGATCTCATGCAGCAGGGCATAAGACGTTTAGGCGTTGGCGGGAAGGTGAAAATTACCGTTCCCTGGCAACTGGCCTATGGTGAAAAAGGAATACCTGGCACGGTTCCTCCCGGAGTGGCCTCGGAACTGACTCTGGAAGTGACGGGAAAAACGAAGTAGCGAAAAAGCGCCTCTTAAGAAGAGGCGCTTTGAGTTTATGCATCTGTAACCCGATACTCCACGCAATGCGCCTCGTCGGGTTGAGGTACCTCAAGTTTGCCCGCCATACGCATAATGACCTCTTCAGGTACGGCATGCTGACGGTTGGCATTCTGCGCTTTCCACTGCGACCAGGGGACCTCCAGATAGACAATTTTTACCCGCGCGCCGTAGGCGGTAAACAGGCTAATGAGCTGAGTTCGCAGCTGTCGGCTGATGTTTGTGGCATTCCACACGAAGGGGGTTTTCTGCCGTAACAAAACCCGGGCCTCCTCTTTCGCTAGCTGAACGACCTGCCCGGTTGCCGTGCGATCGCCAGGATCCACGCTCAGCCGTCGGCGGATATCATCCAGGCTGACGACAGCCATGCCCTGACAGTGCGCCTGGATGTAGCTGTCTTTGCCCATACCCGGTAGCGCGCTAAGGAGCGTCACCTCAAAGGAGTCCGTCTCCCAGGGAACAAAGTCGGCCGGACTGTTCTCATGGGTCAGGTAGTACCAGCGCGCGGCGTCGGAGGCAAACATACGAGCTTGCCCCCAGCACTGATTCTCCTCGCAAAAGAGTTCGAATAAGGCGATGCGGTCGAGCATCTCCTGCTTATCCTGGCATTCACGTCCCTCCATGTCAGCGCGCGCAAGCAGTGCCAGCAGGCGGGTGTCAATGCGCATGGCAGCGCTTAACAGCAAGCGCTCCGGCGCAGGACGTTCCAGCAACCAGAGCGGAAGGCCATGCAGACGGACCAGCGCCACAATCTGCTCACGCAGCGCGAAAGGGGCAGGGATGTCGCGCCACAGTATCTGTCGCGCGGTCAGTTCTCCTTTTCGCGCATGCCCAGGCGAGTGGATACGCCCCGCTTCATCCTGATAAGTGGTGCTGCGCTTTTCCACATCGTGCAGCAGCGCCGCCGCCCACATTATCTCCTGCTGCTGGAGGGGAAGCCGCTGATAGTCAGGCATACTCGTTAACGCACTGATCACCATTCCGGTATGGATGCCCACATCCCCTTCCGCATGATGGTAAGGGTCCTGCGGTACCTGATGCATCTCCTCCACGAAGCTAAAACGTTGACGTAATGTGGGCCAGCGTTTGTCGTCGCTCAGTTGCCAGATCATGGTGTCTCTCCTGCGGAAAATTCATATGCCATGCGGGCGCGCCGCCAGTTGCGCTTCCAGTGCTCGGAGGTTTTAACATGATTTTTGCGCACGAACTTAAAGACGTTGTGGCCAAAATCATCCACCGGGAATGGTTCACTGTTGCGACTGACCACCCCTTCCAGCGTGCAGGGCATGCCGGTCTGGGTGTCCCAGGGATCGAATGCCCCCCTGCCGGTTGTCAGCGCCAGAAACTCACGCTGCCAGCGTTTCTCATCCATGCCAGGCTGCGGTCCCTGCATCTCAGGCACGCAGGGGAAATCAAAGAGCGCGGCATAAAATTTGACCTCTTCCCAGCCGAGCCACATGTCCTGGCAGCGCACGGCGAACAGGTAAAAGTCCTGCTCAAGCGCGTGATACTCAATGGAGTGGACCGCATAGAGGTTTTCACCAAAAAGTTCGAGGTCACCGAGATCGTTTTTCAGCAATTCCCAGCGCTGGCGAATTTTATGTGTCCACGCGGACTGGGTTGGGGCGGCGTGAGAACGCGCAAAAACGCCGTAGCGGTTAAGGCAGTTATTTTCGCCGTCCAGCTTTTCGGTATGTATCAGCGACGACAATGCCTGAATGTCACGCCAGTAGTCGGCGTTGATGCGGTCATCGCTGGTGGTTCCGGGGGAGAATGGATAGTGCCAGGTTCTCCCGTATTTTCGTTGCGAATTCATGATAATCCATCATTTGTTGTGTAATTATTGTTCGCCCGCGCGGCGTGCGAATGCCAGATTGAGTAGGTTAAAAGTGGTGGAATATGAATCACCCGCACAGGGGTGGATGACGTCAGAGGGATAAACAACCTGAGCGCGATGCTCAGAACCAGTCAGGGTGAATGGAAGATTTCGGGGCGGGCGTAAAGATACACCGCTTGTGATGATAAAACAACCACCTGCGGGAAAAGGCAAAAAGAAAGGGATCCCAGGATCCCTTATCAATGTCGTGTATTGCCGATTGCTTAGTGGGCGCCACCGCCTCCGCCGCCCGCGCCGAACGGCGGTCTGGCAAACCATACCAGCCCCAGCAGAAGCAGAAACACACCTGCCGACACCCAAAATATCTCATTGGCAGAGATAATCAGCCCCTGATTGGTTATCTGTTGGGCTATCCATCCTGAGGCCTGCTGCTGCGACATCCCCATCCCTTGCAGTTGGTTATATACCTCCTGCGAATTCGGGTTGTAGGGGTTAACCGATTCGGTCAGTTGCGCATGGTGCAACGACTCACGGTTTGTCCACAGCGTGGTGGTAATCGACGTACCAATAGAGCCTGCCAGGGTTCGGGCAAAGTTTGACAGGCTTGATGCCGCCGCCAGTCGCTCCGGCGGCAGGCCGGAAAGGGTAATGGTGGTGAGTGGCATAAAGAAGCAGGCCACGGCAAAGCCCTGGATAAACTGCGGCCAGGCTGATGCGCCAAAATCCATTCCGGGTTCGAACGTGTAGGCACGCCAGTAGAAACAGACGGCATACATAATAAAGCTGAAGGTGACCAGACGGCGCATGTCCAGCTTATGAGCAAAGCGGCCAATGATCGGTGACAGCAGTACCGGTATCACCCCGACCGGCGCCGACGCCAGCCCTGCCCAGGTGGCCGTATAGCCATAAACCTCCTGCAACAGCTGCGGTAACAGCACAATCGCGCCGAAGTAGAGCATATAGGCAAGACTGATACACAAACAGCCGATGGTGAAGTTTCGCGACCGGAACAGCGACAAATCCACGATCGGGTTATCATCGGTCAGCTCCCAGACAATCAGGAAACTTATCGATACCACCGCCACGATGGTGAGGATGATTATCTCTTTCGAGTTAAACCAGTCGAGCTCTTTCCCCTGGTCCAGCATCACCTGCAGACTACCGATCCCGAGCACCAGCAGCGCAAGGCCTACGCCATCAATACGCCGTTGTTCGGTACGGGTTTCCCGCCCACGCAGGGACTGTAACGTCAATGCCACCACCAGGATGCCAATGGGGACGTTGATGAAGAAGATCCAGCCCCAGTGGTAGTTATCGCTGATGTAACCACCCAGAATCGGGCCACAGATTGGTGCCACGATCACGGTCATCGACCAGAGCGCGAGGGCAATGGAGCGTTTTGCGGGAGGGTAGTTACTCAGCAACAGGCTTTGTGACAGAGGAATTAACGGCCCGGCCACAATCCCCTGAATGACACGGAAGAAGATCAGCATGTTCAGGCTGTTCGACACGCCGCACGCCCAGGAGGCAATGGCAAAGGCGACCGTCGACCAGAGGAACAGTTTGACCTCACCGACCCGCTTCGCCAGCCAGCCGGTAATCGGGATCGAGATGGCGTTTGCCACCCCGAACGAGGTAATAACCCAGGTTCCCTGGCTCAGGGATGAGCCAAGGTTGCCGGCAATAGTGGGGATAGCCACGTTGGCGATGGTGGAATCCAGCACCTGCATGAAGGTCGCCAGGGAAAGCGCAATGGTCATAATGACCAGTTGCGCGCCTTCGAGCGGTTTTCTCTGTTGCATTTGCACCTCAGATTAACCCGCGTTGGCTTTCACGATCTCTTCGATCAGCGTGTTAACCGGCTCCAGATTCAGCTCACGCGCATTACTTTCGTAAGCCGGGCGGGTGCGTACCTGACTTGCCAGCACCTGACCGTCACGGTTAGTGGTGTCCACCGTTACCAGAGAGGAGAGACCGATACGCAGCGGATGTTCGCTCAACTGCTTTTCATCAAGTTCAATACGTACCGGCAGACGCTGTACCACTTTGATCCAGTTGCCCGTTGCGTTTTGAGCGGGTAACAGCGAGAAGGCGCTGCCGGTACCCATATCCAGGCCCACGACTTTACCGGTGTACTTCACGTCATCGCCGTAGATATCGCTGACAACGGTTGCGGTCTGCCCAATACGCATATGGGCCAGCTGCGTCTCTTTAAAGTTAGCATCGACCCATAAACCGGTGGCCGGGACTACGGCCATCAGGGCAGTGGTCGGGCTGATCTGGGCACCAGGCTGAACGGCACGACGAGAGACATAGCCCGTGATGGGGCTGACGATTTTGGTGCGTTGCAGGGCAAGCCAGGCGTTACGCACTTCGGCTGCCGCCTGTTTCACCGCAGGCTGATCTTCCAGTCGGGTATCCATAATCATCGCCTGGTTGGCGTTGTATTGCTGGATGGCGACGTCAAGTTGCGCCTGAGCGCTGGTAACCGCATCGCGGGCGTGCTGGAGCTCTTCGCGACCAATCAGGTTAGCGCTGCCCAGCGGAACACGGCGGTTAAGGTCAGTTTGCGCCTGTGCAAGGGCGGTTCTTTGCAGCTCAATACTGGCCTGCAGCTGCTTACCGTTAATCATCAGCTGGCGGGTTTGACGCACGCTTGAGGCGAGCGCCGTCTGCGCTTTTTCAAACGCCTGTTGGGCATCGGTGGCATCCAGAGTCACCAGAACATCCCCCTGCTTTACATAGTCGGTATTGTCGGCCCAGACTTTCGTCACGCTACCGGATACCTGCGCCATGATCTGCACCTGGTTACCTGCCACGTAGGCATCATCGGTCTCTTCAAAATGACGCACCACCAAAAACCAATAAATTCCATATGCCACGGCAATAACAATAAAGAGCAAGGTCAACAGCAGAAGGGCACCTTTACGTTTACCTTTCTTCTTGACCGGTTGCTGCGGGGCTTGAGTCTCCGCATTTGCGCTCATGTTTTTCTCCACGATCTTATTTTTTTCTTATCGGCTCAGGCCGACCTCTTTAGTCAGAAAGGCCAGCAGTATGACGTGCCGGCCTGTCAGCATTCTTCTTATTAATCTGGATGGTCGGGCAGCTTCAGCCTTAGCGCAGCGCCTCTAAAATGACACCGTCTTCATCCATTTGATCAAGGCGTGTAAGAAGCTTACGGGTGATGTTCTCGAGTTGGCCCTTCTCTTCATTGCTTAAGGAGGACCAGAGTTGGTGCAGGCAGTGATGCTGGGGAGGCAGTACCTGACGCAAGAATTCATGGCCTTTGTCCGTCAACTGCAGGTGCAGACAGCGGCGGTCGTTGTTGCTTTCACGGCGTTCAATCCAGCCGCGTTTTTCCAGTTCGTCGGCGATACGGGTCGCATTGGTGCGGGAAGAACCCAGCGCGCTGCTCAGTTCAGAAGGCTGGATGCTGTGGTTTTCCTGCGACTCTAAGGTGATCAACGCCATAAACAGTGTTTCGTTAATCCCTTGAGCTTTCAGCATCTTATTGCGGTTTTCCAGCAGTTTTCCCTGCATGTGCATACACAGGCGAGTCAGCAGAATTTCCTGGAAAGGAAAATCCTCATAACGGCTGGCGCGGAATTTAAGCATTTGTTCAATGGGTGTAAACGAACTATCCATTTGGGCATAACCTCATTAATTGCAGTCGATATAGTAACGACAGTGACAAATAAAGTAAATGTATTATTTGGTCGAATACATTTGCTTTAGTTATGGGACTGTCAGCAGTTTCCAGGCGATTCCGTACGCGAGGGCGCCGAGTAAAGTCGGAATGATGATGCTTCGCGTCTTCCAGAAACTCAGTCCCAGAACAGCGAAGCCAGTCAGGGTTGGCAGCAGTCTGCGACCATCATGGATAACATCCGGTGCGGTTGAGACCACCAGTAATGCGCAGATAGAGGCGATGCCGATGGTGTCAAGCAACACCCCGGTGACGCCGCGTTTGCCCGGGCGGGGCTGCCCGGAATACAAGCGTAACGGCAAATAGCGAAACAGATAGTTAACGCAGCCGACCAGCAGTCCGAGAAGGAGAACATCGTTACGCATCGGGGGCTCCCTGATAAAACGCCTGCACCAGTGCAGTCAGACAACCGCAGACGATGCCCGCGAGAATGGCCACCGGAATGGAAAACAGGGTGACGCCCGCCAGCGCGCCGAGCAGGGAGGCGGTGACGCACAGGCTTTGCGTGCGCTGAAAGGAGGCCAGCAGGAAACTCATAAACAGGGCCGGAAGCATAAATCCTAACGCGGCTTCAACCGCCGGATAGCCCGCAAGCAGCCCATTACCCGAAAAGGCACCGAGAAAAGTGCCTGCCACCCAGGAGAGCCAGGCACTTAGCGCAATGCCCGCCATCCAGGCTTCACTCCAGCGGCGGTTGTCGCGCACCAGTTTAGCCGTGGCGGCAGCAAAAACTTCATCAGTAAGACCAAAAGCCCAGAGCGCGGTTCTGGATTTTTTTAATGGCTGTTGAATGCGGCTGCGCAGAGAGGGACCATACAAAACATGGCGGACGTCCATCGCCATCACCGTGAGGGCGGCAATCCAGAGTGAGCTGCCTGCCGCAAGCATGGCGGTTATGACAAACTGGCTGGCGCCGGCGTAGATAATGCAGGAAAAAAAGAGGCTTTCAAGGGGGGAGAAACCCAGTCTGGTCGCATTCAGGCCGAATGCAAAGGCAACGGGAACGTAACTGAGTACGATGGGCAGGCTGTCTTTGAACCCTTCGAGAAAGGTGGCGGAAGAGAGAGGAGTGGACTCCGTACTCGTGGCTGAACTATCCATAGTCTGTGTTAAATATCACCCACGTTAAAATCACCGGGATAAATAGTGCATTAACCTTAACAGACTACGGGGCGCCTTAACACCCCGCTTTTTTGGTGATCGCAGCCATCGCGGCGCGATTTTATTCTGCGTCTGACTGGCGATGGTAGCCTCGCCACCAGACCAGCAGGTTCAGGGCAGCGAAACAGCCGCCGGCGATACTTACCCCTGTCCAGCCTGCCTGTTGCCATGCAGAAGCAGAAATTAACGATCCCGCTGCGCCACCAATGAAGTAGCTGGTCATATAACCGGCGGTAAGCCGGTTACGTGCATCCGGTTTAATACGATAAATTACCGTCTGATTAGTGATATGCACGCCCTGTACGGTCAAATCCAGAACCAGAATCCCGACGATAAGCGCCAGCACCGAACTTTGCCCGAGGCCGATGACCAGCCAGGACAAAAACAGCAGGGCGAGAGAGACAGTGGTAGTGAGATGGGCTTTCCCTTTGTCAGCCAGACCACCAAAGGGACGCGCGCCGAGCGCACCCGCCGCCCCAACCAGCCCGAACAGGCCAATAACGCCCTCTGAGAAATTGAACGGCGGTGCAGCGAGCAGGAAGGCCATTGAGGTCCAGAGAATGCTGAAGTTGGCGAAGGAGAGGCAGCCCAGTAACGCACGGGTTCGCAACAGCTTTTCTTTTGCAAACAGGGTAAAAATGGACTTCAGAAGCTGCGGATAATTCAGGTGGTTATCCTGTTTGACTCTGGGCAGCCCACGCCACAGGGCGATAGCCATCATTACCATCAGCACGCTGGCGACCCAGTAGACCGTTCGCCAGCCCCCTAAACCTGCCAGCAGGCCGGCGACAGTTCGGGCCAGCAAAATGCCGAGCAGCAGGCCGCTCATGATGGTGCCGATGACTTTACCCCGTTTTGCCGGCGTCGCCAGCGTAGCAGCCAGCGGCACGAGGATCTGTGCCACCACCGAAAATAGCCCCGTCAGCGCGGTGCCCAGAATCATCATCCCCAGCGTGGTGCTGCTCGCCGTAATCAACATGCCACCCGCCGCCAGCAGCGTCATGGTGACAATCAGCCGCCTGCGCTCAAACATATCCCCCAGCGGCACCAGAAAGAGCAAACCAGCGGCATAGCCAAGCTGCGCGGCAGTGACAATAAATCCTGCCTGATTAGGTGAGAGTGAAAAGGCGCGGGCAATCGCGTCAAGCAGCGGTTGCGCGTAATAATTATTGGCAACGGAGAGCCCCGTGGCGATGGACATGAGCGCAATCAGCGCCGGGCTAAGCCCTTGATCTGTTTTTGTCATTTTTCTTTGAATGATTCGTTAGCTGATTATTTTGTAGAAACCAATAATAACGAATGAGGGGAAAAATGTGAGCGCGATCGCGTGTCGGTTAGTGCGGTCAGGCAGGCGTGCGGTCTGATGGCCTCACCCTCAAGGGCTGATGAATTCCCGGTAATATGACCTTTTACAGCGATACCACGGCGAAATGAGAACAAAACAGTCACCGCGATGACTGGGTCCGGCTGAAAATCGATGAGGCGTTGACGGCTGACCGGGGCCGCCCGCAGGGAAGCGGGCGGAGGGGATAGCCTGCAGGGAGGCAGGCTGGTCCCCGACCCGATAGTCAGACGACATAAGCATCATGGACCGCGAAGCGGCGATTT
>NZ_JAHVDV010000017.1:0-103066 GCF_051486985.1 Yokenella regensburgei
GTCAGGTCACGAACACGCTGCAGGTTGTTGTTGATTTCGGACAGCGCGCCTTCAGCGGTCTGCGCCAGGGAGATACCATCGTTAGCGTTACGTGCAGCAACGGTCAGACCATTAATGTTAGACGTAAAGCGGTTAGCGATAGCCTGACCCGCTGCGTCGTCTTTTGCACTGTTGATACGAAGGCCGGAAGACAGGCGTTCAATCGAAGTACCCAGAGAAGACTGCGATTTTGACAGATTGTTCTGAGTCGTCAGCGACAGGGTGTTAGTATTAATAACAGCCATGATGGAATTCCTTTAAAAAGTTATCATATTCAGGCATCTGCCTACGGCTTTCTTACCGTTGTTACTCATTATCGACAATCTTAAGATAACCTTTAGAAAAAAATTCTTTTTTTTAAAAGCACAAACTGCCCCGTATTCTCGTGCTTTATTTGCCCATTGTTTTTTAAAAAAGGCTCTAATCTTTTCTCATTCGCTGCCGATAATCCATCCAGTGATTGTCTCAGATGAAAGGATGTTATTTATGGCAACAATTAGTTCGCTCGGCGCTGGCACCAGCATGAGTTCAAGCCTCAGCTCCTTATATGATAACCTGGAGACTTCTGAACAGACGAGACTGACGCCTATTACCAAGCAGCAGACCTCCTATAAAGCAAAGCTGACTGCCTGGGGTGTTGTTCAGACCTCTTTGAATAAGCTGCAGACGGCTTCTGACGCGCTGAAGAATACTTCCGCTATTGCGTCCGCGAAAGTGACCAGCACCAACACCGCCTTTACCGCCACGCTGGCGAACAGTGCAACGGCAGGAACCTATTCCGTAGAGGTTTCAGCGCTGGCTTCCGCGCAGTCTTTACTCAGCCCGAAAGTGACCAGTAAAGATACCGATCTGGGCGACAGCAATCTGTCATCGCACACGATTACCATCAAGCAGCCTGGGCAGAAAGATCCATTTACGGTGTCACTGGCCAGCGATAAAACCAGCCTTGCCGATATTCGTGATGCGATCAACGCCAAACAGGGCAGCGTGACCGCCAGTATCATCAAAGCCGATGATAACAGCTATTACCTTTCACTGACTTCCAAAGAGAGTGGCACCGCGAATGCGATGACCATTACTACGGATGACCCCTCTCTGGAACAGTACATCAGTTACGATGCCACGGGTGCCGGTCCGAGTAGCATGGCCCAACAGGTGCCTGCTGCCGATGCGAAACTGAAAGTTAACGGCATCGACATCACCCGTAGCAGTAATACCATTACGGATGCGCCAGAAGGCGTTACGCTGACGCTGACCAAGACCAACGTCGGTACCCCGGAAACCTTGACGGTCGCAAAAGACAATACCGCAATGACCAAGGCCATCCAGGACTTCGTGGATGCCTATAACTCGCTGCAAACGACGATCGGCAATCAGACCAAATATACGGCTGTTGAGCAGGGTACGACCAGCCAGAACAGCTCCAACGGTGACCTGCTCGGTGATGGCACGTTGCGTAATATTCAGACGCGCGTGCGCTCCATGCTGTCGACCAACCAGAGCGGCGGCTCGCTGACTGCGTTGTCTCAGTTGGGGATAACCCAGGACGTCAACGGCAAGCTGACCGTCGACAGTACGAAGCTTGAAAAAGCACTGAACGAAAAATCTGCTGACGTGATTACCTTCCTGTCAGGCGATGGTTCGAAAACCGGTTTTGCTACCCAGACCAGTGCGTTACTGAAAGACATCCTGGGCACGGATGGTTCCTTACAGAACGCCACAAACGGGATTAACAAGACCCTGAAAAAGCTGGGCGAAGATTACGACCGGGTCAACACGCAGATCACCGCGACGATGGCACGTTACAAAGCACAGTTTACGTCGTTAAGTTCGTTGATCTCTTCGCTTGACTCGACCGCAAGCTATTTGACACAACAGTTTAATGCACTGAGTTCTTAAGTTACTGATTGAGGTTTGACATGTATACGAAATCGGGGATCCAGGCCTATGCATCGGTCGGCATCGAAAGTGCCGTCCTCAGCGCCAGCCCACATCAACTTGTGGTTCTCCTTTTTGATGGCGCATTAAGCGCGATGAAAAAAGCAGCCATCTTGATTGAGCTGGGAGACATTCCCGGTAAAGGCAAGGCGCTGTCACATGCCATCAACATCATCAGCAATGGTTTGCGCGCGGGCCTTAACCACGAAGCCAGTGGTGAGCTCGCGGCGAACCTTGATAGTCTTTATGACTACATGACACGGCGTCTTTTACAGGCCAATTTGCACAATGACCTCACCGCCATTGAAGAAGTCGCAGCGTTGCTTACCAACATTGCGGACGCCTGGAAAGAGATTGGTCCACATAATCCAAATGCGCGGGACACATACTAATGGAAGCAAATTTCGGGTTGCTCCACCACTATCAACAACTGCTTATGACCAGTTGTTCAATGCTCAACCTGGCGAGAGAGGCTCGCTGGGATGACCTGATTCAACATGAACTGGCTTATGTAACAGCAGTAGAAAAGCTCACACAATTTCAGGGTGCAAGTGATGTTGCACCCCATGTGCAGGCACAAATTCGCCCTCTTCTGAAGCAGATCCTTGAGAATGAAGTGGAGCTGAAGACGCTATTGCACCAGCGCATGGAAGAATTACGGAATCTGGTTGGACAAACATCCCGACAACATAACCTGAATTCAGCATATGGACGTCTCTCTGGCAATATCTTGTTCCCGAGCGAGCTCTAATCTCGCTTCGATGATGCGGGTGAATTTTTAAAAGTTTCACCCGCGTCATTTCTCCCGTTTCAACCATACTTCGTGTGTCCTCAATCAGGAGCACGGAAGATGAAAAATCCCACTCTTTTACAAGCGTTTCACTGGTATTACCCCGACGGCGGAAAACTCTGGCCGGAAATCCTTGATCGTGCCCCAGGCCTGAACGACATCGGTATTAATATGGTGTGGCTACCTCCCGCCTCTAAAGGTGCCAGCGGCGGCTATTCGGTGGGCTATGACAGTTACGATCTCTTCGATCTGGGTGAGTTTGATCAGAAAGGCACCATCGCGACCAAATATGGGGATAAAGATCAGCTTCTGCAGGCGATTAAGGCGCTGCACGATAATGGGATTGCTGTCCTGATGGATGTGGTGGTGAACCATAAAATGGGCGCCGATGAAAAGGAGGCGATTCGGGTAAAGCGGGTCAATGAGCAGGACCGCACGCAGATTAGTGATGAGATCATCGCCTGTGAGGGGTGGACCCGATACACCTTCCCTGGCCGTAAGGGGCAATATTCACGGTTTATCTGGGATTTTAAATGCTTCAGCGGCATCGATCATATCGAAAATCCTGATGAAGACGGCGTGTTTAAAATCGTCAACGACTACAGTGTGGATGGCTGGAACGATCAGGTTGATGATGAAATGGGGAATTTTGATTATCTGATGGGCGAGAATATTGATTTTCGTAATCGCGCCGTCTCAGAGGAGATTAAATACTGGGCGCGATGGATGCTGGAGCAAACCCACTGCGATGGGTTTCGACTCGATGCCGTAAAGCATATACCCGCCTGGTTTTATAAAGAGTGGATTGACCACGTCCAGGAGGTGGCACCAAAACCGCTGTTTATCGTCGCGGAATACTGGTCGCATGAGGTGGAGAAATTGCAGCACTATATCGGACAGGTCGATGGGAATACGATGCTGTTTGATGCCCCCTTACACCTGAAATTTCATGAAGCCTCCCTGTTAGGGCGCGAGTATGACATGCGCCAGATTTTCACCGGTACGCTGGTCGAGGCCGATCCTTTTCATGCTGTCACTCTCGTTGCCAACCACGACACCCAACCGCTGCAGGCTCTTGAAGCGCCTGTGGAGGCCTGGTTCAAACCGTTGGCTTACGCACTCATTTTACTGCGTGAAAACGGTGTGCCGTCGGTGTTTTACCCGGACCTGTTCGGCGCAAGCTATGAGGACACGGGAGGCGATGGCAAGACTCACCACGTCGATATGCCAATTGTTGATAAGCTTTACGAACTCATCCAGGCGCGGCAACGCTTCGCCCACGGAGTCCAGACTTTGTGGTTTGATCATCCTAACTGCATCGCTTTTTGCCGCAGTGGTACCGAGGAGTCGCCAGGCTGCGTAGTGGTAATGTCCAACGGCGACGAGGGGCAGAAGACGCTCGTATTGGGTGATAACTACGGCAATAAAACCTGGCGGGATTTTTTGGGGAATCGGGACGAGACGGTGACCACAAATGCACAGGGGGAAGGCGTGTTTACTTGCCAGGGCGGCAGCGTAAGCGTGTGGGTGATTGACGAAGAGTAGCGATTTAACGCTGAGTGAACAGCTTCACTCAGCGTTTACCATCAAGCTGAATCAGGGTTTCAACCCTACCGCTTTTTTCTTTGTCAGTGCATCAGCACATTCAGGGGTAGGTTTTTCAACACGCTTTAATGTCATCCCGTCATAATCGAGGCGATCGCCCGACCGCGTGATGCGATAGCTATCAAGCTGTTGAGTAATATTATCAAGCACCCCACCGCGTACGGAAAGCCTCCCCGGGACAGCGATAACGCGTTGCCACTGCCGGCAATCCAGTGTATCCCCTTCCGGGGTAATAATCAGGCTGGCAATCGCATCCGGGCTGACCAGTTCGCTTTGCGGCCCGTCAGATTGCCAGTTTCCTGCCAACCCGGCGGGTGCCGGATGTTTAACCACTTCATCATAATGTTCAATCTGAGCGCATCCGCTCAACACCAGTAATGCGCCAATAACCCAACGTTTTTTCATCATTTTTCCTGTCTCCAGAACCACAAAGAGTGTGGCATCAAATACTGGCTGTCACCAGTCTTTCGTAAGCCCCTCTTCCACTCTTCGCAGTGATTCTTTGATGTATACCGGGGTTAAACGCAAAGGGTACGTGTATTATCCCACCCCTCACGCGGTCTATAGACTGCATAAATAGATCCTTCTGAGTTCAGAGGCTAACGTTATGACCTGGCAACATATTAAGCAGACCTTTTTGGTCAAATTCTGGTCCCCTTTTCCTGCGGTGATAGCCGCCGGTATCTTGTCAACCTACTACTTCGGCATCACCGGAACCTTCTGGGCAGTAACCGGCGAATTCACCCGGTGGGGTGGTCAGCTGCTGCAACTGGCCGGCGTCCACACCGAGGAGTGGGGATATTTCAAACTCATCCATCTTGAAGGCACCCCGCTCACCCGTATCGACGGCATGATGATCATCGGCATGTTCGGAGGGTGCTTTGCCGCCGCATTGTGGGCTAACAACGTGAAGCTGCGCTTTCCTCACAGCCGCAAGCGTGTTGCTCAGGCCATTGCCGGCGGTATTATCGCCGGATTTGGTGCGCGACTGGCGATGGGTTGTAACCTGGCGGCATTCTTTACGGGCATTCCACAGTTCTCACTTCACGCCTGGTTTTTTGCCATAGCCACCGCGATCGGCTCCTGGTTTGGTGCCCGTTTCACCTTACTGCCTTTCTTTCGCATTCCGGTGAAAATGCAGAAAGTCTCGGCGGCGTCACCGCTGACGCAGAATGCTGATCAGGCCCGCCGCCGCTTCCGGTTAGGGATGCTGATATTTGCGGGCATGCTGGGCTGGGCGCTGCTCACAGCGATGAACCAACCCAAACTGGGACTCGCTATGCTGTTTGGTGTGGGCTTTGGTCTGCTCATTGAGCGGGCGCAGATTTGCTTTACCTCTGCCTTTCGCGACATGTGGGTAACAGGACGCACGGTAATGGCAAAAGCCATTATCTTTGGCATGGCGGCAAGCGCCATCGGGATCTTCAGCTATATCCAGCTTGGCGTAGAGGCCAGGATCATGTGGGCTGGCCCGAACGCAGTACTGGGGGGATTACTCTTCGGCTTCGGAATTGTGCTGGCAGGTGGTTGTGAAACCGGCTGGATGTACCGTGCGGTAGAAGGTCAGGTCCATTTCTGGTGGGTCGGCCTTGGCAACGTCATAGGGTCGACCCTCCTGGCCTACTACTGGGACGGGCTCTCGCCGGTACTGGCTACCAACTGGGATAAAATCAATCTGCTCAAGACCTTTGGCCCTTCTGGCGGCCTGCTGATGACTTACGTGATGCTGGCCATCGCGCTGCTGCTGGTGATGGGCTGGGAGAGACATTTCTTTCGTCGTGCAACACCCGTTGCCGTTAAGGAGACAGCATGAGTATTGTACCTGATTATCGTCTGGATATGACTGGCGAACCCTGCCCCTACCCGGCTGTTGCGACTCTCGAAGCCATGCCGCAGCTAAAAAAAGGGGAGATACTGGAAGTGGTAAGCGACTGCCCGCAGTCCATTAATAACATTCCGGTTGATGCCAGCAACCACGGTTACAAAGTGCTGGATATTCAGCAGGATGGACCGACAATCCGCTATCTGATTCAACGTTAAATAAAAAAAAACGGCCCTGTTCAGGGCCGTCTTCAGGAACACTCACACCTGCATGTTCATCATATGAAAGTGCAATTTTCATAAACAGTAAAATTCGCCCAAGAGCGCACTAAACATCATGCGTTTACCGTTATGAGAATTGAGTGGTTCCTTAAATCGCCATAAATCGGCAGATAAAAATGTCCCACCCATGCCCCATTCACATCACTGGGCAGTCGTCGAACTCTCCGGACCTCGCATCGTTGATGATATAGGTGATCACACCGAATACGGGAGACTCCACACCGTATCCCTCAGAGTCCGGTAATTTCTCACGCTGTCCATTGTGCACATTTACCAGGTGCGGGACCGGATGCCTTCGGTATCGTTTAATTCTCAGCTCCCCATCGACACTGCAAATGAGCAGTGACCCGTCGCAGGGGGTGAGCGACGAGTCGATGACAAGCAAAGCGCCACTTATTATTCCTTCTCTGTAGCACGTCTCGCTGGCCCGCATGAAATAGGTTGCTGCTGGCTTTGTAATCAGCCGGTTGTCGAGAGAAATCCTTCCTTCTTCAAAATCTGCTGCCGGGCTGGGGAATCCCATAAATCACCCCTCGTTATTACTGTATATACATACAGTATCGACAAATCGGGGTGAATCACAAGGTTTATTTGCGGGGTGGTTTTTTGGAGCCTACGGATGCCGGCCCCATGTTGATATATGCTGTCAGTGTGGTGTATGTTTGCTTTCTAAATCTTTGATTAGCCCTTTTGCTCTCACATTATGATGGTCTATCAAGAGAATGGCATTTGCGTGCGCTTTAGCTGATTCGTAATCGCCAAGAGATTGCTTTATTTTGGATATTTCAAACAATGCCCTTACATGCTTTTCATCAATCTTGATGCATTCAGCGTAATGGTTGAGAGCTTTTTCTGTATTGCCTATTCCTTGAGATATTTGCGCAATATGGAAGTGGGCATGAGCAAGTAGGGGGTTTAGAGATATAGCTTTTTCTTGGTGTTGCAATGCCAGTGTTTTTTGCCCTGTCATTAGCAATGCTACGCCATATTTATGATGGCTAAGGGCGTGACTTGGTGCCATAGACACCGCGATCTTTAATTTCTCTATTGCCTCTTCTGGTTTTTTGTCAAGCATAAGAGTATGCCCATGAAAAAGAAATGCCCCATGTTCTTTTAATGTGCTGACGCCAGACTCACATTCGATTTCAAAGTGGCCGCTTTGCTCGTACCTCTTGATGATATTTGTAAGGTTATAGTTTTGACCAAGGTATGTGGAAACCGCATGTGGAGCGTTTCTAACTGAAACAAGTTGTACGTTGCTCATCCCACGGATTAGGGATGCCTGAAATATATCATTCACATCATCATCGCCATACACATGTGTCACCTGCAGCCCTGATGACGCAACAAGAGCCCGAATGTCTGCATACCAAAGATTTCTTGGCTTCCCCGCCAGGACTTTGCTTTTTGTCTCTCTACCATACAAGAGGAACTCCCCTCCAAATGATAGGCACCTGAAACGTATCTCTGGCATGCGAGGGGCGATTATGCTCCCATAGAGCATCGCCGCATAGGCGCCCATTGATGGGCCAATAAGTACGACCTCCTTCGGAGCTATTTCCTTTATCATTGACATAAGATGGCTGGATGAGGATAAAACGTCACCTCCCATACCCGGAATTCCATGAACATACCATCCATTGTTTTCATCGTTAATGAAGATTTTAACTCCGTCCATTCTGTTCATGATTTTCCAGAACATGAATGTGCCCTTGGGGATATATACAGACGAAAAGATGATATACAGACGTTCTGAGTTGTCAGAGGGCACTACGCAACAGTATGGATTTTCGTTGTTTATAATAGACACTTGCCACCTAAGAGATATTTTTGCCAGCAAATGTCGTTTATTTTGCATTAAATATTAATTGCATGGCAATCCTTTGCCTTATTTTATTTCCCTTCGATGACTGAAATCCTTTTTTCTAAATCTTCCATGCGCTGCCAGCACTGCTGCAGGGCTCTGACAATTGGAGGGATGAACTCGTCGTACCCCAGAGAATAGACATCTTCACCACCGTTTACTGCATGATGTTGCAGGCCTCCGAACTCAACTCCTAAAGAATCGCAAACTTTCTGCACTTCCTGAGCAATGAACCAGTGGTGGAAGCGCTTGCCCTTGTGCGTGCCGTCAGGTTCGCGAGAAGTAGAACCGGAGGTAAATTTTTCTTCCCGGTCTTCCATGACAGTCACAAGCTCGCCATCAATTTCCTTATCCACCGGAACCTGAACAATCCTGGTTTCCTCGACAGGGGTGATATAGTTGTCTCGTAAATCCCATTTGCCATCAACAGGACGCAATCCAAGAATGAAGTCAATCCCAAGCTCTGTATCACGTACTTCTGTCTTATCGCGGGCGTCTGAGCGGTTCTGGACAGTGCCGTAAACGTAGGTGGTAGTGGCTGAGTTGCCTAATTGCACCTGATTATCACCAGATACCCTTGCATCATTACCGACAGTAGTCGTGTTCGTCAGGTTTGTTGTGCTCGCCCCTGCCTGGGTTAATCGCCCAGAGTTATGGCCCAGCGCCGTATTTAGAGTGCCAATAGTGTTCGTAATCAGACTGCCGTTACCAACGCTCACGTTACTGTTACCTGCCGTGGTAGCGCTCTGAGAATTAACGCCTATTGATACGTTATTGTCTCCCGTTGCAGATTTCAGGGATGAGTGCCCTACCGCTACCGAGAATGAACCAAGCGTGGCTGCCGATGTTCCTGATTCAAAGCCGATAAAAACAGACCGCTCAACCATCGTTGATGCATATGCTGCTCCCGCGCCAATAACCACCGACTCCTTACCAGCAAGGTTATTGCTCATGCAGTTCATGCCAACCGCTACGTTGTCGTGCCCGGTGCCGGTTCCTGCGGTAGTTAGTGCACCAATAGAGTTACCCGCACGATATCCAATATGCGTGTTGTTAGAACCAATATTGGCATCACCAGCAAATGTACCAATGTGTACACTGTTACTCTGGGAAGCGCTCCCGCTATTCCCATGTGCTCGATAGCCTATAGAGACACAATACTGGTCGCTCATGGCCTCAGCGCCAGCTGATGCGCCAAATGAGCAGTTAAAGTTTCCGTCCTGTAGCTTGCCGCCAGCTGACGCACCAAAAAGTGAATTGTAATAACCTGTATCTATCCATTCACCGGCGATGGAGCCAACAATGGTATTTGCGTCACCGGAGGCACGATAACCGGCCTGGAATCCAATTGTTGTGTTGTTATTCCCTGTTTTGTTTGACATCTGAGCGCGAGAGCCGAAAGCGGTATTGTTAGCCCCTGCCGTAAGGTCTATTAGTGCTCTCGCCCCAAATGATGTGTTGTTGTAGCCAGATGGTGATGTCAACGGGTCAGGAAGTGTAGGCACCACTTTACATCCGCCGCCACTATTTCCAAACGCATTGTATGACCGAATCATCTCAGGTTGAGGGCCAAGATTCAGTGTGCCATTTGTTATGTTTATCTTCACCTGCACGGTATTAGCAGTGCCAGCTGCCTGAATTGTCCGTGCATCAACCCATGTATAAGTCTGGACTACTCCATCAAACGTCAGGCTTACTGCTGACTGGTTTGGATAATCATAAAGGAGTGTATATCTCTCCGGGACCGACATAGAACCAGACGACCCGCCACGGCGCCACCACTCAGCATTATCAAATAAAAGAGTTCCCGGGCCGTAGTATCTGGCAGTCTGGCTTAAAGCCATCGGAGTGGTAATTCTGTATGTCCCTTCTGGAACATAAATAATGCCATTCGTTCCGGATGCTAATTCCGCAGCATTAAATGCTGCAGTGTCATTGGTTGTTCCATCCCCTTTGGCGCCATGATACTTGACGTTTACTGGTAGCGATTTGAATAAAGTCGTTGAGCCATGCCCTATTGCGGCAGTGCCCCCTGGTCCAGCCAGCCTTTTCTCCAACTGGTCAGGGTCATACTTCGCCACGTCCTCAAAATAGAACTGCTGCGCACCGTATGCGTCTTGGATCAGCATCGAGTAGTTCTGCACCGTGACGAACTTGCGAATCTGGCCTCCCAGCACCGGGAATCCTCCGGCGTTGATTACGATAGGCTGAGGAACCTGTACGAGCGAACCATCCTCGTTCTCAACGTAAACCGGTATCTGATTAGCCGGGTTGGTCGGGTCGGTATCAGGGATGCCGATGAAGATTTTTCCGTTTGCGTTTGCTTTAAAAGAGCGGGCCAGCGTAAAGAGTTGCGCGGGCATTCCTACCACTAAATTTGCAGTTAAATCTGGCATTTATTTTTTACTCCGGCGCGAGTAGTTCCCACTGCATAGCAGTGGTGTGTTATAGAAGGGAAATTAAGTTGTTAGTAAGTACAAAGCCAAGGGTTATGCCGAGGCGTCGATGTTTGGTGTACAGTGATAAAAAACTAAGGAGATGATTATGAAAAGATTGATCGTCAGTGCTTCAAAGGCCGTTGCTTTTATTTCATGCGCGTATGCTCTTGGAGCAAGTAATGAATACCTTTTTCCTTCAGAAGGTCTGCAGGTAACGTTTGGGTTGACCGCAATCCTTATTGTTATTGCATGGTCTGAAATAAAGGATTTAATCCGTAGTAAAAAATAACCATCCCTGGAGGTAAATCATTCCGTTATCTGAGGTGCTATCAGCGGTCTCGCAGCAATTGCCGCCTGATTGAGAGCTCGCTCATAAGCAGGAGTACCAGCCTTGGTGTTAGCCAATCTGAGCATCGCATTCCTTACCTGCTTGCTTTCGTAAAACCTCGCTACCGCACCGTAACTTAATCCTGCTGCCGTACCTACCCCGCCCGTTCCAACGATGTCAGTGGCCACGCCTGCCGGGACTGCTACCTGAAAAAGCTCCTGACCGGTTGGCGTAACAGTACCGGCCCTTGCCGCACGTCGAGTCTGATCCAGATATGTCGTAAGCCCTTTCAGGTATTGCCGCTCATCACCTTTGAACAAAATACCCGTTTGAGATGACAGGCGATTAATTTCATTCAGGAACCTGTCAGGGCTTCCGCCAGACTTCTCATACGCCTTGCCAATTACTGATGCTCTGGCAGCGCTACGCCCCCTACCGTCAAGGGAGTTATAAAGTTGGCGAACCTCGCTTGGCTTGCTACTGAAAAGCAGGTTGTTCACCACCTCCGGCGTCAGATCACCTTTCTGAAGGACGTTCTTCAGCCTGGTGTTATTTACCAGCTGAGCCTCATTGGCATAAACGGCATTGGCTTGTCGATACCTGCTGGCAACCTGGGGGCCAAGGCTGTCTGTTACGGCCTTATTTACGTCATTAGTCAGGGCAGAATAAACCCGGTTAACAGCGGCCTGAGACTGGTTAGGCCATTCAATGCGATCACCTTTAACGTCCTGCCTGAATTGCGTCCTTAAATCTCTCAACAGCCCAAAATCAGCGCCTTTATTTAACTCATCCCTGTACGTCTGCAGCTTAGAGATGGTCTGCGTATCAGCAGCGCCTCCAAGCCTGGACAGGCGGCTTATTTCTGTATCAATGGCTGATATGGCCTGAGTTGGTGTAATGCTCCCTGCAGAAGACATTGCATCGTTAACCTGACTAAGGCGATCACCCGCCGCCTGCTTAACACGGCTGGTTTGCCGCCGAAGACTCTGCACAATCTCATCAGGAGCTGGCGCGTCGAATTGCTGGGAATATCGCTGAACAAGCTCATTCCTTACTTCCTGCTGCCCTCTTCGCAAACCTCCAGTGCCGGTAGCTGGAATTTTCTCTCCCAGCGCCTGCGCGGAACGTCCGGTGAATGTCCCTGGAGGAAGAACGTCAGATGTAAGTAGCGGTGCATCTGCCTGTTCTGCAAATCTGATGGCCTGTTGAGCATCTGGCGCAATATCACCCTTAATGGCGGTGATTCCGCGCCCAACCCCCTTTGCAACACCAGAAAGAATCCCCTGAGTACCGAGGTTGATCGCAGCGTTTTTTGCAACGTTCTCGGCAAAATCCCCCTGCTGATTTGCAGCCTCTGCTACAGAGCCGAGCGCCATATTTCCGGCAACACCTGCGCCTGGAATTAGATACCCGCCGATGGCCTCACCTGTCTGCGCATACGGGTCTGTTGGGCGATCTACTGGACGATAGACATCATCCAGCACCCGCGGGCCGCCAAGCCCCTGGCTGATTGCATTAATCAGGCTGGCTCCACCCTGGAGAACGTCAAACGGGATGTTAACCAGCCCTCGACCGGCCTGCTCTGCTATCTGTCCCGCACTTTGCCCTCCGGTGAGCCAGTCGCCTGCCTGCTGTACAAGTGATGTCTCTGGTTGCTGCGCTGGCGGGCTTGCTACCGGCACTGATTGAGCCTGCTCTTGTGGCGTTGCTTGACCAGCAAAGTACTCATCAATCGCATTACCAATGTCTTCGTTACTGGTCCCGTCAGGAAAATTGAAGGTTTTACCGTTAGCTGTAACTTCCATCATTTCACCGTGAATTGGATACCTGATTTCGATGTATGCACACCGGTTGTCTGCTGCGCCGGTTGAGGAGCGGCTGACTGACGGCCTGAGCCAACATTGACGTTGTATTGCTGGTTGTAGTTGTCAGTGTATGACTTGATATCGTTTACTGATTGCTGAACAGCCTCCGGGCTGGAGAAATCGACCTGAGGCATGCCCTGAAAGTACATTTTTGCCTCTGCAACGGTGTTGATCCCCGACGCGCCCATATCCCTTGCCGCTGCTATGCCCTGATTCTGCATTTTCCCCTGGATTCTCTGCGCGGCATTGTAGATTTGCCTCTGCTCTTTGCTGCCAATTCGGCTTCTGACATCAGCGCCGAGCGCTGGCTTACCAGTGCCACCCGTTACGCCAGTCAGGAAATCAAGGCTCTCTGGGTTGGCCTGGCTAATCATGTCGATGTCTTTCTTCATCGCATAGTTTTGAGCATTGGCGCCAGAGGATGCGGTAGCTGCTATCGCAGACGGCGGCACTCTGATAGTGTTTCCTGCGTTATCAGTGGCCTCATAGAAAGCGTTTTGACCTGCCCCATGAAGCTTCCCTTTGATGCTTACTGTTCTGCCGTCAGATAACTGCACCTGCCTGTTGTCGGCACCTTCAGTTTTAATACCAGCGACCTGAGCAAACAGAGCGGCGGCTTCTGGGTCGGTTTTCAGCAGGCGAGAATAAGCGTTGAAGTTTTTCATATCGCTCGTCTCGCCGCTGGAAGCAAGCCGGGCGTTCTGAGCAGATATATTCTGTCCACGAATAGTTGCTGCGTTTTGCATGTCATTATTGCGGATTTGCTCTGCCAGTTTCGCCCGGTCATTCTGCCTCTGGGCACGGTCGTTTTCGACTCCGTAATAATCCTTGGCTCCAAGAGCACTAAGCCCAACCGCATCGACGGTATGCGCCAGGGACTGCGGGTCCTGCTGGAACTGCTGCACAATTTCCTCAGGCGATGAGCCAACGGTTCCCAGAACACCTGCGTTCTTTAATGCGGCGCTCTGCACCGCTTGGGGATTGCCTGTAGCCATAGCGATGCGCAAATCACGCGCTGCACTTCCGAGCGCCATCTGGTGCTGCTCATTCTGGAATCCAATACCGGCTTTGAGTAGCTCCATTTGCCCTGGGTATTTTGCTGCGAGGGCGGTCATTTTCTGCGGATCACCAAAAGATGCCTGCCACTCAGTCTGAAACTGAGCCTGCTGCTCTGCTGCTCTCTGGGCCTGCTCAACCGCCATTGCCCGCTGCTGTATTTCGTCCTGCAACCCCTTCAGCTGAAGCCCCTGAGCAAAGCCGTTGCCGGATGAGTAATCTATAGGTGCGATCATAATTCCACCTTAAAATAAGCCAGTAAGGAAGCTACCCAAACTATTGCCCAATGTTTTTGCAGTGCTTGTTCCCGCAAGATAGCCAAGTCCACTTGTAAGAGCATTACCATTAGCCAGGCTGGCACCGGCGTTAGCCGCACCAACCTGAGCCAGATTATTTTGTACCGAGTTGGAGTAGTTGCCTGCAGCTGCATTAGTTGCTCCGCCTGAGCTGAGTCCGACATTAGTCAGGCCGAGAAGCTGCTGATACATGTTATTTTGCTGGTCGGTCATCATTGACAGGTAATTTTGCCCAAGTTGAGGGGCGATGGATGAAAGCATGTTCCCGGTGGCGGTAGACCCAAGCCCACCGGTCGCTTCGGCAGCATTCAATCCCTGATATCTGGCCTGGTTCGACAACATCTGGTACTCAGGGCTGGACAGGTATGATAACAGTGAAGCATTGCGGTCTATTGGCTGGCCTGCCAGTCCCTGCAACCCCGTAAGCGCTGCTTGTCCGGCACCCAAAAACGGTGCGAGTGTCTTTTTCTGGTCGTTGTAAATCTGCAAAGCCGTTGCGTTTGACTGATTGGCTGCGCTTTTCTGCGCACTTGCCGCCTGATTAGCACCAGTGATAGACCCGACTATGCTACCGACGCCTTTAGCTATCCCGCTCATCTGCGTACCTCTTCATTAAAATTAATTCTCCGCTCGTATCGTCGACATACTCAACAACACCGCGCCAGGTTTCGATAAAGCCAAATTTGCGAGCCAGATTGCACACCTGCTTGTGCTCAATGCGGATTGGTGCATGAACCTCACGGTTTCCGATGAGTGCCAACACCTCTCTCACCGCATCCCGGCATCGGTATCTCTCTCCGGGTTTCATTGCCATGTGCAGGTCAACGTGGGAGCCGAAATCCATGCAAACGAAGATGCCCACGCCATTCCAGAGAAGGTGATCGCCCTCGACGACAGGGAATGACGGGACGCCCCATAGACGCATCAATTCCTGCCCGGTAAGAGGATCGATTTGTGTGAGCATGGGGAATCCTTAATTCATCAGGCCGTGGGTGCGCAGCATGTCCTCAAGGGCTTTGATGCGCTGGCGGGCCTGAATCAGTCCGTTAGCTATAGTGGTCACTTCCGCCTGGGTGTAAGCAGCGCTGACGGTGTACGCCTGGCTGGCGTTGAACGCACCGAGCAATGCAGTACCAGTTGCCGCCGTCCACCCGGTAGCGCGAGCGCCGATCACTTTGGTACCGCCGACTGAGTAAGACGTGGTTACGTTCAGTGGCGATGCGAGAGACTGGACACTTGTTGCCGATTTCGAGACGTAATCGCCATGCAGCGCGGTAATATTGCTTTCAGCCGTGCCGATACGCGTCGTTAGCGAAGATACGTCGCTTTGGAGTGTCGTTATGTTGCCTTCCGCAGTAGTAAGACGGCTACCCTGGCTTGCAATATCAGATTCGTTCTGCGTAATGCGTATTTCATGGTTAGCGAGTTCTGCCTCATTGGCTGCAATCCTGCTTTCGTGGTCAACAAGCGTTTCCTCGGCAGCAGAGATACGCGTCTCGTGGTTCTGAAGCGTCGCCTCTGCCGTATCAAGGCGCTGCTCATGGTCATCAAGCACGACATCCTGCTCATCGTTCCTGACCTGAGCATCATATGCACCCTGCCCGGCTTCATTCGCTTTCCCTGCGACGTTGGTGAAGTCCAACGACTGATTAAGGATGTACATCTGGTAAGCCGGAGACAGACCGGAAGGGAGGGAGGCCGCCGAGAGCCCAATAGCGCTTATTTTTATCGGCGTATTCAGAGAGTTATCAGCCATCATTCAACCCTAACCTGACATCCAGACAACGTAACCGGTGAGCTGGTCACTATGCGGATTTTGAACGCTATATTCTTGCGTACTCTCCCGATTCGACTCCAGATAGCTCGCTGGTCGTAACGGAACGGCGCATTCCAGGGTATCAGCTGCTCTCGACCGTGGTTGATGCCGTCAGTCGTTGCAGAGATAAACATCCGCTCCGCCATCTGCGCGACGCCGGTAGATGATTCCAGTTCGAGGTCGAACAGCCTGGCGTTGTCCGCCTTGAATAGGGGTGTGTACAGGACGTGCTCCTGCTGATTCCCGTACTGGCTGGAGATATCAAACCTGAGCCGCCCGATAAACCCCTGACCCCTGTCGCCGCAGGTGATCACGTTATCTTCGTAGATGAAGTCGACGGCACGATACGCTCCGTTATCCAGGCCAGACCGCAATACCGACCACTGAGGTCCGTTCTGACTGGCTGCGGCGTCATAGACGAGAGTCTGGTCAGTGAGGTTGATGATAAGCAACTCATGCCCATCAATCCTCAATGAGCCCATAGTCGTCAGGGCCAGGTCATCAGCAGAATAGCTGCGAATTATTTTCTCTATTGACGGAGTGGCAATGCTCTTTACTTGCCCAGACTCCAGCAGATATACCGAGGGTGCGCCGGTCGCAGGGTTGCTGATAATCGCGAAGGCATCCAGGTAGTTGCACTTGCAGAACGTTCCGGCGATGCCCTTCTGCACCAGATACGCCGGGTTATTGACGTATAGCGCCGCACCGGAAGTTGTCGCGCCTGTCAGCGTGAAAAATTCAGTGGTTGATGTGCCGAAACAGACAACAAAATCACGCCACACGCCCATGCCGATTATCCCGTCCGGCTGGGATTCCGCCCGGTACTCTGCGCTGTTACGGTCTGGATGAGACTCGTCTTCGATGTCGGAAATAAAGAATGAATCAGTGCCATCCTTCGACCAGATATAGCGACCACGAACACGCACAATATCTCTGGCGCTTCCCAGCTCATATTGCGTATAGGTGCTGGATACAGGCCAGTTGGAGATTGTCTTCGTCGTTCCGTCATACCGGTATAAAACGACCTGACCGTTTACGATAACAGCCTGGCTGTTCCGTGAGTGAGCCATTGCCGCTCGACCCCTGCCGCCAACGCTGCCAACCTGAGACAGTCCTCGGTACAATTTGCTACCGCAGACGCGGTAAACGGTGCTCTGCGCGGTGTTGTACTCAGCGCCACGTGATGGCCCGTCAACATCTGCCATTTTCTCAATGCCCGGGAATGAGCGCAGATAACCCGCAGCATTCAGTACCTCTTTAGGTGTGGCCAGCAGATTTACCGGCAGATAGTCGATGTAGTCGGCGCTCAGGTAGTCTTTGCCGACCCCTTTCATTAACGGTAATTGTTGAACCGACATTTTGTCACCTATGGATTGAGGATGTCTCCGTCCGCCTGCTGCTGGTCATCCGGGTAATAGCGCTCACCTGTCAGGGTGTCGTATTTGTTGCCCTGCCCAACGGGGAAGTCTCCGCGTCGTAGCATCGAAGGCACGACAAGGGTGTCAGTCAGCAGTGCGTCATAAGCTCGTGAGGCGTTAGTTTCAATGCGTGGCGATGGTTCAATGCTGTAATCCGACATCATTCGAAGCAGGAGTTGATAACCTACAGCGTGTTTGTATTTTCTCGGCAGGCCAGAGTCATCATCTGGCAGGGGTTCTGAGTCATCAGAAGAAAAAATGTAGCCAACGTTGCCCGGGTTAATTAGCCATTCCGACATCATGTCTTCCAGATCGTGAACCCCGTCTTCCAGTGACTGAGGTTCAACGTCTGTTAGTGTTGCGTCTGAGGCAATGGCAAATTTACGCAGGGCGAATTTTACTATTTCACCCTTTGTGAGACTCGCCATTATCTGCCGCCTTGCGCCCGCGCGTTTTGGATTTGACGTCATCAGCCGATTTAACAAACCCCAGCTTTTCGTACTCCGGGAAGTCTGTAGCGACAATTACGGCCTGGACATAACCGGCATCATTGTCTGCAGGAAGGAAAACGCTCATGCGATCCATTTGAACCTCCAAAAAAGAAAGGGGCCGAAGCCCCTGTTGATTACGGATTACCGAAGAACTGACCGCCCATGTGCGGGTTGTAGCACACATAAGCAGGCAGCAGGTCGAAACGCATTTTCTGCACGTTGGCGTCACCGTCAGCATATTTGTGAACGCGGATAGAGAAGCCTTCGTAAGTTGCGACGGCGGAGTCGATGCTGTTCAGTTTCGGCAGCGGGACCGTTCCAAGACCAACAAAATATTTGTTGTAGAACAGGTTCGGCTTCATCGTCTGCCCTGCGGTGCCAATCACCGTCACGGCGTCGCCGGAGGTCACGGCGCGGCTGACTGAGTTGTACTGCGGGTTGGTGGTGTCGTAAATCGGCACACCTGACAGCGTCACGGTTACGGCGCCACCGGCAGTAGAGTTAGCATCTGCCAGAACGGTCGCGGTGAAGCTTATCGCCGTAGAGCCGTTATAAAGAACCTGCTTGGTCTGCTGCTGCAGCCAGTAGGTGTTTGTGAACTTAAGCTGATCGCCAGCTTTCAGGAAGCCAGTGACCGAAGCCGTTGCGCCAGCCAGAGTTACCTGGAACTGATAGGTGTCTTTCACCGCATCGTAGGTCACGGTTGGGGTGCTGGAGACAGTAAGCGTACCCCCGAATGCGCCTTGGGTACGTGACGCCAGGCCGTTCGACATCAGCGCACGGATGCCGCCGAAGTTAGAGGCGATCTGCGCCTGCTCCCATGCAGTACGGACCAACTGGTCAGATGCATGCAGACCTGACTGAGCATCTGCAAGACGCTGCGCCGACCACGGGTCCATTACCGCATAGTTTTCACCTTCTTCCACGCCCAGGTCTTTCAGGAATGACGCGGTTTGAGCAACGTCAGACCATTTGTTGATCGGGGTGTTAGGGCTACCCAGCGACAATGCGCCGTTGTTCATCATGAACTTGGCGAGTTCCGTTTCGAGGTCGGTAACGATGCGCTGGCGAACAGGGGCGAGGATTTCATCCAGTTGGTTGAGCTTGATAGCCTCTTCCAACTGTCCGTATTCCACCGCCACGGTGATGTAGTTGCCAACTTTACCGGTCGCTTTACCTGAAACCAGGTTGTTTTTAGCCTGACCTGAGATGTCACCGGTTGGAGTACGCACGGATGCGAACTGGTGCGGCCGTTTGAAGCTTACGCTGTCGCCAGTGCTGGAGTTGATTTCACCTGCCAGCAACTGACGGTCTACGGTTTTTGCCAGCACCAGGTCAGACATGAAGCCCGGCAGGAATTTTTTGAGTACGATTTGACTGACGTTGCTGTCGAGTTTGTTGGTAGTAGCCATTTAGCTTTTCCTATTCGATGATTGCGCCGGGGCAGAATTTGTTGAACTCGTCTTGTTTCGCATCAGCACCGCCACCGCGAACTTCCGGCTCTGGTTTGATGGCTCTCTTCGGTTTAGGCGCAAGGCTCACTTGCTTGCTAATCTGGCCTAAGAGGAATGCTGCGCGAATTGGGTCTGTCTCAGCGGCTACACGCTGGCGTAGTTGTTGGCTCTTGCCCAGCCCGTAGGCAATAAGCTCTGAGCCTTCATCAGCGCAGTGGATCAGGATATCCTTGTGCAGGTCAGGCACCTCGGTACGCACGATTTCCTCCATCTCCTGGTAATCTTTCACCGGGAGCTTGGCGGCTCGCTGCTTATGGGCCTCAATGCGCTGCTGAAAACGCTGCTGGATTTCCTGCTTCTGACGCTCTTGCTGCTGTTTACTCTGCTCGGCACGGCCCTTCTTCTCATGCCAGTCAGTCAGTGCTGTCTCAAACGCCTCTTCATCGTAATCACACGACTCAAGAGTCGGCTTCGGCGGGAGTGCGTCTGATTGTGGCGGTTGCTGCTGTTCAGGTGGCTTGGATTGAATCTGCTCAAGCTGTCGGCGCAGTTCCCGTATCTCTTTATCTTTCTCGCGGTTGTTTTTGCGTAAATCTTTCACCCAATGAGGGGCAGGCTGACCATCAACGTGATCGTCATCCTCTTCCGTCAGAGGGATTTCCTCGTCACCGACATGCAGGGAGTACTCTTCCGGCTGCTCTTCGGCCTGTCCACTTTCGGCCTCCACTTCCTCTTCCGATTCCTGGACTTTCTCCTCAGGTTTCGATTGTTCAGTGGTTACTTCTTCGGCTGATTCCTGTTTTTCAGACAGGTCAATAACCTGACCGTCGATGATCAGTTCGCTTTCCATTGATTACTCCTGATTAACTCGGCAGTGAGTCTGCCGGTGACTGTGATGCTGTTGGGGTGTGACGCAGAATCAGATCTGCGTTATCGCGAGAGTTTTGTTGCTGCTGTTGATACCAGTCATTAAGCACCTTCAGAGCATCTTGCACTGACTTGGCATCAGTGGCTTTGGCATCGACCAGCGTCTTAACGACTTGGGCCTGGCTAAGTTGCGCATCCTGCTGGGCAGAGAACGCCTTGATCTGCACCTGCGCAGTTTCGTTCTGAGCCTTCTGAGCCTCGGCCTGAGCCGCGACCATCTGAGCCTGAGCGAGAACCATGTTCGGATCTGGCTGGCTCTGCGCTGCCATCTGAGCCTGCTGAACAATCTGCTGCTCTTTCTGGTTGCGCGGCTTAACAGCGCCAGACGTAAGCAGCTGCTTGCGGTTGAACTCTTTGAAGTCATCCATCCCCTCGCCGTCGAGGTTGTCAAGAATGATTCCCTGAATTATCGGGCGCATAGGGTCATTAGGCAGCATTGTGTTGAGAACGTTGGTAAGGGCTGAAACTGTTGCATCTCGGCGGGCGGTATAGCTCGGGCCAACGTCAACCGTGACATCGTAACGACCGGCTGAGAGGTCATTCAGAGCGACAACATTCCCCGTCTGCCTGTCGACTACCTGAGCATTCATCAGCGCGATGTCATCGGTGCCGTCATCATTAACCACCCTGACTTCACGATCAGAACCGTAAACCTCACGGGCCATAGACAGCCATACTTCACCTGCACGTTTCAGGCTCTTCGCCATGTTGTCCAGGTAGATGAATGACGCCATATCAGAGCGGTTCATCAGGTTGTTGACGGTCTCCTGAGCGATGTTGCTGGGCATCTGTTGCATTGCCTGGCTGCCACCGGTCACTTCCTGAATATCAGCACTTGTCTGCTGTAGTAGCGCAGCTAAGGCCTGATTCATCACGGCTGGTTGCGTATAGCCTGCCGGGGTAGCTCCAGCAATAATGTTACCTGCTTTGTCCTTCACCTCACGCAATGGCAGGAACGCCGGTCTTTTCTTATTGCGAGCCTCCCAGTGCTTTTCGAGACCTCTAATCTGCTCCATTCCAACAATCGGGATTTGCCCAGGGTCTTGGGCCGCAGTATCAGCAAGCATGGAAACCTGTAGGTTGTAGAGCCTCTGCGGGTCCATAGCCTTGGCAATATGGCCCTCTACTCGTTCGATATCGTCAATGAACCAGCGTTTGCCATAAACCGGAATCAATGGGATATGCTCGCCAGGTATGCGGCGCGGCTTCTCAAGGAAGTTCTCACCATCAACCACGGAGACGTAAACACGGCGACGTTTAACAGAACGCCGAGCCACCTCAATGAACCCTGCATCAGCCAGTTCATCAAGAATTTCTTCAATCTGGTCGCTGTCGTAAGTGGCTATCTCTTTGGTGAGCGGATGCTGATAGCTGATTACGTCAACGGATTCCTTGCGCACCTCGTAATACTTCGCGACGTACACCACTTCAGGCCTGAACCACTCATACTCCCAACTGGTATTAGTGGTGACATCGAGTGATGCAGGAGGCTTCTTCCCATACTCTGCCTCATATTTTTCAGGGGACAGAGAGAACATGCAAAAGGCCCACATTGCATCTGATTTTGAGTACTTCTTAGCGTCTGGCTCAAACCAAACGGACCTGCTGGGGTCGTATACCGGCTCTATTCCAATCCTCTGCCGATCATCCATTGGGTCGTTTTCGTTAACCAGCATGGTTGTTAGCCTGAAGCATCCAAAACCACCTGTTGCCGCATCATCGAATGCGTTATCGCAAGCCTCTCCGCCGTCCGTTTCTTCATAGTCTGCGCGGAAAAGGCCATTCAGCTTATTGGCTAACTCTTCGCTGGCCTCGCGGTCACCGGGGCGGAACTTGACGGTGATGCGGTTATTCCGGTACTCGGAAATGATGCGGTTAAGCTCAGTGGCTACCTTGTTGATCTCAAACTTCGGGTACTTCTCAAACTGGTCATCAAGCTTTGTCCCGGCTGCCGTCGCTCCTTCCCACTGGCCACCGGGGACGCGGGCAAAGCGAGTCGCTTCGATACACTTCTCGCGCACGTCCTGCTGCGGCGAATAGGCGCGGTCGAACCTGAGCATGATGCGCTCATGTGTTTTCTCTAATTTCTCTGCCATGTTTACCAACCGGAGGATGAGGGAACGTAGATTTCCGTTTCTTCTGGCGCCATAGCCGGACAATGCATGCACATCATCAGGGAGTCTGCCAGGTTAGGTGATGGGATGCCGAGCTTCTGCTTCATGTCGACTTTGGTCATCAGCTCAAGCTTGCCGTTACCGTTGAATTTGCGCTGAATCTGCGTGAGTTCAGCGAATGCCTTCTCCAGCATCTTCTCGCCAATAGCTTCTTTGTCGAAACTGAGCATGCCGTCAGGGTCTGCATACTCGCCATGCACAACGGCGCGGTACGTCAGATAAAGCCTGTCAGCCAGGGTGTAGTAGAACTGCGCCCGCTTATTGCGGAACACGTCGCCAATGGTGCGGATGTTGTCACCCTGCACCACTTCATCTGCCCATGCTCCAGACTGATATGGCGCATCTTCATCGAACGGGGACTCGCTGCCTTTGAACATGGTCGCAGTGATTTTCTTACCTGAGAACGAGTCAGTAATTTGACGACGCAGCCCGGCCCCGAGACCGTCACCATCCCAGAGGAAGTGATCGGCACCGTCTTTAATCGCTAATCCGGTAGCCCAATCAGCACCATCGTTAACGTCCACCGTCTCTGGAGGCTCGGCAATACGCTTGACAACCGAACCGTGACGCATGGCATAACCTTTGGCATCCGGCCCGGTATCTGACGGGTCATGAGAAGCAACGACAGCCCCTCTCGCTTTCCATCCCAGCTTCTTGTGCGCGTCTGTGGCCGCTTCCAGCCATTCACGCTTGATGATTGCCATGTCGCTTGCACTTACCGGCTCACCGAGCCAGATGTGACGATACAGAGTGGGATTGCGCCGCTTGCACTCCTCCATCTCCAGCCGGAGAACTTCGGGGAAATGCGGATTGTCGGTGTAGTTCACCGTCAGCAGGCAGATATCATCTGGATGGTCGACAACAAAGCGCTGATAGGTATCGTCGAGGATGTTCTTCGGGTTGAAGCTTACCCAGATTTCAGAGCTCGGCTTTCGAATGGTCGGTATCAGAATGTCCCACGACTCTTTCGTTACAGCTTCGGCCTCTTCCACCCAGCAGATGTCTATCCCCTCAAGAGATTTAATCTTGGTCGGGTTGTTCTTGATGCCGTAGAACATGAACTCGGCGCCGGTACCCAGGTGCCTGACCATCGAGCGCTGGATTTCGAACTCTGCCGCATATCCTTCACGCTCAATGGTGTCCTCAAGCAAGCGGATCACCGAATCACTGATACTGTTCTGCAGCTCACGAGCGCACAGGATGCGCACTGGCTGACGCCTTGCCGCTTCAACGAGTAGCCGGGCAATGGCCCACGACTTACCGCTACCTCGACCGCCCTTGGCGACTTTATAGCGATGCGCCTCGATGAACGGTTGGAAGATAGGGTTTATCGTTGTCATTTGCCGAATAGCGTACTCATTGGTGAGGTTTCAATCTGGATAGCGCCGCCGTCTTTGCCGACCAGCTCGTTAGTAACCTTGTCGCCATACTTGCGGGGATTCATTCGAGCCAGCGCCCATTTCCGGGTATCGACTCGCAGCCTAGCCTTTGCAACCTCAGCAGAATCAGGGATGACGTCATCAGCGATGTCGAACATATCTTCAAATATCGCATCTGCCCTGGCCTCGGTAGCTTTTGCGTACTTGTCGCGAAACTCTTCATGGACCGCAAGCCAGCGAAACACCGTCGACTTGTCAGGCATCTCCTGTTTCTTGCATACCTTCAGTAAGCTCTCACCGGAGGCAATCAGAGCACATATATCGTCTGCCACCTCCGAGGTATATTCAGAGGGGCGACCAGTTTTATTTTCAGTCGCCATATTTTATTAAGCCTTAGTGAATGCTTGTGCGTACTCGATGGTGCGGCCTGGTCCCATCTGGATAACACTCATGTCACCCAATGGCAGGAAGCCTGCGGTAATCTTCGCATTGCATTTAGTTGTGAAGTCGGCACGGTCAAAGCTGACCACGATGTCGTAATCAGATACCGCTGTACCGCCAGTCGCTACCACCTGAAAGTATTCCATTTTTGATGTCGTAGCTTTCACGCCGACGAGGCTACCTGATGGATATCGCAAGGCGGCAATGTGTTTTTTAACTTCTGTCACGATCGAAGAGACAGAGCCGGCAGTTGCTGTCTGTATTTGGGTGATTGCCATTATTTGGCTCCTTCTTCTGTAGGTTCATTGATGAATGGGAGGAAGTGGCTAAACATCCTGTCGAGCAGATAGCAGTAAGTCTCACTTGATAAGTCAGCATCAGTTGGTACGCCCACATCCCGGCAAACGTAAAACGCCACATGGCCACATTCGTGCACCAGGGTTGCCGCGTCATCATTGAATACGCCGAGTAGATAAAGCACCTGGCCCTCTTCCTTATTCTCAAATGTCTGAGTGCACCCAGCTTTGAAGTCATGCGACTCAGGAGCATTGCCGAGATATTCAACCGCGGCATTCCATTCTTCTTTTGAGCGGACTAGGTATGTGATGGCATTACCAAACAGAGGAATCTTGAACCATGGCAACTTAGGCCATTTCTTCTTTGCCATGTTTGTTTGGCCTTTAACGGTAAGACATTATCAAGCGCCAGGGTGTGACGCTTTGTAATGGCTACTTGATAATCGAATATCCAGACTCGAATGCCTCTGCAGGGCTATACGATTCATAACCACCCTCGTACTGCACGTAGTAACCGCCAGCCTGAGGGAGGTGCTTTTCGATGTACCAAGACTCAACATCAAAATCACCGAACCCATCCTCTTCAGGGGTAATAACTCCAGTCCCATCAGTCATGACTTTGATGGCTTTAATTTTCAGCGCCCATACTTTCTTGTGACATTGATAACGTGGCATTTCACATGAATTTGACATTTTGTCTCCGGGTTTAATTTACTGGTCTTTCTTCATCATCTCTTTCATGCGGTCCATTGCTTCGTTTACTGAGCGCATGCTTTCACGCCTCATCGCGTCCAGCTCAGCTTTGTGAGCCTGGTGCATTTTCCACATCCGCAGAACGCCAATCAGAAACCCGATGGCAACGCCTGAGAGGATGTTGTAAATCGAATACATGCTCATTTCGGTTCCTTGCCGCAGTTCAGCTTCCAGGCTTTGTTATGCGTGAGAATTGCACGCTTAGTCCTGTCATCCATTGTGAGGATGTCTGACTCAGTAACGAGGATTGGCTTTACCCAGGCGCAGGCAGTGTCTACCACTACCGGACCTGCTTTATTTGTTGAGCCATTCATTGCGCAACTCATCGTCAACAGCGCGATCAGACATGCGGGAAACATTGTCCTGAACATTTGCGGCCTCTTTGGTTGTTTCGGTCTGGCGCTTTGTTGCGGCATTCGTTTGTTCGATAATCTGCTTAGTCTTCTGCTCGTCAGCGACCCTTTCTGCTTTCGCCTTACCCTTTGAATGACCAATACCGAATGCGCCGGCTACAAGGGCAATCAGAACGCCTATGCCGGAGACAATCATCTGCAGTGTGCTCATGGCTTATCTCCTGTAATACCAGCGTCTAATTTTTGCTCGGTGATGTCTTTATCCACGGCTATCTTTTTGGCTCCAATGTAGCCAGCAGTAGCAAACCCAAAATAAAGACCAAACGTCACATCGGATAATTCACCCTTGTAGGCCTGCCAGATGATGACGCCTGAGCAAACAAGGAAGCCGAGAGCTGCCTGGGTACGGCTGAATGATATGCCGCCAGATGAGCCGCGCAGCATGCTGAATATGTCCATCAAATCAGCCCCTGATATGCGTCATAGGTGCCGGTCCGCATTACTTCTGAATGCCGCTTTGCGCGGTTGGGCGTTTGCTTTGCCCATCTGCTGTTAAGCATTCCGCTTGCAGCAGCGCCGAAGTCGCCACTGGCAATCATCTTCAGAGTGTTGATGAATCCGGCAAGACCATCCGGGCCCATCTGGTACGCCATACTGATAAGTACGTCAGCACGGGCGTCGTTGCACATAGCCAGGGCCGCTTTAATGCCAGGCCTTTTATTCATCTCAACGATGGTGTTTTCAACGAACAGCTGCTTCCATACATCCCCGACTTTACGAGGGACCGTGAAGGTGTAGTTTTTCAGCGACGCACCCTGGGGGCCAATCTTTATACCTCCTGCAACAGTCGGGTAGCCGAGGGTGTCAAGGTATGGCCTCTCTTTGTACCCTTCCTCAAAGTTGAGAATCGCGTTAACCTGCGTCATTTTTTCTCTTCCTCGGTTTTTATCTGGCTGGGTAACTGGTCAACCTTATGACTCAGGGCGTTTATTGCTTTATCCCTGGCCTCGGTTCGCTGAAGACTCTCGGCGCGGAACATGAAATATCCCGATGTCACGCCACCAAGAAATATTCCAAATGCTGATACGGCCACCACAAGAAGCAGCTGCCAGTGCGTGTACCAGGGCCTGCGCTCTTTTTCTGGTATCTGGTTATTCGTGCCGGTCATCTGGTACCTCCGATAGCCGCACGCATGTGCAGTATTTCTGTCTGCAAATCTTTGTTGGATTGGGTTAGCCCTCTGACCTGCTCAGTAAGGCGCTCATTCTGCTCCTTCAGGCCATTCAGTTGCTCCTGAATCACCTGAAGCTTGCCGTTTGCAAACGTCAATTCTTCAAAATACTTCCGTATCTGGTCATCGCGCTCTGTTATCGCCGTTCTCAGCTGCTGATTTTCTCTTTCCAGGCGATCGAGGCTTCTTTCCTGCCTGTCTAGCATGTCTATTTGCTGAGTATCGTTGGCGTTTTTTGCCCGGTTACTGACCCAGAACCTGGAGAACGCCATAATCCCTGCGGCGGCTGATGCAAGTGAACTTCCAGCGCCAATCAGAAACTCTTTAGTTAGAAATTCAAATGCCATCGCCGGACTCCGGCTGCTGTGAGAAATAACCCGCATGCAGGGAATCCTTAGCGCATACAGGCGAAATAAAAAACCCGGCGACAGGCCGGGAATATGAGGGGGTCGAGCATGATGGCCTACAGGCCGAAGAAACCCACTGGCTGGGATTTTATGTATGGCGGAAGACGCGTATTTGATGCGCATTCACCACAATGGGAAGCCATCCCTCCCGGGCACTTAGTGTCAAGCCTAAGCAGGGCATGAAGGATGACTTTCCGTTGTTTGCAAAACGCAAAAAGCCCCGAGCTATTAACTCAGGGCTTCTATGAATGACAGCGATCCATCATTAGTGTCAAATTTACCCAATGTTATTCAATATGTCAACATCTTGCGCTTAAAATGGTGCCATCCGTGGCGATGATGTGCCTATCGTGTGATTCTGGCCAAAACAGAATCGGCAGAAGCTTCTTCCTTGTGACATTGAGCCACCAGTGCGTCGTACAGCGGCTTTATCGTCCTTGACCATGTAGGTTGTGTCAGGTCATGGATATATACGCTTACAGCGCGATACGCAGCGCTTGCAGGCATCCGACTGTAGCCAACTCCCTTACATCTTCCGCACTCTTTTTCGACCAGTCTCCCCCATAGCTCTGTTTTACCCTGGTCGACCGCTCTGCCAGTCCCGTGACAGTCTTTGCATCTTGCTCCGGGAGTCGCCGCACTTCGGCAATAGTCCGCATACGCGAATGTTGCGAGCACTTGCAGCACCTTTGCCCTAACATTTCCTTCAAGTTTTGAGACGCCGCGGTATTTCCCCGATACCTTGCTGGCGAATTGCATGAGATAGTTGATCGCCTTTTGCTTATCGGTCTGGCTGAGTTCATGTTTCCCGCAGAATGCAGCCATTCCGAAACCTGCTTGTGATTGAGCCATCCCCATAGCTGTCATCACATCAGTGCCGTTCAGATTGTCAGACGCCGTAGCCCGTGGTGAGTCGCTCATCATTGGGCTTTTTGGTGAGTGATATTTGGCGACGGATTCCAGTCTCATCGTGACATCTCCCAAATGAAATAAGGCCAAGCAAGGCCGGCACCTAAAGACACCAGAGCAATACCATTTTTGGATCCAAGGCTTTTGAGTCTTGTGTGCGACCACTCAGCAGTCATGCCTGCCATGAATGCATAAAAAATCAAAAGCGCGGTTATCATGCTGTCACCTCTTTGGGTTTGGTTCGCTGCGTGCGGGAAAAAAGTCTGGTGAGTAATGGGTCTTGCTTTCGGTGACGGGGTGGACTGTTTGCTCTGATTACTGACTCTCTCTCGTAGGTGTTGAAGTTAAGCCGGTTCATACCCCTCTCCCTGCAATTGCCTGATGGTCAGGTTTCCGCAGAACACTGCGCCAGTGTCGATGTAAAGCTGATTGGCGTAACGGAGTGGAATTCTCGCTGGGGTGTGTCCAAAAACGAACAGGTCAGCGCCTTTAATTTCTTTTAGCACTCCATCCATAGAGTCACTGATACGCTCGCGATTCCAGATAACGCTTTCGGCATCGACTTGAGCACCAAACTGATAAGCATCCCGCGGGTAATCAGCATGGCAGATGACTATCGTGCGCTCGCCGGATGTGAGTTCGATAATCAGTGGTAGTTTGGCAATGAAATGCAGAAGCGCTTTCGCCTGCCGCTCTTTGTCGTAGTCCTGATGGAAGAACCAGCCGCCGCCATTAGCCAGCCAGTGATTGACGTTCCCATGCTCTGATAACCCATCCAGCATCATTTGCTCATGGTTTCCACGCACCGCCTTGAACCAGGGGAATGTTGTGAGTTCCATGCATTCGACGTTTTCAGATCCCCGGTCTATCAGGTCTCCAACCGAAATGAGCAGGTCCTGCTTCGTATCGAACTTGAGAGCATCAAGCTGATTCATCAAATTTGTGTAGCAGCCATGCAGGTCGCCTACAACATAGATATTTCGGTACTTACTGCTATCTATCTTTTCGTAGATATTCATGCTGCATCCTTCTTCAGTCCCCGTAATTTCGCTCTGTATCGAATCCTGATGCCTTCAAGTTCCTCACGGGTGTATCGGTGTGGGTTGTTGTTATTTTCAAGCGCCAGGACGCGCTCAGGACCGATTTTGGCTATCAGGTTGATGCGGTACTGAGTGATAGCGCCGGAGTGATGGACATTGCAGGATGCACACTGGCTATGTACGTTGTCCTCATTGAACCGGAGTTGCGACGCCGCAGCGGTAGTCCGGTAATGGCCGGCATGGTAGCTGACCGCCTTTGTGCTGCCGCAACTGATGCACACATCGCCGTCACGGGCACGGATGTAGTCGTTAAAAACACGCTGGGTCATCTGCACCCAATGGCTTAGTGGTTTCACCGCCGCTTTCCGCTCATTCCATTCCGCTCTTTCCCTGGCTTCCTCCTTTGCCTTTCTACGCGCAGCATCACGCTCATCAACACGGCGGTTGAATTCGAGTGCGCATTTGTAGTTGTGGCAGACTTTCTGGAGAGAACTTCGGGGGATGTATTCGGTGGAGCAGATGGGGCAGACTTTGGGTTTTGGTGGCTTACGCTGGCTAGCCATTATGGTTCGCTCCAGTAATTTTCAATTGCAACTCCCATTCTTTGCATCCACTCGGCAAGCTTAAGAGCTGCCTCTCTTTCTGATGCACATCGCGGAAAGTCTTTCATTTCCATTGACGCAACAAACGCCGGGTATCTGAGGTCGCCTTTAATAACCAATTCCTGATTTAAAATTGAACCTCTGCGGCCGTTAAACCGGGCAGTTCTTGATACGTGCTGAGTGAAGTACCGAGACTCAGTGGTATTTTCATCTCGGTTTTTGCTGAATGAGACCAGTTCTGAATAGTCACCCATGCTTCCTCCTCGCCGCTCTCCGCAGCCAGATGATGTCGTTGAGATGTGCGGTATATGAAAACGTTGGTATGTCGGATGGTTTTACTGCTTGCTTGCGTTTCTTGCGGTGGGTGACGCGGTAGATACAGTTCTCGCATATTCGCTCTATAGGGCTTCGTCTCATGATTCAGCCTTAGCTTCCTGCATCATCAGGAAGACAATCATGGCGGCGCGGAGTGGGTTTGATTGGTGCTGAATCCCGTGCTTTTGGTCTGGTGAAATAGCGTCAATCCATTCGTGATACTCACCTTCGTATTGAGGGTCAGTACCGTCAAACATGATGCTGATTCGCTTACCGACAATAATCGGCCATGCGTCGGCGGGGTTGTTGCAGTAGTCTGGGATGTCTATTTGATTCCATCCGTCACCGGTTGGTCCGCAATCGTAAAAGCATGTGCTATCTACACTCAGGCACATGTGCTTAATGTCTGGACTAAATACCTCCAGCACCTCGCAGTTAATCTCAAAATCACTCAGTTTCGAATAATCCATACTCACCTCAGAAAAATGATTGAAGCCGGTTGAGGATGTTTTGATCCGCTGTTCCGGCGAATACGTGTTTTATGGCGGCGTTAATCAGCGCACCGTACAGCTCCTCGAATTCATCTTGTTTCATGTTGGCGTAGGCAATACTCTTCGCCTCAGCCCGCACCTCACCGCGAATGTTCACAACCGTGTCGTAGTACCCGGCGAGTATCGTCAGGTCTTTGCGGAAGCGGTTGAATTGCGTTCGCTCATCGGCGTTGCCCATGCCGGACTTTTCTGCGTTCCAGAATTCGAAGCAGAAGCCGAAGAAGGCCATTACCTTGCGATGAAATTGGGGATTACGGGTTAACTTGATTTCGGCGGTGTACATCTCGCCGTTTTTGAATCGCTGGAGTCGCTCGAGGTCGCTGTCATGTGCTGGAGAAAATACGCCGCCCGGGTGTTTAACCAGGTCGAATTGCAAGTTTCACCTCGCTATTGCATGGCGGATTTTAACTGAGCTTCGATTACCTGCCGCAACTGCTGGGCCTGGTAGAGAGCCGTCTCTGAATGCTTGCTGCCGTCCGTTCCAATGGCGAGAATCTGCTGCCCCATGTTCACCGTGTTTATCAGGGCATCGTATAGGGCGCGATACTGTTTCCTTGTTAAAGTTACCGTTTTCTCTGACATCTCACTCCCCTTTAATGCGGAGGCCAACAGCGCGATGCGCCATGATTTCTGTTATTAATGCCGACAGAGCTACAGCCTGAACTGGAGTCTGATAATCACCTTGCTTACCAAATATTTCATCGAGACAAAGGAAAAATTCACTGGCGTAAATGCTCTCAGGGTCTTCGATAGCGCAATCTGCATTGAACTTGATCCTTTCCAGTTGAGAATCTGTAAGCTCCATATCCCCTCCAGTGCCAGCGTAGGCTGACGATTATTGATTATCCAGCCATTCCTGATAAGCCTTCCTGGCGCTTTCCTTGCGGTACCCCATATCGAACAACCACCCCCAGTCAGCCCACTTTGCCACGACGCTTTGCGCTTCTGGCTTTATTGAATAGTTGCGCACGATTATTTTCGCCATTTCATTCCTGAACTGACTTTTTTCGCTCATCACGCATCCCCCTCCTCCCCCATGAATTTTCCATCCTCATATGCAGTAGCAAGCTCATGACATACCCTTAAGCATGATTTTTTAGTGCCGACATAAAGTTTTCTTTCCCCGCTTCCGCAAATTACTTTATGGATAAAGCCATTTCTTTCAACGCGATACCTATTTTCTGATTGACTGATGTTGGATTTTTGCAAAATAATGTCCGCCGCCTGGTCGAGAAGTTCAGGGGTTTTCACTTCTCCTTTGCCCCTCAAGAAACAAGCCCTCCCTCTTAACATCCGAATGAGTTCTTTCATCACTGGCTCTCCATCAGCTCGTCAGGAATGTCTACCTCATCACTCAACTGGTGCGCGGCTTTAAAGCCACTCCAGGCCATTATCATGTACTGTCGTTGGCGCATGGCCGGAGTTTCTGTATCTTTAAGGTCCTGCCTCCATGCTGTCTCAAACCACGCAGAGAAAACCTTTTTCAGCTGCTCTTCGCTCAGCTCTGCTGTTTTAATCTTCATGATTTATCCCCGAGGGCTTTGGCAATGGCTGCTTGTGCGAGGAACATTGGATGTGATTCATCAACCCAATTGTGACCGTACTGGGCAGCGTGCATGTCCTCAACGTATTCACGGAGCTGTCGCAATGCTTCCAACAATTCCGGCGCGGCGGCTATGAGGTTAGCATTTGCCTGGTGATGCCCAGGCTTGCCATCGAATTCCACCCACGCAACAGGAATAATCATCCCGTATGACTGGTCATCATCTTTGCATACCGGGCCAATGCTTCTGTCAGAAGTTGAAGCAATCCAAGGGCCAGGTGTACCTTTAAATCCACTCATCTCTCTATCCCTCTCAGTAATTAAATGGCCCTACCGTAAAAAGCCAGCACCCGCTTCATGTACGGGCTGTTGCGGCAGTCAGCAATAACATCGCTGGTTTTCTCAGTGACAAATTCAACCTTCACCTTGCCTTTCCTGCATCTTTCGCTGCGCTCTGGTTTGGATTGAGCGAACCACTCGTTGTAAGCGGCATAGTCCCTGAAATAACCAACGCTCGGCATGCTGAATATCTCGCCTGATTCGAGGAGCTCATAAACTATGCGAGAGACTTTGCACTGGCTCAGATGAAACTGACTGGCGATATCTTTGCGGCTGGTTTTTGGTCTGGCGTGGATAAACATTTTGACGTCAAGCCTGTTCATACGTCTGCTCCTCTGGAGTATTTCTTCCCACGGGCGGGGTCGGCTGATTTCGTGCATATCCCTCTCGCCTCGTCCTGGTCGCATGGCAGGAAATGCCCGTTATGGAAGCGTTGATAGACAGTTCCGAGAGAGCCGAATCGGTTTTTAGTGACGATTATTTCAGCGTACCTGGCTGCCGGGCTGTTCTCGTCATACACCGCCTCTCGGTAGAGCATGATGATTGAGTCGGCGTCCTGCTCGATTGAGCCGGAGTCACGCAGGTCTGCGTTGGTTGGGCGTTTGTTTGGGCGCTTCTCCACGTCACGAGACAACTGGCTTAGTGAGATGACAGGTGTTTTCAGGTCCTTCGCCAGTGCCTTCAGGCTGCCGGAAATATGGGCTATCGCCAGGTCGTTGCGGTCGGCTTTAGGCTTCTCAATCAGGCCAAGGTAATCGACCATGATTAGCGAAAGGTTTGGGTGTTCCTGTTTCTGCCGTTCTGCCACTGCGCGGATCTGCTCGACAGTCAGCTTCGACGCATCTACCAGCCACACATCCAGGTCCTGCAGGTGTGAAATGCCGTTCGATACCCTTCCCCACGCCTCGTCATCCATGCGGGCCGGGTTGCGCAGGACGCTCACCGACATGTTGCCGGCACCGGCGATGCTACGCTCTGCAATCTGTAGCTTGCTCATCTCCATGCTGAAAATCAGCACTCCACGCTTCGTTTTGCTCCCTGGTATCTGCCGGTTAGCCACGCCTTCCGCGATTTTTAGCGCCAGTTCCGTCTTACCCATGCCGGGCCGGGCGGCAATAATCACAAGGTCCTCTGCGTTCATCCCACCGGTGATGGCGTCCAGGTCATCAATCCCGGTCTTCATCGTGTCGGATTCTTCGCCGTTGGTGAGGCGCTTCTCAAGCGTATCGGTGTAGTCAGACAACAGGTCGCCCAGACGTACCGGCTGAATCTGCTGTTTAGGCTTCCTGATGGCCCCCAGGCGCTTTGAAAGCTCGTCCATTGCCTGAGTTGACTGGTCAAGCGTTCCGTTGCTTATGGTGCCTCTCAGCTCGTCCATCAGCTGCAAAACCAGTCGGCGCTGGTATGCATCCGTCACCATCCCGGCGTAACCCTTCAGGTTTGCCGCGCTCGGACATGCCCTGGCGGTTTCCATGATGTCAGCGAAATGCCCGTCACCGCATTCCTCGGCAACCATCAGTCCATCAATCAGGTTTCGTACAGCAGCTTGCTTCTGGATGACCCGGAATGCCGTCTGGTACAGCGGGATTGAAAATGCCTCAGGCGGCACCGTCGCCAGAACTTCACTGGCTGCCGGAGTAAGTCCTCCCATCAGCAGGCCGCCGATTACGCTGGCCTCGATATCCTGTCTCATAGCGCCCCCTTGTCAGCGAATTTAGCCTCACGGACGCCTAGCAGGGTTTTATCCCGAAGAAGGTAATCAATATCCGCCGCCCATCCAGTGTCGTTCTGTCCGAAGTAAAACGGCTTGGCCTGGGAGACAAAAGCTTTCACGTAAGCTCTCCAACCTTCGACGTTTGGCGTTTTGAGCTGAGGGATTAGTTTCTTAAGTCGGCGCTTGCGGGTGTCGTTCAGCGCTACGGCGTGAGGTAGTAATTCGCCGACCTCTTCGTTGTAGGCCTGAAGAAATGACTGATAGTCAGTACGATCTGCCTTTCGCTTTTCAGGTTTAAGAACCTGCGCGACTTCCCCCTCTGGGGGTAAGGGGGTATTTGTCTTTATTGTCTTTTGAATATTGTCTTTTGTGTTTAGCTGAGTTGGCAAATGGGTATTAGCTGACTTAGCTAATGTTCCATTAGCCGAGTTGGCTAATGGTTCGCTAACATGGCTAATGTTCTTTCCTTCCCACATAGAAACATGCTTGTTAATACCTACTCGCTGACCGCTGCCAATGAGGAATCCTCTTTCCATAAGCTGGCGTTTAGCAACGCATACATGCGTGTGATGTATTCCAGTCATGGCTGCTATTTGCGTGTTGGTAAGGCGATCCATTGCTTTGTTGAATCCGTAGGTCTTGCGCATGATAGCGAGCATTACCTTCAACTGCCTGGCTGTTAAATCAGCCATCAGGATGTTGTCTGTAAGCTCGTTGGCAACGCGCATGAAACCGTCTTCAGTGTCAGCCACGCGATGCTCCACGACCTCCTGCTGAGGTCTGTAGTCTGCTAATCTCTCAACGACGCCCATCTTTCTTCACCCCTGCTTTCGCCAGTCTGAATACGCCAATAAACCGCTCCGCAAACGGTCGGTTATTAGCAGCTGCGACAACCAGTCCATCGGGTAAATCAGGGTGTCGAATCTCTTCGTTTTCCTGGTGCTTCCGTTTGCGTTTTGACATATAATTACCTCTGTAAATTGCTTTAAAAATCCATGTCTATCTGGTCATTACGCTCGGTTGCCCCCGGGCGTTTTGTTTTTGTAAGCAGTGCCGCCACTTCCTTGGCTAGTCTCGCCATATCCTCATCGACCACGCCCCACTCCAGCACCGCCAGGAGCATTGCCATCTTCGGCAACATCTGCTCTTTCCAGCGTGAAATCTGCGATTTATCGACGCCTACCGCTTTGGCTACATTCGTGGTGCCACGGATTGAAATCTGATTCATGAGCCAGGACTGAATGCGCCTGGCCTCCAGTTTGTTGCGTGATGTTGTGTCATCCATTTGTGATACTTCCCTTAGGTTGAATGCATGAAAAGGCCGTGCGCATACAGGCGCAAGCCATGTTGATTTGTTTGTTTGAAGCGCCCTTTTTCAGGGCTGAGATGTGATAAGAGCGGTGTTGCTTAAGCTGCTTTGCTACCAGAAGCTTTTCTTACGGGTGGAAAAGCAATCGCTTCTTTGGTTACAGGTTTTGGAAAGCGGAAATTCAAAGTTGCGTTGGCAATGTCACTTGCCTTTTTAGCTGAAGCTCCGCGATATCCATAAGCCAGCTGGTCCAGATTCCCAGGAGTGGTATTTGCAAGCGCTGCCAGCTTTTCCCAATCTTTCCTGGAGGCCTGTTTTCTCCAGCGCAGCAGGTCATTCATTTGTTCAAACTGCTTTACGTTGGTTTCCATAGGTGCTCCATCTGCTAATGCACAAAAGGGATATTAGCGCCATGCTAAATTTAAATCAAGGGAGAGTTTAGCTTTATGCATATTTATCGCCGTGCTAAAAAGTGGGATGATTTATGCATGGATATAAAAGACATCAGGCGGAGCAATCTCCGCTACCAACAGAACGCTGCGATCCGTAGCGGGATATCAAAAGCAGACTTCGCAGAAAAGGTCGGCACCTCTGCATCTACGATAAGCCAGATACTTGGCGATAAGGCCGTCAGAAATTTAGGTGATGACCTCGCTCGTAAAATTGAGAGCAATTTAAACCTTCCGCATGGATGGCTTGATCAAACTCACCCAGAGGTTGAGGAAAGCGGTCTAAAAGATGAAGCAAAAATAATAGGCGGAATTGAGCCTTGGGATAGCGACACATCACTGGATGATGATGAAGTTGAGATTCCGTTCCTGAAAGAAGTACAGTTGGCAGCAGGAGCTGGAAGCGCGTTTAGAGAAGACCATAATGGATATAAGTTGAGATTTGCAAAATCAACACTTCGAAAATTAAACATACATTACAGCAATGCCGTTTGTGTAGAAGTAATAGGGAATAGCATGGAGCCAGTGCTCCCCAACGGAGCAACAGTGGGGGTTGATACTGGCTGTAAAGAAGTAAAAGACGGGAAAATGTACGCGATAGATTACGGCGATTTGCTTAGAGTAAAATTGTTATACGCAATGCCCGGAGGAATGCTAAGAATCAGAAGTTACAACAGCGACGAGCACCCGGAAGAAATTAGACCATCTTCAGACATTCGTGTCATAGGTAGAGTTTTCTGGTCTTCAGTTACGTACTAACCACAAATCAGCACCATAATCCAACCCGCTTCGGCGGGTTTTTTATTTTCATAAAACCCTCACTCCTTCCTCGCTAAATTATTTCCCATTTAAAAACATTCATTTAGCAAAATATGCTAAATTTTTAGCATAAGCATCTTGCGCAGAATTTAGCATGGTGCTAATTTTATCCCATCAGCAGGACGCACTACTCACCAGGACGGTGATGCTCATTAAAATCTGGCGCTGAAAAAGCGCAAACATTCAAAGCAGCAAGCTTTGGGGTGTGACGATATTGGCCGCAGGTGACCAAAGAAGGATAAGGCTTGGACAAAGCAAACTCCATCAGCGGAATGACCGACGAAGGGTCACGACTGATCACCGTGATATCTATCGAAAGACTGCCGTCACACCACCAAAGCTAACTGACAGGAGGATGTATGAACTCACAATCACGTCGCCGCGACCGCCGCGCAGATAAACAGGCTGAGTGGAAAGCTGCAAACCCCTTGTTGGTTGGGGTGAGCGCAAAGCCTGATAACCGCCCTCTTCTCTCTCTTTCTCGCAAGCCTAAATCACGCGTAGAAAGCGCTGTAAGCCCGATTGATTTAAACGAGCTGGCTCAGTATCGGGAGCAGTTAGAAAACCGCGCTGCGGTAGTTGAGCGCAAGAATCATCTCACCTGGTACAGCAAGCCGCGCACTGAAATGGGCGTGACCTGCACCGGCCGTCAGAAAACGAAAGGCAAATCCATCGCATTAATCTGAGGTGGCATATGAAGAACAGAATCAAGTGCCCGGTATGCGGTCGGGATTTCGACCCGAGAACGCCGGTATGCCACATCAGCAGATATCACCAGGCCTCTAAGAATTGCGAGCTGGAGAAGATACGCGATGCACGTCGGCAGCATTTCAACCAGCTCCCCAGGGGCTGACGGTAAACAAACAGAGAGGTGGGTATGGAAGACGAAATTGAAGAGTTTGATGAGCATCCACAGGATGACATGAGCCAGTACCAGGACTATCCGTATGAGTACGATTACTGATTCTGATGCTTACAAATGGTGCAGCCAGTTCAATAAATGCAAAGGCTGCAAACTTGATTCTGAATGCGCTGTCGGGCCAATGGATAAAGACCCATACATTAAAGATGGAGTGATTATCGACCCGTGGGCCATACGGACAACAGAAATGATTAAACGAGAATTGGCTGCCAAATAGGCGGCCTTTTTTATCGGGTAACTACAGAGGGTAAGGCGATGAAAAGCAGTCTATTAACAAGTGATATTGAAAAAGATAAGGCCAATGAGATTAGCGAAATCATTTTTCAGGCACTGCAGGAAATCGATCCCGCAGAGTTTAAAGATGATGACTCTGGCGGCCAGGAGCGGGCGTCAGGGCTAGCTGATCAAATATCTGAACGCTTAGTGCTTAAAGGTGTATCTGTCGACTAACCCGCTCCGGCGGGTTTTTTATTACCTCATACCCAGGCTCATTTACGAGTGAGCCACGTTATGAAAGCGGCTATCCACCGCGGAAAAAATACAGCAAGCGCCCCTGGCGCGAGGTCTTTAAACGTTCAGCGGCCCGGCTTAAGGGCGGATATGATTATGAGCAAAGCACGGCCAACACCACGCCTGACTGAGCCAGAAATGGCTAAGCTGGCAGTTAAGACGGTTCAGGAATTTGTTAATGCCTGCCACTGCCAAAACGAAGATGACGTCCTGCTGGCGTTAAGTTTCTGGCTGAATGTTGGCATTGATGCCGGTGAGCTTGTTCAGCATGGGCAAAAGGTGGTCCTGCAATGATGACAGTTACTCACAAAGGCCTTCAGTACACCGTTACAAGGACAACAGAACACGAATGGAAGCTCACTCTGGTAGACAATCCACGCTGGTCAAAAACGATGAGCCGTGACCAGTTAATATTGGCTGGAATATGGGAGCAGATGGAAAATGATGTCTCATTACGGAATGACACCGCTAATTCGACAGTGCATTAAGCCTGGAATGTTCGCGCTGGTAAATGGACGGACCTACCGGGTATCAGCTGTTATTCATGAAAAGAAAAGCGTTTATCTTCACACTGCCGCAGAAATAATCCGCGTTGAGCATTGCGTACTTGATGTCCTCATAGACGGTTTCGGCAACCCCATTATTCACTAACCCCATCCCCCATTAATTCACTGGCAGCAATTACGCGGCGGCTATCGTGTACACGTTATTCAGGAGTTCAGCATGAACGCTTATTACGCCCTGGACCGGATTGAGGAACAGTCATGGATTGTTGCCCAGCACCAGATTGAATGCACGGAACGCATCAATGAGCTGGCAGATGACCTTGAGAAAGCGCTCAAGCAGAGATTCCTGGAAGACATGTGCCTTTCAGAGCTACAGCGCCTCGGGGCCAGTAAACAGGCAATTTCACGCGCTTTTGATGATGATGTTGATTTTCAGGAGCGAGCAGCAGCTTTTTTAAGACTGATGTCGGAGGTAATAGCCCAGCACCAGATTGATATTGAAGGAGAGCAGTGATGAGTGGTTTCAACATCGTCGAGTTTGTTCAGCGGCAGGAGCCGCTTTTTGTCGGAGCAGCGACAGGACAGGAAGTCACATGGGCTAAGGAAAGTCAGTTTGCCATCCAGCTTTTTCAGAAAAACGACTTCCTCGCAAAGACAGCTATCAGCAACCCTACCAGTGCGCAGAACGCGATCATAAACGTCGCAGCCATCGGCATCACGTTAAACCCGGCAAGCAAACTGGCGTACCTGGTCCCGCGCGATGGCATGGTTTGTCTCGATATCAGCTATATGGGCCTTCTACACCTGGCGCAGTCAACCGGGTCTATAAAGTGGGGTCAGTGCAAACTGGTTTACTCAAAAGACACCTACGAATCAAACGGACTCGATAGCGCACCAACGCACAAATATAACGCTTTCGGTGAGCGCGGCGAGATTGTAGGTGGCTACTGCACGGTTAAAACTCCTGACGGTGACTATCTCACGGAAGAGATGAGCCTGGCAGAGATTAAAGCAACGGAAGCCACAAGCAAGGCCAAGAATGGGCCGTGGAAGAACTTTTGGGAAGAGATGGCCCGTAAGACCATCGTTAAGCGAGCATCGAAGTACTGGCCCCGCGCAGAGCGTCTGGATAACGCTATTCACGTCATCAATGAGGATGAGGGGGTATTTCAGGAGCCGGTAATGCCGCATAAGTCAGAGGAAGATATCAGGGAAGACGAGCGCCGCCTTCAGCAGGAAATTATGGATAAAGTGCAGGCGCTTTGTGACGACATGGCCCAGGCGGAGACAATGGATGACCTGAAGCGAATCTTTGCGGATGCTTATAAGCGCACTGCTGGCATGAAGCTGCAGCAGAATGTCCAGGCCATTTATGCAGAGTGTAAGAAAAAGCTGGAGGTGAGCAGTGAGTAAGCTTTATGAAATCGCCAATAGCTACGCAAAGCTGATGGACTCTGACTTTGATGCTGATGAGATTGCAGACACTCTTGAAGGAATGGAGGGTGAGCTGTCCGATAAGATTGAGCAGTTGCTGGCTATCTGCAAAAACGAGTCGACGTATGCGGAGCGCCTCAGGGATGAGGCAAAGAACCTGACTGAGCGAGCTGTATGCATTGAGAACAAGGTTGCTAATATACGCGCCTACATCGCCACATCGCTCGAAACAGCTGGTAAGAAATCAATCCGAGCTGGTATTCACCAGGTGACAGTCCGGGCGCCGTCACGTTCTGTAGAAATTACTGACAGCGCACTCCTCCCTCATGAATACGTCGAATACGACACGGTTATTAAAGCGAATAAGCTCGCCATCAAGCATCAGATTGAGGCTGGAATTGACGTGCCTGGCGCGGCCCTGAAGGTAGGTAAACCATCTCTGATTATTAAGTAGGAGAGAATATGAAGAAATGCCCCTTCTACCGCCGCCCGGGTAAGAAAGGGAAATTCACCGGACTCAAGGAGCGAGTCATCTGGATGATTCAGACACGCGGCGCACCAGTCACCGGCGCTGAAATCGCAGAAAAGTTTGGCATCACCCTCATAGAATTCAACCGCACCGCCAACACGTTAACCCGCGGTGACGGACAGATAGTAAAAGTTATCGCCTCCCCCACATGGAAGACAGAGACAGGGATTGTCGACCGACACTTCAGCATTGAAAGCCAGCCAAAACTCCTCTCCCCCTCAGGAAAGGAAAAGACTTTCACCCGCAAAGGCAAAGACCAGGCCGCCAGAAATCAGCAGAAAGAATGCATAGCCCGCGCCGCTCGCCGGGCTCGGCTGATTGCTGCCGGTCTTTATATTGACGAATTTGAGGATGTCCTATGACCGCTGAGATTATTGACCAGGCCAGCGCACTCGAAGAATTGATGCGCGAGAACGCCATTAAAGCACACCGCATTAATCACGCTGCTGTATCTGCCATCTACTGCGAGGAATGCGACGAGCCTATCCAGGAAGGACGGCGCATTGCGGTGCCGGGCTGTAAGACATGCGCGGATTGCCAGCAAATCATCGAACTCAAAAATAAGCAGCGGGGGATGCTATGAAACAGGTAACGATGGAAAGCGTTAAAGAGCGTATTGCGCGGATTGAAAGTGGCGCTGCGGCAATAAAACCAGGCGGCATGGAATTAAGTCTTCAGCATGAATTTGAGCTTGCCTGTCTGCGCGAGCTGGTAGCAGTGACTGAGCAGCGCGACGCGGTGGTGGCGGAAAGTTTGGTGCTGAATGCTGCGGCAAAAAAAGTAATCAAGATGAACCGTCAGCACGCAAAAGACCAGCACGGGAATCCAGACATTGCTGAATCATGGGCCTGCGTAAAGGTTTTGCGCGAAGCTCGGAAAACCCCCGCCACCGACGCCGCAATCGCAGCCCTGCGAGCAGAAGGGGTGGAGATGGCTATCGAAACCGCTAAGCCATTTATTGCCAGCGAATACCAGTATTCAGATTTTGAAGCATGCGTATCTGCGTCTTTTAAGTATCCAGAAAGTGACCTGTTTGGGAAAGTTGAAATGGTCGAATGGCTTGAAGATTTCGCCCGCCAGCTTCGCGAGAGCAAAGGAGCGCAGTCATGATTACCGGCACCAGTAATTTCGACGAAGTACCAGAGGTTCAATGCAACATATGCGGTGGTTATTACAAGGCTGACGAACCCGAGCAGCATGAGTGCGAATTACCTGAAATCGAGTGTGAAATTTGCGGGTTTAAAAGTACGTCGCCTGACGGCGCGCACTATTGCTGCGAGGACAATAGCAATGATTAGCAACGAACAGATTCAGGCACTCAAAGCGGCTGCTGAGGCTGTCAAAGAAACGGCACACATCGCCCGATACACGAAAGCTATGGTAGCGCGGCAGGACTTCAAGGAAGCAGCAACGCCGGAAGCAATTCTATCCCTTCTGGCAGAGCGTGAGGCGGATAAGGCGCTGATTGCGGAACTTAGGTCTGATGTAGAAGACGCAGAGCATCGCAGAGATATGACACTGAAAAACTCCGACGCTTTATTTACTCGCATCATCGAACTGGAGTCCCGCAAGCTCATCGTTAAGTTGCCAAATGATGAGGATGGACAGCCGTATGGGTTCTCCAAATGGGCTAACCATAAATTACCCTCCGAAACGGGAACCATGACCATTTCGCGTTGCGAAGATTCATGGCGAGAGGCGTTTAACGTATTCGCTGCCGCCGCTGGCATCACTTTAGTCGTGGAGGAGTGAAGATGGGAATTAAGCAGATATGGGATGGTAAAGACCTTCCTCCGGTAGGGTGCCACGTGCTGATTGAGCTGGCATCATACGGCATCCATGAATATGAAGTTACGGGTTATGAAGTGCGCAAGTCGGTCATTGAAGAAGAAAGACGCAAGGGAATTTTTGTCGTTTGCATTAACGTCAAATTCCCTGGCAGCAACTCTACCAATCAGCGTTTTCTTGATGAGGTTTTCCCACTTGATTACCGTGAGGAAGTTAAGAAATGACCACACAATTATCGAAAGAGCGGCTGGCGCATATCGCCAACTTTCACCGTGCCATGACGCTACCTCCGTCGCATGAAGAAATCGAAGCAATGGCCCGCGCACTCCTGGCGGCATACGAGCAAGAGCCGGTGGCGTACAGGATTGGTGGCTATTACTTAATGCACGCTGCTGACCCAAAGGTTGACAACTATAGCTCAGCCGAACCGCTCTACACCCACCCAGCGCCATCAATCCCGGCAGCGGTGCCGGAAGTGCGCAACTTCAACTTTGACGACTTCATGTTTGGCGTTCGGCGCAATCCTCCATTCCGTGGTGAAACGCTGGCAGACAATCTGAAAGATGACGCGGTAGCGCTGATTGAAGAGGCATTCCGCGCCGCCATGCTCCAGGCTACACCACGAAGTGATGAGCGCTTGATGGAAGTGCCAACGGATAGCGAGATGCTTCTGGAGATTGAGGGAATCATAGCGCGTGATGACTGGATTCCGGTAAGCGAGCGTTTGCCAGATGCTGGCGAGGTGGTGCTGGTTTATACGCCACCTCAGCCAGGCGAATATCCTGGCGGAAATAGAATTGAATTTGACTATATCGACCCCGATAGCGACGACCCGACATACTGGTTTGCGCACGGAGAAAATTACGAGCACTTTTGCATGGTGGCTTGCGATGGCATGACGGGGCCAACTGAACACGCACCGTACACCCACTGGCAACCTTTGCCAGCACCGCCGAAGGGGGTGTGATGTGGAAAAACAAACAATTGTGATCCGCGCAAACAGTAAAGAGATGGCTGAAAAGCTGTATCGCGGAGTTTGGGCTGTATGCCCTGATGCTGACATTCAACTCCATTGGCCTGGTATGAATGTAGCTTACGGGCGCCAGGCTTCATCATTCAAGGGTTCTGCGACGATGATGGGATCGGCATGCCCAGTAAATTAAAACAGCGCCGCTACAAGACAGCCTCGCCAATGCGGGGCTTATTTATTTCTGGAGGATGTGATGACACTTTTAGAATTGCTGGTACAGGAATTGCCCAAGCGTGGCGGATGGCCGGATGGATATGATGTGGCCTCTATCAATCATTACGGCTGTGTTTGTTTCTACATCACTAGCCTCAACGGAAACGCTACCGGATATGTGACTGACATACACACATCGGAGAATGGTCGCATGACTCGCGAGCAATACGAAGCAGCACTGGCCGCAGCGAAGAAACCTGTATGGAAAGGTGAGGATTTACCGCCGGTTGGGACTGAGTGTGAAACCTTACATTGCTTCGTCGGCTCGGAATGGAAAAGAGTAATCATAAAGTGGAGTGATGAAAATCAATTTCTGTATGAATGGGTTAGACAGGGGCATCCAGTTCATCACATGTTAGCTTATGTAGGTCAGCATAAATTCCGCCCTATCCGCTCAGAAGCCGATAAGAAGCGCGATGAATCCACCAAAGTAATTGCTGACTCATTATTCAAGGATGGTGACTTTGACTACAAAGAATCATTGCGGTTAGCAGGGTTTGTATACGGTGACATAGCAGCCGGCAAAATCCCCGGCGTCCGCATCGAATAACCATCGCATCAACACTGACCGCCTACGGGCGGTTTTTTATTGGAGAAAATTCATGTCTGTTAGCAGAAAGGAAAACGCATCTTACGAAGAGGTCGCATCTTCCTTTGAATACGACCCATCGACCGGTCTTTTCTACAGAAAGAAGAGCCGGGGCTCATATAGGGGTTGCTGGACAAAGGGTTCAAAACATAACGCTGGATATAGATTTTTCATCATAAATGGCAAGAGACATTTGGCGCATAGGATTGCATTTTTGCTCTACTACGGATGTTACCCATCTGGAGTTATCGACCACATAAATGGAATTAAAGATGACAACAGGATAGAGAATCTTCGCGACGTTAGCCAAGCGGAGAACATGAAGAATCAAAAGATAGTCCTTGAAAGGAAGAGTAAGTTTTCTGGATGTTTTTTATCTTCAAGAAAAAACAAATGGAGGGCTGAGGCAAGAATAAATAGTAAGAGATTTGGCCTTGGAACGTTCGAAACAAAAGAAGAGGCACATGAGGCTTACATGCTCTTTATGAAAACAAAATTCACCTCGACGAATTAATTTTCCCGGAGATAACCAATGAATGACGTGTCTTTAGTTGTCCCCAATGAATGGGTGACAGAGCAAAAGCTGACTGAGCTAACCGGATTGCGCCCGGGTACGATAGAGGCGGCACGTAAAAAATCATGGCTTGTCGGCAGGGAGTATCTTCACATCGCCCCGGATGGCGAGCCCAAGCCAAACAGCGAATGCATGTACAACCGCAAGGCTATTGATCAATGGGTCGAGAGCTTCAGAAAAAAACAGCCAGGTGCGCGTTGATGATGAACCGTTTATTCTTAACACGCTCTTGGGCGTCAGGAGGGTTGTATGAGTAAGTCATACCCAACAGGCGTTGAAAACCACGGCGGATCACTTCGCATATGGTTCATTTATGAAGGACGGAGGGTAAGAGAGAATCTGGGAGTAGCCGACACCCCAAAGAACAGAAAGATGGCTGGAGAACTCCGGGCGTCGATAAGCTTCGAAATTAAAACCGGCAGATTCAATTATGCGGCGCAATTTCCCAACTCCCCTAACCTGTCCAGGTTCGGCGTTGCAGAAAGGCAGATTACGGTTTCAGAGCTTTCGGCACGGTGGCTGGAGCTGAAGAAGGTAGAAATATGCTCCAATGCTCACGGTCGATACCGCTCAGTGATGAGGAACATGCTACCGAGGCTGGGTCCATCTCGCATGGTTTCATCGTTCACCAAGGAAGACATGATGAACATACGCCGGGAACTGTTGACCGGATATCAGATACTGAAGAAGGGTCATACCACGCCGGTAAAAGGTCGCTCAGTGCCTACTGTAAACAATTACATGGGCGTGGTGTATGGGCTGTTTCAGTTTGCGATTGATGGTGGGTATATAAAGGAAAGCCCGTTCAATGGCATGGCACCGCTCAAGAAGTCACGGCCTGAACCTGACCCGCTGACAACTGATGAGTTTACCCGGCTGATTGATGCTTTCAGGCATCAGCAGGTGAAAAACATGTGGTCACTTGCGGTTTATACCGGATTGCGGCACGGTGAGCTTGTTTCTCTTGCATGGGAAGACATCGACCTGGTGCAGGGAACCATTACGGTTTCGCGCAACCACACTCTCACGAATGAGTTTACGTTTCCCAAAACTGAGGCCGGGACGGACAGGAAGGTTTATCTGGTAGACGCTGCAATACGGGTGCTGAGAAACCAGGCTGAGATGACAAGGCTTGGGGCTACGCAGGAGGTAGAGGTGAAAACGAGGGAGTACGGACGGTCGGTAATGCATCAATGCACATTTGTCTTTAATCCGAAGATTAGTGCGTTAAACGGTCGCTCTGGGAATCACTACTCGGTTAGCTCAATAAACCAGGTATGGAGGGAGGCCTTAAAAAGGGCTGGACTGAGGCACCGCAATGCTTATCAGTCCAGGCACACCTATGCATGCTGGTCGTTGTCTGCGGGAGCTAACCCGAACTTTATAGCAAACCAAATGGGGCATGCGGATGCTCAGATGGTTTACAAAGTTTATGGCAGATGGATGGCTGATAACAATCTGGATCAGATCGCAATTCTTAACCAGAAATTATCAAGTTTTGCCCCACCCATGCCCCATGCAGTTGGATCGAACCAGTAAACGCATTTAAATACAGTAACTTAACTCTATTAAACTTGCATGTTCATCACTTCCTGATACGCAGACACCAACTTGTTGCGCACCTGGATGCCCATTTGCAGCGAAATGGATGATTTTTGCAGATCGGTCATCACGTCATTTAACGCAACGCCCGGCTCACCGAGGGTGAATTTTTCAGCCTGAGTGCGCGCAGCGTTTTGCGTGTCGCTGATCCGATCCAGCGCGGCATGCAATTGCCCGGCAAAACTGACGTTTTGCACGCTGTCGGCGTTGTCAACGCTTTGATTTTTCGCGATTCCTGCCGTCGCCTGCAGCTGACTGACAACGCTTTCAATACCCTGTACTGCCATGGATTTTCCCCGGATGGTTTGATACCTGGACAAGACTACCAGTTTGTCAATGCGATAATGGCGGTAAATAACGATAAAAAACCAGGTTATTTGAAGCATAGAAAATTCCGAATCATCAAATAATGGCACTGCCATGTTAATGGTCAAATGTCGAGTTTGCCGACCCGGGAGTCTGTTTTGCTTCACTACTCAAATAACAACATCCACCCTGAGTTAAGAGGTGCACAATGAGTGCGACTTCAGCGACTGCACCACAGAATAAATCTCTGGAGTGGATGAACCGCTTACGTGCCAACCCCAAAATTCCATTAATGGTAGCGGGCGCTGCCGCCGTTGCCATCGTTGTGGCGATGGTGCTATGGGCAAAAAGCCCGGATTACCGCACGCTGTATAGCAACCTGTCCGACCAGGACGGGGGGGCTATCGTCACCCAACTGACCCAGATGAATATCCCCTACCGCTTCGCTGAGAACGGCGGTGCGTTAGAAGTGCCTGCCGATAAAGTGCATGAACTGCGTCTGCGCCTTGCGCAGCAGGGATTACCAAAAGGTGGAGCGGTAGGGTTTGAGCTGCTCGACCAGGAAAAATTTGGTATCAGCCAGTTCAGCGAACAGGTGAACTACCAGCGTGCACTGGAAGGTGAACTGGCACGGACCATTGAAACCCTCGGTCCGGTGAAAGGCGCGCGCGTCCACCTCGCTATGCCTAAGCCGTCGCTGTTCGTGCGCGAACAAAAATCCCCGTCTGCCTCCGTCACGGTCAATCTCGAACCGGGTCGTGCGATGGATGAAGGCCAGATTAGCGCCGTGGTTCATCTCGTCTCCAGCGCGGTGGCGGGTCTGCCACCGGGCAATGTCACCGTTGTCGATCAGGCAGGTCGCCTGCTGACCCAGTCGAACACGGCAGGCCGCGATCTCAATGACGCCCAGCTTAAATATGCTGCGGATGTCGAAGGACGCGTTCAGCGCCGCATTGAATCCATCCTGGGTCCGATTGTGGGCAACGGTAATATTCATGCGCAGGTCACAGCGCAAATCGATTTCGACAACAAAGAACAGACCGAAGAGCAGTATCAGCCAAACGGCGATGCCTCTCGGGCGGTGCTGCGTTCGCGCCAGACCAATGAAAGCGAACAGATTGGTGGACAGTATCCGGGCGGCGTTCCGGGTGCCCTCTCTAACCAGCCTGCACCGCCCAATACGGCACCTATTACGACGCCACCGGCTAATCAGCAACAGAATGGGCAGCAGAATGGTCAGCAGCAGACGACATCAACCACCAATGCTGCCGGGCCACGCAATACCACGCGTAATGAAACGGCTAACTATGAAGTCGATCGCACCATTCGTCACACTAAGATGAATGTCGGCGACATTCAGCGCCTCTCCGTTGCCGTGGTGGTGAACTATCGCACCCTGGCAGATGGCAAGACCGAAGCGCTGACGGCCGATCAGATTAAGCAGATTGAAAATCTGACCCGTGAAGCGATGGGCTATTCAGAAAAACGTGGCGATACCCTGAACGTGGTTAACTCACCGTTCAACACCACCGAGGATGTGGGTGGTCAGCTACCGTTCTGGCAACAGCAGGCGTTTATCGATCAGATGCTGGCTGCGGGCCGTTGGCTGCTGGTGCTTATCGTTGCCTGGTTGTTGTGGCGTAAAGCAGTACGTCCACAGCTGGTTCGTCGTCAGGAAGAGGCGAAAGCGATTCAGGAAGAGCAACGTGCACGTGCTGAAATTGAAGAGTCCGTTGAAGTACGCCTGAGTAAAGATGAGCAGCTCCAGCAACGCCGCAGCAATCAGCGCATGTCGGCGGAAGTCATGAGCCAGCGCATTCGTGAAATGTCTGATAACGATCCGCGCGTTGTGGCGCTGGTCATTCGCCAGTGGATGAGTACCGAAAATGAGCAATAATGCAGCCCCTCTTAGCGGGACGGATAAAAGCGTCATCCTGTTGATGACCATCGGCGAGGACCGCGCGGCAGAGGTGTTCAAACACCTCTCGCAACGGGAAGTACAGCATCTCAGTACCGCCATGGCCAGCGTCAAGCAGATTTCCAACAAGCAATTGATGGATGTTCTGCAGGAGTTTGAGAGCGAGGCAGAACAGTTTGCCGCACTCAATATCAACGCCAACGACTACCTGCGCTCCGTGCTGGTTAAAGCGCTCGGCGAAGAGCGTGCGGCCAGCCTGCTGGAAGATATTCTCGAAACCCGCGACACCACCAGCGGGATCGAGACGCTCAACTTTATGGAGCCGCAGAGTGCCGCCGATGTTATTCGCGACGAGCACCCGCAGATTATCGCCACCATTCTCGTCCACCTCAAACGTGGTCAGGCGGCCGACATTCTTGCCCTGTTTGATGAGCGTCTGCGTCATGACGTAATGCTGCGTATCGCCACCTTCGGCGGCGTTCAGCCTGCGGCACTGGCTGAACTGACCGAAGTGCTGAACAACCTGCTCGACGGTCAGAACCTCAAGCGCAGCAAAATGGGCGGCGTAAGAACAGCGGCAGAAATTATCAACCTGATGAAAACGCAGCAGGAAGAGGCGGTCATTACCGCGGTGCGCGAATTCGACGGCGAGCTGGCGCAAAAAATTATCGACGAGATGTTCCTGTTCGAAAACCTGGTGGATGTGGACGATCGCAGCATTCAGCGTCTGCTCCAGGAAGTGGATTCCGAATCCCTGCTGGTTGCACTGAAAGGTGCCGAGCCACCGTTGCGCGACAAGTTCCTGCGCAACATGTCGCAGCGTGCGGCAGACATCCTGCGCGACGATCTGGCCAACCGTGGTCCGGTGCGTCTGTCTCAGGTGGAGAACGAACAGAAAGCTATCCTGCTTATTGTTCGTCGTCTGGCAGAAACCGGCGAGATGGTAATTGGCAGCGGCGAGGATACCTATGTCTAATGATTTGCCGTGGAAAATCTGGAAACCCGAGGATCTGGCTATCCCCGTGCCTGCTTTCGCCCCCGCGTTTGTCGAAGAGGGCGATGCGGTAGAAGAGCACGCTGAAGACGAACTCTCTGCGGAGGAGAAACGTCAGCAGCAGCTTGCACAGATCCAGATGCAGGCGCACGAAGCGGGTTATAACGCCGGTCTGGCGGAAGGTCGCCAGAAAGGCCAGGAACAAGGTTACCAGGAAGGTCTTGCACAGGGACTGGAAAATGGCGTCAACCAGGCGCGTCAACAGCAGGCCCCCCTGCATGCCCGTATGCAGCAACTGGTCAGCGAATTCCAGTACACGCTTGATGCGCTCGACAGCGTTATCGCCTCTCGTCTGATGCAGATGGCGCTTGAAGCCGCCCGTCAGGTGATTGGTCAGACGCCCTGCGTTGACAACACGGCACTGATTAAACAGATCCAACTGCTGCTCCAGCAGGAGCCGCTATTTAGTGGCAAACCGCAGCTGCGCGTCCATCCGGATGATTTGCAGCGGGTGGAAGAGATGCTTGGCGCAACCCTGAGCCTGCACGGCTGGCGGTTACGCGGCGATCCGACGCTTCATCCGGGCGGCTGCAAAGTCTCTGCCGATGAAGGTGACCTTGATGCGAGCGTGGCGACACGCTGGCAGGAACTGTGCCGCCTGGCAGCACCAGGAGTGGTGTAATGACCACACGTCTGAACCGTTGGCTGAATACGCTGGATACCTTTGAAGCCCGGATGGCGCAACTGCCCTCCGTGCGTCGTTATGGTCGCCTGACCCGTGCGACCGGTCTGGTGCTGGAAGCGACAGGCCTGCAGTTGCCGCTGGGTGCAACCTGCATTATTGAGCGTCATGACAAAGGTGAAATGACGGAAGTCGAAAGCGAAGTTGTCGGCTTTAACGGTCAGCGTCTCTTCCTGATGCCGCTTGAAGAGGTGGAAGGTATTTTACCTGGCGCACGCGTTTATGCCCGCAGCGCCTCTGCGGATGGTCTGCACAGCGGCAAACAACTGCCTCTCGGCCCCGCTCTGCTTGGCCGTGTGCTTGACGGTGCGGGTAAACCGCTTGATGGCCTCCCCTCCCCGGACACCACTGAAACCGGCGCGCTTATCACCCAGCCGGTAAACCCGCTCCAGCGTACGGCTATCGAACACGTGCTTGATACCGGCGTGCGCGCTATCAATGCGCTGCTGACCGTTGGCCGTGGTCAGCGTATGGGCCTGTTTGCGGGTTCCGGGGTCGGTAAAAGCGTGCTGCTCGGCATGATGGCGCGTTACACCGAAGCTGACGTAATTGTCGTCGGGCTGATTGGTGAGCGTGGACGTGAAGTAAAAGATTTCATTGAGAACATCCTGGGGGCTGAAGGCCGTGCACGTTCGGTCGTCATTGCCGCCCCTGCGGATGTCTCTCCTTTATTACGTATGCAGGGCGCGGCCTACGCTACGCGCATCGCCGAGGATTTTCGCGATCGCGGTCAGCACGTCTTGCTGATTATGGACTCCCTGACCCGTTACGCCATGGCCCAGCGTGAAATCGCGCTCGCCATCGGTGAACCGCCTGCAACCAAAGGCTATCCGCCGTCGGTATTCGCCAAACTGCCAGCCCTCGTTGAACGTGCGGGCAATGGCGTCAGCGGTGGCGGCTCGGTAACGGCGTTTTACACCGTTCTGACCGAAGGTGATGACCAGCAGGATCCGATTGCCGACTCCGCGCGCGCCATCCTTGATGGACATATCGTCTTGTCACGCCGTCTTGCCGAAGCGGGTCACTATCCGGCTATCGACATTGAGGCGTCCATCAGCCGTGCCATGACCGCGCTGATTACGGAAAAACATTACGCGCGGGTCAGAAATTTCAAGCAGTTGTTATCAAGTTTCCAGCGCAACCGCGACCTGGTAAGCGTAGGTGCCTATGCGCGCGGCAGCGATCCGATGCTGGATAAAGCCATCGCACTGTGGCCCCAACTGGAAGCGTTTTTGCAGCAAGGTATTTTTGAACGTGCAGGATGGGAAGATTCTGTTCAGTCCCTTGAACTTATCTTCCCGACGGTCTAATCCACCTGGAGAGCGACGATCATGACGCAAAATAGCGCGTTAACGACGCTAAAGGATCTGGCAGAAAAAGAAGTAGAAGACGCGGCACTGAAGCTTGGAGAAATGCGCCGCGGTTGTCAGCAAGCGGAAGAGCAGCTGCGTATGCTGATGGATTATCAGCATGAGTACCGTAATAACCTCAATACCGACATGAGTCACGGGATTGATGCTCAGCGCTGGCAAAACTATCAGCAATTTATTCTGACGCTGGAAAAAGCCATCGAACAACACCGTCAGCAGTTAGCGCAGTGGTCCCAGAAAGTGGACAGCGCCCTGGACTGCTGGCGAGAGAAAAAGCAACGCCTTCAGGCCTGGCAGACGTTGCAGGACAGACAGGCAGCCGCCCTTCTTCAGGCGGAAAACCGACTCGATCAAAAGAAAATGGATGAATTTGCCCAGCGCGCATCCCAGAGGAAATTTGAATGATCACCCTGCAAACAATGCTTACAACAGATGGGGATGCAACCGCAGGAAGCCTTAGCGGGAAAGCAGGCGGCGACGCAGCCCAGGATTTTCTTGCCCTGCTTGCCGGAGCGCTCGGCGGTGTAAACGCGGCCGGTGAAGATGCCGGTGCGACGCTTTCACTGACGGACCTGCAAAATGCGGGAGGAAAATCTGCGAAGAATCTGCGTGCGCTTGTTGCTGATAACACCGGCACACCGGCGCAAAAGCTGGCTGCATTGCTGGCCCGCGAGACATCAGACGCAGCGTCGCTGTCAGCCGATGAATCCGTCCAGATGCAGCATTTGTTGTCGGGTCTCTCGCCGACCGCGAAGAGTGATGTCCTTGCTGCGCTGACCAAAAACAGCAAGAGCAGCGATGACACGAAAACCACATTAAGTGACGAAGAGATGTCCGGCCTGAGTGCATTGATGGCGATGTTGCCTCATCAGCAAACGGCCCAGCTGACGCCGAAAGTCCAGACCACTGACGCCTCCGTGAGCGCCACAGTGGCGGCCTCCGGCACCCCTAATGCCTCCTCTCTGACCGGTAAAAACAGCGATCTCTCCGGACTTGCGACCCAGTCAAAAGCAGAGGGTGCACAAACGCAGCAAACCTTCTCCTCTCTGGATGATGCATTCCAGTCGGCCGCTGCTCTGGCGGTAAAGAAAGAGGCGGATAGTGCCAGCCAGACGGTGAACACAACCACCAGCCTTGCGCCGGTCATCAGCCAGGCATCATCAGCCCAGGCCAGCGCCCCGGTGTCGGCCGCGGTACTCAGCGCACCGCTTGGCAGCAATGAATGGCAACAGACATTGAGCCAGCATGTGACCCTCTTCACCCGTCAGGGGCAGCAAAACGCCGAACTGCATCTGCACCCGGAAGAGTTGGGCAAAATTCAAATCTCGCTTAAAATTGATGATAACAATATGGCGCAGTTGCAGATGGTGTCACAGCATAGCCATGTGCGCCAGGCGCTGGAAGCGGCCCTGCCCACCCTGCGCACCTCTCTGGCGGAAAGCGGGATCCAGTTGGGCCAGAGTAATATCAGCAGCGAAAGCTTTGCGGGTCAGCAGCACGCTTTCTCCGATCAACAACAGTCATCCCGGTCAGGCCGCAGCACGCCTTTTGCCACTGAAGATGATGAGCCGCTGATTACTCCGGCAAGCCTGCAATCTGCGGCTCGTGGTAACAGTGCGGTTGATATCTTTGCCTAAACGCCAGAGGTAGCATGATTATCCCCGTCTTTTCCACCCTTTGACGCGAACAGGACACGGGATAATCAGCCTATCAGCAGTACCTAACAGGAAGCATGTATCAGATGACTGACACCGCTATAACCAAAAAACGTAAGCGTTCAATCTGGATCCCGCTGTTGGTGTTAATCACCCTTGCTGCATGTGCCACGGCGGGCTATAGCTACTGGCGCATGCAACAGCACCCGGATTCGGATGCCAAAGCAGAAGCCGAAGCGCCACCACCGCCCCCGGCACCGGTCTTTTTCGCTCTGGATACTTTTACGGTCAATCTGGGCGATGCGGATCGTGTGTTGTACATCGGTATCACGCTGCGTCTGAAAGATGACCTGACGCGCGCAAGGCTGAGTGAGTATCTGCCGGAAGTTCGCAGCCGTTTGCTGCTGCTCTTCTCCCGTCAGGATGCGTCACAGCTAGCAACCAATGAGGGGAAAGAAAAACTTTCCGCCTCGATTAAAGAAGCGCTCGCAGCACCGTTAGTGCCAGGACAGCCGAAACAGGAAGTCACTGACGTGCTTTATACAGCTTTCATTTTGCGGTAAAGACATGGGCGATAGCATTCTTTCTCAGGCCGAAATCGATGCGCTGCTCAATGGAGACAGCGATAAGAGTGATGATCCGAAACCGGGTGTAGGTGGCGACACGGATATTCGCCCCTATGACCCTAATACCCAGCGTCGTGTCGTTCGTGAGCGACTGCAGGCGCTGGAGATCATCAACGAACGTTTCGCGCGTCAGTTCCGTATGGGGCTGTTCAACCTGTTGCGTCGTAGCCCGGATATTACCGTCGGTGCCATTCGCATTCAGCCGTACCATGAGTTTGCGCGTAACTTACCCGTACCCACTAACCTTAACCTTATCCATCTCAAACCGTTGCGCGGGACCGGACTCTTTGTCTTCTCTCCAAGCCTTGTGTTTATTGCCGTGGATAACCTGTTTGGTGGTGACGGACGTTTTCCGACGAAAGTGGAAGGTCGTGAGTTCACCCACACTGAGCAGCGCGTCATTAACCGTATGCTGAAGCTGGCGCTGGAAGGCTACAGTGACGCATGGAAAGCGATTCACCCGCTGGATGTTGAGTACGTTCGTTCAGAGATGCAGGTGAAATTTACCAATATCACCACCTCCCCTAACGATATTGTTGTCAACACGCCGTTCCATGTGGAAATTGGCAACCTGACCGGTGAATTTAATATTTGTTTGCCTTTTAGCATGATCGAACCGTTGCGCGAAGTGCTGGTGAACCCGCCGCTGGAGAACTCCCGTTCTGAAGATCAGAACTGGCGTGATAACCTGGTTCGCCAGGTGCAGCACTCCGAACTGGAGCTGATTGCTAATTTTGCTGATATATCACTGCGACTGTCGCAGATACTTAAGCTCAAACCCGGTGATGTCCTGCCGATCGATAAACCCGATCGCATCATTGCGCATGTGGACGGAGTGCCTGTACTCACCAGCCAGTACGGCACGCTTAACGGTCAGTACGCCTTGCGTGTCGAGCATTTGATAAACCCGATTTTGAATTCGCTGAATGAGGAACAGCCCAAATGAGTGATATGAACAATCCGTCCGATGACAACAACAATGCAATGGACGATCTGTGGGCTGACGCGTTAAACGAACAAAAAACCACCACCAGCGGCAACAAAAGCCCTGTAGATGCCGTGTTCCAGCAACTGGGCGGTGGTGATGTCAGCGGCAGTCTTCAGGATATCGATCTGATTATGGATATCCCGGTCAAACTGACTGTCGAACTGGGCCGCACCCGGATGACCATTAAAGAGCTGCTGCGTCTGACGCAGGGGTCAGTGGTCGCCCTGGACGGTCTGGCCGGTGAGCCTCTGGATATTTTGATCAACGGTTACCTTATCGCGCAGGGTGAGGTTGTGGTGGTGGCAGATAAATACGGTGTTCGTATTACCGATATCATCACCCCGACCGAACGTATGCGCCGTCTGAGCCGCTAAGTCCCGATATGAAAACCCAGGCCACGGTGACACAACCGTCTGCCGTACCCGGTTCGCCACTGCTGCAAGTCAGTGGCGCACTGGTGCTGATTATTGCCCTGATACTCGCTGCGGCCTGGATTGCCAAACGCACCGGCTTTGCGGGTAAAAACGCAGGCGCTCGCGGGTTGAAAATCAGCGCCAGTACCTCCGTTGGCCCGCGCGAGCGAGTGGTCATCGTCGATGTCGATGATGCGCGACTGGTACTGGGGGTCACGGCCGGGCAAATCAATCTGCTTCATAAACTGCCTCCTGCACCTGTCGAACCTGAGAAGGTGAACGAGAAGACCCCGGACTTTCAGTCCGTGATGAAGAATTTGCTTAAGCGTTCCGGGAGATCCTGATGCGCCGTTTGTTACCTTTCGCGCTGGCCGGCTTAGGCCTGGTCGCCCCTGCCGCTTTTGCCCAGCTTCCCGGACTCGTCAGCCAACCCCTCGCAGGCGGAGGCCAGACCTGGTCTTTACCGGTGCAGACGCTGGTTTTTATCACCTCCCTGACCTTCCTGCCCGCCATTTTGCTGATGATGACCAGTTTCACTCGCATCATTATCGTCTTTGGCCTGCTGCGAAATGCGCTGGGTACGCCTTCTGCGCCGCCAAACCAGGTATTGCTCGGACTGGCGCTGTTTCTGACCTTTTTTATTATGTCTCCGGTCATCGATAAAATTTATACCGAGGCCTATCAGCCTTTCACTGAGAGCAAGATTTCGGTGGATGTGGCACTGGAGCGCGGGGCACAGCCGCTGCGTGAATTTATGATGCGCCAGACCCGCGAAGCTGACCTTGCGCTCTTTGCCCGTCTGGCAAACAGCCCGCCAATTCAGGGCCCTGAAGCCGTGCCGATGCGGATACTGCTCCCCGCCTATGTGACCAGCGAACTGAAGACGGCGTTTCAGATTGGCTTTACCATTTTTATTCCGTTTCTGATTATTGATCTGGTTATCGCCAGCGTGCTGATGGCGCTCGGGATGATGATGGTGCCTCCGGCCACCATTGCGTTGCCCTTTAAGCTGATGCTGTTTGTGCTGGTGGACGGATGGCAACTGCTGGTCGGTTCACTGGCCCAGAGCTTTTACAGTTAGGAGTAAAGAATGACACCCGAATCAGTCATGATGATGGGCACCGAGGCCATGAAAGTGGCGCTTGCCCTCGCTGCCCCGCTCCTGCTTATCGCGCTGGTGACCGGTCTTATCATCAGTATCCTGCAGGCTGCGACCCAGATTAACGAAATGACGCTGTCATTCATTCCAAAAATCATCGCGGTATTCGTGGCGATCATCGTTGCCGGCCCGTGGATGCTGAACCTGCTGCTGGATTACATGCGCTCCCTGTTTACTAACCTGCCGTACATCATCGGGTAAGCGGCAATGTTGCAGGTTTCCAGCGATCAGTGGCTTGCCTGGCTCAGTATGTATTTCTGGCCATTCGTTCGCATCATGGCGTTAATTATGACCGCCCCTATTCTGAGCGAGCGGAGTATCCCGAGGCGGGTGAAAGTGGGTCTGGGCCTGATGATTACGTTTATTGTCGCCCCGACGCTGCCTGTCAATAACACCACTATCTTTTCCGCAAGTGCCGTCTGGATGATCTTCCAGCAAATGCTGATCGGCATTGCGCTGGGCTTTACGATGCAGTTCGCTTTTGCCGCCATTCGTACCGCTGGGGAGTTGATCGGCTTGTCGATGGGCCTCTCCTTCGCCACCTTTGTCGACCCCACTAACCACCTCAACATGCCGGTTCTGGCGCGACTGGTAGATATGCTGGTGTTACTGCTGTTCATGACCTTTAACGGCCATTTATGGCTCATTTCGATGCTGGTGGACACCTTTCACACGCTGCCTGTCGGCGGCGATCCTATCAACAGTAATGCGTTTATGGCACTGACGCGTGCGGCTGGCATGATTTTCCTGAATGGACTGATGCTGGCGTTGCCCATTATTACCTTGCTGCTCACAGCTAACCTTGCGTTAGGTTTGCTCAACAGAATGGCCCCCCAGCTGTCCGTGTTTGTGATCGGCTTTCCCATTACCTTAAGCGTTGGCATGTTGCTCATGATGGCAATGATGCCGCTTATTGCTCCTTTCTCCGAACGTTTATTTAGCGAGATATTCAATCTGTTAGCGGATATTGTGAGCGAGTTACCCCGAAATACTATTCCCTGACGACCTCATGGACATCTTGAGGATAATCCTAAAGTGAAACTGGCGTAATACCCCCCACGATATACCCCACGCGGTTTAATTGTTTTTAGCACTCTCACATAACCTAAGATTTACTTTACTTTAAGATGATTCCTGGCAAATTATACGTAACTTTACGGGATAGTGGTTTCGCCTGAGGTCTACATCCTGCTCATTGTTATTACTATTTTGTTTTGTGATTCAGACCTTTGGCGAGGGTGAATTATCGTTACGCATTGAGTGAGGGTATGCCATGTCAACGATTATCATGGATTTATGCAGTTATACCCGCCTGGGACTAACGGGGTATCTGGCGAGTCGGGGGGTTAAGAAGCGAGAAATCAACGATGTAAATACCGTTGAAGAACTTGAATCAGTATGTTCCGCGCTACAGCCATCGGTGGTGTTTATTAATGAGGATTGCTTTATTCACGACCCGGTAAGCAGTCAACATATCAAAGAAATCATTAATCAACATCCTCGTACTTTATTTATCGTTTTTATGGCAATAGCCAATATTCATTTTGATGAATATCTGTTAGTCAGAAAAAACTTATTGATCAGTTCAAAATCTATTAAGCCTGAATCTCTGGATGTCTTTTTAGCCGATTATCTTAGTAAAGAAAAAAAGAATATTGCCCTTGCTAATTTACCTACGCTTTCCCTGAGTCGCACGGAATCAAGCATGCTGAAGATGTGGATGTCCGGGCAGGATACGATTCAGATTTCGGATCAAATGAATATCAAGGCAAAAACGGTCTCATCACATAAGGGAAATATTAAAAGGAAAATTAAAACGCATAATAAGCAAGTGATCTATCACGTGGTCCGCCTGACGGACAATGTTACCAGCGGTATTTTCGTCAATATGCGCTAAACCCAAGGGCTTCACCCTCCTTGCCGGGAGGGCGAATTTAACTATTCGACTTTTTCGACAAAAACCCCGTCCGGATGGTCCTTTTCATTAAAGAACCAGATACCGAGCGGGTAATCATCAAGCGAAACCAGGTACATTGTCCCTTCACTGAATTCTTCTATCGCCAGCACCACTCCCGGGCGGCGTGGACCACCGTCCGTCTTGACCGTCACACGATCGTTAACCTTCATAACGCTCCTCCTGTCTGATTTGTGCCAGTGTAGAACAATTCTCATTACCTGACAGCGTCCTGGCGTTCAGCTGGCTATTTTTTCTACCGACTATACTTAATCCTGGCTCAGCCGATGAGGTAAGCATGATGAAAACCGACAAAGCGAACAACGGCACCGTCAAAGGTGACGTGGACGTGGATGCGTTGCTGGCTGCAATCAATGAGATTAGCGAAAGTAACGTCCGGCGCGTGGACGACAGCGAAGGAGAGCGGGTCAGCGTCGATGGACGGGAGTTTCATACCTGGCGTGAACTGGCGGAGGCTTTTGAACTGGATGTCCATGATTTCAGCATCAGCGAGTTAACCCGCTGAAATAAAAAATCCCGGTCATGAGTGACCGGGACAAAGCTTGCTCTCGCAAGAAGCACTTAAAAATTCGTTACATCAGGGAATCTGATGTAGCACGCACTGTATCCGCAAACTATTTGCAAGACAAGGATATATTTGGGGTCTCAATCATTAGTTTTGAAATATATTTCAGGCACATAATTACGCAAACGTAAGGCTGGCGCGTCCTCCAACCCGCATCTTGCTAAGGCGGGCGGAAAGCGGCGTGGCTAAATTGAGATTTGTCTTAGCAGTAAATGCCTGGCTGATAACAACTACAGGAGTTTGTATGCCCACATTACACGATGCGCTGCTGGTATTTTCCGATGTTGATGGCACCCTGATGGACAATCATACCGGGGAATGGCAGGCGGCCGCCCCCTGGCTTACACGCCTGCGCGACCAGCAAATTCCGCTCATTCTCTGTAGCAGCAAAACGGCGGCTGAGATGGTCGCGATTCAGCGCATTCTGGGTCTTCAGGGCTTGCCCTTTATTGCCGAAAACGGGGCGGTTATCCAGCTGGATGAACACTGGCAGGACAGCGCTGATTATCCACGTATTATTCAGGGCGCGTCACACGACGAAATCTTTAGCGTGCTGTCTCAACTGCGCGAACGGGATGGGGTTAAGTTTACCGCCTTGAGCGAGCTGGATGAGCATGCGCTGGAAGAGGTAACCGGACTTCCCCCTGCTCAGGCGGGGCTGGCACGTTTGCAGGAGGCGTCGGAAACGGTCATCTGGCGCGACAGTGACGAACAGCTGGAGACATTTAATACTACGCTGGCAAGCCTGGGTCTGCGCTTCGTACAGGGGGCGCGATTCTGGCACGTACTTGATGAACGCGCCGGGAAAGATCGGGCGGTGAACTGGCTGACGCGTCAGTATCACCATTATCACAACCGCGCTTTCACTACGCTTGGACTGGGAGATGGGCCTAATGACGCCCCCTTACTGGACAACGTCGATTTTGCCATTGTGGTTAAAGGATTAAACCGTCAGGGTATTGAGCTGCGGGATGACACTCCCTCGCGCGTTTATCACACCACCCTTGAAGGCGCGGCAGGCTGGCGCGAGGGGATGGATCACATGCTGGGTGGCGCGGACGATGCGTCCTGCGCACAAACCTGATTACGACCAGAACGTTTGGCGACGTATAAACGGCTGTCGGCAACGGATTGCAGGTACTGAAAATCATAGTTACTGGTTTCCTGGGCGCTGCTCACCCCGAATGAGGCGCTGATACGGATGGTCTGACTTTTGGTCACCAGGATCTCTTTGCCACTGATGCGCGCCCGAATGCGCTCTGCAATGCGGGCAGCCTCCTCAAGGGTACTACCGGGGAGAAGAACGCAAAACTCTTCCCCGCCTACCCGACCTGCCATGTCAGGCTCGCGCAGGGAGCTACCGATCAGGCGTGCGGCATGCGACAGCACCAAATCCCCTGCCTGATGACCGTAACGGTCATTAATATGTTTAAAGTGATCCAGATCGATTTGAATCACCGAGAAAGGAAGCTGATTCGCCACGCCTTCGGCAGAGAGCACCTTTGCCCGCTCGAATAGCGCCCCCCGGTTCGGGAGCCGGGTGAGCGGATCGTACCAGGCCTGCCACTGCAATGTGTGCTGCAGGCGGTACATATTGCTGACCATCCTGCGGATAACGCCCCAGGCAATCAGCAACATACAGGTAAAGAGCAGCCATAACAGGGCCAGCGCAATGCTTATCGAACCAAAATCCCCCCCGAGTCCTTCCCGCAGGGTGTGAACGCGCAGCATGACACCCTCAAAATGCCTTAGCTTTTCCCAGCTGACAAAACGCGCTCCCACGCGCATCCAGCCCGTCATTTCACGACTCATCGCCTGGTTGAGGGTGTGACGTTCGTCAGGGGTGAAGCCATGAAGCTGCTCATCCGCGGAGGAGAGCGAGCTCGCCAGCAGTGACCATTGACTGTCATACAGCTGATAGTCACCATCTTTTTCCGTCTGTCGCGCCTCGACCAGAATCTGGCGCAATGATGTAACGGTGAAACTCATGGCTAGCACGCCATACCAGTAATTTTGGTAATCGAGCGGCACACTGGCGGTGACAACGGCGTCATTATTGCCAGCCTGATGAGCCTGATCGGTAAACCAGCGCACGCCGCGCCCCGTATTACGCGCTTCACGCTGTTGGCTAAACCACGCCCGGGTCAGCAACTGGTAGTACTCGCGGGTAATAGTGTCACGGGGCGTGACCGGGTTCGTAGAGAGATAGAAGCCCGCGCGGGAAACGTACCAGGCCTGACGCGGGCGCATCACCGATGTCGAGGCCAGCCGGAACAGATAACCCAGCTCAAGGGCGGCGGTGAGTTCGTTATGCAGGAGTTCGTTATCGCGGCTCAGTAAGGGGCTCTGATCGACAGAGTAATCTGACACGCCATACAGCGGGAGTGTTCGTCGGTTATCCAGTTCAATCTGCCAGTCAGGAAGCATTCTCTGACCTTCAAATTTTCCCTGCACATTACGTAACACCTCAAAGGCGAGCGGCGTTTGCAGCGCGCCCTGCATACCGTTGCGGAAAAAAATCAGGCGATCGACGCCGACCTGTAACTGCCTGTCCAGCTCATTGCTGACGTTATCCAGTGCATTGCGCTCGCTGGCAATATAGGCATCCCGGAGAACCACCACTTCTCGCCATGTGAGGAGAGTGGAGCAGACGAGGACGATAACGAAGCAAAGGTTAACCACCCAACTGGGATCGAACCCTTTTTTTAGCCTCTCAAGCCTCGAAGGGCTTTTTACGACGCTGGTCTGTCGCACAGTCACTCCCTGGGATGGTGAAAGGTAGCATTACGTTGCCCGCAGACGATGCGACCCTAAATGAAAACGCCCGGGCATGCCGGGCATTTCAATGGCTATGCTTGTTCGCAAGCGCACTGTCGGGTGCCAGAAACCAGCTCCTCTTCCCGAAAGGCTTCACGTTTTACGGCATATCCGTCATACCAGCGGCATTCAACCATGCCACTGGCATAACCGGTCACTATCATGGCAGGGCCGCCGTTTTTCGCTGTCACTTCATCACTGACCAAAAAGACCATTATTGCCTCCGGCATCAGGGTGAAACGTTTTCACCTTAGACGACATTGTCATGAATTGCGTAACAACGGACCTCCCTTTTTATGATTTTCCTTTGCGCAGTCCGGAGACGGCTTTGACCGCCAGCAGCACGATGGCGCCTACCACCAGCCCCGTTAACAGGTTTGCCAGCATGGGCAGCAGGGCCTGTAAAATGGCAGGGTAACCGGCAGCAAAGGACTCGATAGCATGGTGCAACGGTGCTATACCATGTACCACGATCCCCCCGCCCACCAGAAACATAGCCAGCGTACCGACGACCGATAAAACTTTCATCAGCCAGGGGGCGACAATTAACAGTCCCTTGCCGATGACCTGCGCCAGCATGGCTTTCTTTTCAACCAGCCAGTAACCCATGTCATCCAGCTTAACGATGATACCGACCAGGCCATATACTCCCAGCGTCACTATCAGCGCAATGCCTGACAGCACCAGAACCTGGTTGAGCAGAGGCGCCTCCGCCACAATACCCAGCGTGATAGCGACGATTTCGGCTGAGAGGATAAAGTCCGTACGTATTGCGCCTTTCACCTTGTCACGCTCAAATACTTTAGGATCCTGCGCGGCTATCGCCTGAAGACGCTGTTGTCTCACTTCCGGGCTTTCGGGGTGCTTACGCGCATGGAGGGTATGAACCACTTTCTCCAGCCCTTCAAAACACAAAAAGGCCCCGCCCACCATCAATAAAGGCGTAACCGCCCAGGGGATAAACGCACTGATGAGCAACGCCAGCGGAACCAGAATGACTTTATTAAGCAGCGAGCCTTTCGCTACGCTCCAGACCACCGGCAGCTCACGGTTTGCACGTACCCCCGTCACCTGCTGCGCGTTCAGGGAGAGATCATCCCCCAGTACACCTGCTGTCTTCTTTGCCGCCAGTTTACCCATCACTGAAATGTCATCCAGCAGTGTGGCAATGTCATCCAGAAGAGTTAATAAGCTACTTCCTGCCAAAATATCCTTCCTTATTAAAAGCCGTCATGATCGATTCACCACCTAAGTATGATGTAAAAAGCGAGGTACGAAAATCGCTTGAGCACTGGCAACAGAAATTTAACAGTAAAACACCACTCGCCTCTCGCAAGTCCGATAGTTTTCGCGTTAACTATATGCTTCCTTTTTATTTCGCAGTGAGGGAGTATGCGATTCCGGCACGTTCTACCGCTTCTGGGTTCACTTTTTGCACTTTATATTATCTGGGGTTCCACCTATTTTGTTATCCGCATAGGCGTTGAGAGCTGGCCACCGTTTTTGATGGCAGGGACACGTTTTCTCTCAGCCGGACTGTTGCTGACCGCCTTTTTACTGCTGACCGGACACAAACTTCCTCCGCTTCGGCCCCTTCTGAATGCCGCCCTGATTGGCGTACTGCTGCTTGCTGTAGGTAATGGTTTTGTCACCGTGGCCGAACATCAGAATGTGCCTTCCGGTATTGCTGCGGTGGTCGTTGCGACGGTGCCCCTGTTCACGCTCTGCTTTAGCCACTTCTTTGGTATCAAAACGCGCAAGCTTGAGTGGATGGGGATTGCGATTGGTCTTGCCGGCATCATTTTGCTTAACAGCGGAGGTAACCTCAGCGGTAATCCCTGGGGTGCACTGATGATCCTTGTCGGATCCATGAGCTGGGCCTTCGGCTCTGTCTACGGTTCACGTATCACACTGCCCATCGGTATGATGGCTGGTGCCATCGAGATGCTGGCGGCAGGCATTGTACTGCTGGCCGCCTCGTGGCTGTCCGGTGAACGCCTGACGACACTGCCGACCACCGAAGGGTTTTTAGCCGTGGGCTATCTGGCGCTATTTGGTTCTATTATCGCCATTAATGCCTACATGTATCTCATCCGTAATGTCAGCCCGGCCGTGGCGACCAGCTACGCGTATGTTAATCCGGTTGTGGCTGTGTTACTGGGCACAGGTTTCGGCGGAGAATATCTCTCATCAACCGAGTGGATAGCGCTGGGCATTATTATCATGGCCGTCGTGCTGGTGACCCTTGGGAAATATCTCTTCCCGGCTCGTCCGGTTATCACTGCCTGCAAAACTGAGAAATAAGCCCCGGTTAGTGAATGCCCTGAGTGTCGATCTGCGCGGCGTCACCGCCTTCGCAGATCCACTCTTCAACGCGTTCTGACAGCGCCGGGGCTGACAGTTTCAGACGCCCACGTAATGCACACTCCCAGACCACCATCACCCGCCAGCCTTGTTCGCGCAGCAGGGCGATGTCGCGCTTGTCACGCTCAACGTTTTTACCAATTTTCTCCAGCCAGAAATCCGTGCGCGTCGCCGGCACCTTAAAGAGATAGCAGTCATGGTGATGCCAAAAACAACCGTGGGTAAAAATGACGCAGCGCTGCTCATCCAGCACAAAATCGGGCCGCCCTGCGAGATCCGCCGCCTGAACACGGTAGGCCAGTCCCAGATCATCGAGTAACGTGGCGAGGCGCTTCTCAATAGCCGTATCACGGGTCGCAATCGCGCGCATATTTTTACTGCGTGTCGCTTTATCATGAACGTCAGCCATCACCTGCCTCGCTATCACTCATTCAGAGTATGAGGGACGAAAGCGTGTGAGTATGCTCTCGTCCGTGCCGTAAAAATCGCCGCGCAGTTCAGCGGCCAGTTTCGCCATAAACTGCACCAGATACCCGGCGTTATGGCGAGCCAGCTCACGCCCTTTTGCTGTCTGCATCGTCTGCGGAAGCGAGAGCAGCTTGGTGCGAAAGTGGTCCAGGGCATACTGTTTATCGTTCAGCACACGATGGTCCGCAAAAGGATCATTGCCGTCGAATAAGGCTACGCCAAGTGCGCCGGACACGGCAAAAACTCGTGCCAGCCCTATTGCGCCCAGTGCTTCAAGGCGATCGGCATCCTGTACTATTCTGGCCTCCGGCGTTTGCGGCACAATGCCGGCGCTGAAGCTGTGCGCCTCAATGGCATGCATTATCCCGTCGTAGCATTCGCAGGGAAAATCAGGGAAGTCGGTTTGCAGAATGTCGCGGGCTTTGCGTGCAGCCATTTGCGATGCCTGATGGCGTTGCGGATGATTTTTGGGCAGGCTCACGATGTCGTGAAAGTAACAGGCAGCCAGAATGATCCGCTCGTCCACGGATTCCCCTTCACATAAATGCTGCGCCGTTTGCCATACCCGGCGAAAATGGGTCACATCGTGCGCGGCATCGGCCCCGGTATAATGTTGATGCAGCCAGGCGTCAAAACGTGGCTGCCACTGCGTTACCGTCATTATCTTTCCGTTTTATCAGCACCTTCACCCCTTCTTTTTTGTATCCGCTCAGGCGGGTGAAACAGCCTGAGTGCATTTTCGGTGGAGCTTATCTGTTTTAATATTTTAATGAATAATTTCAGCCTTTGCATTTGAAGAATGAATTATTTAATTTTCAGACACAGATCTGTATTTTTCCGCCAACCTGTGACATTATTTGCAGGCTAACTGCATTGAGTAGCTTCTGATTTATTAACACTTACTTTTGCCTTCCTCAGGAATACCCGAACGTCAGTTCGGGTTTTTTTCATATAGACCCAGCAAATAGTTCATAAAAATATATTCACAACCAACATTTCATACATTAAGGCATTGTAAAATTCGCCATCCATAACTTAAATCACATTTGATTCAATCATTGCATGAATATGCTTAATTATTTGAATTCATGGCAAAAATATAACTCCTTGATGAAATATTTTGCAATATTTAAACCCATTTAGTTACATCTTTGTCGTAAATTTAAATGAACTTCATAGAATAGTATCAAGCTGTAATTTCGGATGAAGTTACTGACATTCATAAAAATTATGATCTTAAGGGAATAGATTATGAAAAGAAAAGCACTGGCACTGGTAATTCCAGCGTTATTAGCCGCAGGCGCAGTTAACGCAGCAGAAATTTATAATAAAAACGGTAATAAAGTTGATTTTTACGGCAAAGTCGTTGGTGAACGAGTCTGGACAAACACCGATAACAGCAATAGCGAAAATGCCGATACCTCTTATGCGCGTATTGGTATTAAGGGTGAAACCCAGATAAATTCCGAACTCACAGGCTTCGGTCAGTGGGAATATAATATGAAGGCGAATACCCCTGAAGGCACCCAGGATGAGAGCACCCGTCTGGCGTTCGCAGGGCTGAAGTTCGGTCAGTTTGGCTCATTTGATTATGGTCGTAACTACGGCGTGGCCTATGATGTGGCGGCCTACACCGATATGCTGGTCGAATGGGGTGGTGACTCCTGGGCTGCAGCCGATAACTTTATGAATGGTCGTACCAACGGCGTTGCCACCTACCGCGTGACCGATTTCTTCGGTGAGGTTGAAGGCCTGAACCTGGCGCTGCAGTATCAGGGTAAAAACGATAGTGATCATAGCGTGACCCAGCAGAATGGCGACGGCTACGCGATGTCTGCCTCCTATGATTATGAAGGCTTTGGTGTTGCTGCAACCTATGGCAAATCCGATCGTACCGACGAGCAGTCCTTAGACCGTAAAGGCGACAACGCTGAAGTCTGGTCAATTGCTGCGAAATATGATGCTAACGATATTTATGCCGCAATGATGTACGGCGAAACCCGTAACATGACCGTCGAAACAGATAAACAGTTCGCCAACAAAACACAAAACTTCGAAGCCGTTGTGCAGTATCAGTTTGACTTCGGTCTGCGTCCATCACTCGGCTATGTTTACTCTAAGGGCGATGATCTGAGCCGTCGCGGTAAATTCAAAGGCGGCGATGCCTCGCGCGTGAATTACATTGAAGTGGGTACCTGGTACTATTTCAATAAAAATATGAACGTTTACGCGGCCTATCAGTTCAATCTGCTGGATGACACTCACTACGTCAAAGAAACCGGCACCAATAAAGATGACCAGTTCGCGCTGGGTATCGTTTACCAGTTCTAAACTTATCCCCGCTCACTCAAGCCCGCAGACTGCGGGCTTTTTATGCCTGCCCCTGCATCGCCCTCTTTACTCTGGCACCCTCGTCGGATTTGCACTTCATTACGCTACCGGTTTTCTGGCTACGCTTTAAAAAAGAAGAGAGGCCACAAAATGAGAAAAAGGATTTCACTTCGCGGCGAATAAAAGCGTAGATTGCGTTACGTTTATGAGAGCTATGCACATGACAGGTTTGTCCATGATGTGTAACATTCATGGCCTTCAGGCGGGAGATTTCGGAAGGAAATCAATAAGAAGTGGCGGAGAGAGGGGGATTTGAACCCCCGGTAGAGTTGCCCCTACTCCGGTTTTCGAGACCGGTCCGTTCAGCCGCTCCGGCATCTCTCCGTTTCAATGGTTGCCATCATGCCAGGTTATTTGGCATTTTAACAGCCCCTCTCCCGTGAATGGGGTTCAAGTGGCGAGTTTGCGAGCAAAGCGATGATAAAGTGGCCCTGGAAAACGAAAGAAACTTCCCAAGACGCTGAATTTCCGTGGGAAGATGCGCTGAATATCCCTCTACTGGCGAGTCTGACTTTAGAAGAGCAAACGAAGCTGGTGCATCTGGCTTACCGTTTTTTGCAACAGAAACGGTTGGTTGCGCTGCAGGGTTTCGAGCTTGATGCCCTCAAGAGCGCCCGGATTAGCCTGATATTTTGCCTGCCCGTGCTCGAACTCGGTCTCGAGTGGCTGGACGGCTTTCATGAAGTCCTCATCTACCCTGCCCCGTTTGTGGTGGATGACGAATGGGAAGATGACATCGGGCTTGTGCACAGCCAGCGCATGGTCCAGTCAGGCCAGAGCTGGCAGCAGGGTCCTGTTGTCCTCAACTGGCTGGATATCCAGGACTCTTTTGATGCTTCGGGTTTCAACCTGATCATTCACGAAGTCGCCCATAAACTCGATGCCCGCAACGGCGACCGTGCAAACGGCATCCCTTATATTGCGTTGCGTGAAGTTGCCGGATGGGAACACGACCTGCGTGCCGCAATGGACAACATTCAGGATGAAATCGATCTGGTGGGAGAAAGCGCGGCGAGTATCGATGCTTATGCCGCAACCGATCCCGCTGAATGTTTTGCGGTCTTGTCCGAATACTTTTTCAGTGCCCCGGAACTCTTTGCCCCTCGTTTTCCGCTGCTCTGGCAACGGTTCTGTGCCTTTTATGGTCAGGATCCCTTAACCCGGCTGCGCGACAGGCCCCATGCACCAGATACGCATGAGAAACGCGTACATTAAAACCACAGCCTGCGGTTTAATTAATCAATTGAATCAGCAGGTTAAATTTAGCGTTGACACACCCCGACGTGGCAAGTAATATGCGCCCCGTTCACACGATTCCTCTGTAGTTCAGTCGGTAGAACGGCGGACTGTTAATCCGTATGTCACTGGTTCGAGTCCAGTCAGAGGAGCCAAATTTTAAAAAGCCCGCTTAAGGCATCTTAAGCGGGCTTTTTGCTCTCTTTCGCGCAAATTTCCTGTCTCAGTACCAGCAACGTCTGCTTCAGCCAGTCCGTTACCGCCCGTTTACCGCTGCGCTTATGTGAATAAATTCTCACTTCAAACGCCGGTACGTTAAAGGGTAAAGGAAATATCTTCACCGGAGCGGCGGAAGACAATTTTTCTGCCGCATAGCGCGGCATCGCCATCAGCAGGTCACTCTGCGCAACCATAAAAGGCGCACTGAGCATAGAGGGTGTTTTTACCGTCACCTGACGCGCATGGCCCATCTGCGCAAGCTGCAGATCCAGTATCCCCATTTTCTCATTCCAGGGGGTCACCACTACATGCCGCGCGGCGAGATACTCATCCAGCGTTAACCCGTTGCGGGCACGATTGCTGATAACCACATATTCATCCTCAAACCAGCCTATCTCATCGAGTTCAGGATGACCCCTGTCATCAGGGGCGCTGAAACCCAGCGCCAGATCGATCTCTCCGGCCAGTAATTCGGTAAGCGCCGGGCTGTGGGGTAAATAGCGGAGCTCAAAACGCAGACCCGGCGCCTGCTTCTGTAAGTGGTTCATCAACGCAGGGAAGATACAAAATGCCGTAAAATCCGTAATGGCAATCTGCAGGCAGTCCGTACTGGCCGAAGGAACAAATGCCGGTTGTGGCGTCAGCTCCTGATTAAGGAATTTGAGGGCGGAGGCAATCGACGCTGCGAGCGATGTTGCATACACGCTGGGGCACATGGTGTGGCCCTCACGGAAGAAAAGCGGATCGTTAAGGCTCACCCGCAGTCTCGAAAGCGCATGGCTCAGTGCTGACGTGCTCATCGCCAGCTCCTCTGCCGCCAGCCTTACCGAACGATGTCGGTAGATGGCATCGAACACCAGCAAAAGGTTTAAATCGAGACGCCGCAGAACTGAATGCATAATATTCATCAACCAGTGATTTCATTGCACTTAATTCTTTTAACGATAACGCTTATGCTTGGCGCTATCAATGTTGACCACCCATGAAAGGACAGAAATATCAATGAGTACCCTCATCCGCCAGGCACGCCCGGCTGACGCCCAGGCCATTTACGACATGATTTATGAGCTGGCCGTGTATGAAAAAGCCCCAGAAGAGGTTGTGACGACGCCGGATGAGATCGCCGCCACCCTGTTTGGTGAAGGCAGTAAAACGGAAGCGTTGATTTGCGAAATCGAAGGAAAAATCGCGGGCTATGCCGTCTTCTTTACCAGTTACTCAACCTGGCTCGGTCGCAACGGTATCTACATGGAAGATTTATATATTTCTCCGGATTTTCGTGGCAAAGGGGCCGGCAAGGCGCTACTTAAGCACATTGCGCAATGCGCCGTACAACGAAAATGTGGCCGCCTTGAGTGGAGCGTGCTGGACTGGAATCAGCCGGCCATTGATTTTTATCTCAGTATCGGTGCACTTCCCCAGAGTGAATGGGTGCGTTATCGCCTTGACGGTGATGCGCTACGCAAATTTGCCGAATAACGCCAGTTCATTCATACCCGCCCGCGACAGCATAGCTGCGCGGGGAAAAGGTTATTAGATCTGGTAATCAATGGCCTCTTCATCGGCTTCCATAACCTGGCGTTTTATATCCTCAACGGACAGGCCCGCATTACAAAGCTCAATAAAGCGCCAGACATAGTTACGTTGTAACTGACCCCGTTTTAACCCAAGCCACACCGTGTTGGCATCAAACAAATGACGGGTATCGAGCCGGACAAGTTTACCCTCCTCATTCTCGCCGCTTGACTGCTCGGCAACCAGGCCCACCCCCAGCCCCAGCTCAACATAGGTTTTGATAACATCTGAATCCTGCGCGCTCAGTACCACATCCGGTAGCAGCCCTTTTCGGCCAAACGCTTCATCAATACGGGAACGCCCGGTAATGCCCTGACGATAGGTTATCAGCGGCCAACGGCTGATCTCCTCGAGTGTGAGCGGCGAACATTGCACCAGCGGATGATCCTGGGGCACCAGTAGGCTATGATGCCACCGGAACCAGGGAAATGCCGCCAGCGAAGGGTCCGTGCTCAGGCGTTCACTGGCAATGCCAATGTCTGCACCACCGTTGTGCAATAACGCCTCAATCTCCTGGGGCGTCCCCTGGATGAGTTCAAGACGCACTTCAGGAAACAAAGCGCGGAAAGATTTTATCACCGACGGCAGGCTGTAACGCGCCTGGGTATGGGTCGTGGCGATAGTCAGAACGCCTGAGGTATCGTTGGTGAAGAGATCGGCAAGGCGACGCACATTGCTGGCTTCATTGAGAATGCGTTCGGCAATGACCAGTAGCGCTTTACCCGGCTCGGTCATGCCCAACAGACGTTTACCGCGACGGATGAAAATCTCAATCCCCAGCTCTTCTTCAAGCTCCCGGATATGACGACTGACACCCGACTGTGATGTGTAAAGCATATTGGCAACGTCGGTAAGATTAAAATCCCGGCGCGCCGCTTCCCGGATAATTTTCAGTTGCTGGAAATTCACCCTTCCCTCCAGGGCCATCAGACATGACGGTATTGTTAAAGTCTGAGGCCTGAGAGAACAAATAATAAAAACCCGCATCTTATTCCGTTATGGAATAAAACTTAACTCACCAGCTGTAGTTCATGGTTATCCAGCGTCGGACGGCTGACCAGAGACATAAGAATTTCTTTTACCGCCTGTGCCTGGGGAGAGAGCGCGCCTCGCGCGGAGACATTGAGCGATAAGGGCAGGCTCATTGATGGTGTGGTAATTCTCGCCATCCAGCCTCCTGCCGCGCTGCTCAAAGAACGCGCAGCGGACTCCGGCAGAACCGTAACGCCCATCCCGCTGGCTATCGCCGCTGTCAGCGTAGAAATAGATTCGATTTCGCCGATGATTTTTGCCGTCAGGCGGCGCAGGGAGAAGGCTTCATCCACCCGCAGGCGAACGGCACTGTAATCACGCGGCAGGAACAGATTCATTTCAGCGACCGCGGTTAAGTCCACACTCTGCCCGGGGCAGTCCCGCGTTCCCACCAGATAAAGATCCTCCTTCAGTAGCGGAAGGCTGGTTATCCCCGTGCCGGGTGCGCGCTCATACAGTACGGCCATGTCCAGTTGGCCGCTCAACAATTTTTCGTTCAGCACCGCACCGCTATTCTCATGCAGATAGACCGTCACCTCCGGCAGTTCATTACGCACCGCCTGCAACAGCGGCATGGTGACAGAAGAGGCCGCCGTACCCGGTGCAAGGCCTATAGAGACCTGCCCGCGCAGACACTGCCCTACATTATTTACCGCCATCTGGGCCTGCTCACATTGCCGCAGGATAGTACGCGCATGGGTATAGAGAATTTTTCCCGCTTCAGTGGGGGTAACGCCGCGTTTGGTGCGGATGAGTAATTGCTGGTCCAGCTCACCTTCAAGCGTGGCCACCTGCTGACTCAGCGCTGGCTGTGCAATGTGAAGTACTTCTGCAGCCTGCGTCAGGCTTCCGATATCAACGATTTTGACGAAGTATTTCAGGCGTCTTAGGTTCATTTTGCCTCCTGTTCGGGATACCAGTGCCACGGTGGGCATTTATGTTGTCGGAGGAGTTGCAAGATGCTTGCCAGTTTTTGGCAAGAATTTCCGTTATGCCTAAGGGGCTGGATAATAAGAGATTCTGATAAAAGCAGCGATAGTGATAACTGAAACACGGGTTCGTTATTTGCCCCATAAGAGACGCTTCTGCTTCATGATGGTGCAATACCGGGCCAGATGCTTAACCTGCGCGCGGTTTGCTGAAATTGTCAGCAAACAGTTCGCGGGAAACGTTACAGCCTTTGACAAGGTTTAATGGCATCGCTAATATGCGCCCCGTTCACACGATTCCTCTGTAGTTCAGTCGGTAGAACGGCGGACTGTTAATCCGTATGTCACTGGTTCGAGTCCAGTCAGAGGAGCCAAATTCTTGTTTTCATGCCACTTTGCGAATCACTAACGATTCAATAAGTTAGCCTGAAAAACCTTCCCGGTGTATTTTCACTTCTCTCTCCGTTTTAAGCAAAGCTGTTGGTTTGAGGCAGTGTCACGTTCCTCGATGACGAAGTGATCGCTGCTGTCTCTAGCGGCTCAAAAACACGCAACTTAACCGCACCCGCACGATCCTTTAGCGTAACCGGCTCAGGCGGTCCGTAGTGCGAGTCACCCCGGTGTTACACGCCTCTGTTCACCTGAGCGTCGCTTTAAATGAAGAGAAGGTGCATCATTTCTGACATAAAATCTGGCCGGGCCCACCCATACGAAAGGAACTGAGATTATATTGATGTATACAACATTGACGTCGTTACTTGATGCAATATTAAATCATTCAATCTTCAAGTAATAATAAAAGAATATTTTTAAAACACCCATGATAATGTAAGTGTAACAGCTTTCGATATCAATATGGATAATTCACTACTGCAATCTGATAATAAAAGATGAATAAAATAAAAACGTTGTAAAATTGCAAGAAAACACATAGCGCTACGAAGCCTCCATATATCTCCTTAAAAGAAATCTTTAATAACCTTTTCATTTCAACATTGCCTGCAACAACCGAACTGCAATATCCCCCGACATTGTTAAAAGCGATAAATAATATATTCCCGGGCAAGCCACACCCTATCTGGAGGGAAAGCACCTCAGATGATTAACATATCTGTTTTGACGACACTTCTGGTTTATCCTTTTTAAAGGCCTGCATCGTGAACGCTTACAATAGCCTAACAGGATATTGAAAAAGCCAACCAGACTCCGCTTTTATCAAGTGATTTCTGACAAAAATCGTCAATGACAGACTCCTCCTGATAGCAATGTAAACATGCATAATTTCAGGACCAACGTGCAGCCTCATTTAAATGCAATCATCCCTCTGTCGGACGTCAGAGCAATAATGTCTTTACTGTTAGGTACTGTTTTGGCATAAGCTGAATCATCCCTGGAGGCTCCACGGCAAAAAAGAGTATTTCTCAGAAAAGCCGCTCTTCCCACAGGCTGTAGGTGCTGGTTCCGGCGATACAGTGCTCCCAGCTAATACTCTCATAGGTCAACGATAATGACTCTTCGGGTTGTCCGTGACTATCGGTAACGGCGTGAGGAACGATCAGATCAATTTTTGCTATCCGGGCGTTAATCAGTTTCAGGTTATAGTACAGTTCATTTATCCCGAAACGGTTAGTACGGTAGAAATCAAAATCACAGGTCAGGCACTCATTTTCCGAGATGGCCTTATTCAGCAGGGGAGAAGATTTATCCATCGGCTTACGCACCGTCATCATCAGATGATTGACGTTTTGCGCTCGGCTCAAACTATGATTCATGCTCAGCACCATAATCTGGTCCATGTGGTCAATCTGCGCCTTATTACCAATAGACGCCAGTGATGAGCAGCCCGCTGAAATCAGCCCCTGAAGTTGTCCGTTCAGCGTCAGATACGTTACGTTTGCCATAATTATTTCCTCTCCATGTGTGGTACCTGTTTGCCGGAGCCGTCATTGTTCTCCGGGTCTTGCAATATGTTGTTTTTCAGCAGCAGCCAGCGACTTAATACGCCCTCCAGCCGTTCATTAATCTCTTTTTCGAGCGCGTCAGTGCTCTGCCCTTTGGCATGAACATCCTGGAACTGCGTTAATAGTGACTCCAGCGGAGTTTCCTGACCCAGCCCCCGCTCCGCCTGCCAGATAACATTTTTGATATACGAAAGCGTCAGCCCCTGTTTTTCCCGCTGCATCACCAGATCGGCGAAAGCATGCAAATCCTGACGGGTCTGTAGCCATCCACGCAGTTGCGGACTGTGCTGTGCGCGGGTTTTCAGCGTTTCATTCCACTGCGCCGTAGCCTGTTGCTGCTGCAGACTCTCTGGCCAGCGGCTGTCCGCTGCCTGCGTCATTTGTATGCCTGTCTCCAGCGATTGGAGCGGCGAGGCATCAGGAAGCTGTTGTAGCCTTTGCCCGTAGCTGTTCAGATCAGGGGCGACCAGCCAGGCGGTGGCAGCTCCCTGCGCAGTATCTTTCACCCGCGCCAGTTGTTGCTGCATCGGGTATACCAGCCACCACCAGAGCGCGGCAGCAACCACTACCGTAAAGGCCGCCCCCGCAATAAATTCTTTAACGCTATGGCGCGACACGCGCCGCGCTTTGCCATCGGCGAAAGCATGATGATGCACTGCTACCTTCATTTCCGGCAGGTCAGGCAAGGGCGGGAATATCTCCGCTACGGTCGATGTGGAAGGGGGGGCGCTTTCCGGGGCATACACCAGCGTTCTGACCGTGGTTTTCGCCTGTGAGTCCATGCCGTTGCGGGGTTGTGGCTCCAGTCGCTTACGCGTGTTTTGCACAAAATAGAGCAGATTTTCTACCCGCGGCTGACGTTTCAGTTCTACCTGCTGGAGTTTGTCACAGATAAGCTGCAATGCCCTTTCAGTACGGTACAACAAGGGCAAATCAGCTAAAGCAAAAGAGAGTTGCTGGCGCAATATATTGCCGGTACGGGTATTAAACCAGTCCAGCATCTCAGTACGTGCCGAATCGCCCTGCGGCCAGAATTTGTCCCAGTCATGGCTTATCATCGCCGCCAGCAGTTCCGTACCTTCACTGAAACCCGCCAGTCCCTGCGTGCGGGTACGCGCCAGGGTGTAATAAATAGCGGTATGTAAATCCACACCACTGGTCTTAAAGATGGTCAGCGCCAGCGACTCCACCAGTTTCCAGTTCAGTTCCGGCTGCGACGGGTGGCTGGCTTTGTTAATCTCTTCACGGATAGCACTGAACTCCGGCAGATCACGTGGGTCGCTGCCGGTCACAATCCTTTGCGTGAGTGCATCATTGCTCATCTCTGTCTCCTTAGTACAGCGTATCCGGCAGGCGGAACTGACTGAATAGTCCACCGCTGAACGGGTTATCATGGCTGTCGGTATGCACCCGATACACCATTGCCCCACCGTCCACGTTAAAGCGCACGCTGAAAGTGCCGGACTGCACGCCTGTGAGCTGACCAGCGCCAAAAAGCCTGAACTGTGCCCATGGCCCGCCAAAAGCGATGCTGCGCGGAGCGCTGCCGCTGGTGCTAATTAGCGTCAGCTTGCTTTCATTCCCCTCGCGCATATTATTTGGCCAGACCAGATGCGCCGTATAGTGACGTCCCTGGCTGTAATCAACCAGCTGACCGTCCAGGTTCAACACGCTGCGCCGTTTGTTGCCGGAAAGAGACACGGTTTCCACCGCAAACTGCGCGCCCAGGCCGTTCTGCTTGCTGAAGAAAGTGTCGCGGATTTTTTGCGCGGTCTTCAGTTGCGCCCGAATATCCTCACGAATAATCACCCTGTTATCCCCATCCTCCAGATTGAGATCGTTTTCCATAAACAATTTCAGGTTCTGCTGGTAGAACTTGTCCAGGATGCCCTCCGGCTCAAAGAAACGTTCAAAAGCCTCGAGCGAAGCATCCTGGGGTGAATGTGGATTGAACGGATAGCTTCCAGCCAACTGCTCGTTGAACGGTCTTACCACGCTATCGCGCCAGTCAACTTCCATGTAGTGAACGGCTTCCACCATCACGACATGCCAGGCCTGGTCTGCAAGTTTGCCTATCCAGCGGTTAAGCGGTGCAGGCAGGGTTTTCGCCATCTGCCGGGCGGCAAAAATGGGATCGCTGCTGTTCTGATCCAGCCGAAGCTGTACGGCCTTCAGCGCCGATTTGCCCGGCACTGGCGCGTTCTGTATCGCCAGCAGATAACGGTGTAATTCTGTCAGTTGCCGGTAGACAGCCTGTAGGGTGCTTTCTTTATTCTTTTGCCCCTCCAGAGCGCTGTTTTCAGAAGAAAATTCATGGCCCAGGCGGGCCAGAAGCTGATAGTCTGCTGCGCGCCCGGCATCTTCCCGCTCCTTATCATTCAGCTTTTCCGATAGCACAATGGCCTGTGTGTTGTCGCGCAATGCGCTCAAGGCCCGCTGGAGCGGCTGGTCGCCACTGATGATCTGTTCCAGCGCGCCGGTCAGTTGCGCAATGGATTCATAGTCACGCACGTTCAGGTTATCCATTCCGGCGCGCCAGGTGGCGGTATAGTCGCTGAGATACTGTTCGGTAAGCTGACGCTGGATTTCTGTCCGATCGGCATCGCTGTAGTGCACACTGTGGGTGAGATCCAACACCCAGGAGTCCAGCGCGGTCACTTCCACCAGTTCATCACGCTGCTTCACAAAATAGCGTTGCAGGCCATAACGGGTAAGTATCTGCGGCACAATCAGCCTGGCGTCATCCGCCGAAATAAACACCTGGTCAAATGTCGGCCCCACCTGAAAACGCAGGTTCAGGTCTGCAGGAAGCAGCCCCACCGCCCGCGTTTTCAGGCTCTGGTAAACACGCTGATAAGCCGGCAGTTTGCTCAGTTCATGCTGTGCGTCAGTGACGCGTTTTTCATACGGTGCCCAGCGACTGATGGCATCGCTTTCACCCTTCTCACGCTGTGTGTGCCAGTCGGTGTGCTTCAACGCATAGTCCAGATGGGAGATAAGTTGCGCCTGAATATCCCGTTGGCCATGAAACTTTTCGCTCCAGCGCTTCGCCATATACTGTTTCACCACCTCATCATTACGCCCGCTTTTATCCTCCAGCATCCGGATCACGCGCAGCACGGCCAGTTTTTGTTCGCCCCCCTGCGGCGCGGCCGCCAGATCCTTCATCAGGCCATTTAAGAGAGCCGGAAGATAGCGCTGTTCCAGCAGTTGCAGGTAGGTCTGCTCCACATACGGGCCAATGTTTCTGCCCTGATACAGACCGAAATCGGCAAGGGGGCTGCGGCTGCCCCAGTCGCCGTAAGCCAGGGTGGCATCGCGTACCGGGTTAAGCAGAGACAACTGAAGGTTGCCATACTCATCAATACCCTGTGGGGGCGGGACAGCCATAAAGGCCCTGGCCTGTTTAAGCACCTTGATACCAGACTGCCAGTTCTGGTTGTAGTAATGATGCCAGCCGCCTGTCAGCAGAACCACAAGCACGGCGCTACCCAGGGTGAACGCCATCATCCGACGGCGGGTGTTGCTAAGCCACACGCTGTTCTCCCCGGACAGATTGGGTTCAGCCAGCAATGCCTGCGGAAAGAGGTTGCGGGTAAAGTACGGGACGGAATCCACCAGAGGCCAGGCCGTGAGGGGGCTACTACCCAACCGGTACTGGCGGGCAGCAGACTGGATAAAAATATCATCCATCTGACCGCGTTGTAGCGAGGAAGTGAGGTATACACCACGCAGCATAACGTCCATATTTTCGCCGTCCAGCAGGTTGCTCAGCAGTGAGGCCAGCAGGTCATGACAACCCTGCATCTGGCGGACAAAGCTGAACAGCGCACTGCGGTTGTGGTTTTGTGCGAGCATCAGATCCGGCATGGCATTGTTGAGTTGTTCGCCCCATGTCTGCCAGAAGCTACTCAGCTGCGCGCGCCAGTCATCACTCTCGTGGGCGTGACGAGTGAAGGTGACGCCAAGAATGGCATCGCGTCCCTGCCTGTCCAGCGTCTCAAACAGCGTGGCGAAGCCAGCCAGCAGATCCAGCCGGGTCAGCACAACATAGACGGGTAACTGGCAGTGAAGATGCTGACGGATGTCCTGCAAACGGCTGCGCAGAAGTTGCACCAGTTGCTCCTGGCGACATTTATCGGCGGTCATCAGGTCAGGTAAGTCCAGGGTCAGGATCAGGCCGTTGAGTGGCTGGCGGGCGCGTTTTTGTCCCAGCCAGTCCAGCCAGTTTTCCCAAAGGCGACGGTGCAGTGTATCGGCATCTGTTTGTCCGCAGAGGCCGCCATCTGTATCAAATATTACGGCCTGTTTGCCAACGTGTGGCGTTATATACAGACGCTGTTCTGCTCCTCGCACGACTTCCGGGGTATAAATAATATCGGATGGGAATCCCTCACATAGCAGCGCGGTTTTACCGCTGCCTGCAGGGCCGATAACCATATACCAAGGCAACTGCCACAGGTAACGGCGGCTGTCGAGGTGGCGTTGCAGGCGCAGCAACCAGCGGTCGAGGTAGCGCTGCTGGAGGTTCAGTTCCACGCTTATGGGGTCCAGAGTTTCCTCACGCTGCTGCTTTTGGTGCCGTTCAAGCTGTTGCAGACGCCTCATCACTCTGATGATTATCCAGATCAGGGCAATCAGCCCCCAGGCGGCGGTCGCCAGCCAGCGGTTCACCAGTGGCTGCAGCCACTGTCTGTCATATATTGTCCACGTCGGGCCTTTCCACCATATCCATACCAGCAGAAAAATCCACGCCAGCACCAGCAGCCAGAGAGCGGAAACCTTAAACCGGGGCATCGCCGGTCGAAGCGTGGAACGCAGCCCGCTGAAGAGTCGGGGTGTCGGTAATCTGAACACAAAAGCTCCTGTTATTTCTTACTGTTCTGCCATGAATTTGCTTTCAAGCTGTTCCAGAAGGAGAGGTTCCCAGTCGGCCAGTTTCATCTGCAATCCCAGCCTTAACAGCACCCGGTAATGCTGTTGCGCCAGTTTTTCCATGCCCACCTCTTCCATGAACTGCGCGCCCATAAACTGGCGATAAAACTGGTCGCGGGGGGAGCCCTCTGGCAGCGCGTCCAGATAGCGCAGCGCGGCCTCCAGCCCCTGTCCGTTAAAACACTCGCGGGCGGCCTGCTGTTGCTTGCTGGGCGTTGCCACCGACGTGGCCTGGCGGTGATTGTCAGAAGAGGATGCCAGCCACTGTTTTGTCGTTTCGGCGATAAACGGCGTATGGTCGTTAAAGAGCAGAGTGGAAAGCCGGGGGAGCCGCGCCAGGAAACGGGCGACTTCATCGCGGATCGCCTCCGATACGTCGGTATAGCCAAGGCGTTGCGCAGCCTGTGCTGACAGGTGATGCCCGTCCAGCCAGTAGGGTGCCAGTAGCAGGCTTTTCTCCAGCTGCTGCCATAGCGCCACATCGGCACTGGCAAGCCGCATCTGGTAGTCTGCGACCATGTCGGCAGACACCGCCGCCAGCGGTGTTCGTCCGCTGCTCTCCGCCTGAGGCACGCTGGTAATGTTCTGCCACAGCGCGTGGCGACGCAGGCGGTAGCCTTGCGGGGAACCCGGTTGCCGCTCGCAGAGAATGGCAGCGACCTGCAGCAGCGTGTCGCGCCAGGCTTTATCGTCATGGCTGTCAATGTTCACGACTGGCGCGGGCGCGGCGGCTGGCGGAGCAGTGGGAGGCGCAACGGTTGCAGGGGGAGAGGCTGGCGATGCAGAAACAGGGATCGCCGGCGTGCAGTCGCGCAAAACCCGCTGACACAGTGAAAAGAGATCCTCCGCCGCCTTCGCCAGTTCCGGCGCATTATGCTGCTGCCAGCACCGTGCGAGTTTCGAAAGCTCTGCCAGCAATAAATCGCGTTGTGCCGTCCCTGCACTTTTTGCCAACGCCTCACTGGCTGCTTCAAAGCGTTTGACCACCTGAAGCGCAATGCGTTTCTTCTGTGTGGCGTTCTGCGGCGCGCCCACCGTCCAGTAATGTTCCACATATAAATTCAAAAGTCGTAAAGCGAGCAGCGGCTCGCCTGTATGTTGCAGGGTACGCAGCAGGTGTGCCAGCAGGCGAAAATCCTTGCTTTCTGATGCCAGAAGATCCAGCCCCTGCCGCTGGATTTCCGGGATATTAAGCTGGCTATGAGCCAGCGAACCGAGCTTGACGATTTCGCCGTCTATATACTCCCACGCGGGATTGTCATCTTTCAGGGGCGCAACCAGTTTTTCTTCCGGCAGGTTTTCCAGCAGGTGCGATATCCATATATCAGGATTACGTAAGTCCATATTGTTATTCTCCCGTCCAGTGGCAGGCATCGCGTAGCGGAACAATGGTTTTCGCCAGTCCGTCAATATTAAAAGTCAGTTTTCCACCATCGCTGCCCGTACCGATATCAATCGTCAGCGTTTTGCTGCCAAAAAGCTGCTTAATCTCATCAATACCGGATAAACCCCGACTGGACTCCAGCAAAGAGCCGTTTTCGCGGATAAACCAGTGGCTGCGAAACTGCCCGGTATCGGTATTCAGCGTCACTGGCAGGTCGTTTTCGGTCCGGGCATGGGTCAGCGCCACCTGCATCCGGGTGATGTTGTCTACACAACTGAACATCAGCACCGGGCGCGGTGGCACGCTGCCGATAGCGGGAGTGGTGATAATCACCATCGGGTGCTCACCGGGGCTTTGGGTCATCATCAGTGCCGTGGAGTTGTCCGGGCGCTGCTTCTCCTGGGCGAAGGCCCGCTTCCACTGTTCTCCTTCATAGCGAGCCTTCGACAGCGCACCAGTGAAGCCTTCCGGCTGCGCCGGTGCCAGAATGCGGTCATAGCAGTCCAGACGCTCCAGTGCTGCAGGCTCTTTCCTGCACGCGTTCATGGCGTTTACCGTAACCCGTGCATCTGCACCAGCAACGGCCTTAATATCCGCCGCCGTTGCCGCCGCGACGATAAGGGCGATGCCTGGAACCTTCTGCTGCGGCTGCGCCAAAGCCTGCTGCCCGGCAACCAGTGCGGCCAGCAGGGCAACAGACCGGTAAACCTGTGCGTGATTCACAGAGCGACGTCCTCTGTCTCAGGTTCCGGCGCATCATTGCTGGCAGCCGCCTCGTCGATATCGGCGGTAAATGCGCCCTTCGTCACACCGAGGCTTATCTTTGTGATCACCGCGTTTGCCGCCATTTTCTGCAATAGCAGAAGCGACAGCGGCGGCAGCATCTCGCCATCAATAACCGATTCCAGCATTCGCGCGCCGTTTTCCGCGCGGGTGACGCGCTGCATGATTTCGTCTGTCACCTCCGGCGCAATCACTACGTCTGTGTTAAAGCGCGAACGCAGTACGTTATCGAGGTGCGCCAGCTTGTCGGCGATAATGGTGGAGAGCGTCGCTCTGGAAAGCGGCAGGTACGGCACCACTTCCATGCGTGCCAGCAACGCAGGTTTGAAGAAATCCGTCAGTACCGGGTACAGCGCATCGTGCATTTCCTCAGGCCTGTCTGCATGGTCGACAATCACCTGGTAACCCAGGTTTGAGGTCAGGAAGAAAACGATATTCCTGCAGTCAATCAGGCGCCCTTCTCCGTCTGCCATCTCCCCTTTATCAAAGGCCTGGTAGAACAGGTTGAGCACATCCGGGTGGGCCTTTTCCACTTCGTCGAGCAGTACGACGGAATAGGGCTTCTGACGAATTGCTTCAGTGAGTACGCCACCCTCGCCGTAGCCGATATAACCAGGCGGTGAACCAATCAGCCGGGAAACGCTATGCTTTTCCTGGAATTCAGACATATTGATGGTGGTGAGATACTGACGCCCGCCGTAGAGCAGTTCAGCCAGCTGTAAAACGGTTTCGGTTTTACCCACACCACTCGGACCCGCAAGCAGAAACGCCCCCAGCGGTCTTCCCGGACGACGCAAATCCGCGCGCGCGGTCAGCAGGTGCTTATGCAGGTGTTTAATGGCTAAATCCTGGCCTTTAATGGTGCTGCCCAGCCACTGTGGCAGATCGGTTATCACCGCCATCTCATTCCGGGACAGACGATTAAGCGGCACGCCGGTCCATTCGGCAATTACCGCCGTAATCTGATGCTTATCGACGTGCGGAGAAACCAGCAATTGCGTGTTGTGCAGGGCATTAAGTTCGGCAATCAGCTGCGACAGGCGTTCAGCTGGAGAAAGTGCTGATGCTGCGTCGCGCGTGGTTTCAGTCTCTTCCAGTAGCCCCTTACGCAGCGCAATAATCTCCTGCACCAGCGTCCGCTGCTGACGCCAGGCTTCGTCCACCAGCTGAAGCTCTGTTTGCGCGTTTTCATACTGCGCGTGGACTTCCTCCAGCCGCGTGGTATCTGCGCGTAGACCAATACGAATTTCGCGTTCAAGCTGGCGGGTTTCCGCCTCACACTGACGACACAGAGTGGTCAGAGCCGAAATCTGCTTTGGTGGCGAGGAGAGATTAATCGCCACGCGGGCGCAGGCGGTATCCAGCACATCAATAGCCTTATCCGGCAACTGACGACCGGAGAGGTATCGCTCGCTTAACACTGCGGCAGCCTGCAAGGCTTCATCGTCAATCAACACGCCATGAGACTGCTCATACACCGCCGACAGGCCGCGCAGGATAATGGTCGCCTCAGCGGCATTCGGTTCACTGACTTTTACCAGCTGGAAGCGGCGCGACAGGGCAGCATCTTTCTCAAAGTATTTTTTGTATTCGCGCCAGGTGGTAGCGGCGATAGTTTTCAGCTCGCCACGCGCCAGCGCAGGCTTCAGCAGGTTGGAGATATCCAGTCCACCCTGCGCATTACCCGCACCAATCAGCGTATGCGCCTCGTCGATAAACAGGATAATCGGCTTCGCTGACTGAGTGACTTCCGCCATTAGTCCCTTAAAGCGTTTTTCAAACTCACCTTTTACCGATGCACCCGCCTGCAACGCCCCCAAATCCAGGGTCATGATCTCAGTATCGCGCAACGTGTCCGGCACCTGACCGGCAATAATGCGCAGCGCCAGCCCTTCGATTAAGGCGCTCTTACCGACACCCGCCTCTCCCACCACCACCGGGTTGTTCTTACGGCGACGGCAGAGAATGTCGATCATCAGATCAATTTCGTTATCACGGCACAGCACCGGATCGAGTCGTCCCTGACGGGCATCTTCGGTCATATTCCTGGTATAGCGGACAAGCAGGCTCTCGCCATCAACCACTGCGGCACTAAGGGTCTGATCGTTGGTATCCTGTATGACAGATTCGGCAGACGTTTGCGTCCATCCAGCAAAATTCTGCTGAAGCTGATCCCGGTTAATAGTAGTCAGTAACCGTGCAGCGGCAGGGGGTACGTAGCGCAGCGGCGAATGAAGCAGAGCGAGCAACAAAGCGCCGCCACGCAGCTCTGTTTGTTGCATTTCGGCCGAGGCCAGCAGCCAGGACTCTTTCAGCCACTCAACCAGCAGGGGCGAAAACGCGGGATAACCGTCAGCGGAACGGCTGGTGGCATCATTTTCCACTTTCAGCGCCTGGCGCAGCGCTTCTTTCCTGATTTCCGCTTTTTCTGCTATCACTCTGACGTCACTGCGTGGGATAGCGAGCATCTGGTCGAGAACGTGAGCAACGGTAATTTCCATCGCCTGCTGACTCATGCACTCTGACGCAGCCTGCTCCAGCGCCTGCCGTGAAAAAGTGTTGAGTCGTTTTACCAGAGTGGCTAAATCAATGTGGATCATGGGATGTCCTTATCGGAGTAACCTATTGAGCTGCAGCAGAATATCCTGCGTCTGGCTCTCCAGCCGAAGCAGGTAGAACAGATAAGCCGCTGTCAGAACGACGATGCTGCCGAGCAGCACATGTTTGATGGTAAGTCGTTTGATGAGGTGATAACGTCCGTCCTGGATTTTCTTATCCTGATGCAGTAGCGGGAAAGGGGCATCACCCCGCAGTTGATGCAGAACGTGGTGCAGGCGTCGATATATCTGCTCAAACTCACCCGGATCCTGCACCGCCACTTTGTAGCGTCCACGAAAACCGAGCGAAAAGCAGATGTATAAAAATTCAAGCAGATGCTGGTAACGTGCAGGCTCACGCATCAGCCGCTCCAGCAGGATAAAAACCTTCTCCCCGCCCCAGGCTTCATTATGGAAATGCACCAGCAACGACTGCCTGATCCATTCATTTTTATTTGACCAACCGTTGCCCAGCGCGGCTTCGTCAATAAAAGTGCACAGGATGTAGCGAAACGAAACAATCACACCAGGCTCATAGCCCTGCTCCTGAAGCAACTGCTCAACGGCCTGCACGTCAGTCACCACCTGGGTAAAGAGATGTTCCGGCATGGCGTTGCTGGTCATGCCAGCCACGCGCATAACCATGCCCAGTAGCGGCGTAGCAGCATCGATCATCGGGTTGAGGCTATGGCCACGAAGGGGGAGCCGATACTGGCGACGGCTCGTTTCTCCGTCTCGTTCAGGCCGCGCGGCACTGTCGTGAAGGCGGCTTTCCGCCAGATAATGATCGCTGCCGGACGCAGGAGCATGCTGTTCACTCATGCCATTAACCTCTTATCGCCCAGAGCTGCATATCAAGATCCGGGAAAGTGCCAGAGATATGTAGCCCCAGCGCACCGGCCTTCACCACGTCATTCCATGCAGCGGTGCCTTTTTCCAACTCGAAGTAAACGTACCCATCATGATAAGGCAGCTGCCGAGGCGCTGCGCTGAGCGGACGTAACGGGACACCTGGTACCTGGACGCTGACCACATTTCGTATCTTGTCGGTAGCTGCAATTTTCGACTGCTGAGTGAACTGAAGAATAATCTGGTTGCTCGGCATCCTCGCCCGAACAGCCAGCACAAAGGAGCCGGACTGTAACAACGTCGGATCGTTAATAGTGGCAAGATACACGCCGTCTGAAAAAATCAGCGGCAGGTTCTGTGCGCGTGGCATCAGGACAGTATTGAGTGCCCGGCGCAGTTCAGGGATCACTGTTTTAAATGACTGAGTAAGGTCCCGGTGGTTATAGACCTCCACCTCACAGGGCAGCCGGTTATTTTCGGTAAAGGTCATCAGCTCGCCCAGTAGCCGGACCAGATCCAGGTAAAAGGTCTCCGGATGCAGAGTATGCAGATGCGAGCAGTGGGTAAAGTGCATGTTATTGCGGTTGAGCATCTGTAACATCATGAACTCTGCCACATCAGCGATGCCACGTTGCTCAGGAGAACCAATACGTTTTGCCAGCTCGCTGGCACGGTTCTGAATAAGTCCCTGTACATCACCGGCAAACCCGGCTAAGACACGGCTGACCCGAATGGCCTGGCAGGTCGGGATAAAGCTGTCATCCAGCACCAGCGCACCCGTTGCCTGCGTGTTGCGGATACGGCACAGCGGCAACGTCACCATCGCGCTGAGATCTTCCGCACCGCTGACAATTCTGGGCATCAGACTGGCAACTACGATCTGCTGAACGTCGCCCTCATCAGAGTGCAAATCGCGCGCATCCACGCGGGTCGCGCTGTAACGTTCTGTGCCTTGTCCAGCGCTCTGGCGGCCACTGATTTCGCAGGTGATATCACTGACTACTGGCAGGGCGAGATAGATATCATGACTGCCCGGTTTTGAAAAATCGACCGGCTGGAAAGGAACGGGAAGATTATCCTGTTCAGGGATACTGAACACCGTGCCGTCCGGCATACAACCTGACGCGCTCGCGATCATGATTTTTCCCTGAGCCAGCAGCTCTGTATTGAGCACCAGCGAAGTGAATCCCCAGGCAAAATCGCCCTGCGCGTCCATACGTTGCTTCAGGTGGTATTCGTGATTTCGCTGCTGCTGCTGAAAATGCTGCGGCAAGGCGAACAACCCCTCCTGCCAGATAACCCTGTTCTTCATGGTTGCCATCGTCAGTAATCCTCTTGTTTCATTTCGATGCTGCTTTGTCTTACATGCACCAGCAGGCGGTAGCTGTGACCGGTGCCTTCCACCGGTACAATCTGCTTCCAGACGCTTACCCGATCATCTGAGAAGTACGCCACCACGCCGATAAACTGTGTTTTCTCATCCAGTTTCACTGGCGGCAGCGTTTTAACGGTGTCTGGCAGCAGGTTGAAATCCTGGTGGTCAAGATAATTTTTCCCCAGCACATCAGGCAGCGGCGTACTGGCTATCTGGTCATAGTCGGCGGCCTGAAGTTTCGAATCATCGGTCAGGTAAATGAGTTGCACGTCCACCGGTGCGGCTTCACCGTCTGCGTTCAGGTTGGTATCCGGCTCGGTCAGCAGCATGACGACCACTTCAGATGGCTGTGATTTCAGATCACCCACCTGGATATTTGGGTTGCTGATCACCTGCCCCAGCTTTTTGGCCGTTTCGCAACCTGTCAGGGTGACGGTAAATAACATCACCACCAGACAGAGACGAAAAAAACGCCCTGTCATGCTTCCGGCTCCCGCTGTTTTTCCCGCAGTACCCGGTCATAAACCTGAGCGTATACTTCGTTAAACAGCATCTCGAAACCCTGTTGGCGACTGGAGGCCAGCTCGTTGTAGTAGTGGCTGTACATCTGCCATGCCCCGGCATCATCCAGCTCCTGTCGCAACTCATGACTGCGGCGGTATTGCACAAAACGCTTTATCAGACTCTGCGGCGAGAACGCATCCAGCAGCACGCGCAACGACTCCACAATCGCCGCCCGGTTCGCCTCTTCGTGGTTGCGAATGTTACGCAGGCTTTCGCTTACGGCGGCAGGCGCAGCCAGATGTACCGGACTCTTGCCCTCAGAAAACATCACATCCAGCGCGCTGGCATAGTCCATATTCAGACGCAGCGGGTTATCCTCCAGCGGGCGCAGGTGTTTGTCTGACAAGCTGTTACGGCATTGCTGTAAATCGAGCAATCCTTTGATGGCTGCCTGTAATGTCCTTCCGGCCTCTTCAAGAAAATCATCAGCTTCTTGCGAGTTACGCACGGCAAGTGATGAGCCCAGCCCGCGTAACAGCGGGGCGACGGCAAGGTGGCGCTGTTTCATTTCCTCTGTAGAAGTTGCGCTGTCGCTTCTGCTCTGTGGGTCGGTATACTGCGGCGGTAGATCCATAAACGGTGTATTAATCGTATTGTCCTTTAGCGGCTCTGAGACTGGCACCGTAGAACCGGAGGGGGTCCCGGAAAACAGATCGCCCGGCGTTGTCAGGCTTTCGGCTCGCAACGCCTGCAGTGGGTCGGTGGAAAAACCGTTTATCACGGTATCGGCAAGCAGATGACGCTGGGGCATTCCCGGATAGGCAGGCTGACCATCGGTGCTCAATAATGTGTCGGCCAGGCGATCGCGGTTGGTAACAATGGTTTCCGGAGCGGCCATCTGCTCACGGTAGCTGACCAGATTGCCCTCATGGATAAATGCCTTCAGCGCCAGTGCGCCCAGACCGATTTCATCCCCCTGCCGAAGACGCACCAGGCCAGTATCCGCGGAGACCGATGCCAGGTTGATCATCAGCCCTGGCATCAGGCTACGCAGGCAAAATGCGCCATCATGCATGACAATCTGGCAGGCGCGACCAGCAATCGAACCGACCCGGTCCTGCACTGGCCAGCGGCATGTAGGGGCATGACCAATATCCCCGCCTTCAGCAGAGAAGAGGCATTTTGCGGCGCGTCCGCTCTCCAGCTCATTGCCGTTCATCACCTGCAACGTCAGTGATAACGCGGCAGGCTGTGGTTTTTCCTCAGCCATATGCGGCTCCATATAGTTAGTCCCTGATGTGGAGAGTGATGGAGGGTGGCGTTTTCGGTTTACCGATAAACGCCGTGCGTTTAATACAGGTGCAGCCAGGATCACCCAGCCGCATCCCCTGCGCCTGTTCCGGCGCCATACCCAGCTGTAAATCCTAGGCAAGCTGGTCGCGCAGCAAAAAGGAGATGAACATTTTCAGTGCGTCATGGTTATCGCCATCTGGTAAAAACGAGAGGTAGCGTGACATTGACAGGTTGCCTATTCGCAGCAGAAATTTACCGCTGCGATCCTGGACTCTGGCACCCAGCGTAAAATTGACGCCGACTACTGAGCGCCCGGGGACATACCCGGCGGTTTTCTTCTTCGGATGACGCACACCCAGCCGGTTTTGCTGGGCAGGATCGATTGACACTTTACGCAGAAGCCAGCTCTCAATAGCGACATCCGGCAGATCAAAGCAGTGGGAGACCAGATTGCAAACCACGTCTGGCGAGCGCCCGGGGGTAGCCAGAATACCAGCGTAGGCCAGCATCCGACTGTGGTTGATGGCCAGTTTGTCGCGCACGCTTTTATTACCCAGCCCAACCAGCGCGTACATGCGCTGTGAAAAAACGTCCGTACCGCCGTTGCGAAAGCAGATGTAATAGCGGTATTTACGCCAGGCGTGATAAGCAAACTGCGTCCAGCGGTGACTGAACAGGTCAAGAAATGCCGCAAGCCCCTCTTCATTCTGCGCAGACTCCCGCGCCATACGATCCAGGTAATAACCAGGCAGCGGCGACTGACTGCCGGAGAAGCCCAGAAATTTTGTGGTTAGCGTGAACTGTCCGGCATCATTGCGCGTCAGCGAGGTCAGGTCGCTGCAGGGAAAGGCAATACTGGGGTCAGATTTGAACAGAGCCACTTCCTGAGCAGGCTCAGTGCGCAGAGACGGTTCATGGCCCGGCTCGCCGTACCTGCGGTAGAGCGCATCCATCAGGACATAAAAATTCATCCCGCGTACATCTGCCGGAAAGCTGTCATGTGCCCCTACATCAGGGCGTGCTGGCCCGTGTGCTGCCATTCCCAGGCCTCCTGACTTTCCGTGTTGATGATTTTCAGACAATGAAATGAATTGATGCTGGCGTACAGGGCAAAGAAGTGCGACAGCACGGTACCCAGCAGATAAATCTCGCCTTCACAGACAAAGGGCGAAGGGTTTACCCAAATTGTGGTGGCAAGTCCCCGGACTGGTACACCTTTAAACAGGCGATCAATCGGGTGGGTATCGAGTTTTTCGATCGCATCAAGTTTCTGGCTGGAAAGCCGGGCTTGCTGTGGATGATGGATCCCGGGTAAATCGAAAGTACGCATCACCTGAATCAGCGCCTCGCGATCAAGCAGGGAGAGATAGTTCAGGTTCATGCAGGAAATCAGTGACCAGTGCATGTCGCCATCGGTAACCGGGTATAACGGGCGAGTCGGGCGCGTCACGTTGCTAAACGAAGCCACAGCCGGGTTTTTGCTGACAGCTTCACAGATGTCACCAGTATGCAGCGAAGCGGGCAGCATCCGGTTAGTACAGACCAGCGATGCGGTAAACACTTCTCCCTTCAGCCGGGACGGTTCCGGCAGGCTGCCATCGGCATGGACGAAAGCGATGGCATGTTCAAGCCCCTGGTGGAACAGGGAGGTTTTTGTCCGATGATGCCAGTAGATCACCTCGCGCTGGCGGCTGTACTCGATCTGGTGCTGAAAACCTTCAAATTCGGGCCACTGGCGGGAATGGTTGCCCTGCCCTGACTCTCGGATCTTACTGGAAACAGATTTTATCCTGAAAATATCACATGATTCGGGGTGCTGCTGGCTGGCACGAAGCGGATACTGGAACAGAGTGCCATTCGGGCTGACGGGTTCACCATAATGAAAAAAAAGGTTCACGGCAGGCGAACAGTAGGGTCGTAAGGACAGCTTACGAAGCTTGATATCCACCGGTAACGGCTGATTAAAATGCAGACGTAACGTAAAGGTGCGTACCGGAAAATCATCCGGAATTGGGGCAACGTCGCGCACATGGAAGAAGAAGAAGCTCTCTGGATAGCAAAAATACTCCTGGAGAGTACGATAGCCGTTATGGACGTTTTTTGGCCACGGCAATAGCGAATCTTCGCGCGTAAATCCGGCGGCTTCCAGCCACAAATTCGACAGAGGCAACCGTCTGTCTCCGGCGACCAGTTCGGCGTCCATCAGTCGTTCACTAAACCACAGGTAAAGCTGGTAGCGTGTGTAATCGTCCTCATTACCCAGCCAGAATGTGAGCTTATTTAAATCCAGCAGGTTCGGGGAAATATTCCCCCTGGTGAAAAAATCGACCTCAATGATCCCTTCTTTCAGAGTGCTGGTGTTACGCACATCCTGAACATTCAACGGTTGCAGCCAGGTATCGCGCGCGAGTGTAAAATGGCAGGCCGGCCGGGCACTTTGCTCATCATCAGACAATGCGCCCTGAGAGGACATTGGCGAACGGCCGGTACGGGTTTTGATCAACTCATCGCGTAAAACCTGAACCGGAGTCTGTAGCTCATTTTTGGGTTGGTATTCAATCACCGTCATAGCCGGTACAGGGCGAAGGTAATTGGGCCACAGCATATTGATTAAGCCGTGAGTAAACTCCGGGAATGCGTCCTCCAGTTTTTGTCGCAAGCCACCGGAAAGGAAGGCGTAGGCCTCCATCAGGCGTTCTACGTCTGGATCACCTTCTTTTTCAGTCAGAAAACGAGCCAGATGCGGTTTTTCACGCGCCAGTAGTTTGCCCAGTTGACGCAGGTAATCCAGTTCTTCGCGATAATAACGTTCTTCGAAGGCCATCAGGTTTACTCCACATTCCAGTGCTGGTGTTTATCCAGCAGAATGTCAAACTCCAGAACATCCTGCTGGTTGTTAAAATCCAGCGACGCCACAATATGAAAACGCAGCTCCAGCGGTGCATAGTGATCCTCTGCGACAGACATTACTGCTACGTCCGTAATACGGGGTTCGTAATGCAGAATGCAGTCTCTGATGGCCTGGAGCATCCCGTCCCGGATGTTGAGGCAGTCTGGGGATTCATCATTAAAATCAATGAGCCCCAGCTCCGGTGAGCCATAACAACTACCGGAACGGGTGTTGAGAATATTGCACAGGTTATTGCGTATCGAGTGTAACAACGCCGCTTTCTGGCACTGATGAGAAGGTGGATTTGCCGCCTCACAGATACGCTCAAAAAGACTGCTCCCGGACTCCCGCTCCGTTATCATGATGCTTATTCCCTGTCCAGACGCCCGACCAGGGACAGTTCAAACGACGCCCCCATGTACTTAAAGTGGGGACGGATGCTCAGGCCGACCTTATACCAGCCTGGATCGCCTTCCACTTCAGAGACGTCGATCTTCGCCTGACGCAACGGTTTACGGCTGCGAACATCGGCAGGCGGGTTTTCCTGGTCTGCAACATACTGACGTATCCAGGTATTCAGCTCGCGCTCAAGATCGCTCCTCTCTTTCCACGAACCGAGCTGTTCGCGTTGCAGCACTTTGATGTAATGCGCCAGTCTGTTGATAACAAAAAGATAAGGAAGCTGGGTGCCAAGTTTGTAGTTGGTTTCGGCCTCTTTCCCTTCCGGAGTGTTGGGGAAAACTTTTGGTTTCTGCACCGAGTTGGCGGAGAAAAATGCAGCATTATCAGAATTTTTGCGCATCGTCAGGGTGATAAACCCCTGCTCTGCCAGTTCATACTCCCGCCTGTCGGTGATGAGAATTTCGGTCGGAATTTTGGCCTGAAGCTGACCCATTGATTCATATAAATGCACCGGTAAATCTTTTACCGCGCCACCGCTTTGCGGGCCGACGATATTGGGGCACCAGCGCGTGGACATAAAACTTTCAGCCATGTTGGCGGCCAGAAGAAACGCAGTATTCCCCCACAAATAGTGTTCGTGGTTTTTACTTACATCTTCATGATAATTAAAGTTTTTAGTCGGATTTTCATCCGGTGCGTAAGGATGGCGCAACAGGAAGCGAGGTGCCGTCAGGCCGAGATTTCGCGCGTCCTCTGACTCACGTAATGATCGCCATTTGGTATAAGCCGGGCCTTCAAAAATAGCAGCAACATCCTTAATGCCGGGGAGTTCGGTAAATGAATCCAGCCCAAAGAATTCCGGTGATACTGAAGAGAGAAACGGGCAGTGCGCCATTGCGCTGACGGCGCTAATGTATTTGAGCAGCTTCATATCGGCAGTAGTGTTATCGAAACCGTAATTGCCAATCACGGCGGCGAATGGCTCACCACCAAACTGACCGAAACCGCTGGAGTAAACGTGCCTGTAGAACCCAGACTGAGTAATTTCAGGTGCAAATTCAAAATCATCCAGCAGCTCTTCTTTGGTAGCATGCATAACGTGAATTTTAATATTTTCACGTGGATCGGCATGGTCAACCAACAGTTTCAGTGAGCGCAGAAACGACTCCAGCTCCTGGAATTCCGGGGCGTGGAGAATAAGATCCATCTGATGCCCCATGCGCGCATCAATATCGGCAATCATTGCATTGACTGCCAGAATATCAACAGGCTCTGCTTGATCATCGCGTTGCAAAAGTGCGCTAATAAAGGCCGTTACCCCCTGGCGAGCGATATCATAACTTTCGGATTCCGGTTTAAAACGGGTCTGCGCCATGATTTCATCAAGCAGACCAGGTGCAGTGACCGGCGCGAAGGAAGCAGATACTTCCGGTGAGATGGTTTCTGACATACTGAAATCCTTGTACAAAGTGTTATTTCTGGCCAGCAAGGCCCAGCTCCGCGATCAATTGCTCGCGACTTTCTTCGTTATCCAGTAACGCCTTAATCTGGGCGCGGAAAGCAGGCAAATTACCCATCGGTCCCTTCAACGCAACCAGCGCTTCACGCAGTTCCAGTAGCTTTTTAAGTTCCGGTACCTGGGTGGTGATGTTGTCTGGCGCCAGATCGGCGAGGGATTTCACTTTCAGGTTGACGCTCATGCGTGCATCAGGCGTTTCACTAAGCGCAGAGGGAACTGAGAATTCACGTTTGATACCCGCCTGCTCCAGGACAGCGTTAAAATTATTACGGTTGATAGCAACGGGTTGCCGCTCATCCAGTGGTGTGTCATCCCGCCCTCCGGTCAGATCACCCGTTACCAACAGGTTTAGCGGCAGCTCAATTTCCGCCGTCTGATTTCCTGTTTTTGACTGAAATTTAATATTCACTCGTTCTTTAGGGGCAATACTGCCGCCACCGTCATTTTTTCTGCTGCTCATGAAAATAGTCCATCAGGTTTCAGGTTAGCGTTTTCGCCATGAAAATGGCACTGTTAGCGAAGCATAAAAAATACCAAAAAATTCGCGTTAATGGCGATAATAAATAAAGTCAGGCACTGCTTTCAAGTCGATATTCTACCCGTGAAGAATTATTTTGAAAATGCTTTTTTCATTTAAAAAAGAAAGGTATCATTAAATTAATCTAACGCACCTCGGCACGCAGTGGAACCATAAAAACCCTTATAAAACAATTAGTTATTCATATTTATTGCTTTGCAACGCATTGATTCAAATGCTCTTTTTATTAATTTTTCATGGGCCTTATAAATGAATTAACCTGGATGCATATAATATTTCTATTTAATTCATACAAAGTCATTTAAAGCGACAATGTATTTATTAAATTACAATAAAATTTTATGGATATAATATTTATTCATGATTCAAAGATGCCCATTAAAAATATCATGAAGATGCATGTTAATGACCAGCACCTGGATGTCTGAATACGCATCTAAATACACACTTGACGATTTTCGTTTTACCTGCCGGGGTAAATTTATTTACCTGAGGTGGGTACGAAAAAGCGGTTCCTGGAGAGAACCACAACACGTTACCTGCCGAAAGCTAATGGCAGAGGACGGCATTAGTCGCTGAGACTACCCAGAAGGAGTTAAACATGCCAACACCATGTTACATATCAATTACAGGCCAGACCCAGGGCAATATCACTGCAGGGGCTTTCACCGCGGATTCCGTGGGCAACATCTACGTACAGGGTCATGAAGACGAGATGCTGGTACAGGAATTCCTGCATAACGTAACAGTCCCTACTGATCCGCAGTCCGGTCAGCCAAGCGGTCAGCGCGCCCACAAGCCGTTCATTTTTACCGTAGCGCTGAACAAGGCTGTCCCGCTGATGTACAACGCACTGGCATCCGGTGAAATGCTGCCAAAAGTAGAAATGCACTGGTGGCGCACCTCTGTCGAAGGTAAACAGGAGCATTACTTCACCACGCGCTTGACCGACGCGACCATTGTGGATATGAACCTGCATATGCCGCATTGCCAGGACCCGACACAGCGTGAATTCACGCAGTTGCTCGCGGTAAAACTGGCCTACCGCAAAATCGAGTGGGAACACGTCAAATCGGGCACCTCCGGTGCTGATGACTGGCGTGCGCCGCTGGAAGCATAAATGCAGATTATGTGAACTTACAGCACCCTGCCCTTATGTGCAGCGTGCTGTTTTTGCTTGTGCAAGAAGAAAAAAGCTCGCGTCATTAAGGAGTTGCATTTTTTCTGGAGATGGCGGATGCCGGAAACTTCGGCGGTAGCATGCCTGAACACATCCGAATGCAAGCTTCACACCGTACTGCCACATTTGCTGTCCGGTAGTCGTGTCTGTTTCTGCGAACCACGGCGGTCAAAATATCACTAAGAGTTTGCATTTAATACTTCAGGTAGACAGACAGGAGGCTGACACCTTTGTCGTTGTAAGTTTTTGGTTAATACAAAGCGAATCCAAACCGTTTACACTGCATAGAGTGATAAGTGATGTCAATTTATAAATTAGGAAGCGATGACCCGAATGTTTTTACTGATGCTGGTGCAGGAGAGTGGTGTAAAATACCTCAAAGCGCATCTACGTTAGCATATAAAAGAGCTATTCAAGCGGTGATAGCATTACCTGTTATACCAAATCTTATATTTGGAAAGCATTCAATCGAACATTTCAATTATTATCTTAATATGACAGGTGATGATTATAAATTAAAAAATATGCCAGAATTACTTAAGAATTCCATAGTTCTGAGCGAAGCATATGCAAAAGAACTTAACGAGGCGCGAGAGTTTTGTGAATCATTACCACCTGAAAAATACTATATCACTTCATCTGCAACGAGTGGCGGATATTTTCAGAAGGAAAGGGATTTATACTATGCTATCGGTGGCTTTCAGTATTGGGGTAAGGGTTATGTGAATATTGAGGATTCATATGATAGAATTTATTACACTCTCGACTTTGAATTTCACATACATGATAGATACAACTGGGATAAGGGTAAGAGTATCCTTGGTTTCCTTTCGGATGATTTCTTTGGCGAGTTTCACCGAGAGTGTTTCGCCAAGGAGTTTAATATTTACGGGATTTATAAAACAGAAAAAGAAACTCCAATATCATGGTTTACAGCAAAATGAAATCTTTAATATACAAAGGATACGCTCTAATTTATATTTTTCTGATTTTTACAGGTGCAATTTATTTTAAAGAATATTATATGGTATACCGTAATCTTATCGCCGTAACCTGGGGAGATGGCCCATATGGTAAAGCAATGTATGGTGTGTATGTTTACACAGGTGCGAAAAAAAAGGGTACGGTTGAGATAAAGCTCAGAATCTACACAGGTCGACAGGATTTTTATTTTATCTCTTATTATAGAGATTTTGGTGTCATTGGAATGGTCGATAACAAGAATGAACTTGATGCATGGAGCGATATTGTTTGGCAAACTGAAGGCGTGAGAATTGGTAAAGAATTTTTCATCTCAAAAAAAATTTTAGGTGAGCATCGATGATATTTAAGTTTGGAAAAATAAAAGATAAAGTACATGCTTTTTTAATTGTATCTTTATCACTATTTACGATTTATTTTGTTTTTCAAAACCATTTTTATCATACTAAAATAATTTCCATAAGCTGGTCTACGAAAGATTTTGACATTATTCATAAGTATGGCATCGCCGTCTATATGGGTGATATACAGAATGACAGAATACAGATAAAAGCAGAACTCTATTCAGATAAAAACAGGATCATTTCACATAAATTAGGCGTAATTGGTTTATCCAGATTTAACATTAATGACAGTAACTTTTCAGACGTTATAGACCAGTGGGGAAAGATAACCTGGACACCTGAAGGTGTTTATATTGGGAAGAACACTCCATTATATTTTATTTCAGAAAGTGAGTTGAGAAAACTATGATAACGCATAACCAGTGAATTTGAATTTTTGATCGACAAACATAAAAATAACATGCAAACACATCCGTTTTTTTGGCAGCAAAGAAGTTGGCGAAGAGTGTTTTTTGTACAAAAGACACATCACCGTCTATCAAATATATAAGACCAGACTTCTGATAAACAGCACTTTGTTTTATCGAATACAAAAGCCTTTTCTACCCAGGCAGCTGTAGAAATAATAGTTGAAACACATCAAAGAACAAACATAAAAAACCAATTGAGTTAGAAATTAATGTAGTACAGATAGCTTACAGATATAGCATTCATGATTATTAAACCTGATTATTTTTCACAATTACATTCTTCAGTACAGAGGCAATTATGTCATTACAAGGTCTGCGTTTTACACTTCAGGTAGACGGACAGGAGGTAGATACTTTTGCCGTCGTGAGCTTCTGGTTAACACAACACTACTCCGAACCATTTACATTAGATATTAATGTCGCCAGCAAGCTATTTACTCTGGAAGCAAAAAACTTATTGGAAAAAAAGGTAATTTTAACTATCTGGCAAGGAATTCAGGTATTGCGTTGCGTCACCGGGGTGGTGACTGGCTTCGGGATGAAGGAGAATAATCGCTGGCAGATGCAATATTGTCTCCGTATTCAGCCCCCCTTATGGCGCTGTAGTCTGCGACAGAACTTTCGTATTTTCCAGCAACAGAATATTCAGACGATTTCTTCCACCCTGCTGGAGGAAAATGGCGTGACAGACTGGATGCCTTCCTTTAATGAAGACCACCCGCCCCGTGAATTTTGCGTGCAGTATGGCGAAAGCGATCTGGCATTTTTGTCTCGCCTGTGGGCGGAGGAAGGGATTTTCTTCTATGACAAACTGTCACCAGACAGTTCAGAGCAAAAACTGACATTATGTGACGATGTAGCCGGACTCTCTCAGACAGCAGATGCCATTACTTTCAACCCGAACACTACAACGGAAGTCACCACCGAATGTATCAGCACCTTCACTTATGAAGCCAATATCCGCCCCTCCTCCGTACTGAGTAAAGATTACACTTTTAAAACCCCAGACTGGGAAGGTAAGTATAACCAGCAAGGCCGGAATCTAAATAACCAGCTCACACAGTATGAAATCTTCGATTATCCAGGGCGATTCAAGGATGAGTCGCACGGGCAGGCGTTTTCCCGATACCAGATGGACGGCCTGCGTAACAGTGCGGAGAGAGCCGGTGGCTCCAGCAACTCACCAAAACTGTGGCCTGGGACGCGATTTACGCTGAAAAATCATCCTCAGGAAACCCTGAACCGGGAGTGGCAGGTGGTCAGCAGCGTTCTTTCAGGGGAACAGCCCCAGGCGCTTCATGGCAGCCAGAGGCGGGGCACCACGCTGCACAATCATTTTGCTGCAATCCCGGCAGACAGAACCTGGCGTTCCACTCCGCATCCTAAACCTACAGTTGACGGTCCCCAGAGTGCCATCGTCACCGGCCCGGCGGGAGAAGAGATCTTCTGCGACGAACATGGTCGTGTGCGGGTGAAATTCCACTGGGACAGATATAACCAAAAAGACGAGAACAGTTCCTGTTGGGTCCGTGTCTCCCAGGCCTGGGCGGGACCGGGATTCGGTAATCTCGCTATTCCGCGTATCAATCAAGAAGTGATCGTAGATTTCCTCAACGGCGACCCGGATCAGCCCATCATCATGGGACGCACCTATCACCAGGATAATCGTTCTCCGGGCAGCCTACCCGCCACTAAAACGCAAATGACCATCCGCTCGAAAACCTATAAAGGTGAAGGGTTTAACGAACTGCGTTTTGAGGATGCCACTGCGAATGAACATATCTACATGCATGCACAGAAGGATATGCAGACCGAAGTGCTGAATGACAAAACCACCAGGGTAAACCATGACCATACCGAGACAGTGGACAATAACCAACAAGTGACCGTGAAAGTGGGGCAAACCATTAACGTAGGCACTAAAAAAGAGGGCGGTCATGACCAGAAAACAACAGTGGCAAACGATCAGGAAATTACTGTTCACAATGACCAGAAGCTGCATGTCATCCATGATCGCCGAAAAAATGTGGACAACAACCAGTTTATTACAGTGACAGGGAATGACACCGAAACCGTGATAAAGGATCAGAACGTCAACGTTAAGCAAAGCTACACCCTTGATGTCACCAGGGAAACGAAGGTCATTTCAGGCGATCTTATTGAGCTTGTCTGTGGTGCCTGCTCAATCAAAATGGAAAAAAGTGGGAAAGTGACGATTACCGGGACAGAGTTTGACTTCACCGCAGGCGGCCCGGTGCATATCAACGGCAAAGACGTATTCATTAACTGAGGCGTGAAAAATGGAATTTCGCAATCTGACGCCATTCTCAGTGATGCAGTACGCCATGGACGACAAACACAACGAACGTCATCGCGTGGTAGTCATGAAAACCGGCTTTCGTCTTTTTAAAGATGAAGACGGCCAATGGCAGACCCAATTATTAGAAAACCCGGTACTCCCATTATGCATGGAAGATGAATATGCCGGGGAAATCAACCGCTCACCGGTACTGCGCGAAAGCGATCTTGCCCCCCTGAAACCCGCCTGCGATATAATTATCACTGGCACCGCTTACACGCCTGGCGGCGTTGCTGTGCCGGAGATGACGGCAGGGTTGCTGATCCGCTCATCGACAGGCAAGGTGCTGACAGATAAAAAGCTGCGCATAACCGGCAGACGGTTTTATCAGCGCCAGATGTTAACCGGACAGTGGTATGAAACTGAACCGGAGCCGTTCACTTCCCTGCCCCTCGATTACCGCTACGCCTTTGGTGGCGAATGTCTTGTCGAACCCGACAGCGAATACGCTGATCGTATCCCGCAGGAGTACCGTCTTACTAAATCGCAGCAGCAGGAACATCCCAGAGCAGGCAACCCGCCGCTGGCGCATATGGCCTGTCCGGTAAACCCACTCGGGCTGGGCTACACGCAGGCGTGGTATCTGCGGGCCTGCGAGCTACAGCAGATTGAAGCTCCCCGCATGATGGTACTGACCAGTCCTTTCACCCTGAAGCAGTTCACTGAGTGCCTGAACGGGAAAGCCGACTGGCTTGCGCCGGAATACCAGCCTGCGGGTTTTGGCGTGATTAGCCGTGCCTGGCTGCCACGCCTGTCACTGGCGGGCACCTATGACCAGCAATGGCTTGAGACCCGACACCCCGATTTACCGGATGATTTTAATTTCAGCTACTGGAACTGCGCCCCGGATGATCAACGGATCCCTTTCCCTCTGCCGGGTCTGGCGTTCGTGCTGACGGGGTTCAGCCCGGAGGGTGATATCCGTTTTGCCCTGCCGCCGCACGAGGGACGAATTTTACTGCGCCTGAATAACGGTGGCCTTGTGCCGCAGAAGATGCACCTCGACACGCTGAACATTGACACAAATACGCTCACCGTAGAGATGACCTGGCGCTATGTCATGCGCTTCGACATTGAAGCCCGCGTGACAGAGGTTCGCTACAACACAGGGATGTAAAAATGGCTATTAATTATATTTCGCGCAAGGACAGCGCATGGGTCGTTATCAGTTTAACACCGGATGTCTGTAAAACGCCGCGTGGTGACTCAACGCCCCCGATCCCCTATTCCGTTACCGCTAATATGGATGACTCAGTGGACACGGTTCCTTCGGTAAAAGCGAATAGTCGCCCCATACTGGTTCTGGATCAGAGCTATATCCCGCAGACAAAAGGGGACAAACCCGGCACGGCAAAGGGCGTCGCCAGCCGAACCGTGGGCGATATTTGCGAGCCGTTACAGCACAGTACGACGGTAAAAGTGGGAGGCAAAGCGGTTCTGCGGCATGGTGATACGTTCTGGATGAACAACCGCAACACCACCGGAATGATCTTCGGCCAGCCCCCCGCCATGAACGTACTTTCAGGTTTTGCTGACGCCGGCGTTAAGCCCGAGACCCCCGAAGAAAAAAGCTTCCTCGACGCCCTGTTCAGTGCTTTTGCGCATGAAGGCGCGTCCCGCAGGAACGCCACGCAAAACATGGTCGAAACACGAAATGCCTGGTCTGATGCCTTCACCGACCACACTAACGACGGAACAATGAACAGTGAGGCAATCGGGCGGATGTTATATGCATCGGGCTACTACGGCCTCTCTCCTGAGACCGCGCGTAATATTGCCGGGCAGATCGGTGGCGAGGCACTCCAGACCTACGAAGCTATCGACACGCCAGAGAATCGCGGTCTGATGATTGCCGTCCAGGCAATTGCCGGTGCGGCGTTGTTGAGTAAAGCCAATGGCATGAGCGGCAACAGGGATGGCGCGAACGTCAAGGGGAAAAAAAAGAAACAGGGCGATGAAGGCGAAGGGACTTGTTCAAGATACGGCACCTGCGAAGGTGACCCGGTAAACGTCGGCACCGGTGATTTTATCCAGCAACTCAGCGTCCTGACACTTCCCGGCTCGCTGCCGCTGACCCTCTCACGCTTCTACCGCTCCCGTGCCACGGTCGGCGGTATATTTGGCCCGAAATGGACGGATGACTGGTCTGTCTCATTGAAAATAGTCGGCAGCAACCTGCACTTTACCGATCATGAAGGCGTGGTGCTTTATTACCCTGTCGCCTGGGATGGTGTGTTCCACAACGCGGTTAACTCGCGTCAGGCAAACCTGCGGCTCTCCGGAAAACTGGGGGAAACGCTCTCCTTGTTTGACCGCCACTCCCGGCAGACACGCTGTTTCTCGCCCGCAGACCAGGGTGAGTACCGGCTCTGCGCCCTGCACGACGCCTGCGGCAACCGGGCTGAGTTTATCCACACCGACGGGCGGCTGACCGCCATCCAGCACAGCGACGGTCACACGCTCGCGCTGGGCTGGCAGGACGGGCAACTGCGCAGCATTGACCTCGTCGCACCGCAGCCGCAGCGGTTGGTTACCTGTGAGTATGATGAGCACGGCTTTCTTGTCCGCTGCGACACCTTCCAGTTCTCCCGTCTGTGGCATGAGTATTCGCCGGAGGGGTTTATGACCCGCTGGCGGGATACGGCTAAAACCTGCGTCGACATCAGCTATGACACCCTGGGCCGGGCCATCGGCACCCTGTCAACAGCAGGGTATTATGACGACCGGTTTATCTATAACGACGAAGAATACTGCACCACTTACATCGACGCCGAAGGCGGTGAGACCCGCTACTGGTATGACGACGACGGTCTGGTCACCCGCCGCCTCGACCCGCTCGGGCGCGAGAGCTTCACCGTCCGGGAGAACACACGGCTCATTTCCCACACCGACGCAGCCGGGCGGACCACCGCGTATGACTACAATGATGACGGCGACGTCAGCCGGGTCAATCTGCCGGGCGGTTACAGCCTGTATTATGACTACAACGATGCCGGGCAACTCACCCGCCTGGCCGCACCGGGTAATCAGGTCTGGCAGTGGGCGTATGATGAACGGGGCAGCATGGTCAGCCTCACCGACCCGCAGGGCCGGCAGCAGCAGTTCAGCTACAGCGAGCAGGGCGATTTACTCCGGCAGGTGATGCCCGGCGGCGCAGGCTGGCAGTGGGATTACGATGCGCTGCACCAGGTACGAAAAACCATCGCCCCCGACGGCGGCGTGACGCACACTGAGCAGGACGTCCTGGGTCGCCTGCTGAGCGTGCAGGACCCGCTGGGATTCACCACGCAGTTCCGCCAGAGCAAAACGCATGCCGGTCCACTGGGCAGTGTGGAAGAGGTTAACCGACCGGACGGCGTGCGGGAGCTGATGCGCCACAACAGCGAAAAGCTGCCGGAAAGTTTTACCGACGGAGAAGGCAGAACCACACGCTATGAGTACGGCGCGTTCGACCTGCTCACCGCCCTCATCCGCCCGGACGGCGAACGGCTCGAATGCCGCTACGACAAGCTCACCCGTCTGACCGAAATCATCAATGCCGAAGGTGAGCACTACCGTCTGGAATACGACAAAGCCGGGCAGCTCATCAGCGAAACCGACTTCACCGGGCGCACGCTGCGCTATCAGTATGATGCCGCAGGCCGCTGCATCCGCACCACCTTCCCGGACGGCACGCATCTCAACCGGCGCTTTAACGTCACCGACCAGGTGACAGACGAAACGGTCACGCACGGCGACAGCGACCGCACGCTGAGCCACACCACCTTCCGCTATGACAGCCTGTGTCGTCTGGTGGAGGCGAAAAACACTGATGCCACGGTGGCGTATGAATATAACGAGGCCAGCCGGGTTGTGGCGGAAACCCTCAACGGCAGGCGGACTGAGTACCGTTACGATGCGCAGCAGGATTATGTCGCACAGCGCACCACTGCCGGTATCACGGAGCATTTCAGCCGTGGTCTGACGGGAGAGCTGAAAGCGTGGCAGATAGCAGACCACGCCCCGCTGACCGTTGAACACGACCTGCGCGGCCAGGAAATCCGCCGGGCCAGCGCCGCCGGTTTTGACCAGCGGCAGGGCTGGACGCAGACCGGGATGCTGGCAGAGCAGCACAGCAGTGCCCTGCACCGCCAGTACCTGTATGACAAAGCGTACAACCTGACGATGACGGCCGACTCCCACCGGGGCACGATGGTCAACAGCCTGACGGC
>NZ_JAHVDV010000018.1:0-101431 GCF_051486985.1 Yokenella regensburgei
AAAATCGCCGCTTCGCGGTCCATGATGCTTATGTCGTCTGACTATCGGGTCGGGGACCAGCCTGCCTCCCTGCAGGCTATCCCCTCCGCCCGCTTCCCTGCGGGCGGCCCCGGTCAGCCGTCAACGCCTCATCGATTTTCAGCCGGACCTTGTCATCGCGGTGACGGTTTTATTCTCATGGGACTGTGATATCGCTGCAAAACGTCATATTTCTGGGAATTCTTCAGCCCGGCGGGAGAGGGAGCAAACACTAAAAAAGGCAACTTGCGTTGCCTTTTTGCTTTTATTCCCGTTGCTTTTACCTAGCCTTTCATCCACAGCCGGATGCCGTCCAGGAACATCTGGGTCGCGAGCATCACCAGTACCAGGCCCATCAAACGTTCCAGCGCGTTTACCCCTTTTTCGCCAAGCAAACGCAGAAACAGCGATGACTGCAGCAAAATTGCGACCGTTCCGCCCCAGGCAATCAGCAAGGCAATCACCAGATGGCTCATCTGGTTCGGGTACTGGTGTGACAGTAGCATTAAGGTAGCGAGCAACGTTGGCCCGGCGACCAGCGGAACCGCCAGCGGCACAATAAAGGGTTCTTCCCCCGCAGGCAGGCCCATGCTGCTGCCTGACTCGCTCGGAAAAATCATCTTAATGGCAATCAGAAACAGAATAATGCCACCGGAAATGGAGACGGTTTCTGCGCGCAGGTTAAGAAATGCCAGAATATTTTCACCCGCAAACAGAAAAATCAGCATCAGCGCCAGGGCGATAAGCAGCTCCCGGATCATGATCTTGCGCCGACGCTTTGGTTCGGTATGTTTCAGTACCGACATGAAAATAGGCAGGTTCCCGAGAGGGTCCATAATCAGGATCAACAACACTGCCACAGAAATGATTTCGCTCATGACTCTTACCTGTTTTGCCGCTGATTAGCGGTATTTCTGATGGCTTGCCCATCATTGATTAATTTCACTTGCGACTTTGTGTGCATTTTGTAATGTGGGCTATTAGCGCCAGTCAGGATACTGGCAAGCACAAACAGCACACACCTTCGCAGGAAATACGTTATGAAAAATGTTGGTTTTATCGGTTGGCGCGGTATGGTCGGCTCCGTACTCATGCAACGCATGGTAGAAGAGCGCGACTTCGACGCCATTCGCCCGGTCTTCTTCTCCACTTCCCAGCTCGGTCAGGCTGCTCCGACGTTTGGCGGTCAATCTGCCGGTACGTTGCAGGATGCATTCGATCTGGAAGCGTTGAAGGCCCTCGACATTATTGTCACCTGCCAGGGCGGCGATTATACCAACGAAATCTATCCAAAGCTTCGTGAAAGCGGCTGGCAGGGCTACTGGATTGATGCGGCATCATCGTTACGTATGAAAGATGACGCCATCATTATTCTCGATCCGGTTAACCAGTCTGTGATTACCGAAGGTCTGAACAAGGGTATCAAGACCTTTGTGGGCGGAAACTGCACCGTCAGCCTGATGCTGATGTCACTGGGCGGCCTGTTCGCAAACGATCTGGTTGAATGGGTCTCTGTTGCCACTTATCAGGCGGCATCCGGTGGCGGCGCACGCCACATGCGCGAACTGCTGGCGCAGATGGGTCAGCTGCATGGTCACGTGGCGGCGGAACTTGCCAACCCAGCTTCCGCTATTCTCGATATTGAGCGCAAAGTCACTCAGCTTTCGCGCAGCGGTGAATTGCCGGTTGATAACTTTGGCGTACCGCTGGCAGGTAGCCTGATCCCGTGGATCGACAAACAGCTGGATAACGGTCAGAGCCGCGAAGAGTGGAAAGGGCAGGCGGAAACCAACAAGATTTTGAGCACTGCCTCTGCAATCCCGGTTGATGGCCTGTGTGTACGTGTCGGGGCGCTGCGCTGCCATAGCCAGGCTTTCACCTTAAAATTGAAAAAAGATGTGTCGATTCCGACCATCGAAGAGCTGCTGGCGGCCCATAACCCGTGGGCGAAAGTGGTGCCGAATGACCGTGAAATCACCATGCGTGAACTGACGCCGGCCGCGGTTACCGGTACGCTGACCACCCCGGTTGGTCGCCTGCGTAAGCTGAATATGGGGCCAGATTTCCTCTCTGCTTTTACCGTTGGCGATCAGCTGTTATGGGGCGCGGCCGAGCCGCTACGCCGCATGCTACGGCAGTTGGCTTAAACTAAAATTCTTTGAAAAGGGGTGCTTGTCACCCCTTTTTTTTGCGTATTAAAGGATTCTACGCGGATATTGTTAATTTTATCGGGGGTTAGAGACAGCGTTGGCTATGCTTTAAGTTGGGTGCCTTTGCATCTTACCTGAAGGTGGGACTGAGCAGAGAGGATGCACATTATGTGCTGCGCAGTTCAGGTCAAAAAATGTGTCTCAACCGGGTGTATAACCCTCCCGGCTTTGGTGGGACACAAATAAAAAAGGATGAAACCATGTCCGTGCTTGTAGATAGAGACGTGATTAACGCGCTAATAGCAGGCCATTTTGCGGACCCCTTTTCCGTGCTCGGCATGCACCAGACGGAAGCGGGGCTGGAAGTCCGCGCATTATTACCGGATGCGACAGAAGTCTGGGTGATTGAACCCAAAACGGGTCGTAAAGTGGGCAACCTGGATTGCCTGGATTCACGTGGCTTTTTTAGTGGCGTTATGCCACGACGTAAAAACCCTTTTCGCTACCAGCTTGCCGTTGTATGGCATGGTCAGCAAAACCTCATCGACGACCCGTATCGTTTTGGTCCATTGATTCAGGAGATGGATGCCTGGTTGCTCTCTGAAGGCACCCATCTGCGGCCTTATGAAACCCTCGGCGCACACGCCGATACGATGGATGGTGTGACGGGTACGCGCTTTTCACTATGGGCTCCTAACGCCCGCCGTGTCTCTGTCGTCGGACAGTTCAACTACTGGGATGGTCGTCGCCACCCTATGCGTCTGCGAAAAGAGTCCGGCATCTGGGAGCTTTTCATTCCTGGTGCGCACAACGGTCAGCTCTATAAATTTGAGATGATTGATGCCAACGGCAAGCTGCGCATTAAATCGGATCCCTATGCTTTTGAAGCGCAGATGCGTCCGGAAACGGCCTCGATGATTTGCGATCTTCCTGAGAAGGTAGAGCAGACCGAAGCACGTAAAAAAGCCAACGAATTTGATGCACCCATCTCTATTTATGAGGTGCATCTGGGATCCTGGCGTCGCCATACTGACAATAATTTCTGGCTGAGCTACCGCGAGCTGGCCGACCAACTGGTCCCCTACGTGAAGTGGATGGGCTTTACTCACCTTGAGCTGCTGCCCATTAATGAGCATCCTTTTGACGGTAGCTGGGGCTATCAACCCACCGGAATGTATGCTCCGACCCGTCGTTTTGGCACCCGTGATGACTTCCTCTACTTTGTGAAAGCTGCCCATGCTGCCGGGTTAAACGTCATTCTTGACTGGGTACCGGGCCACTTCCCTTCAGATGACTTTGGTCTTGCGCAGTTTGATGGTACCAGCCTTTATGAGCACAGCGACCCACGCGAAGGCTACCATCAGGACTGGAACACGCTTATCTACAACTTTGGCCGTCGTGAGGTCAGCAACTATCTGGTGGGTAATGCGCTTTACTGGATTGAGCGCTTCGGCATTGATGCCCTGCGCGTGGATGCGGTGGCGTCCATGATCTACCGCGATTACAGCCGTAAAGCGGGGGAGTGGATCCCTAATGAACACGGTGGTCGTGAAAATCTTGAGGCTATTGAGTTTTTACGTAACACCAACCGTATTCTCGGTGAGCAGGTACCCGGTGCGGTGAGCATGGCGGAAGAGTCGACGGATTTTCCTGGCGTCTCGCGCCCGCCTTCAATAGGTGGGCTGGGTTTCTGGTACAAATGGAACCTGGGGTGGATGCATGACACGCTCGACTACATGAAGCTCGACCCGATCTATCGCCAGCACCATCACGACAAACTCACCTTCGGTATGATTTATAACAGCACGGAAAACTTCGTGTTGCCGCTCTCCCATGACGAAGTTGTACACGGCAAAAAATCCATTCTGGATCGTATGCCGGGTGATGCCTGGCAGAAGTTTGCCAACCTGCGCGCCTACTACGGCTGGATGTGGGCCTTCCCCGGTAAAAAGCTGTTGTTTATGGGCAATGAGTTTGCTCAGGGTCGCGAGTGGAATCATGACTCAAGCCTGGACTGGCACCTGCTGGAAGGTAGCGATAACTGGCACCACGGTGTACAGCGTCTGGTGCGCGATCTGAACCGAACCTATCGTCACCATAAGGCCTTGCATGAGCTGGACTTTGACGATTACGGCTTTGAATGGCTGGTGGTCGATGACTATGAGCGTTCGGTGTTTATTTTTGTTCGTCGTGATAAAGCAGGTAATGAAATTATCGTTGCCAGTAACTTTACCCCGGTGCCGCGTCATGGTTATCGCTTCGGTGTTAACCAGCCTGGTCGCTGGCGTGAAGAGCTGAATACCGACTCAATGCACTACCACGGCAGTAACGCCGGTAACGGCGGCGGTGTACAAAGCGAAACCATTCCTAGCCACGGTCGTGAACATTCACTCTCCATCACCTTGCCTCCGTTGTCGACCATCTGGCTGGTTCGGGAGGGGGAATGACGCTTCTGGCGGCTGGACAGGCAGCGCCGCTCGGCGCGCATGTGGCAGAGGACGGGGTAAACTTCACCCTCTTTTCCGCTCATGCGCACCGTGTGGAACTGTGCCTCTTCGATGACGAAGGCAACGAGCAGCGTGTTGATCTTCCGGCCCGAACAGGTGACGTCTGGCATGGTTTTTTGCCGAATGCAAAAGCGGGTCTGCGTTATGGTTACCGTGTGCATGGCCCCTGGGATCCCGCCGGGGGGCACCGTTTTAACCCGGCCAAGCTGGTTATTGATCCCTGCGCGCTGCGTATTGAAGGTGAGGTTAACGATAATCCACTGCTGCACGGCGGCTATCAGACCCCTGACCCACATGACAGCGCCGCGGTCGCGCCTAAATGCATCGTCGTGGATGAAGCTTACGACTGGGGGGGCGATCGTGCGCCTTCCACTCCCTGGGGCGAGACCATTATCTACGAAGCTCATGTTAAAGGGCTGACGTATTTGCATCCTGCTCTGCCTGAAGCGATCCGGGGCACCTACAAAGCCCTGGGTCACCCGGTGATGATTGAGTACTTCAAAACGCTTGGGATCACGGCCCTGGAACTGATGCCTGTCGCGCATTTTCTCAGCGAACCTCGCCTGCAGCGGCTGGGGTTGAGTAATTACTGGGGATACAACCCGCTGGGGCTGTTTGCGCTCGAACCGCGTTATGCCAGCACACCAGAGGCTGCCATCAATGAATTTCGTGATGCGGTAAAAGCGCTGCACGAGAACGGAATTGAAGTGATCCTCGACATTGTGTTGAACCATTCCGCTGAAATTGATCTTGACGGGCCGACGCTCTCCCTGCGCGGAATCGATAACCGTAGCTATTATTGGATCAGGGGTGATGGTGATTATGAGAACTGGACCGGCTGTGGCAACACGCTAAACCTTTCTCATCCGGGCGGTGTGGCGTTTGCGATCGCATGCCTCAGACACTGGGTTCACACCTTTCATGTTGACGGGTTCCGTTTTGATCTTGCGAGCGTGATGGGCAGAACGCCGGACTACAGCCCTCATGCGCCGCTGTTTGAAGCCATCAAACAGGATCCGCTGCTATCGGGGCTGAAACTGATTGCTGAACCCTGGGACATTGGTCACGGCGGTTATCAGGTGGGTAATTTCCCGCCGCCGTTTGCCGAGTGGAACGATCATTTTCGTGATGCGACGCGTCGCTTCTGGCTGGAGCAGTCGTTGTCGCTGGGCGAATTTGCCGGGCGGTTTGCCGCCTCGGGCGAGCTGTTCCGTCGCGAGGGCCGTTTGCCTTGCGCTTCCATCAACCTGGTAACGGCGCACGATGGCTTTACGTTGCGTGATTGTGTGAGCTTTAACCACAAACATAACCAGGCTAACGGCGAGGAAAATCGCGACGGTACTAACAATAACCATAGTAATAATCATGGTATAGAAGGTTTAAGCAGCAGTTTTGAGATAACAGAAAGGAGGCGAACCAGCGTCCATGCCCTGTTGACCACTCTGCTGCTTTCTCAGGGAACACCAATGCTGCTGGCCGGTGATGAACAGGGTCACAGCCAGCACGGTAATAACAACGCCTACTGCCAGGATAACGTGTTGACCTGGCTTGACTGGCAACAGGCAAACAGTGGGCTGGTGGGCTTTACCTCTGCATTGATCCATCTTCGCAAGCGTATTCCGGCATTAACGCGGAATCACTGGTGGGAAGAGGGGGATGGAAACGTTCGGTGGCTGAATAACGCGGCGCAACCTCTTAGCGCCGGTGAGTGGCAAGGTGGCTTGCATTGCCTGCAAATCCTGTTGTCCGATCGATTTTTGATAACGATCAACGGGACACCTGAGGTTGCCGAACTGGTTTTACCCGATGGGGAGTGGCGCGCCATTCCTCCGTTTGCCGGAGAGGATAATCCGGTAGTCATGGCTGTCTGGCATGGGCCCGCGCACGGAGTGTGCGTATTTGAAAGGTCATAAAAAAGGAGTTCGTCATGGTTAGATTAGAAAAGAATGATCCATTAATGTTAGCGCGCCAGCTGCCATTAAAATCTGTAGCCCTGATACTTGCAGGTGGGCGAGGGACGCGCCTGAAAGATTTGACAAAAAAACGTGCCAAGCCTGCCGTTCACTTTGGCGGGAAATTTCGCATTATCGATTTTGCCCTGTCCAACTGCATTAACTCCGGTATCCGCCGTATTGGGGTCATTACGCAATATCAGTCCCATACCCTGGTGCAGCACATTCAGCGCGGCTGGTCTTTCTTTAATGAAGAGATGAATGAGTTTGTCGACCTGTTGCCAGCCCAGCAGCGTGTGCACGGTGAGAGCTGGTATCGCGGTACTGCCGATGCGGTGACGCAGAACCTCGACATCATTCGTCGCTACGGCGCTGAATATATCGTTATCCTGGCGGGGGACCATATCTATAAGCAGGACTATTCCCGCATGCTTATCGATCATGTCGAAAAGGGTGCGCGCTGCACCGTGGCCTGTCTGCCGGTGCCTATTGAAGAGGCAAGCGCTTTTGGCGTAATGGCTGTGGATGAAAATGACAAAGTTATTGCGTTTGTCGAGAAGCCCGCTAACCCGCCGTCCATGCCTAATGACGACACCAAATCGCTGGCCAGTATGGGGATTTATGTCTTCGATGCAGAGTATCTCTACGAACTCCTGGAAGAAGACGACAAGAACGAAAACTCCAGTCACGATTTCGGTAAAGACATCATCCCGTTGATTATGAAGTCTGGCATGGCTTATGCACACCCTTTCCCACTCTCCTGCGTGCACTCGGATCCTGAGTCAGAACCTTACTGGCGCGATGTGGGAACCCTGGAAGCCTACTGGAAAGCGAACCTCGATCTTGCTTCCGTTGTGCCGGAACTGGACATGTATGACCGTAACTGGCCAATCCGTACCTATAATGAATCTTTGCCACCGGCGAAATTTGTTCAGGACAGATCGGGAAGTCACGGTATGACGTTGAACTCACTGGTTTCTGGTGGATGTGTGATCTCCGGATCGGTGGTCGTGCAATCGGTATTGTTTTCACGGGTGCGCGTAAACTCGTTTTGCAATATCGATTCTGCGGTTCTGTTACCTGAGGTGTGGGTCGGACGCTCCTGTCGCTTGCGGCGCTGCGTTATAGACCGCGCTTGTGTCATCCCGGAAGGGACGATTATTGGTGAGAATGCAGAAGAAGATGCGCGTCGATTCTACCGCTCCGAAGAGGGCATTGTGCTGGTGACGCGCGAAATGCTGCGTAAATTGCAACAAGAGTAACAGCATCGAGATAACCTTGCGCGGAAGGGGTCCGCGTGCTGTTTTTCCGCTAATGCCGGTTGAGTGTTAGCGGTTTTGACAGGAGCGAGAATGCAGGTTTTACATGTATGTTCCGAGATGTTTCCGTTGCTGAAGACCGGTGGTCTGGCAGATGTTATTGGCGCACTACCGGCGGCGCAAATCGCTGACGGCGTTGACACGCGCGTGCTACTGCCTGCGTTCCCTGATATCCGTCGGGGAGTGACGGATGCTCAGATTGTCAGCCGTCGGGAGACCTTCGCCGGTCGAATTACATTGCTGTTCGGACATTTTAATGGGGTGGGGATCTACTTAATTGACGCGCCGCATCTCTATGACCGGCCCGGCAGCCCGTACCACGACACAAATCTTTTCGCCTATACCGATAACGTCTTGCGCTTTGCGCTGCTTGGCTGGGTAGGTGCAGAGATGGCCAGTGGGCTTGACCCTTTCTGGCGGCCAGATGTGGTCCATGCTCATGACTGGCATGCCGGCCTGGCACCCGCCTATCTTGCAGCGAAAGGGCGTCCGGCGAAGTCGGTGTTCACTGTCCATAACCTGGCCTACCAGGGAATGTATTACGCGCATCATATGAGTGAAATCGGGTTGCCATCCTCCTTCTTTACCATGCATGGGCTGGAATTTAAGGGGCAGATTTCATTCCTTAAAGCGGGGCTTTATTACGCCGACCACATTACGGCCGTTAGCCCCACCTACGCGCGTGAAATTACTGAGCCACAATTTGCCTATGGTATGGAAGGACTGTTACGCCAGCGGCAGATGGAAGGTCGCCTGAGCGGCATTCTTAATGGCGTCGATGAAAAAATTTGGGACCCGGCAACAGACTTGCTGCTTACCTCGCGTTATACGAGGGATACGCTGGAAGAAAAAGCAGAGAACAAGCGCCAGTTGCAGGTTGCCATGGGACTGAAGGTTAACGACAAGGTTCCACTGTTTGCAGTGGTCAGTCGTTTAACCAGTCAGAAAGGCCTCGACCTCGTGCTGGAAGCACTGCCAGGGTTGCTTGAGCAGGGTGGACAACTTGCGCTGTTGGGCGCGGGCGATCCGGTTCTGCAGGAAGGGTTCCTGGCCGCAGCAGCAGAGCACCCGGGGCAGGTGGGTGTTCAGATTGGTTATCACGAAGCGTTCTCGCACCGCATCATGGGTGGCGCTGACGTCATTCTGGTGCCGAGTCGCTTCGAACCGTGTGGATTAACGCAACTTTATGGACTGAAGTACGGCACACTGCCGCTGGTACGGCGTACCGGTGGGCTTGCTGATACGGTGTCCGATAGCTCTCTGGAGAATTTGGCAGATGGAATCGCCAGTGGTTTTGTATTTGAAGACAGTAATGCCTGGTCGCTGCTCCGCGCGATTCGGCGTGCTTTCGTGTTGTGGTCCCGTCCTTCACTCTGGCGTTTTGTTCAGCGTCAGGCGATGGGCATGGATTTTAGCTGGCAGGTCGCCGCGCAGTCTTACCGCGACCTTTACTATCGGTTGAAATAAGCTCCTGGAATCACTTTTATGAATGCACCTTTTACTTATGCTTCACCCACGTTGAGCGTTGAGGCGTTAAAACATTCAATTGCTTACAAGCTGATGTTCACCATCGGTAAAGATCCGGTCATTGCAAATAAACATGAATGGCTGAACGCCACCTTGTTTGCCGTGCGTGACCGTCTGGTTGAGCGCTGGTTGCGCTCCAACCGTGCACAACTGTCTCAGGAAACGCGGCAGGTTTACTACCTGTCGATGGAATTTCTGATTGGCCGCACCCTTTCCAATGCCCTGTTATCTCTGGGTATCTACGATGACGTGAAAAACGCGCTGGAAGAGATGGGGCTGGATCTCGCCGAACTGATCGACGAAGAGAATGACCCAGGCCTCGGTAACGGCGGCCTGGGCCGTCTTGCGGCCTGCTTCCTGGACTCACTGGCGACGCTGGCGTTGCCGGGTCGTGGCTACGGCATTCGTTATGACTACGGCATGTTCAAGCAAAACATTGTGGAAGGGCGGCAGAAAGAGTCCCCGGATTACTGGCTGGAATACGGTAACCCCTGGGAATTTAAGCGCCACAATACGCGCTACAAAGTGCGCTTTGGCGGCCGTATTCAGCAGGAGGGGAAAAAGTCCCGCTGGCTTGAGACAGAAGAGATTCTGGCCGTTGCCTACGATCAGATTATCCCCGGTTATGATACCGATGCGACCAACACGTTGCGGTTGTGGAATGCGCAGGCAAGTAGCGCCATCAACCTGGGTAAGTTTAACCAGGGCGATTACTTCGCAGCGGTGGAAGATAAAAACCACTCTGAAAACGTCTCCCGCGTCCTCTACCCGGACGACTCAACCTATTCAGGGCGTGAATTACGACTGCGTCAGGAGTATTTCCTGGTCTCTGCCACTATTCAGGACATTTTGAGTCGCCACTTCCAGTTGCATAAAACTTACAGCAACCTGGCGGAAAAAACAGCGATTCACCTGAATGATACCCATCCGGTTTTGTCCATCCCTGAACTGATGCGTTTGTTAATTGATGAGCATAAGTTTGGCTGGGACGAAGCCTTTGAAGTGACCTGTCAGGTCTTCTCTTACACCAACCATACGTTGATGAGCGAAGCGCTGGAAACCTGGCCGATTGATATGTTGGGCAAAATACTGCCACGCCATCTGCAGATCATCTTCGAAATCAATGACTACTTCCTGAAAACCATTCAGGAGCAGTACCCGAATGATGTGGATCTGCTGAGTCGTGCTTCCATCATCGACGAGTCCAATGGCCGCCGGGTCCGTATGGCCTGGCTGGCGGTGATCGTCAGCCATAAAGTGAATGGCGTTTCTGAGCTGCACTCTAACCTGATGGTGCAGTCGCTGTTTGCTGACTTTGCAAAAATCTTCCCGATGCGCTTTACCAATGTGACTAACGGCGTCACGCCGCGTCGCTGGCTGGCGCTGGCGAACCCGCCGCTCTCGGAGGTACTGGATGAGAATATTGGTCGCACCTGGCGTACCGATCTCAGCCAGTTAAGCGAGCTGGAACAGCACATTGATTACCCTCTGGTGAATCAGGCGATCCGTCAGGCTAAGCTTGAGAATAAGAAGCGCCTGGCATCGGTGATTGCGCAGCAGCTGAACGTAGTGGTAAACCCGAAAGCGCTGTTCGACGTGCAGATCAAACGCATCCATGAATACAAGCGCCAGTTGATGAACGTGCTGCACGTTATCCTGCGCTACAACCGTATCAAGGCCGATCCGAAAGCGGCGTGGGTGCCGCGCGTCAACATTTTTGCCGGTAAAGCCGCGTCCGCTTATTACATGGCGAAGCACATCATTCATCTCATCAATGACGTGGCGGCGGTTATCAATAACGATCCTGAGATTGGCGACAAGCTCAAGGTGGTCTTCATTCCGAATTACAGCGTCAGTCTGGCGCAGGTTATTATTCCGGCGGCAGATCTGTCTGAGCAAATTTCGCTGGCGGGAACGGAAGCGTCCGGCACCAGTAACATGAAGTTCGCGCTCAACGGTGCGCTTACTATTGGTACGCTGGATGGGGCAAACGTTGAGATGCTGGAGCACGTAGGTGAAGACAATATCTTTATCTTCGGCAACACGGCGGAAGAGGTCGAAGCGTTGCGCCGTCAGGGTTATAAACCTCGTGAATACTACGAGCAGGATGAAGAGCTCCATCAGGTATTGACACAGATTGCGACCGGGCTGTTCAGCCCTCAGGATCCTGGCCGTTACCGTGACCTGGTTGATTCCCTGATTAACTTTGGCGATCACTATCAGGTGCTGGCTGATTTCCGCAGCTATGTGGATTGCCAGGACAAGGTTGATGAGCTCTACCGCACGCCGGAGGAGTGGACCACCAAAGCGATGCACAACATTGCCAACATGGGCTACTTCTCTTCAGACCGTACCATCCAGGAGTATGCCGATAAGATCTGGCATATTGATCCGGTGCGGTTGTAAAACAAAAACCCGGTAGCACAGGCTTACCGGGTTCTGAACAGAGATTATTAAGCCGGGTTAATCCCCGGCTTTTTTATTACGAGGCCAGTGACAGCTCGGTTTTGCTATGGCGGGTCAGCCATTGCGCTACGCGGGACTGCTCGTCGGCATTCAGCCACATGCCGATTTTTGTCCGGCGCCAGAGAACATCGTCGAGGCGACGAACCCACTCATGCTCAACCAGGTAGCGCAGTTCGGCTTCGTATAACTCATGGCCGAAATGCTCACCCAACTCCTCAACCGTCGTTTTATCTTTGAGAATAAGTTCGCTGTTACTGCCGTAGGTACGGGCAAAGTGACGGGCCAGAGATTCCGTGATGAACGGGTAACGGCGGCGCAGTTTCGCGGCGTAGTCATCGCGATCGCCTTCGATTTCCCCGCCGGGCAGAATACTGCTTTTCGTCCACGCCGGACCAATACCCTGATAATACGTCGCCAGTTTTTCCATCGCATGCTCGGCGAGCTTACGGTAGGTCGTGAGTTTACCGCCGAAGACGGAAAGCAAGGGTGCTTTACCCGCTTCGTCGTGGATATCGAGGGTATAATCACGGGTAATTGCCTGCGGTGAGTCAGACTCATCGTCACAAAGGGGACGTACGCCGGAGTAGGTCCAGACGATATCCTCACGTGAAAGCGGCTTCCTGAAGTGGGCGTTATAGGCTTTCAGCAGATAATTGATTTCGCTTTCATCAATTTCCACCTGTTTCGGATCGCCCTGATATTCCACATCGGTAGTACCGATTATTGAGAACTCATCCATCCACGGAATGACGAACACAATGCGTTTATCTTCGTTTTGCAGGATATAGGCCTGTTTTTGGGTATGCACACGCGGTACGACGATATGGCTCCCCTTAATCAGGCGGATACCGTACGGCGACGGCAGATGCATACCATCATCGAAGAATTGTTTGACCCACGGGCCGGTCGCATTCACCAGACCGCGCGCCTGCCAGCTAAATTTTTCTCCGGTGTCGACATCTTCAGCTTCGACAATCCATAAACCATTTTCACGCCTTGCGGAGGTTGCGCGGGTACGTGTTAAGACCTCGCCGCCTTTTTTAACGACCATCTGCGCATTCGCAACCACCAGACGCGCATCGTCCACCCAGCAATCAGAATATTCGAAACCGCGCACGATTTCGGGTTTAAGAACCGAGTCTGAGTCAAAACGCAACCCCTTCGAGCCTGGCAAACTGGTGCGTTTACCCAGGTGGTCGTACATAAACAGACCGATTCGAATCATCCACGCCGGGCGCAGATGGGGGCGATGCGGTAAACGAAAACGCATCGGGAAGGCGATGTGAGGGGCCATCTTCAACAATACTTCACGTTCGGCCAGGGCTTCGCTGACCAGACGGAATTCATAGTGTTCCAGGTAGCGCAGGCCGCCGTGGATCAGTTTTGAGCTTGCGCTCGAGGTGGCACAGGCTAAATCCTGAGCCTCCAGCATGAGCACGGAAAGACCACGCCCGGCGGCGTCTGCCGCGATCCCGGCACCGTTGATGCCCCCGCCAATGACAATCAGATCTTTGGTTTCCATGCTGCCCTCACGTACTTTCGTTAAAGCTCATAAATGTTCGATATCGCTCATAATAGCAAAAGAACGCGCAATTGGTAACATCAAAAAAACAATTTAGAGTGATATGCATAACATAATGGCGTTTATCTGCCGGGTGGACGTAAAATGAGCGTCATACTACGTGCAACCCTTGTCTCTTCACCCGACCTCCCACCCTGGCGGGGCGAGAAGAGAGCCGGGGCAGTTTTGGCACGATTTACCTGCAATGTCTGAAAGAGAGTCTTATGGATCATTTTGTTTGTATAAACGTTGAAGAAACCCACCAGAAGCTGCAGCAGAAGAAAGCGGTGCTGGTTGATATACGGGATCCTCAAAGCTTTGCCATGGGCCATACGCCAGGAGCTTTCCATTTGACCAATGACACCCTGGGGACCTTTATGCAGGAGACGGATTTTGAAACGCCGGTCATGGTGATGTGCTACCACGGCAATAGCAGCAAAGGGGCCGCGCAATATCTGCTTCAGCAGGGCTATGACACCGTATTCAGTGTGGATGGTGGATTTGATGCCTGGCATCGCCATTTCCCGGCGGAAGTTGCTCACGGAACGCTATAGGGATAGCGCGTTCTGCCGCTATACTGTCCTCTTTTCCAGGGACTAAGCGACCACCTTCCATGTTGATGATCACCTCCTTTGCTAACCCGCGTGTCGCCCAGGCGTTTGTTGATTACATGCAAACCCAGGGCGTTATTCTGACCATTCAGCAGCATGAACAAAGCGATATCTGGCTGGCAGACGACAGTCAGGCTGAGCGGGTGAGGGCAGAGCTGGCTCGCTTTATGGAAAACCCCGGTGACCCGCGTTATCTTGCGGCGAGCTGGCTGTCCGGGCAAACCAGCAATGGCTTACGTTACCGAGGATTTCCGCTGCGGGCAGCCTTACAGGAGCGTGGTGGGCCGCTGACTCTTTTCATTTTTGCCGCCTGCATACTGATGTTTATTTTGATGAACGTCATCGGCGACCAGACGGTCATGGTCTGGCTGGCCTGGCCGTTCAACGAGGCGGTTCAGTTTGAAGCCTGGCGCTACTTCACCCACGCCATCATGCATTTTTCACTGGTTCATATCATCTTTAACCTGTTCTGGTGGTGGTATCTTGGTGGCACAGTCGAAAAGCGGCTGGGTGGTGGCAAGCTGCTGGTGATAACCCTCATCAGCGCCTTACTGAGTGGATTCCTGCAGTTCAAACTTTCTGGACCCTGGTTTGGTGGATTATCGGGCGTGGTGTACGCCCTGATAGGTTATGTCTGGCTTCGGGGTGAACGCGACCCGGAGCGCCCGGTTTCACTCCCTCGTGGGCTGGCTATTTTCACTGTGGTGATACTGGTTGCCGAATGGTTTGGCGTATCGGCAATGAACAGCGCCACCGGCGCGCATACGGCCGGGTTGCTGATTGGCCTTGCGATGGCGCTGGTCGATACAATGAATGCGCGAAAACGAACATAATTTCCCAGAGACTATTCATGAAACAAACACAACGTCATGACGCAATCATTGAACTGGTTAAAGTACAGGGATATGTCAGCACGGAAGAGCTGGTAGAACAATTCGCCGTGAGCCCGCAGACCATTCGCCGTGACCTGAACGATCTGGCGGAACAAAATAAGATTTTGCGCCATCACGGGGGAGCGGCCTTGCCCTCCAGCTCGGTGAATGCCTCCTGGCACGATCGTAAGGCTACCCAGACGGCGGAAAAAGAGCGCATTGCGCGTAAGGTCGCCAGTCAGATCCCTGACGGGGCCACACTCTTTATCGACATCGGCACCACCCCTGAAGCGGTGGCGCACGCGCTGCTCGACCACAGCAATTTGCGGGTGGTCACCAATAACCTCAATGTCGCTAACACGCTGCTCAAAAAAGAGGATTTTCGCGTCATCCTGGCAGGCGGAGAGCTGCGCAGCCGTGACGGTGGTATTGTGGGTGAGGCAACGCTGGATTTTATCTCCCAGTTCCGCCTCGACTTCGGCATTCTGGGGATAAGCGGCATCGACGCGGACGGGTCGCTGCTGGAGTTTGACTACCATGAAGTGCGCACCAAGCGGGCAATCATCGAGAATTCACGCCACGTTATGCTGGTGGTGGATCACTCGAAATTTGGCCGTAATGCGATGGTCAATATGGGAAGCATCAGCATGGTCGATACGGTATATACCGATACCCCGCCGCCACCTGGCGTGATGCAGGTATTAACCAGCAACAACATCCAGCTTGAACTGTGCTGATGTGACTTCGGGCGCTTATGGCCCCCTCTTCCGGTGGGAGAGGGGGACGGGGAGGGCATCAGGTGAAAGGGGAGTTAAACGCCGTATCCCATCATTTTCAACAACCGCTGAGCATGCTGAACGGCATCCTGACGATGGGCCACGCCCAGTTTCTGATACAGGTTGCGAATATGGGTTTTGATGGTGGTTGCCGCCACGGCAAGTTCACCGGCTATTTGCTCATTGCTGTAGCCTGAATAAATCAACCCCAGCACCTGCCATTCACGTTGGGTAAGCGGGCTGGTGCGAATCAGCTCCGGGACCTCCGGGTGAGTAAGCAGACGTTCCACAAAATTTTCATCAAAATGGGCAAACTTGTGACGATGATGCTGGTTAATGTCGCGAAGAATGCGCTGGGCGCGATGTTGATCCAGTTCCGGCAGGGTATTGAGCTGAATAAGCTGACGCAGTTGCTGCGCCATGGCCTCACCTTCGATAACAAAATGGCTGATAAACCCGGTACGATTAGCCAGTTGCAGGGCCTCCAGCAGCACACGCTGCGCATCGTTTTTACGACCGGCTTGCCAGTAGAGCTGATTGAGCAGAAGCAGGTTACGGTTAAGATCGCTCATCAGGCGCAGGCTGCGCGCGTTCTCATTTAGCTCTTCCAGTACCATCTCAGCCGGATCAAAATCGCCAAGCAGAATCTGTGCCCTGGCAATGTTGCGCCACTGCCCCTGCAGGAAGTGGTTGTTGGCAAACTCCGGTTTTGGTGTCTGACGCAGCCATTGCGCCGCCGCTTTTTTGTCGCCCACCATCTGCCAGTAAATCACCCGGACTTTATCGGCATTCGACACCCAGTCACTGTGATACTGACCGTTGCCGAGTAAATTTTCGAGGCGATGGAGGTGGCTGCGGGCATTGTCCAGGTCGCCTCGGGCCAGTGAGTTTTGAATCACCAGGGCAAGGCACTGCAACTGCTGCTGGGGCTGATAGGAAGCCAGTACCTCCATCCCCTGACGGGCTGCGGCTTCTGATTCGTCAAGACGTGCCCATGCCCAGAGTAACTGCGCGCGGATGCGCAGCAGGAACTCATGCATCGGCAACTGCTCAAGATGCTGCTCGCGCACCAGCTGGAACCCTTTTTCCTGCGTCTCCCAGGCGGCCTGCAAAAAGCCCTGCGCAAACAGAATTTCACTCTGCTGGATAAGACTCCACAGAGCGTAATGCCAGACATCATGACGACGCGCCATCTGCTCTGTTTGCTGCATCAGAGGCAGAGAGTTGGCCAGCAGCCCTTTACAGTGCAGTACTTCACCGTGTACCGAGGTGGCTACGATCCGGCTGTAATAGTTGGCAAGCGGCAGCTCTTCCAGAGCCACCATCGCCAGACGTTCAGCTTCGACGGCGTCTCCATCGTTAATGGCCACCTGTGCACGCAGCGCGTTGAAATCGCCGTGCAGCGAGGCATCCATCTGGGTGGTCATCTCTTGCTCAGCCCTGGCCAGCAGCGTATTCACCTCGCTGTAGCGATGCTGGCTTTGCATCAACCAGGCCTGGAGTAACACCAGCCGTGGGTTTTCAAGCAGACTTTCCCACGGCAGCGCTTTGAGCGAGGCCTCCAGCAGGCCAAGTTCACTGTGGTTGAACAGACCCCACGCGTGATGCAGCAGAATGTCACGCAGCATGGTGCCGTCACCCGCCGCCAGCGCATGATGAATGGCTTCACTCGGGAACCCTTGCGCCATCCAGCTTTCAGCCGCCGCGCGGTGAATTTCTGGCAGTTCCGTTGCCAGTTCCCACTGGCAGCGCTGGCGAAGGAAGTTACCGAACAGGGGGTGATAACTGAACCATTCGCCGGAATCGTCCATTCGCTGTAAAAAAAGCCCCTGACGCTCAATCTCTTCCAGCCGCATCTGCCCGTTTTCTTCGCCCGTAACGCGCACGATTAACGCGTCATTCATTGAGCGTAACAGCGCGCTTTTAAGTAAAAACTGACGGGTTGCGGTGTCTACGTTGTCCAGAACTTCATCGACCAGATAATCCGACAGATGGCTGGCATTAATGCCGGCCAGGCGGCGAGCAGACTGATGGGCCGCCCCGTGGTTCTGGCGGACGGAGAGTGCAATCAGCTGGAGAGCCGTGGCCCAGCCTGCCACATCATCGCACAGGCGCCCGCTCTCAGCGGCCTCAATCGGTGAGGCGAGGCGACAGTCAAAGAACTGTTTAGCCTCCTGATGCGTGAAGGCAAGTTGTTGACTGCCGATCTCAAGCAGTTGCTCACGCACACGCAGGTTAGCAATGCCGAGCTGGGGCAGGTTACGGGAGAGCACAATCAGAGTGAGATTTTCAGGCTGATGGCGCAGGAAAAAACGCATCGCATCATGGATAACGGGATTGGTGATGAGATGGTAGTCATCAATCACCAGATATAGCGCACGCTGCCACTGTGCAAGTTCAATAAAGAGTTGCGCAAAGAGGGAGGAGAGGCTGGCGTACTGGCGCTTTTGCGCCATCACTTCACTGCTCACACAATGCCCGCCGGTTGCCTGCTGAATAGCGGCAATAAAATAGCTGGCAAATCGCTCTTGTTGGTTATCGCCCTCATCAAGAGAAAACCAGCCGACATCGTTTTTACCTGATGCCCACTGAGAAATGAGCGTCGTCTTTCCATAACCTGCCGGGCTTGTGATGAGCGCTAGCCGAAAATTGTTCGCGCCGGAAAGTTTAGCCAGCAGCCGATCGCGAACGACGGTATGGTCGAGGCGAACCGGGCGACTTAATTTAGACGGAATCAGCATAGTTATCACTTCACTGTGAGGACAAAGGGGGTAAACGATTTTTTTTGCGCTTCGTAATTAATATTAATAAGGTCGGATAAATCCGCATTTATTGCAAGTTATGTCCATATCTAAGGATTGTGAATTTGCGCTATGTCACATTTCTAAATTGTTAGTGAATAAATTACCCGCACCCGAGGCCGCGAGTAGTGCAGGCAGTACACCTGTGGTATGGGGGAGAATGAGAGAAATATTTAATGTTGAGATAGCGCTTACTGACATTATTTCGAGGGATTTACATCAGGCAGCACAAATAGCAAAAAAAGCTTTAGCTTTTCCTGAAATTTATTATTTTCTCAACGCAATTCATAATTACGATTAATTTATCGTGAAACAACATTTCATTCTTCTGGCACGCTTTCCCTTTATGTTTTATCACCTTTTCAAATGTCGCCGGGTCAGTGAGCGGTCGGCCTGAAGCAACAGCTTGATAAATGTTCAAAAAAGCAGCTAACTTTAAGTGGCAGAGATCACACTTTTCGCTCATCCCTGCTACTCCTCCCTGTGGATTCCCTGGCAGGATGAGGACGCCATTTAATGAGCCTGGCACACTAGCGCTAACGTTGTTTTCTTCACTCACAGGATCCGAATTCTTTATGTCAAAGCCTACGTTTAACAAAGCGCAATTCGAAGCGGCCCTGACACGTCAGTGGCAGCATTTTGGCCTGCATGCTGCGCATGAAATGACGTCCCGCCAGTGGTGGCATGCGGTCAGCGGCGCGCTGTCAGAGCTGCTGGTGGCGTTGCCACAGACGAAGCCGTCGGCTGAACAGCGCCATGTTAACTACATCTCGATGGAATTCCTGATTGGTCGCCTTACGGGTAACAACCTTCTGAACCTGGGCTGGTATCAGGAGGTGCGCGCTATTCTCCAGGAGCATGGGCAAAACCTTAGCGACCTGCTGGAAGAAGAGACCGATCCTGCGCTGGGTAACGGTGGGCTGGGACGCCTGGCAGCCTGTTTTTTGGACTCAATGGCTACTGTGGGCCAGTCTGCGACGGGCTATGGACTTAACTATCAGTATGGGCTGTTCCGCCAGTCTTTCGATGAGGGGCATCAGAAGGAGGCGCCAGATGACTGGCATCGCCGCAGCTACCCGTGGTTCACTCATAATGAGCAATGGGATGTGCAGGTAGGCATCGGGGGCAAAGTCAGTAAAGAAGGGCACTGGACGCCTGGTTTCACGCTGGTGGGCGAGGCCTGGGATTTGCCGGTTCTCGGTTACCTTAACAGCGTGGCGCAGCCGCTGCGCCTGTGGCAGGCGACCCATGCGCATCCGTTTGACCTGACCAAATTCAACGATGGCGATTTTCTTCGCGCCGAGCAGCAGGGTATCGACGCTGAAAAACTGACCAAAGTACTCTACCCGAATGATAACCATCAGGCGGGCAAAAAGCTGCGCTTGATGCAGCAGTACTTCCAGTGCGCCTGCTCGGTTGCCGATATTCTTCGCCGTCATCACCTGGCGGGGCGTCACATTAGCACGCTGGCGACGTATGAAGTGATTCAGCTCAATGATACCCATCCGACTATCGCCATTCCTGAACTTCTGCGCGTACTACTCGATGAGCATCAGATGAGCTGGGATGACGCCTGGGCAATCACCAGTAAAACTTTTGCATACACTAACCATACGCTGATGCCTGAAGCGCTGGAGTGCTGGGACGAAAAACTGGTCAAAGCATTACTTCCGCGCCATATGCAGATAATCAGGCAGATCAATGACCGTTTCAAAATGCTTGTGGCGCAAACCTGGCCTGGTGATGAGGCCGTCTGGGCTAAGCTGGCAGTTGTGCATAACAAGCAGGTTCGTATGGCAAATATGTGTGTCGTCGGCGGCTTTGCCGTGAACGGCGTGGCTGCGCTCCACTCGGATCTGGTAGTTAAAGATCTCTTCCCGGAATACAACCAGCTATGGCCAGGTAAATTCCATAATGTGACCAATGGCATTACGCCACGCCGCTGGATCAAGCAGTGCAACCCGGCGCTGGCCGCATTGTTAGATCACACCCTGAATAAAGAGTGGGCTAACGATCTTGATCAGCTTATTCATCTGGAAAAATTTGCTGATGATGCAGAATTCCGCGCGCAGTACCGCGCCATTAAACAGCAGAATAAATACCTGCTCGCAGAATTTGTTAAACATCGCACTGGCATTGAGATTAATCCGCACGCCATCTTTGATATTCAGATCAAACGGCTGCATGAATATAAACGTCAGCATTTAAACCTGCTGCATATTGTGGCCCTGTATAAAGAAATTCGTGAAAATCCTCAGGCCAATCGTGTGCCGCGCGTCTTTTTGTTTGGCGCGAAAGCAGCACCGGGTTATTACCTCGCAAAAAATATTATTTACGCCATCAATAAAGTGGCGCAGGTCATCAATAATGACCCGGCAGTGGGTGACAAGCTGAAAGTGGTCTTCCTGCCGGATTATTGCGTGTCGGCGGCGGAACGCCTGATACCGGCGGCAGATGTCTCTGAACAGATCTCTACTGCGGGTAAAGAGGCCTCCGGCACCGGCAACATGAAGCTGGCGCTGAACGGTGCGCTCACCGTCGGCACGCTGGATGGGGCGAACGTTGAAATTGCCGAACAGGTCGGCGACGAGAACATCTTTATTTTCGGCCACACCGTGGAAGAGGTGAAAGCACTGAAGGCCAAAGGCTACGATCCGGTGAAGTGGCGCAAAAAAGACAAACAGCTCGATGCCGTACTAAAAGAGCTTGAGAGCGGTAAATACAGTGACGGTGATAAGCATGCCTTTGACCAAATGTTGCACAGTCTGGGCAAGCAGGGGGGCGATCCTTACCTGGTACTGGCAGATTTTGCCGCCTATGTTGATGCACAAAAGCGTGTAGATGCGCTATACCGTGATGAGGAGGCGTGGACCAGAGCAGCCATTCTGAACACTGCACGTTGTGGAATGTTCAGCTCGGATCGCTCGATTCGCGATTATCAGACCCGTATCTGGCAGGCAAAACGCTAAGGGAAAGCATGGTGAGTAAACGTCTTGAAAGTGCCGCGCTGGCAGCGGGTATTAGCCCGGATTTTATCAATGCGCATGGCAAACCGCAGTCTATCGGTGCTGAAACCAAACGGCGTTTGCTGGAGGCCATGCACCCCTCTACGGTAGCCGCCTCTGCAGTAACCCCGGTGCCTCGTGTGCTGGTATTTACTCAGGGGAAAAGAAAAGCGCTGCCCGTTGAAGGCGAGGGGCATTTCGACTGGAACATTACAACGGAGCAGGGTTTACAGCTTCGCGGAGGGGTTGAGGGCGGTAAAAAACTTACGCTACCGGCAAAATTACCGCAGGGCTACCACACGCTCACCCTTCGTCGGGGTGAGCAGCGCTGGCACTGCCGGTTGATTGTCACGCCGGCACGCTGTTTTGAACCGCAAGCGCTGCTGGAAGGCAAGAAACTGTGGGGAGCCTGTGCGCAGCTTTATACCCTGCGCTCAGAAAAAAACTGGGGTATTGGTGACTTCGGCGATTTGAAAGCCATGCTGGCTGAGGTGGCACATCGCGGAGGCGCTTTTATCGGTCTTAACCCGATTCATGCCCTTTATCCGGCCAATCCTGAAAGCGCCAGCCCCTACAGCCCTTCGTCCAGGCGCTGGTTGAACGTTATTTATATCGACGTCAACGCGGTGGAGGATTTTCAAACCAGTAAAGCGGCGCAGGCGTGGTGGGCGCTTCCCGATACACAGGCCTCGCTGAACGCCGCCCGCGATGCAGAGTTCGTGGATTATTCCGCGGTAACGGCACTGAAGCTTGAAGGGTTGCGCCTTGCCTGGAAGCAGTTTTCCACGCGTGGCGCTGACGATGAGGCCCGCACCGCCTTCAACAGTTTCGTTAAGCAGGAGGGCGAAAGCCTCTACTGGCAGGCGGCATTTGATGCCCTGCATGCAAATCAGGTCAAAGAAGACCCGTTACGTTGGGGCTGGCCCGCCTGGCCTGAAGCGCTCCGCTCTACGGACAGCCCTGAGGTTAAGGCGTTTTGTAAGGAGCATGCGGACGAGGTTAATTTTTATTTATGGCTGCAATGGCTCGCCTGCATCCAGTTCGCCGCGTGTTGGGATACCAGTCAGGATTTCGCGATGCCGATAGGGCTTTACCGCGATCTGGCGGTTGGCGTTGCAGAAGGCGGGGCGGAAACCTGGTGCGACCGGGAGCTGTACTGCCTGAAAGCTTCTGTCGGCGCCCCCCCTGACATTCTCGGTCCGCTGGGCCAGAACTGGGGGCTGCCACCGATGGATCCCCATATTACCGCCGCGCGAGGTTATGAACCCTTTGTTGAATTGTTGCGGGCGAACATGAAAAGCTGCGGCGCATTGCGTATTGACCACGTGATGTCGATGCTGCGTTTGTGGTGGATACCCTATGGTGAGACGGCGGATCAGGGCGCTTACGTGCAGTATCCGGTGGATGACCTGCTTTCTATCCTGGCACTGGAAAGCCAGCGCCACCGGTGTATGGTGATTGGCGAAGATCTGGGGACGGTGCCGGTAGAGATCGTAAGCAAGCTGCGTGACAGTGGAGTCTACTCCTATAAAGTGCTCTATTTTGAGAACGACCATGAGAAGCATTTCCGGGCGCCGCAAGCCTGGCCGGTGCAGTCAATGGCTGTTGCGACTACGCACGATCTGCCAACTTTACGTGGTTACTGGGAGAGTGGGGACCTGACGCTGGGTAAAACCCTGGGGCTTTACCCGGATGAGGTTGTGCTGCGCGGTTTATTCAAAGACCGCGAACTGGCAAAACAGGGGCTGCTTGATGCGCTTCATCAGCACGGTTGTCTGCCGAAAAAGGTGGGCCACAAGGCTTCTCGCATGCCGATGACGTCGCTTTTAAACCGCGGTATGCAGCGCTACATTGCCGACAGCAACAGTGCGCTGCTTGGCCTGCAACCGGAAGACTGGCTGAATATGGCCGGGCCGGTGAATATTCCCGGCACCAGTTATCAGTACAAAAACTGGCGGCGAAAGTTGTCCACTTCACTTGAGAAGATGTTTAGCGATGAGAGCGTGAACAAACTGATTAAGGACCTGGATAAACGCAGAAGGGCAGTCGGGAAGAAAAGATAAAAAAAGAACCCACTTCGGTGGGTTCTTTTTTTCTGGAAAGGGCGTGTCGTAAACCTTACACCACCATTCCTAACAGCAGGCAGCCAACCAGACCACATACCGAGATGATGGTCTCCAGTGCAGACCAGGACTTCATGGTCTCACCGATGGTCAGATTGAAATACTCTTTAAACAACCAGAAGCCCGGGTCGTTGACGTGCGAGAAAATCACGCTGCCGGAACCTACTGCGATAACCATCAGTTCGGGGCTTACGCCAGTCGTTGCAATCAGCGGTGCCGCAATACCACCTGCGGTGATGGCTGCAACGGTGGCCGAGCCGAGCGCGATACGCAGTACGGCAGCAATAGACCATGCCATAAAGATAGGCGACAGATTGGTACCATGCATCAGGGAGGCAATGTACTTGTCCACGCCGCTGTCAACCAGCACCTGTTTGAATGCACCGCCACCGCCGATGATGAGCAGCATCATGGCGATAATTTTGATTGAGCTGGTCAGCGTTTCGTTAATGTCGTCCATCGAACGACCGCGATTCAGGCCGAAGGTGAAGACCGCAATCAGCACGGCGATTAACGTGGCCATTACCGGATCGCCAAAGAACTCAGCATACGGCAGAATAGCGTGGCCTTTAGGCAGTACCATTTCCGCAACCGCACGCAGGGCCATCAGTACCACCGGCACCAGAGAGGTCCAGACGCTCACGCCAAAGCCCGGCATCTCTGCTTCAGTGAAGGTTTTCTTGTTATACAGCCCTTCCGGGATCGGTTTATCAATCCCTTTCAGGAACCGCGCGTAGACCGGGCCTGCCAGAATAACGGTTGGGATACCCAGCAGGGTGCCGTACAGCAGGGTTTTGCCCATATCAGCATGGAAGATAGTGGCAATAGCGGTCGGGCCCGGATGCGGAGGCAGGAAGCCGTGCGTAACGGACAGTGCAGCCGCCATCGGCACACCGACATAGAGCAGCGGGATACGGGCCGAGGCCGCAATGGTGAATACCAGCGGCAGCAACAGCACGAAGCCGACTTCATAGAACAGTGCGAAACCAACGGTGAAGCCAGTGAGTACCACCGCCCACTGAATATGTTTCTCACCAAATTTTGCAATCAGGGTTGTCGCGATACGCTGTGCGCCGCCGCAATCTGCCAGCAGCTTACCGAGCATGGCACCAAAGCCCATGATCAGCGCAAGGCTGCCGAGGGTTCCGCCCACACCGGCTTTAATGGACTTGATCACTGCATCCAGAGGCATTCCCTGCATCATTCCGACGGCCAGTGCCACCAGAACCAGGGCAATAAATCCGTTCAATTTGAAGCGGATCATTAATAACAACAACAAGATTACACCGATAGCAACGATGACTAATGGCATGATTTACCTGGCCTTAATTTGTTATGGGTAACGTCAGTGTTTCTACAGCTTGTGCCGGGTTTCCTGAGGTAGAAAACATAGCGCTGGGGCATCAATACGGCTTACATCGATACTTAAAAATAGTAGCTGGATGTTTTTATAATGTTGATGCCTGCGCGGATGATACGGGTAACATCTGTAAAAAGAGAATCACCTGGGGGGCCAAAATTTGCGAAGTGAGAGGTGGGTCATATTAACGACCAGAAAGCAGTGAAAAAAACAGCGGGAAAATAAGCAGGAAGATACGGGTAACACGTTCTCCCGGGGAGCAGGAGAACGTGCGGAGGGGGGCATCAGTAGTAAGAGTGCTCGCCGCGCTGGTGCTCTGTCAGGTCGCGAACGCCTTTCAGTTCAGGGAACTCGTTCAGCAACTGCTTCTCGATGCCCTCTTTCAGGGTAACGTCGACCATGGAACAACCGTTACAGCCGCCGCCAAACTGGAGAATAGCGTAGCCTTCGTCGGTAATTTCCATCAGGGTTACACGCCCGCCGTGCCCGGCCAGCTGCGGGTTAACCTGCGCTTGCAGCATGTACTCAACGCGTTCCATCAGCGGTGCGTCATCGGTCACTTTACGCATTTTGGCGTTAGGGGCCTTCAGCGTCAGCTGAGAGCCGAGTTGGTCAGTCACAAAATCAATTTCCGCATCTTCCAGATACGGTGCGCTCAACTCATCGACATAAGCCGTCAGTTGTTCGAATTCCAGGGCGGTGTCAGCGGCTTCCACTGCATCTGGCGGGCAATAAGAGACGCCGCATTCTGCGTTTGGCGTGCCTGGGTTAATCACAAACACGCGAATTTGCGTCCCTTCTTCCTGATTTGCCAGCAATTTAGCAAAATGCGCTTGCGCAGCATCGGAGATATGGATCATAGCAATGGCCTAATAGTTGACTATTTTACTCGGTTATAATACGCCCATCATCGAGGCTCTACAAGGTTCGACACAGGCACCATACCTGAACAGTCGCCGCGCCGTGGCGTAACAGCAGTTTAGAGAGTTCTGCGACGGTGCTGCCGGTAGTGACGACATCATCCACAATTACCATATGGAGCCCCTGCACGGGCAATTCAAGGCGAAAGGCATTTTTCAGGTTGCGTTTACGTAAACGGGCGCTCAGCTGATGCTGGATACGGGTCCTTTTTATTCGTCTGAGCGCCGCAGGTTCATAGCGGCACCCTACCCAGTGCACCAGCTTCCGGCAAAGCAGATCGCTTTGATTATACCCCCTGCGCCACTGACGCCGATGCCACAGTGGCACGTTCACCAGCAGGTCGGGAGCGGGTATTGATCGCCTCCGCTGCTCATTTCTGACTGCCAGATATAGCAGCCGGGCCAGCGCCAGTGCGAGCTCAGGCCGCCTGGAAAATTTCATCTGATGCACCAGATGGCTAAGCGGCGGCGTGTAGCTACTGACCGCCACCATATGCTGCCAGGGCGGCATTTTTTGCAGGCAGCGGCCGCAGGGGAGCGTGGGGTCCAGGGCGGGCAGTGCGCAGCAGGGGCATACCGATATCCTCAGAGGAAGAGTGCGTGCGCAACTGGAACATATGCCCCAATGAGCAAGCGCCAGCGGCATTCGACATAGCCAGCACAGGCCTGGCACTGTTAGCATATTCCACCTCCTTGTATGTAGAAGAGAACGATAGCGGATGAACAACATCTGGTGGGAAACCAAAGGCGAAGGACATTGCCATCTTGTGCTGCTTCACGGATGGGGGCTGAACGCGCAGGTATGGGATTGCATTACCGCTGAACTTAGTACGCAATTTACGCTGCATCTGGTGGACCTGCCGGGCTATGGTCGTAGCAGCGGTTTTCCGGCTATGACGCTTAGCGAAATGGCGGAGATCGTGCTGGCAAACGCGCCGGGGCAGGCCATCTGGGTGGGCTGGAGCCTGGGTGGACTGGTGGCAAGCCAGGTAGCGTTAATGGCACCTGAACGGGTCAGAGGACTGGTCACGGTGGCATCGTCCCCTTGCTTTAGCGAGCAGGACGCATGGGCCGGTATTAAATCAGAGGTTCTGGCTGGTTTTCAGCAGCAGCTCAGTGAGCATTTCCAGCGCACGGTAGAGCGCTTTCTGGCGTTGCAAACGATGGGAACAGAAACCGCTCGTCAGGATGCGCGTCAGCTAAAACATGCTGTTTTGTCACTGCCAGTGCCGCCACCAGAGGTACTGAATGGCGGCCTGGAGATCCTGAAAACCGCAGACCTGCGCGAGGCGCTGACCGCGCTGACGCTGCCCTTTCTGCGCATTTATGGCCGACTGGATGGCCTGGTTCCCCGCAAGATTATTGCCCCCCTGGATGCAATGTGGCCACGCAGTGAATCTCTCATTTTCGCCAAAGCAGCCCATGCGCCATTTATTTCCCATCCTGATGATTTTTCCAGAGCTTTAAAGTCCTTTTCTGATTCTCTCGTGTAGCGGGGGCGTTGGCTTGAATAAGCGGCATTCCACTACGATACTTAAAAGGCTTTTGCGGCGCGTACAGTCTGTGCTGCAACTGTAAAACAATCAAAAACCCTAGGAGAATCATAGGTATGAAATTAGTTACAGGTATTGTTGCGTCTCTGGTGATTGGTTCCCTTTCCTTTGGCGTCATGGCCGCACAGGAACTGGAAAAAGATAAGGTCGCGAGTATGAATCTGACGAAGGTTGGCACCATTACCACGTCTGATACCACAGCGCCTATGGACGCCAAAAAAGAGCTGTCCAAAAAAGCTGATGAGTTAGGTGGCACCTACTTTGTGGTCACCAGCGGCGAGAAAAATGAAAAAGACATCCACGCCACGGCGGATGTCTATAAGTAAGCGTAACGTGAACCATAAAGCGGGTCGGATGACCCGCTTTCAGCAACCACTCAATGTCCACCATGTCTGATGACAGGCCGTTTTGCCTTCCGGACACGCTTTACAACTTCCTGTCAGGCAACCCTCCGCCTCTTGCGGCACGCGTATGGCTTTACCCATGATTTCCATACGGCCCAGCATGGCCTCGACCATCGGGCGAGAGAGCTGCAGTGCGCTGCTGAGCTGGCCGACATCCATCCGCCCCCGCAGCGCAAGCATGTTACGAACGTCAATCAGTGATGCCATTTTTGCGACCTCAGTGGCAGTCTCCCGCCGGGCTTTCGCAGCAGCTGGCGGCAGTTTTACGGGTAGCGAGCAGGTTGACATCGACACGGCTTCTGGCGCGGCGCAGGCTGCCGATCACGATAATGTTAAACAAAATGACCGCCAGAATGCAGGCCAGGCTCCAGGTCGGGTGCGCGCTAAAATTAGTGGTCTGGTAAAATAGTGTTGCCAGAGAATAGGCGATATTGAGTCCCCACAGAATGGAGAAACCCATCCAGCCACGGCTCGATTCACGGGAGATGGCTCCCATCACTGAAATACAGGGAATGTAGAGCAGCACGAAGATAAGATAGCTGTAAGCCGCGCTGGGGCTACCGAATTTCTCACTCATCACGCCCATCGTCCCTGTTTCCATTTCGCCATCACCTTTGCTGGCTTCAATAGGGTTTGCCAGTACGCTCAGGCTGAAGGTCTCTTTCAGGCTGGTCCAGGTTTCGTCAATGGAAGCCCTCAGTTCGTCTGTCAGACTAAACTCCGCAGGGTTGAAGTCGGCCTGCTGGATATTTTCAGCGGTGTAAAGCGTATTCAGCGTTCCTACCACCACCTCTTTTGCCATTGCGCCGGTAAACAGGCCGACAGTAGCCTGCCAGTGGTCAGGCTGGACGCCAATGGGCTTTAATAGCGGAGTAAAGACCCGGCTGACGGAGGCAAGGGCAGAGTCGTTAATGTTATCCACCGCCTTGCCACTCAGGGAGAAGCTGTTTAAGGCGCTGAGGAAAATGCTGACCACCACAATGACTTTACCGGCGCGCAACACAAACCCCTTCAGTCGTTGCCAGGTCTGCAAGAGGAGGCTCTTCAGATGTGGAACATGGTAAACCGGTAACTCCATAATAAAGGGTGAGGCTTCACCACGCATAATAGTGTGTTTGAGCATCAGTCCGGTCAGGATAGCCATCACTATGCCGAGCACATACAACGAGAAGACCGCAAGCGCGCCTTGCTGACCAAAGAAAGCAGCGGAAAAGACCGCGAAAATTGCCAGGCGTGCCCCGCAGGACATAAAGGGTGCCATCATGATAGTCATCAGGCGTTCACGGGGAGCATCCAGCGTGCGTGCCCCCATAACCGATGGCACGTTACAGCCAAAGCCGACAATCAAAGGGACGAAGGATTTGCCCGGCAGACCCAGCGCCTGCATCAGTCTGTCCATCACAAAGGCAGCCCGCGCCATGTAACCTGAATCTTCCAGGAAGGAAAGAAACAGGTACATCATGCCAATCTGGGGAACCAGAGGCAGCACGGTATTGACCCCGCCCCCCAGCCCCTGGGCGAGGAAAATCGTCAGCCACGCCGGGAAGTGCAGCGTGTAACCCAGCCACTGAACGCCATGAATAAAGATAGCTACGGAACCGGCATCAAAAACCGGGGCGAGTGCACCGCCGATATTAATAGCCAGCAGGAACATCAGATACATCACAAATAAGAAAATGGGCAGGCCCAGAAACCGGTTAAGGATGATGCGATCCACGCCAGCGGTAAACTGACTGGGCTCGGCGGTCAATGTGTTACTGACGGCTTCACATATTGCCGAAATAGTCTGATAGCGTGCGTCAGCAATATGCAGCGCCGGATCGTCAATCTCACCGCTCAGGCGGGTGAGTGCCGTTTCCAGTTTGAGCGCAGCATCGCCTGCGTAGGCCCGGCTGTAAATATCACCTTCGAGCATTTGCAGGCCCAGCCAGTAGCGCTGATGCAGCGGCATTGCTGAAGACATAAATGCGGCGAGGGCGTTAGCCTCACGCTTTAAGGGTTGCGCATAATGAATCAGTTCAAGAGGCGTATTTTGCTGGTGGCGATCGACCGCGAGCTTAAGGGCATCAATACCGCGACCACGCGTTGAGACCAGCGGTACGACCGGGCAACCCAGGCGGGTAGACAGCGCATCAATATCTATACGGACTTTCTGTTTTTCCGCAATATCCAGCATGTTCAGTGCAACCACACACGGGATGCCGAGTTCAAGCAGCTGCAGCGTCAGATAAAGGTTACGTTCGAGATTAGACGCATCAACCACGTTAATCAGCAGGTCTGCATCACCGCTCAGGATGTAATGGCAGGCGATCTGTTCATCCAGAGAGGTCTGCGAGGAGATGGTGGTAAGCGAATAGGTGCCTGGCAGGTCAACCAGGGTGACCTGATGGTCCGTAGTGGAAAATTGCCCCTCTTTACGTTCGACAGTTACCCCCGCCCAGTTGCCTACGCGCTGGCGTGCGCCCGTGAGTTGATTAAAAAGGGTGGTTTTGCCGGAGTTAGGATTACCGATTAATCCAATGGTCAGCTTTTTCATTATTTTCTTACCCGTCAGAATTAACCCGAAATGACTTCCAGTTGCAGAAAGGCGAGGTCTTTTTTCCGCAACACCAGATTCACGCGCCGGGTTTCGATATGAACGGGATCACCAAGCGGTGCCACACGAACCACATTGAAAGAGGAGCCGGGTAACATTCCCAGGGAAAGCAGTTTCTGGCGCCAGGCCGGACTGATTTCGCGTGAGAAGCCCGTTATTTTCCACGAACTGTCTGGTGAGAATTGCATAGGACCTACTTATCTTTATCGCACGTTTTGTTGTTGTCTGGCGGATGAAAACATTGGAAACCAGACGCGTTGCTGGCGACGGCATTCATACTGACCAGAGCGACCAATGATAATGAGAATAGTTTTTATCATCACTTATTAAACCGCGATAAAAGACGGAGTGAAATCATAATTCGTCGCATCGTTGACGTGGCGCAAAATTTTTTTAATTTTCGCACTGGCTATAAGGACTTAAAAATTATGAATTAATACGTATATTTATTTCGTCATCTTAATGTTTAATTAAGCATTAACGTTATTGTCTTGTTAATAGATTTCCCTACAATTATTCAGGAAATAAAATAATTCTAATCACTGATGAGTTATTTTGAAGAGTTACACCGGCAGCAGGCCACTGTTTAATGAAAGGCGAGATTTGGGTGAGAGTTTATCAGTTCATTTTTTTGAATAATGAACGGTCGGGGAGACCCCTCCTGAAAAGGAGGGGTGATTGATTAGCGTTTTTTACCCATTGCAGCTGCCAGCGCATCCATCATCGCGCTGTTTCCGGCGGGCTGTGCGTCTCGCCCGCGAGGTTTGGCTGCTTTTGCCGCCGGTCGAGCCTGATCACGCCCACCGCCATTGCTGCGCCGTGCGCTGGTTTCACCAGGTTGTTCATCCAGACGCATGGTCAGGGCAATACGTTTGCGCTGCAAATCCACTTCCAGCACCTTCACTTTGACGATATCGCCCGCTTTAACGACGGTATGTGGATCGTCGACAAACTTATCGGCCAGTGAAGAGATATGCACGAGGCCATCCTGATGTACGCCAATATCAACAAAGGCACCAAAGTTAGTAACGTTGGTTACAGCGCCTTCAAGAACCATGCCCGGCAGCAGGTCGTTCATGGTTTCCACGCCGTCAGCAAAGGTGGCGGTTTTAAACTCAGGGCGTGGGTCACGGCCTGGTTTTTCCAGCTCTTTAATAATGTCCGTCACCGTAGGAAGTCCGACATGCTCATCGGTGAAATCCGCTGGACTGAGTTTGCGTAGTTCGCTGCTGTTGCCCATCAACTCGCGCAAGGATTGTGCGGTTACCGCCAGGATGCGCTCCACCACCGGGTAGGTCTCCGGGTGTACCGTGGAGGCGTCCAGGGGGTTATCGCCGTGGTTGATCCGCAGGAAGCCGGCGCACTGTTCAAACGCTTTTGGCCCCAGCCGGCTGACTTTAAGCAGCTGCTGTCGGTTCCGGAACTGACCGTTTTCGTCACGCCAGGAGACAATATTCTGCGCCATCATCCGGGTCAGACCGGCAACGCGCGTTAACAACGGGACGGAAGCTGTATTCAGGTCCACGCCCACGGCGTTAACGCAGTCTTCGACCACGGCATCAAGCTTACGGGCAAGCTGTGTCTGGCTGACATCATGCTGGTACTGGCCGACACCGATGGATTTCGGATCGATTTTCACCAGTTCTGCCAGCGGATCCTGTAGACGACGGGCGATAGAGACGGCACCACGCAAAGAGACATCAAGGTCCGGGAACTCCAGTGCCGCCAGCTCAGAGGCAGAGTAGACGGAGGCCCCGGCTTCGCTGACGATCACTTTCTGCCCTTTAACCTGCGGGAACTGTTTTTGCACATCAAGGTAGAAACGCTCGGTTTCACGTGACGCCGTGCCGTTGCCGATGGCAACGAGTTCAACGTTGTGTTTCTCACACAGGGCCGCGACCACGGCGGCGGCTTTCGCGGCCTGGCCGGTATGGGGATAAATGGTGTCGGTAGCAACCAGTTTGCCGGTGGCGTCAACCACCGCAACTTTCACCCCGGTGCGCAGGCCCGGATCGAGACCCATAGTGGCACGCAGCCCGGCAGGGGCCGCCATCAGCAGATCGTGCAGATTGCGGGCGAAGACGTTAATTGCTTCCTCTTCCGCGCGTTCGCGTACCGTACCCATTAATTCGGTTTCAAGATGCATTAGCACTTTGATGCGCCAGGTCCAGCTCACCACGCCTTTGCGCCAGCCGTCTGCCGGGGCATTATTCAGACGCAGGCCAAGATGTTCGCTGATGATGTGTTCGCCCTGGCTCTCTTTGGGCGGCTCGTCAAATTGAGGGTCGGCGTTCAGTGAGAGCTGCAAAATGCCTTCGTTACGTCCACGGAACATGGCCAGCGCGCGGTGAGACGGGACGGTGGCGACAGGTTCGTGATGGTCGAAATAGTCGCGGAACTTCGCCCCTTCCTCTTCTTTCCCGCTGACTACGGTGGAGACGAGGTGGGCATTTTTCCACAGATAATCACGCACTTTGGCCAGCAGCGTGGCGTCCTCAGCAAAGCGCTCCATCAGGATATAGCGCGCGCCATCAAGCGCGGCTTTGCTGTCAGCCACGCCCTTATCGACATCGATAAATTTCGCGGCTTCGGTTTCAGGATCGTGCGACGGGTCGTTCCAGAGCAGATCGGCCAGCGGTTCGAGGCCAGCTTCAATCGCGATTTGCCCGCGCGTGCGGCGCTTCGGTTTAAAAGGCAGGTACAGGTCTTCAAGCTCGGTTTTGCTCAGCGTACCGTTAATCGCTTTCTCCAGCGCCTCCGTCAGCTTACCCTGTTCGCCGATAGATTTAAGAATGGCCTGGCGGCGATCCTGCAGTTCACGCAAATACCCCAGACGTGTCTCCAGATTACGCAGTTGCGTGTCATCCAGACCGCCGGTCACTTCCTTACGATAACGTGCAATAAACGGTACGGTGTTCCCTTCATCGAGCAGACGAACGGCAGCGTCAACCTGTTCAGCACGCGCCTGAATTTCACCGGCGATAATGCGGCAGAAAGAATCATTCATCATGGATTTTGCTTCATCCGAGTAAAAAATTAAGGGACAGTTATACGGATTGACCAGCAAAAATGCCAGCCATCGGCAGGGGCTTCAGATTGTTCCTGCTCATTTTACGTAGGTTATCTCGTTCACATACCAGGTCGCTTCCCCGGCAGGCGTGTTGACCACGGCTACATCGCCAACCTCTTTTTTCAGCAACGCGCGGGCCATCGGAGCGTCAATGGAGATGTAATCCTTGCGACCAAAGATTTCGTCGTAACCGACGATACGAAAACGCAGGGTGTTGCCGTCATCGTTTTCAATCTCAACCCAGGCACCAAAAAAGACTTTGCCTTCCTGCTGCGGGGAGTAATCGACGATTTTCAGGTTTTCGAGGCACTTCGTCAGATAGCGCACCCGGCGGTCGATCTCGCGCAGGCGCTTTTTGTTGTACTGATAGTCGGCATTCTCGCTGCGGTCGCCAAGGCTTGCCGCCCAGGTGACTTTTTTTGTGACTTCCGGGCGCTCCTGTCGCCAGAGGAAATCCAGCTCCTGTTTCAATTTGTCGTAGCCTTCACGGGTAATCAGCGGCGTTTTCATTTTCCTGCCTTATTCTTTATTCATCGTTGTCTTTACAAATTAACGCCCTAAGGTGCGGATTAATCATCATTTATGTGATGCTATATGCATATAAGCTACTGTTAAATATGCTTTGTAACAATTTCGACTAGAATTTATACCAGATTTCGCTGGTTGTTAACGTGCACTTTTTTAGAATACGTCATCATAATTGTCGGAACCTTTGGGAGTAAAAACAATGCAAGAGAATTATAAAATCCTGGTCGTGGATGACGACATGCGCCTGCGTGCCTTGCTTGAACGTTATCTCACCGAACAAGGCTTCCAGGTTCGTAGCGTCGCCAATGCTGAACAAATGGATCGCTTGCTGACGCGTGAGTCTTTTCATCTCATGGTTCTTGACCTGATGTTACCGGGCGAAGATGGTCTCTCTATCTGCCGCCGTCTGCGCAGTCAAAGCAACCCAATGCCCATCATTATGGTGACGGCAAAAGGGGAAGAGGTAGACCGGATTGTGGGGCTTGAAATCGGGGCGGATGACTACATTCCAAAACCGTTCAACCCGCGTGAACTGCTGGCCCGTATCCGTGCCGTACTGCGCCGCCAGGCCAACGAACTGCCGGGCGCCCCTTCTCAGGAAGAAGCGGTGATTGCCTTCGGTAAATTTAAGCTCAACCTCGGCACCCGCGAAATGTTCCGCGAAGATGAGCCGATGCCGCTGACGAGCGGTGAGTTTGCGGTGCTGAAGGCCCTGGTCAGCCACCCCCGTGAACCGCTTTCCCGCGACAAGCTGATGAACCTGGCCCGTGGTCGTGAGTACTCCGCAATGGAACGCTCAATCGACGTACAAATCTCCCGCCTGCGCCGCATGGTGGAAGAAGATCCGGCCCATCCACGCTATATCCAGACCGTATGGGGTCTGGGCTACGTCTTCGTGCCGGACGGTTCTAAAGCATGAGGCGAATGCGCTTCTCGCCGCGAAGTTCGTTTGCCCGCACGCTGTTATTGATTGTCACCTTGCTGTTTGTCAGCCTGGTGACAACCTACCTCGTGGTGCTGAACTTCGCGATTTTGCCCAGCCTCCAGCAGTTTAATAAGGTGCTTGCTTACGAAGTCCGTATGCTGATGACCGATAAGCTGCAACTGGAGGACGGGACGCAACTTGTCGTTCCTCCGGCGTTCCGGCGTGAAATTTATCGTGAGCTCGGCATCTCGCTTTATTCGAACGAAGCCGCCGAAGACGCGGGTTTGCGCTGGGCGCAGCATTATGAATTCTTAAGCCAGCAGATGGCGCAGCAGTTGGGGGGCCCGACGGAAGTTCGCGTTGAGGTTAACAAAAGTTCGCCAGTGGTCTGGCTGAAAACCTGGCTCTCACCCAATATCTGGGTTCGTGTTCCGCTTACCGAAATCCATCAGGGCGATTTTTCGCCGCTGTTCCGCTACACCCTGGCCATCATGCTGCTGGCGATTGGCGGGGCATGGCTGTTTATTCGAATACAAAACCGGCCTCTGGTTGACCTTGAACATGCGGCGCTTAAGGTGGGCAAAGGCCATATTCCACCGCCGCTGCGTGAGTATGGTGCGTCAGAAGTGCGCTCCGTCACCCGTGCTTTTAATCAGATGGCCGCAGGGGTGAAGCAACTGGCTGACGATCGCACGCTGCTGATGGCGGGGGTGAGTCACGATCTGCGCACGCCATTAACACGTATTCGCCTTGCGACTGAAATGATGGCCGAAGAAGACGGCTATCTCGCGGAATCGATCAATAAAGATATCGAAGAGTGCAACGCCATTATCGAGCAGTTTATTGATTACCTGCGCACCGGGCAGGAGATGCCGATGGAGCTTGCTGAACTTAACGCGGTGCTGGGCGAGGTGGTTGCAGCAGAAAGCGGCTATGAGCGGGAAATTGAGACAGCGCTGAATGAGGGGGATATCCAGGTGCGCATGCATCCGCTCTCCATTAAACGTGCCTTAGCCAACATGGTGGTTAATGCTGCCCGCTATGGTAATGGGTGGATCAAAGTCAGCAGTGGTACTGAACTCAATCGCGCCTGGTTCCAGGTTGAGGATGATGGGCCGGGGATCAAACCTGAGCAACGGAAACACCTTTTCCAGCCTTTCGTTCGTGGTGACAGTGCCCGCAGCACCAGCGGTACCGGCCTTGGGTTAGCTATCGTGCAGCGTATTATTGATAATCACAACGGTCTGCTTGAGCTGGGTGTCAGTGAGCGAGGCGGGCTCTCTATTCGTGCCTGGTTGCCGATCCCGGTCACGCGAATCAGCGTACAACCTAAAGACAATGCCTGAAAAAAACCCGCCATCCGGCGGGTTTTGTTTAACGCGTGTTGCAAAATTACAGTCTGGGACCGGCGCTCACCAGTGCGGCTCCTGCGGCGGTGTCGGTGTACTTCTCAAAGTTACTGATGAAAAGTTTCGCCAGCTGCGTGGCTTTCTCCTGCCACTGTTCTGGTGACGCGTAGGTGTTTCTTGGATCGAGGATCCGGGTATCTACGCCGGGTAATTCCGTCGGGATAGCCAGATTAAACATCGGCAGCGTAAAGGTTTCAGCCTCGTCCAGCGCGCCATCAAGAATCGCGTCAATGATCGCCCGCGTATCCTTAATGGAGATACGTTTACCCGTACCGTTCCAGCCGGTGTTAACCAGATAAGCCTGCGCGCCGACAGCTTGCATTCGTTTTACCAGCACTTCGGCGTATTGCGTCGGGTGCAACGACAGGAACGCTGCGCCGAAACAGGCGGAGAAGGTCGGAGTAGGCTCAGTGACGCCGCGTTCGGTGCCCGCTAATTTCGCCGTAAAGCCAGACAGAAAGTGATATTGCGTCTGGTCTGCGGTTAAACGAGACACCGGCGGCAACACGCCGAAGGCATCCGCGGTGAGGAAGATGACCTTAGTGGCGTGTCCTGCTTTTGACACGGGTTTAACGATGTTGTCGATGTGATAGATAGGGTAAGAGACCCGGGTGTTTTCGGTTTTAGAGGCATCATCGTAATCAATGCTACCGTCGGCACGCACGGTCACGTTTTCCAGCAGCGCATCGCGACGAATGGCGTGGAAGATATCCGGTTCTGCTTCTTCAGACAGCCTGATGGTCTTGGCGTAGCAGCCACCTTCGAAGTTAAACACGCCGTCATCGTCCCAGCCGTGTTCGTCATCGCCAATCAGCCGGCGCTTCGGATCTGTAGAGAGCGTGGTTTTGCCCGTGCCAGAAAGACCAAAGAAAACGGCCACATCGCCCTTCTCGCCCACGTTCGCAGAGCAGTGCATTGAGGCAATACCCTTGAGCGGCAAAAGGTAGTTCATGATTGAGAACATCCCTTTTTTCATCTCGCCACCGTACCAGGTGCCGCCAATAAGCTGGATGCGCTCGGTGAGGTTAAATGCCACAAAGTTTTCCGAGTTCAGCCCCTGCTCTTTCCATAAGGGGTTGGTGCATTTTGCGCCGTTCATGACGATGAAATCGGGTTCGAAATCAGCGAGTTCTTCAGGGGTAGGACGGATAAACATATTTTTCACGAAGTGTGCCTGCCAGGCCACTTCAGTGACAAACCGTACGGAGAGACGGGTATCGGGGTTTGCCCCGCAAAAGGCGTCAATGATGAACAGACGTTTACCGGAGAGCTGGCGGGTCACAAGGCCTTTAAGATGTTGCCAGGTTTCGGGTGAGAGCGGCTTATTGTCGTTCTTACCTTTGCCTTTGTCGGACCACCAGACGCTGTCGCGCGTGGTGTCATCGCGGACAATATACTTATCTTTCGGCGAGCGACCAGTGAAAATACCGGTGTCGACGGCGACCGCACCTGAATCGGTTAACACGCCTCGCTCGTAGCCTTCGAGGTCATCCCTGAGCTCTTCCTGAAACAACGTATCGTAGTCGGGGTTGTAAACGATATCCTGAACATCGTTGATACCATAAGCCTTGAGCTCCTGCGGGGTTAAATCTTTAACGCGCATGTCACTTCTCCTTAGCCAATATGTACTGCCTGAAATTGTAGGGTTGTTATCCCGTCCCTGACCGCGACACGGCTCATAGATTTACGCATCTCGACGAACCCTTAGCGATGTAAAACACTGTGATATCCGTCATGAAACGAGACAGATTCTGGCAATGATAGCCATTATGATCGGGAAAATGTTATTAAAGCGACATAAAGCGATATTTTAAACGGTGAGATTGTGACTGTAATCGCTTTCATGAAAGAAAATTACGTAAGCCTTTCATAAACTATTTTAGCGGAAACGTGACGCGTCAGACAAAAATGCCACCGCGAGGGTGGCACCTGAAGACGACTAAAGATGAAGGATTAATGCACTTGCGGATCGGCAGGGGAGGCGTTGTTGCGGATTTCTGCGATGTCCATAGAATTAAAGAGGTAATGGTTACCACAGTAATCGCAGTTCATATCAATCTCACCCTCTTCAGCAAGGATGCTGTCGACTTCTTCATCCGGCAGCGTTTTTAAGGCATCTGCGCAGCGCTCGCGGGAACAGGTGCATTTAAACTCCACGTCCTGCGGATCGTACAGGCGAACTTCTTCATCGTGGTAAAGGCGATGCAGCACTTCTTCTGCCGCCAGCGTAAGGAGTTCGTCTGCTTTAATGGTTTCCGTCAAAATGGCCAAATGCTCGAAATCTTCCGCCTGGGTTTCCTGAGCAGGGAGCACCTGCAACAGCATACCGCCCGCAGCAGGCGTGCCTGCGACCTCACCGGTGCGAATAAACAGGCGCGTCGGCAACTGCTCAGAGCGCAGGAAATAGTCTTCCAGACAGGCGGCCAGGGTATCGCCTTCCAGACCGACAACGCCCTGATAGCGTTCACCTTCTTCAGGCGTAATGGTGATAACCAGATAACCATTACCTACCAGCGTTTTCAGATCAGCGCCTTCAGGAATCTCGCCCTGTACGCGGGCTACGCCACGCATTTGCTGGCGGTTGTTGCCATTAATCACCGCCAGGCTCATCGGGCCATCACCCTGCAATTGCACCGTGATATCACCCGCAAACTTCAGCGTCGCCGTGAGCAGGCTGGTCGCAACCAGCAGCTCACCCAGAAGCGTTTTCACCGGCAAGGGGTAATTGTGATTTTCCAGCATCTGTTTCCAGGTTTCCGAGACGGTTACCAGTTCGCCGCGCACGGCGTAGTTTTCAAACAGATAGCGGTGTAGTTGGTCATGTTGAGCCATAATTTTCTCTCTTGCAGGTGCGCACTACTGGCTGTCACCGTGTTTAAATTTCATCAGGTCGCGGCGTTCTTTCTTATCCGGTCGACGGTCAGGATGAGGCATGGTCAGCGCATTCAGTTTACGTGCCTGCGCCATTTTTTCCCGCTTCTCAATGCTTTCAGCCGTTTCTTCATAGAGCAAAACAGCCTCCTCTGCGGGACGTCGCTGTTCAGTAATGCCCTTAATGATCACCGTGCGTTCATCGTTTCCCTGGCGAAGGGTCAGGGTGGCATTCAGTTCGACGGTTTTACTCGGCTTGCTACGCTGGCCGTTGTAATGCACTTTGCCGCCTTCGATCATGTCACGAGCCAGGGCACGCGTTTTGTAAAAGCGCGCGGCCCAGAGCCATTTATCCAGTCGGACGTCCTGCGCGGGCTGTGGTTTCATTACCTCTCCTTCTCGCTGAGCGAGGGAATCAGGTGGCGATAATCGTTCATGCCGGGATGGCGCAGATAGGTTTTATCTGCAAGCCCGGAGTCAGGGTTGGTCACCCCAAGGCAGTAACGAATACCAAATTTTGCGGCGGCATCCAGAATCGGTTCGCTGTCATCAATAAACAGCGTGCGTTCAGGATCCAGGCCTGTTTCGTCTACTACGCCCTGCCACAAACGCTGATCCTCTTTGGGATAACCAAATGTGTGGGTGGAAAGCAATAAATCAAGGTGTGCCGCAAGGCCGGTATGCTCAAGTTTCACGGCCAGGTTGTGCGGATGCGCATTGGTTAACAGGATGCGTCTCTTACCGCATTTTTGCAGCGCATCCAGAAAGGGCACGGTATCTTCACGTAGCACGGCGCGTGGCCCTTGTTGCGTTGTCATCGCACAGATATCGAGCCCCAGACGTTCACTCCAGAAATCCAGACAGTACCAGTTTAGCGTATGCTGCACCGCGTGATATTCCTTGCGAATAATGGCCTGTGCTTCGGTTGCGGTGATCCCTTCCTTTGCGCCGAACGTCTCTGGAACCAGCGTCTGCCAGAAGTAATTGTCAAAAGCGAGGTCGAGCAGCGTACCGTCCATGTCCAGCAGGACGGTGTCCACATCCCGCCAGTCAATATCAAAATGCATAGGCAACTCCAGCCAGAAGGAAAATGCGCGCCAGATTACCACACCCGACGCGCATCCGTTTTATCAGGTCAGGCTATCAGGAGCGGAGATCAGCGTGGGATTCAGACAATTTTCATAATATTGCTGAATATCCGCAAGGCGTGAGCGGTTGCGTTGGTAGCGGCGGATGGCCAGGATGCCGTTATAGAGTGTACAAACCACCATTGCCAGCAGTAAGAGGGTGGTGCTGACATAACGCCACAGACCAGATGCATCCGGAATGCGATGAAGGCTGATATGGCGTGTACCATTCGCGTCCGTGGAGATATTGGTGATAATACCCTCGGCACTGAACGGTGTGCGCATGAGCATTTCAGCTAAGCGCTGAAATTCTTTCCATTGTTCGGTAGCAGGGTAGTCATAGAGCGCGACCGGGGGATAGGGTTGATCGACCAGTTCGCTACCTTCTTCACTAACAATGATAAAACCACCTGGTGCCGGACTATTGAGCGACTGGGCCGCCCGCGCGGTTTCCCGCTGAATAAAGGGGGCGGTGGAGGTGGTTATCAGATTATCGAGTGATTCGGCGCTAACGGGCCGCAACAGGACATTAACGCCCGTCAGTCTACCCGCGCTGGCGCGTGAGGTCAGCGTATCCCAGTCTTTACTATTCCCCAGATTAACGAGTGCATTTTTAAGACGCAGGCAGTCGTCATCTGCGGCACAAAGCTGCTGGGTTTTCAGCACAATTTCTGAGAAGTCATCTAACAACACCATGCCAGATTTCTGAATTGCCGTACGCAAAGCCGGACTTACCCGGGAGTCGTCCTCAGGCTTGGGGTGCAACTGGCGGTTGACGGCCTGCACCAGCGCGGTGGCTTTGTTGACGGTTTCAGACTCTGGCAGGGGCAATGGCGGCGCATCGTTCCAGATAATCTGTGAACAGTCGAACGGCGCAAAAGGTGAGCTTTGACGTGATGTCCAGCTACCGGTGGCCGGAATACTACACATGCCAGTGCTGTGAATGCGCAGCGAATCGCCCACACGCAGGCCGGCAGACTCAAGCTCACTCACTTTTGTGGCTTCAAGCGTTTGTGCCCCCTTGATCCAGGAGAGGGTGAACTTAATGGGCATATCCAGCGGTACCCAAACCAGTAGCATCACCAGCACGACCAGTGCGCCCAGCGCAATGACCGCGCTGCGGACCCAGTGTTGTATCGGGAAATGGGTAACTTCATCGTGAAGGGAGAGAAAACGTCCCTGACGCACGACATGACGGTCCAGGTAGATATCAATATCGCTTTGCTGACCCAGATCCTGGGCGATGAAGGGCTGCCAGTGGCGTGGATAGATTAAATCAATGATTCCCAAAGAGATATTATTGATTTGCTCCTGATCGTTTTCACCAAACAGACCCCAGCGTTTAGGAGTGCCACGCAAACAATGTATTTCCCGCAGGGCATTTTTAGCCGGTGGGGCAAACATGCCCCACATGCCTGCGGCGAGAAGGAGAATGCCCCCTCCGGCAAGCCAGATAACAAACACTTCTGGCGTGACAAGGCATAAAAAGAACAGGACAAACGATGTTGCGATAAGCAAGGCTTCGCGCATACCATCCGGGCGACCGAGCGCATATTCTTGCGGGGTTTCATGGCGAATATTGAGCAACTCAATTTGCTCTGTCTCTTCACCGCGAATAGCAGAATGCGTTTTCTGCACACGCTCAGGCATCAGCCCCTGCTCGTCATACCGCGATTCACTCAGCGTATGACCATTGAGCGAAATCACCAGCGGCAGAGTATCCGTGCGAATCAGCTCAACACTGTTCTCATCGGTAATGTACTGTTCCCAGAAGGGGGGCAAATGCACTTCTACGGAGTCGAGATAGTAACGCCATTTGTTTGGCGCATCCGTAGTAATGCCGTAGCGGGTGATGGCCTGAGTGAGGTGGATAACCGTATTACTTTGAGGATTTAACGCCAGAGAGACTGGCGCGGTGGTCGCGCCTGTCGGGCCTGGCGCCTGACGGGTACGGGAAAGGGCTTCCAGATAGCTTTCAACGGCGTTGCGCTCTTCCGGGGTTAATTTACGCGTTGTCGCACCTGCAAAAGCCTGAAGGTGTGGTAAACGAAATCGCCGCTGCGATCTCATCCGGTACACCCACCCAATGGCAAGTGCTAAGGCCAGCATAGCAGCGAAAAAAATCAAAATGGTGCTCATGCTTTCCCCATCTTACTTTTAGCAGCAGGTGTAGTCAGTCGCACCTTTTCCCATCAATATTATCAGTTTAATCAACATGTTAATAGGTGAAATCATATTCTTAATGTGTTAGTGCTTCACAGCCTTTGAAAGGGTAGCAAAGTGCTCACATAGCGAATATCAGCAAATTCCTGGAATTATTTCAACCTCTTGACTTTTAGGTTTATTTGGTCAATGCATAGAGTAAGGTTGCGAAAATGTAAATGCCTGGCAAATGACATTGCTCAAGTGCGGTAGTGTGTCGCACAATAATGTCAGTATTCTCTGGAAAGACCGATAATAATGAGCGAATCACTGCAAAAGCCCACCATTCTCAGTGTTGAAACCGTGGCCTCTTCACGACTATTTAACGTTGAAAGTGTGGATCTGGAATTCAGTAATGGTGTACGTCGCGTTTATGAACGTATGCGCCCCTCCAACCGCGAGGCGGTCATGATCGTGCCCATTATCGACGATCATATAATCCTTATTCGTGAATATGCGGTGGGAACTGAATCTTATGAGCTGGGATTTTCCAAAGGGCTGATAGACCCCGGCGAAAACATGTATGAGGCAGCAAACCGCGAGCTCAAAGAAGAGGTGGGGTTTGGCGCTAATGAACTGACCTTCCTGAAAAAACTCAGCATGGCACCCTCATACTTCTCCAGCAAAATGAACATCCTCTTGGCAGAAGACCTCTATCCCGAATCGTTGCCGGGGGATGAGCCGGAGCCGCTACCGCAGGTTCGCTGGCCGCTGGCCCATTTAATGGATCTGCTGGAAGAGCCTGATTTTCACGAAGCCCGTAACGTCAGCGCGCTGTTCCTCCTCCGGGAGTGGCTGAGAGGCCAGGGCAGGCTATAAAAAAAGGCGCTTATCGCGCCTTTTTTGTCAGAAGAGTTCGTGGGTCTCACCGTTATCGATGATGGTCGTGCCCACCTCATGCACCGCCTGCTGGGTCGGTTGTGTACCTTCGATAAAGTATTCCTGGCGACTACTGCCACCACTGGCCAACTGACCGGTGCCTCTGTCAATGTTCACTGTCACAATACCTGGCGGCGGCGTGAGAGGGTCTTCTGGCACCCCGTCTAACACTGCCTGCATGTAGGCATCCCACGCTGGTTGCGCACTCTTGGCCCCGCCTTCATAACCGGAAATCTGATCTTTAATCGCACCTGAGGCCGTCGTGCGCCCCAGATCACGGCGATGATCGTCAAAACCAATCCATACCGAGGTAACTACGCCCGGACCATACCCTGAGAACCAGGCATCCTTCGAGCTGTTAGTGGTGCCGGTTTTACCGCCAATATCGCTACGTTTCAGATCCCGGCCCGCGCGCCAGCCCGTACCCTGCCAGCCGGGCTCGCCAAAGATATTACTGTTAAGCGCACTTTTGATTAAGAACGCCAGTGGCGTATTGATAACGTGCGGCGCGTACTCCTGCCCACCGCTTCTGGCGACCAGATCCTGATTCGCTTGCTCCAGTTGAGGCATTGGGACGCCGGAATTTGGCTGCTCCTGAGAGGTCGCCACGTTTTCCATATCTTTATTTTCAAGCACGTTGGATTTTGGCGTATCGCCATAAATCACAGGAATATCGCAGTTCGCGCAGGCGATTTTGGGCCTGGCTTCAAATAGCACCCCACCCTGATCGTTCTCGATTTTGGTAATGAAATAGGGATCAACCAGGAACCCCCCGTTTGCCATCACCGCATAGCCGCGTGCGACCTGCATCGGGGTGAATGAAGCGGAACCCAGCGCCAGCGATTCGGTATGCACAATGTTCTGTGCCGGGAAGCCGAAACGCTGCAAATACTCTGCTGCGTAATCGACACCCATTGCGCGCATTGCTCGTACCATCACTACGTTTTTTGACTGCCCCAGTCCCTGACGCAGACGAATCGGCCCGGCATACTCGGCCGGGGAGTTTTTGGGCTGCCAGTCAGAACCCGCACCGGCATCCCAGCGGGAAATCGGAACGTCATTCAGAATACTTGCCAGCGTCAGGCCTTTATCCATCGCCGCGGTATAAAGGAAGGGTTTTATGTTGGAACCCACCTGACGCAACGCCTGAGTCGCACGGTTAAATTTGCTCTGATTAAAGTCGAAACCGCCAACCAGCGCCAGCACCGCACCGTCATGTGGATTAATCGACACTAATGCAGAATTGACATCGGGCACCTGCGCCAGCCACCAGTTTTCATTTACCGGGCGCACCCAGATTTGCTGGCCTGTCTGCACAACGTCAGTGACTTTACGAGGTGTCGGGCCTTGCTGTGTGTCAGAACGGTAAGGCCGTGCCCAGCGCATGCCTTCCATATGTAAGGAAACCGAAGTGCCATCCGCTAACATCGCCATCGCTTCCTGCGGATTTGCTGCGGTGACAACCGCAGGCTCTAACGGGCCATAAGAGGGGAGGCCTTTTAGCGACTCGGTAATTTTCCTGCTGTCCCATGCGGTTTCGCCCGGCTTCCACAGCACATTTGAAGGACCGCGGTAACCGTGTCGCATATCGTAATCCATCACGTTATTACGCACGGCAGCTTGCGCGGATTGCTGCACTTTACGGGTGATGGTGGTGTACACCCGATAACCATCTTCATAGGCTTTTTCGCCGTAGCGGGTCATCATTTCCTGACGCACCATCTCGGAGAGATAAGGGGCAGAGAAGGCGATTTCCGGGGCGTGATAGTCAGCATCAATGGTATCCGCACGGGCCTGATCGTATTGCGTCCTGGTGATATAGCCTTCACTAAGCATACGGGACAACACAACGTTACGTCGCGCGGTTGCCCGGTCCAGCGAATAGAGGGGGTTAAAGGTGGACGGTGCTTTAGGCAAGCCAGCAATAACCGCCATTTCACTCAGGGTTAGCTTATCTGCAGGTTTACCGAAATAGACCTGTGCAGCCGCCCCGACACCATAAGCCCGGTAGCCGAGATAAATTTTGTTCAGATAGAGTTCGAGAATCTCATCTTTCGTCAGGAGCTGTTCGATACGGATCGCGAGAAAAACTTCCTTAATTTTACGCAGCAGGGTGCGTTCAGGACTGAGGAAGAAGTTACGCGCCAGCTGCTGAGTAATGGTACTGGCACCCTGAGACGCATGACCGGAAAAGAGTGCCACGCTTGCCGCACGAAATATCCCAACCGGGTCGACACCATGATGCTCATAAAAACGGCTGTCTTCAGTGGCAATAAACGCCTTTACCATTTCTGGTGGGATTTGGCCCAACGTCAGCGGAATTCGTCGCTTTTCCCCATATTGTGCAATCAGTTCGCCATCAGCGCTGTAGACCTGCATCGGAATTTGGAGACGCACGTCTTTGAGCGTGGCGACATCGGGTAGCTGTGGCTCGATGTACTTGTATAAGCCATAAATCGAACCTGCTCCCAGCAGAATGCAAAAGACTGCAAGGATGAATAAATACTTTACGAACTTCACCGGAGGATTCCCATTTAGTTTCATTTGGGCAGTTTATAAACAACCGCGCGGTAGTATAAATGCAAGCCTGATGCATTGATAGAGCAGTTATCTCTCGCAACGATAAGGAGATCGTTAATTATGGCATTCGGGCAATGGCAGATAGGCCTGCATATTCAGCAAGATAGCATTGTAAGCGTTGCACTGACACCGGGACGTGCAGGCTGGACGCTACGCCGGTGGTGGCAGATACCGCTGCCTGCCGGGACGATGGACGCCGGGCAGCTATCGCTGCCTCAGCAGTTGATCAAGGTTCTGGCTCCTTGGCGTAAGTCCCTTCCGCAAAGACACCGGATACGTCTGGCTTTTCCTGCCGCGAGAACATTGCAAAAGCGGGTGCCGCGACCGGCAATGACGCTTCGTGAAAGCGAACTTAGCCACTGGCTTTCCCATACTGTCTCGCGTGAACTGGCGATGTCGGCAGGCGATCTCCGTTTCGATTACACCGAAGACACCCTGGCGACGGCTTACAGTGTTACCGCGGTCCAGACCAAAGAGATAGCCGAACTTCTTAACCTGACAACCGCCCTGCGGCTCAATGTCGCGGCTGTCACGCCGGATGCCTGTGCGTTGCAGCAGCTCATTCCCTTCCTGAGTCCACCGGCCCGTTGTTTGCTCTGGCGGGAGGCGTCGCAATGGCTATGGGCGACGCGTGGGGAGTGGGGCAGGCACGCCTGCGAAGCATCAGTTCCCCTTTCCCAGGTCGCCAGCCGCCTCGGCATCGCAGAGGAAGAGGTCATTCAGTGTGCGGATGAGAAGGGAGGATTTGATCCCTGGAGTGCGGTTACGCAACGCCATCCTCCGTTACCCTCGCAAGGCGCCTGTTTTGCCGTGGCGATTGGTCTGGCGCTCGGGAGTGTGCTGTGAGCAAGGCAGCGGTGAATTTGTTGCCCTGGCGAGAAGCGCGACGGCAACGCTGCAGGCGATTCTGGGCCATGTTTCTCGTTATTACCGGCGTGCTGTTAGTCCTGGTGGTAACGAACATAAAAATCCGCGTCAATGCCGAGCGGCAAATTGTCCTTCTTTGGCTGGCCTCTGACAGCGCGGCACTGGCGGCCATCGCGTCCAGAGAACCCCAATTAAAAGCTGCGCACGAAAAATGGGTTACGCAGCAGGCTCTTGCTAAGCAGCGGCATATGACCCGCCTTTGGCAGGATCGTTTAGTGACGCTTGCACGGACCCTGCCTGAGAGCCTGTGGCTGACGACCCTGAGCTTTAGTCAGGGCCAGCTATCCCTTTCTGGTCTGACTCACTCATTTGAGGCCCTACGCGACTTTGAGCAAACGCTAAGCACCGTGGATGGCTTTCATTTGCAACAAACGCACTCCGCTAAGCGCGATCCAAAGGGACGCTGGCTGTTTCACTATCGACTCGACCAGGAGGTAAACCATGCCCCGTGATGTTGAGTCCTGGTATGGCCTCGCTCCCTGGCTTCGTGGGTTTTGCGGCGTCATGCTCCTCACCCTTTGCCTGATGTGTTGCTGGTTTGGGATCCTGCGGCCTGCAGAGGCAGAACAGCAGGCGCTGGACGGGAAAAGGGTAACGCAGCAGCACGCACTCCGGCATCGCTGGCGGACCCTGATGGAGCTAAAACCGCCCGCGGGCGATGCGGTACCAACTACTGCTGTCAGGGAGGCGTTTTCCCCGCTGTCGTTTCATTCCGCAGGAAGGCAACTGCTTAGCTGGGAACCCACGCCGACGGGCGGAGAGATGTTGCTGGAAACCCGATGGAGCGCAGTGCCGCAGACCTTCCTTCAACTGTCTGAAGAAAACATGCTGGCCAAAGGGTTTTCTCTGGCGTTAAAGGAAAATGTCCTGCATTTCGCTTTGCAACTGGAGCGCAATAATGGCCGATAAATCGTCGCTCACTGTCTGTCTGCTGATGTTGCCGCTGATCCTCGGTATGCGTGATCCTTTTCAGCCTGTTCCGGACAGATGCCTGTTTTCCCAACAGTCGCTCTGGCAGTTGCAGGGTGCTGTCACCATCAACGGGCAGTCTGTTGGACTGGTACGGGATCCCACGGGCCGCTGGCACCGGTTACGGGAGGGTGACAGGCTCTTTGCCAACTGGCGAGTGGTTCGCCTTAATAAGGAAGAGGCCATACTTGAAAATGGTGACGGCTGCTCACCGGATCGCTGGCATCTGAAACGAGAAGGAACTCAAAATGATAAAACGCATGGTGGTCATGCTGTGCCTCTGCATCCTGATGCCAGGTCTGCACGCGAAGGAGAAAGAGAAATCCACAGACAAAGCGACACGACTGGTAACGCTTATCATGGACGACGTGCCAGTAGCGCAGGTGCTGCAGGCGCTGGCTGAGCAGGAAAACAAAAATCTGATTATTACCCCCGATGTCAGCGGCACCCTGTCGCTGCATCTGGTGGAGGTGCCCTGGAAGCAGGCGCTACAAACGGTGCTGACAAGTACCGGATTATCGCTGCGCGAGGAGGGAAATATTTTGCACGTGCGCTCCGCGACCTGGCAGCAACAGCAGCGTGACGCGCAGGAGGTAGCAAGGGAAAAACAAAAGCAAAACCAGCCGCTTGAGGAGCGTAGTTTTACGTTGCGGTATGCCGATGCAGATGAGCTGGCGAAAGCCGGGGAGAAGCTGCTTAGCCCTAAGGGGGCTATCACCGTTGATAAACGGCTAAATCGCCTGTTGCTGCGCGACAACAAAGCGGCACTTAATGCACTCGAAAAATGGGTGGCTCAAATGGACCTACCCGTGGAGCAGGTTGAGCTGGCGGCGTATATCGTCACTATTAATGAAAAAAGCCTGCGGGAACTGGGGGTGAAGTGGGGGTTAGGCGAAGCGACAAAACCGGCTCAACGAGGACAGGTCTCGACCCTTTCAGCCGACCTGTCGGTGGAAACGGCCAGCACGCGGGTAGGCTTTAATATTGGCAGTATCAACGGACGTCTGCTGGATCTTGAGCTCTCTGCGCTGGAGCAAAAACAACAGCTGGAGATCATTGCCAGCCCACGGTTGCTCACTTCACATATGCAGCCAGCCAGTATCAAGCAGGGCAGTGAGATTCCTTATCAGGTTTCCAGCGGTGAAAGTGGCGCCACGTCGGTGGAATTTAAAGAAGCGGTGTTGGGAATGGAAGTTACCCCAACGGTTCTGGCCGATGAGCGGGTGCGTTTGAAACTTCGCATCACCCAGAACGTCCCCGGTCAGGTTCTCCAGCAAGCCGATGGCGAAGTCCTTGCCATCGATAAACAGGAAATTGAAACCCAGGTGGAAATAAAAAGCGGTGAGACGCTGGCGCTTGGCGGTATTTTCTCGCAAAAGAACAAAGCGGGAACCGACAGCGTGCCCGTTTTAGGGAGTATTCCCTGGGTTGGCCGCCTGTTTCGTCATGATGGTAAAGACAATGAACGGCGTGAACTGGTGGTCTTCATTACGCCACGGCTGGTGGCGGTTCGTTAATTGATACATATTCCGTACCGCTTTTTCTGCTTAACTCGATACAGGTGTTTGACGTGAGAGATGATTTAGCTTACAAGGAGTACCGATTTGAGAGTCAGCGAATACCTACTACCCTAAAACGGTCTCTATGCGGTTAGTAATTTAATCAGTTGCCAAACCAGTCATTGTACTGAGATAATTTTTGGTCTGACTCTCGAACTTACGTATATGAGGTTTCAGTTCATGTCCTGCTTAAAAAGGTGTCAACGAAGCAGGTTTATCATCAACGAATAGTCTTAGTAATACCGAAAAAATGGCAGAGAAACGCAATATCTTTCTGGTTGGGCCTATGGGTGCCGGCAAAAGCACTATTGGGCGTCAGTTAGCTCAACAACTGAATATGGAATTTTACGATTCTGATCAAGAGATTGAGAAACGAACCGGAGCTGATGTGGGCTGGGTCTTCGATGTAGAAGGTGAAGAAGGTTTCCGCGATCGCGAAGAAAAGATCATCAACGAGCTAACGGAAAAGCAGGGAATTGTACTGGCTACCGGCGGCGGCTCTGTGAAATCTCGCGAAACCCGTAATCGTCTCTCCGCCCGAGGTGTCGTGGTTTATCTGGAAACCACCATCGAAAAGCAATTGGCTCGTACTCAACGTGACAAAAAACGTCCACTTCTGCAGGTGGAAACGCCGCCGCGTGAAGTGCTGGTGGCGCTGGCTGATGAACGTAATCCTCTTTATGAAGAGATTGCTGACGTTACCATTCGCACTGATGACCAGAGCGCGAAAGTGGTCGCAAACCAGATTATCCATATGCTGGAAAGCAACTAATTCTGGCTCAACTCACAGGCCTGCGGGTTTAAGCAATTAAGGTGGATGTCGCGTCATGGAGAGGATTACCGTCACTCTTGGGGAACGTAGTTACCCTATTACCATCGCGGCTGGTTTGTTCAACGATCCAGCTTCCTTCCTGCCCCTGAAGTCTGGTGACCAGGTAATGCTGGTTACCAACGAGACACTGGCACCGCTCTATCTTGATAAAGTCCGTCAGGTGCTGGAAAGCGCAGGGGTCAATGTTGACAGTGTGATATTACCGGATGGCGAGCAGTACAAAAGCCTGACGGTGCTTGACACTGTTTTTACGGCGCTATTGCAAAAACCCCATGGTCGTGACACCACGCTTGTTGCGCTGGGGGGAGGCGTCATTGGCGATCTTACCGGCTTTGCGGCAGCAAGCTATCAGCGTGGCGTTCGTTTTATCCAGGTTCCTACTACGTTGCTTTCCCAGGTGGATTCTTCCGTTGGCGGGAAAACAGCGGTTAACCACCCTCTTGGCAAAAATATGATTGGCGCGTTTTACCAGCCGGCTTCGGTCGTGGTGGATCTCGACTGCCTTTCAACACTGCCGGCACGTGAATTGTCGTCTGGTCTGGCTGAGGTCATTAAATACGGCATCATTCTTGATGGCGCCTTTTTCGACTGGCTGGAAGACAATCTTGATGCATTGCTGCGCCTGGATGGTAAGGCGATGGCTTACTGTATTCGCCGTTGTTGTGAGCTAAAAGCCGAAGTTGTGGCAGCTGACGAGCGGGAAACAGGCTTACGTGCTTTACTCAATCTGGGACATACCTTTGGTCACGCAATAGAAGCCGAAATGGGTTACGGCAACTGGCTGCATGGCGAAGCCGTCGCTGCGGGTATGGTGATGGCCGCACGCGCGTCTGAACGTTTGGGTCAGTTTAACCCTGAAGACACGCAACGCATCATTACGCTGCTTCAACGTGCCGGGCTACCGGTATGTGGGCCGCAGGAGATGTCTGCTCAGGCATACATTCCCCATATGCTGCGTGATAAAAAAGTGTTGGCAGGTGAGCTACGTTTAGTGCTCCCGCTGGCAATAGGGAAGAGTGAAGTTCGTGGCGGAGTGTCACAAGAGGTCGTACTTAGCGCTATTGCTGATTGCCAGCAGGCGTAACAACTAGAAAGGTTTGCTGCGCATGCGCGGCTTTTAAAGTCGGGCTTTATGCACAGGTGGTTGGCATAAGCCTTTGAGTGGGGTGTTAAATGGATGAATTCAAACCAGAAGACGATCTGAAACCCGATCCAAGCGATCGTCGTACTGGTCGTTCTCGTCAATCTTCTGAACGTATCGATGATCCGCAGATCAACTTTGATGATGTTGATGTCGATGCAGACGATCGTCGTCCTTCACGTGCACGTAAAGCGCGTGATGAGCGCGAGGAGTACGAAGAAGATTACGAAGCGGAAGAAGAGTCACTTGACGAGGAGCGTGCAGAACGCCGTCCGCGCAAGCGTAAAAAAGCCGTAGCCGCGAAGCCTGCTTCACGCCAGTATGTGATGATGGGCGTGGGTATTCTGGTGCTCCTGCTGCTCATTGTGGGAATCGGTTCTTCCCTTAAGGCACCGTCCACCCCTGCAGCTGGTGACTCCGCATCAACGGAAAAAAATATCGATCTCTCCGGCAATGGCACGAATGCCGCTGCTGATCAGGCGAACGGTGCGCAACCGGCACCAGGTAATACCCCGGCTCAGGACACTGCGGCTAACGCGAATACGTCACGCGATGTCTCCCTGCCGCCCATCTCCTCCACCCCGTCACAAAGCCAGGCTTCTGCAACACCGGAAGGTCAGCAGCGTCTTGAAGTGCAGGGTGATTTAAACAGCGCATTATCTTCACCGCAGGATCAGGCGCAGCTCAATAATGCGGTGGCGAACAGTACCCTGCCCACTGAACCTGCAACCGTTGCACCGGTACGCGGTGGTAACAGCAATGCAGCACACGCCACGGCTGAAAATAATAGCAGCAGCGCGCGTCCTGAACGTAAGCAGATGGTTATTGAGCCTAAACCCCAGGTTAAGCAACCCGTTGCGAAAGCTGAGCCTAAGACGGTTACGCCTCCGGCTGCTCAACAACCTAAACGCACTGAAAGCGTAGCGGCTGCACCCGTTAAAACGCCACCTGCGTCAACTGCTGCTCCGAAAGCCCCTGTTTCTACCGCCGCTCCGAAAGCGCCAGCGTCTACGGCTGCGCCAACAGCAACGGCTGCAGCACCTTCGGCAGGCGCGGGCGCGACCGGCAATGTCGGTTCGCTGAAGTCGGCACCGGGCAGCCACTACACTTTGCAGCTGAGCAGCTCGTCTAATTCCACCAATCTGAATGCCTGGGCGAAGAAAGAAAATCTGAAAAACTTTGTGGTTTATCAGACGACCCGTAACGGTCAGCCCTGGTATGTGCTGGTAAGTGGCGTTTATGCCTCAAAAGAAGACGCCAAGCGCGCAGTGGCAACTCTGCCATCAGATGTACAGGCGAAAAATCCGTGGGCGAAGCCGCTGCACCAGGTGCAGGCCGATCTTAAGTAATGTTTAAAGCGCAGGATGCTGTCGGAGCTGTCTCCACAGCCGGAGAGAGTGTAATCAATCATCCAGCATGAAAAAAAATCGCGCTTTTCTGAAATGGGCAGGGGGGAAGTACCCCCTGCTTACCGATATTGAACGACATCTGCCCTCGGGCGATTGTCTTATTGAACCCTTTGTCGGTGCGGGTTCTGTTTTCCTCAATACTTCATATTCCCGTTATATCCTTGCGGATATCAACAGCGATCTGATTAGCCTTTACAATATCGTCAAAGAAAATGTTGACGGTTATGTGGACGCCGCAAGGGCGCTTTTTACGCCCGATAACAATCAATCGGAAATCTACTACCAGCTTCGCAGCGAGTTTAATCAGAGCCGCGACCCGCTCCGTCGTGCGGCGTTATTTTTGTATCTCAACCGCCACGGTTACAACGGTTTATGTCGCTACAATTTGCGTGGCGAATTTAACGTACCTTTTGGTCGTTACAAAAAGCCCTACTTCCCGGAAGCAGAGTTGTATCATTTTGCGCAAAAAGCGCAGAATGCCTTTTTCTACTGCGAATCTTACGCTGACAGCATGGCGCGTGCGGATGCCAGTTCCGTGGTGTATTGCGATCCGCCGTACGCCCCCCTTTCTGCGACGGCGAACTTCACGGCTTATCACACCAACAGTTTTACCCTTGAACAGCAGGCCCATCTGGCCTCCATTGCTGAGAGCCTGGTAAGTAATCGAATTCCGGTTTTGATTTCCAACCATGACACGGCGCTCACCCGTGAATGGTACAGTCAGGCAAAACTGCATGTGGTGAAAGTGCGGCGCAGCATCAGCAGCAACGGTGGTACACGCAAAAAGGTGGATGAATTACTGGCGCTGTATCGCCCGACGACCGTGTAGCCCTGTTTAATCGCCGTCGTTACGCGTTCACCTTAGCCGGTAAAATGACTTTATTTTCTTCTCAAGGAGATGCGGATGACACAGTATTTGATTGCCCCTTCGATTCTCTCGGCTGACTTTGCTCGTCTGGGAGAGGACACGGCCAATGCGCTGGCTGCTGGTGGAGATGTGGTGCATTTTGATGTGATGGATAACCATTACGTGCCCAATCTGACTATCGGGCCGATGGTTCTGAAAGCACTGCGTAACTACGGCATCACCGCACCTATTGATGTGCACCTGATGGTGAAACCCGTTGATCGTCTGGTCCCGGATTTTGCTGATGCGGGCGCAAGCATTATCACCTTTCACCCGGAAGCATCAGAACACGTTGACCGCACCCTGCAGCTCATTAAAGAACATGGCTGCAAAGCAGGACTGGTCTTTAACCCGGCCACGCCGCTGAGTTATCTGGATTATGTCATGGATAAGCTGGACGTCATTTTGCTGATGTCCGTGAACCCCGGTTTCGGTGGGCAGTCCTTCATTCCGCATACGCTGGATAAACTGCGTGAAGTGCGTCGCCGTATTGACGCCTCAGGGTTTGACATCCGTCTTGAAGTAGATGGGGGGGTGAAGGCGAGTAATATCCGTGAAATCGCTGCTGCTGGTGCGGATATGTTTGTTGCTGGCTCTGCAGTTTTTGGTCAGCCGGACTACAAGAAAGTGATTGATGAGATGCGCAGTGAACTGGCAAAGGTAAGTCATGGATAAATTGCAGGCAATTCGCGGGGTAGCCTTTGACCTCGACGGGACGCTGGTTGACAGCGCACCGGGTTTAACCGCAGCAGTCGATAACGCGCTGTATGCACTCGAACTGCCACAGGCGGGTGAGGAGCGGGTCATTACCTGGATTGGTAACGGCGCCGATGTGCTGATGTCGCGCGCACTGGCCTGGTCATTACAGGAGCGCAATGCGCAGCGTGCCGCATCGGGTAAACCAGCGGTTAACGCGGCGGATATTCCAGAAGACGAGCAGGCTTTCATGCTGCGTAAGCTGTTTGACCGCTACTACGCTGAGTCGGTTGAAGCGGGGAGCTTCCTGTTCCCGGATGTGGCCGAAACGCTCGAGGTTCTCTATGCGCAAGGTTTGCCGCTGGCGCTGGTAACCAATAAGCCCACACCGTTTGTCGCGCCTTTGCTCGAAGCACTCGGCATTGCCCACTATTTCAGCCACGTCATCGGCGGTGATGACGTGAAGAACAAAAAGCCCCATCCGGAGCCGTTGCTGTTGGTGGCAGAAAAGCTGGGTCTGACGCCTGACCAGCTACTGTTTGTTGGGGATTCCCGTAACGATATTCAGGCAGCTCAGGCGGCAGGATGTTGCTCCGTGGGGCTGACTTATGGTTACAATTACGGCGAAGCTATTACGTTAAGCGAGCCGGACTATGTATACGACCGCTTTAACGAATTACTGCCCGCTCTCGGGCTTTCGCACAGTGAAAATCAGGACGTGAAACATGACTAAGCCCATCGTATTTAGTGGCGCACAGCCCTCAGGTGAATTGACCATTGGTAACTACATGGGTGCGCTGCGACAGTGGGTAAACATGCAGGATGATTACCACTGCATCTATTGCATCGTCGATCTGCATGCCATCACTGCGCGTCAGGACCCTGAGAAGTTGCGTAAAGCCACCCTGGACACCCTGGCGCTCTATCTGGCCTGTGGTATCGATCCTGAGAAAAGCACCATCTTTGTTCAGTCCCATGCGCCAGAACATGCGCAGCTCGGCTGGGCGCTGAACTGTTACACCTATTTCGGCGAACTGAGCCGCATGACGCAGTTCAAAGACAAATCAGCACGCTACTCCGAAAACATTAACGCCGGTCTGTTTGACTACCCGGTGCTGATGGCGGCGGACATTTTGTTGTACCAGACCAACCTGGTGCCGGTGGGTGAAGATCAGAAACAGCATCTTGAGCTGAGCCGCGATATCGCGCAGCGTTTCAATGCGATTTACGGTGACGTCTTTAAAGTGCCGGAACCCTTCATCCCTAAATCCGGTGCCCGCGTGATGTCCCTGCTGGAACCGACCAAAAAGATGTCCAAGTCTGACGATAACCGTAATAACGTGATAGGCCTGCTGGAAGATCCGAAATCGGTCGTTAAGAAAATCAAACGCGCGATGACCGATGGCGATGAGCCACCCGTTGTCCGTTATGACGTCAAAGAGAAAGCGGGGGTCTCTAACCTGCTTGATATTCTCTCCGGTGTGACGGGCCAGAGCATTCCTGAGCTGGAACAGCACTTTGAAGGCAAGATGTATGGTCATCTGAAAGGGGAAGTGGCGGATGCCGTTTCCGGCATGCTGACTGAGCTTCAGGAGCGCTACCATCGTTACCGTAACGATGAAGCTTTCCTGCAGAAGATCATGAAAGAGGGTGCAGAGAAAGCCAGCGCCCATGCCTCCCGGACCTTAAAAGCCGTTTATGACGCCATCGGGTTTGTCGGCAAGCCGTAATCGCGACATCGACATGATGAAGAGGGCTACGGCCCTCTTTTTTCGTCTTATCGGCGCAGCTTAATGTCGATGGTTATCAATGGTGAGCGTAACGCGGTTAGCGCGACAAAACAGTTCCGACACGTGTACCGGTTTATCATTCTGATCAAACGCGATTTTACTGATGCGAAACAGCGGCTCCCCGAGTTCGCATTTTAGCCATTTGGCCTGAGTACGGGTCGCTGCAAAGATGTCGATCGTTTTGTTATCGCTGATAACCTGGGTGTCGTAATGTTTTTGAAAGATCTGGTAGGTCGAGATGCCTTCACGGTAATTCTCATCAAATGCCGGGTAGCGTGACAGTGGGATCCAGGAGCTGTCGATAAACAAAGGCTCTTTGTCGAGATACATTACCCGGCTTAAGTGGAAGACCTCGCCGTTTCCGGGGATGTTGAGCTTCTCGCAAAAGGGCGCTGCGTTTATCCGGGCCTGCTCAATCACTTTCTCTTTGGTCGGTTTGCCTTGCGATACCCCAAAGTCTGTAAAACCACTCACGGTCAGGAGCGCGTTCTCCACCTTTTGGCTCTGTACGAAGGTGCCTTTACCCTGCCAGCGAATCAGCACCCCATCCGACACCAGATCGCTGATGGCTTTACGTATCGTGATCCGGCTTACATTATAAAGCGTACACAGTTCGGTTTCGGTCGGGATCTGCTGCCCGGCTTTGTAGATGCCCTGCGCAATATCATCCAGTAAACGCTGGCGTACCGTGGCATAGAGTAATTGATGAGAATAGCGATCCAAAGCTGGCATGACTCAACCCTGATAAGAAGAGAATAGAGCGATTATAGGGTTGTTTATCAGCCAGTCATAGCGCGCAGGCATGAAGTTGCCATCACTCATGCCTGCGTTTAACTACCATGCGCCGTGGTATTGAATGGTGCGTGCCGCACTCTGCGTTCCCTGCGCCATGCACTCTACAAGCGTGCGGTCGCTGGCGACGGCACACAGGAAGCCTGCAATATACGAATCGCCTGCTCCCATGGTATCGACCACGTTTACCGCAAGAGCAGCCTGACGCCAGAACTGCCTGCCATCCCAGGCAATGCTGCCGTTTTCACCCAACGTCACAATCATCGTGCCGGCACCCCGCGCCACACTCTCCTGCATCCTTTCCCGTAATGCCGCGTCTTCCTGCTGCGCCGAGGCGAAAACAACGTCCAGATGGGGTAAAAGCGTCTGCCAGAGCGGGCTGTCCCATTTATCGGCGAAATCGAAGGCGGTGAGCTTACCTGCGGCGTGCAGACGGGGAAAGGCCATCTCCGCATGTCCCCAGATAGCGGAGTGCACGATGTCAAAGCTATCAAGCCAGGCAAAATCGCTCTCTTCCAGCGTAAAATCTGCCATGACGCCTTCAGTGTAATCACCAAGCACCCGATCGTTACCTTTCATCTCCACCTGCGTTTGTGCCGTGATGCCGCATTTGACGTGCACGTGGCTGGTGTCGATACCTGTTCTGACCAAATCCGCTTTCAGCATCCGCCCGTACTCATCTTCCCCTACCCAGGTAATACAGCCGGGTTGCATACCGTAGCGGGTGCTGTAAACCGCTACGTTTACCGCATTGCCGCCGGAAAACGCTTTGCCCAGGTGAGGATAGATATCGACGCAGTTATCGCCGAGGGTTACCAGCCTTTTCATGCGACGGCCTCCGGTAGTAAGGCGCGAAAGCGTTCCAGCGCCTGGCGGGCGAACAGCCGCGGCTCATTCATGTACATAGTCACCAGCTCTATCGTGCAATAACCTTTGTAGCCGCTGGCAATAACATCGCGCATCAGCTCCGTTAGCGGCATCTTTCCTTCCCCAGGAATGTAGTGGCTATCGCTTGCCCCATCGCTGTCGACGATATGCAGGTGGCGGAGCTTATCGCCAAGCTTGGTGAAATAGCTCATGACCGGCTCGCCCTGCACCCAGGGGGCGCAGATATCTATCATGCTGTACAGATGGGGTGACGGAACAAGGGAGAAGGCGCGCAGTACGTCATTGGCGTTGCAGACCACGTTTGATTCATACGGCGTAAGCGGTTCAAGCACCAAATCCATATCAATCTCCTGCGCATAGTCGCACAGCTCGCGCAGATTATCGGCGAGGCGCTGCCAGATAATATCCGGTGTCGTCAGATACCCTGCGTGCGCGGCAGAAATGAGCGTAAAGCCTGCGTTCATCTCTTTGGCCATGTCCATTGCCAGTTTAATCATGTCGAGACTCTCGCGGCGCATCCTCTCGTCACCCAGCATCATGTTCCACGGATAGCCGTTGGTTTCCGGGGTATAGCCAATGATCGGTAAATCATAAGTTCGGGCGAGGGCTTTGATGTGCTTAATCCCGCCCGCTTTCAGATCGGGTGCGAAGGCGTGCGGACGCCCGCCCCACAGCTCAATACCGTCATAGCCCAGTTCATGCGCGTCGCGAAAGGCGTCTTCAATCGGTAAACGCTGGTGACCGCAGGTAAACATGCCTGTTTTCATTGCTGTTCTCCTTTTAAAGAAAGCCGGTCTCTGACGGACCGGCCAGATAAAATCAATATTCAACCAGACCGCCGTAATAGCGGCGTTCATCCGGGTTGTGATCTTTGTAGATGGACAGGTAGTAGCAGAGCCACTCCATAGGCACGAACATCAGGAACGGCGCCAGCCACGGGTGCAGCCCCCGGGCAATGTCGGCGTAATCAATGACGATGACGTTATCGGTACGCGCTTTCACGAAGCGAATGGCGCGTTCGGTGGTGTGGCGACTTTCGTCGTTACCCAGCAGGAAGAGGAAGGGAACGCCGGGTTCAACGACTTCGAGCGGACCATGACGGAATTCGCCGCTCTCGATGACTGAACCGTGGGTCCAGGTAAACTCCATCAGGGTGACAATCCCCTCTTTGTAGCCCAATGGACGCAGCGGCCCGGCAGACACGGTGTAGATCATCGGCCATGCGCTTGCCTGCTCACCCAACTGACGGCCTTTCTCTTCCCAGTTGCGCACCAAATGGCCCAGCGCCTGGGGCAGTTTTTGCAGGTCGGTTTTGATCTTGCCGATTTCGGCGTGCGGTGCGCGGCGGGTAATCATCTCCAGCACCACGCTATAGCAGAGCAGCAAGTGAATTTCCCAGATGCAGTCGGCCTGGTAATCCACCACATACTCCACCGGCTCGGTGATAGGGCTATCCGCTTTTTTGGTGAAAGCAGCGGTGAGTGCGCCACAGGCCCGGCCCAGTTCCAGCGCTTTAATGACCTCTTCGGTTTTGCCGTAATCCGACACGCCGATCACGGCACAGCGGCTATCCAGACGGTACGGCGTGTTATCGCAGAACTCCCAGCCGGAGAGAGCATAAACCTGAAGATCTGAAAAACGATCTGCAAGGTGCTTCGCCGTTTGCGCCGCATTTAGCGGCGATCCGCAGGCAACGAAGTAGATTCGGTCGATATCACGACGGATCATCTCATCGACAATGCCATGAACGCGAGGAACGTCCTGCTGCAGAACTTTCTCTACTTCTGCCACCATATTTTCAGTGACCAGGAAGTCCACGGTGCTTTTATCAATATTCAACATGTAACGTTTCTCCAGATGGGTTTACGAAAGTGCGGCCAGACGACGATTGCGCCTTTCCCAGAAGGCGTAGGCGGGCAAGCCGGTGGCGATAACAATCAGGGCGCAGACCAGACCAGGAATGGGCGCCCAGACAAAAGTGGAGGCGACAAGGATCAGGCTTGAGCAGATGGCAAGGAACGTCATCAGGCCAAACATGGGTGTCCGCCAGAGCGGTTTGTAGTCGTCGCGTTTGCGACACCAGATGATTGAGCCGAAGGTGAGGGTATTTTTAAAGCACATTACCAGCGTGAAGTAGCCGAGCAGGCTGGTCAGGTCGGAAACAAAGATAAAGAAGATCCCGAGCGCGCACTGGAGAACAATTGAGACATCCGGGGTGTTGTATTTGGGATGGACGTGGGCGAAGCATTTGAAAAAGAGCTTATCTTTCGCCATCGCGTACTCCAGACGCGGCTGGTACATCACGCAGCTTGAAAGGGAGCCCAGGATGACGATCATCGCGGTGACCGCTACAAAGATGCCCGCCATACTGCCCAGCGCAGGGATATAAGTCAGTGCATCAGAGATGGGGGTTCCCGAGGCGGCCAGTTTCTCAAACGGCATCAGACCGGAGATAACAAGCGCCAGCAGCGAATAGAGCACCAGTACCAGTAAGCAGGAGCCAATCAGGGCGCGCGGCATGGTCTTGCCAGGGTCTTTGATTTCGCCGGTCATATAGCAAATTGACGCCATGCCGGTATAAGACCAACTGGTTGCTGAGACACCTGCCAGCAGCGCCATGATGCCGGAGGCGGCAGTCACGGTCGCGGCGCCGGACGGGGCCGTGAAATTGTCTGTTTTGAACCAGAAAATGCCGATGCCGATAACAATGGTAAACGGAATGATCTTGGCGATGGTAATCAGGGTCTGAAACGCGGCACCGCCCTCAACGGAACGCAGGTGCAACAGCATAAACATAATGATGAGCGCGGTTGCCACCAGCTTGCCGGTCAGCGGGTCGAGCGGCATCAGGAAGCCGAGGTTGCTGACAACCGCCAGCGCCATAATGGACAGTGAAGGAGCATCATTCGCCCAGAAGCTGGCCCAGCCGGACAAAAATGCCAGCGGGCGACTGCCGGCATTTTTTAAATAGACATAATCCGCACCGTTTTCGGGGTAGGCCGTGGACAGCTCCGCATACACGCACATCTGCGGAATGACAATCAGCCCACCCACAATGAACGCCAGCACGGTTAACCACGGGGTGCCCGCCGCCTTTGCAACTTCACCTACTGAAACGAAAATACCGGAGCCGACGGTGGTTCCGACAGCGATAGCAAGCACGGCCCAAAAGCCCAGCTTGCGTTGGAGTTCCTGGCTTTCCATATCAATACCTTTTTTAGAATGTGTTGTAGGGTCAAAAGGTCGCCGTAGCCATCAGGAGGTAAAACGATGCTTTGCTATATGACGACACATAATCAATATAACAACACATGATGAATTGTATTGTGGAGAGAGATCACAAAATCAGCAGCTGGAGGGCGGGCTGGCAGAGTGTTTTTATTAACTTACTGATTAATAGATATAAAAAAGGACCGCCGGGGCGATCCTTTATCTGGATGGGTCAGAACCACTTAAGCTTGTCGCGAAGGCCGACTACCCGACCGACAATAATCAGCGCCGGGCTCTCCACCTGTTGCGCCAGTTCTCCGAGCTGCGTCAACGCGCCGCTCACCACGCGCTGTTTCACGGACGTCCCGTTTTCCACCAGCGCCACCGGCATATCGACCTGCATACCGTGCTCAATCAGTTTTTCCTGAATGGTGGCTGCCTGATTCAGGCCCATATAGAACACTAGCGTCTGTTTCTCTGCGGCCAGATTCGCCCAGTCCAGCTCGCCACCGGTTTTCAGATGACCCGTTACCAGCCGCACGCTCTGCGCATAATCGCGATGGGTAAGAGGGATACCCGAATAGGCGGAGCAGCCGGAGGCGGCAGTGATACCGGGGACCACCGAGAAGGGAATTCCCGCATGACAGAGGGTTTCCAGCTCTTCACCACCGCGACCGAAAATAAACGGATCACCGCCCTTGAGGCGCACCACGCGTCTGCCCTGTTGCGCTTCGTGCAGCAGGATCTGGTTTATCTCTTCCTGGGGAACGCAGTGGTATCCGGCACGTTTGCCAACAAAGACGCGATCCGCGTCCCGGCGCACCAGATTCATGATTTCATCGGAGACCAGGCGGTCATAGACCACCACATCAGCCTGCTGGATCTGCTGCAAACCTTTGAGCGTCAGCAGACCCGGATCGCCAGGACCGGCTCCCACCAGCACCACTTCCCCACGATTATCCAGTGGCTCGGCAATCAATTGTTCGGTAATGGCTTCAACGGCAACGCTGTCCTGGTTCGCCAGTGACTGCGCAAGGCGGTCATTAACAAACAGCTTTTCCCAGAAACGACGACGTTCAGGGACGCTGGCAAAATGCGTTTTCACGCGCCGGCGCAGTTTACCGGCGTAGCGGGCAACGTGCCCCAGGTGTTGCGGAAGAATCGATTCCAGCTTTTCGCGCAGCAGGCGGGCCAGGACAGGCGAGGTGCCGCCCGAGGAGACCGCGACCATCAAAGGGGAGCGATCAATAATTGAGGGCATGATGAAGCTTGCCTGCTTCGGCGCATCGACCACGTTACAAAAGATACGACGGGATTCAGCCGCATCGCTGACGTGCTGGTTAACCGCTTCGTCATCCGTTGCGGCAATGACCAGCCAGCATGGATCGAGCAGACTTTCATCGAAATCGCCTTCCACCAGCCTTAGCATGCCTTCCTTCGCCCAGACATGGAACTGCGGAACGAAGGCGCGTGAGTTCACGGTAAGTCGTGCACCAGCATCCATCAAAAGTCGGGCTTTACGTTCTGCGACATCGCCACCGCCGACCAACAGGCAATCGCGTTCGCGTAGTTGACAAAAAATGGGTAAATGGTCCACGACATCACCTCAAATACACGTCATTTTTCGGGCCGCAGTTTTATTGGCTGCAACCCGATTACTGGTGTCTTTATTAGTTGGTTGTAATTGGTTGGCTCTTCGCTGCCTTCTCTACGGAAGGGCGTTCGGCTTTTGGCGTAGCATACCAGTAACCCAGACCCATAAACACGGCGCCGGAGAAAGTATTCCCGAGTGTGACCCACAACAGGTTATGACCAATACCGGAGAGGGTATAAGCGTCGCTGTGATGACCAAACCAGGAGAGGGCGAACAGGGTCATATTGGCAACGGAGTGCTCATAGCCGGAAGCGATAAATGCCAGCAGACACCACCAGATTGCGAGGAATTTGGCCGCGCCTTCAGTACGAATGGCCATCCAGATAGCGAGGCATACCAGCCAGTTACACAGCGCCCCTTTAAAGAACAGCACCCCGGCCGGAGCACTGGTTTTGGCCAGCGCAGCGGTATGGACAAGACTGGTATCCAGCGGCAGCAGGCTGCCACCACCCCAGTTGTAAAGCAGCGCAACCAGAACTGAACCCAGCAGATTGCCCAGCCAGGTTTGTGGCAGGATGGTCCACATCTGGCCCTGGCTGATAGTGCCCGCTTTCACACCGAGCGTCAGGAACATGGTATGACCGGTAAAGAGTTCAGAGCCGGCGATAATGACCAGGGTTAAGGCGATGCCGAAAGTGGCTCCCATGACCAGCGGGCGCACGGACGGATCGAGCAGGTTTCCAAGGGTGAAAATTAAAATAATCCCTAAGCCCACATAAGCCCCCGCCATGGCAGAGCTTATCCAGAAAGAGAGCGGATTATTGGCTGAGAGTCGTGCAATGCGCGCAGCGTTAGCCGCACACTTATTAATAGTGTCTGTAAACATAGTGTTGATTACCCAAAGTTAAAAAAGAAAATGTTAAAAAGCGGGGGCATTGCGCCCCCACTAAAAATTACGCTTTAAGTTGCACGACGCCGTCTTTCACGCGGGCATCGAAATGGGCTACAGAACGGCTTTCATCTTCCATACAGAGCCCGTCACGTAAGCGGAAACGCTGTTTTTTCAGCGGGCTGGCGACCCACAAGTCACCGTTGTGCTCGCCAATCAGACCACGAGAAAGCACGCTCGCCTGGAAGAACGGGTCAATGTTGCTGATGGCAAAAACCTGGTCGTCATGACGAGGGCGGAAAATGGCCACCTGCTGGTCATTCAGCAGCGCACAGACGCCTGTTGCCGGGACGATATCGTCGATTTTGCAGATAGTGTTCCACTGGCTCATACGGTTTCCTCCACTAACATAACCGGAATACGTTCATACGGGGTGGCCGGACGATGTTGTTCACGCTCTGGCACCACCTGCACCGCCGGGTCGCGTTTGTCGCTGTTGATAAAGTGTCTGAAGCGAACCTGCGCCTGCGGATTGTTCACAGTCTCCGTCCACTCGCAGATAACCGCGTTGCGCAGACGGGCCATTTCGGCTTCAAGCTGATCGTTGAGACCCAGTTTGTTGTCGATGATGACGCTTTTCAGGTAATCGATGCCGCCTTCCAGGTTATCCAGCCAGGAGGCGGTACGAGTCAGTTTGTCTGCGGTACGGATGTAGAACATCATAAAGCGGTCAAGGTAGTTGAGCAGGGTTTCACGGTCCAGGTCTGCTGCCAGCAGATCCGCGTGACGCGGTTTCATACCGCCGTTACCGCACACATACAGGTTCCAGCCTTTTTCCGTAGCGATGATGCCCACGTCCTTACCCTGCGCTTCCGCACATTCACGGGTACAGCCGGAGACCCCAAACTTCATTTTGTGCGGGGTACGAATGCCTTTGTAGCGGTTTTCCAGCTCGACGCCAAAGCCCACGCTGTCGCCTACACCGTAGCGGCACCAGGTGCTGCCGACGCAGGTTTTCGCCATGCGCAGCGCTTTAGCGTAGGCGTGGCCGGTTTCGAAGCCCGCGTTAATCAGCTGACGCCAGATTTCCGGCAGGTCATCTTTCTGCGCACCGAACAGGCCGATACGCTGAGAACCGGTGATTTTGGTATAAAGGTTAAATTCGCGGGCAATACGGCCCACTTCCATCAACCCTTCCGGGGTAATTTCGCCACCCGCAGAACGTGGGATAACGGAATAGGTCCCGTCTTTCTGGATGTTTGCCAGGAAGTTGTCGTTGGTATCCTGCAGCGGCGTGTGTTCGGGTTTCAGAACATAGTCGTTCCAGCAGGAGGCCAGCAGCGAACCCACGGTCGGTTTACAGACCTCACAACCGTAGCCTTTACCGTATTTTGCCAGTAATTCGTCGAAGGACTTAATGCCTTCCACGCGAATCAGGTGGTAGAGCTCCTGACGGGAGTAGGCGAAGTGTTCACACAGGTTGTTGGTGACTTCAATGCCCTGTTTTGCCAGTTCCGCATTCAGCACCTGAGTGACCAGCGGGATACAACCGCCGCAGCCAGTACCGGCTTTAGTTTCGGCTTTCAGCGCCGCAACGGTGTGACAGCCTTTATTGATGGCCGCAACCAGCATGCCTTTGGTAACGTCGAAGCAGGAGCAGATTTGCGCGCTGTCCGGCAGTTTGTCCACACCGATGGACGGTTTGCCGCTACCGGCATGCGCCGGCAGGATCAGCGAGTCCGGGTTTTCCGGCAGTTCAATGGCGTTCAGCACCAGCTGCAGCAGGTTACCGAAGTCGCTGGTATCACCCACCAGCACGGCACCGAGCAGGGTTTTGTTATCCGGGCTGACGATAAGACGTTTGTAGACCTCTTTGCTTTCATCGAGGTAAACATAACTGCGAGCACCAGGTGTGCGACCGTGCGCATCGCCAATGCCGCCGACGTCCACGCCCAGCAGTTTCAGCTTGGCGCTCATGTCTGCGCCGGCGAAGGCGTTCGCGTTACCCAGGATATGGTCAACAGCAACCTGCGCCATTTTGTAGCCAGGAGCCACCAGGCCATAGACGTGATTATCCCAGCTGGCGCACTCGCCAATGGCGTAGATATCCGGGTCAGAGGTCTGGCAGGTATCGTTAATTTTGATGCCGCCACGCTGAGCCACCTCAAGACCACACTGGGTAGCCAGTTTGTCGCGTGGGCGAATACCGGTCGAGAAGACGATAAAGTCAACTTCAAGGTCAGAGCCGTCAGCAAAGCGCATGGTTTTGCGTGCGCTCGTCCCTTCCTGAACGATCTCTTTGGTGTTTTTGCTGGTGTGCACGCGCACGCCCATGCTTTCGATCTTACGTTTGAGCTGTTCGCCACCCATCTGATCGAGCTGTTCCGCCATCAGCATAGGGGCAAATTCGATAACGTGGGTTTCTACGCCCAGGTTTTTCAGTGCGCCAGCCGCTTCAAGGCCGAGCAGACCACCGCCGACCACTGCGCCGCGTTTGCTGCGACGTGCGCAGGACTCGATGGCATTCAGATCTTCGATGGTGCGGTAAACAAAACAGTCCTGGGTTTCGGAACCCTTGATCGGTGGGATCCACGGGTAAGAACCTGTCGCCATAATCAGTTTGTCATAGTAGACAGTACGACCGGCGCTGGAGTGGATCACTTTCTCCTGACGGTTAATGGTGATGGCACGTTCGCCCACCAGGACGTTAACGCCATGTTTTTCATAAAACCCATCACGTACCAGCGACAGTTCTTCCGCAGTGTGGTGCGAAAAGTAGGAAGACAGGTGAACGCGATCGTAGGCTTTACGGGGTTCTTCACAAAAAACGGTAATATCGAACTGACTGGCGTCGGCTTTGTCGAGAAGATCCTCAACAAAACGGTGGCCGACCATGCCGTTACCGATTATAGCGAGTTTGAGTTTGCTCATTTTTGCCTCGATTTCTTTTCTATTACTGCCTACCTTAACGATTCAGCAGGGGTAGTTATTGATGTACATCAATTACACCTTCACCTACCACTTAATGGGTAGATGTTTGATTTTTCATGGTTTTTCTAAGTGCCGGATCTGTCAGGCTTTTCAGATTTGCGGAAATTGTGTACAAAAAAGAACGTGGATTTATGGCAATTGCCTGAAACATCGTTTCAGTCTTAACCCCAGGGGGTAGAGGTATGTCAGCAGCACCGCTTTGGTTGGTCCAGAACGTTCATCTGCCGGGACGAGAAGGGTTATGGCAGATAGCCATTGAGAAGGGTCGCTTCGGTGACATCTCGCCGATGGGGGCGGTACAGAACGAAAGCTATGAAGTGTTAAATGCGCGTGGTGGCCTTGCACTACCGCCGTTCATTGAACCGCATATCCACCTCGATACCACCCAGACGGCCGGTGAGCCCGCCTGGAACCAGTCGGGTACGCTGTTTGAAGGTATTGAACGCTGGGCCGAACGCAAGGCACTGCTGACGCATGAAGATGTTAAGCAGCGCGCGTGGCAAACCCTGAAGTGGCAGATGGCGAACGGTATCCAGTATGTGCGCACCCATGTGGATGTCTCCGATCCCAGTCTGACCGCGCTGAAAGCGATGCTGGAGGTCAGACAGGAGGTGGCGCCCTGGATAACGCTGCAGATAGTCGCCTTCCCCCAGGAGGGAATACTCTCTTACCCCAATGGTGCAGCCTTACTGGAAGAAGCCCTGGTACTGGGAGCAGATGTAGTGGGTGCCATCCCGCATTTTGAGTTTACCCGCGAGTACGGCATTGAGTCGCTACACATCGCCTTTGAACTGGCAAAGAAATACGATCGTCCGCTGGACATCCACTGCGATGAAATTGACGATGAGCAGTCGCGCTTTGTGGAAACCGTGGCAGCCCTGGCGCTGAAAATGGCGATGGGCGAGCGCGTCACTGCCAGCCATACCACGGCCATGCACTCCTACAGCGGCGCCTATACGTCTCGTCTGTTCCGCCTTCTCAAACTCTCCGGCATTAACATTGTTGCTAACCCTCTGGTCAATATCCACCTGCAGGGGCGCTTTGATGACTATCCTAAACGCCGTGGCGTGACGCGCGTGAAGGAGTTGCTTGAGGCCGGGATCAACGTCTGTTTCGGTCACGATGATGTGTTTGATCCCTGGTACCCGCTCGGCACCGGCAATATGCTGCAGGTGCTGCATATGGGGCTTCACGTCTGCCAGCTGATGGGCTACCAGCAAATTGATGCCGGGCTGAACCTTATCACCCACCACAGCGCCCGTACCTTCGGCGTGAAAGAGTACGGCATAGCCACTGGCAACCCGGCCAATTTGATTATTCTGCCGGTGAGCAGTGGTTTTGATGCGGTACGCTGCCAGTCACCGGTACGCTGGTCTATTCGTCAGGGCAGAATTATTGCTACTACCCAGTTACCGCAGAGTTGGGTACAAATGGACAGCGGGGGAGAAGAAGTGCTGTTCAGCCGCCCGGCAAAGTGAAGGAGGTAACAGAATGACCATGCGGTGCGTGGTCAGTTCAGTTTACATCTGTTTCAATTGCGTAAAATTAAGTAAAAGGCTGGCCTGCTGGCGGACTGCTCTTTAGAATCAAGCCACTTGCTTTCTTACCTGCATTTCGTTAAGGAAACCTCATGGTTAAATCGACTCTGGCGGCTTTTGCGGCTGTATGTGCCCTTTCGGCGATCTCCCCTTCCGCGCTCGCGGCAAAAGGCGATCCTCATGTTCTGCTCACCACCTCCGCTGGCAACATTGAACTGGAGCTGGATAAACAGAAAGCCCCCATTTCGGTGAAAAACTTTGTCGATTATGTCAACAGCGGGTTTTACAACAACACCACCTTCCACCGCGTCATACCGGGCTTTATGATTCAGGGGGGAGGCTTTAACGAGCAAATGCAGCAGAAACAGCCTAACGCGCCAATTAAAAACGAAGCCGATAATGGGCTGAGAAACACGCGTGGCACTATCTCTATGGCCCGCACGGCGGATAAAGACAGCGCGACCAGCCAGTTCTTCCTTAACGTTGCGGATAACGCCTTCCTCGACCACGGTCAGCGTGATTTCGGTTATGCGGTGTTTGGTAAAGTTGTAAAGGGTATGGATGTCGCCGATAAAATCTCTCAGGTGCCAACCCATGACGTTGGCCCCTACCAGAATGTGCCGTCTAAACCAGTGGTTATCCTCTCTGCGAAAGTCCTGCCTTAATCCTTTTCAACACGGGTGATGCTGACCCGTGTTGCTGCTTCCTCCCTGCGTAACGCGAAAATGCTGCTTATACTTGTGGCAAATGAACGAGATATCAGGGAGGCGCAATGACCAAAAAACTCACCGACCGACAAAAATCCCGACTCTGGGAGCAGCAACGCAACGTCAATTTTCAGGCCAGCCGACGCCTTGAAGGGGTGGACAGTCCACTGGTCACGCTAACGGCCGAAGAGATTGAAACCCGACTGGCAGAGATTAAGGGGGCGCAATGAGCGATAAAGTAGGTGATGACCGCGACCCGTATCTTTACGCTGGCATTAACGTGATGCGTAATGTATTGGGAATTCGCCAGGCGCAGCGTCTTGAGAAGGCGGCATGGGAGCTGACCGCACTGCGTGCCGCTACGCTGGAACTGGGGCCACAGGCGCGTGGTTTGCCACATTTATGTGCGATCCATCGCCACATCTACCAGGATGTCTTTGACTGGGCGGGTGAAATCCGTGAAGTGGATATTTACCAGGGCGATACCCGCTTTTGCCATTTCGCTTACATCGAAAAAGAGGGCAATGCGCTGATGCGCAGTCTGGAAAGTGAGGACTGGCTACAGGGGCTTGAAAAGGAAGCCTTTGTTGAACGGCTGGCACACTATTATTGCGAAATCAATGTGTTACATCCTTTCCGTATTGGCAATGGTATTACGCAGCGGATCTTCTTCGAGCAGCTGGCACTGCACGCCGGTTATCAGCTCGACTGGCGTGGAATCGACCCACAGGCGTGGGCGGAGGCGAATCAGGCTGGCGCGATGGGCGATCTCGTTGGGCTGGTGGCCATCTTTGGCAAAGTGGTAAGCGAAGCAGGCGAAACGGAGTAGAATAGGGCGGCACAGAGTAACGAGGCCGCCATGATCCTGCTTATCGACAATTACGACTCCTTTACCTGGAACCTGTATCAATACTTTTGCGAGCTGGGCGCGCAGGTCGACGTCAGACGTAACGACGACATTACCCTGGCGGACATCGCGCTGCTCGCTCCCGAAAAAATCGTTATCTCCCCTGGTCCCTGTACGCCGGATGAAGCCGGCGTTTCCCTTGAGGTTATCCGCCACTACGCGGGTGTGCTACCTGTCCTTGGCGTTTGTCTGGGGCATCAGGCCATTGCGCAGGCCTTTGGCGCGCGCATTGTCCGTGCAAAGCAGGTGATGCATGGCAAGACCTCACCCATTACGCATACGGGAGAGGGGGTGTTTCGGGGACTTAACAATCCGCTCACGGTAACCCGCTACCACTCGTTACTCATCGACCCCGCCACATTGCCAGCGTGCTTTGAAATCACGGCTTTCAGTGAGACACAGGAAATTATGGGCATTCGCCATCGCCAGTGGGATCTGGAAGGGGTGCAGTTCCACCCGGAAAGTATCCTCAGTGAACAGGGGCATGCGCTACTGAATAACTTTTTGCATCGCACCGATTTTTAGTTGCCATTAAGTGATTTTTTATGCATATTTCGTGATTATATTTTCACTTCTGCTTCTTATTTAACAAGGGTGGGGTCACATGGCAACTCAGCACGACGCAATCACGCGCGCAACCTTCGACGACGTAATTTTACCTATCTTCGCGCCAGCCGAGTTTATCCCGGTCAAGGGAAAGGGCAGCCGCGTCTGGGATCAGCAGGGTAAAGAGTACGTGGATTTTGCAGGCGGTATCGCCGTGACGGCGCTGGGGCATTGCCATCCGGCACTGGTGGAGACGTTAAAAACTCAGGGTGAAACCCTCTGGCATATCAGCAATGTGTTCACCAACGAACCGGCGCTGCGGCTGGCGCGTAAAATAATTGATGCGACCTTTGCTGAGCGCGTGGTGTTTATGAACTCCGGCACCGAAGCCAACGAAACCGCCTTCAAGCTGGCCCGTTTTTATGCCTCTACCCGCCATAGTCCGCACAAAACCAAAATCATCGCTTTTCACAACGCGTTTCATGGCCGCTCACTGTTCACCGTCACCGTAGGGGGGCAGCCAAAATACTCCGACGGCTTTGGCCCAAAACCAGCCGATATTATTCATGTGCCGTTTAACGATCTGCATGCTGTCAAAGCAGTGATGGATGACCATACCTGTGCGGTGGTGGTAGAGCCGATTCAGGGTGAAGGGGGCGTGACCGCGGCTACGCCTGAGTTCCTGCAGGGGCTGCGTGACCTGTGCGATGAGCACAAGGCGCTGCTGGTGTTTGATGAAGTGCAGTGCGGGATGGGACGCTGCGGCGAGCTCTTTGCCTATATGCACTATGGCGTAACACCGGACATCCTCACCAGCGCGAAGGCGCTCGGCGGCGGGTTCCCTGTCAGCGCCATGCTGACCACGCAGGAGATAGCCAGCGCGTTCCATCCTGGCTCTCACGGTTCCACCTACGGCGGCAACCCGCTGGCCTGTGCGGTGGCCGGTACCGCGTTCGATATTATCAATACGCCAGACGTGTTAAACGGGGTAATGGAGAAACGCGCGCTGTTTGTGAAGCATCTGGAAAACATCAATGCTCAATACGATGTGTTCAGTGATATTCGCGGCATGGGCCTGCTGATTGGTGCCGGGCTTAAACCACAGTTTAAAGGCCGTGCGCGTGATTTCCTGCTGGCCGCAGCGGATGCGGGCGTCATGGTACTGAACGCTGGCCCTGACGTGATGCGTTTTGCGCCTGCGCTTATCGTTGAAGAGAGTGATATCGAAGAGGGCATGAGCCGTTTTGCCCGGGCGGTCGCGAAAGTGGTTAACGGTTAACGTCGTAACCGGCGAACCAGCCAGATACCGTGATGGGGGCGCTGACGCCAGGCTACCGAAGAGATGGTGTGCATGGTACTCAGGTGTCCCAGAATACGCTGGAGATGCTGCTCCAGCGTGCTCATCGGACCCTGGGTCATGGTCTCCGGTGCCTCCAGAATGTTCACATCCCCTGATTCTCCCGGCCCGTCATACTCCAGCCGTTGCTGGCAGCGTTGTAAGGCAATTTCACATGACTGCAAATAACGTTGGGCCAGGTCCGGCGTAAGCATGGTGTGTTCGCGCGCCAGCGTCGTCATGGCATTAATATGCTCAACGATAAACTGGCTGTGGGTAACCCACAGTTTCATGTCGGAGAGGTAGCGCGTATCGAAGCCGGGCTCCTGCATCGCCTGATTAAGCGAGTTGAATAACGCGTTATGTGCCTGATTAACGCGCATACGCTGGTATGCCAGCGGCGAAGCCTTGGGGTCATTGCTGAGAATAAGCTGGATGGCGTCCTGATAGGTTTCCAGCGCGTCATGGGCGTTACGACGCAGCAGTCCACTTTGCCACTGCGGCCAGAGCCAGACGACGCCGCCGAAGGCAATGAGACAGCCAATCAGCGTATCAATAAGCCGGGCAACGATAAATTGTTCGCCGTTAAGGGTCAGTAGCTGAAGCGTGTACACCGCCGTCAGGGTAAAGCCTACCATCGCCCAGCCGTAGCTTTTGCGAATGATAAGATAACTAACCAGCGTGACGATAAGCATGGTGGTGAGCGTGTAGCCTTCCGGCACGTGGTAGTGCAGCGTGGCACCGGCGATAATAAGCCCCGCCATGGTCCCCGCCGCCCGGTGCAGGATGCGCACCCGTGTTGCGCCATAGCCATTCTGGGTGACAAACATCACCGTCATCATTATCCAGTAGGGTTTAGGCAGATTCAGCGCACTGCCCATCAGACTGGCCACGCTCAGCATAACGCTGAGGCGTGCAGCATTACGCAATGCAGCAGATTTGAAGGAGAGATAACTTTTCAGCGCCGGAATGAGTGGCAGGCGTCGCTGCTTTTCCTCCATCAAATCACGAATATAGAGTGGACGCTGGGTGCGCAGGACACGGGCAATCTGACTGAAGTGCCAGGCGCAGAACTGACCTACCGGGTTGTCCGGATGCTGACGGGCAATTTTTTCCAGTGCGCCTGTCTGCTTGTCCATATTGAAGCGTTGGGGATAACGATGATAGAGGATGTCGTCTGCAATGACCCGTAGCCGTGCCGCCACGGTTTGCGCATTCCAGCGAATCACCTCTTCTGCATGGCTACGCTCTACCAGCTCCTGGACTTCCTTTGGCTGGTGCAGGCTAACGGCTATGTGCTCCTGCAGATCCAGCGCCACCTGAAACACGCGGCGCAGGCGCTTGTAATCACTGTTATGATTTGCCGCCAGCATATGCAGTTGCTGGTAGCACTGGCTTATCATATCTACCGCTTTTTGCTGGCGGGCGAGCAGCGGCGGCAGGGCCTTTTCCGGGTCCGCATGCTGAGTCAGCAGGCTGTATTTAGCCTCGCAATAATCGGCCAGTTGTCGATACAACAAACTCAGCGACTCGCGCAGTGGCTGCTCCCGCCACAGCCAGAACCAGAAGGCGTTAAACGCGCCATACCACAACGTGCCAAGGCTGTAGATGAGCAGTGGCTCCCAGACCGGCATATTTCCCGCAAGGCTCAGGGTGAAGATGGCGGCAATCAGTGAGGCGGGGAGCAACCTGCCATGCAGGGCGCTTATCTCAGCCGTCACCCCCAGCACCAGCGCCAGCAGGGTCAGAATGAGCGGTAGCGGGACGTTTTCGAAAAGGAGGAATTGCACCGCGAGACTGCTACCGGCGAAAAGCGAACCGCCAATGATCACCCGCTTGAAGAAGCGCTTATGCAGCGTGTCGAGACCGGCAATATTGCAACAGGCAGGTACTAACGAGAAGAGCAGCCCTAAATCCAGTCGACCGGCAATCAGGCCAACGGTCACAGGCAGACATAACACCAGCGTTTGTCGCAGTGCGTAGTTGATTTCGGGGTGGTAAATCAGCCTGCGCCACATCGGAAAACAAAAACGGCGCACTGCCTTGAGCAGCGCGCCGTTCGGGGATTAACGTGTTCCGTACACGACGATAGTTTTACCATGCGCGGAGATCAGATTCTGATCTTCCAGCATCTTCAGGATGCGACCAACGGTTTCACGCGAGCAGCCCACGATCTGACCAATCTCCTGACGGGTTATTTTAATTTGCATACCGTCCGGGTGGGTCATGGCGTCGGGTTGTTTCGCCAGATTCAGTAACGTCTGAGCAATACGGCCTGTTACGTCGAGGAAGGCGAGGTTGCCCACTTTTTCCGACGTGACCTGCAGGCGACGCGCCATCTGCGAAGAGAGACGCATCAGAATATCCGGGTTTACCTGGATCAACTGACGGAATTTTTTGTAGGAAATTTCAGCCACTTCACAAGCGGTCTTGGCGCGTACCCAGGCACTGCGCTCCTGACCTTCTTCGAACAGACCCAGTTCACCAATAAAATCGCCCTGGTTCAGGTAAGAGAGGATCATCTCTTTTCCTTCTTCATCCTTGATGAGCACAGCCACTGAGCCTTTGACGATGTAGTACAACGTCTCCGCTTTTTCACCCTGGTGAATCAGCGTGCTCTTCGACGGGTACTTATGAATATGGCAATGAGACAAGAACCATTCGAGAGTCGGGTCTGTTTGCGGTTTGCCAAGCACCATGCGCGGTTATCCTCTGTTATAAGCTGGCTCCAGCCTCAGGATCTGCGCCCTGTGACTGGGGTTGCAATCTGTCTTCCCGATACCTGGGAAGTGCACCGTCAGACGTGTCTGCGGCCTCTAAGATGTGATGTCCTCTGCGTACATGCAGTACATCAATATATCACTGTAGCATCCAGACTGTTTTAGCATAGGTTTTGCCGCCTGTCTCCTGGTGTCTCGCTTCAGCTTGATGCAGGTCGCCTTCCGTTGCGAGTTTTCTTATGTACGCGTAATCTGTAGAGAAAGTTGCTACTGCGGAGTGAAGAAAAATGCATGCGCGTGTGAAATGGGTTGAAGGGTTAACGTTCCTGGGGGAGTCTGCTTCCGGGCACCAGATCCTGATGGATGGTAATGCGGGCGATAAAGCGCCAAGCCCTATGGAAATGGTGCTGATGGCCGCGGGCGGATGCAGCGCGATTGATGTGGTCTCTATTCTGCAAAAAGGCCGTCACGATGTGACAGACTGCGAAGTCAAGCTGACCTCCGAACGTCGGGAAGAGGCGCCGCGTTTATTCACCCACATCAATCTGCACTTCATTGTGACAGGAAAAGCGTTGAAGGATGCGGCAGTATCACGTGCGGTAGATCTCTCTGCAGAGAAGTACTGTTCAGTGGCGCTGATGCTGGAAAAAGCGGTGAATATCACCCATTCGTATGAAGTGATTGAAGCCTGATTGGTGGTGGATATTCTTTCCTGCCCCCGCCGGGCTGAGGGATTTCCCACAAAATAATGCGAGCACGGACAGTCCCCTCTCCTCTTTGGGGAGGGGAAACATGCGGCTCTGGTAGTCATTCCGCTCACCTCAGGTTCCTGGTTTCTCCAGAGATCCAGAACCCGTGACCGAGCCAGGGTTGGCTCATCGCCACAGCCCTGCCCCCCGGCCTTACGGATACACGTCGGTGATTTTCAGCCGGACCCTGTTATCGCGGTGGCTGTATTATTCTCATCACGCAATGTTATCGCTGCAAGATGTACTATTACCGGGGATTTTTCAGCTCAAGGGGATAGGGAACTGAACTCACTCGATCTTCTTACCTTCCATTAATCGCTCTACCAGCGGCGTCATAATAAGCTCCATCGCCAGTCCCATCTTGCCGCCCGGCACTACCAGCGTATTCATATGTGAAATAAATGAACCCTGTAGCATGGCCAGTAGCCAGGGGTAATCAATGCCTTCCAGATTACGAAAGTGAATAACCACAAAGCTTTCGTCGAGAGAGGGGATAACTTTTGCGGCGAACGGGTTTGAGGTGTCAACGGTAGGAACGCGCTGGAAGTTAATATGGGTACGGGAAAACTGCGGCGTAATGAAGTTGATGTAATCCTCCATCGAGCGCACCACCGAATCCATCACGGCTTCACGTGAATGGCCCCGTTCACCCGTATCGCGCACCAGCTTTTGCATCCACTCAAGGTTAACAATGGGAACCACGCCCACCAGCAGATCAACGTGACGCGCCACATCATGCTGCGGGGTGACTACGCCGCCGTGCAAACCTTCATAAAACAGGACATCAGTGGGTTCAGGCAGCGGCTGCCAGGGTGTGAAAGTACCGGGAACCTGGTTCCAGGGAACCGCTTCATCATAGGTATGAAGATATTTTCTCGCCTGACCGGTGCCCGTATGACCGTAATCGACAAACGTCTGCTCAAGCAGACTAAAGTCGTTGGCCTCCGGGCCAAAATAGCTGATATGACGGCCCAGATCGCGTGCTTTGCGGATAGCCATGTCCATCTCTGGGCGCGTGTAACGATGAAAGCTATCGCCTTCAACTTCTGCCGCGTGCAACTCCAGCTGAGCGAAAATTTTACGAAACGCGAGGCTGGTGGTGGTGGTTCCTGCACCGCTGGAGCCTGTTACAGCGATTACGGGATGTTTTGCAGACATAGCGACTCCAGAAATTAGCGATGACTATCGCAGTGAGCTTTTAATCACGAAACTGGGTGCGGGGCATGATATTGACGCTTTCATGTAATTCCGACCACACCAGCACGGCTTCGCCACTGACTAATTGACGTTTCACGTCGGCCACTTTTTGTGCGAACGCGCGCTCATGTTCACCATAATCAGTGCCTTCGCGCAAGACAAAGCTTTCAATAAGATTATCCAGCGTTTCAGGTGCCAGATCCTGCCAGGGAATAATCATCTTAAGACTCCAGCCAGGTGTTAAGCCAGTCAGGGATGCGTTTTTCAAGCCACATCTCTGGTCGCAGCAAGGTGCCGCCCACAAAACCGACGTGACCACCATGTTCGGTCAGTTGATACTCTACGCAGGGTGGCAGCGTCGCCGGATCCGGTATGACGTGGTGATCCATAAAGGGGTCGTCTTTTGCGTGAATAATAAGCGCAGGACGAGCAATTTTATTTAATAACGGCATGGCACTGCACTGACGATAGTAGTCGATGGCATCGGCAAAGCCATGAATACGGGCAGTAATTAAATCATCAAATTCGCGCAGCCGACGGACCCGTTTTAACTGCAACAGATCAATCGGCAGCGTGCCCGGGTAGGCCCGCAGTTTTCTCGACGCGTTGGCTTTCAGTAAATTGAGCAAATAGTGCTGATAAACCCGGGAGAAACCCTTCTCAATATGCGCGCTGCACGCTTCCAGCACCAGAGGAGCGGAAACAATAACGGCGGCATCCAGCGGTGCGCGGTTTCCCTCTTTTGCCAGCAAGCAGGCAAGCATGTTGCCGCCCAGTGAATAACCGACGGCAGCGGTACGGGCCTCACCGAACTCGCGTTTCAGCCAGTGCAGGAACCAGGTGCCGTCTTCGGTTTCACCGGAATGGTAAATGCGGTTCAGACGATTAGGCTCACCGCTGCAGCCGCGAAAATGCATGACCACTCCCAGCCACCCCCGCGCTTTGGCCGCTTCAATCATGCCGTGCGCATACGGGCTGTGCAGACTGCCTTCCAGACCGTGAAAGACGACCAGACGGGGTTTATGTTTTGCCTGATGAGGGTCTTCGCTCCACGCGAGATCCACAAAATCGCCATCCGGGAGTTCGAGGCGCTGCCAGACAGGCGTAAAACCCAGCTTGCGGCGAATCACACGCGGCAGCATGGTCTGGAAGTGCGGATTACGGCCACCGCGCATCGGGCGGAAGTCGCGCCGGTTGTCTTCATGTTCCGAAAGTCGTGAAGGTGTAATGTCAGCCATTGTACTTAACTATCAATCAATGAGGGGGAGAGGCTATATCGACACGCGGCGGTTTGGTTTGTTCAGTTCAGGGCCGCGTGAGGATAACAGGCTATTCCGCCAGTAAATTTCGGGAAAAGAGATGGATGTCAACGCCCGGCTTGCGTCGCCACAGGCGCGCTTTTCGCGCCCCTGTCGCCACGCTCTCGCCTGTCTCTTCAAACATACCTGACGCCTCAAAGCGACGAATCAGGCTTTTTCGCTGGATAGGCTGGCCGAGGATAATCTCCGTCGCCTCGTGCAATTGTGTCTGGGTAAAGGTATCAGGCAGACAATAAACAGGCAGTAAAGAGTACATGGTTTTCTGCCGTAACCGTTGCAGGGCTGTCTGAATAATCTCCCGGTGATCGAAAGCGAGGTCGTTTTCGTCAAGCGCGGAGACCGGAACCCATCTGGCATCACTGACGCTCGCAATATGCGGTGCGCAGGCCACCCACGAAATGAGAGCATACCAGGCGATAGTCAGGCTCCAGCCGCGAGGGTCACGCGCGGCCCCGGAAAAGGTATCGAGCTGCTCCAGCCAGGAGGGAGAAACGCCGGTCTTCTCCGTCAGCTTGCGCAGTGCCGTTGCGCGGGTTGATTCATCCTGTTCCATATCGATAAATCCCCCCGGCAGACCCCATCGTCCTTGCTGAGGGTGACTCGCTCGCTTTACCAGTAAAACGCAAAGCGCTTTCTCATGCAGCGTAAACAGTACGCTATCCACCGTTACCAGCGGCGAAGGAAACCGGGTGGCGTCATAAGAGTCCAGATATTCTGCTTCGCTGATCATCGCTTACTCGCCGTAATAAACACGCCACAAGTTTATCAGTCCACCAGAGGGCGGCAAGATAACTTTTATTTCTTTAATAATCAGTTCGTTGAAAGCATTTTCGCAGGATTAATGAAAAAGATCTTGCCAGTAAGTGTCTTATGGACAATATTATAAGTGTCTTAAGGACATTAATTAACGGCGAGGTAACACATGACCAGCAAAATTGAACTAACCCTTGATAATCAGCACATTGAAATTGAGCGCGGTGTTTTTCCTGACGGGGCAGTATGGCTGAAAGTGGTCGATACCTTACCTCGCTTTGCACAAGTGATGCGGGTTCGCATAGCGGCCATGCGCGATATGAACGATTTTATGCTGCTCGCGCAACTGGTTGATGCCGTCCGCCATGTCACGGATGTTACGGTCAGCCATCTTGAACTGGCCTGGCTGCCCTGGGCTCGTCAGGACAGACACATGGTTTACGGTGACAGCTTTGCGTTAAAAGTCTTTGCCAGCCAGTTGAATACGCTGCACTTCAGTAAAGTCTTTCTGCTGGATCCACACAGCGATGCCGCGGCCGCAGCCATCAATAACAGCGTAGTGATTGCCCAGGAAACCTGCCTGATGCAAAGCGATACCCTGCGCGAAGCCATTGGTACGGGAAACTTGATGCTGGTGGCTCCCGATGCGGGGGCATTAAAGAAAATTCATAACGTGGCGAAAGCCAGCGGGGCGCAGGGCTATGCCATTCTGACCAAAGAGCGGGATGTCGCCAGCGGTAACCTGACAGGCTTTGCGCTGGTCTCTGGTGAGGTGGCTGGAAAAGATCTGCTGATTGTCGATGACCTGTGCGATGCCGGCGGCACCTTTATCGGCTCCGCCCAGGTGTTACGTGATGCCGGTGCGCGCAGCGTGAGCCTGTACGTGACTCATGGTGTGTTTTCCAAAGGGGTGGAAAACCTGCTCAATAATGGCATTGACGCTATTTATACCACCACCTCTTTTGCTTCAGCCACGCTGCGTGAACCGCGTGTTGAGCTTATCGATATCGATACCATTTTTAACGCATAAGGGAGATAACACCATGAAAATGAATCCAGTTCTGGCCATCGACGGTTACAAAGTTTCCCATCGTGCGCAGTATCCTGAGGGCACCACGCAGGTCTATTCCAACTTTACACCGCGCAGTGACCGCTTTTTCTCCTCACCCGTCGCCGATGGCAAACTGGTGTTCTTTGGTCTGCAGGGATTTTTAAAGTGGTTTATGGTCGATCTGTTCAACGACGCTTTTTTTGCCCGTCCGGAAGATGAAGTAGCCAATGAATATAAAACCGTGATGGACAGCTACCTCGGTAAGGATGCCGTGCCGGTGGATCACATCCGCGCGCTGCACCGTCTGGGCTATCTGCCGCTGCACATTAAATCACTTGATGAAGGCAGCACGGTGCCGATGAAAGTCCCGGTGCTGACCATCACCAATACCCGTGATGAATTTTTCTGGCTGGTGAACTACCTCGAAACCGTGCTCTCTGCTGAATTGTGGAAGGCGTCCACCAACGCCACCATCGCACACCACTATCGCAAGGTCTGCGAACAGTGGGCGACAAAAACCTGTAGCGATATGTCGCACCTGGATTTTCAGTGCCATGATTTTTCCTTCCGTGGCATGGCAGGGCTGCAGGATACGATGCAGGCCGGGGCCGGGCACTTACTGAGCTTTAAAGGTACCGACAGCATTCCCTCACTGCTCTATGCCCGCGATTATTACACCGGTGGTGAAGACTATTTTATCGGTGCCAGCATCCCGGCGACCGAACACAGCGTGATGTGTATGGGCGAAAAAGAGCATGAAATCGACACCTTCCGTCGCCTGATTGCCGAGCTCTACCCGCAGGGTTTTGTCTCTATCGTCTCAGATACCTGGGATTACTGGCGGGTGATAACGGAATATACCCGTGAGCTGAAACAGATAATCCTCGGTCGCGAAGGGCGCGTGGTGTTCCGCCCGGACAGCGGTGACCCGGTTGAGATCCTCTGCGGTACCGGCGCGGACGATGATACCCGCGACACGCGCACCCCGGAGGAGAAAGGTTCAGTGGAAGTGTTATGGGAGATCTTCGGCGGCACCGTGAATGAAAAGGGCTACAAGGTACTCGACCCACATGTTGGCCTGATTTATGGTGATTCCATTACCCTGGCGCGCGCCGATGAAATCCTGCGTCGCCTGGAGGCAAAAGGTTTCGCCAGCTCAAACGTGGTCTTCGGGGTAGGTTCATTTACCTACCAGTACAATACCCGTGACACCTTCGGTTTTGCCATGAAAGCAACCTGGGGCGCGGTTAACGGTGAAGGCCGCATGATCTTCAAAGAGCCGAAAACTGATAATGGCCTTAAACGTTCAGCGCGCGGCCTGCTGCGGGTGGAGAGGGACGCCCGGGGTGAACTGGTGTTACATGATGAACAAACCCAGGAGCAGGAAAAAACAGGGGAACTGAAAACCCGCTTCCTCGACGGAAAACTGCTCAACGCTGACCATTTTGAAGAGATTCGCCAGCGACTGGCCGCGCAACGCTAATCTTCCGCTCTACTCCATGCAGGGGGCGCACTGTGCCCCCTTCGTGCTACATCCCATCCCCCTTTAAAATGATCTTCATCACAGATTGTCGCTTTGATTATTACCCTCAGGCTAACGATTCTTCTCTACGCTTAATTGATGACTTTCTCATCAGCGTGCACACTTTGTTCAGCGTTAAGCAAATCAAAATGATTAGCTGAATCAGGAGGTTAATAATGTTATCTGGGCAAACGCCACCACGGGTATGGAACACAAGACGCAGCGAGAAGCAGCGCCGTCTGGCCTCTGTACCGGTGCAGGGCAAAGTGCTGCCGACCGACGACCTGGTCGCCATGCTGGAAAAACTCATCGCACCCGGTGACCGCGTGGTTCTCGAAGGGAACAACCAAAAGCAGGCTGATTTCCTCTCTCGTGCGCTGGCGCAGGTGGATCCGCAACGGGTGCATGATCTGCACATGATCATGCCAAGCGTCGGGCGCAGTGAGCATCTCGACATCTTCGAAAAAGGCATCGCCCGCAAGCTGGATTTTTCGTTCTCCGGCACCCAAAGCCTGCGCATTTCGCAGTTGCTGGAAGATGGCTTACTGGAAATTGGTGCCATTCATACCTACATCGAACTTTACTCCCGGCTCTACGTTGACCTCTCGCCAAACGTGGCACTGATTGCCGGTTATAAAGCTGACCGCAAGGGCAATCTCTATACCGGTCCGAGTACGGAAGATACGCCGGCGCTGGTGGAAGCTGCGGCGTTTCGCGACGGCATCGTGATAGCTCAGGTCAACGAACTGGTGGACGACGAGTGTGATTTACCGCGTGTGGACATCCCCGGCTCGTGGATAGACTACGTGGTGGTGGCAGACAAGCCGTTCTTTATCGAACCGCTGTTTACCCGCGACCCGCGCCTGATCAAACAGGAACATATCCTGATGGCGATGATGGCCATCAAAGGGATTTACGCTGAACACCAGGTACAGTCGTTAAACCACGGCATCGGCTTTAACACCGCCGCTATCGAACTGCTGCTACCGACTTACGGTGAACAGCTCGGCCTGAAAGGCAAAATCTGTAAACACTGGACGCTGAACCCGCACCCGACGCTGATCCCGGCAATTGAAAGCGGTTGGGTCGAAAGCGTGCACTGCTTCGGCGGTGAACTGGGGATGGAAGAGTACATTCGCGCCCGTCCGGATATTTTCTTTACCGGCGCTGACGGCTCCATGCGTTCTAACCGTGCCTTCTGCCAGCTGGCAGGGCAGTACGCGGTAGATATGTTCATCGGCTCCACGCTGCAAATTGATGGCCTGGCCAACTCCTCTACGGTAACCCGTGGCCGCCTGTCCGGCTTCGGCGGTGCGCCCAACATGGGCCATGACCCACACGGTCGCCGCCATGCTACCCCGGCCTGGCTCAATATGATCACCGAACCAGACCCGATGCAGCGCGGTAAAAAACTGGTGGTGCAGATGGTCGAAACCTTCCAGGCGGGTGCAAAACCCAGCTTTGTTGAAACCCTCGATGCTGTTGAAGTCGCAAAATCCTCAGGGATGCCGCTGGCACCGGTCATGATTTACGGCGATGACGTGACCCATGTACTGACCGAAGAGGGGATTGCTTACCTCTATCGCGCCAACGATCTGGAAGAGCGGCGGGCAATGGTTGCCGCCGTGGCGGGGATAACCGATATCGGTCTGGGCGTTGACGCTAAACGTGTCGCAGAACTTCGGCGTAGCGGAAAAGTGGTCTACCCGGAAGATATAGGTATTCGCCGTACCGATGCGACCCGCTCTCTGCTGGCGGCAAGCAGCGTGGCAGACCTGGTGGAGTGGTCTGACGGTCTCTACAACCCACCTGCGAAATTCCGGAGCTGGTAATGAAACTTCTGCCCCGGATCCAGGTTGAAGGCGGTGCCGAATGGCTGGCGCGAACCGCCACGCAGTGTCTGATTGACGAAGCGCGACTGAGCCCGAAACCCGGTCTGGTGGACAGCCGGGGGAGCGGCGCACATCACGACTTAACGCTCGCTTTAATGGAGCGGTCTGCTCATAGCCTGACCCCCACGTTTCAGGCGCTGGCGCTGCAAAGCTGGCAGCGTCCGGCTGATATCGCGCTCAGACAAACCATCGGGCGACTCGGTCGTGAAGGCGAACAGCAGATGATGGCGGCAACCGGCGGCGTCAATACCCACCGGGGTGCGATTTGGGCGCTGGGATTGCTGGTGAGCGCGGTGGCGATGCAGGGCGGCGGCGCCTCTGCGCAAACCATCGCAGACACCGCCGCCCGGCTGGCAACACTGCCGGATGACGCCGCACCGAAAGTGTTCAGCAAAGGGCTGCGCGCCACGCATCGCTATCGTGTACCCGGCGCGCGTGAAGAGGCGCAGCAGGCTTTCCCGCATATTTTGCACTGTGCGCTGCCGCAGCTTCGCCTGAGCCGCCTTAGCGGCAGCAGCGAAGCGCAGGCGAGACTTGATGCGCTGATGGCCATCATGACGTCGCTCACCGATACCTGCGTGCTGTCGCGCGCCGGAATGGAGGGACTCGAGGCCATGCAGCACGGTGCTCGCGCAGTCTTAAACGCGGGAGGCAGTGCAACGCCAGAAGGTGAGCAGGCGCTGGCGATGTTGGACCGTCAGATGCTGGCACTCAACGCTTCACCGGGCGGTGCCGCCGACCTGCTGGCCGCCACGCTGTTTCTCGACCGCGTCGCAACGCCTTATTCAAAGCATTAAGAGGATGTTATGGAAAAAATCACATTAACCATGCCCGCCAGCCGCGCGTTAAGCGGTAAGGCGCTGGCAGGGGTTGTCGGTTCCGGGGATATGGAGGTGCTTTTCGCCGCCGAACCGGGCCAGACCTTAACCATTGATATCACCACTTCCGTTGACAACAGCCGCGGTCGCTGGGAAGCCCTGTTTACCCGCCTGCAAACCGTCAGCAGCCTGCCCGCAGGCAAACTGACCATTCACGACTTCGGCGCGACGCCGGGCGTGGCGCGCATTCGTATCGAACAGGTTTTTGAGGGGGTGAGCCATGCGTGATGACAGCAGCTTTATCGAACTAAAAGCACGCCAGCGTGCGCAGGCGCTGCTGGATGACGGCAGCTACCGTGAACTGCTGGATCCGTTTGAAGGCATTATTTCTCCGTGGCTGGGGCCGCAGGGTATCGTGCCGCAGGCCGATGACGGCATGGTAGTGGCGAAAGGGACCATTAACGGTCAGCCTGCCGTGGTGGTTGCCATCGAAGGCGCGTTCCAGGGCGGCAGTATGGGTGAAGTCTCCGGGGCCAAAATGGCGGCGGCGCTGGAGCTGGCGGCAGAAGATAACCGTAACGGCATCCCGACTCAGGCGGTGCTGTGCCTCGAAACCGGTGGCGTGCGCTTGCAGGAAGCCAACCTTGGCCTGGCGGCGATTGCCGATATCCACGCGGCGATTGTCGATCTGCGTCGCTACACCCCGGTGATTGGCATTGTGGCCGGGACCGTGGGCTGCTTCGGCGGGATGTCCATCGCCGCAGCGCTGTGCAGTTATCTGATTGTGACCCGCGAAGCGCGTCTTGGCCTGAACGGTCCGCAGGTTATCGAGCAGGAGGCGGGGATTGAAGAGTACGACTCCCGCGACCGTCCGTTTATCTGGAGCATGACCGGCGGCGAAGTGCGCTATCAAAGCGGGCTGGTGGATGCGTTAGTCGGCGACGGCGTGAACGCAGTGAAAGCGGCAATGAACGACGCAATAGCGAAAGGCGTGCCGGCGAAACACCGTACTGATAACTACGACGATTACCTGAACCGTCTGACGCATTTCGACACCCGCAAACAGGCGGATGCCGAACAGATTAACGCGCTTTTTGCCCGGGAGGTGAAATGATGAGTAATGCAATGAGCCGTGGCGAACGCTGGCTGGAAATCCTCGCCCCGAACGTCAAACGTCTGGAAGGGCTGTGCCCGTCCGTGCAGGCGGCAGAGGGTGAGATCAACGGTGAAGCGGTGCATTTCATCGCTGTGGTCCCGGATGCCAACAACCACTATCCGCGCGCAGCAAAAGGCGAAGTTGGCCTGCTTGAAGGCTGGACGCTGGCAAAAGTGGTCAGCGAAACCGTTGCCGCCGATGCCGATAACGCCGTTAAGCGTCCGATTGTGGCGGTGATTGATGTCCCCAGTCAGGCCTATGGTCGTCGTGAAGAGGCGTTTGGTATCCACCAGGCGCTGGCTGGTGCCGCTGCGGCTTACGCTAATGCGCGCCTGGCCGGTCATCCGGTGATTGGCCTGATTGTCGGCAAGGCGATGTCCGGCGCGTTTCTGGCGCACGGCTACCAGGCTAACCGCCTGATCGCCTTCAACGACAACGGGGTGCTGATCCACGCGATGGGTAAAGAATCTGCGGCGCGTATCACCCTGCGTACCGTAGAGGCGCTGGAAAAACTGGCGGCGACCATTCCGCCGATGGCATATGACATCAGTAACTATGCCACCCTGGGGCTGCTGGAAAACCTGCTGGATATCAGCAACCCGGATGCGCCATCCGCTAACGATCTGACGCTGGTGAACACCACGCTGCACCAGGCCATCAATGACGCTCGTCAGGATACCTCACTCAAAAACCGTCTGGGTGCTGACAACCGCCGCAGTTCTGCTCTTGTGCGCGAACGCATGAAAGCAAGCTGGTAAGAAAAAAGAGACCTGCCAGATGTAACACCCCGTGGGCGCACCTGCTGCGCCCGCGCGGGTGACTGCATCTGAAAAATAATAATCATCGCGACAGTGCTTAAACTTCTTATTACAGGTGATTTTATGACTTATGTAATCGTTCATGCCCTCGCACCGATCTTCATCATCATGCTGCTGGGCTTCTGGGCAGGCAAAGCCAAAATGGTTGATAACAAAAATGTCTCACTGCTGAACATTTTTGTTATGGATTTCGCTTTACCGGCGACGCTGTTCAGCGCCACTGTGCAAACTCCCTGGGCGGGCATTGTTGCCCAGTCACCGCTGATTCTGGTACTGACGCTGGCGATGTGGGTGACCTATGCCGCCATCTACTTTCTTGCGACAAAAGTCTTCAGGAAGTCGCCGCAGGATGCTGCCGTGCTGACACTGACCGTGGCGCTGCCTAACTATGCTGCTCTCGGCTTGCCGATTCTGGGCAGCGTACTGGGTGAAGGGGCTTCAACGTCGCTCTCCGTGGCGGTCTCCATCGCCTGTGGTTCCGTGCTGATGACCCCGTTCTGCCTGTTGATCCTTGAACGTGAAAAAGCCCGCGCCGAAGGGGCAGACACCGGCTCCACTCTGGCAATGCTGCCGGTACTGATGTGGCGTTCGCTGAAAAAACCGATTGTGATGGGGCCGCTGCTGGGTGTCATTCTCTCAGCGATTGGCATCAACATGCCGGAACTGCTGCTGGCAGCCATTAAACCACTGGGGCTGTCCGCTACCGCAGCGGCGCTGTTCCTGACCGGGGTGATTCTGTCGGCCCGTAAGCTGCAAATCAACACTATGGTGATGACCTCCACCATCGCTAAACTACTGATTCAGCCGCTGATTGCCTGGGGCATTGTGCTGGTCTTCGGTCTGCACGGTAGCGTTGCGATCACCGCTATTCTGATGATTGCGCTGTCTGCGGGTTTCTTTGGCGTGGTGTTTGGTAACCGTTTTGGCGTGCAGTCGCCGGATGCGGAAGCGGTGCTGCTGTTAAGTTCGGTACTGTGTATTCTGTCGCTGCCGCTGTTTATCTCGCTGACTTCAGGAATGTAATCATGACCTCAACACCACGCCCACACGATCTGCTCTGGCTGACCACCCCCGATGCACTGGAAGACATTAGCGACCCCTGGGTGGCAAAGGCATGGCATATCGGGCTACCGGTGGTGGTGCGGCGTGATGTTGATGCTAACGGGCGCATCCCCGTGGGGGTGCGCGGCCTGAAACGCGACCAGCGTGCGGCGGGGTGGGTTCACCCTGGAAATGTCGCACGTGTGGTCTCCCCTGAGCAACTGGCGGTTGAAGATGACCTGCTGCGCTCACCCTTTATCACCCAGCCGCCGGTTCAGGTGGCAGTACAGCTTTCCCGTCAGGCCTGGCCGTGGTCATGGGGCATTACCGGCAGCACGGGCTATGCGCTGGCAACCGGTATTCCGGTGATTCATGCCGACAGCGATCTGGATTTGATTATCCGTGCGCCGCTTCCGCTCTCGGTTACCGATGTGCTGTTCTGGCAGTCGCAGCTCAACCGCGTCCTGTGCCGTGTAGATACCCAGGTGGATACCCCTGAGGGTGGTTTTGCGCTGGCAGAGTGGCTGCGCGACGGGAAAACCTTGCTGAAAACAGCCCAGGGGCCACGGCTGGTGAGCGACCCCTGGTGCCAGGAAACATAAGGGAGGCATCAATGAAAATTCTGTTTACCTTTCCGGGACAGGGCACCCAGCACCCCGGAATGTTACACAACCTGCCGGGTACGGAACTGACGCAGGCATGTGAAGTGTTAGGGGTAAAAGCGGAGGCCCTGGATTCAGCAGAGGCCCTGCACCACACCCGCGCCGTGCAGTTGTCTCTGCTCATTGCCGGTGTGGCCTGGGCGCGTGAGCTGATGCGTCGCGGCGTGTCGCCGGATATCGTCAGCGGCCTGTCGATTGGGGCATACCCGGCGGCGGTGATTGCCGGTGCGCTTGATTTCGCCGATGCGCTGAAACTGGTGGCCCTGCGTGGTGATCTGATGGAGCAGGCCTACCCCCACGGTTATGGGCTGACGGCAATCATGGGTCTGACGCTGACGCAGGTGGAAACGCTGCTGGAAGGAAGCGGGGCTTATGTGGCTAATCTCAATGCCGAAACGCAGATTGTGATTGCAGGCCGCGATGAGGATATGGCGCGCGTGGGTGATAAGGCGCTGGCGAAAGGGGCAAACAAAGTCCGCCGTCTCGACGTGAGCGTCCCTTCCCACTGCGAGCTGCTGACTGAACCGGCGCAGAAACTGGCGGCGGCGTTTGCAAACGTGAACCTTAATCGACCGACCCGGGCCTATCTCAGCGGCAGTACCGGGCGCGTATTGTGGCAACCGGAAAAGATTGCCGAGGATCTGGCGATGAACATGGCGCGCACGGTTCGCTGGCAGGAGGCGGTGGTGGCCGCGAACGAGCGTGAGGCCAGACTCGCCATTGAGATGCCTCCCGGTGGCGTGCTGACCTGTCTGACACGGCAGGCGCAGTGGGTCGGCGAGTCAATTGCGCTGGAGCGTAGCGGCGTGGAGGTGGCGCTGCACCTGGCGCAGCGGCTTACCGCGTAACGCCATCAGGTCGCTGAATGAAACCTGCGGGCGTACATGCGTCCTTCTGCGGCGAGCGCCAGCAGGTTCGGGTCATGTTCGCGATTGCGGGCGAAGACAATCGCTATCTGCTGCTGCATCTGGTAAGGCGTGGCGAGGGTTAATAGCTGCACTGAATTTTCATAGGCTCTCTTCATGCGCCCCGGCATCAGTGAAAAACCAATGCCTGCCTGTACCAGACTCAGCATCGAGAAGATATCGTTAACCCGGGTGACGATTTCCGGTTCAAAACCGGCAATATGAAAAGCGTCCTGAAAACCGGCGTACGTGGCAAAACCTTCCGCAAGCGAGACGAACTTCTCGTGGCGATAATCGCGCAGGTCGGCGGGCTTTGCGGTGTCCAGCGAGGCAGACGCGGGGGCGGCTAAATAAATTTCATCATGGAACAGCGGCAGCACTTCAAGATTTGACCTGTCGATCTCGGTTTCAGAAACAGAGATCAAAATCGCGTCCAGCGATCCTTCATCAAGCTTGTGCAGCAGGGTGTCGTTGGACCCCATCGTCAAATCCATCTCCAGGTCCGGACGGCGCAGCTTCATACCCATAATGAGCTGCGGGACGGTTTCCAGCGTCAGGGAGTAGAGGGTGCCAACCCGTAATCGCCCCTGCCCGATACCCGCCATTTTCCGCGCTTCCGTCAGGCCCCGCTCCATGATTTGCGTGGCTTCCTGGCAATATTCCAGCAGCGTCCAGGCGGCAGGCAGAGGCAACAAATTCCGTCCTTTATGGGTAAATAATGGACAGCGGACATTCTCTTCCAGGGTGTGCAATGCACGGTGTACGCTTACGCCGCTCAGGTTGAGCGCTTCCGCGGCTCGCGCAATATTACCTTTCTCCATAAAGGCCATGAAAATCGCGAGCTTGCGAAAGGTAATGTCACTGGTGATGTCGGGGTTCATCTCAGCCTGCCTTAAGGTTAGTCGGCTTGCAGCATCGCCTCAAGCTGTTCCTGTGCTTCCAGCCAGGCCATTTCGCACTCTTCCAGACCGGCTTTGGCTTTCGCCTGCTGTTGCAGACACTCGGTGAGTTCAGCTTTGCGGCTTTGATCGTACAGGCCGCTGTCGCCCAGTTTCTCTTCGGCCTGCGCGAGCTGTGCGTTAAGTTTCTCCATCTCTTTTTCAAGACGGGTTATCTCTTTACGCAATGGCTGCGTTTGGGTGCGAAGCTCTGCTTCACGCCGCTTCTGATCTTTACGTGACTGGGCGCTGTTGGCGTTATCTTTTACGGCATCGGTAGGCTGGTTTTCGTGCTTTTGCAGGTCGCTCAGCCACTGCTGGTAGTCTTCCAGGTCGCCATCAAAGGCTTCAACTTTGCCGTCATGCACGAGGTAGAGATCGTCAGTGGTGGAGCGCAGCAGATGACGATCGTGCGACACCACAACCAGCGCGCCTTCAAATTCAATCAATGCTTCGGTCAATGCCTGACGCATATCAAGATCGAGGTGGTTGGTAGGTTCATCCAGCAGCAGCAGGTTCGGACGCTGCCAGACGATGAGCGCCAGCACCAGACGCGCTTTTTCGCCACCGGAGAAGCGACGGGTCTCTTCCGTGACTTTATCGCCCCTGAAGCCAAAACCACCGAGATAATCGCGCAGCTTCTGCTCGAGCTCCTGCGGGGCCATGCGTGCTAAATGTTGCAGTGGAGACTCATCGGCACGTAAAAATTCAAGCTGATGCTGGGCGAAATAGCCCAGTTTGATCCCTTTGGCTAACCCGATATCGCCGCTAAACGGCGCCAGTTCACCCGCCAACAGTTTAATCAGCGTCGATTTACCCGCGCCGTTACGTCCCAGCAGGCCGATACGTGAACCGGGGACCAGGTTGAGTTTGATGGAATCCAGAATGACGCGATCGCCATAGCCCGCGCTGATTTTTTCCATCTTCAGCAGTGGGTTCGGCAGGCTTTCCGGCGCACGGAAGCTAAAATGGAACGGATTATCCACGTGCGCGGGGGCAATCATCTCCATACGTTCCAGCATCTTGATACGGCTCTGGGCCTGCTTCGCTTTGCTGGCTTTGGCTTTGAAGCGGTCAATAAAGCTTTGCAGATGCGCCACGCGCTCCTGCTGACTTTCAAACATTGCCTGCTGTTGGGCCAGCCGCGTCGAGCGTTGACGCTCAAAGGAGCTGTAATTGCCGGTGTACTCGAACATCGTTTCCTGTTCGATGTGAATGATTTTGTCCACTACCGGGTCAAGGAAGTCGCGGTCATGGGAGATAAGAATCAGCGTTCCCTGATAGCTTTTCAGCCATTTTTCCAGCCAGATAACCGCGTCAAGGTCGAGGTGGTTCGTGGGTTCATCGAGCAGCAGTAAGTCTGAGCGGCAGACGAGCGCCTGCGCCAGGTTAAGGCGCATGCGCCAGCCACCGGAAAAGTCGCTGACCGGACGCTCCAGTTGTTCATTGGAGAACCCCAGTCCGTGCAGCAGGCTGGAGGCGCGGGAGCGTATCGTCCAGGCATCAATAGCGTCGAGTTTGCCGTGGACGGTGGCAATGGCGTGACCATCGTTACGTTCGTTGGCGGCGTTCAGTTCGGCCTCAAGGCGGCGATACTCACGGTCGCCGTCTATGACGTAATCCAGCGCAGGCAGGGGCAGGGCAGGCGTTTCCTGATTCACCCAGGCCAGTTGCCAGTTATTAGGGAAAGTGAAACTGCCGCCGTCGGCGCTCAGCTCGTTCTTCAAAAGCGCCAGCAGCGTGGATTTGCCGCAGCCGTTTTTGCCGACCAGGCCGACTTTTTGCCCTGGGTTAATGGTGGCTGTGGCGTTATCCAGCAGGACACGTACACCGCGACGAATTTGTAACGAGGAGAAAACAATCATAAGGCGCCGTATGTTCAGACTATGTTAATTTGTCATTATGATAATGTAAGGTATGGGCGAATTGCCCCACCGGGCCCGCAATGGTAGCCCAAAACAAAGAATTTACACAAAATCATTCTGGCGGCATTACCCACGCCACGAAAATGATCTGTTTTATACCCGGGAGGGGGATGATGTCCCAGACAGCGAAGGTACTGCTGCTGTATGCCCATCCGGAATCACAGGACTCGGTGGCTAACCGGGTTTTGCTTAAGCCGGCAACGCAACTGCACAATGTCACCGTGCATGACCTCTATGCACAGTATCCAGACTTTTTTATTGACATCCCACGGGAGCAAGCCTTACTGCGGGAGCACGAGGTCATCGTGTTTCAGCATCCGCTTTATACTTACAGTTGCCCGGCACTGCTGAAAGAGTGGCTCGATCGCGTGCTTACCCGTGAATTCGCCAGTGGCCCCGGAGGGAGTCAACTCGCGGGAAAGTACTGGCGAAGTGTTATTACGACCGGCGAGCCTGAAACAGCGTACCGCTATGACGGGCTTAACCGCTATCCGCTGAGTGACATACTGCGTCCCTTTGAGCTCACCGCCGCCATGTGCCGTATGCACTGGATGAGTCCGATTGTGGTCTACTGGGCACGCAGACAGTCACCACCGGAGCTGGCCAATCATGCCAGGGCTTACGCCGACTGGCTGGCCTCACCCGTAATGACGGGAGGCCTTTAATGGAAGGTTCAGATTTACTGCTGGCCGGCGTCCTGTTTCTCTTCGCCGCCGTGGTGGCAGTCCCGCTTGCGGCCCGGCTCGGTATTGGTGCGGTGCTTGGCTACCTGCTGGCAGGGATTGCTATTGGTCCCTGGGGCTTAGGTTTTATCAGTGATGTAGATGAGATCCTGCACTTCTCTGAACTGGGTGTCGTCTTTCTGATGTTTATCATCGGGCTGGAGCTGAATCCTTCCAAACTCTGGTCGTTAAGACGTTCTATCTTTGGCGTCGGGGCAGCACAGGTTTTACTCAGTGCCGCTATTCTGGCGGGGCTGTTGATGCTGACGCAGTTCTCCTGGCAAGCGGCGGTGATTGGCGGTATTGGGCTGGCGATGTCCTCTACGGCGATGGCGTTGCAACTGATGCGGGATAAAGGCATGAACCGCAATGAGTCCGGGCAATTGGGCTTCTCGGTGCTCCTGTTCCAGGATCTGGCGGTGATCCCGGCACTGGCGCTGGTGCCATTGCTTGCCGGTAATGGCGACGAGCATCCTGACTGGATCAAAATCGGTATGAAGGTGCTGGCCTTTGCCGTGATGCTCGTGGGCGGCCGTTATCTGCTGCGCCCGGTGTTTCGCTATATTGCAGGATCCGGCGTGCGGGAAGTCTTTACCGCTGCAACGCTGCTGCTGGTGCTGGGCTCTGCGTTGTTTATGGATGCGCTGGGGCTGTCGATGGCGCTGGGCACTTTCATCGCCGGTATTCTGCTGGCGGAAAGTGAGTATCGGCACGAGCTTGAAACCGCCATCGATCCTTTTAAAGGGCTGCTGCTCGGCCTCTTTTTCATCTCGGTAGGCATGGCGCTTAACCTGGGCGTGCTCTATACCCATTTATTGTGGGTGCTGATGAGCGTGGCGGTGCTGGTGGTGGTGAAAACAGGGGTGCTGTATGTACTGGCTCGCCTGTACGGCCTTCGTAGCGCTGAGCGAATGCAGTTTGCCGGGGTGTTGAGCCAGGGGGGAGAGTTTGCTTTCGTGCTTTTCTCTTCGGCCTCTTCACAGCGCCTGTTTCATGACGATCAGATGGCACTGCTGCTGGTGACGGTCACCTTGTCGATGATGACCACTCCCCTCCTGATGAAGCTGATTGACCGGCTGCTTTCACGCCAGTTCAACACCGCCGAAGATGAAGATGAAGCGCCGTGGGTGGAGGACGATCAACCGCAGGTGATTGTGGTGGGGTTTGGTCGATTCGGGCAGGTCATCAGTCGCTTACTGATGGCCAATAAGATGCGCATCACTGTACTGGAGCGCGACATCAGTGCCGTTAATCTGATGCGTAAGTATGGTTATAAGGTCTATTACGGGGATGCCACGCAGCTGGAGCTTCTGCGTTCAGCCGGTGCGCAGGCGGCTCAGTCCATTGTCATCACCTGTAATGAGCCTGAGGATACGATGAGGGTGGTGGAGCTCTGTCAGCAGCATTTTCCTCATCTTAACATCATGGCGCGTGCCCGGGGGCGTGTAGAAGCTCACGAGCTATTACAACGGGGCGTCACTCAGTTCTCGCGCGAAACCTTCTCGAGTGCGCTGGAACTTGGACGCAAGACGCTGATTTCGCTGGGAGTCCATCCCCATCAGGCGCATCGTGCGCAGTTGCATTTCCGCCGTCTGGATATGCGTATGCTGCGTGAGTTGATGCCGGTACATACCGATACGTCGCAGATTTCCCGCGTCAGGGAAGCACGACGCGAGCTGGAAGAGATTTTCCAGCGTGAAATGCAACAGGAACGTCGTCAGCTGGATGGGTGGGACGAGTTCGAGTAAGGGGAAATGTATGGCAATTCGTAAACGTTTTATTGCCGGGGCGGTCTGTCCGTCCTGCAACGCGCAAGACACAATGGCGATGTGGCGCGAAAATAATGTTGATATTGTTGAGTGTGTTAAGTGTGGTCATCAGATGCGTGAAGCGGATAAAAATGCACGCGATCATGTTCGCAAAGAGGAACAAGTTATCGGGATCTTTCATCCCGACTAGCGATATACCCAGAGTTTTTTTAAGCTAAAGGGTACACGGGTGCGGATTTCCGATACAATCTGCGCCAGCAATTTTCCCACGCTCAGGAGATATCATGAAAGTAGCAAAAGACCTGGTGGTCAGCCTGGCCTATCAGGTACGTACAGAAGACGGTGTATTGGTTGATGAGTCTCCGGTGAGTGCGCCGCTGGACTATCTGCACGGTCACGGTTCCCTGATTTCCGGCCTGGAAAACGCGCTGGATGGTCATGAAGTTGGCGACAAATTTGACGTTGCTGTAGGTGCAAACGACGCTTACGGTCAATATGACGAGAACCTGGTGCAGCGCGTTCCTAAAGACGTGTTCATGGGCGTTGACGAACTGCAGGTTGGCATGCGCTTCCTGGCAGAAACCGACCAGGGCCCGGTACCGGTAGAAATCACCGAAGTTGAAGATGATCACGTTGTGGTTGATGGTAACCACATGCTGGCGGGCCAGAACCTGAAATTCAACGTTGAAGTCGTGGCAATCCGCGAAGCAACGGAAGAAGAGCTGGCTCACGGTCACGTGCATGGCGCTCATGGCCACGATCACGATCATGACCACGGTCACGATGGTTGCTGCGGTGGACACGGTCATGACCACGATCACGACCACGGCCATAGCCACGGTAAAGGTGGTTGCGGCGGCAACGGCGGCTGCGGTTGCCACTAATCTTCCGGTCTGTCTGACGGTTGATAATAAAAAAGCGGGATATCCCGCTTTTTTTACGTCTCAATAATGGGGCGGTGGGGTCTCTTCAGACGGCGAGGCAAGATGTGACGGCTGACTGGCTTGCAATTTTTCTGTCACCAGGCGCATGAGATCGCGCAGTTTCGCCATCTCAAGCTCGTGGGCGATAACCGTCTGATTAAGCTCTTCAATGGTCATTTCCTGAAAGGCCAGTCGACTTTCCAGTTCTGCCAGACGCGCTTCCAGTGTTAAATCTTGCATACTTCACCTCATTCAATTTCTGGCGCGATTACCGCTGGAGCGGCGGATTTTACTGAACTTTCTCATCATCTGCAGCATTAAGCGGGGTGGGCGAAACTAATTTAAACAAAAATAGTCTGAAAACTGTCGAATTCAGGGGGCGTCCTTATGTTGATTTGTCCCGCAACGTTTTATAGTACGTTCCTCATTTACGTTTAAAACCTGGGGCGAGAGGCCCCGGCCCTGGAGAAATGGATGAAATCACTGTTTAAAGTCACGCTGTTGGCGACCACAATGGCCGTTGCACTGAATGCGCCGCTTGCCTTTGCTGCTGAAACGGCAACTAAAGAGGCTCCAGCAGCCGCCGCTGACGCCAAATCGACCTTTAAAAATGACGACCAGAAATCAGCATATGCACTGGGTGCGTCTTTGGGCCGTTACATGGAAAACTCTCTTAAAGAACAAGAAAAGCTCGGTATCAAACTGGATAAAGCTCAGCTGATCGCAGGTGTTCAGGATGCCTTTGCTGATAAGAGCAAACTCACTGACCAGGAAATTGAGCAGACACTGCAAGCTTTTGAAACCCGCGTGAAGACCTCTGCGCAGGAAAAAATGGAAAAAGATGCAGTTGAGAACGAAACCAAAGGGAAAGCCTACCGTGAAGCCTTTGCCAAAGAAAAAGGCGCGAAAACCTCTTCTACTGGCCTGGTCTATCAGGTAGAGAAAGAGGGAACGGGTGAAGCACCGAAAGATAGCGATACCGTGGTAGTTAACTACAAAGGTACGCTGATCGACGGTAAAGAGTTTGATAACTCTTACACCCGTGGTGAGCCGCTCTCCTTCCGTCTTGATGGTGTTATCCCGGGCTGGACTGAAGGCCTGAAAAACATCAAGAAAGGCGGAAAAATCAAGCTGGCTATCCCGCCAGACCTGGCTTACGGTAAAAACGGCGTTCCGGGCATTCCGGCCAACTCTACGCTGGTCTTTGACGTAGAACTGCTGGATATTAAGCCGGCACCAAAAGCCGATGCGGCGCCAGCCGCGCCAGCCGCCCCGGCGGGTGATAAAGCTGCCGATGCGGCCAAAAAATAACAGTGATGAAAACCGCCGCCTTAAGGGCGGCGGTTTTTTTATTGCAGTAAGGATATAATTCTGGAAAGCGTCACCTACGCTGTATTAATTTAGTTCTTCGTGTTTATGTCGAGCCTGCCCTGAAAACTTAACGACAGGCTCCTGAAAAGGAGTGTTTTTTTTCATGTCCAGGTCGCTTTTAACCAACGAAACCAGTGAACTTGATTTACTGGATCAACGTCCTTTCGATCAGACTGACTTCGATATTTTGAAATCTTACGAAGCAGTGGTGGACGGGTTAGCGATGCTCATTGGTTCTCACTGTGAAATCGTTTTGCACTCCCTGCAGGATCTGAAATGTTCCGCCATTCGTATTGCCAACGGCGAACACACCGGGCGTAAAATCGGCTCGCCGATTACCGACCTTGCATTGCGTATGCTGCATGATATGACCGGTGCGGACAGTAGCGTCTCAAAATGTTACTTCACGCGCGCGAAAAGCGGCGTCTTAATGAAATCCGTGACTATTGCTATCCGCAATCGTGATCATCGTGTCATTGGGCTGTTGTGTATCAACATGAACCTTGACGTGCCATTCTCACAAATCATGAATACGTTTATTCCGCCAGAAACTCCGGACCCCGGCTCAGCCGTTAACTTTGCCTCCTCAGTTGAGGATCTGGTGACGCAGACGCTGGAATTTACCATTGAAGAAGTCAATGCCGACCGCAACGTATCTAACAATGCGAAAAATCGTCAAATCGTTCTGAACCTGTATGAGAAAGGGATTTTCGACATTAAAGATGCAATAAACCAGGTTGCGGATCGGTTGAACATTTCTAAACACACGGTGTATCTCTATATCCGTCAGTTCAAAAGCGGTGATTTTTCCGGGCAGGAGCGTTAATGCGTTTTGCTCTTATGGTCACCGGTCCGGCTTATGGCAGCCAGCAGGCCAGTAGCGCTTATCAGTTTGCCCGCGCGGTGCTGGATAGCGGCCATGAGCTGGAGAGTATCTTTTTCTATCAGGAGGGCGTCAGCAATGCTAATGCGCTGACCTCCCCTGCCAGCGATGAGTTTGATTTGGTTCGCGCCTGGCAACGCCTGAACCACGACCACCAGGTTGCCTTGCATATCTGCGTGGCCGCTGCGCTGCGCAGAGGTGTGACCGACGAGAATGAGGCGAAGCAACAGGGCCTTCCGGCAGCTAACCTGCAGGCGGGGTTTTTGCTCTCCGGGCTGGGGGCATTGGCTGAGGCTGCGTTAACCTGCGATCGCATGGTGCAATTCTAATGAAACGTATTGCGTTTATCTTTACTTCTGCGCCGCACGGAACGACTGCCGGACGAGAGGGCCTGGATGCCTTAATGGCAACGTCTGCCTTCACCGAGGATATCGGCGTATTTTTCATGGGTGATGGTGTTTTTCAGGTGGTTGCGGGTCAGCAACCCGGCGCCATTCTGGCGCGCGATTACATCGCTACCTTTAAAGTTCTTCCTCTGTATGACATCGAAGCGTGCTGGGTTTGTCAGGCATCCATGCGTGAGCGCGGCCTGAATGAGGCGACGCCGTTTGTGTTACCAGTGCAGCGCCTGGAACCTGACGCACTGCGTAACAAACTGAACGATTACGATGTCGTGATGACGTTTTGAGGCGTTTATGTTGCACACTCTGGCTCATTCGCCCTGGCAATGTGATATGACGACATTGCTGCGCACCCTGCGAGAAGGGGATGATCTCTTATTGCTCTCTGACGGCGTGATCGCAGCACTGGAAGGAGGGCGCTACCTTGAGTTACTGCGTAATGCCCCCATAACGGTGCATGTACTTGGTGAAGATGTTGACGCGCGCGGCCTGTCTGGTCAAATTTCGAGCAGCGCCGTCAGGGTTAGCTATACTGACTTCGTTGGTTTGACGCTAAAACATGAGACCCAGATGCGTTGGTGACCCGGGATCGCTGTATATTTCTTGACACCTTTTGAGCACAGCCATAAAATTCTGCGTCCTCATATTATATGAGGTCGTTTTATTACGTGTTTACGAAGCAAAAGCTAAAACCAGGAGCTATTTAATGGCAACAGTTAACCAGCTGGTACGCAAACCACGTGCACGCAAAGTTGCGAAAAGCAACGTGCCTGCGCTGGAAGCATGCCCGCAAAAACGTGGCGTATGTACTCGTGTATATACTACCACTCCTAAAAAACCGAACTCCGCACTGCGTAAAGTATGTCGTGTTCGTTTGACCAACGGTTTTGAAGTGACTTCCTACATCGGTGGTGAAGGTCACAACCTGCAGGAGCACTCCGTGATCCTGATCCGTGGCGGTCGTGTAAAAGACCTCCCGGGTGTTCGTTACCACACCGTTCGTGGTGCGCTTGACTGCTCCGGTGTTAAAGACCGTAAGCAATCACGCTCCAAGTATGGCGTGAAACGTCCTAAGGCTTAATGGTTCTCCGTTAAGTAAGGCCAAACGTTTTATATTAATGTCAAACTAAACTCTTTGAGTTTTGGACAATCCTGAATTAACAACGGAGTATTTCCATGCCACGTCGTCGCGTCATTGGTCAGCGTAAAATTCTGCCGGATCCTAAGTTCGGATCAGAACTGCTGGCTAAATTTGTAAATATCCTGATGGTAGATGGTAAAAAATCTACTGCAGAAGCAATCGTATACAGCGCGCTGGAGACCCTGGCTCAGCGTTCTGGAAAAAATGAACTGGAAGCGTTCGAAGTTGCTCTCGACAACGTTCGCCCGACTGTAGAAGTTAAATCCCGCCGTGTAGGTGGTTCTACTTATCAGGTTCCAGTTGAAGTTCGTCCGGTTCGTCGTAATGCCCTGGCAATGCGTTGGATCGTTGAAGCTGCTCGTAAACGCGGTGATAAATCCATGGCTCTGCGCCTGGCGAACGAACTTTCTGACGCTGCAGATAACAAAGGTACTGCAGTTAAGAAACGTGAAGACGTTCACCGTATGGCAGAAGCCAACAAGGCGTTCGCACACTACCGTTGGTAATCCCTTCGGAGTCATAGTCACCAGGCGGGCGCTTCAGATGAGGCGCCCGTTCTGGGTAACTTAACTGAACGCCTAATGCAATAAACGAGGAATAAAATGGCTCGTACAACACCTATCGCACGCTACCGTAACATCGGTATCAGTGCGCACATCGACGCCGGTAAAACCACGACTACCGAACGTATTCTGTTCTACACCGGTGTTAACCACAAAATCGGTGAAGTTCACGACGGCGCCGCTACCATGGACTGGATGGAACAGGAGCAGGAACGTGGTATTACCATCACTTCCGCTGCGACTACTGCCTTCTGGTCTGGTATGGCCAAACAGTATGAACCGCATCGCGTAAACATCATCGACACCCCAGGGCACGTTGACTTCACCATCGAAGTTGAACGTTCCATGCGTGTTCTTGACGGCGCGGTAATGGTTTACTGCGCAGTTGGTGGTGTTCAGCCGCAGTCTGAGACCGTATGGCGTCAGGCAAACAAATATAAAGTTCCACGTATCGCGTTCGTTAACAAAATGGACCGTATGGGTGCGAACTTCCTGAAAGTTGTTGGTCAGATCAAATCCCGTCTGGGCGCGAACCCTGTTCCGCTGCAGCTGGCAATTGGTGCTGAAGAAGGTTTCACCGGTGTTATCGACCTGGTGAAAATGAAAGCCATCAACTGGAACGAAGCCGATCAGGGCGTTACCTTCGAATACGAAGATATCCCGGCTGACATGCAGGACCTGGCTGACGAATGGCACCAGAACCTGATCGAGTCCGCTGCTGAAGCCTCTGAAGAGCTGATGGAAAAATACCTGGGCGGCGAAGAGCTGACCGAGGAAGAAATCAAGAAAGCGCTGCGTCAGCGCGTTCTGAACAACGAAATCATTCTGGTTACCTGTGGTTCTGCGTTTAAAAACAAAGGCGTACAGGCAATGCTGGATGCGGTAATTGATTACCTGCCAGCACCGACCGACGTACCGGCAATCAACGGTATGCTGGATGATGGTAAAGATACTCCGGCTGAGCGTCATGCCAGCGATGATGAACCTTTCTCTGCACTGGCGTTCAAAATCGCAACTGACCCGTTCGTGGGTAACCTGACCTTCTTCCGCGTTTACTCCGGTGTGGTTAACTCTGGTGATACCGTACTGAACTCCGTGAAAGCTGCACGTGAGCGTTTCGGTCGTATCGTTCAGATGCACGCTAACAAACGTGAAGAGATCAAAGAAGTTCGTGCGGGCGACATCGCTGCTGCAATCGGTCTGAAAGACGTGACTACTGGTGACACCCTGTGTAACCCGGATCACCCGATCATTCTGGAGCGTATGGAATTCCCTGAGCCGGTAATCTCCATCGCAGTAGAACCGAAAACCAAAGCTGACCAGGAAAAAATGGGTCTGGCTCTGGGCCGTCTGGCGAAAGAAGACCCGTCATTCCGCGTATGGACTGATGAAGAATCTAACCAGACTATCATCGCTGGTATGGGTGAACTTCACCTGGATATCATCGTTGACCGTATGAAACGTGAATTCAACGTCGAAGCTAACGTAGGTAAACCGCAGGTTGCTTACCGTGAAGCGATTCGTCAGAAAGTTACCGATGTTGAAGGTAAACACGCTAAGCAGTCTGGTGGTCGTGGTCAGTATGGTCACGTTGTGATCGACATGTACCCGCTGGAGCCGGGCTCAAATCCGAAAGGTTACGAGTTCGTCAACGACATCAAAGGTGGTGTAATTCCTGGCGAATACATCCCTGCCGTTGATAAAGGTATCCAGGAGCAGCTGAAGTCTGGTCCGCTGGCTGGTTATCCGGTTGTAGACATGGGTATTCGTCTGCACTTCGGTTCTTACCATGACGTTGACTCCTCTGAACTGGCGTTTAAACTGGCCGCTTCTATCGCCTTTAAAGAAGGCTTTAAGAAAGCGAAACCAGTTCTGCTTGAGCCGATCATGAAGGTTGAAGTAGAGACTCCGGAAGAGAACACCGGTGACGTGATTGGTGACTTGAGCCGTCGTCGCGGTATGCTGCGCGGTCAGGAATCCGAAGTAACTGGCGTTAAGATCCACGCTGAAGTTCCGCTGTCTGAAATGTTCGGATATGCAACTCAGCTGCGTTCTCTGACCAAAGGTCGTGCATCCTATACTATGGAATTCCTGAAGTATGATGATGCGCCGAACAACGTTGCTCAGGCCGTAATCGAAGCCCGTGGTAAATAAGCCGCAGGGTTAAAACCAAAAGTCCCGTGTCCCCTCAGAGAGGGGGCACTATAGTAAGGAATATAGCCGTGTCTAAAGAAAAATTTGAACGTACAAAACCGCACGTCAACGTCGGTACTATCGGCCACGTTGACCATGGTAAAACTACCCTGACTGCTGCAATCACTACCGTTCTGTCCAAAACCTACGGTGGCCAGGCTCGTGCATTCGATCAGATCGATAACGCGCCGGAAGAAAAAGCACGTGGTATCACCATCAACACCTCTCACGTTGAATACGATACCGAAATCCGTCACTA
>NZ_JAHVDV010000019.1:0-101165 GCF_051486985.1 Yokenella regensburgei
GAGTCAAACCGGCCGCAGGCTGAGGGCCGGGAGGTGAGCGCAGTGCGCAGCACCGGTTTCGGTGCGGGGCCGCGGGGATTGCAAAGGGGGCCGCGGTGGCCCCCTTTGCACGTTCACGGGTGACTGTTTCGGCATGTTCTGCAGGTCTGGAGGTGAACGTAACATACCTCAGCGCCGCCCATCCCCCTCACCCCGGCCCTCTCCCCGGTGGGGCGAGGGAGAAAACCGTGCCCCCTGGCAGGTTCAGCAGGTCTGGAGGTGAACGTAACACTCCTCAGACCCGCCCATCCCCCTCACCCCGGCCCTCTCCCCGGTGGGGCGAGGGAGAAAACCGTGCCCCTTTGCAGGTTCAGCAGGAATGGCAGTGAACGTAACACCCCTCAGACCCGCCCATCCCCCTCACCCCGACCCTCTCCCCGGAGGGGCGAGGGGGAAACGCGTGCCCCCTGGCAGATTCAGCAGGTCTGGAAGTGAACGTAACACACCTCAGAGCCACCCGTTTCCCCTCACCCCGACCCTCTCCCCGGTGGGGCGAGGGATAAAAGCGCCCCCCTTGCATGTTCAAAGGGAGAGGGGAAAGCGAACTGCCCTCCCCGCTATTACCACGGTGAAAACGCGGATGGCGTGATATCAGGCGGTGCGGTGATGGGTGCGGTTAACCTCAGGACTATCTCATTGGAAGCCACTCGCTGACCCTTCTCATCTTCTGCAATCACCGATAAGCGCCACTGATTCTGCGCCCCTTCACTGTTATCCCAGCGAGGCATAATGATGGTCCATCCCTCATCGCTGCTGGGGTTAACCGGCGGCGTCAGGCTTAAGGCCTGCGTGTCGCCCTGCCAGTTCAGTTCGCGCACGCCGTGGGTACTGTTAATCTGCAGTTTGAGCGCAACGGTTTCGCCCGGTTGCAGGTCCCACGGCGGGGTAGCGAGGTAGACGGAGAGCGTTTTGCGCTGGCGATACTCAAACACTGGCGCGGTATTGCGAACCGGATTGTCATAACGACTGCCCCGCAGCGAGCCGCTTTCGGTCAGTTCGTTTACCGAAAGCTGCTTCCACAGCGGCACGCCAAACTGGTAATTAAGCTTCAGCCCAAGATCGTTCTGACTGACGCCGCTTTCACCCTGCTTATGGTGCGCGGTAACCGTCACCAGCGGCACCGGGGTGTAACTCACCCCCACTTTGACCGCCACCGGGTTATGGTAGCCCGTGCCGGTATCAAAAAGATCAACATTGTCGCCGAAATACTGCTCGACACTCAGGCTGGTGTTGATTTTTTGCCAGAACGGCAGGCTGGCCTGCGCGGTAATATCATAGCCTCTAGCCATGCGCTGTTGCTGCGTTGCGGTACGATAATCCCAGCTACTCAGCGGTTCATAATAGTTAGCAGAAAACTGCAGCGACTCGCCCCAGACTTCTGCGCCTAACCCGGTGCGGGCACTATTGTCATCTATCAGATTGTCATAAAAGGTGCTGTAACCAATGCGCCAGTTGCCCGCGTTCCAGCGCTGGCCCACGCCGATGTTCCCTACCAGCCCGGCGTCCTGTTGCGTCAGCCCAAGCTGGCTCCAGCTCAGGTAGCGGTTAGTATCCTGCAGCGGAACAAACCAGTCGCCGTGGCTGCCGGTGAAGCCGCCGTCATCATCCACTTTGAAATCAACGGTCGCTTTACCCCAGGGAGATAACAGCGTTTCCACCTGTTGGTTCACTTCATCGCTGAGCACATCCCGCGCCTGACCGAGCGCAAACAACCGCGCCTGCTCGCCGGTCGTCAGCCCGTTATCGGTCATGCTCGCTTCGCCAAAGGCTTTCACCATCTCTGCAAGGTGCTTTTCCGCCGCCTGCGTTTGTGGGGCCATGCCTAAATCTGGCAGGTTATCGCCATCGTTATCAAAGGGATTTTGCGCTTTCTGCATATAGCTCTGCGCATCGCCAGCAGCATGGCCTGCCAGCGGCAGGACAAGAGAGAGAAGAATAAATAATGAGGACAACCAACGTATCACTGTAATGAACAATCGCTCCGGGCGTCGCCACTGAATGCCAGTTCACAGGGTAACGTTTTATGGCGACAATTTCAGCCCGTGAGTAAATTTCAGGAAAATCCTTAAACCTCCCGCCTCGTTGGGACTACAGTTAATGCATCAAAACCAGTGAGGATGTGGGATGAAGCAGACACTGAAATGGGCGTTATGCAGTGCCATCATGGCGTATGGTGCCGCTGCCTGCGCCAATACGACTTTCCAGCTACAATCTCCCGCCTTTGGCGATAACGCGTTAATGGAGAAAAAATTTGCCGGCAACGCGAAAAACAACCCTAACTGTACGGGTGAAAATATCTCCCCGGCGCTGGTCTGGAACAGTCCCCCACCCGAAGCCAAAAGCTTTGCGCTGGTGGTCCACGATCCGGAGGGGGCAACCGGGCTCGGGGTGACGCATCTGGTGGCTTACAATATTCCTCAGGCCACCACGGGCTTCGCGGAAAACGATCTGCGGGACGGAAAAGGCTTTACCGGCGGTAAAAACACACCTGGCAACTTCCGCTGGCACGGCCCCTGCCCCCCGCCGGGTAGCGGCGCGCACCACTATACCTTCACCCTTATTGCCACAAGCCTTGCCCCGGATTTACCCGAAGGGTTAACCCGGGAGCAACTGTTCGAACGTCTGAAGGGCCACACCCTCGCCGCAGCGGGATTAATTGGTCGCTTCGGCCAGTAATCCTTTAAGCTCAGGCAGACAGGAACCACAGTTTGTACCGCAGCGCAGTCGTTGCCCCAGCGCTGCGGTGCTGCTACATCCCTCACTGATGGCCTTGCGAACAGCGTTTTCACCCACGCTGAAGCAACTGCAAATAATGCGCCCTGCTGCCGGTATCTCCGTTGTGCCACTCCCTGCCAGTAGCGCATGGCGATGGCGCGCCGTGGCGGGCGCAGTGGCAAATGCCGCCACGATAGTCTGGTGTGAAACGGCGGGCAACTGCGCGCTGCCCCAGAAACCCAGCATTAATGTCTCCCCCTGCCAGGCCAGCAGCGTAAACCGTGCCCCGGCGCGTAACTGCTGCATCTGCCAGCCACGCTCCCGACAAACCTCCACCAGCCAGGGCGCAATATCGCCATCCCCGGCAAGGGTAAGGTGGGTTAATGTCCCAGCGACTTTACGCGTCCAGTGAAAGACGGGGGAGCGTTGCAGAGCCTCGCGGCTGTAGAGTTCCCCCTGCCATGCAGGCTGCCAGCAGGCCAGGCGCACCGCCGTTTGTTTACTTTCAGGTTGCCCGGAGTGCGGGCAACATACAGGGTCGACCAGCACGTTAACCTTTCCCTGCCGGGCAAAGCACTGGTTCCAGTGCATCGGAGAAAAAAGTCCCCCTGTCCGCTGACCGCTGTCGACCTTTGCCCGGGCGACCATCACGCCACGTGGCGAGCTGATGCGCACCAGCGCCCCATGCGGGATCGCATAACGTTGCGCATCTTCAGGGGCAATCTCAACGAAAGGTTCGCAAATATGCTGCATCAGCTTTTCGACGTTACCGGTGCGGGTCATGGTATGCCACTGGTCGCGGATGCGCCCGGTGTTGAGCAACAGCGGATAACCCGCGCTCACCTGCGCCCGGGTCGCGACAGGGCGCACCGGCACCATCCGCAGTCTGCCCGACGGGCGCCAGCCTCTCTCCAGAGGCAGGGGCGTCATCGGCCACCGGACGGGTTCAAGGGCATCCCACTCATCACGCGTGAGCGCAGCCAGTGCGCTGATGTCAAAAGCACGAGTGCCGTTATTTTCATAACCTGAGAGCGCCGCGTGTTCAGAAAAGAGCTCGTGGGGGTGCTGCCAGCCGAATGCCTCGCGGTGCCCGAGCGCTGCCGCCACACGGGAAATTATCCACCAGTCGGCTTTTGCCTCACCCGGCGGGGGCAAAAACGCCCGCTGCCGAGAGATTCGCCGTTCTGAATTGGTGACGGTCCCCTCTTTTTCACCCCATGCCAGCGCCGGGAAACGGATATGGGCATAGCGGCTGGTGTCCGTATCTGCCGCCACTTCCGAAACCATGACGAGCGGACATTTTGCCAGCGCGGTGCACACCGCGTGGCTGTCCGGCAATGAGACGGCCGGGTTTGTCCCCATGATCCAGACGGCTTTCACCTCACCGCGCCCGATAGCATCAAACAGATCCACCGCCATCAGCCCCGGCGTCTGCGCCAGCCGTTCGGTGCCCCAGAAGCGGGCCAGTCGTGCCAGGTCAGCGGGTTCAAAATTCATGTGCGCCGCCAGTTGGTTCGCCAGCCCGCCGACTTCACGTCCCCCCATCGCATTGGGTTGACCGGTGAGGGAAAACGGGCCGCAACCAGGCCGTGCAAACTTGCCGCTGGCGAGGTGCACATTGATGATGGCGTTACACTTATCGCTGCCGCTGGCGGACTGATTTATGCCCATGGTGTAGAGCGTGACTGCACGCGGCGCCGTCAGGAAAAGATCGAAAAAGGTGCTGACGGCCGCAGGCGGCAAGTCACAGAACGCCGCCACTTTTGCCGTCGTCCACTCGGCGGCAATTGCTAGCGCGTCACCGGCATCATCAAAATCAGCTGCCAGCGCACCGGCCGTCGCGATGGCATTGAGCAACCCGACAAAGAGTCCCGCATCGCTGCCCGGTGCCAGAGCCAGATGCAGGTCGGCAATGTCGCAGGTGGCAGTAACGCGAGGATCAATCACCACCACTCTCATCGCCGGGTTATCCCGCCTGGCCTGCACAATGCGTTGATAAAGCACCGGGTGGGTCCAGGCTGCATTCGACCCCACCAGAATCAGCAAATCTGACGTGTCTATATCGTCATAACTGCATGGCACCACATCCTCACCAAATGCCCGCTTGTAGCCCGTGACGGCGGAGGACATACACAGTCGCGAGTTGGTGTCGATATTGGCCGCGCCAATAAACCCTTTCATCAACTTATTAGCCGCGTAATAGTCTTCGGTCAGCAGCTGACCTGAGGCATAAAATGCCACCGCCTGCGGGCCATATTCCGTGATAATCGCCCTCAGCCGATCGCCCGCCGCCGCCAGTGCCTCTTCCCAGCTGACTCGCTGGTTATCGAGCATCGGCCACAGTAGCCTGTCGCGCGTGGTGGTGGTCTCACCCAGCGCCGATCCTTTAACGCACAACCGTCCGGCGTTGGCCGGGTGGACAGGATCGCCTTTGATACGCACGCCGGCTTCGCTGACCTCAGCCACTACACCGCAGCCCACGCCACAGTAAGGACATGTGGTTAGGGTTTCTGTCATGAGGCCTCCGCACGCATCAGCAACGCCTGATTTCCTACCCAAACTTTACCGCCCTCAACTTTTACCGGCCACGCGCGCACGGCGGGCTCGCCGTCGTCAACGCTGCACCCGTCACGCAGGCGTATACGTTTTTTGTAGAGGGGGGAGATGACCATCGGCTCGCCATTGCTGTCCCCAAGCAGACCGCGGGAGAGCACCCAGGCCTGGCTGCCCGGTTCGCGGTTATCCAGCGCAAACACCGCGTCACCAAAACGGAACAAGGCAATTTGCCGTTCACCCAGACGGGCTCCGATACCGGCCTGTTCGGGGATCTCGTGGAGGGAGCAGATAGCCTGCCACGGGCGCGTCGTGACGGTGCCCTCCTGCCAGGCGGGTGCGGGCGCGCGCTGCGGTTGCCCACGCACGGTTTCGCGGTGGACGGCTTCATCAGGGATATCGCTGTTCACATAGGAGCGGAAAAGGGCAACACGATCCGGGTCATTCAGCGTGGTCTGCCATTCGCACTGGTAGCTTTCCACCACCCGCGCCATCTCCTCTTCCAGTTCACTGCCTATCTGTAAACTGTCGTTCAGGATCACCTCACGCAGGTAGTCAATGCCCCCTTCAAGGTTATCAAGCCAGGTACTGGTGCGTTGCAGACGGTCGGCGGTGCGGATGTAAAACATCAGAAAACGATCGACAGTGCGGATAAGCGTCGCCTCATCCAGGTCACTGGCGAACAGATCCGCGTGGCGTGGCTTCATCCCCCCGTTGCCGCACACATAAAGATTCCAGCCCTTATCGGTGGCAATTACCCCCACATCTTTGCTCTGCGCCTCGGCGCACTCCCGCGTACAACCGGAGACCGCCATTTTTATTTTATGCGGCGCACGCAGCCCTTTGTAACGATGCTCAAGGGTCACGGCAAGGCCAGTAGAATCCTGCACGCCGTAGCGACACCAGGTAGAGCCCACACAGGATTTCACGGTACGGAGTGATTTGCCGTAGGCATGACCGGTCTCAAACCCGGCAGCCACCAGTTCCGACCAGATAGCTGGCAGTTCCTCAAGTCGCGCGCCAAACAGATCAATGCGCTGCCCGCCGGTGACTTTGCTGTAAAGCTGATAGCGTTTTGCTATCTGGCCAATTGCAATCAGTCCATCCGGGGTTACCTCCCCGGCAGGCATGCGCGGCACGATGGAGTAAGTGCCGTCTTTCTGGATATTGGCAAAATAGCGGTCGTTCGTGTCCTGAAGCGGCAGATGGGCAGGTTTGAGCAGATATTCATTCCAGCAGGAGGCAAGAATGGAGCCCACCAGCGGCTTACAGGCTTCGCAGCCGTGACCGCTGCCGTAGCGATGAATGAGCTGGGAAAAGGTACGAATGTGGTTGACCCGTATCAGATGATGCAACGCCTGGCGTGACCAGGGGAAATGCTCGCAGATCTCATTTTTAACCTCCACACCCTGCTGCACCAGTTGGTACTCCATCACCTGTTTTACCAGCGCGCTACATCCGCCACAGCCTGTCGCCGCTTTTGTGCAGTTTTTAATCGCACCCATATCCGTTGCCCCGTTGCTCACCGCAGCACAGATATCCGCTTTGGTCACGTTATGGCAGGAGCAGAGCTGCGCACTCAGGGGCAATGCCGCAACCCCCAACGCTTTCGGTGCACTGCCCGCCAGTGCGGGCAAAATCAGGCTTTCGGGTCGTTCAGGCAGATCCATCTCATTAAGCATCATTTGCAGCAGGGTGGCGTATTCGCTGGCATCACCCACCAGCACGCCGCCGATCAGCCGTTTGCCGTCCTCACTGACGACGATTTTCTTGTAGATTTGCGCAGGTCCGTCGGTCCACTGATAGCTGAGGGAGCCTGGAGTGCGCCCGTGCGCATCGCCAAAGGAGGCCACGTCCACCCCAAGCAGCTTCAGTTTGGTACTCATATCCGCGCCACAAAATTGCGCCGCCTCGCCATTAAGACACCCTGCCACCACACGAGCCATCTGATAACCGGGGGCGACCAGACCAAAGACTTTACCCTGCCACACCGCGCACTCCCCGATGGCAAAAATCCGCGCATCGGACGTGCGACACTCTGCGTCAATCTCTATTCCCCCACGCTCGCCAGTTTGCAGCCCGCTATCTCGGGCCAGCGCGTCCTGAGGACGGATGCCCGCGGAGAAGACAACCATATCGGTGGTCAGGCTTTCACCGTCGGCAAAGTTGAGGGTTAGCCCGCCAGAATGCGTGACAATGTCACGTGTTGATTTGCTGGTGTGCACCTTTACACCCAGGGCGCTGATTTTCTGGCGGAGCATGGCACCGCCCTGTTCATCCAGTTGTACCGCCATCAGCGCCGGAGCAAACTCCACCACGTGGGTGTCGAGGCCCAGCTGTTTTAACGCGTTTGCCGCCTCCAGTCCGAGCAGACCGCCCCCTATCACCACACCCCGTGTGGCCTGCTGCGCATGCGCGGCAATCTTGTCCAGATCGTCCAGAGTACGGTAGACAAAACAGCCTTCGCTGTCGTGGCCCGCAACGGGAGGTACAAAGGGATACGAGCCGGTCGCGAGCACCAGTTTGTCCCAGTGCGTTTCGTGGCCTTCGGCATCGCGTACCACCTGCAGGTCGCGATCGATCTCCACCACCTGGTGCGCCAGGCGCAGCTCAATATCATGTTCGACAAAGAAATTGTCCTGCACCATCGACAGAGAGTGCGCACTGCGCCCGGCAAAATACTCCGAGAGGTGAACACGGTCATAGGCGGCGTACTGTTCAGCCCCAAATACCACGATGTGATACCTATGATGCAGATCACGGCTGACGCACTGCTCAAGAAAATGGTGGCCGACCATGCCATGCCCGACCACAACCAGTGTTGGTTTTGTCATCATTGGAATTCCTGCAACCGGCGGCTGCGCTGAAAAGTTGTCGAAAAGCCAGCCCGCCAGCGGCGCGTCTGGCGAATTGAGTCGTTCGGTAAGTGCGGCGGCACTGCTGCAGTCGCCCAGCAGCAGCACCCCGTCCAGTCGTCCGTTACGCACCAGCAGGCGACGATAATGGCCGCAAAGGGGGTCAAAGGTGGTCCAGACCTCATCCTGCGGCTCTGCCTGCACTCGCCCGGCACTAAAGAGATCGATGCCGGTGACTTTGAGACGCGTGCCCCTGTCCTGCCAGGTGAAATCCGCCTGGGCTTCGCCCAGCAGTCTCGCCGCCAGTACCTCGGCCTGAGAGAGACAGGGCGCCACCAGCCCCCGGAGCTGACCGTTGATTTCGCAACACTCGCCTATGGCGCTCACGCCCTGGATGGCGGTGCGCATCTGTCCGTCAACCATAATGCCCTGCGAACAGGGAATACCGCTCGCCCGGGCGAGAGAGATGGCCGGGCGCACGCCGGTTGCCATCACCACACGTGTCGTCGGGATCACCCGGCCGCTGGTAAGCGCGACATGGGTGGCAGTGATTTCGCTTATGCCGGTGGAAAACTCGCAGACGATGCCCCGGCGGGTGAGCAGTCCGGCCAGTACGCTCGCGGCCTGTTCATCAAGCTGCTGTTCCATCAACCAGTCTGCGCGGCTGACCAGAGTGACGTTGTCACCTCTGTGGCGCAGTGCCGCGGCGGCCTCCACCCCTAATACTCCGCCACCCAGCACCACGACAGGTCCGTGCCCTGCCAGAATCGCGGTCACATCATCGAGCGTGCGAAAGGGACGTACATGCGGTAAATCATGCCCCGCTAACGGCGGCACGAAGGGCACGGAACCGGTGGCGAAAACCAGTTCATCCCATTTCAGCAGCCGCCTGTCGGTGCGAACCTGACGCTTTATGAGATCCACCTCGCCTGCCCGTTCGCCGCGTAACACGGTGATATTGCGCGTGCTGTACCAGCGTTCATCATGCAGAACGGTGTCAGCGAAGGCTTTTTCACCGCTCAGTACCGGGGAGAGCTGGATACGGTTATAGGCGGGTGCGGGTTCATCGCCGATGAGGGTGATGGCGAAGCGACCGTTGCCGGCTGCCGTGAGTTTTTCCACCAGCCGGGTGGCCGCCATGCCGTTGCCGATAATGATCAGTCGCGTCGTCATCGCTGCGCCTCATGCCGCTTTCGGCTGTTTTTCATAGAGGAACTGCAGGATCTGCTGGCGCAGGTGGTGGTAACGGCTGTCATCCGCCAGCTGGACCCGGTTGCGGGGCCGTGGCAGATTAACCCTGACAATATCGCCCACCGTCGCCGCCGGGCCGTTGGTCATCATCAGCACCCGGTCAGAGAGCAGAACAGCTTCGTCCACGTCGTGGGTTATCAGCACAATGGTGGTGTTGAGCGACTGCTGAATGTGCATCACTGTGTCCTGCAGATGCGCGCGGGTCAGCGCATCCAGCGCGCCAAAGGGCTCATCCATCAGCAATACTTTGGGTTTCATCGCCAGCGCACGGGCTATACCTATGCGCTGTTTCATCCCACCGGAAATCTCGCCGGGACGCTTGTGCAGAGCGTGGGCCATCTGTACGCACGCCAGATTGTGTTCAATCCACTCCCGGCGCTCGGCTTTACTCATGGTGCGGCGAAATACCTGGTCTACCGCCAGGGCAACGTTGTCGAAGCAGGTGAGCCAGGGCAGCAGAGAGTGATTCTGGAATACCACCGCACGCTCCGGCCCCGGCCCGGCTATTTCCCGGTTATCACACAGCAGCCCGCCCTCGGTGGGGAGCGTGATCCCAGCGATGAGGTTGAGTAAGGTAGATTTACCGCAGCCAGAGTGACCAATCAGGCTCAGGGTCTCCCCTTCCTGGATGTCAAAAGAGACGTTGTGCAGCGCCACAAAGTCACCATCGGCAGTGGAGAAACGCTGACTGACGGCCTGGACCTGAATTAAGGGTTTTATGCTCATGATTATTTCTCCTGCCAGCTAAAGCGACGCGCCACCAGCATCAGCCCCTGCTCCAGCAGCAGGCCAACCACGCCGATAATGACGATGGCGATCAGAATGTTTTCTACATTGAGGTTGTTCCATTCGTTCCAGATCCAGAAACCGATGCCCAGCCCGCCGGTGAGCATCTCAGCGGCCACAATGACCAGCCAGGCAATGCCAATCGACAGACGCACGCCGGTCAGTACCGCAGGCAACACCGCCGGAAAGAGGATGCGGCGCATCACGGTCCATTCAGAAAGTTGCAGTACGCGGGCTACGTTCAGGTAGTCCTCCGGGATACGTCGCACCCCTTCGGCGGTGTTAATGACCATCGGCCAGATGGAGCAGATAAAGATGGTCCAGCTTGAGGCCGGTTCCGCTTTCTGGAACAGCAGCAGGCCAATCGGTAGCCAGGCCAGCGGGCTGACCGGGCGCAGTAGCGCAATCAACGGGTTAAACATGCGGGCACAAAAGAGAAAGCGGCCAATCAAAAAGCCCAGTGGAATACCCACCAGCGCGGCCAGGCCAAAACCGATACCTACACGTTGCAGCGAGGCGAGTACGTTCCAGCCAATGCCCATATCGTTCGGCCCGTCACGGTAGAAGGGATCGGCGAACAGGGTGATGGCTGAATCCAGGGTACTGAGCGGTGTCGGGAAGCCTTTACTGTTGATAGCGGCCAGTTGCCAGGCCACCAGCAGCAGCCCCAGCCCCAACAGGCCAGGAAAGATACGTTCCGCGATGGCGCGCGTTTTACGCGACCAGGAGGGTGCGTTGCGGCGCACCTGCACGGCAGGGATAACAAAGACCCCGGCGGTGGTGGACGTCGGTTCGACGCGCTGAAGTTTATGTGCGTGTTTCATCTCAGACCCCTGTACGTTGAATAGCAAAAGATGTTGCGTACTGTTCCGGCGCATCGCCGGTCCAGCGCGTGCCGTCCATCAGCGTGCTGGTTCGCAGGCTGCGGGTCGGTATGTCTATCCCGCCGAGGGCGGTCGCCGCCTCTTTCCAGACATCAGTGCGGTTAATGCGACTGGCAATCGCCAGGTAGTCCGGCGCCGATTTCAGAAGCCCCCAGCGTCGAAACTGGGTGAGGAACCACATCCCGTCGGAAAGCCAGGGGTAGCTCACCTGCCCTTCATTGAAGAAACGGATGGCATGGGCATCCTGCCAGCGCTGCCCCGCGCCATTGTCGTACTCCCCCAGCATCCGCCCGGTCAGGTACTGCTCTTTGGTGTTAAGCCAGGCACGACGCGCAAGGATGCGGGCGGTTTCGCGCCGGTTATCAGATGAGGCATCTATCCAGCGCGCCGCCTCCATCACCGCACACACCAGCGCGCGGGCGGTGTTGGGGTTTTGCGCAACCCAGGCGCTGCGGGTACCGAGGATCTTTTCCGGGTGATCCGGCCAGATGGACTGGCTGGTGGCGGCGGTAAAACCGATGCGATCATTAATAGCGCGGGCATTCCAGGGCTCGCCCACACAAAAACCGACCATGTTGCCGATACGCATGTTCATCACCATTTGTGGCGGCGGTACAACGACGGTACGAATGTCAGTGAAGGGGTTGATGCCGCCGCTCGCCAGCCAGTAGTAGAGCCACATGGCATGGGTGCCGGTCGGGAAGGTATGGGCGAAGGTATAGCTGCCCGCTTCGCTTTGCCCGATCAGGTTTTTCAGCTGCTCAAGGCCGGTTACTCCCTTCTCCTGTAAATCAGCGGAGAGGGTGATCCCCTGCCCGTTCTGGTTCAGCGTCATCAGGTTGGCCATCGCCTGGGGTTTACCGGCAATGCCCAGCTCCAGGCCATAAAGCAATCCATAGAGCATGTGGGCCGCATCCAGTTCGCCGGATACCAGTTTGTCGCGAACGGCAGCCCAACTGGCCTCTTTCGTGGGAACAAGCGTAATGCCGTATTTTTTATCGAAGCCTTTCAACGCCGCGATAACCAGCGGCGCACAGTCGGTGAGCGGAATAAACCCGACCCGCACCGTAGCCTGTTCCGGTTTGTCTGAACCGGCAGCCCAGGCGGTGTGCATCACCCCCGGCAGCAGCATGGCACCACCAAGCGCGACACCTGCCTTAAGAAAACGCCGTCGCGTTAAAGAAACGACTGAATCACCCATACGCACTCCCGAAGCAAAAAAAAAGCGCCCGATGGTGCTTAGCACCACAGGACGCCTTTATCCGTGAAACGGGTTAACCGCCATTGGTTACCGTTTCTGTTGTCTGAATCTCAACCTCAATGATGCAATGGTTGTGCCAGGATTTTTTGGCCTGTTTTGCCGCCTGGCCGCGTATACGCTGTTATTTCGCACACTCGTTGTGCAACCCGTGCCCACCGATCGTGCATCTACTCCTTAGGGGTTAGCTCCCATAGTGAGCGCACCGTGAGCAGAGCGCGGGCGATATCTACCATGCGTTGATTTTTGTCCATCGCCATTTTTCGCAGGCACTGCCAGGCCTGTTCTTCACTCAGTTGCTGGTGATTCATTAACACGCTTTTGGCTTTATCGATGATCCGCCGCTCTTCGAGAGTATCTTTCAGCGAGGCCAGTTGCTGACTGAGCTGTTCGATTTCCTGCGCCTGCTGGCGTACCAGCGGCAACAGAGTTTTATCCTGCCAGAGGAGGGCGACCTCAGGAGCGAACTGCTGCGTATGCCGGGCGATGAGGTCGTCATCCTCACTGAGCAGGCGTTCGGTTTCCCGGTTAAGTGCTGTAATCAGCGTCTCTTCAAGCGTGCGCAGCTGTTCGAGTCGTTGTGTTTGCAGGGAGAACCAGCGGAGTGCGTTGTCACCTTTATCCTGGGGCGGCATTCGGGTGCAGGCAAGGCGGCGCATCTGTTCAGTCTCAAGCCCTGCGCCGCAGGTTTCACTGAACAACGCCGCGATGCCGGGATCGGTGAGGGAAAGAAAGGTATCAAAGCACGACTGCTGCCCGTCAATCCTGTCAACCAGCGCCTGTCTCTGCCCGCTACTGAACTGCCCGTGGGTGAAACCCAACGCCCCGAGTGCCCGCTCCTGGCCGACCAGCTCTTTACCCTGCATAAAGCTGTAAAGCGCTACCAGTCGGGCGGCTATCGCCGGATCGTCAATACTGTCATTAAGCCGGGGAATAATACTCAGCAACTGGCTGAGAATGCGACTGAACTGGGCCATCGCCAGTTCAGCATCAATCTCGCCCTCTTTTATTTGTTTTCTGAGCAGCGGAAGTTGTTCAAGTCCCGCAACAGCGGCGGCGATTCGGTGGCATAATGCACTGCTGGTTAAGGGCTTAAGCCCGTCAAGCACCGGCATCAGCACCGCTATCTGCTCGTCTGCCAGGGCACTGCTGGCCCGGCACTCAAGCCCGTAAAGCCGCCCCCGGGAACAGAGCCAGATATTTGACGCCCCCCGCTCGCATTGCAGCATGTGGGTCAGATGACTGATTTTCCCGGCCAGCACCCCTAACTGGGCAAGCTGACGAAGCTGATTTTTCTGGATGTGACGCGCGTAGCGAAACCAGGCTGTAGCGTCGGTCCGTTCATTCATGCTGACTCTCCGGTTACCTCTCTTACCGGTGAGTTGCAATAACCATGCCCTCCGAAGGAGTGAAGATGCAAAAGATTGTGATTGTCGCCAACGGCGCCGCCTACGGTAGTGAGTCTTTGTTCAACAGCCTGCGTCTGGCGATAGCCCTGCGCGAACAAGAGAGCAGCCTGCAACTGCGTCTGTTTCTGATGTCTGACGCGGTGACAGCCGGTTTACGCGGGCAAAAACCGGCCGAAGGCTACAATATTCAGCAAATGCTGGAGATCCTGACGGCGCAGGGGGTGGCGGTGAAACTCTGTAAAACCTGTACTGACGGGCGCGGCATCACCGCCCTGCCGTTGGTAGAGGGAGTAGAGATTGGTACGCTGGTGGAGCTGGCACAGTGGACACTCGACGCCGACAAAGTATTAACCTTCTGATAATTACGCTTCTTTAATACTTTTTTCTTATGGGTGCCTGCATGGCATCAAGTTTGCCTGCTGCGTTGCCGATAGGCATTACAGACAACACAGCAGGTACTATAACTATGTTCAGATCCATTCGTGCTCGTATCATTACAGCGACGGCGGGCTGTCTCGCCATTGCGCTGCTTCTTAACACCATCATTAACTATCAGGTAACCCGCCAACATAATCAGGAGGCGCAGCAAAACATTCTCGCCAGCACCAGTAGCAGTCATGGTCTTGCCATCGCCGATTGGGTCAACAGCAAGATGACTGCTATCAACTCATTGCAAAAGGTCGCGCTGACTGATGACCCTGTTCCGGTCTTTACTCAGGTGGCACAGGCGGGCGGGTTCATTAACGTTTACGTTGGCTATGCGACGAAAACGGCAAAGTTCTCCAACCCGGACGGCGTACCGGCAGATTATGATCCGACCATTCGCCCCTGGTATCAGCAGGCCGTCAGCGCTGACGCCCCTGTCGTCACTGCACCTTACGTGGATGCGGGCAGCGGCAAGCTGGTGGTCACCTTCTCCGTACCGGTTAAAGAAAATGGCACACTGAAAGCCGTGGTGTCGGGGGATGTGTCGATGGACAGCGTGGTTGCTAACGTGCGTGGAGTCAGCCCTACACCGAACAGCAGCGGTCTGCTGCTCGACAGTGACGGCACCATCATTGCCGCCAGTGACCCAAAACTGACGCTCAAACCCTTCACCGAGGCCATCGATGGCGTGCCGTTAGCGGCGTTGCTGTCGGGTGAATCGGTTCACGGTACGCTCGCGGGTGAGGACAAAGAGTTTCTTGCCAGTAACGTGAAAGGCACCCACTGGCAACTGCTGGTTGCGCTGGACAGTGCCGACTCCACCACCGGCCTGCGCGCGCAACTTAAAGCCTCTGCCATTTCGCTGGTTGTGCTGGTGCTGCTTGCCGGTGCGCTTATGCACTGGATTGTCGCCACTATGCTGCAACGGTTGCTCACCATCCGCGATGCGATGAATGCAATCAGTAGCGGGACGGATGATCTCTCTCAACGCCTGCCGGAACAGGGTAACGACGAGGTGGCGCAAATCGCGCACGCCTTTAATGCTTTCAGCGACAAGCTGTCGGTCGTCATGGTTAAACTGCGCGATTCCAGCACCTCGGTTCAGCAGGCGGCACAGGAGATTGCCGCTGGAAACCGCGATCTCTCCGGGCGTACCGAACAGGCTGCCTCAAGCCTGCGGGAAACCGCCAGTGCCGTCGAGCAGATTACCGCCTCCGTTGCGCAGTCTACCGACTCAGCGGCACAGGCCAACACGCAGGCGCATACTGCTTCTGAGGCCGCCTCGCGTGGTGGACAGGTTGTTTCCCAGGCCATCAACACCATGCAATCCATTGAGGTCGCCTCCGCAAGGATTGGTGACATTACCAGCGTGATTGACGGTATTGCCTTCCAGACTAACATCCTTGCGCTGAACGCCGCCGTGGAGGCCGCGCGGGCAGGTGAACAGGGTCGCGGGTTCGCCGTTGTCGCAGGCGAAGTACGCAACCTGGCAAGCCGCAGCGCGCAGGCGGCGAAGGAGATTAAAACGCTGATCGACTCCACCACACAAAGCGTGGCAACCGGCTCGCGTTACGTGCGTCTGGCAGGAGAGAGCATGGGTGAGATAGTCTCCAGTATCGACAGCGTGTCGGTTATCATGCGTGAGATTACGGTGGCGACCAACGAACAGATGAAAGGCGTGCAGGAAATTAATCATGCGGTCATCGACCTCGATCGCATGGTGCAGCAAAACGCCGAACTGGTGATTCAGTCTGCCGCCGCCGCAGGGGCATTGCAGACCCAGGCGGGCGAGCTTGCTGAAACCGCAGGGCATTTCCGCATTTAATCTTTTGTCGGCGCCGTTTTGCCACGCTTTACTGCGCCGACCTATTTCCCCACCGAATATTGTCATTTTTGTTTAATCGTTACGCCATTAGTTGATCAAAATCAGCATCCGCTTCGCTCGCGTTTGGTGTTATGCCATGAGTGATTTGTGAACTGCATCACGCACGGGAGCTTCCCGCAGGGAGTGCGTTGTTGATAATGACGGGGTTAAAAAATGGCGTTGGTAAAGGCAAGTTTGAAGTTATTTGGTGGGGATACGGTAGTCGTACGCTGTTCTGAGAATTGTCATATCCATCTGATGAGCGAGAAGAGTCAAGCGTCCGCCGCTCAACGGGATGTACTGAGCGTCCAGAATCGCGCCAGCGCATATCTGGCCGTACCTTACAGTGGTATCTGGAATGTGCTGATCGACAGCCACAGCCAGACGCTGGAGCACTCAATCAGCTACGTTCCTGCCTGATTGCGGTTTCAGGCAAAACCAGGCTGCAGTTCCGGGCCTGGTTTTTTTCCTTCCAGCAGAACACGTACCCTTCCTGCGAGTTCATTCAGACAATCATCCTGCATACCCAGCTTAATGAGCGCCTGCTCAAGCGAAAAAAGGTACTGGGCATTGGTGCCTAACGGACCTGTAGCGGTGGCAATCAGCGGCGCGATGACCTGGGCACGGGTATCTGACTCATAAAGCGGATGGCGCGGGTCCATGATAAACACCAGCGCATTGACGGTACGTCCATCATCCAGAGTGAGTTTGTGCCAGCAGGGCAGATAACAGCCGGTGATCATCTCGCGTTTCCAGAGCAGCATCAGCTCTTCATCAAGAGCGCTCTCCTGAAGGCGGTAGGCCACGCCGGTGGTGCGACCGCCCTCTTTCAGTGCAAGCATCCGCCCAGGGTTGCACGCCGTGCCGCGACCGGCGGTCAGACGCAGACAAAAAGCCCGGTGCCAGCCAACAAGCGTTCCGGTACAGGATTCAACATATTCCAGAGCAGGATTCCACATCAACGAACCGTAGCCGAAAATCCAGACTGGTCCGTCATCAGGTCGGCATGCGAGGGTTGCTGCCAGCGACGCCGCGCGCTGTTCCGCAGACCACAGCAGCGAGGCTTCAATTTCCCCGAATGCCGTTTTACAGTCTGCCTTCATTAAAAAATCACGAGTAATCACTTTCAACCTCCGCCACTGCAGGCTTCCTTGCGACGACTATACTGCTGCCTTCATGGCGCTTTTCAGTGACGATATGCAATTCACAGGCCGTTTTCAAGCTCACGTATGGCCTGGTACCGCTCAGCCGGTGCGTTATTCCAGGCGGTACGAAAAAAGGATGAGTATATTCAGACAATTATTTCTTTTTATGCCACTTGTCGTCGTCACCCTTCTCGTAATCATTTTTTACCGCAGCCCAGGCGACACGGTGCGCCGTCTCTTCGCGCGAGGCGTCACCACGCCGATCCTCCTCGTCTTTATACTGTTCCCAGGCGCTGTTAAAGGCTTCTTTATAAATATCCTGAGCGTGGGCCGGAAGCACGTGCAGTACGTTATCAGGAAGATCGGTTCTCTTTTTATATGGCATGGTTTGCTCCTTATTGACGTTTAGGGTAAGTCTGGACGCCAATCCAGCGCATTTCCACATTACCGGCGATTATTGTCACGATTAAAATATATCTTCATGTAAATTAAGTTAATTTTTCCAATAATACGCATTAATAGAATTCTCACATAAGAATCATCTCATCCAGTAAATAAAAGTAAAAATTCCCTTCATATCGTTTGATGTCTGTTATTTTAGCCCCGCTTTTCCTTTCTATAATTACAACTACCTGCTCTCAGTGGAGATAAGAATGACAACAGCACATGAGGCGGTTAAGACCCGCCATAAGGAGTCCAGCCTGATTTTTCCGGCGCTGGCGCTGGCCGTACTGGTTTTCTGGGGTAACAGCCAGTCACTGTCAGTGGTTATCGGGATAAATGTTCTGGCGCTGGTTGGAATTTTAGCCAGTGCTTTTAGCGTGGTACGTCATGCTGATGTATTGGCACACCGTCTTGGCGAGCCCTTTGGCTCGTTGATTCTGAGTCTTTCGGTGGTCATCCTTGAAGTAAGTCTGATCTCCGCGTTAATGGCGACCGGCGACGCGGCCCCCACCCTGATGCGGGATACGCTCTACTCCATTATTATGATTGTTACCGGCGGGCTGGTGGGCTTTTCTCTGTTGTTGGGTGGCCGAAAATTCGCCACACAGTACGTTAATCTGTTTGGCATAAAGCAGTATTTAATCGCGCTCTTTCCCCTGGCAGTCATTGTGCTGGTCTTCCCTGTCGCGCTTCCGGGTGGCAATTTTTCTACCGGTCAGTCGCTGTTGGTTGCCCTGATTTCAGCGGCGATGTACGGCGTGTTTTTGCTCATTCAGACGAAAACCCATCAGAGCTTGTTTGTCTACGAACACGAAGATGACGGCGACGATCCTCATCATGGCAAACCCTCGGCCCATAGCAGCATGTGGCACACGGCGTGGCTGGTGGTACACCTGATTGCGGTTATCGCCGTCACAAAAATGAATGCTAACCCGCTGGAGTACCTCCTGACGGAGATGAATGCTCCGGTGGCGTTCACCGGTTTCCTGGTGGCCCTGCTGATTCTCTCGCCGGAGGGGCTGGGTGCCCTTAAAGCGGTGCTCAATAATCAGGTGCAGCGTGCCATGAACCTCTTCTTCGGTTCAGTGCTGGCGACCATCTCACTGACGGTGCCGGTAGTGACGTTGATTGCCTGGCTGACAGGTAATGACCTGATGTTCGGTTTAGGCAAACCGGAGCTGGTAGTAATGCTGGCGTCACTGGTGCTGTGCCAGATCTCTTTCTCTACGGGGAAGACAAATGTTCTGAACGGCGCTGCACATCTGGCGCTGTTTGCAGCCTATCTGATGACTATCTTCGCCTGATAAAACGGGATCGGACCGGTGCGGTCCGATCCTCTCATCACGCCTCGCCCCTGGAGAAAGAGGATGGACCATAAAAAAACCGCCGGGGCGGTTTTTTTTCTTACTTGCTGGTATCCAGCTCTTCGAAGTTCTTCACCAGATCGTCAATGGCTTTGATCTGTTTCAGGAACGGCTCCAGTTTATCCAGCGGCAGTGCAGACGGGCCATCACATTTTGCATTGGCTGGATCCGGGTGGGCCTCAATGAACAGACCGGCAAGACCGGTTGCCATGCCCGCACGCGCCAGCTCCGCAACCTGGGCGCGACGACCACCGGAAGCGGCACCGAACGGGTCGCGGCACTGCAGCGCGTGGGTGACATCGAAGATAACCGGTGAATTACCGGAGACGTTCTTCATCACGCTGAAGCCCAGCATATCTACAACCAGGTTGTCATAACCAAAGTTGCTGCCACGATCACACAGGATAACTTTGTCGTTACCGCCTTCAGCGAATTTATCCACGATGTTCCCCATCTGACCGGGGCTGACAAACTGTGGTTTCTTCACGTTGATGACCGCACCGGTTTTCGCCATAGCTTCAACCAGGTCAGTCTGGCGCGCCAGGAAAGCGGGCAACTGAATCACATCGACAACATCGGCTACCGGCTGGGCCTGGCTGGCTTCATGAACGTCAGTGATGATTTTCACGCCAAAAGCTTGTTTCAGCTCCTGGAAAATCTTCATGCCTTCTTCCAGACCCGGCCCACGATAGGATTTGATTGAAGAACGGTTTGCTTTGTCAAAAGAGGCTTTGAACACGTACGGGATACCCAGTTTCTGAGTAACGGTAACGTAGTGTTCACAGATGCGCATTGCCAGATCGCGAGATTCCAGCACGTTCATACCGCCGAACAGAACGAACGGTAGATCGTTGGCAACCTTGATATCGCCAATGCTTACCACTTTTTGAGTCATATAATTCCCTTACAGAGTGTGTCGATTAAATCGGTTTTAGTGCAGCGTAATGTGTTTATGCGAGATAGTATTGATTTGCGCACGGATCATTTCGCTAATGGGATCTTCCGGACACTGTTCAACGAAATAACTCAGATCGTTGAGAGCAATATGATCGCACTCAAGCTGAGCATAAATTAAACCACGGTCCCGAATTTCATACGGGTCTTCTGGATTAAACTGTAACAACGCTTCGCTGGCGCGTAAGGCCAGCTCCATTTGTTGCTCTTCCATCAGTGCTGATTTGAGCGTATCAAGCAGCTTACGAATAACCTCGGCATTATCTGCTTCGTCGAGATCTTCATTAAACAGCTCCGCGACAGGACTGATGTTCCCTTTCAGCCACACTTCCAGCGTGTGCTCATCCAGTGTGTCACCGTTAAAGGGATTAATCAGCCACATTTCACCGTCCATCCACTCCGCGCGGAGTATAAGCTGGGTCGGGAAAATGACGGGCATTAAGGGGATATCAAGATGACCGGCTATCCACAATAAAATCGCCCCCAGTGACACCGCACTGCCCTGACGATTTTTGAGGACTTTATCCAGCCACAGCGCATCCGAAAGACGATAAACGCCACGGGTATCTTTGAAGCCCCACTCCCCGTAAAACAGTTCAAGAAGTTTCTCCAGCTGCCAGTCCTGCGGCTGAAGCTCAGAAATTTCTTCACGCGCCAGACTTAACAATCGCTCCAGTTCGTCCTGGACAAACTGCGACGGAAAGTCGTCACGAACCTGCTCTGAAATCAGGATCATCCCATCACATAATGGCGCTTTGTTAAATTCAAAATCGGCTAACGACCGCATGTCTTACCCCAGTATCGGTATCTTTGTGGCGGCGAGTTTAATGATGATGTACAGCACCACCAGCCCCAGCAAAAACGCAATAAAACCTGTTTGCTGGCTGCGCGGGCGACGTCGCCCCAACGCAATGAAACCCAAAACGATGTAGATGATAACGCCAAACAGCTTCTCCGTCAGCCATGCCCCGTTTGCAGTAAATGGCATATAGCGCGTGGCGATAACCAGGCCGACGCCGCTGAGCAGCAAAAGCGTATCGACGGCATGTGGCACGATGCGCGCCCAGCGCGCGTTGCCACACGGGTTGTTGGTAAATCGCCACCAGTAGCGCAGGACAAACAGGCTAATGGTCAGAACAACTGACGTCAAATGTATGTTAATCAGAACGTTATACGCAGCCATTGCGCTGTTACTCCTGTAACGGCAGGCGAGCGAGCGTTACACGATCGTTATCGCCATAATCCCGGCAGGTCTCCACCTGTTCATAGCCATTCTCAAAAAAGTGTTTGCGAACGGCGTCGCCCTGCTGCCAGCCATGTTCAATCAACAGCCAGCCGCCGGGAGGTAAAAAGCGCTTTGATTGTGCGATTATCCATGCAATGTCTGCAAGCCCTTCTTTTGCTGCCACCAGCGCGGAGCGAGGTTCGAAGCGAACATCCCCCACGTCAAGATGTGCATCCCGTTCATCAATATAGGGCGGGTTACTCACGATCACGTCGAAACTGGCCCCCTCAAGGGCGCTGAACCAGTGGCTTACCTGAAAAGTGACATTATCGATACCGAGATGCTGCGCATTACGTGTTGCCAGCGCAACCGCATCAGGAATGACATCCACCGCCGTAACATCACAGTCAGGGCGTTCACTGGCAAGCGCAAGAGCAATTGCCCCTGTGCCAGTACCAAGATCGAGAATGCGCACCGGATGAGCAGGCAAACGCTGAAGCGCCAGTTCAACCAGGCACTCGGTATCCGGCCGTGGAATGAGGGTCGCCGGTGAGACAAACAGCGGCAATGACCAGAACTCTTTCATACCAATCAGATGCGCGACAGGTTCACCACGCACACGACGCGCCAGCAGCCTGTCAAGCTGCTGCTGTTCATCTGCACTGAGTCGTGTCTCGCCAAACGCCAGAATAAAGGTACGCGCCCGCCCGGTCACAAAACCCAACAGAATTTCGGCGTCCCGACGCGGACTTTCGCTTTGTGTTAAGCGAGTCACCGCCTCCTGAAGCCAGCGCTGATAATCCATCACTCCTGCCCGGCCAGCGCCGCCAGTTGATCTGCCTGATATTCCTGTACGATAGGTTCAATCAGGGCGTCGAGTTTACCTTCCATTACTTCGTCCAGGCGGTAAATGGTGAGGTTGATACGATGATCGGTAACACGTCCCTGCGGGAAGTTATAGGTGCGATTACGGTCAGAACGGTCGCCACTGCCCAGCAGGTTACGACGGGTGGAGGCTTCCGCCTGCTGACGTTTTTCCATCTCTGCGGCATGAATGCGCGCGCCCAGTACTGACAGCGCTTTAGCTTTGTTTTTGTGCTGTGAACGCTCATCCTGACACTCCACCACTATGCCTGTAGGTAAGTGGGTAATACGGATCGCGGAGTCGGTGGTGTTAACGTGCTGGCCGCCAGCCCCGGAGGAGCGGAAGGTATCGATGCGCAGATCCGCCGGGTTGATATCCGGCAGTTCGGCCTCGGGAAGCTCAGGCATTACCGCCACCGTACAGGCGGAGGTATGGATACGCCCCTGCGATTCCGTCGCGGGAACGCGCTGAACCCGATGGCCACCCGATTCAAATTTAAGACGGCCATAGACCCCCTCGCCGCTGATCCTGGCGATGACTTCTTTATATCCACCATGTTCACCTTCGTTGGCGCTCATGATCTCCACGCGCCAGCGACGGGATTCAGCATAACGGCTGTACATACGGAAGAGATCGCCGGCAAAAAGAGCGGCTTCGTCGCCACCCGTCCCGGCGCGGACTTCAACAAAGGCGCTACGTTCATCGTCGGGGTCCCGGGGGAGTAAAAGGATCTGCAGATGCTGTTCAAGCTGTTCGCTTTTCTCTTTCGCTTCGCGCAGCTCTTCCTGCGCCATCTCGCGCATTTCCGGATCGTCGAGCATCATTTGCGCGGTTTCGATATCTTCCTGAACCTGTTGCCAGTCAGTGAAGCAGCGTGACACGTCACTTAATTGCGCATACTCGCGCGATAAGGCACGGAATCGGTCCTGATCGGCAATAGTTTGCGCATCACCCAACAACGCCTGGACTTCCTGGTGACGTTCGTATAGGGCTTCCAGTTTGGCAACGATAGAAGGCTTCATAGGCGTAAATGCACCCTGTTATAAGAGGTTGTTGTGCTACTCCAGCCCGAGGCTGTTGCGCAGAATATGCAGGCGTTCATCGTCCCCATCACGGGCAGCCTGCTGAAGAGATTTCGTTGGTGCGTGGATCAGGCGATTGGTCAGTTTCCAGGCCAAATCCTGCATGATGGTTTGTGCGTCACCGCCCTGCTCAAGAGCAGCCAACGCTTTTGCGGTAAGCTCGTCACGAATCTGTTCGGACTGACCACGGTAATCGCGAATCGTCTCGCTGGCGCTTTGCGCGCGCAGCCAGGCCATAAATTCGCTGGTTTCCTGCGCAACGATGCTTTCAGCCTGAACCGCTGCCGCTTTTCGCTGTGCCAGATTGTGCTGAATAATACTTTGTAGATCGTCAACGCTATAGAGATAGGCGTTAGCAACCTTACCGACTTCGGGTTCGACGTCACGCGGGACGGCAATATCCACTAATAGTACCGGCTGGTTACGGCGAGCTTTCATGGCGCGCTCCACCATACCTTTACCAATAATAGGCAACGGGCTGGCAGTTGAGCTAATCACGATATCGGCATCTTTCAGGCGAGCATCAATGTCACTTAACGAGATGACTTCTGCGCCCACTTCGTCTGCAAGAAGCTGCGCACGTTCACGGGTACGGTTGGCGATAATCATCTTCTCGACCTTATGCTCACGAAGATGACGCGCCACCAGCTCAATGGTTTCGCCTGCGCCCACCAGCAGCACCGTAACGGAGGAGAGTGATTCAAAGATTTGCCGCGCCAGCGTACAGGCCGCAAAGGCGACAGAGACCGCACTTGCCCCAATATCAGTCTCCGTTCGCACGCGTTTGGCGACGGAAAAAGATTTCTGGAACATGCGCTCAAGTTCGCTCACGTTCAGGTGACCGCGATTGGAATCGGCAAAGGCTTTTTTTACCTGGCCGAGAATTTGCGGCTCCCCAAGCACCAGCGAATCCAGTCCGCTCGCCACGCGCATTAAATGGCTGACGGCGTCGTTATCCTGGTGCCAGTAGAGGCTATTACGTAACTCTTCTTCACTGATCTGATGATAATCACACAGCCAGTGAATAAGCGACTCATGAAGGTTATCCCGTTCTTCAACACTTAAATAGAGCTCGGTGCGGTTACATGTCGACAGCACCACACCGCCCTGCACCATTGGCTGCGAGAGCAGACTTTCCAGCGCCTGATCAAGCGTTTCCGGCGAAAACGTAATACGCTCTCGCAGCGAAACAGGGGCTGTTTTATGGTTAATGCCGAGCGCTAAAAGGGTCATGAGTGCGGGAATAGTACCAACGTTGATAAGGTTAGACTGTGCGCATCATACAGGATGAGCGAGGTCAATAAAAGAGAGCGCCCCCTTTTGGAGTAATCGGTAATTTAATGATTTAAGACAACTTGACCGTAGACGCTACCAGCCCCTGGCGCTAGCATTAAGACAATTAACCGCAACGTATCTCAAGGACGTGTCATTACTATGACTTTGCCGACTTCCAGACTCATCCGCCTGCTCCCGCTGGCAAGCCTCGTTCTCAGCGCCTGTACCCTGAATGCCCCGAAAGGCCCAGGGAAAAGTCCCGATGCGCCGCAGTGGCGTCAGCATCAGCAAGAGGTGCGTGCGCTGAATCAGTTCCAGACCCGGGGTGCCTTTGCATTTATCTCCGATCAGCAAAAAGTCTATGCCCGCTTCTTCTGGCAGCAGACGGGGCAGGAGCGCTATCGTCTGTTGTTGACCAACCCGCTTGGCAGCACCGAGCTTGAACTGAATGCCGCTCCGGGTACGGTTGAGCTGGTGGATAATAAAGGCCAACATTATAAAGCTGATGACGCCGAAGAGATGATTGGCAAGCTGACCGGAATGCCTATTCCACTCAACAGCCTGCGTCAGTGGATTGTGGGTCTGCCGGGCGACGCCACAGATTACAAGCTGGATGACCAGTTCCGTCTGAGTGAAGTCAACTACAGCCAGAACGGCAAAAACTGGAAAGTGGTTTACAACGGCTATGACACTCAGACCAAACCAGCGCTGCCTTCTAATCTGGAGCTGAGCGATGGCGGCCAACGCATCAAGCTGAAAATGGATAACTGGATCGCCAAATAATGATGACGCAGTGGCCCTCTCCGGCAAAGCTTAATCTCTTTTTGTACATTACAGGTCGACGGACCGACGGTTATCATAATCTGCAAACGCTGTTTCAGTTCCTCGATTATGGTGACACCCTGCATATCAGCCCCCGGCACGACGGGGTGATTCGCCTGCTGAATCCGGTCGAGGGGGTAGCGGACGAAGAGAATCTGATTGTCCGTGCCGCCCGCTTACTGATGGCGGCGGCGCAGAAGACCGGCCGTCTGCCGGCAGGTAGCGGTGCCGACATTGGTATCGACAAACGTCTGCCGATGGGCGGAGGGCTGGGGGGCGGTTCTTCTAACGCAGCCACTACTCTGGTGGCGCTCAACCATCTCTGGCAATGTGGACTTAGCGAAGATGAACTGGCAACGCTGGGTCTCAACCTTGGCGCGGACGTGCCGGTTTTCGTGCGGGGGCGCTCTGCGTTTGCCGAGGGGGTGGGCGACAAGCTCACACCCGTTAACCCTGCCGAAAAATGGTATCTGGTTCTGCATCCGGGCGTGCATATTTCGACCCCGGTAATATTCAACGATCCGGAACTGCCACGAAGCACACCCGCCCGGTCAATCGAAACGTTACTAAAATGTGAATTCAGCAATGATTGCGAGGTTATCGCAAGAAAACGTTTTCGTAAGGTTGATGAGGCGCTCATCTGGCTGTTAGAATACGCGCCGTCGCGCCTGACTGGCACCGGAGCTTGTGTTTTTGCTGAATTTGACACAGAGCTTGCTGCTCGTCAGGTGTTAGAGCAAGTCCCGGCGGGTTTGTCCGGTTTTGTGGCGCAGGGCGTCAACCTATCGCCACTTTCCAGAAAACGTGCCGGGTAGCTGAGTTTCGGTGACAACGTCACCTTGTTCCAGACGTTGCATCGCGCTCTTTAATACACCGCCTGAAGGGAATATTGCCTGGCCCGCACAGTTTTTGGCTTATTCTTTTCATCAATGGACGCATGCCTGAGGTTCTTCTCGTGCCTGATATGAAGCTTTTTGCTGGTAACGCCACCCCGGAACTAGCACAACGTATTGCCAACCGCCTGTACACTTCTCTCGGCGACGCCGCCGTAGGTCGCTTTAGCGACGGCGAAGTCAGCGTACAAATTAACGAAAATGTACGCGGTGGTGATATTTTCATCATCCAGTCCACTTGTGCTCCAACTAACGACAACCTGATGGAATTGGTCGTTATGGTTGATGCGCTGCGCCGTGCTTCCGCAGGCCGCATTACCGCTGTTATTCCTTACTTTGGATATGCTCGTCAGGATCGCCGCGTGCGTTCTGCTCGTGTGCCTATCACCGCTAAAGTCGTGGCTGATTTCCTCTCCAGCGTTGGCGTTGACCGCGTCCTCACCGTTGACCTGCATGCTGAACAGATTCAGGGCTTCTTTGACGTTCCGGTCGATAACGTATTCGGCAGCCCTATCCTGCTCGAAGATATGCTGCAGAAAAACCTCGATAACCCTATCATTGTTTCCCCGGATATCGGCGGTGTTGTTCGCGCTCGCGCTATCGCCAAGCTGCTGAACGACACTGACATGGCAATTATTGACAAACGTCGCCCGCGCGCGAACGTCTCTCAGGTGATGCATATCATCGGTGATGTTGCAGACCGCGACTGCGTTATGGTTGATGACATGATCGATACCGGTGGTACGCTGTGTAAGGCCGCAGAAGCGCTGAAAGAACGTGGTGCAAAACGCGTATTTGCTTACGCCACACACCCTATCTTCTCCGGCAATGCCATCCAGAACATCAAAAACTCTGTGATTGATGAGTTCATCGTCTGCGATACCATCCCGCTGACGCCTGAAATCAAAGCGCTGGAAAAAGTCCGCACGCTGACACTGTCAGGCATGCTCGCCGAAGCGATTCGTCGCATCAGCAACGAAGAATCCATTTCTGCAATGTTTGAACACTAACAGAAATCGGCACAGAAACCCGCTACGGCGGGTTTTTTTATTGTTGTAATTTATTTGTATGACTTATTAAAACCAGGTGTCTGTTTTGTCTAACTGATGTTTACGCAGGGAAGAACATCGCTATGAATAAACTCTTTTCCTCACATGTCATGCCTTTCAGTGCGCTGATTGAAGCCTGCTGGAAAGAAAAATACAGCGTGGCGCGTTTTACCCGCGATGTCATTGCGGGCGTGACCGTGGGAATTATTGCCATTCCGCTGGCGATGGCGCTGGCGATTGGCAGCGGCGTCGCACCCCAGTATGGGCTTTACACCGCCGCTATTGCCGGGTTTGTTATCGCACTGTCCGGTGGCTCTCGTTATAGCGTTTCCGGACCAACCGCGGCGTTCGTCGTCATTCTTTATCCCGTTTCCCAGCAGTTTGGCCTGGGGGGATTACTCGTTGCGACACTGATGTCCGGCCTGTTTCTGATCCTCTTTGGCCTTGCCCGCTTTGGGCGGCTGATTGAATACATCCCACTGTCAGTCACGCTGGGATTCACCTCAGGTATCGGCATCACCATTGGTACTATGCAGATTAAAGATTTTCTTGGTCTGCAGGTGCCCCATATGCCCGAACACTATTTGCAAAAAATCGGGGCACTGGGGATGGCGTTGCCGACCTTTAACCCCGGTGATGCCGCCATCGGTATTATTACCTTAGGTACGCTTATATTATGGCCGCGATTGCGTATTCGTTTACCGGGGCATCTGCCGGCCCTGCTGGCAGGCTGCGCCGTGATGGGCGTCGTCAATCTTCTGGGGGGGCAGGTCGCCACCATTGGTTCACAGTTTCATTATGTGCTTGCCGATGGCAGTCAGGGCAACGGCATTCCACAACTGTTACCGCAACTGGTTTTACCCTGGAACCTGCCCGACTCCACTTTTACGTTGAGCTGGGCGTCACTGCAGGCGTTGTTACCCGCCGCCTTTTCGATGGCGATGCTGGGCGCGATTGAATCGCTGCTCTGCGCGGTAGTGCTCGACGGCATGACCAGCACGCGCCACAAAGCCAATAGTGAGTTGATTGGCCAGGGGCTGGGTAATATCATCGCCCCCTTCTTTGGGGGTATCACCGCAACCGCCGCGATTGCCCGTTCTGCGGCGAACGTGCGCGCCGGGGCGACGTCGCCGGTTGCCGCCATTATTCATTCGATACTGGTCATACTGGCCCTGTTGGTTCTCGCCCCCCTGCTCTCCTGGCTACCGCTGTCAGCAATGGCAGCTCTGTTGCTGATGGTGGCGTGGAACATGAGCGAAGCGCATAAGGTTGTGAACCTTCTGCGTCGGGGACCGAAAGACGACATTATCGTTATGCTCATCTGCATGTCGCTCACCGTGCTGTTCGATATGGTTATCGCCATCAGCGTTGGTATCGTTCTTGCCTCGCTGTTGTTTATGCGGCGCATTGCCCGCATGACTCGCCTCGCACCGGTCAGTGCTGAAGTGCCTGCCGATGTGCTGGTGCTGCGGGTGATTGGCCCCATGTTCTTTGCAGCCGCTGACGGCCTCTTTACCGACCTTGAATCGCGCATCAAAGGCAAACGCATTGTGGTACTGAAGTGGGATGCGGTCCCGGTGCTGGATGCCGGAGGGCTTGATGCCTTCCAGCGTTTCGTTAAACGCCTGCCGGAAGGTACCGAGCTTCGCGTAAGTAATCTTGAATTTCAGCCGCTGCGCACGATGGCCCGTGCCGGCATTCAACCCATCCCTGGGCGATTGTCCTTCTGGCCAGACCGTGAGGCGGCGTTAGCTGATTTATGATGCGTGGGATGCGCAACAACGTTTGCGCATCATTACCTCAATCGCGCCCTGCAGCCAGTGCAGTACCGCAGGCGTCATCCAGGTGCCTTTCATAAGATGCGGCTCCTGCTGCATGGCCAGGCGGAATTTCTGCTGAGTCTGCGGATCCGTTCCGGCATAAGACTCAAAGAGCGCAAGCCAGTTTTCCGCCAGTGCCTGCGCCTCATCAGAGTGAGGGGCCAGTGCATCCCGCGTTGCCTGGTGCAGACGTGCGACCAGCGGTGGCCACGCCATCATGCGGTCAAAATAGTGAGCCCGGGTAAAGGCCATCTCCGGCTCAGATAAATAGTGCTGCCAGATGGCGAACTTGCTTTCAGCAAAAGCGCGAGTGATGTAATCGATAACCGCCTCGTCGATGCCGGTCTGTTCTCGCATTTGCGGCTCAACCATATGCATCTCATTCAGACGGGTAAGGAAATCCGGCCGACCTGCCGTATCTTCCTCAAGCCGTGTCATCCAGCGCGTGGCAAGTTCCATTGCGCGCAGGTCATTCACCGGGCAACGGCTCTGCATAAGACGGCGCACCTCCTTAACCATCGCCGTCCACTCCTGGATACGGGCTTCATCATGGCTCACAAATGGCAGCGCCTTTAACTCTTCTTCACTAAACCAGCGGTCGTACATTTTCATTAACTCCAGCGTCTGTAACCAGGACTCCAGATCAGGTTCAGCGCCGCCGGACAACCCATCCCGTAACGTTACCAGTTGCTCACGCAGCGTCTGAATATTACGCATTTGCGCATCAAGCAGTGTGATTTGGTCGTTGAGCAGAGCATCCAGAGGACGCGTCTCCTTTGCCAGATAATCCGCGATAGCTGCCAGGGTCATACCTGCTTTCGTGAGCACCTGTATTCTTTGCAGACGCTTCACATTATTAAGATTGTACAGGCGATACCCGGCAGCGCTTCGGGCGGAAGGGATAAGCAGTCCGATCGATTCATAGTGATGCAGTGTGCGAACGGTGATACCTGCGCGACGCGCCAGCACACCTGACTGAATTAACATGACGGCTCCTTATCTTCCCCACAATCCAGACTCTCAGGCCTGACGTTACGTTAGGGTCAATATAAAAGCCAAAAAAAACGGTTTCCAGTGGAAACCGCTTCTGCGCCATCGCGAATTAGTGGTGACCGTGACCGTCACGGCGGCAGCGTTTATCATAATGACGTACCCACCAATACTTATCGCAGACCTGTTCGTGGCCGCCAATACGCGCGCCGGCGAGCCAGAGCACGGCCCCGACGAAGATACTCAGGATAGCCCCGTGGGCAAAAAACTGGGGTAAATTAAGTTGAGGCAGCTGATTTAACACGGAATAGCTCACGCCGACGACCATTACCACTAATCCCAGGCCCATGAGTACATTACCGAGTAACGAAGCGTTTTTGCGTTTCATAGTGTCACCTCCGGAACGATGGGTTGAACAGGAATAACCCCACTCAATGATTGGGTAAAGTATAGTCAGTGCGGTATGAGCTGATTGCGGTTAGGATCACATTTACTCATATTGAGGCAACATAAGTTTACAAATAAGCCCATGAAATGCATGTAATTCTAATGGTTCATTTCTGAAATCATTTCCCCTTTTGCCGTTTCGACCCGAGGACTTTGTTTTCGGGCGATGCACAACGTAAACTACGCGCTGGTTATTGACCTGGTCAGGAAAAGAAAGTGACGATAAAACTGATTGTCGGGCTGGCGAACCCGGGGGCTGAATATGCAGCCACGCGCCACAATGCCGGCGCGTGGTATGTGGATCTACTGGCAGACCGTTTACGTGCCCCGCTGCGCGAAGAGCCGAAATTTTTTGGTTACGCTTCACGAATAAATATCGCGGGCGAAGATATACGCCTGTTGGTCCCTACGACCTTCATGAACCTTAGCGGTAAGTCCGTTGCGGCAATGGCGACCTTCTATCGCATTAACCCGGATGAGATCCTGGTGGCACACGATGAACTGGATCTGCCGCCAGGCGTGGCAAAGTTTAAGCTCGGCGGCGGGCATGGCGGGCATAACGGTTTAAAAGACATCATCAGTAAGCTTGGTAATAACCCCAACTTCCACCGTTTACGCCTTGGAATTGGCCATCCGGGCGATAAAAACAAAGTTGTTGGTTTTGTACTGGGTAAGCCACCAGCTTCAGAACAAAAATTGATTGACGAAGCGGTAGATGAAGCGGTGCGTTGTACAGAGTTATGGCTTAAGGACGGCCTGGCCAAAGCCACCAGCCGACTCCATACCTTCAAAGCGCAATAAGCCCCCCGGTTGGCATTTATGCCGCGCGATACAACGGTTACGTGTATAATAGGCAGAGTTATCAACTTTTATACAATCTGTTTCATCTAACAGGTTGATTATTCAGAAATTAAGGTAATTACATTATGGGATTCAAATGCGGTATCGTTGGCCTGCCCAACGTAGGTAAATCCACCCTGTTCAACGCGCTCACCAAAGCCGGTATCGAAGCGGCTAACTTCCCCTTCTGTACCATTGAGCCGAACACCGGTGTCGTACCGATGCCCGATCCGCGTCTGGACAAACTGGCAGAGATCGTTAAACCACAGCGTATCCTGCCGACCACGATGGAATTCGTCGATATTGCCGGCCTGGTTAAAGGGGCGTCGAAAGGTGAAGGTCTGGGCAACCAGTTCCTGACCAATATTCGTGAAACCGAGGCCATCGGTCACGTGGTTCGCTGCTTTGAAAACGACAACATTATCCATGTAAATAACAAAGTTGATCCGGCAGACGACATTGAAGTTATTAACACCGAACTGGCCTTGTCCGATCTGGATACCTGCGAACGCGCCCTGCACCGCGTGCAGAAAAAAGCCAAAGGCGGTGATAAAGATGCCAAAGCGGAACAAGCCGCGCTGGAAAAATGTCTGCCACAGCTGGAAAACGCTGGCATGCTGCGTGCGCTGAAAAATCTGACGGAAGAAGACAAGGCTGCCATTAAATATCTGAGCTTCCTGACGCTGAAGCCGACAATGTACATCGCCAACGTCAACGAAGACGGTTTTGAAAATAACCCGTACCTCGATAAAGTACGCGAAATTGCTGCTGCTGAAGGTTCCGTGGTAGTGGCGGTGTGTGCTGCCGTTGAGTCTGATATTGCCGAGCTAGATGATGCTGACCGCGAAGAGTTTATGGCAGAGCTGGGGATTGAAGAGCCGGGACTGAACCGTGTGATCCGTGCCGGTTATGAACTCCTGAACCTGCAAACTTACTTCACGGCTGGTGTGAAAGAGGTGCGTGCATGGACTATCCCTGTCGGCGCTACCGCACCACAGGCCGCCGGTAAAATTCACACCGACTTCGAAAAAGGCTTTATCCGCGCCCAGACTATCGCCTATGAAGATTTCATCACCTACAAAGGTGAGCAAGGCGCTAAAGAAGCCGGGAAGATGCGTGCTGAAGGTAAAGAGTACGTGGTTAAAGATGGCGACGTCATGAACTTCCTGTTCAACGTCTAAATAAGTTTTGTTATCTCATGAGGTTTCATCAAATCTCATGAAAATGACAAAAACAAAAAAATCCACGCAATTGCGTGGATTTTTTATTTTATAAAGTCTCAACTCATCTCGTAACAACGCAGTCAAGAATGAGTACATTGATGTGTACAACATTCTTTCATCTTCATTTTAAGTGATTACAATAACGGTTTAATAAATATACCAGGCTCGTTAAACTCGCCATCGCACAACTGGCACTTGCCATCAATAGTTTCCCATGTACGCCCCACGCCTTCACGCATCAGCTCAATTGTGCGGTCGCGGTACCGACGAAAATGAAGTATTCCAGTTGAGTTTCCCCAAACTCAGGCCAGCAGCCGAAATTACTAAAAGCAGCCTGCCATCTGTTATTTCTTTCATTTGGCATATGAAAAAGCTATACAGGATGCTCATTGGGTAGGAAAGGAATAAAACTAGCTGAACCGCCTGAGGCTGTGTTTGCCCGGACATGACCATCAAAAAAAGTAATTGCAGGTAGCTTTAATACTTTCAACATATATCACCTGGTCACCAGCCAGCTCTCTGATGAGCAGATATACTTCACATCGCTGAATACTCATTATTAATCCTGTGGTTACGGAAAGAAGTAGAAGACAATTATTCCCCTGCTGTTGCAAGAGCTAAAGCAAATAATGAATTGTCAGCAGTAGAAATTTACAGTTATTTGACAGATGCCCCAATCTCAAACATTTTGGACACAGTCTTATTCAGTTCCTCGTTGCTCAGCGCCAACTGGGCCGCCAGGTAGAAGAGGATATGTAGAGAAATCGCGCGCGGGTTCTCGCCGCCGATGTATTTACGCCATTAGCTATTGCTGGCCACGCCTGCAAGATCCGCCATATAGATGTCGGTATAGGATAGGCTCTCTTTCAGACGTTTAGGTCTTCCATAAATCCCGGCCTGCCACGTAAACCATCAGAACCGCCAGCCGCTTTTCAGTGGAAATACACCTAGACCCGATTTGCATCTGCCAGGCGCCGCTTTTCGCTCAAAGCAGACGTCTTACCCTTCGGTCTGTCCCCTTTATACCTAAACTAAAATCCGGCCTATTGTCACGCATTAAAGTGTTGATGTAAGTATGGACATGATTTATTGCGGCTGCCAAGTTTCAAGGTTTATCAGTGTCATTACTTATTCCCTCTATGTGTTGATGGTGATGAGGTAAATTAATTGCTCGACAATGTCGGCTTCATCGGGAATCAGATCGACACTCGCCACCTGTAATCGTTGCAACCGTTCTTCGCCCGCTAAAATCCTATAGCCTGCATTCAATATCTGATCTCCCAAACCTGCATGATGTGGATAGAGGAGCATGACTTTCGGGCAGTGATAAAGCTGGGCGTAGGCCATCATCTGATAGACATCGGCTTGTGATACGCCGCCTTTTGCATTTTCAGAATGATGTCCGATACGCTTCCATTTAGTATCTATGATCATAACAATCTGATGGTTCTGCTCGATAAGCAGGTCCGGACGGGTCTGGAAGCGTGGTGTGCCTTCTTTTGCGTCCTCGATCAGACAGTATAATCTGCCTGCCTGCGCACGAACCGTCCATTCCGTACCGCGTACAGCACGCTTCGCCAGTGCCGCTATATATGCCTCGAACAGATCGTTCATCGGGAAAAGCAGTGTAATCCCGTTCTGCGCTCGCTTATCGTGGTGTGTAGCCTGCCAGTCGCGTCGCAGGAGAAGACGTGCGAGATTGTAGAGTGCTTCCCAGCGATGATTGGTTCGGTCGATCCGCACCTGTGGCCAAGGCAGGTGACTCAAGGGGACATCGCTAACACCCGCCAGCAGGATACGTAATTCATTCAGACGGCGAAGCGTATCAGCAGCTCGGGCATAATGGTGAAGTAAAACTACACACGCCTTCATAATTCGAAGTAGGCTGGTATCAGCCGATAGAACGTCGTAACGACAGGCGAGACGGTCAGGGCGAACGGCAAGCGTAGTGAATTGTCGTTTGATATTGAGCCTTCCGCGCAATGAGGGCAAATCGTCTTCCTGTGCCAAATAGGCGCGCGGTAATCCCCGATGTACTTCAGACAAGAGTAGATCGGCGAACAAGCGGATAAGTATCTCTAGCAAGCTTTCAGCTTGTCTCGCCATTGTTGCAGCCTGTCCATTGCCGAGTTTAAGGCCGAGGGCGACATCAAGCATACGTATCAGGCGATTGCGTATTGTGGCGTCCGGTTCTCTCGTCTCGTTGTCGAATTTAGGCAGGATCTCAAGGCTACATCCCGGAGCGGCAATGACCCCAACCATTTGCCCGGCAATAATTTTGTTATGGCGATCGATTAAGATATTGCTACCGTGCCGATTTGCCAACGGATGCTCGCGCGCCGCCGTAAGCAGCGCGTTAGCCTGAGGGCGAGTAAAAGCATGAGGAGCATTTATGTTGCTTTCCGTGCTCACATAAACAGCACCCCATTCGCGAACCGTGAGGTGCGTCATTCTTTCGATTCACCAGCCACCTCAAGAGCGGTGACATTTAACGTCCTGGCTTTGCCTATCAGTCGATCAAAGGCGTCATTTCTGAACGGTGCACGTACCGACCAGCTTGATAATGGTTCCCCCTCTATTCCGGGTGGCGGTAAAATCTGCTCTTCCTGCATAAAACCATCGCCCAGCACTGCCGCGATTCGGCTCCAGTCCTCGAAGAAATACTCTTGTAACAGCGGTATGACCTTATTGCGCACTGCATCTTCAACTTGTGCCTTGGATTCACAATTGATAAAAAAGGCGTGTCCAATGCGATATTCCCGGCCTATAAGATATTCAATTCGCTGGTTGATGGTATTCAGAACAGCTTTGAGATCGATCCCCTCGACTTCACTTAGCAAGGTCGCGTCGGGAGCCATTTCCCGAAAGTTGAATCGCCGTCTTAATGCTGTGTCGAGCAATGCGATGGATCGATCGGCGGTATTCATGGTGCCTATGATATGAAGGTTGGCGGGGATGCCAAAATCTTTCTTTTTCGAATAAGGCAGAGTTACGGTGAGTGCATCAGGCATTCCCAGACGTTTATCTGGCTCAATTAACGTAATCAGTTCACCGAACACTTTCGAGATATTTGCCCGGTTGATCTCATCAATAATGAGGACGAACTGTTCTGGTTGCCCTTTTACATCGGAACTATTATCCAGATTCTCTGTACTCGAAAGCAGTCTGCCTAGCGCCGGGATATTCACACAACTGGTGGCAATGGAATAGAGCTTTCGCATGGTGAAGTCACCATCGATAATGGTATCGAGTGGCAGTGGTTCATCAAGAGTTAGTAGCCAGCGAACTGGGCGGCGGTGGGCATAGTAACCTTCGGCTTCAGGAACGAAATAGTAATCACCAGTGATTTCAGCGATAGCGCGAAACGCAGTGTTCCCATAAGGGACAATCACGATATCACCAGGCTTCATTTCGCAACGGAAAGGATAGGTTTGCGTCCAGTTACTAGGCGTCAGGTTCCCAGGATTTTGCTTGATCCATTCATCATGAATCGCGTGGAACGATGAAAATCTATCCGCACTCCAGTCTATGGTCCCACCCCAACCCAGTGCGATATACCCGTTGTCGCGAGCATCTTCATACACATCGTCTTCGGTGCCGATTGTCCCTTGCCCCATTTTCCAGAAGCGTTTTTGGGACAGTTGCAGTGCCGAGGCATCCGTCTGTGCACGGGGTTGTGTTCTAGCCTGATCAGCAAGGGCGCAAATTTCTCTGAAGAGCCCCGGCGTAGGCATGAGTCTGAATCCTGCAGACGAAGACTCATCTTCACCGATTTCTGGGCGAAGGCCCTCAACGAAGGTTTCGTAGTCATAGCTCTGATGGAAGGTGACGAAAGAGATCCTCTTTTCTGCCATCAGTTCGTTATAGCGCGCCATCAGGGCCGCACGCCCATCTTTTGAGTTCGGATAGGCGTCTTTGCCATCACAGAGCGCTACAGCTTCACTCGCCGTGTGATAGGTCTTTCCGGTACCAGGAGGACCGTAAAAAATAAGGTTAGTCGGAGTTGGTTTATTATGGGCCACCAGTTCGCTTCCTTTCGTAAGGATGAACGTATATTTCCGGGTTGTGCTCTTTTTAGGCCCCTCCGTCACCGGAGGGGGAACATCCGCTAGCTCCTGAAATTTTTGACCATCAAGAGCCTGACAGATGTTCGGCCATCCCTTGTCGAGACCCATTTCAGTATTCAGAGGACCAACTACTAAAGTGACACTGGAGTCACCCCGCTCTCTGGCTGGTGTGATGTAGTTTTCAAGGACATAATCCCGAATTTCGTCGGCCTGAGAGTTATCACCGCTCAGGAAGCGTCCATATTGCCCGAGCCAGCTATTCCAGTTGGACAATCGGTTAATCGGTCGCTCTGATTCAGGCATTAGCAACCGATATTCGTCACCGTTGTGTTTAGCATCACGGCGAATTTCTTTAATCCGCTTTCGCAATTGCGCAAACCCATCCGCCTTGTAGGCTGAATCCAGATCTGCATGAGGAGAGCCCAGCGCGGCGAGATTTTTTTCGATAGTTTTGACAGCATAAATACGAGAGTTGAGGCCCGTTGGTGATGTAGCGCCTCTGATTTCCAACCATTCCCGAAATTCAACTTCGAGCATTCCCGATGTCCTATCAATTAAGGTTGACTCACTGGCTGCTATCATCCTGGATAATGGGAGAGTCAACAAGGATACTGTGTGTCAGAACAGCATTTATTTCACCTCATGGACAGCAACGTTTACTGCCAGGCTACCACCAGCACACTTTCAGTAGACTTACCCCGCGCCAGGCTCATTTTAAGCCAACTGCCGGAAGAACTCGCAGATATAGATATAGGCAGGGAACGGCTAAGCCAGCTCTTACTGCAGTGACCTTTGGGCAAGAACACGCCCTGCCCCTCAGCCATTATTCAAATCCATAATCAGCAAGAGACAAAATCACTACTGCTTTGATAGAAGAGTGCTTCGTCGAAGGTAGTTGTTTTGTGATTCTGAAATTTTTAGAGCTTGAACGTAAAACCCATTTTTCAAAATTGGGCACTTTACGGGTTTTTATTTTTCCATCTTCAAATCTGGAAAGTGCACGGTAAAAACCGGCCCCTACACCGATAGAGAACGCTTCAAGTATAAGGGCGTCAATATCATCACCCACTCCATTTGCCGTGCGAAACTTCATTTGGGCTATGAGGTTCTCTAATTTTTCCGTTGGGAACATGCCTTCTGCTTTGACGTCAAACTCGTCTTCAAACCGGCTCACAACTTTATTAATGGACTGTGAGTGAGCTTCTATTCTGATCTTGTTGTACATGGTCTTACCGTGACTAAAATAGTACCATCATTATGAGCTGTGTATGGCCGGTCAAAAGAGCATCAGATCCGTTAGAATCCATTGACACCATACGCAAAGTATACGCCAATGTTACTACCGACTAGCTTCATATCTATAGGGTAGTCAGGTTAAAATTAAAAAAAGCTTTTTTTCCGCATGAGATTGCTCCTTAACAAAAATTTACAACATGTACTCATGTTTTTCTGCTGTTAAATCCTTTTTCAGCTTCTTCACGAACATGCTCAGATACTTTCATAGTTCTTTGCAATATAGTTCATGAAATGACATAGTCATAAGAAATTATTATTTATTACAAAGAAAATATAGATGCATAATTATTGATGAACAAAACCTTTACTCAATATAAGAGTACCCATTCCAAATATTAATAACCCTCACCTCTTCTCATTACAGTGAATCGCCACGGATAGTCTAGACACTTCCGAACCGTTAATAATACTGGTTTTCATATTCTGTCCGTGACATCTGATCGCCAGAACCATACCGACGCTTACTGTTATAAAACATTTCGATGTAATCAAAAATATCGCTGCGGGCTTCTTCCCGCGTTCCGTAAATCTTTTTCTTTATCCGTTCACGCTTCAGCAATTGGCAAAAGCTTTCTGCAACCGCATTATCGTGGCAGTTACCGCGACGGCTCATGCTGCCCTCCAGTCCGTGTGATTTCAGGAACGACTGCCACTCATGGCTTGTGTACTGCCTGCCCTGACCCGAATGAACCAGCACCTTTTTTTGGGGATTACGCCGCCATACAGCCATCAGCAGTGCGTTCAGGACAATGTCCTTTGTCATCCGGGATTCCATGGGCCAGCCGATAATTTTGCGTGAGAACAGCTCAACAACCACAGCCAGAGACAGTCAGTCTTCGTGAGTCCTGGTATAGGTTATATCGGTTACCCAACGCTCATCCGGAGCATCCGGATTGCATTAATGAAGCCGTTTTCACAATGAGAGCCTCACGACTGTCGCCTGGCGCGGTCTACCGGCCTGGCGGTAAACGTCTAGAAAGATAACGGTAAGGGCGTAAGTGCACTTTCCCCCGAGCCTCATTATTGTCCGGCTAAGGCGAGCCTGATGCCGACCGCGATAAACGCCAGCGCCACGCCCCAACGAATGCATCTCATTGCACGGTGATTTTCCACAATCCTGTGACTTACGCCTGAGGCAAAAATGCCATACAGCGAAAAAACAGCAAACGTCATTGCGGCAAAAATAGCCGACAGCATCAGCATAGTCCGGGTGGGGTGCGTATCATGCACTGCGATAAATTGCGGAAGAAAAGCCAGGAAAAATAATGACAGCTTGGGATTAAGAATATTCGCGACCACGGACTGCTTTATCAGGCTGCAATAAGAGAGCGTTGCACCCCTGGCATCAACCGATAACAGACCTCCGTCGCGTAACGTTTGCCACGCCATATAGAGTAAATAAGCCACCCCCGTATATTTCACAACCGAGAAGAGCAGCGGGCTGGCATGTAATAAAGTGGCGAGCCCCGTAACGGCCGCCAGCATATGGGGCAGCACGCCAAGGGTGCAGCCCGCGGCGGTAACGACAGCTCCCCGGGTGCCCTGCCGGAGACCGGCTGCAAGCGTAATAAGCGTTCCGGCTCCCGGCGACAGAATTATCAGTAAAGATGTCACCAGGAAGTCGTTTTCAATCATCATAAATTAAGCCTCACCGCGAGCTGAAAAAGGATTTTCAGTATCCGAATAAGGCCTGTTCGGGTCTTGAATAAAATTGCAGGGTGGTCAGTGCCAGATTCAGCGCCAGTGCTGCGCGAAACGCCCCGGTGTATAACCAAAACTGCGCATGAAAAGACGTGTCATGTGGCTCTGATCGGCAAATCCGGCAGCGGCGGCCGTTTCAGAAAGAGGCATGCCACCAGCGATAAGTTTACGTACCAATCCTAACCGCCGCTGCAGCAGATATGCATGAGGCGTCATTCCACTATACCGCTTAAAGGCGCGCAGGAACTGAAACTGACTGACTCCCGCGCAAGCCGCCAGTTCAGCAAGGGTAACAGCATGTGCCGGGTCGTCATCCATTCTTTCTCTGGCAAAGGCAATGCTTTTTAACGGCAGGTTTTCCTGATGCACGGCGAACTCAGACAGCGTCGACACAATAAGTATTAACGCCTCATCCGCCGCCAACTTTGCCACATCGCCTTCGCCCAGAACCACCGCGTTATATAAGCGGGCGAAGTTTGCCGCCACGTTGTGGTCGGTGAGTACTGGTTGGGTAAATTCCCGGCAGTGGCATTTCCCCTCGCTAATCGCGAGGATGTTGCGATTGATAAGTTCAGGATCAACATAAAGCATCCGCCAGGCGCGGGGGCCGCAGAGTGGGCTCCCGTCATGGACCTCACCGGGATTCACGGTAATAATATCGCCCGCTTTTGACTCAACCTTACCGCGTCCGCTCAGTGATTTTTGCGCGCCGCTGTCCATGAAACCGATGCCGAACTGGTCATGCGTATGGCGGCCAAATGCAAAGTCACTGTCGGCGCTTACCGCCTCTATCCCGGGAACGGAAACCGGGACAAGCTCTACGGCGTGTTGTCGCATGGTGTCAGCCTTTTTCCTGGCGCAAACGATCGTGTTGTGCCATCTCGTAGTCAATGAATGCGTCTATCATCGCCCGGTAGATTTTCTCAATGATCGCTTCGGGAAGTCCTGTCTGCGCGGCTTTGCCACGAACTTTATCGATGACCTGCTGTACGCGATCCGGGGCGCGAACCGCCGCATGATCGGTCTTGAAGCTGGCGGCAGCGCTAACGCATCTGGCACGTTGAGTTATAAGGTTAACCAGCTCACTGTCAATCTGATCGATCTCTTTTCTGACTTCTTCGATGGTAGAAAAATGCACGCTATGAACCCTTAAACTAGTACAAGAGTTCACAAGGATAGCTTAACGCCTGATAAAGCGCAGCAAAAAAAGGCGTCTTCCTACCCTTGTCCCCGGTTTCTGAAAAGGAAACCCACCTTGAACATTAGCGTTTTTTGATCACCGCAAAATAGCTTAGCCACTGCCTGCCGGGGATGTTTTCCGCAGCACCGTTTACGGTTTCAGCCTCAAACTCATGCAATGACTCAACGATAAAGCGCGCCCGGAAAGTCTCAAAAATTTCATCAGCGTTAACCCCCGCATCGTCCTCACTCGCTTTTTTACAGGTCAGAATATAGAGTCGCCCATTATCGTTAAGTAATTTTTCAACGATATCGAGGTAAGCCGCTTTTCTCATCTCATCGCCTGAAAAGATATGGAACAGGCCGCTGTCGATAATGGTCTGAAACTTCCGATCCCAGTTACCTATAGTGAAGAAATCTTCAACCATAAAGTCGATATCAAGACCAGCCGCCTTCGCTTTCGCCCTCGCCCGCACGACAGCTTCTTCAACAAAATCAATCCCGGTCACCTGCTCACCACGCGCAGCAAAATACGCGGCAAGCGTACCCGTACCACAACCAATATCCAAAACTGGCCCGCGTATATCCGCCGCGTGCTCAATGAAAGGCTTTTGTGGGCGACCGGTATCCCATACTGGCCTGGCATTATCGGCATAATGCTCTCTGAAGCCTGCCTGATGGGCTTTACTGTCGATCGTGCTCATGACTGTTTTCCTTTTTTGTAGTCACTGATATAGGCGTTCGCTCCTTGTGCACGTGCGCTGTGTTCCTCCGGATGGTGTTGGGCCTGGGCGTTCTCCTCCCGGCGCAGGTTATACATATGAATGGCGCCATCCAACGCCCTGCGGATAACCGCGCCGAGTGGGACATCTATGCCGAGCTCCTCTTCTAACTGTTCCTTCCAGTCTGTAAAAACCTTCAGTTGCTCATCCGTCAACCGTACGGTGACGACATTACTTTTTCTGCTCATCTTTGTCTCATCTTCAGGGTGCAAGTAATGTATACAATGTATACATTACTTGCGAAATAAGCAACAGCCCTTTTTTAATGCATTTTTTCAAGAAGAAACCAGGAGTGAAGGAGAGGGCCATCGCATGACATTGGGTTGCAGAAATCATTTTCCCTTATTAGACAAAGAGGCGTTAAGCGCACAACATGGACGGCACGCTCGCGGTCAGAGGTGTAGATTTCGCACGGTAGATCTTCAACAGGAAAGGCAATGAATATTATCGATATCATCATGTCAGCAGGGAAAGCCTCTGTTGATGTCGCGCTTTATACTCTCATCCCCGTTATGATCATTATGCTCATCGTAATGAAGTATCTCGAAGCGAAAGGGGTAGTGGATGCCGTCGTTCGACTCACCTCCCCGGTCCTCAGGCCCTTTGGCATTTCAGGGATGGCTGTTTTTGCGCTGATCCAGCTTAATTTCGTGAGCTTTGCCGCCCCCATTGCCGCGCTGGCGATGATGGAAAAACGCGGCACCCCGGAGCGCCAGCTGGCTGCGGCACTGGCGATGCTCTTTGCTATGGGGCAAGGCAATGTCTTTTACCCTTTGATCCCCTTCGGTTTGCACTGGGGAAGCGCCATCTGCATTTCTGTCCTGGGGGGATTGATTGCCGCCGCGTCTACATACCATCTCTTTGGCAAAAAGCTCTCAATGACAGGCGCAGACAGCGACGCGCCGGAAACGCCGAACGATAAAAGCGCAGCCGGACTCATCAGCATAATTAATGGTGCCGGCGCTGACGCAATACGTCTGGCCCTGGGATCGCTACCTATGCTGCTACTCTCCCTGACCGTCGTCGGCGTGCTCAAAGAGGCCGGTTTCATCACCCTGCTCACCACCCTGTTTTCTCCGGTTCTGGCCTGGTGCAATATTCCGGAGGTTTACATTCTGCCGACGCTGACCAAATTTCTGGCGGGTGGCACCGCCTATTTCGGCGTCATTTCTGAATTACTCAAAAAAGGGCTGGTGACGCCGGAACAGGTAAATGCTTCCGCAGGTTTCCTGATCCAGACCTTTGATTTGCCAGGTGTGGGGATCTTTTTAGGCATTGCCAGCCGGTTTGTCAGACTTTTCCGCTATGTCATACCGGGGGCCATTGTAGGTATCGCGGTGCGCACACTCATCCACGCTTGCCTGTTCTGAGCTTACTTCCGCCTGGCTGAACCTGTCATGACAGCGGCAGGTTCAGCCATTCGCCCCTTCATTCACCCTGCGGGCCACGCAGCATAGCGGGCACGCGCAAATCCCTGGGGTTCGTCGTCGGTGGTCGTTAATGAGTTAATGCTTTGTTTCGCGCTATTCCAGTCGTCGGCTATCCGGAATTACCGCAGTAAGTGGGGTGCAGAAAACGTGCTACGCCAAATGGCACGGCACGTTGAATGTCAGAAATTTTTGTCAATTGATAGGGTAATATTTCTCTGCTGGTAGTCGTAAAAATCAATATTGCTGTTGACCCGCTTATAGGTAAAGTTCAGTTTTGGCATCACGCCAAAGAAATAGAGATCCCGGTGCCAGAGCGACAAATTATAGAGCTGCTCTGTGTCCTTTCTGCGCGTAAGGAAAATATCGTTATTGCCGAGATAGCGTCGCTCAGAGAGGGCGGCTGTGGTCGCAAAAGAGATCTGCCACGGCAGGTCAACCTGGACGCCACTTCGCAGGCCGAAGCGGTGGTTAGACTCGCTGCGGGCAAAGGTCTGCTGGTCGAGTAGATCGAAACCGGCAAAGCCCGAGACACGATCGCTGAAGGCATGAGAGAGGGTGGTTGATGAATATCGATTATGTCCGCGTAAAAAATGATAGTCGGCGTCATCGTAATCCAGCTTTTGATACTCAAGCGCCTGACTGACCTGCCAGGTGGGCGAGATTAAATAACTGTACTCGGCGCGAACACCGGGGCCAGAAGAGTAATCCTCAGTGCCATACCATCGCTTTTCATAAAAAGGCAGCACGGCAAATTGTTGACGAAAATTACGCCACTGATAGCCCGCATAGGCACGACTGGTTACATCATCAAAGTCATGGTTATTCCAGTAACTTTTACCATAAACGGTACCCAAAAAGCGTAAACCATGCTGATCGTGAAGTTGCACATCTTTTTGCAGCGATCCGCTAAACCATACGCCTTCGCCTCGCTGCGGAAAACTGTCTTTATTACGAATAAACAGACGGTCGCCAATACGGATGGTTTTCCCCGAGGAGGCATTATTGACATTACTGTCATTCAGATAACTAACGCTTATCGCCCCCGTTAACGCCCCTCCCTTCTGAATACGTTCAAGATAGTAGGCAATGACGTGCTGAATATTCTCAGGCGGGTCACTTTGTAATACCCGGCGGAATTGATAATCGGCCGCGTCGTATTGATGGTTTTCATACATCGCACGGGCCAGATCCAGGCGTACCGCAACAAAATCAGGATGGGCGCTCAGAATGGCGCGATAGTGTGAAATGGCTTCGTCGTACTGCCCCTGACTACGGGCGAGACCCGCTTTTGCAAAGTGAACCAGCACGGGATCCGGGTCTGGCGATGAGGTATAGACAGGTAAAATTGCCTGCACCATCGGCCATTTTTCTTCGCGAACCGCCTGGTCAAGCAGCGCCATCGCAAGCGCTGGCTGCTCCGCCAGTTGGGCATTGGTGACATGGCGCATCCCCTCATTCATCGAAGACGGGTTCGCCGGTGTGGTCAGGCGTTCAAAGTGGGGAGCGGCAGGAATGGCATTGGTATCCGGTGGTGCAGCAAAGGCAACGCTAAGCGGGCACAGCAACGTGACTGCGCCAGTACGCAACATATTCATAGAAGAACTTACCATCAGAAGGTCCGGTCAGACGCGCTGACCGGAAAACGATTTATTGACGCGTTGCGCCAAAGGATGCGTTTTTAGTGGTGTCTGCAAACTGTGCAAGCCCGCCCAACTCTTCTGCTGTGGGGCCATTGAAGTGCCCGGAGAAGGTTCCCGCCTGGCCACCCGACTGCGCATTACCGGTAAAGCCACCGTTGGCAATGGTGCCCTGCATCGCAACATCACTACCGAAGGTATCACTCGCCGCAATGGTGCCGTTGATGGTTTTTGCCGCGAAATCGACATTAAAGCTGGCATCACTGAGGTTGCTTTCACGCATACCGTGACCCACATAGGTTGCCGTGCCCTGGGTCGGCACATTGGCCGCCAGTGTCGCATCTCCGGTGTAAAATACCTCGTGCTGACCTTTCTCGTAATTCGTCCAGGTACCAAACGTGGTGTAACTCATTCGTCCGCAGCACCAGGAGGTAGAGGAGACCGGACTCTTGTCATCCCGGGTCAGCCTCTCGGTCCACACCAGACCTGCGGAGAGACCCGTTCCGCGCATAACATATTCACGACCTTCAGGAGTGGTGTAGGTCCAGCCATAAATGGTACCACCGGTTGCCAGGCTCACCGGCGCAGAAGATGGAGCAGGCGCAGGCGCAGGCGTGCTGGCATTACCGTCCGTATTGCCCGTGTCGGTTTGTACCGGTGCTGTTGTTGCTGGTGGTGTACTGTCACCGCCGCCACCACCCCCGCCGCCACCGCCTCCACATGCCGTGAGAATGAAAGCAGTCAGTAACAAGCCAGGTTTAAAAATCCCCATAAGCTATACGTCCTTGGTTGTGAATAAATTCGCGAAATTTGTAACATAATTTTTGCAAATGAATTTACGCCAAAAAAGATGCCTTCTCTAGAAAATATGCCCTGAGGGCAATAATTCTAAGATTAGTCTTAACAACGAGTTAGTTATTAGATAGCGTTCTCTGCCTTATTAAAAGCAATTTAGCTTAGGGACCAATCTGCGCAGAAAACAGACAAATAATATACAACACCCATAATATTGATGACCAAATCGCCAGACTGTGAAATTTGCCCATGAGAGTCTTTACATTTTTTTCAAGATTTATTATTTTTTTTAACGAAACAATCCTGAACTTATTTTAAACCCCTGAAAAAGGAATAACGTATGCGTCAGACTGAGTTCAAACAACAAGCCACTTCTGCAGTTGTCGGGTATTTTGCTCGTGCCTCGTTGCCTTCTCAGCAGCAGACGCTTGGACAAATTACCCGTGAAATCCTCTCCGCAGGAGAGCGCCTGAACCGTAAAGCACTCTGTGACAAGCTGCTTGCAAAACTGGGTAACTCAACTGACCCTGCAACGGGAAAACATTACCAGGAGCTGCTCAACCTCCTGTTTATCTGATGGGAAATCGGATTGCGTTGCATTCTGGCGCGTCGATGTAAGGCCAGTGCAGGCTTAGCCTCACTGGCTTAAAAGCTCTGAGAAGTGATGGCGTCAGGATATTTCTACAAGGGAAAAAACTGGCATTCAGAGATACGGTTATGTACAGAAGTGAAGAAGAGATCCAGACGGATATCATCGTCGGTGAAGCCGTGATGGAACTGTTGAACGAAGGGGCGGCGATAACCCAGTCCGCTCTGCTTCAACAATTACGCAAAATGGCACGCGACGAAAAAGATAGCGCCCGTAAAGCGGCGTTAACCCTGGCGCTGGCAGAAATTCGCGACAGTATTACGGCCCTTAATCATTCATCAGGTGAGCCTCACCTGCCGAAACGGGATGACGTATCCAGCCGTAATACGAAACATTAATTTTTTGTCCTGAAGGACAGTGGCAACACCGGTGAGTCCAGGCAGAGCTCCCAGATAATAAGGAAAAATTCATGCGTCAGCACACAGCACAAGCAGCCCTGATTAACTTTTTTCACAGCGCGGGAGAGCGACTGGCCGAAGAGACCGAGATGCTCGGCATGGCCGTCAGAACGCTTATTGCCAGGGGCGTCCCCGTTACGAATAAAGCCATCATCCTTCAGCTCATCGCCGACATTGAGAACGCGCAAAGCGCTGCAAGAGTGAATGTGCTTCGCCAGACGCTTGATATTGTCGTAGGTCGCACACCTGACGATATCTGAATCACGCCTTCTTATCGCCTGTGCGGGAACGTGAGCGCTCCCGCTTATCCTTCGGTGACAACCTACTCCTCTTTGCTCACCCGTCTGTGAGACTACCCGCCCTCACCCAGGCTTAACTATAACGTCGTCTCCTGTGTGACTCGCTCCTGCTCTGCACGCCGGGTCGACCACCAGCACAACAGCGATCCCAGACTCACCATCGCCGCCCCCTGCCAGAATGCCAGTGAGAGCGAAGCATCAAGCATAACGGCGGCAATAAAGGCGGATATCACCGGAATAAAATAGGAGGCCGCAGCCAGCAAGGTCACATTACCGTGCAGAATTCCGACATTCCAGGCGGCGTAACCAAAACCCATTGCCATTGCCGCCATCACCAGATGCACAATGACCCGCAGGTTGAATTGCATGGCGGGCTGAGGCGCGCTGAAGAATTTAAGCCACAGGGCCAGGGAAACCAGAATAAAAAAGAACGTGACGCCATTTGCCCCCTGCGCCATTCTCTGCGTCACTACACAGTAGACGGCCCAGATAACGGCGCCGCTTAACGCCAGGCCATAACTGAGCGGGTTTGAAGTGAGGTTGGCGGCAATTTGCCCGAGATCAAACCCCTGTTCACCGCCTAAAACGCGACAAATACCGGCAATCGCCAATAGTATTCCCGGCACAATAAACAGACTGACCGGCTTTCTGTTGACCATCACGGCCAGTAAAATCGTCAACCCAGGCCAGAGGTAATTAACCAGCCCGACTTCTATTGCCTGAGTGGCGGTATTCGCAAAACCCAGCGACAACGACAGGCAGAGCTCATACGCCACAAACAGCAGACTGCCCGTAATAAGATAGCGTCGTGGAAACGTACGCAGGTTCGGCATCCCTACGCAAAACAGCAGCAGCAACGAACTTACGGAGTAAATCATCGCCGCGCCCCCTACCGCGCCAAGCCCTTCACTGACGCTGCGAATCAGCCCGACAATGGTGCTCCAGAGCAGAATGGCGAGGAGTCCCGTCATCGTTGCTTTTTTGTAGTTCATTCCCTTCCCTCTCAGGGCCTTTAACATCTGCCCTTGATACCTGGCTTAAGTGTTAAATCGCCGTTAAAAATGTATGAAGATCTCCGCCCACCCGGTCACACTGAGGTCATGATGGCCTCATTCATTCGCCAGGGCGACCGCAAGAAAAGGTACAACATAAAGTTTCCCCCGTCATTACCTTACACCATCTATATGATTTATTTAGCTAAATATCCAGTCAGGTAATTAATGTTGCTCCCTATCGAGCTCAGTCCATTTTTTGCGGTAGTACCCAAAAAAATTGAGGATACGTGGCAAAGCCTGCTGAATTTTTTAACATCGAGCCCTCGCCATGCGCTCTGTGACCCGCGGTAACGCGCCTGTTCCTGATGCCTGAACACCACCCCTGTCTATACTTCCCACTACAGCACCCGGCAACGGGTGAGAAACCCATCTGACAGGGAGACCTGCATGACACAAACTTCGACGCTCAGCGATCAGGATGTTCAGTTAATAAACCGCTACTGGCGGGCCGCCAATTATCTTTCCGTTGGCCAGATTTACCTGATGGATAATCCATTGCTGCGCGAACCGTTGAAAGCTGAACACATTAAACCGCGCCTGCTTGGTCACTGGGGCACCACGCCCGGTCTTAACTTTATTTACGCGCATCTGAACCGGGTTATCCGTTCCCGCGACCTCAATATGATTTACATCTGCGGGCCGGGACATGGTGGACCCGGTATGGTCGCCAACACCTGGCTTGAGGGGAGTTACAGTGAGATTTATCCGCACGTTGGTCAGAACAGTGACGGCATGAAGACGCTTTTCCGCCAGTTCTCATTCCCCGGCGGAATTCCAAGCCATGCTGCTCCGGAAACCCCTGGTTCGATCAACGAAGGCGGCGAGCTCGGTTACTCACTCTCCCATGCCTTTGGTGCGGTGTTCGATAACCCCTCCCTGATTGCCGCCTGTGTCATTGGCGATGGCGAAGCTGAAACCGGACCACTCTCCTCCAGCTGGCACGGGATCAAGTTTCTTAACGCCGCGCGCGATGGGGCAGTGCTGCCGATTTTGCACCTCAACGGCTACAAAATCGCGAACCCCACGCTCCTCGGCCGCATTTCGGATGAGGATCTGGATCATCTCTTTCGGGGTTATGGTTATGAACCCTACCGGGTAAGCGGCGACGAACCGGAGGCAATGCATCGCCAGATGGCGCAGACGCTGGAAAAGGCGCTGGACGATATACGCGACTATCAGCAGGCCGCCAGAAAAGGTGAATCAGCCGGTGCTGCCCGCTGGCCCATGATAATTCTGCGCAGTCCCAAAGGCTGGACCGGACCGGCCACGGTGGATGGTAAGAAAGTTGAGGGTTTCTGGCGTGCTCACCAGGTGCCCGTTTCGTCGTGTCGGGAAAATGAGGAACATCGTCGGATTCTGGAACAGTGGATGAGGCAGTATGAGCCTGACGATCTTTTCGACCAGCAGGGTGCCCTCAAACCCGAACTGCGCGCACTGGCCCCGGAGGGGGATAAACGCATGGGGGCATCGCCCTGGGCAAATGGTGGCAGGCTGCGCAAAGCGCTACTAACGCCACAACTCAGTGATTATGCCGTTGAGGTGGCATCTCCAGGTGAGACGCAGGCAGAATCTACGGCGGCGCTCGGGGCTTATCTGGCGGGTATTTTTGAGCGTAACCAGGATAATTTTCGCCTTTTCGGGCCTGATGAGACCGCGTCAAACCGACTGAGCCATGTCTTTGACGTCACCAGTCGTACCTGGCAGCTTCCGGTTGAAGATTATGACGAGCAGCTGGCCGCCGATGGTCGGGTGATGGAAATACTCAGTGAGCATCAGTGCCAGGGCTGGCTGGAAGGTTATCTGCTCACCGGTCGCCACGGCTTATTCAACTGTTATGAAGCGTTTATACATATTGTCGATTCCATGTTTAACCAGCATGCGAAGTGGCTTAAAGTCACACGGAAGCTGCCGTGGCGCGAGCCAATTTCATCATTAAATTATCTGCTCTCTTCCCACGTCTGGCGCCAGGATCATAACGGCTACAGTCATCAGGATCCCGGTTTTATTGACCATGTAGCCAATAAAAAAGCCGATATTGTACGTATCTATCTGCCGCCGGATGCCAATACCCTGCTTTGCGTGGCCGATCACTGCCTCAATACCTGGGATCGCATTAACGTCATCATCGCTGGTAAACAACCCGCGCCGCAGTGGCTGACACTCGTGGAGGCGGCCGAGCATGTCGCTGCCGGTATGGGGGTATGGCGCTGGGCGGGTACGGTAGCGGAAGGCGAAACCCCGGATCTGGTGATGGCCTGTGCCGGTGATGTACCAACAATGGAGGCGCTCGCGGCCGTCGACCTTCTGCGCAACGCATGTCCGCAGCTAAGGATTCAGGTGGTCAATGTGGTGGATCTTATGGCGCTTCAGCCCCCTGAGCAGCACCCGCACGGCGTGAGTGATGAAACCTTTGAGGCCCTGTTTACGGCGGATAAGCCGGTTATCTTTGCCTTCCACGGTTATCCCAGCCTCATTCACCGCCTGACCTGGCAACGCGCCGGCCAGCGCAATTTTCACGTGCATGGGTTTATGGAAGAAGGCACCACCACCACACCTTTTGATATGACGGTAATGAATGAACTGGACCGCTTCCATCTGGCCCAGGATGCCATTCAGCGCGTGTATGGTCAGGAGGGGCAAGCTGCAGCAATACTGGATGATCTGCAGGAGAAAATAGCTGCCCATCATCAGTATGTGCGGGAATACGGGGAAGACTTGCCGGAAGTACGTAACTGGAAATGGCCCTCAGCCCAGGGCGAAGGTGATGCACCGGAATAGTTCCATGTGCTGATGCTGACGAGCAGTACAATAAGCGGCACCCGCTGGCGCAGGTTTTTATGACCTGCGCTTTTTTTATCGGTGCACGAACGTTTACCCAGGACTTGTCTCAAATAACCATAAAAAACGCTAATGTCAGCCAGATGCTGAACGTAAGTTTATGTCAGTTTTTGTCTAAAAATCTCATCCTGAGTGCATAACGAGCACCAATGATAACAGATGTTATTATTTCAAAAGCACTTAACGTTGCTTAACTGCTTTATTTACTGAGATATATATCAAATACGTTCATAAAAATCGCCTGAAAATTATATTCAGGAAACAAGCGAAGCGGCGGTTATTTCTGAATGTAACCGCTTCCCCTGCCGTTTGACTTATTCCATTCCCCGACTAGTTTTAGATACGGACACCGACGACATGAGATGCTAAATATGTCGTTTATTTAAACAACGAAACTGGAGAAATAACATGGCTGAACATCGTGGCGGTTCTGGTAATTTCGCAGAAAATCGTGAAAAAGCATCTGAAGCAGGTCGCAAAGGTGGTCAACGCAGCGGCGGTAATTTTAAAAATGACCCGCAGCGTGCATCTGAAGCCGGTAAAAAAGGCGGTCAACAAAGCCATGGCGGTGGCCGTAAATCGGGAGAGTAATATATTCCGAAAATCACAATTAATTTTGCGTTAATTGTGAACATTGATAGCGAGTCGAAACGGACTCGCTTTTAATTTCACTTTTCTACAGGATATATTTTATGCAAGTTAACTCTATTACCGACCTTTTCATTCATGCGCTGTCTGATATTTACAGTGCCGAGAAACAACTGAGCCGTGCTTTATCAAAACTCGCGCGTGAAGCCTCCAGTCAGGAGCTTTCTGATGCCTTCAAAAAGCACCATGATGAAACGCAGGGGCAGATTGAACGTATCGATCAGATTATTGAATCCGATCCTAATCTGAAGATTAAGCGTATGAAATGTCATGCGATGGAAGGGCTGATTGATGAAGCTAACGAAATCATCGAGGCGACCGATAAAGGCAGCGTTCGTGATGCTGGTCTGATTGCAGCGGCCCAGAAGGTCGAGCACTATGAAATTGCCTCTTATGGCACCCTCTCTACTCTCGCCGGGCAGTTAGGACTGAAAAAAGCAAAAGTACTCCTGGATGAAACGTTACAGGAAGAAAAAACCACTGATGATTTATTAACTCAAATTGCCACTACGAAAATTAATCTTAAAGCTGAAGGCAAATAAATAGTTCTGCACTGCAGAATGCCTTTTGAACTTCTTAATCTGGTAAGCAAACGACAACGAAGGATATTATTATGACTCCACAAGAAAATTACCATGACTGGCTCCGTGACGCGCATGCAATGGAAAAACAAGCAGAGTCTATGCTGAGCTCAATGAGCAGCCGCATCGATAATTATCCTGACCTGCGCGCAAGAATCGATCAACACTTAACTGAGACTCAGGGTCAAATTCAGCTTCTCGAAGAAGTGATGGACCGTAACGGTATTAACCGTTCAGTAATGAAAGATGCCACCAGTAAAATGAGCGCTATGGGTCAAACCGTGGGTGGCATGTTTGCCTCTGATGAAGTTGTCAAAGGGGCAATCAGCAGCTACGTCTTCGAGCAATTTGAAATTGCTTGTTATACCTCATTGATTCGCGCGGCCGAAAAGGTTGGCGATACCGCCGGTGCTGAAGTATTCAAGCAAATACTGACGCAGGAAAAAGCGATGGCGGAATGGGCATTTAATCACCTGCCTGATGTGACAGAACAATTTTTATTGCGTGATGCAGCTGATGGCGTCGAAGCGAAAAAATAACGGACACAGCAGGAGGCTTTATGTTTAGACACGTTAAACAATTGCAATACACGGTCAGGGTCAGTGAACCTAATCCGGGGCTGGCTAACCTGTTACTTGAACAGTTTGGTGGTCCTCAGGGCGAGCTGGCTGCCGCCTGCCGTTACTTTACGCAGGGTCTTGGCGATGAAGATGTGGGCCGTAAAGAGATGCTCATGGACATCGCGACCGAAGAGTTAAGTCACCTTGAGATTATCGGCTCGCTGGTCGGTATGCTCAATAAAGGGGCGAAAGGTCAGCTGGCTGAAGGCACTGAAAGTGAAGCAGAACTTTATCGTTCTCTGACTCAAAACGGTAACGACAGTCATATTACCTCCCTGCTCTACGGCGGCGGCCCTGCGTTAACCAACTCCGCAGGCGTCCCCTGGACTGCGGCCTATGTCGATACCATCGGTGAAGTCACCGCCGATTTACGCTCAAATATTGCAGCCGAAGCACGTGCTAAAATTATTTACGAGCGCCTCATTAATGTGACCGATGACCCGGGTGTTAAGGATGCCTTAGGCTTCCTGATGACCCGTGAAGCTGCGCATATGCTCTCTTTTGAGAAAGCCCTTTACTCGATTCGCAACAACTTCCCGCCGGGTAAACTGCCGCCAATTGAGCAGTACACCAATGTGTACTACAACATGTCGGAAGGCGATGATCCGCGTGGCAGCTGGAACAGCGATGAAAACTTCGAGTATGTTGCTAATCCACAACCTGCCGTTGACGGTGGCGATGGCCTCGCGACGGTCAATTTAAGTCGTGAACAGCAGGCTCTGGTGAAAGCGATGGTGAAGCGTACGCAGTCCGATCCCGCCGTGGAACCTGTGACCGGCGTTGAGCTTGGTAAAGGTGAGCCGCAGAAAAAATAGGTGATGAGTTAATCATGCCTGTCCTGGACACCCCTTTTATAAGGGGTGTTTTTTTGCACTAAGGTGGCAACCATGTTTGAGTTAGATGCTTTTCATCTGGCAAGGCTACAATTCGCCTTTACGGTCTCTTTTCATATCATCTTCCCGGCTATTACTATTGGTCTCGCCAGTTATCTGGTCGTGCTGGAAGGGTTATGGCTAAAGACAAAAAACCCTGACTGGCGGGCAATGTACCATTTCTGGTTGAAAATTTTTGCCGTCAACTTTGGCATGGGAGTGGTATCGGGCCTGGTGATGGCCTATCAGTTCGGCACGAACTGGAGTGGATTTTCGCAATTTGCCGGTAGCATAACCGGCCCGTTATTAACCTATGAAGTTCTGACTGCATTTTTCCTTGAGGCCGGTTTTCTTGGCGTCATGCTCTTCGGCTGGAATAAAGTGGGCCCCGGTTTACATTTTTTTGCCACCTGTATGGTCGCGCTCGGCACCCTGATGTCGACCTTCTGGATACTGGCTTCCAACAGCTGGATGCACACTCCCCAGGGCTTTGAGGTGGTCAACGGTCAGGTGGTTCCCACCGACTGGTTCGCCGTCATATTTAACCCCTCGTTCCCCTACCGCCTGATTCATATGACTATCGCCGCATTCCTCAGCAGTGCCCTCTTTGTCGGTGCGTCGGCGGCCTGGCACTTACTGCGCGGCAACGATACCCCGGCAATTCGCAAAATGCTCTCTATGGCGATGTGGATGGCGCTGGTCGTCGCCCCGGTTCAGGCCCTGGTCGGTGACGCGCACGGCTTAAATACCCTGAAACATCAGCCGGCGAAAATCGCTGCTATTGAAGGCCACTGGGAGAATCCTCCGGGTGAAGCAACGCCTCTGATCCTCTTCGGTTTACCTGACATGGAGGAGGAGCGCACCCGCTTTGCCGTCGAGATCCCGGCACTCGGCAGCCTGATTCTGACCCACTCACTGACTGAGCAGGTTCCGGCGCTAAAATCATTCCCCAAAGATGAGCGACCTAACTCTGCTATCGTCTTCTGGTCATTCAGAGTGATGGTCGGCATGGGGATCCTGATGATTACCTTAGGCCTTGCGGCGCTGTGGCTTCGGTTTCGTCATCGGCTCTATACCTCACGACCTTTTCTGCATTTCGCCCTGTGGATGGGGCCGGCAGGCCTGATTGCCATTCTGGCTGGTTGGGTGACCACGGAGGTGGGACGACAGCCGTGGGTGGTTTACGGATTACTGCGTACCGTTGATGCCGTCTCTCTGCACAGTACCTTACAGATGAGCCTGAGTCTGCTTGCCTTCTTCGTGGTTTATACCTCTGTATTCGGCGTGGGCTATGGCTATATGGTGCGTATTATCAAGAAAGGACCGCAGCCTTATGATGCGCATCCTACCGATGGTCGACCGGCACGTCCGCTGTCTGCCGCTGGCGAGAAATTTGATAGTGAGGAGAGAAGCTAATGGGTATCGATCTGTCACTTATCTGGTTTGTGATCATTGTCTTCGCCACGCTGATGTATATCGTCATGGACGGATTTGATCTGGGTATAGGTATCCTTTTTCCTCTTATTCAGGACGAGGGTGAGCGGGATGTTATGGTCAATAGCGTCGCCCCTGTCTGGGATGGTAACGAAACCTGGCTGGTGCTTGGCGGCGCGGGTCTGTTCGGGGCCTTCCCCCTCGCTTATGCGGTGATCACTGATGCACTGGCTATCCCCCTGACGTTAATGCTGATTGGCCTGATATTCCGTGGCGTAGCATTTGAGTTTCGATTCAAAGCAACGCCGGAGCACAAACCTTTCTGGGACAAAGCCTTCCTCGGCGGTTCCCTGCTGGCCACCTTTACGCAGGGCATCGTGGTGGGCGCCGTGATAAACGGATTTCCCGTGTCGGGTCGCACCTTCAGCGGTGGCGCGCTGGACTGGCTGACGGCGTTCAACCTCTTCTGCGGAATAGGCCTGGTCATCACCTACGGGATGCTGGGCGCGAGCTGGCTGGTGATGAAAACCGAGGGTAATCTGCAGAACCGTATGCGGCGGGCCGCCAGGACATTGCTGCTGGCTTTATTACTGGCGATGGCGGTTGTCAGCATCTGGACTCCCCTGACCCATTCGGCTATTGCCGGGCGCTGGTTCACCTTCCCTAACCTGATGTTCTTTGCACCCGTTCCCCTGCTGGTGGTAGTGCTGAGCGTATTACTATGGCGAACCCTAAACGACACGCGGTTTCATGCGCTGCCCTTTATTTTGACGCTGGGGCTTATCTTTTTAGGTTTTAGCGGATTGGGTATCAGTATCTGGCCAAATATTATTCCGCCGGACATCTCATTATGGCAGGCAGCATCACCGCCACAGAGCCAGGGCTTTATGTTAGTGGGCGCTTTGCTGATTATTCCGGTGATACTGATTTACACTTTCTGGAGTTATTACGTGTTCCGTGGGAAAATTCAGCATGGGGAGGGATACCACTGATGTCATATAAACAAAAGGCGACCGTAAAAAAAATAATGTGGTTCGTTTTGCTGTGGCTTGGCAGCGTCCTGGCATTATTTGTCGCCAGCTCATTGATCAAACTTTTAATGTCAATGGCTGGCCTTCATACCTGAAATTAAGGATTAGCGGGTTGGTGAGCCTTCATCTTTTAATAAGGTGATTAATGCGCTCATTGCCCAGGCGGCAGCGGCTTTTACCACCGACTCGCTATCCCCTTCAAAGTGTTTTAACTGGGTATGGACTTTGTTATCAGGCAACTGCCAGGCGAACCAGACGGTGCCTGCCGGTGTACCATCTTCTCCACCATCGGGACCTGCATAGCCACTTACCGCCAGACTCACGTTCGCACCAGAACGCCGTTGCGCCCCTGCCGCCATCTCTTTTACCGTCTGCTCGCTTACCGCAGTCCACGTCGCGATGGTCTCATAGCTAACCTCCAGCACGGCAATTTTCGCTTCGTTGGTATAGGTGATAAAGCCACTACCGTAATACTCGGGCGTGTCTCCCGCAGCACATAATGAAGAGGCTATCAGCCCGCCAGTGCAGGACTCCGCAGTGGTCAGTTGCAAATTTTTCTTAGTCAGTACACGTCCAAGCTCCCTGGCAATGGATACTGTTTGCTCTGTCATCTTTCACCTCTTAGTAAGATTAGAGGGCGGCCTCGCCACGCGGGCCGCCCTTAGCAGTTACAGGGTTGCTTTCTCGCCTTGCATCCCCGGCACCAGAATGACCTTACGGCACTCCTCCTGGCGTTTTTCAAAGATTTCATAACCACGCGCCGCGTCTTCAAGCGGCATGTGGTGGGTCACTATCTCTTCCGGAGTGAGATGCCCTTTATCGATAAGCTCAAGTAAATCAGGCAGGAACGCGTGAACGTGAGTCTGCCCCATCTTGAATGTGATCCCTTTATCAAACGCATCACCAAACATAAATCCATGAATGAACCCGGCATAAACACCAGGGACGCTGACGATCCCACCACGACGCACAGCGGCAATCGCCTGGCGTAACACCTTGCCGCTGCTTCCCTCAATTTTCAGGGTACTGAGTACCGTTTCCGTAATGCTGCCCTTTGCCTCAAACCCAACGGCATCAATCACTGCATCCACCCCGCGATGACCAGGGGTGTTATCAATAATCCAGGCCGCTGGATCGTCATTCTGATCGAAATTAATGGGGATCACGCCATATCGCTGACTGGCAAAGGCCAGACGATAATCATTGTGGTCAATCATGAAAATCTGCTCTGCTCCCATCAGACGAGCACAGGCGGCGGATAACAACCCCACCGGCCCGGCGCCATAAATCGCGACGCGGGAGCCCTGCTTAATCTCGGCGTTCTTCACCGCCTGCCATGCGGTTGGCAGGATGTCGGAAAGGAAAAGCACTTTTTCATCAGGCAGGTGTGACGGCACTTTAAAAGGACCGGTGTTAGCTTTCGGCACACGCACATATTCTGCCTGGCCACCGGGAATGCCTCCGTAGAGATTGCTGTAGCCGAAAAGCGCAGCAGGCGGCGTGATGCTTTTACGGTTCAGCGCCGCCCCTTTCCCTGAGTTGGTGGTTTCGCAGGCCGAATACTGTTGCAGGCGGCAAAAAAAGCAGTCACCACAGGCGATAACGAACGGAATGACCACGCGATCGCCTTTGCTGACGTTTTTCACGTCCGGGCCCGCCTCAACCACTTCTCCCATAAATTCATGCCCGAAAATATCACCATGCTCAGTGCCAGGGATCTTTCCACGGTAGAGGTGCAAATCCGAACCACAGATTGCCGTTGCGGTTACCCGAAGAATGATATCGTCGCTGGCTTCGAGGCCAGGATCGGGCATATTATCGACGCTGACCTTATGAGGCCCATGATAAGTCAGTGCTTTCATCAGCAATTCTCCCGAAAAGGATTAATGATTTTAGAGGAACTCCACGGCCGCCTGAAAATATAATTCAGTGACAGGTCCCAGGTATAAATCTGAATCTGCTGGAGTAACCCAGTAATTGAGCTACCCATCGTTATTTCGTCAGAATATCGGCAATTAGCGTTCCATTCTTTCATTAAGATTAGAACATAAACCCTTTGCTGGCGTTGAATCTCAGCTATTTAATTACCGTCCTCAACAACCGAAACGGTATTAATGCTGTTCATTTTCGCTGCACTCTTCGGACTATTCCGGCTGAAAACTGGAATATCTGCGTTTATGCAACTATACCCTTCAAAATATGTTTTTTTGTTTGCTACAGCGTGTGGAGTAAAATGGATTACCTGGCCTGGACCGCAGCAACCGGCTGCCTGCTTTTACTGATGTCACTTTCTTATGGCTGGATTAGCCGCGTTCCCATCCCGGTCTTTGGCCTCTATTTACTGGTAGGGATCGTCTGCGGCCCCTGGGTACTGGGATTTATTAATCTGGATATTGCCACCCACGCTTCCCTGACCAGCCGCATCACCGAAATCGCCATGGCGGCTTCACTGTTTATTACCGGGCTTAAGATTCGCCTCCCCCTTACCTCCTCCTACTGGAAGATGGGGGTGATGCTGGCTGTTCCGGGCATGTTACTGACCATCGCCGGGATAATGGTGGTTTCACACTTTCTTACCGGGCTTTCATGGCCGCTGTCGCTGGCGCTGGCCGCTATTCTTGCCCCCACCGATCCGGTGCTTGCAAGCCTGGTCGCCATCACTGATGCACAGGATGGTGACAAGCTTCGTATCGCGCTTTCAAGCGAAGCGGGTCTTAATGACGGGACCGCGCTCCCTTTCCTGATGCTGGCGCTGGTCTGGCACAAAGCCAGCGGCACTATTGATTCCCATGAATGGTTAACCTGGTTCAGCGTGGATCTCCTCTGGGCTCTCTCGGGGGGCCTTGCGATCGGCTTTTTGTTAGGCCGGACCATTGGGCTGGTGGCGACCCGCTCACGCCATGCTCAGGGTGAAGTCGCCCCCAGTGATTTCATTGCCCTCGCCTTAATTTGCCTGAGCTTTTCCCTGGCAATGGCCGTGAGCGCCTCGGGTTTTCTCGCGGCGTTTGCCGCTGGTGTTGGCTTACGCAGTGCAGAAGTCACCGTGCAGAAGCGCCACCCCAATGAAACTGAAAAAGAGCACGATATTCCCGCTGAGATGCAGGTTAATCCCCATACCCGGCACGGGCTGGAAGAGCAAAACCCCATTAAATCGGTCGGCCTGGTTATCGGAGACGCGCTCTCCTTTGGCGATACGGTAGAGCGCATCTTTGCCGCCACGCTGGTGATTATTCTCGGTGTGACACTGGCACTGCACTGGGACGCCCACGCGCTTTTACTGGCCTTCATCATTTTTGTGGTTATCAGACCGCTTGCCGTATTCATTATTACCTGGCGTTCGGGCGCCTCCTTTTTCCACCGTCTCAGTCTTGGCTGGCTCGGCATCCGGGGCATTGGCAGCCTGAACTATATCGCCTTTGCGTACATGCATGGGCTTCAGGGAGGCAGTGCAGACACGCTCACCGACATGGCCATCACCATTGTGACCCTGAGCGTGCTGGTGCACGGGATATCGGTCACTCCCCTGCTGGCCCTGAGAAATAAACGACAGCAGCACTAACCAGCCCATTAATCCGGTAATGACTGCTATCTTTCATAACACAGAGGATAAAAAAAAGAGCAGCTTGTATTCCCGATGAGCGCCCACTGACGCACTGTTCAGAAGGCCGTTCTGCGCGTTCCTAAGGAGCATTTATGTTCTCAGGCCTGAATAAAAAAGAAGCAAGAAAACTTGCTGCTATTGAGATTCTGAAAAGAGATGACGCAGAACGCGACCGCGCCCTCGGAGAATTTGCCAGGCTTGCGAGCAGGGTGATGGGGGTTTCAGGCTGTTTTGTCACTATTTTTGACGATCGATTTCAGTACATTAAATTTTCGTTCAATATCCCGGATCTGAGCGGAAAAATGCCTGTCGAAGAAACCCTGTGCAAACATTCTGTGGCAGCCTGCCAGCCTGTTATCTGCTCCGACACCCGCACCGACCCCCGCTTTGTCGGTCATCCCCTCGTCAGGAACGGGCATGTTATTTTCTACGCGGCTGCACCGCTGAAGACAAAGGATGGCGATGCGCTTGGCACCTTATGCGTCAGTGAACAAAGCCCCTTTACCCCGACGCAGAGCGATATTGAAGAGTTTTTACGTATTGCCTCTCTCGCCAGCGCTTATCTCGAGTCATGGTACTCGTTAGGGCGCATTGATCCGCTCACGGGGCTACCCAACCGCCAGCATTTACGCGGTGAAATTGAACGACTGACGCACAAGAGTAAGACCCAGCAACATGCGTTACTCATTTTTGACTGTATAGACATTCCCCGGGCCTACGAGCTATCACGCTATCTGGGTCTGGCGGCAATAGAAAAGATGCTGCACAGTTTTGGCCCGCTGCTGAGGATGCGGCTTGAATTAGATAAGAGCGTGACGCTTTATGCCTTTGCGACAGGTCGCTATGCCGTTCTGGTCACCAGCCAGTACGCCAGAATACTTATCCGCAGAGCAAAAAATCTGCCCTCCACTCGCGCGCTGATCACCGGGGATATTGAAGTGCAGTTAAATATCTTCACCGGCTATGTCTTTTTTAAGGGGAGAACTATCCCTCCTGCCGAGATACTCAGACGTAGCGTCAGCGCCCTGCATGAAGCCATCAGACAGGTTGTTCCGGTAAAAGAGTTTGATGTGACCCTGGATCGGAAACGCAATGATGATTTCCGACTGCTCTATGACTTAAGCCAGGCATTTAAATCCTCAGACCAGATTTATCTGGTCTATCAGCCGAAGGTATCACTACGCACAGAAAAGATAGTGGGTGTCGAAGCGCTGCTGCGCTGGAAGCACCCTGAGCGCGGGCAAATCTCTCCGGCTGTCATCGTGGGGCTGGCGCAAAAAACCAGCCTGATGAATGACATCACCCACTGGGTAGTCAATGAGGCGTTGCGCCAGATTGGCCTCTGGCATGCCGCTGACATCCACATTCCTGTTTCTGTTAACTTCACGGTGAGTGATGTCTCGCAGCCCGGCTTCGCGAACGCTCTGGAGAGCAAGCTGCTGAAACTGGGGTTAACCACGGCGGATATTCGTATTGAATGCCTTGAAACCGAAGAAATCATTGCCAACGAGACAGCGCTCCGGGAGCTGGATATCCTTAAAAACAAAGGCTTCGATATCCTGCTTGATGATTTTGGCGCGGGCTACAGTAACATTAATTACCTGCGCAAAATTCCCCTCGACGTCATCAAACTCGACCGTTCAATTATTGGCAAAATAGCGGAAGACACGGGAAGTCGTATCATCGCCAAAAACATCATTACGATGCTCAAAGAGCTCGATTACACCGTGCTTGCCGAAGGTGTTGAGAATGCAGAAACTGCGGCCATTCTGCGGGAGTTTGGCTGCGATGAGGCGCAGGGTTTTTATTACTGCCACCCCATGATGGCCAAAGACCTGATCGACTGGCTCACCTCCCGCACGGCGACCACCGATACCGATCCTGATAACGCGTAAAAAGGCTGCACATGCAGGAGCACACCGGCGACGTACCGCCTGCTCCCGCGCAAAAAACCTGGCGTGAGCTGAATTTATTCTCCCCGCTATCGTTATGCGTCGAAGGGAAAGGCACCAGGAATCCTGCACGAAATCTCACATTACCGGTGAGGGTTTCTATACTTACCGCCGGAGGTCATTAATGAGAACGTTTTTAAAATCTTTATTCGCAAGCCCTGACACCTTACTTCAGGTCATGAGCCATAGTGAAATTCAGGATGCCATCGAGGATGGGGAGAGGATCGTGGTCGATGCCGATGGCAACACTTCGGTCAATGTACGTTGCGAGAAAGTCCAGCAGGACTTCAGGCGACACGTTGATGCACTGAAGAGGGCCTAGGTATGGGTACGGCAATTTTTATGGTAATGATGGTGTGCGGTTACTGGTATAGCTCCCACGATCTCACTACCCGCTTTAAATTTAAACGCAGCTTTGGCTGGGACGTCTATTTTCTGGTGGCCCTCTATGGCTGCATTTTTGTTTTACAGGGCATGTTTGCCACCGCCATTTTATGGCTGTGCCTGTTGGTAAGTTCCTGGGCGATGAATGCCCTGCCGGCTACTTTTGGTCCGGAATACCATCATTTGCATATGTCTTTTATGAACTGGACGTTTCTCGGCATTCAGGGGCCGGTGGTAGTCATGCTCGCCTTCGCCGTGACCTTCTGCCTGTGGCGCTCTAACTGGGCGCCCAGCGCCCGTCTGGATACCGGAGGAAGAAGAGAGTTATATAAGCATCTCTCGCGGGCTAATGGCGTTGAAGGGCTTATCTACCAGTGTATGGAGAGCGGGGATCTGGCATGGGTTACGCTGACCTCCCAACGCATTTACATCGGTATGGTGCATACCGCCACCTTCGACAGTGGTGATGCCAATAACATCGTGTTGATACCTATGCTCAGCGGCTATCGCGATCGCAACACCCTGGATTTGCATGTAGAACATAACTACAGCGCCTGGTATGACTCACATGACGTCGATATCCTTTCCGCGCTGAACTTTCGCAAAGTGCTGATGCTGTCGCAGGTGGAGAGCTTGTCGCTTTTTCATCCTGCGCAGGTGATGGCGATGGGTATTCATAAACAACTGAATACCCAACAGGAGCGTTAAAACCAGTTACGGCCCTGCACAGCCGGTTCGCTGCGATCGCTAAAGGGGATCTCAGGGGGGAGCGAGGCCAGATGTGCGGCCCAGAGATCCGCTATCCATTTCACGCCACGTGCGGTAAAGCGCGCCTGTGACCAGGTGCGCTGATTCTCAGCCACCCCATCATGGACGGTAAAATACCCGGCCTGAATATGATGCTTCGCGGGCATTAGCACTCCGCTCACGCGCTGCATGATATTACGCTCAAGCAAAAACTGCCGGAACTCAGGCTCTTTAGCCTTCAGCATTTTGCACAGTTCGCGAAAACCCAGCGCCTTTTCCACTTTCACGAAGTCGTCAAAGAACGCGGCCTTGGGAAACAGTAAAGCCAGCTGCTCCTCGGCCCGCTGGCGCTTCTCATACTGCTCCGCCCAGGCGTGAGCTGCGGCTGCGGGGTTCGTGAAGTCCGGCAGGCTGATGGCCTGCTCACGCGCCTGCCAGCGATCGAGAATATCCGCCGTAAAACCAGGGGAGAGACGGGCGACGGTTAACACCGAATCGCGTTTGTTGAGCAAAAACTCCTGCCGTTGCTCTCCGTTACGTTCGTACATCTGGAGTTGTACCGGTTGAGATAAGCGTTGCGCTGTTTCAAGGCTTGTCACCATACGCTTCACTTCGTTGTGGGCTATCCCTGTCAGCGTTGCGATTTCACGGCTACTCATGGTTGGTAACCGATCGTTCGAATTAAGAATATCCAAAGGAATCACCATAGCGTTCACCACTCTTCATGCTCACATAACAACCTGTAGAAAGAATAACCAATACCTGTTTAAATATCCAGTACATTTTTTGGGCTACGCTAAAAGTTTCGATCCGCTGCGCAATTCATCCATCAAGGGAGAGTGTCATGATTACGTTATGCAAAGCCTGCGGCACATCTTATGCGTTCCAGGGCAGCCGACCGCAGCAGTGCCAGATTTGCCAGGATGCGCGTCAGTTTGTCCCGCCCGAGGGGCAGAGCTGGGTCGATGTCCCACTGCTGTTGTCTTCGCATACCAATAGCTGGCAACAGCATGAGACCAGCCTGCTGAGTCTTACCACCGTTCCTGCTTTTGCCATTGGTCAGCGCGCTTTTTTGCTCAGAACCCCGGCAGGTAATATTCTCTGGGACTGTATTACCACACTGGATGAGGCAACCAGGACGCTGATCTCCGCACTCGGCGGACTTCACGCCATCGCCATTTCTCATCCACATTTTTACACCACAATGCAGGACTGGGCCGCCGCATTCGGTGCGCCGGTTTACCTCCACAGCAGCGATAGCCACTGGATCATGCGTGAGAGCCCTCATATCCGGCTGTGGGAAGGCGAAACACTGGCGCTGGCCGCAGATGTTACCGTGATGCGGCTGGGTGGACATTTTCCCGGCAGCTGCGTCCTGCACTGGGAAAACGACGGCGGTGCACTCTTTACCGGCGATACACTTCAGGTCACACCGGGGGCGGATGCCGTCTCCTTTATGTGGAGTTACCCAAACCTGCTCCCTTTACCAGGCCCGGTGGTGAGCGATATCGCCGACCGCCTGCGCGCGATTCGCTTCAACAGACTCTATGGCGGTTTTACAGGAAAAGAGATAACCGGAAACGCCGACCATATCGTGCAGCGTTCAGCGCAACGCTATCTGGACTGCCTGGAAAAAAGCCAGTAGTTGGCTTACCCCGTCTATATTGAGTTTTACTCACAATAAGGCGTAGTTTTTTTCGTTTTTCATTTAACAATCCGTCAACAATACTTATTCGCAAACTGCGGCCAGACGTTAAATTTGGTCGCGGTAAAGCGGAAATAATAAATAGCATGCGCTAAAAATAGTGAACTGCGCTTACAGTGATTTTCATTAGCGTTATTTATTAACCAGTCATAATGCAGTGCTGGTTAATGACAATATTAAGCTTTAGTTATCGGACCATGAAAGGGATTAGCGGAGTACGAGCGGATGACGTTTGACATGTTAAGTGATTTAATCCAACTGGCTTTGGCTGCCCCTTCTCAGCCGGACGTTATTTCACGGGAAAACACGACTACCCCATCAGATGCTGATGATACGTTGTCATTCTTTATTTCCCAGCTTGCGCCAGATAATTCCCACCGCGATAAACTCTCAAGAATACGATATCGCCTACAGTTGCTTTCTGAAGCACGACAGGATCCGGATAAAGCAGACGCATTATTAGCGACCAACCTCTCAGTGGATAACGGCGCCTTGCCTTTGCTGGACTTCACCCGCTGGCCGCAGGTTTATTATGCGGTTTCTGGCGAGTTGCAAACGGCGGAATCTGAGGCCTGGTTTCAGAACCTCTCTGCCGCTGCGGCAACGTTACGCGCTGCAATCGCCGATGCCGAGCGCGCGAAAGGCACGCCAGCGTTCAATATTCTTGAGAAAATCCTGGCCTTCAACAGCGCCCTTCCTGAACGTTATAAAGCTATGGCCAACATAATGTATTGAGTGAAGGTTCGCTTGCGCGCCGGCAATTCGTTACTATTGTCGCCCCCTCTTTTTGCGTGCAGCCAGATGCCTACGAACTTTGATGACTTCATTGCCCCTCCCTGTACTGACGAGATAGCGCTCCTCTACCAGGATGCGCATTTACTGATAATCGACAAGCCCAGCGGGCTGCTCAGTCTGTCGGGCAAGGATCCGCGCAACCTGGATTCGGTACATTACCGGCTGGTACAGGAATTTCCGGGGTGTACCCTGGTCCACCGCCTTGACTTTGGCACATCCGGTTTGATGGTTATCGCGCGAAATAAAAGCAGTAATGTCGCCCTAAACCAGCAGTTTAGCCAGCGGCGAGTCACCAAAGTCTACAGCGCCCTGCTTTGCGGACATCTGGAAAAGGATGAAGGGGTGATTGATGCGCCTGTTGCCAAAGACCCGGCATTGTTCCCGCTAATGTCGGTGTGTGCCCTTAATGGCAAACCGGCTCGTTCACACTATCAGGTTGTGGACCGTTTTTATGGTCAGGGTGAGGCGGGAGTGCGCGTCCCGTTGACACGGGTAATTTTTACCCCTGAAACCGGTCGCACCCACCAGCTACGCCTGCATTCCAGCTACATAGGGCACCCGATTCTCGGCTGTGACTTCTATGGTGGACTGTCGCTGCCCGGTACGGCGCACACCGCCCGGCTGATGCTGCACGCCAGTGAACTGCGTTTTGTTCATCCGGTAAGCGGCGAAACAGAGCATATGAAAAGCCAGTGTCCATTCTGACGCCGGGAAGATTCCCGGCGCGTTAACAGGGCTTTACCACATCAAATCATCAGGTACTTTAAAGTCTGCGTAAGGATCGTCTTCATCCTGCGCCTCCTGACTCAGCGTACTGTTTAGAACAATGCTGCTCGCATCACGCTGGGCAATTTTATCGGCAACGACCGCAGGGATGATGGCATACTGACTTTCACTGCCGCTGCCAGCCACCAGACGCGCAATGGCCAGGCGACCATTAATCAGCTGCGTTTGCGTCTGTTTGTCGACGACAACTTTTTTAATCACATTGTTGTCAGTGAAGTTAAATTCAATGTTCCCTTTCGCTACCGTGATGCGGTTCATCTCTATCAGCTGCTTGACCTGGGCTTTATACTCTTTTGCCAGCGCTGCCTGTTTTTGCAGTTCGCTCAGTTGTTTATCACGCTCAATCTGGGCTTTTTTATTTTCTTCCACCGCTTCTCTTGCCTCACGGGCCTGCACACGGGATTTCTTCGCTGTTCGCTGAACCTTGGCCATTTTTTTACTGGTCACGAGGCCCGCTTTGAGCATCTGCTCTTGTAAGGTAAGTTTTGTCATCGTCGTCTTTCAACCTGGTCAAAAATTTAGGGAAGTATACCTGTAATTGCCCTCACAGTGTCAGCGGGGGGAAGGTCACATTACAATGCCCGCCGCCATAAGACCGTAACCCACAGAGAAAGCAGCAGCCTGGCGATAAAGACGCATGAGGGAATAAAAGATGAGATGAGTTGCGTAAAAGCAACGCCTGCGACCTGTAGACTGGAATACCCGATGACGAAGAGGCGTGTTGTCTGCGCCAGCGGGCTTTTACTTAGGCTATTATCCGCGCCGTTATGTTGGCATGGAGAATGTCGTGACTTTATCGGTCTGCGGATCGATGGATATCATACAGATGGCGAAATTACCGCCCAGACGGTCTTTACGATCGGAAATTTTCAGATTATAGGTTTCAGAGAAAGAGAGATAACTCGACGCATTAGATTCATTCAGTTTAAAACCAATAATGTCTTCAAAATAAGCTCGCGTTTTACCGACGCTGGTTTTGCACTGGTCATTAGTAACGGTACCAACACGTCTTGCAGAGGTCGTTGTTTGCGATGATGGTGTATTTTTTGAATTAAGCGCAGCATTCACCGCTTTCATTTGATCGCCCACCGTTTTCTGGAAATCAGCACAGGATGAGGCAAGAAGAACCATTCCACATATTAACAACTTTTTTCATTGTATCCCTTTCAATAATTAACATTATTCATTAATGCTGTAGTATAAATTTTACAAAATAGTTACTCTACTTTTAATTCACGCGAAAAGGCTAAAAATTACTACCAATAATAGTAGGCGCGATTTTTTCTCCGACCTTGTGTGAGTTAAAGTCAACCTCAGCTCTTTCTTAGAAAGCGAATTCCGTCCCGCTTACGGCGCACGCCAGAGGCCGGGGCCAATGAACCAAAAAATAAGGATGCACCATGCGCGCTCTGTTATTGTCGCTCTTAGCCGTTCTGATGCTGATGCTGAGCACCGCCGTGCTGGCAAATAATGCATCCGCTCCCCTCATTACAGTAGAGAGCGAAGGCACTGGGCCGGATGTTATCTTAATTCCGGGCCTTGCCTCCTCGCGCGATGTCTGGGGCGATCTCTCTTCGCAGTTAACGTCACGGTTCCGTTTACATAAGGTGCAGCTGGCGGGATTTGCAGGTCAGCCGCCGTCCAGCCGACCAGACGGGCAGTTCGTGGCTCCTGTCGCCCGGGCTATTGCGGAGTACATTAAAACCCATTCCCTCTCCCACCCCGCTATCATCGGTCACTCCCTGGGTGGGGAGGTCGCCTTACTGGTAGCCGCACAGCACCCCGATCTGCCAGGCAGGGTGGCAGTGGTGGATGCATTGCCCTTTTTTAGTTTGATGTTTGATCCCGGTGCAACGCCCCAGTCGGTAACGCCGCAGGCACGCCAGTTTCGCCAGATGCTGTTAACCACTGATGAAGCCGGATTTAAGCGCCAGCAGCAGCAGGGGATCGCGCGACTGGTAAAAACCGACGCCGTACGTGAGCAGCTGGTCAGGGCCAGTCTCGATTCAGACCGGCAAACGCTTGCCGATGCAACATTTGACATTATGACCCTCGATTTGCGTCCGCAGTTATCCCTCATCCGCGTACCTGTCACCGTGCTCTACGCCTGGGATCCGCAGTACGGTATTCCAGCCGCCAGGGTCGACGCACTTTATGCTAACGCGTATGGCGCACTAAAAGGTGTGCAACTCAGGCGCATCGACAATAGCTTCCACTTTATGATGTACGATCAACCGGAGGCGTTTACGCATCAGATAAAGGCTTTTTTGCAGCAGGAATAGCGTGTTAGGTTGGATGACTGGACTGCGGCCTGGAACAGGGTAACGTGCTCACCGCTCACGCAGTCTCTGTTCTGCCAGGGCGACATCACTGAGCGTGTCGATATCTTCTGTCATGCCCGGGTCGTCGAGAGGAAGGTCCCACACCCGCCCCAGAGCGCGGGCGGCGGCGACCACATGCTTTGCACCTTCATCCCCTTTAAGCGCAGCAAGCTTGTCATAATATGTGTGTCCGAACGCCACCGGATGGCCTGACTGCTGGTGAAAGCGGGGCACGACGACCCGCTGCGCCCGCACAGCGTTCGCCACTGCCAGCAAAGACGCGGGCCGGACAAGCGGCAAGTCGCCCGGCAAAATAAGCCAGCCGCCAGCATCTGGGGTTGCCCGCACGCCCAGGGCAATGGACTCCCCCATCCCCGCCGTGCCTCCTGCGGGCTGAACAAGGTAGCTCTGAAGCCCGGCGTCACGCACGGCATCTTGTACCCAGGAGAGCACCGGTTTTCCTGCCAGCAGAGCCTGCAGTTTGTGTTCGCCAGCGCCAGAGGCATAAAAGCGCATCCCGCGCCCGGCGGCAAGCACCAGTACGACCGGGGCAGCGCTCATGGCGGCACTCTTCATGTCGGGCTCTGGCGCACGGCGGCAATCTGCGCCAGTATGGAGAGGGCCAGCGAGTGCGCATCGCGAGCTTTTGGGAAGATCCCGACAGGGGCATGGATACGCGCAATATCTGCGTCAGACCAACCCAGTTGCTGGAGTTTCCTGGTGCGTTTTTCGTGAGTGCGCGCGCTACCTAACGCGCCGATGTAAAACGGCGCGGCTGCCAGCGCCTGTTGCAGGATCTGTAGCTCATACCCGCTGTCGTGATAGAGCAGAATGACAGCCGTATCACGGTCAATGAGGCCGCTGAGGTTAAGCGGGTTGATTCCCGCCAGCGTCAGAACCTCATAACCTGCCGCCTGGGCCAGGGCAGCGGTTGCCTGCTCCTCAAGCGCACCGCCAGCCACTACCACCCGAACCTGGGGTCGGTAGCATACCGAATAGCTGCCATCCTCCTGCCCCAAAGTGACGCTCTCAGAGGCATGCGCTAACTGGCGCGATGTCGCATTGTAACGCAGAGTGGCGCTCTGGCGCTGCGCCAGCGCATTGAGGACCGACAGTAAGGGTTTCGCAGAGCGAAGCTTATGGATGGCAAGGGTAATACCTCCCCCGCAGGGGAGGACAATATCAAACCAGGGCGAGCCCTGACCGTAATCAATCAGCCGATCCTGACCCGTGCGGATGACCTCCAGCGCTTCAAATGCCGCAGCATTCTCAACACATCCACCCGAAACATAGCCACAATAGTGACCATCCTCGCGCACGGCCATCTGCGCGCCAACAGGTCGGGCCGCGCCACCACGTATCCCGACCAGGGTGACGAGGGCCGCCTCCATGCCTGCCGCCAGCGCCTCGGCGGCAAAGCGTAATACCGTTTCGCTGTTATCCGTCAGCCGGGCCCGTACGGGGGTGATAACCGGCGGTTCGGTCATGAAGTGTGTGGACACGCGCCCTCCTTACCCGGCATCCGGAAGCTTCTCCAGCAGCTTATCGAGCCTGATGGGATAATCCCTTACTCTTACGCCGGTTGCGTTATAAATGGCATTGGCGATAGCCGCGCTGACGCCGCAGAGTCCCAGTTCTCCCACCCCTTTCGCTTTCATGGGTGACGAGACGGGGTCGGTGTCATCAAGGAAAATTACCTCCTGGCGCGGAACGTCGGCGTGAACCGGCACTTCATAGGTGGCCATGTCGTGATTGACGAAATAGCCACGCCCGGTGTCCACCGTTAACTCTTCCATCAGCGCCGCCCCAAGCCCCATGGTCATAGCCCCGATGACCTGGCTGCGGGCCGTTTTCGGGTTCAGGATCCTTCCGGCGGCGCACACCGCCAGCATACGACGCACCCGCACTTCCCCTGAAGCGCTGTCGACCGCCACTTCAACAAAGTGTCCGGCAAAGGTGGACTGCTGAAACTGTTTATCCAGCGTGCCAAATTCTATCGTATCTTCGGCGGTCAGCGGGCCGTCCACGGTTGCCTCGGTGAGCGCCACACTGCGCGTTCCATCGTGAATTTGCCCATCGCTAAATTCCGCTAACGCCGGGTCAAACCCGGTTTTATGCGCAATGGATTCACGCAGTTTTACGCATGCCGCATAGACGCCAGAGGTGGACGTATTGGCCCCCCACTGGCCACCGGAACCGGCGGAGACCGGGTAATCAGAATCCCCCAGCCGGACCACCACGTTCTTCAGCGGCACTCCCAGCATTTCAGCGGCCGTCTGGGCAATAATGGTGTAACTGCCGGTGCCGATATCGGTCATATCCGTCTCGACGGTCACCACGCCCTGTGCATCCAGGTGCACTCTGGCACCTGAAGGGCCCACCAGATTGTCGCGGAAACCGGCAGCCATGCCCATGCCGATTAACCAGCGCCCCTCGCGGACCTGCGCGGGCCGAGGATGGCGCTGCGCCCAACCGAAACGTTCCGCACCGGTACGCAGACAGGCGATCAACTGACGCCGGGAGAAAAAGCGTTCCGGGTGCGCCGGATCCACCTGAGTATCATTCAGCACACGAAATTCAACCGGATCGATCCCGGCCTTTTCAGCCAGTTCATCAATGGCGATTTCGAGCGTCATCAGCCCTGGCGCCTCGCCCGGCGCGCGCATGGAATTCCCCTCAGGCAGATCAAGGGTTGCCAGACGCAATCCGGTATGACGGTTGGCACCGGCATAGAGGAAGCGGGTCTGATTTACCGCTGTCTCCGGCGCGCCGCCTGGCAGATTGCCCGACCAGCTGAGGTGCTGTATGGCGGTGATATGCCCCTGCTCATCGGCACCCAGGCGGATGTGCTGCAGGGTTGCCGGGCGATGGGTGGTGTTATTGGGAATAAAGGGTCTTGGCAGCATCACTTTGACCGGGCGGTTAACCGCCCGCGCGCCCAGCGCGGCCAGTAAGGCATCACTGCGCAAGAAGAGTTTGCCGCCAAAGCCGCCACCAATAAAGGGCGAGATGATACGCACATTGTCGGCAGCGATGTTCAGCGTTTTCGCCAGCTCATTTTTCCACCAGTTAATCATCTGGCTGGAGGTCCATACCGTTAACTTATCCCCCTCCCAGGCGGCCATAGAGGCATGGGGCTCCATTGCCATGTGGCTTTGATCGGGGGTGGTATACCAGGCATCCAGCGTCACGGATGCCTCAGCGAAAGCGCGTTCAACATCGCCGGTCATGTTATCCGGCGTATCTTCCGGCGGCTCGGTGACAGCGGTTTTTTCTTGCGCGAGATGGTAATGGCCCGCTTCCGGGGCATAGTCCACCTTGACCAGCCCGGCGGCCGCACGCGCCTCTTCAAAACTGTTTGCCACCACCAGCGCGATGGCCTGGTGGTAATGTTCAATCTCAGGGCCGCCCAGCAGCGCGGCGGCGTTCATCTCTCCCTTACCGAGCGCACCTGCAGTGGCATGGGTAATGACGGCCAGCACACCGGGTGCCGCTTCTGCCGCCTGTACATCAAGAGAGGTGATGCGTCCTTTGGCAATGCCGGAGCCGACCACGTGTCCGTAGGCTACCCCCGGCAGCGTGTCGTGCCATTCGTAAGCATAGGTGGCGGTTCCGGTAGTTTTCAGGGGGCCATCAATACGATTGACGGGTTGACTGATCACTCTGAGTTTATCAATGGGGTTCGTCCCGGCAGGTTTTTCAAATTTCATCGTTAGCCCTCCCTTGCGCGATAACAGAGGCAAGCGTGCGTTTTGCCAGCGTGAGTTTAAACGCGTTGTCGGCGGTGGGTGTTGCGGTGGCAAACAGGTGGTCATAAACCGGCAGCGCCCCCTGCGACACGGCGTTATCCGCCTCTTCGAGCCGCCAGGGTTTGTGGGCGACACCGCCCAGCGCCACGCGCCCGTTGCCGTCGGGCTGGATGATGGCAGCCACGGACACCAGCGCAAACGCGTAGGAGGCGCGATCGCGCACTTTTCGGTATATATGCACGCCGCCGGTGGCAGGAGGAAGCGTCACCCCGGTGACGAGTTCCCCAGGCTCAAGCACATTTTCAAGGTGCGGCGTGTCGGCAGGTGCCCGGTAAAATTCAGCCAGGGGGATACGGCGCTCCTCCCCGCCCGGAGTGACGGTCTCTACCACGGCATCCAGTAGCCGCATTGCGACCGCCATATCGCTCGGATGCGTTGCAATGCAGGCCTCACTCGCCCCCACTACCGCATGCTGGCGACTAAAACCCGTCAGCGCGGCGCACCCGCTACCGGGCCGACGCTTATTACAGGGCTGATTCGTATCGTAAAAATAGGGACAGCGGGTACGCTGCAACAGATTACCTGCGGTCGTCGCGCGGTTACGCAGCTGACCCGATGCCCCCGCCAGTAGCGCACGTGCAAGGACGGCGTAGTCGCGGCGCACCACCGGATGCGCCGCAAGATCGGTATTGCGCACCAGTGCGCCGATGCGCAACCCTCCCTCCTCTGTGGCCGAGATGCTATCGAGTCCCAGTCCGTTTACATCAATGAGATGAACCGGAGTTTCGATTTCAAGCTTCATCAAGTCGAGCAGGTTGGTCCCGCCAGCGATGAACTTTGCCCCAGGCGTACGCTGTGCACTGGCGGCTGCCGCGGCGGCAGTCGTGGCGCGCTCATAGGTAAAAGCCTTCATGATTCGCCCCCCTCCGCTACCTCTTCAATTGCAGCCAGAATGTTGGCATACGCGCCGCAGCGGCAGAGATTTCCGCTCATACGCTCGCGCACCTCTTCAGGCGTTCGTCGGGGCGGTGACACCAGATCGTGCGTGACGTGACTAGGAATGCCCGCTTCAATTTCCTGCAACATCGCCACCGAGGAGCAAATTTGTCCAGGCGTACAGTAGCCGCACTGGTATCCGTCATGCTCGATAAACGCCGCCTGCATGGGGTGAAGATTATCCGGCGTGCCGAGACCTTCAATAGTGGTTATCTCCGCATCCTGATGCATCACGGCAAGGGTCAGACAACTGTTGATCCTGCGCCCATCCACAATGACGGTACAGGCCCCGCACTGACCGTGATCGCAGCCTTTTTTACTGCCGGTCAGATGAAGATTTTCCCGCAGGGCATCAAGTAAGGTGGTGCGGGTATCCACGTCAAGCTGATGCATCACGCCGTTCACCTTCAGCGAAAGCGGCAGGATGACAGGTGCGGGGGTAGTACTGACGGTGTTCTCACGCGCAGGTGACAACGCTGCCGGGGTTTCGCCTTGGTTGCTCATGCCAGGCCTCCAGTATGTTTTATTTATAGAAATCAGAAAAATTAACCGACGCTTTATGCGTTTTTTGAATAATGGTTAAGCATAGTCGCCAGGTGCGGCAGGATTATTCTTAAAAGGGAAACGGGCGAGGCGCATCCGGTGGGCGGGTTTGCTGGCATAAAAGGGACAGAGCGTCTCTCTTATCCAGGAGTAACAGGAGGAAAACGCCGGAGCGTGAGGGCTCCGGCTGGAGGATTAAAACTCGTAGCGCGCCCCTATATTGTAACGGCGTCCTTCCAGAATGGAGGTCTGGTTATAGGAGGTGACATGGAGCGGGTTAACATCGAACAGGTTATAGACGCCTCCCATCAGGGTGATGTCTTTGGTCAGATGGTAACGGGCACCTAAATCAACCAGCGCATAAGCTTCTGTTGAGTTAGCGGTTCCGAGATCCGGCGTATTGCTGCGCCAGCTGGCTTTAGTCCACAACTCCAGGGCTTGTGCCGCATTCCAGGTCAGCGAGACGTTAGCCATGCTGCTCGGGTACTCACTCAACGCATAGCCCTTATAAATGCCATTCTTCTGCTCGCTGTGAGTCCAGGTGTAGTTCGCATTCGCCTTCAGTGTGTCCGTTACCTGCCAGTCTCCGTTCAGCTCAAGTCCATAGATTTCTGCATCGCTGATGTTGAAATACTGGAACACCGTCTGCGCCACATAGCCATTGTACTGACAGGTCTGTGTCCCGGAGGCTGTGCAGATGGTTCTGTCGCTGATTTTGTTTTTAAACCGGGTGTAGAAGAGGGTCGCATCCAGCGCCAGTGCGTCCTGCTGCCAGTACAGGCCCACCTCGGTATTCACACTCTCTTCCGGTTTCAAATCGTCATTGCCGATGCCGATTTCTGAATAGGGATAGGCACCGTAAACGCTGGTGAATCCGGCGTTGTTCTCCCGTAAATCCGGTTTTTTATACCCTGCCGATACGCCCCCTTTCAGGGCCCAGCTTTCGTCGATAGTCCAGTTACCATAAAGCTTAGGGGTAACGTGGTAGCCAAAGTAGCTATCGTGATCCAGACGTGCAGAGGTGGTGAGCGTGAAGTCCGGCACCATCATCCACGCATCTTCTGCAAACAGCGCCCATCCGTCGCGGTGGATTTTACTGACCGGCGTAACCCCTGGCGCGATTTTGTCCTCAATGCCAAAGGTGTCATCAAGCGAATTTCGGGTGAAGTTTGCCCCCACCGTGAGTTTGTGATCGCCAAGGGTAAAGGTATTCGCGCTATTGGCTTCAACATTACGTTGTTCAATAAATTGCGAAGACATGCCGGGCACACGGTATTCGGTGCGGGCTTTTTCGTAGCTGATGAAGTTCCTCGCCTCCACCAGGTCATCGCCATACCAGGCATGTTGAGAAAGCGAGGCCGCCTCACGCTCAAACCCCCAGTACCACGCGCTGTCGTTATGCGTTTTCTCCTGCAGTCCCCGTGATGCATTAAGCTCCCATAGCTGGGTGTCAACGGGAGACATCGACACGGTAGCATCCAGATTTCCGGCCTGGTGCTTAACAAAACGCTCGTCGTTCACGCTGTCGTCATCACGGCGATCGAGATAGTCAGCACCGACGCTGATCCCAAGCTTACCGGGGATAACCGGCCCCATGACAAAAGCATTGGTCTGATTCGTGTTGCCGTATTCGCTCTTCTCCTGAAGGAAGTAGTTGTCCTCCAGCACGCCGGTCCATCTCTCAAGGTTGAACGCCTTTTTGGTGATAACGTTAACCACGCCGCCAATGGAGTCGGATCCATAGAGCGAGGACATCGGCCCACGGATAACCTCAATGCGCTCAATGGCGGCGAGCGGCGGCATAAAGTTCGCCTCCGACCCGATGTGATGACCGTAAGGACGGGATTCGCGGGTGCCTTGTTTAATACCGTTCACCATGTACGCGGTGTAGGTTGACCCCATGCCGCGCATCTGCACATCCCCTGACGCCAGGCTACCGTTTCCACTGCCCGTCAGCACACCGGGCATTTCGTGCAGTGCCTCCGTAACATTCTGATTCGAGCGGGTGTTCAGCGCTTTTTCGTCAACCACGGATATGGTGGCAGGTGCTTCGCGCCGTTCCTGGCTAAAGCCGGTGGCCGTCACCACCAGCTCATCTTCATTTTTTGTCTCGTTATCTGCGGCCAAAACAGCAGCGGGAAGGTGTGCGAGGGCGAGCGTCATCGCCACGGCTATGCGTGTCTGGGTAATCACTGAAGCGTCCTTAACGTGGGTTTAAAGTGGGGCGTAAAGGCGGTTAATGTTGACAGTCTCCACCTGCATCGCGGCTTTGCGTGAAGGTTCCAACCAAAAGGTAACGCGCGCTCTGCTTCTCACCGGTTGTGAAGACATGTCATTTTTCTTTACAGTTGTTTACGTGTCGCAAATGGTAATCAATCTTAATATCATTTGCAATTGTGATGTATGCGACTTGTGCAGCGCTTATTATTTTTGCGGATGACCGCAGACGTGCCCTGGTTATCTGCTCGCGGCGCGTTTCAAAAGACGGGAGAGCGAGTAAGGCGTGTAGGTATCACGTCGCGTTGAGGTAGGGGAAGTGAGTTGCGGGGCGAAAATAGCAAGCGGCTGTGGCCGCTCGCTATGGGTTCTGGCATCAAGAGGGAATAAACGTCTTTAAAAGGATGCCTGTTGTCGCCTGCGGGTTGCGGTTAGCGGTAGACAATCCCACCGTCAATGAGAATAGCCTGGCCGGTTACGTAGTCTGAATCAGGGCCCGCCAGGTAAGAGACCAGACTTGCGACGTCGTCCGGGGTTTCTGCACGGCCCAGCGCAATACCTTCCACGTATTTTTTGTACGTTTCTCCGACTGGCGCACCTGTAATCTCGGCAAAGCGCTGGTCAATTTCGGTCCACATGCCGGTGCCAACAATCCCCGGGCAGTAGGCATTTACCGTGATCCCACGACTGGCATACTCTTTGGCAGCCGCCTGCGTCAGCGCGCGCACCGCGAACTTGGTCGCGGAGTAAATGCCCAGCATGGCGAAGCCGTCATGCCCGGCAATAGAACAGGCGTTAATAATTTTGCCTTTCTGTTTACGCTCTTCGAATTTTTTCGCAGCGGCCTGGATGCCCCAGAGGGTACCCTGCACGTTAATGCGCATAATGTTGTCCACTTCCTGCGGCGTAACATCCGAAAGAGGCTGCACCTGCGCAATACCCGCATTGTTAACGATAATGTCAAAACCACCCAGTTCACGCTCGGCGCGGGCGACGGCTTCATAAACCTGTTCGCGATCGGAAATATCAGCCACAAAGGTGGCAGCCTTGCGCCCCAGCGCGCGCACTTCAGACGCCACGGTTTCCAGAGCTTCTGCGTTCATATCCACCAGCATGACTGACGCGCCATCTTTTGCCAGACGCAATGCGATACCGCGCCCAATCCCCTGCCCGGCACCTGTCACCAACGCGACTTTATTTTCAATTGTCATACTTTCTTCACCTCATCCTGACTGAAAACGCTGCATTTACCACAGCAGATATGCAGTTACAGTACCGCCAGCAAGCCAGGGTGGCCTACCCCCTCTGATGGGGGGGATCCTGCACAACGGGCGGTTATCCGGGCACAACGCTGGTGACGATGCGGCTCCTTCGGTACACTCAGGGAAAAGAAACATTAACGAGGTCGCGGTTGCATGGCGTTTATGCCCCCCCAAGGTCACCTCCCTGAAGAGAACGTAAACGACACCCCCTTTCGCTTTGCGCATAAACTGCCGCTGATCCTGACCAAGCTGACACCGCCCCGCACGCCGGGGGCGTTATTACAGCGGGATCGCTTACTGGCGCAGCTCAAAAAGGGTTCGGCTGCCACCCTGACGCTGGTCTGCGCTGGCGCAGGCTTTGGCAAAACGACGCTGCTGGCCCAGTGGTATCGCACCCGTCAGGCCCAGGGAGACGCCCTGGCCTGGCTCAGTCTGGAAGAGGACGACAACGATCCCGCCCTCTTTATGCGTTACTTACTTCGCGCGCTGCGTCCGCTTTACGCGGGGCTGGATACCCTCTCTGCCCGCCCAGAAGGTGATGAACCGGCCAGGGACAGTGCGCCCGGTCTGGCGGAGCTGACCAATGCCCTCCATGCCTGCCCACATCCGCTGTACCTGATCCTTGATGACTTTCACTGCATCCACGATCCCCATATTCATGAAGGCATACGCTGGCTGTTACACCACGCGCCAGCCTGCCTTCATTTGATTATGGGTAGTCGCACCCGGCTGCCATTCAGCCTGAGCCGCCTTCGGTTACAGGAACAGTACGTTGAGATAGATGACCAGGCGTTACGTTTTACCCTCACCGAGGCACAGCGCTACTTCGCCCCCTCGTTGACGACACAGGATATTCCTCAGCTGCATGTTCTTACCGAAGGCTGGGTGGCGGGCATGAAAATGGCTACTCTCGCGCCGCAGACTGGCGCCCGTCCACACCCGCTGACCGGAGAACTTCGTGCTGGCTCCCGCTTCATAGAGCGCTATCTGGATGAGGTGATTTTCTCGCCGCTTCCGCAGGCAGTGGTTGAGTTTCTGATGCTTACCTCAGTGCTGAACCGTCTGCACCCGGAATTATGTGACACTGTCACTAAATCAACGAACGGTGCGGCCATGCTGCACTGGATTGAACAGCATAATTTGTTTCTCAGCGCCCTGGATGAGAGCGGCCTCTGGTTTCGCTATCACCCTCTGATGCGTGACGCACTGCGAAAACGGCTACAACAACAAGGGAATGTGGATATTGGTCAGCTACACGAGCGGGCGGGAAACTGGTTTGCTGCTCAGCAGTTATGGGCGGAAGCCATACGTCACGCCCTGGCGGCCGGAAAATTGACCCTCCGCCATGCTGAAGCCGGCGCGCAGTCTCTTGCTGAAGAGGGTGACATTGACAGCCTGGTGCGCTGGACCCGTCATTTTCCCGCCACGCCCGATCCCTCCCGCGTTGAACTTCAGCTCAATCTGGCCTGGGCGCTGGCGCACCATTTTCATTTTGCCGATGCCCGTCAGTTGCTGGATGCCATTGATTCGCTGACCGCTGAACAACCAGAGGCGCCTGGTCACTCAACACGCATAAAGCAGCGTGTGGTGCGCGCTATCTGTGAAGCCTTTGCTGATAACATCACCGGCAGTATTGCACTTGTGGAGCCCCTACTGTCAGAGGTGCCCTGTGGCGATGTGTGGGTTGACGGGCTTGTCTGTAATATTCTCGCTTACTGCCATCTGGCGCTGGGACAGCCTCAGCGCGCCCTCGATGTTCAGCAACGTTTTCCCGTCGGACTGCAAAAAAATCGTAACCTGTTTATTGAGGTCTACCGGGCATTTGTGCTGTCGCTCGCCTGGTTCCGTCAGGGGAATCTGAATGAAGCTGAGCGTCAGGCTACACAGGCGCTGCAGCAGGCTGAACAGCAGACTGGCCCGCACTCAAGCAGCGGAGCGACGCTGGTCCCGGTGCTGGCCGCCATTGCGCTGGAGCGAGGCGACGGGCAGTACGCCCATTCGCTTCTGACACCGCGCCTGGAGATGATTGATGAGGTTTGCCCTGCCGATGGCGTTACACTCTGTTACCTGACGCTGGCACGCTGGGAACGCCTGAACGGACGCGATGATAAAGCGCAGCAGTTACTCCGCCATGCCGAACGACTGGCACTGCAACGTGGCTGGTGGCGCGCACGGCTGGCGCTGATTGCCGGTAGCGTGACGTTGTCACCTGTCCCTGGCGATATCCTGCGGGTGAAACAGACTATGGGGGAACTATCATCTCTCGCTCGCGATAAGCAAAATCGTGTTGCAGACTGGTGTCGCGCTGTGACACAAAGCCATCTGCTGCTGCTCGATAACGCCCCGCTCTGCGCCGCCGCCACGCTTGAACCCCTGGTTGCGGAGCAGGAGGCCTGCACAGAATGGCACTTCGCGCTGCGCACGCGCTTACTACAGGCGGTCGCGCTCTGGCGCGCGGGTGAGGTCGAACGTGCCGCGCTGACCTGTCAACCGGCGCTTTTAAAGATCAAGGAACATCAAATGTTGCAGTGCCTGCGTGATGCCGGGCCGGATCTGCTTGCCCTGCTTGTCCGGATGCGTGAGAGCAGGCGTTTTTCAACCCTGGTGGCGGAGCTTGAGACGCTGCCGGGGAGTCCGGTGACTCCTGAAACCGGCGCGCCACGGCTCACGGAGCGCGAGCAGCAGACGCTACGTTTGATCGCGAATGGCGACTCCAATAAAGCTATCGCCCGCACTCTCGGCATTTCAGTAGAAACAGTGAAGTGGCATCTCAAGCAGCTCTACGAAAAACTCGGCGTGAGCGGGCGCATCCAGGCAGTGAATCAGGCGAGGAAGTTAAAAATGTTGACCGCGCCTGATGAGGTCAGTCATGCCGGATGACGCCTCTCAACCCTCGCTTTTTTGATACAGGCCGCCGGTTACCGGCTGTTCACTGCACTGACCCGCAGGTTGAAAGTAGCGGTCGCACTCACCTTTGCATAAGGTGCTCATCCAGCAGCGCCTTCAGTTCACCATCCTGCTGCCACCGGGCAAGGAGTGAAATAAGCGAGGCAAAATAGCGCGAGTCATTTTTCGCCACACATATCGCCTGCCGGATACCGGTGAAATCGTCCGGCAGCACCCGAAAATCGGGGTTTTCCCGCGCGGTTTTTTCCAGCGGCTGACGGATGCCTGCCGCCATCTCACCCGCGCCGTCGAGAAAGGCATCAATTGCCGTCCGGGAGGAGGCATGTCGTATGAGAGTGGCAGCATGAATTTCACGGGTCAGCCACAGGTCATAGGCCGCATTCTTGCCCACATTGATGACCACACCGGGTTTATCCATCTCGGCCACGCTTTGCCAGTTACTGTTCTGCCTGACCAGTAGCGTGCCCTGAATGGTGATATAGGGGGAGGTAAAGCGCAACACGGCTTCGCGCTTCGGATCAACAGCCAGGAAAGCAATATCCCAGACCCCCTTTCCCGCATCCTCGACCACCTCTCCTGCGGCAGGATAGGTCACAAATTCTGGCTTACGCCTAAGGCTTGCGGCGATTCTGTTGGCCAGTGCAACGGTGATGCCACCAGGTTGTCCGTGTTCATTAACGTTTGCGAGTACGCCATTACCGAGATTAATGGCAAAGCGTAAAGGTGCGGCTGCAATATCTGTCATCGGGATAGCCTTACGACGTGAAGGATAAAATTATCCTTACTGAGGATAGCAGCATGCAGGCACCTTAACTCTCCAGGCGCTGGCGATGACGCAGACCGGGGAACCATTTCATCCACAGTGCGACCACGATAAGCGTGCCAATACCGCCAATGGCGGCGGCGGGTACGGCCCCCAGCCAGGCGGCGAGCATTCCGGACTCAAACTCGCCCAGTTGGTTTGAGGTATTGATAAAGATAGCGTTCACCGCATTAACACGCCCGCGCATCTCGTCCGGGGTATCGAGCTGCACCAGGGAGCCACGGATAACCATACTCACCATGTCACAGCCTCCCAGCGCAAAGAGTGCCAACAACGAGAGCCACATCCAGCTTGAGAGGGCAAAAACAAGGGTTGCCACGCCAAAGCCCGCCACGCTCATGAACATAATGATCCCCACGTTGCGTCTGAGCGCCCGGTGACTCAGCCAGAAACCAACCAGGAGCGCGCCAACTGCCGGGGCACTGCGCAGCAGTCCCAGTCCGAAGGGCCCGGTATGCAGCACGTCATGGGCAAATATCGGCAGCAACGCGGTGGCACCGCCAAGCAGTACGGCAAAGAGATCCAGCGAAATCACCCCGAGCACGTCCGGGCGTTTACGAATAAAATCAACGCCTGCAAACAGTGAGGTCAGGGTTGGCGGCGTGCGCGGCGGCAGCTTCTGTTCATAGCGCAGGGTCAGTACCAGCAGCAGTGAGACCAGATATAAGCCAGCGGTGACGGTGTACACCACATCCGCACCGGCGGCGTAAAGAAAGCCGCCCAGCGCCGGGCCAACAATCTGTGCGGCCTGGCCTGAAACGGCATTCGCTGCCGTCGCACGCGGTAAAATCGAAGCAGGCACCAGCGCGGGCAGCATGGAGATCATCGCCGGAGACTCGATGGTCCTGGCGCAGGAGATAATAAAGATAAGCAGTAATATTACCCCGACGCTGGCATCCCCCTGCCAGGTAAGCCATGCCAGAAACGCGATGGCGATCCATTCACACACCTGCCCGCACATTACGACCCGGCGGCGGTCAAACTGGTCGGCAATGTGCCCGGCGGGGAGTGCCAGCATGAACGAGGGCAGGAACTGCACCAGGCCTATCATCCCCAGCCAGAAAGCGCTATGGGTCTGGGAGTAAATTTGCCAGCCCACGATTATCGAGAGCATCTGAAAGCCAAAGCTTGAACTGGTACGTGCCAGCCAGAACGCCACAAACGAACGATGTTGCAACAAACTGCCGTCACGTGCTGATAAAACCGGAGCCATAAACCTGTCCCATTCATGTAAAAAACGGCCCGGGCTTGTCGTGCCCGGTGCCGGTGCAAAGTCCTTTAACCAACCTTTAATGTGCCGCGGAGGGGGCGCCTCCCGGCGGTCCTGAGTGGACAAACGGCGGTTTCGCAAACCAGATAATCACCACCAGCGCCATAAAACCCCAGCCCAGCAGCCAGAAATAGTCGATGGTGGACATCATATAAGCCTGTTGCTCGATAGTTTTATCCACTGCCGCCAGATGTTGCTGCGTCACACCTCCCATCCTGTTCAGATAATCCACGGCGGGCGGATGATACACCGACACGCTCTCGGTCAGATTCGCATGATGATAAATTTCGCGCCTCGACCACAGCCAGGTCGTCAGCGATGAGGCAAACGAGCCGCCCAGCACGCGGAAGAAGGTCGCAAGCCCGGAGCCCTCGGCTACTTCATTCCCGTGCAGATTCGACAGAACGATGGTGGTTATCGGCATAAAGAACAGCGCCACACCAATGCCCATAAACATCTGCACTTCGGCGATGGTGCGAAAATCAACGCTGGTATTGAACTGTGCACGGAGCAGGCAGGACGCCCCCATCGTAAGGAACGAGAGCGAGGCCAGAATACGCAGATCCACCCGAGTGGCATAGCGCCCCACAATGGGCGTAAGTAACAGCGGTAAAAAGCCCATCGGTGCCGCCGCAAGCCCGGCCCAGATAGCGGTATAACCCATCTGGGTTTGCAGCCACTGCGGCAGAATGATGTTAATGGCAAAGAACGCCGCATAGCCAAGCATCAGCGTGGTGGTGCCAATAGCAAAGTTACGATCTTTAAACAGTCGCAGATTCACAATCGGATGGCGCTCGCCCAGTTCCCATATCACAAAGGAGACCAGTGCAATGGCTGATATTACCGACATCACAATGATTTCCGTTGAAGAGAACCAGTCCAGATCGTTGCCTTTGTCGAGTACCACCTGCAACAGCCCCACCCCGAGCACCAGCAGTGCAATGCCGATGTAATCGACAGGCGCGCTGACGGTAGTCTCTTCACGCCCGCGCAACTGCGTCCAGACCACGATGGCCGCAAAGATCCCAATTGGCACGTTGATATAGAAGATCCACGGCCAGGAGTAATTATCGGTTATCCAGCCGCCGGTGATCGGCCCGACAATCGGTGCCACCACCGTTACCATCGACAGTAGCGCCAGCGCCATACTGCGTTTGGTGGTCGGGAAAATCACCAGCAGTAACGTCTGGCACATGGGGAACATGGGTCCGGCAAAAAAGCCCTGCAACGCACGGAAGATAATCAGTTCGGTCATGCTGTGGGCAAAGCCGCACAGGAACGAGGTCAGGGTGAATAGCGAGACCGATCCGATAAACAGCTTCAGTTGTCCGAAGCGCCGGGTAAACCACCCGGTCAGCGGCAGGGCAATGGCATTACAGACCGCAAATGAGGTGATAACCCAGGTGCCCTGATCCGAACTCACGCCGAGGTTTCCGGCAATGGTCGGCAGGGCCACGTTGGCAATGGTGGTATCCAGCACCTGCATAAAGGTTGCCAGCGACAGCGCAACGGTGGCGAGCAACAGGCTGGGTGGCGTAAACGCTGCCTTATCTTGCATAACGCCTCACTTAGCGGCTGCTCGTCGCAGCGGCCTGACGGTTGTCATGAAGAATTTTGGCCACCACCTGGTCGGCTTTATCCAGCGCATTCTGGTACACATCCGTCGTAAAGCGCGGTGCAGCAACGGTCTGTTGTGGCAGAAGGTGCCCGTCGGCGTCACGAATATCCACGCGCGCAAACATGGACAGCCCGACACGTAAAGGGTGTTTCTCCATGTCATGCGGGTCGAGGGTAATACGCACCGGCAGGCGTTGAACGATTTTAATCCAGTTGCCGCTGGCATTTTGCGCCGGTAACAGCGAGAACGCGCTTCCGGTCCCGATACCTAAGCTTTCGATAGTGCCCTGATATTCTACTTTGTCGCCATACAGATCGGCGCTCAGGGTCACCTTCTGACCCAGACGCATCGCACTGAGCTGGCTCTCTTTAAAGTTGGCATCCACCCAGACCTGATCCAGTGGCACGACCGACATCAGCGTGGTGCCGGACTCCACCCGCATTCCCAGTTGCACCGCGCGCCTGGCGACATAACCACTAACGGGGGCCACAATAGTGCTGCGCGCATTATCGAGAAAGCGCTGGCGCAGGGTCGCTACCGCACTTTTGATCTCAGGGTGGCTGTCAATAACGGTGTCATCGACCATCGCCAGATTGGTGGTTAACGCCTGTCTGGCTGCCGCCAAATCACTTTGCGCGCTGGATACGGCGTCGCGATAGTGAGCCAGATCTTCGGCAGAGACGGCGCCTGCGGCAAAAATTTTCTGCCGACGGGCGTAATCGCTTTGCGCAGTTTGTAGCGTGACCTGTTTTGCAGCCACCTGGGCGCGGTAGTTGTCTGCGGTGCTGTAAAGGCCACGGACCTGACGCACGGTACTGGCGAGATTGGCCTCCGCCTGCTGGAGGGCAATCTGCGTATCGCTGGGATCAAGCAGTACCAGTGGCTGACCTTTGGTAACGTAATCGCCCTCCTCCACCGCCACCTGGGTGACGGTGCCGGCGATTTGTGGCGTCAGGGTGACCAGGTTGGCATTGACGTAAGCGTCATCCGTTGTTTCGTAAAAGCGGGCGTAGAGCAGATACCAGGCCAGGCACCCCGCTGCTATCAGCACCACTATGATGAGTAAAATCAAAAAGTTGCGCTTGCGCTTGCCGGGCGCGCGTTCGGGTTGTGCTGAAGACGGTGCAGATGAAGTTTGCATTCTAGTTAAACCTTTTTTCAGAACAGCTTAGCGATGGGGTTTCGTTGCCTCGTCCGGCAGCATTTTAATCAGAAGCTGTGCCAGCTGGCGTGATTCTTCAGGGGTCAGACGCGTGGTGAGCGAGCTCAGAATGGCGCTAAGCGCCTCATTCTGAAAACGATCGCAGATAGTCTGGCCTTTATCGGTCAGCGCCAGGATCACCTGGCGTTTGTCTTCCGGATTCGGATTTCTCACGATCAGGGAGCGCTTTACCATGCGTTCCAGCATCCGGCTCATCGCCCCGGCATCCATCAGCAAATTTTTGCTGACTTCAAGGGGGCTGTTGAAGCCTTTGTAGATACTGATAAGCACCTTGAACTGCGCTGCGGTGATGTCCGTGTCAGCAAAAAAATGGCTGATAAGCTGGTCCTTGAACTGGTTCGCCAGATGGATCAGCAGGCCGAGGTGAAGTTTTGGGTTAGCAGTGTCCGCCATGTCGTTTATGTTATTTGCCTGGTCAATAATTACAATTGAAATTACTGACCAGGCAAATGTTTGTCAACGCAGTGTCAGCAAGAGAGCACAAAACTATACATTTTGCTCGCTTCTCCTCCGCCGTCGTCTTGTGTGCAGGGGTTGTTATCACCGCCAGTCGCGAAAAGAATGCTGCTCCGGGTGAGCCCAGCACTTCAACCCTGGCGGCACTGTCAATGATGGGGCGCTGATGACAGGCTTAACTGTCGGGCACCATTCAGCCCGAATGAAACGACTTACTTATAAGGCTTTAGCTATCAAATCCGTAGATTCATTCAAATATCTTTAAATATAAGCCGTGAGATATCGTAGCGTCATTAACAGCAAATGGAGCACGTATGAGCATGTCAGAAGAAACATCCCCGGCGGCAAAATGTCCTTTTCATGAGGGCCGTTCATCCTCACCGAAAAAAAGTAGCGTCACCACGAACCACGACTGGTGGCCTGAACAGCTGCGCGTGGACCTGCTGAATCAACACTCCCGACGTTCCAGCCCCCTCGATGAAACCTTTAACTATCGCGAAGAATTCAAAAAACTCGATTACAGCGAACTGAAAGCCGATATCAAAAAAGTGCTCACCGACTCTCAGGACTGGTGGCCAGCGGACTGGGGCAGTTATATTGGCCTGTTCATTCGCATGGCCTGGCACAGTGCGGGCACCTATCGCACCGTCGATGGCCGTGGTGGTTCCGGTCGTGGTCAACAACGATTTGCCCCTCTCAACTCCTGGCCTGATAACGTCAGTCTCGACAAAGCGCGCCGCCTGTTATGGCCGGTGAAAAAGAAACACGGGCAAAAAATTTCCTGGGCCGACCTGCTGATGCTGGCGGGAAATGTGGCGCTGGAGAACGCGGGCTTTCGCACCTTCGGATTTGGCGCAGGCCGTGAAGACGTGTGGGAACCGGACCTGGACGTGAACTGGGGGAATGAAAAATCCTGGCTTGAACATCGTCATCCCGAAAGCCTTGCCCAGGCCGCCATCGGTGCAACAGAAATGGGGCTGATTTACGTTAACCCTGAAGGCCCCAACGCCAGCGGCGAACCTGTTTCCGCTGGTGCTGCCATTCGCGCCACGTTTGGAAACATGGGCATGGACGATGAAGAGATTGTCGCCCTGATTGCCGGGGGTCACACGCTGGGTAAAACACACGGGGCTGCCTCAGCCGACCATGTGGGCGTTGAGCCCGAAGGCGCGCCCCTTGAAGCACAGGGCCTTGGCTGGGCCAGCAGTTACGCAAGCGGTGCTGGTGCTGATGCCATCACCTCCGGCCTGGAAGTGGTCTGGACGCAGACGCCGACCCAGTGGAGCAACGCCTTCTTCGAGAACCTGTTTAAATACGAGTGGGTTCAGACCCGCAGCCCGGCAGGTGCCATTCAGTTTGAAGCGAAAGACGCGCCGGACAGCATTCCGGACCCGTTTAACCCAGAGAAAAAACGCAAACCCACTATGTTGGTGACTGACCTGACGCTGCGTTTTGATCCGGATTTCGAGAAGATTTCGCGTCGTTTCCTTAACGATCCCCAGGCCTTTAATGAAGCCTTCGCCCGTGCCTGGTTTAAGCTGACCCACCGCGATATGGGTCCCAAAGCGCGCTACATTGGCCCTGAAGTGCCAAGTGAAGATCTGATCTGGCAGGATCCTCTGCCGCACGCGACCCACAACCCGACAGACGCAGACATTGCCGATCTGAAGGTTGCCATTGCTGCGACTGGCCTTCCGGTCAGCGAGCTGATCGCGGTTGCCTGGGCCTCTGCCTCGACCTTCCGTGGCGGGGATAAACGCGGCGGTGCCAACGGCGCGCGTCTGCAGCTTGCCCCGCAAAATAGCTGGCCGGTGAACGCCGTGGCATTGAAAGCCCTGCCTGCTCTACAGGCTATTCAGCAGGCATCCGGGAAAGCATCGCTGGCGGATATCATCGTGCTGGCGGGCGTGGTCGGCATTGAACAGGCGGCAGCGGCAGCCGGTGTGCATGTGACCGTGCCCTTTACCCCAGGGCGCGTCGATGCACGTCAGGATCAAACGGACGTGGCGTCGTTCAACCTTCTGGAGCCGCTGGCCGACGGGTTCCGTAACTATCGCCGCGAACGCGACGAGATAACCACCGAAACGCTGCTGATTGATAAAGCGCAACAACTGACGCTAACCGCGCCGGAGATGACCGTACTCATTGGTGGCATGCGGGTACTCGGCACCAATTTCGACGGTAGTCAGCACGGTGTCTTTACCGATCGCGTCGGTGTCCTCAGCAATGATTTCTTCGTTAATTTGCTGGATATGCGCACCGTATGGAAACCTGTCGATGAGAAAGCCGGGCTGTTTCAAGGGCGCGATCGCAAAAGCGGGGAGCTGAAATACACGGCGACCCGTGCTGACCTGGTGTTTGGCTCGAACGCCATCCTGCGAGCGCTGGCCGAAGTTTACGCCAGTGACGATGCCAGACAGAAATTTGTCACCGATTTCGTGGCGGCATGGAATAAAGTGATGAATCTCGACCGTTTCGACCTGCAATAACTCCTCTGTTCCGGCGAAGGGTCACCCTGCTCGCCGGGCATCATGCAGAATGGCTTAACGCGGTTCGGCCCCGGCGTTACCGGGGCCGAATCGAAAACGGTGTTAATCCTGACTTGCCGCCCCCTGGGACGCGAGATTATCCGGCCAGGCTGCTACGCTTGCCCGCACTATGTTTCGACCCGCATGTTTAGCTTCATAGAGTGCATCATCCGCAGCCTGAATCAGCTGACCATACTCCTTTTGGCTGCGCTGATTATGGCTGGCAACGCCGATGCTGACGCTGACAATCCCTGCCGGAGCATTAGCATGAGGAAGCGCCAGATTTTGCACGCTGGCGCGCAACTTCTCCGCGACTTCTACCGCATCCGCAGAGCGCATCTCCGGTAACAGCGCACAGAATTCCTCGCCGCCGTAGCGGAACAGCAAATCGCTCTGACGCGGCAGTGCGTTGCGCATCGCCGCAGCAACCTGCTTTAAACAAAGATCGCCCTGCTGATGGCCATAACGATCGTTGTAGCGTTTGAAATGGTCGACATCGATAAGCAGCAGCGAAAGCGATTTATTATTCCGCTTACTGGCCCGCCACTCCTTGTCGATACAGACATCGAAATAACGGCGATTCCCCACGCCTGTCAGTCCGTCCGATAAGGACTGGGATAATAAGACGTGGGCCTGCTCACGCAGCAGGGATTCACGCCGGACCGCGATGCTGACGTCGACAATTTGTATCAGTCCATAACGTTCGCTGTCACCGAGCGGCACGATAGTCACCGCCTGGCTCAGGCGCTGACCAGGCTGCGTCGGATCCGCAAATAACGGAAACGGCGAGCGATGCAACGACTGCGATAACAGTGCCGGCAGATTATGACTGAGCGCCTGTTTCAGCGCCACGCCTACGCGGTGGTTGCGTAAATCCGGGAATATCTTAAAAAAATCTTCGCCGAGCGTCTCTTTCGCGGTGCGTCCTGTGTGTGTTTCTAACCAAGCGTTCCACAGCGTAATGCGGTAGTTCGCATCCACAACTATCACCCCAAGGCTCAGGGCGGAAAATGCATCCAGTAACAGCTTGTCTTTCATCGTTATTATAATCCGTCAGGGACCATACCGGACTCCAGGCGCAGGATGTAGAGCCTGATTTGTTCGCGCAAATCGCGCAGCGCAGACATATCGAGTATGAAAGCGAGATATCCTTCGATTTGCTGGCGCTCGAGAGAAAAATCGATACGCAGCATCAGCACTGACGGGTCCGCTTCGTCGTGATTCGGATTCAGGATCTGCTCACTGCTACCTACCCGAAATACCGGCAGCGATCCCTCCAGCTCCTTCTGGAACATATTCGCCAGCGTACCGACGCAGGCATTGAGCACGATGTTGCCAATCTCGCTCATCGCTTCGCGTTCCATCTCACCGAGCTCATCCGCCGGGATAAGATCGCCCACCATCATGCGGACAATTTCAAAACTCGCGCGCTCAGGGAACATCAAAATCGCTTCGGTCGCGTAAGCGCCCTTGTACTGCTGGCTGATGCCGCAGAGGGAAAGCCCGGCCCCCAGCTCTTCTGCCGCTTCAGAGCGCGTCGTAATGCGAATTGACGGGACAGACATACGCACTTCTTCATTGACGATGCTGCTCATTGCCGCCGCAGCGTGGCCCACGCCGATGTTGAAGATCTCCATCAGGCTGTCGGCTTCGAGCTCACTCATGCTCATTTTATCCATCATACGCTGGACTCCAGGCCATTGAGCATAGCGTGGATATCGGCTTCTTTAATCGGTTTGGACAAAAAGCCCAGCCCCAGCTCTTCGGCCTGCGCCTGCACCGAGTGCTGTACGTTCGCCGTCAGGAGCACAATGTGTGTTTGCGGATGGGTCTGACGTAATACCGCAGCGGCGGCGAGCCCACCCATGCCTGGCATATTGACATCAAGCAAAATGAGCCAGGGCCTTTTCTCTGCTGCCATTTCAATTGCCTGTTCGCCCGTTGCAGCCTCTGCAATGTCCCGATCCTTGTGCAAACTCAGCACATACTGACGGGAAATCATCCGTGATAAACGACTGTCATCAACAATGAGGATACTTTTAGGCATTTTTACAATCTCTGTTCTGATACTCAGGTCAAAATTTCCCCCTCTCACCTTAACAAGAGACTCTGCACAGTGTGAGCGGGGGCGATACGTTTACTTCCACGGATACTGCACGCTACGTAAGAGGGAGGCATATTTCCGTTAGGTACACTGTTAATCGGCACCGTAACGCATTTAATTAGCCCTTAAGTGTAATTTGATGTGCAACTGCTACCAGCAGAGGCGCAGGCAGAGGATTTTATGGCGTACGCGGGCAGTATCAGAAGAAAGAAAGGTGTTTTACGCTGCAAGAAAGGAGAAACATTCAGGGGTGCGGTAAACATGAGAAAAAGCTGCTGACACCGTGCGGTATCGGCAGCTTTTTCAAGGCTTAAACAGGCCTGAGCCTATTTTTTATCCGGGGCTGGTTTTTTATCGCCGGACTCCGGTGAATTACGTGGATCGTCTTTTTCAGTCGTCATAACAGAACCTCCTGAAATAGTTTAATAAGGGTACTGCTCTTTATTTTATGAAACGCTTACTGTCACCGGTAATGTCTCATAAAATTAACAGCAGCCTAATTAATCACGTTAACCAAAAACCATTACCCGTGAATATTTCGCATTTGGGTCAAGCGGAGACTTATTTTTTGTCTCCACTGCGGTTGCTGCTTTGCCCGCCTTTTTTGCCCGCTTCGGAGGCACGTTGCGGATCATTTTTAAAATTCCCGCCGCTATGCTGACCGCCTTTCTTACCTGCATCTGATGCTTTTTCACGGTCTTCTGCGAAATTACCGGAACCGCCTCTATGTTCTGCCATGATATAACTCCCGTTCATGTTATTAAATAACCGATACGAAAAACTGATATCGATCGCGTACAAGAATTAACCTTAGGCGCTCTGTCAAAATAGTCAAAGCGAAGCAGCAGAAACAAGCGAAACGCAAACAGAGGGTTATCGCCTGATATTTCACGGTTTATTACGGGAATAAAAAAACGGAACTTTTATGCTCCGTTTTTAAAATTAGCTGGCAGGGATAAGAATAATCAATAGAAGCCCATTGCTGAACCACTATAACTGACCAGCAGATTTTTAATCTGTTGATACTGGCTGAGCGCCATTTTGTGGGTTTCACGCCCTACGCCGGAATTTTTATAGCCACCAAACGCCGCATGTGCAGGGTAAAGATGGTAACAGTTAGTCCAGACGCGACCCGCCTTGATGCCGCGCCCCATGCGCCATGCACGGTTGATGTCCAGCGTCCAGACACCCGCTCCAAGACCGTACTCAGTATCATTGGCAAGCTTAAGGGCTTCAGCTTCGTCCTTAAAGGTGGTTATCCCGATAACCGGCCCGAAGATCTCTTCCTGGAAACAGCGCATCTGGTTGTGGCCCTTAATCAGGGTCGGCTGGATATAAAACCCATTACCCAGTTCTTCACCGTGGGTGACGTGCGCTCCCCCGGTAATGATTTCGCCGCCCTCTTCACGGGCAATATCAATATAGGAGAGGATTTTGTCGTACTGTTCGCGGGAAGCTTGCGCACCTATCATGGTTTCGGTGTCAAAGGGGTCGCCCTTGCGGATGTTCTCCATTCGCGCCAGCACCTTTTCAACAAACTGTGGATAGATAGACTCCTGCACCAGCACTCGGGACGGGCAGGTGCAGACTTCCCCCTGGTTGAAGAAACCAAGCACAACGCCTTCAATCGCTTTATCAATGTATCCTTCGTCGCCGTTCAGCACATCTTCAAAGTAGATGTTCGGCGATTTGCCGCCAAGTTCAACGGTACTCGGAATGATGTTTTCCGCCGCACAGGAGAGGATGTGTCGTCCGATAGATGTTGAACCGGTAAAGGCAATTTTTTCGATGCGTTTACTCCGCGCCAGGGGTTCACCAGCTTCAGTACCAAAGCCATGCACCACGTTCAACACCCCTTTAGGTAGCAGGTCACCGATCAATTCCATCAGCACACAGATGCCGAGTGGGGTCTGCTCTGCGGGTTTGAGTACCACGCAGTTACCCGCAGCCAGCGCCGGGGCGAGTTTCCAGGCTGCCATCAGTAAAGGGAAATTCCAGGGGATGATCTGACCGACTACACCGAGCGGTTCATAGATATGATATGCCACCGTGGTGCTGTCAATTTCCGCCGCCGTCCCCTCCTGCGCCCGGATACACCCGGCAAAGTAACGGAAATGATCTACCGCCAGCGGCAGGTCCGCATTCAGGGTTTCACGGACAGGTTTGCCATTATCCCAGGTTTCGGTGAGCGCCAGCAGTTCAAGGTTTTGCTCAATGCGATCGGCGATGGCCAGCAGCACATTGCCACGCTCCTGGGCGCTGGTTTTTCCCCAGGCGTCGGCCGCAGCGTGGGCTGCGTCCAGTGCTTTTTCGATATCTTCTGCACCTGACCGTGGAAACTCAGCGATAACCTGCCCGGTAACCGGGGAAGTGTTTGAGAACCAGCGCCCCTCTACCGGATCGACAAACTTCCCGCCGATAAAATTGCCATAACGATTTTTAAAGGAGACTTTCGCGCCAGCGAGGCCAGGATGAACGTATTTCATTAGATGTTCCTCTCATTATTATGGGTACAGGTTAGGCGATACAGGGTACGTCAGGAGGGAATAAGCAGTTCTTATGCCAGGGGGGGATAAAATGAGGAGTATTTTTTTAAAATACCTGTAGAACAATACATTACGCTCCACAGGCATTCTGGGAACAGTGCTGACTAAAGCTCACGAATCAGATTCTCTTTCTGAAGTGTGTCGTTCGTCGCTACATGCGGGACACCATTATGCTACACATTTGTAACATCTTTGTTTATGGAGTGAGTCATGCCGCAATCCCCACTCTCGTCGACGCTTCTCCAGCCTGACGCCGGATTACCCTGCCAGCTGGAAGACTCCTGGCAGCGCAGCCTGAACTATGGCCTGACCCGTGATGATGACGCTCAGCCGTGGGTGGCGAGTTCACAGCTTAACGATGCGCGAGCGGAAAATACCTGGATTAGCCAGCTGGTGGCGCCGCTACTGACCCGTTTACGTAGCGATCTGGTCCGCCATCCATCGATTCTGGTGATGTCCGACGCGGCAGGGCTGGTGCTGGAAACGCAGGGGAATACGGATTTCTTACACCAGGCCGAACGCTACGCCCTCGCCCCTGGCAACCTCTGGGGGGAGCATGCGCGGGGCACTAACGCCATCGGCACCGCCCTGGCGCTGCAACGCCATTGTGAAGTATCAGGCGGGGAACACTACCTCAGCCGTAACGCCGGTCTGTTCTGCTCCGCCTCGCCGGTGTTTCGCCCGGACGGGCAGATAGCTGGGGTTCTCGATATCTCTACGCCGGCACGGCTTCCCCGCCACGACGCCACCGCCTTCATCCGCCGTGCGGTTTGTGAAATTGAACATGCCTGGACCACCAGCGCGGCTGGCGCTAACCGCTGGCTGCTGAGTCTGCATCAGGATGCCAGCGTTCTTTCCACGGCACATGAATTGCTGCTTATCTTTGAGGATGAAACGCTGCAGGGTGCCAACAAGCTGGCGATGGATGCCTTCTCTCTGACGGCGCGACACTTTGGTACAACGCCTCTCTCTGCCCTCTTCCCGGATGCCAGATTGCACACCGGGCAGCGCACGCTTGATGCCGCCAATCGTCAACGCTATTTCGTGCGCCAGACCGCCCCAGAGCGCCGTTACAGCGGGCGCGGGGTCGCACGCCCTGCAGCCAGCGTATCGCCTGAAAAAGAGAAGGCGCTACGGATCCTTAACGCCGGGATAGCTTTGTGCGTGACCGGAGAAACCGGCTGTGGCAAAGAGCATCTTGCCAGAGAACTTCACGCTAAAAGCCGCTGGTGCAACGGCAATTTTGTCGCCATCAACTGCGCCGCCCTGCCGGAAAATCTGATTGAATCCGAACTGTTCGGCTATGTGCCGGGTGCATTCACCGGAGCCAATCCCAAAGGGTACATCGGCAAATGTCGTGAGGCTGACGGCGGTATTTTGTTCCTCGATGAAATTGGCGATATGCCCCCCGCTCTGCAGACCCGGTTGCTGCGCGTGTTGCAGGAGAAAAAGGTGACACCGCTTGGGTCAAACACCGCCTGTGAGGTGAACTTTGCACTGGTGTCCGCGACCCATCAGGACCTGGCGTCCAGAGTGCAGGCGGGTGCCTTTCGTGAAGATTTGCTCTACCGCATTCAGGAGTTCCACTACCGTATTCCCCCCCTGCGGGAGTGGCCCCATATCGCCTCCTTTATTCGCTTATTGTGGCAGCAACAGGGGGCAGAGTCTCGCCGTTTGCGTCTGAGTGATGAGGTTGTGTCGGCGCTTGCCCGCCGGCGTTGGCCGGGAAACGTCCGGCAATTGTTAAGCCAGCTACGCGTGCTGATGGCGCTGGCAGATGATGGCACTGAAATTACGCTGGCGGATTTACCCGGAGAACCGGCTTTTGCGGGCGTGCCGACAGGCGTAGCCCGAAAACCGGTGGAAGAGATGGCCATTGAGGAAGCGCTGGGCAATATGAGCCTGGCGGCAAAAAAACTGGGGGTATCGCGCAGCACGTTATACCGCCGCCTGGAGAAACGTCAGGCAGCGGGGTGATCTCAGGTGACAGGCAGTTCATCCAGCCAGTGGCCCACCACCTGCCGCGCCGCGCTGGAGAGGCTTGCGCTGTAGCGCGTGGCATCTTCACGCAGCGTGCGAGGGTCAATACCAGCCTGGTGAAGTTCGCAGGCGTGACCAACCAACCAGCTCTCAAGCGCTGCGGCGGTAACTTCAAGGTGGAACTGGAAAGCGAGCGCATAGGTGCCAATACGGAAGGCCTGATTATCACACTGGTCGCTGCTGGCAAGTAAAATGGCATCCTGCGGCAGTTCGAACCTGTCGCCGTGCCAGTGCAGTACGGGGAGGTTATCAAGGGCGGCAAAGTACGCTGGCGCCTGAGCGCTAACCGTCACGGGACCATAACCTATCTCTTTAAGCCCCATTGACGCCACCCGTGCACCCATCGCTGTTGCCATCATCTGGGCCCCCAGGCAGATCCCCAGCACCGGTTTCCCGGCTAAGAGTCTTTCACGGATAATGCGCAGTTCTGTCTCAAGGAAGGGATACAGATGCTGCTCGTAAACCCCCACTGGCCCGCCCAGCACAATCAAAAGATCGTCCTTGAGCGCATCAAACGAGGCAAGAGACTGAACAGGGGTATCAATGCAGCGCCAGCGATACCCTTTAGCCAGCAGGGTTTCGCTCAGTGAATCCAGATCTTCGAAAGGTACATGTCGAAATACAACGGCTGTCTTCATACCAGAAATCCATCCTTTGTTGTAAGCGTGAATCGTTAACCTCTCCTGCCAGCATACAGAAAATCGTCGCCTGGGGGCTCTCTTAAGCACATAGTTGCGATCCCGGTGGCCTCTTTTTCCGGTGGCGATTGCAAAAAAACACTTTTAATCATGTGGTTGTGATTCTCGTTTTTCACCGCTGCCTGATAAGACATCTCATCCAGCACCCGCTACCTGTGAATATGGCACCGCGCTCGCCCCTGCCGCCGTGGCGTTTTCCTGATAAACCGTTCTAAGCCTGTCTGACGAATTCTGGCGTCTATACTGAAGCACTGTATAACGCATTAAGGAGGTAGAATGGCTTATCTGTTACAGCTGAACATGGTTTCGGTATTAATGTCGCCCACATTCTGGGTAAATCTGGCGATCGTATTTTTTATCACCCTCGTTACCTACTGGGTAACGACTCGATTACTCGATCTACTCTATAAAACCATTCATCGTGCAGGTAAGAATAATGCCAGGGTGGAACGGCTGGGTTCAGTTGCATTTGATATGCTGAAAAAGACCAGTAAGTTGCTCATGCTATTTGCGGCATTTCTTTTCAGCCTGCGTTTCGTCCCCTTACCGGAGCGCTTATTTTCCACCGTTTCGCATGCCTGGTTTGTGGTGTTCGCCATACAAATGGCCATCTGGCTCGATCAGGGCGTGCAGTCGTGGATGCGGCACCTTCTTTATTCTCCCGGAACCAATAAAAACCCCGTTACGCTCGTCATTCTGGGGATGATATTACGGACGTTTGTCTGGGCGATTATGTTACTTTCCGTGCTGGCAAATGCGGGCGTCGATATTACTGCGCTGGTTGCCAGCCTTGGTGTGGGTGGTATTGCTATCGCGCTTGCTGTTCAGACAGTGCTGAGCGATGTGTTTGCCTCACTCTCAATTGGATTCGATAAGCCGTTCGAACCCGGCGACTTTGTGGTCTTCAGTGATGTGGCGGGTACTATTGAGCATATCGGCTTAAAAACCACCCGTATTCGAAGCCTCAGCGGGGAGCAGATCGTTTGCGCCAACGCCCAGTTGTTACAGCAGACCATCCATAACTACAAACGTATGCAGACGCGCCGTATCGTCTTTACGTTTGGTGTCTCCATCACTACGCCGCCAGAGAAGCTGCGGATTATTGGCGATCTGGTTAAAAAGATCGTTACCGAAGTGGGCGAGACAAAATTCGACCGTGCACATCTGCTCGACTTTAATAAAGATCGCTTAACGTATGAAGTCGTCCATATCGTCAATACCGCTGACTACAACAAATATATGGACATTCAGCAAGAGATTAATATTCGTATCATCGAAACTCTCGCAGAGCATGATATCGAACTTGCACTTCCCTCCCTTATCGTTCGTTCTCCACTTCGGGTGACGCCAGAGTCAGGGGCATTACGCTCGGCCAGTAATTTCTAAGGAGCAGAAGGCAATGTGGTGGCCTGGTGCCACCACATTTATTAAAGGGTGTCGTTTAAATGATCAAATGCAGAGTCGGTGCCAGGCCTTCTCTGACTTACGGAAATGTCCCGGAAGTAATAAAAATGGAGGCATTTCTCTTACCACAATTTGCGTTCTGGCAGAGGGGCAAAACAGTCCTGGCAAAATTTTTACCAGAAGCCATATCTCAAATAAATTTTTTCGATTATGCCATTCCCTGAGGCCATAATCCCGGTCCAATAAATGAGTCTCCGCCACAAGAGGCAACTCAAAAGCAGAACATCCTCTTTTTCCAGGTACGTATATCATTTTTTTCTGACCATTACTTAATTAAAATATTTATGACATTCTCATCACACATTCTCGAAGACGCTTTAGGCGTTCAGGATCTTTAATGCAATCAACTGGCTTTATCCCTTCTAATGCTGGAAGATCTTGTTCTATCCACCATAAGGCCTCTTTCATCCCTCTTTTGCCATAAATAATTATAGCCAAATCCAAATGGCCATCCAATCTTTCAGAAAGTAAGCGGGCATTATCATCTAAATAATCTTCAGCATAAAAATCAGAATAACTTTTCCACTTTTTATCACCAGCGTAATGGTGTTCGAAAGAAGACATATCTAAAACCCTCCGAATGATATTAAGTTAGAACTAGTTGAATTTCTTGCTGAGGGAGCATATATGCCATCATGTCATTGTTTCTTAGCCTAACCTCCGATTTGATGAGCGATAATGTTATTATTACCTATAATATCACTTAAAGAAACACGCAATTTATCTCTCACACGCGGACGAGTCAGATCTGATACTTATTTAATTGTACCTTTTTGCTAATTAATACCCTGTTTGATAGATCAAGATCCCAATGGGTTACTTCAGAAAGTGCGGTTTTACGTGAGTTTGCATCATAGATACCCCCCAAACCTTCATCTGTATATCTATGCGAAGCTTTAATATTTCATTTATGGGGTGTCCACATTGTGCTCATTCTGTCAGGTGCTTCAAATCTGTACACCGTTCGGTTAATTTTTCTCCTTGTCGGCGACGTTGAACACTTCATCTGCCCCAGCGGATCCATCCATCCCAGCACATTTCGCGCATACTGATAGAGGTTCATTCCCCCGGCCAGCCCTATCGGCTCAGCTGACGCAATCAGCCCTACTTGAACATCATACTACCGGGTTAGTTCATATAAATCCGATACCACCACGTCATAGTTCATACGCTACCGCCATACCCTGATAAATCCGTCTATTTGTGCAAGAATTATTTTACTTTTAAAACAAAAGGTTAACTAGAAAACATGAACCATATAGTTGGCGCTGTCAGCATCTGCCACACCAACCGTAAAACCACAGTCCCGACATATAACGCCCATATCCCCAGTATCCACCTTAAAGGCAACTGGCTGAGGCGGGTTTTGACAACGGGCGCGGCGTGATGGTGCGGATTTCGAAGGGGTGCATCGTGCTGATCGCCGACTGCGACGAGGTGCAGGAGCTGCGCGAGCAGCTTTATCAGCTGCGGCAGGTGGTGAAGGGGGTTAAGGAGGCAGTTGTTTAGTGGGCTGAACAGCGGCGGGTAAATAAAAAATAAGCCGGGAAAATATATACCCCGGATTTTTTATTTATCTATTTTTCAATATATTTAAACCATCATTCAATATTTTTGTATTATTTACATCTCCGCCACGATCTATATATGACGACCATTCTGGATAGTATTCTTTAAATAACAAGTTACCGACATCAGAAAGATCAGAACTATATAAGATAAGATCTTCTTTTAAGCTACCGTCATCTTTAAATGGTTCAACCATAACCAACCCATTTTCCTTGAGAAACGTCATTAACACTATCGTTATTTTTGTTATTTGTTCACGACAAGATAAATTTTTGCTTCTTTTCAACAAAGTTGTGTAATTAAACCTTAACAAGTCCATCATATTTATTCCTGTTAATCAAGGCGTATTATTCGAGAGATGTCATCAGAAAGTTCTATCAACTCTTTTGTCACTGGATGACGAACGAAACCACCTCCGGCAGCTCGAATTATCTCTTCTTTTGCAGATTGGGCTACTTTCGAAGCTGTTTTACTCGTGACCTCAATTCCTTTCCAGCCATCCTTTGTCTTAACTACAAAATCAAGAATTCGGGAGCCTTTTATTTTGCCTAACGCAATAGCATCATCAACAAGACCAACGATTTTTCCTTGAGCATTGCGTAAATGTCGCTGACTTAGAACATTTTCTGCCCCATACATATTCTGTAATCGTTTTAAAAGTCTTGCTTCTCGGGCATCACCATCTACCTTGTTTGTTATACATTTAAGACCTAACGTTTAGCGCGGCGCTGATGTGCTCGAACACACCAACGCCGCTCACCACAATTAACTACGCAGGAGTTAATCATGGCTGAACGCGATTCGAAGCCAGCAGTCACCATTTCCAAAACCCAGCGCCGGGTAAAAGTCGGCGCTGTCGGCATCTACCACACCAACCGCAAAACCAAAGTCCCGACCCATTACTTCCATATCCCCGGTATCCACCTTAGAGGCAACTGGCTTAGGCGGGATTTGACACCGGGCGTGGCGTGACGGTGAGGATTTCAGAAGGGTGCATCGTGCTGATCGCCGACTGCGACGAGGTGCAGGAATTGCGTGAGCAGCTTTATCAGGTGCAGCAGGCGGTGAAGGGGATTAAGGACGCTGTGATTTAATGGGCTGAACGAGCATTAAAAAACCGGGAGATATAAACCTCCCGGTATAATATTACTCATAAACTTTTGCAGCCATTAAAACATCAGCAATAAATGTCCAGTTAACATTATCGGGAACAGGTAATTTTTGATTTAAATAATATCCATCCATGTCTTCTATCCAGGATGCCATTGATTCGAGATATGAAGGTAAATCTTTATTTTCCCATTCACTTAGATTATTCTTGGCATTTGATGACAAAAACTCAATAAATTCAACTAAATCTTCTCTAGTCTTTATTTCTTTAGTATTCATAAAACATCACTCCAATATTTTCTTTACCCTATCACCCAGTTTGAGAATGATTGACTTACCATCTGTTTTTGTTGTCATTTTCCACATCTGATTAGCAATTTCACTAGGTGAAGCCCATTTAAATGGAACATTATCAAGCCCCGCCAATTTAAATGCAGCTAACCTACGATGATCCAGAGTCCATATTTTACCCAAATCATCTTTCCATATTCTAATTGGCGGTAAATCGGAAGGTTTCAAAGTACCTTTAAGTAAAGCATCTGCATTACCGAAAAAAAGTATAATCCCCGGTTTGATTTTTTATAGAACTTTGCATATGAAGAACATCTTTTGGCTCAATGTTCCCGTCAGCCTTTCCACATGTCAGCCCTAACGGATCGATCCACGATAGCGGATTCGGCGCATACTGATAAAGGTTTAAACCGCCTCTTAGCCCTATCGGGTCTTGCTGCGTAAACCTTCCGCTTTCCGGATCGTAGTACCTGAACAGGTTATAATGCAGTCCTGTTTCACAGTATAGCCGAGAGAATCAGTAAGTAATTTTCTCAGCTAATAATGCATTAAAGACGATTATATATTGATTTTAATTCTTTTGCGTACTTTATGGAATTTGGAATTCTTAATTTTTTCAAATAGTCAGCAAGAGCAGATGGATTATTTTTTAAGAAATAAAATTCGATGATATATCCAATTAAAAATGTTTTTGGAAATGGTAATATCTCTAATGTTTCAGACTTATCGCCATCATCATTATAATCATCTTCGTCGTCTTCTATTTCTGCAAATTTTAATTTTGTGAATGCTACAAGATGCTCTTTTTCTGAGTAACATAGCTCATTTAATACATCTAAATTAATGCCGGATTTATTTACACAATCTGCATGAATATTAAACATCTGGCTAGATGGTTCATCTTTACTCACATTTATATTCATACGTTCGATTACCTCATTCAATAAAGAGATATAATCGTTTGTTTTAATAAATTCTCTTAGATTGTTTGTTGTTACCATGAGTTAGGTCCTAATATAATACGTTCTAATTTATAACCTGTGTGTCTGTTTGGGTCCATTGTCACATGTCCCCATGGAGTAGTTTTTTCTAGGTTCCATTGCTCATTGGCTTTTGGTGAAACTCCTCTTTGTGGCAAGCTCCTATGGTGAATTTCCATTGATACATCTTTAACTTCAAGTTTCCCTGTTTTGTAGTTAAAGACTTCAACTTTCATTCTTGGTGCCTTACCTTCAATCATACGTTCAAGGTTATTCCGTGAATATCTATGAGGATTGGTTCTGGCCTCACGTATCCAAAAATCTTTTCTTGCAGAAGACCAGCATTTAAGACCTAACGGATCTATCCAATTGAGAGGATTTGGCCCATATTGATAGAGGTTTATCCCCCCCGCCAGCCCTATCGGGTCAGGCTGCGTAAACCGTCCACACTCCGGATCGTAGTACCTGAACAGGTTATAGTGCAGCCCCGTTTCACGGTCAAGGTACTGGCCCTGCATCCGCAGGTTTTGTGGATAATCCGCCGCCTTATGAGGCATCTCCCGCAGCAGTTTTCCCCAGACGCTGTTCTGCCCTTCCCAGCGCAGTTCGCCTTCGATATCTGTCATCCGCTCCGGTGTGCCGTTCGGCTGACAGTGAAACCAGTAAATGTCGGGTGATTCCGTACCATCAA
>NZ_JAHVDV010000020.1:0-100513 GCF_051486985.1 Yokenella regensburgei
AGCGTTTATTTTCGCTTTTCTCTGCGGGCTTCTCAGTGAATCTCACCGGAACACCCTGCTGACCCGGCGGCGTGTGTGCCGTTGTTCCGTGTCAGTGGAGGCGCATTATAGGGAGTTATTCCGGGCTGACAAGTCTAAAATTCAAAAAATTTATCGTTCGCTCAAATTTCATTCGTAAAGTTTATTAAAGAGACGATTTGCGGTTTAACTGAGCAATTTTACCGGCAAATAAGCTCACCTGCTGCCAGTCGGTGTAGACCACCTCTTTACGCGTATCGGTTTCACCGCCCGTCATTTTCATAATGAGTTGGATCATCAGGCGATCGAACCAGCGATAACGCGGGTAACGTAACGCCCCAGCAAAGACGGCGCAGGCATCAGGCTGCCACGGAGATCGCGCGAGGAACTTCTGCGTATAGCTGTTTGTCTCCGGCGTGTTTTTTTCCGGCTTACGCGCCACCAGGTTTACAGAGAAGAATGCCCCTGGCAGACGGCTCAATATTTCACGGTGCTGTTTCACAAAGCTGTCCAGCACCGGATTGAAATGACCGTAGCGAATAGAGGCACCAATCACGACCCGCTCATAAGCGTCCCAGTGAACATTTTGTGTATCATGAAGATTAACCATATCACTCTCGATGCCAAGCCCACGGAGCTCGGCGGCAATCGTGTTGGCAATCTCATGCGTCTGTCCATCACGGGTCGAAAACAGAATCAATGTTTTCACGTATTACGTCCTTATTCGCGCCAGAAAGTGGGAGTGAAGAGTACTAATAAGGTAAAGACCTCAAGGCGACCAAACAACATGTTGGCCATCAGGATCCATTTCGCTACCGGATTCATGCTGGCAAAGTTGTCTGCCACCACGCCGAGGCCTGGCCCCAGGTTATTAAGGGTGGCCACTACGGAAGCAAAGGCCGAGAAGTCATCCACGCCGGTGGCAATGATTGCCAGCATGCTGACGATAAACACCAGCGCATAGGCCGAGAAGAATCCCCACACTGCTTCAAGGATACGCTCCGGCAGCGCACGGTTACCTAATTTAATGCTGTATACCGCATTCGGGTGCACCAGACGTTTCAGTTCACGGTTGCCCTGCTTGAACAGTAACAGGATACGGATGACCTTCAGCCCACCACCCGTCGACCCGGCGCAGCCACCGATAAAAGCAGAACACAGCAGCAGTACCGGCAGGAACAGCGGCCAGCGGGCAATGCTGTCGGTAGTGAATCCTGCGGTGGTCGCCATCGAGACGACCTGGAAGAAAGCCTGATTGAGGGTGGTCACCGCTGAGGCATAAACGTTGTGGAACCATAGTACGACGGTGCAGATAACCACCAGCGTCAGCTGCACACCAATAAACATTCTGAATTCCGGGTCCCGCCAGTAGACCTTTAAATTTCGGCCGCTTAATAAAGAGAAGTGCAGGCCGTAATTACAGCCTGAGATCAGCAGGAAGATAGCAATAATCGTATTGATTGTCGGGCTGTCAAAATAGCCGACGCTGGCATCATGGGTTGAGAAGCCGCCGATGGCGATCGTCGAGAAACTATGGCCTATTGCGTCGAACGCTGGCATACCGGCAAACCACAGAGCCAGCGCACAGGCCACCGTCAGCAGGACATAAATAAGCCACAGGGTTTTCGCCGTTTCCGCAATACGCGGGCGCATTTTGTTGTCTTTCAGCGGACCCGGCATCTCGGCACGGTAAAGCTGCATTCCCCCAACGCCCAGAATCGGCAGAATCGCCACCGCCAGCACGATGATCCCCATCCCGCCGAACCACTGCAGCATCTGGCGATAAAAGAGGATGGCGTGAGGGAGCGAATCCAGCCCCACCAGCGTGGTGGCCCCGGTGGTGGTTAAACCCGAAAAAGATTCAAAAAACGCGTCGGTGACCGTCAGGTTAGGGCTTTCGGAGAAGATAAAGGGCAGCGCACCCACACTTCCCAGCACCGTCCAGAACAGTACGACAATAAGGAAACCCTCGCGGGATTTAAGTTCACTCTTCTCCCGCCGGTTTGGCCACCACAGGATGGAGCCAATCGCCAGCGCAACGAAGAACGTCTGGGTAAAGGCTCGGCCGGCCCCATCGCGGTAGAGTAAGGCCACCAGCCCAGGCAGAATCATCGTCCCGGAAAAGAGGATGATAAGGAGTCCAACAATTCGGGTTATGGCGCGAAAATGCATCTCTGCCGCTTCCTTAGGTATTAACGTGTGCAAAAACCAGGTGGGGATTATTCTTCAATCTTATCTAAATGCAACGCACCGCGACTGAAATCAGCGAGTTTTAGCGAAAAAGCCGCCACCTCAGATTGCGGAAGGGCGACCCGGAGGTAAACGGTAGCCTGATATTCGCTCGCAATAATTTTTCCGGAAAACTGACTCAGCAACGTCTCGATGCCGGTCAATTGTCCGTACTCGCACTGCAAAGTATATTCGGTTAATGGCGTCTTGCGCTGCGTTGTGAGCAGAGCAAGCGCCTGGCTGACACCACCGCCATACGCTTTCACTAAGCCACCGGTTCCGAGCAACACGCCGCCATAGTAACGCACCACCACGGCGGTGAGTTCACCGACACCACTCCCCATGAGCTGGGCGAGCATTGGCTTCCCGGCTGTTCCCGAAGGCTCGCCATCGTCGGAAAAACCCAACTGTTGCGAGTCATCCGGCGGCCCGGCTACCCAGGCCACGCAGTGATGTCGTGCATCCGGGTGTTCTGCACGAACCGACTCCACAAAGGCTTTCGCCGCCTCCACGCCATCGGTATGCGCCAGCAGCGTAATGAAACGGCTTTTTTTGATCTCTTCAGCAAAGGTGACCGGCGCAGCCGGTATCAGCCAGCTTTCCATTACGCCAGTTTCAAATCCCGCGTCATGTTCTCAATGCTGTTCTCATGAATAACGATGTTGTCTTCAATACGAATGCCACCAAACGGCTTCAGCGCTTCTATTTTCTGCCAGTTGAAGTGCTGACTGAACGGGCCTTCACGCCACGGCGCTAACAGGGAGTCAATAAAATAGAGGCCTGGTTCAATGGTCAGCACCATACGTGGCTGCAAAATACGCGTGCAGCGCAGGTAAGGGTATTTCGACGGCGCGGCCAGATGCGTGCCGCTATCATCCTGCATAAATCCGGCAACATCATGCACCTGCAGCCCCAGCGGGTGCCCAATACCGTGCGGCATAAACGGCCCGGTGAGATCGTTCTCCACCATCGCCTCTTCACTGATGTCAGTAATTATCTGATGCTTACGCAGCAGCCTGGCGATACGCTGATGGAACTGCACATGGTACTCAAGGTAATTGACCCCGGTTTTCATGGTCGCAATCAGCGCCAGTTGCTCTTCATTAACGTCCTTGATCAACTGGGCGTAGTCATTATCGCTGTTGGCAGACCAGGTGCGGGTCAGGTCAGCGGCATAACCGTTATATTCCGCACCGGCATCCAGCAGGAAGCTACGCGGCTCCGCAGGAGCATGATGATCCAGTCTGGTGTAGTGCAATACGGACGCATGCTCATTCAGCGCCACAATATTGCTGTATGGCACATCGGTGTCACGGTGGCCGGTAGCCGTCAGGTAAGCCAGGTTAATGTCGAACTCGCTCATGCCTGAACGGAAAGCTTCTTCAGCGGCACGATGTCCATTAACCGCCGTTTTCTGCGCTTCGCGCATGCACGCCAGTTCATAATCGGTTTTATAAGCGCGGTAGTAGTGCAGGTAATCAATCACCCCTTTCGGGTTGATGTTGCTGGCGGCAATCTCCAGTGCGAGAGCTCGCTCGGGCACTGGCCCGATGTAACCTATATTGCTGCGCGTGGCAGGCAACTGACTGCTAATGCCATCCGCTTTGGGCAGAGCAATAACCTCGACCTCTTCGGTCCAGAATGATGTCGGCAACGGTTCCACGTTGTGCCAGTAATCGACCGGCAGATAGAACCACAGTTTTGGTTTGTTAACACCATCCACCAGCAACCAGCAATTGGGAACCTGGGTTACCGGCACCCAGGCTTTGAACTGCGGATTGACTTTAAACGGGTAGGGATGATCGTCGAGAAAGACATTGAAGAGTTCGCCGGAGTGAATCAACAGCGCGTCAAGGTTAAAGCGGGCCAGTACATCGCGGGTACGTTCCTGTAACGTAACAATATGATTTTTATAGAGCGCGGCCAGTGAGTCCATCATTCTTCCTTCTGTTTTTTTGACCTCATGTTTTCGCATCTTAGCACAGCCTCTCCGGGGTGGGTGATTTCCCCTGAGCGTGATCGGCCCTGCAATTTCTTAATGATAAATTTGCAATTTATTAACATAAAATCCACACTTCGCCTCATCTGGTATGACCAGATCATCTTGCGGGACTCAGGAGACTGACATGCTCTACAAAGGCGAAACCTTATATCTTAACTGGCTGGAAGACGGCATTGCCGAACTGGTGTTCGACGCTCCCGGCTCAGTGAACAAACTTGATACAGCTACCGTTGCCAGCCTCGGCGAGGCGCTGGACGTGCTGGAAAAGCAGTCCGATTTAAAAGCCCTGCTGCTGCGTTCTGAAAAGGCGGCATTCATCGTCGGTGCTGATATCACCGAATTCCTCTCTCTGTTCCTGGTTCCTGCAGAGCAACTGAGCACCTGGCTTCACTTTGCTAACAGCGTATTCAGCCGCCTGGAAGATTTACCGGTGCCGACAATTTCTGCCGTGAATGGCTACGCGTTGGGCGGCGGCTGCGAGTGCGTGCTGGCGACCGACTACCGCCTGGCGACGCCAGACCTGCGCATCGGTCTGCCGGAAACTAAACTCGGCATTATGCCCGGCTTTGGTGGGTCGGTACGTCTGCCGCGTCTGCTCGGGGCGGACAGCGCCCTTGAGATCATCGCTGCCGGTAAAGATGTCGGTGCCGACGAGGCGCTGAAACTCGGTCTGGTCGACGGCGTGGTAAAACCAGAGAAGTTAAAAGAAGGTGCACTCGCCATTCTGCGCCAGGCGATTAGCGGCGATCTTGACTGGCGAGCCAAACGCCAGCCGAAGCTGGAGCCGCTGCACTTAAGCAAAATCGAAGCGGCCATGAGCTTCACCATTGCTAAGGGCATGGTGGCGCAGACCGCAGGCAAACATTATCCCGCCCCGATGACCGCAGTGAAAACCATCGAAGCAGCTGCGCGTTTTGGTCGTGAAGAAGCACTGAATCTCGAAAATCAAAGCTTTGTCCCCCTTGCGCACAGTAAAGAAGCCCGCGCACTGGTCGGGATTTTCCTTAACGATCAGTATGTGAAAGGCAAAGCGAAGAAACTGACTAAAGATATTGAGACGCCAAAACACGCCGCGGTCCTGGGCGCTGGCATCATGGGCGGTGGCATTGCTTATCAGTCAGCATGGAAAGGCGTGCCGGTGATAATGAAGGACATCGCCGATAAGTCACTGACGCTCGGCATGACCGAAGCCAGCAAGCTGCTTAATAAACAGCTGGAGCGCGGAAAAATTAATGGCCTTAAGCTGGCGGGCGTGATTTCGACCATTCATCCTACCCTTGATTACAGCGGTTTTGACCGCGTAGAGGTGGTCGTTGAAGCGGTAGTGGAAAACCCGAAAGTCAAAAAAGCGGTGCTGGCGGAAACCGAAGAGCAAGTCCGCCCGGGTACCGTTCTGGCCTCCAACACCTCGACTATTCCTATCAGCGAACTGGCAAGCGTGCTCAAACGCCCGGAAAACTTCTGCGGCATGCACTTCTTTAACCCGGTTCATCGTATGCCGCTGGTTGAAGTCATTCGCGGTGAAAAAACCTCTGATAAAACCATCGCCACCGTGGTGGCGTGGGCCAGCAAAATGGGCAAAACACCGATTGTGGTCAACGACTGCCCTGGCTTCTTCGTCAACCGCGTACTCTTCCCTTACTTCGCCGGTTTCAGCCAGCTGCTGCGCGACGGCGCAGATTTCCGCAAGATTGATAAGGTGATGGAAAAACAGTTTGGCTGGCCGATGGGCCCGGCTTACCTGCTCGACGTTGTTGGCATTGATACCGCGCACCACGCGCAGGCGGTCATGGCAGCCGGTTTCCCACAGCGGATGCAGAAAGATTATCGTGATGCCATCGATGCGCTGTTCGACGCTAACCGCTTCGGGCAGAAAAATGGGCTGGGCTTCTGGCGCTATAAAGAGGACAGCAAAGGCAAACCGAAGAAAGAAGAAGATGCTGCCGTTGACAGTCTGCTGGCGGATGTCAGCCAGGCGAAGCGTGATTTCAGCGACGATGACATTATCGCCCGCATGATGATCCCGATGGTCAACGAAGTGGTGCGCTGTCTGGAAGAGGGCATTATCGCAAGCCCGGCGGAGGCGGACATGGCGCTGGTCTATGGTCTTGGCTTCCCTCCTTTCCACGGTGGGGCATTCCGCTGGCTGGATACCATTGGCAGTGCGAAATATCTCGATATGGCACAGCAGTATCAGCACCTCGGTGCTCTGTATGAGGTGCCGGAAGGTCTACGTACCAAAGCGCGCCATAACGAACCCTACTATCCCCCGGTTGAACCAGCCCGTCCGGTTGGTGAGCTAAAAACGGCTTAAGGAGTCACAATGGAACAGGTTGTCATTGTCGATGCAATTCGCACCCCGATGGGCCGTTCAAAGGGCGGCGCATTTCGCCATGTGCGGGCAGAAGATCTCTCCGCGCATCTGATGCGTAGCCTGCTGGCGCGCAATCCGGCGCTGGAGGCCACTGCACTGGACGATATCTACTGGGGCTGCGTGCAGCAAACGCTGGAGCAGGGCTTTAACATCGCCCGTAACGCCTCGCTGCTGGCGGAAATCCCACACTCCGTTCCGGCAGTGACCGTCAACCGCCTGTGTGGTTCTTCAATGCAGGCGCTGCACGATGCTGCCCGCATGATCATGACCGGCGACGCGCAGGCGTGCCTGGTCGGCGGGGTGGAACATATGGGCCACGTGCCGATGAGCCACGGTGTGGATTTCCACCCCGGACTCAGCCGTAATGTCGCCAAAGCGGCGGGCATGATGGGGCTGACAGCGGAAATGCTGGCACGTATGCATGGGATCAGCCGTGAGATGCAGGATACGTTCGCCGCCCGATCCCACGCCCGCGCCTGGGCTGCCACGCAGTCCGGTGCATTCAAAAATGAAATTATCCCCACCGGGGGACACGATGCGGATGGCGTACTTAAACAGTTCAGTTATGACGAAGTCATTCGCCCGGAAACGACCGTCGAGGCGCTCTCCGCGCTGCGTCCAGCATTTGACCCGGCCAATGGTACTGTGACCGCAGGCACCTCTTCCGCCCTTTCTGATGGCGCATCTGCCATGCTGGTAATGAGCGAAAGTCGCGCCCGTGAGTTAGGACTGAAACCTCGCGCCCGCGTGCGCTCAATGGCGGTGGTCGGCTGCGATCCGTCGATCATGGGCTATGGCCCGGTTCCGGCATCGAAACTGGCGCTGAAAAAAGCGGGGCTGTCCGTCAGCGACATCGATCTGTTCGAAATGAACGAAGCTTTCGCCGCACAGATCCTGCCGTGCATTAAAGATCTGGGGCTGATGGAGCAGATTGACGACAAGATCAACCTCAACGGCGGTGCGATCGCACTCGGCCATCCACTGGGTTGTTCCGGTACACGTATCAGCACCACCCTGCTTAATCTGATGGAACGCAAAGATGCCCAGTTTGGTCTGGCGACGATGTGCATCGGGTTGGGTCAGGGTATCGCGACGGTATTCGAGCGAGTGTAGCTCAGGAAAGGTATCTCAAAGCCAATGCCGTCAGAACAAGGCGGCAAGCGAGCGAATCCCGATGAACTTACTGAAGTAAGTGATTCGGGTGAGCGAGCGCAGCCAACGCAGTTATGGCGTCACTGGCGAAGAGAGACAGTTTAGTTGCCGTTTTCCCGCCTGTCAGGGGCGGGCTTTTTATTGCTTAAATAAACGCGAATGCGTCGCCAAAGAGGCGATCTTCACGTGCGCTGCGCTCGTTGCAGAAGAGGTCACGGGCAATTTTCGCCATCTCAAAGCGACCTGCGATATAGATATCGTGTTCTGCCAGCGTGCCAAAATCCTGCAATACCGCCGTCAACACCGTTCCGGTACGGCCACGCCAGTTCTCTTCCGGCTGTTCGACAACAGGCTCAACGCGCAGGTTGGGATGATTGACGGACAGGGCTTCAAGTTCAGCCAGATCGTAGAGGTGCTTCTCTTCACGTCCGCCCCAGTAAATAGTGATATCACGGTTCGGGTTTTGCGAAAGAGCAGTCAGCAGAATTGAACGGGCATACGAGAAACCGGTTCCTCCGGCAATCAGCACCAGTGGGCGAGACGTGTCATCGCGTAACCAGGCTTCACCGTGAGGAATGTCGATGACAATTTCACGATCCTTCAGGATGCGATCCATCACCGCCATGGCATACAGATTGATCTCCGACGCACCAATGTGCAGCTCGATAAACTCATGCTGATCGGGGGTGGACGCCATCGAGAAGGGGCGTTTATCTCGCTCATCCATCACTACCATTAAGTACTGGCCAGCGCGAAAAGAAAAAGCCGCTTCCGGCACTAAACGTACGCGATATACGGTATCGGTGATGGCATCTACCGAGGTCACTTTACAGCTTAAGGTTGTCATGCGCTCCCTCTGTCGGGTTCATACTTGTTGTCGTTGTGTCAGGCGAAAAACGGCGGCGCGTTACGCACCTTTGCCGTCGCTAAAAATGGCCAGCTCATCCCAGATGGCGTCGATACGCGCCGTTACTTCAGGATCCTTTTTGATAGGGCGACCCCATTCACGCTGGGTTTCGCCGGGCCATTTGTTGGTGGCATCCAGTCCCATTTTTGAGCCAAGGCCGGAAACCGGCGAAGCAAAATCCAGGTAATCAATCGGCGTATTTTCAACCAGCACCGTATCCCTTGCCGGGTCCATACGCGTGGTAATAGCCCAGATCACATCATTCCAGTCGCGGGCGTTGATGTCGTCATCGCATACGATCACAAATTTGGTGTACATAAACTGGCGTAAGAATGACCAGACACCCATCATGACGCGTTTTGCATGGCCTGCGTACTGTTTCTTCATGGTTACCACCGCAAGGCGATAGGAACAACCTTCTGGTGGTAGGTAAAAATCAACAATTTCCGGGAACTGCTTTTGCAGGATCGGCACGAAGACTTCATTTAGCGCAACACCGAGTACAGCCGGCTCATCCGGCGGGCGACCGGTGTAAGTTGAGTGATAGATAGCGTCTTTACGTTGCGTAATATGCGTAACGGTGAAAACCGGGAAATTGTCGATCTCATTGTAGTAGCCCGTATGATCGCCATAGGGTCCTTCCGGCGCCATTTCCCCCGGCTCAATATAGCCTTCGAGTATGATTTCCGCACTGGCGGGGACTTCCAGATCATTCGAAATGCATTTCACGACTTCGGTCCTGGTTCCACGCAGAAGTCCGGCAAACGCATACTCAGATAGCGTGTCAGGTACTGGCGTTACGGCGCCCAGAATCGTCGCCGGATCGGCCCCCAGCGCGACAGCAACCGGGAAACGTTCGCCAGGATGGGCCTCACGCCACTCATGGAAATCCAGCGCGCCACCCCGATGGGATAACCACCGCATAATGAGCTTATTTTTGCCAATCAGCTGCTGGCGATAAATGCCCAGGTTCTGACGCTCTTTATGCGGCCCCCGCGTAACGGTCAGTCCCCAGGTAATCAACGGCGCAGCATCGTCAGGCCAGCACTGCATGATAGGGATGGTTGTCAGGTCGACATCCTCACCCTGCACCACTATTTGCTGGCAAGGTGCACCGCGCAGCCGCTTGGTCGGCATGTTCAGCACTTGTTTAAACTGAGGGAGCTTATCAAAGAGATCGCGAAAGCCTTTTGGCGGCTCCGGCTCTTTCAGAAAGGCGAGTAATTTTCCCACATCCCGTAGCGCACTGACCTCTTCCTGCCCCATACCCAGAGCCACACGGCGCGGAGTCCCGAACAGGTTACATAGCACCGGCATGTTGTACCCTTTCGGGTTTTCAAACAGCAACGCCGGACCACCCGCCCGTAGCGTACGGTCAGCTATTTCCGTTATCTCCAGGTGAGGATCAACCGGCAACGTAATACGTTTAAGTTCGCCCTGCTGTTCAAGCAGCGTCATAAAATCGCGTAGGTCGTGGTATTTCATGGGGTTTATGCTGGCCTCTTGATAAGCGCTTTATTATACGGTGTTCATCTTCACGTTGCTGTAATTTTGTTAAATTGAGGTGAAATTCAACGGTCAGCGAGCGCGAGGCGTATAATCAACTTAGCCTTCCTGGCACGTATTTGGTATCCTTGCGCTCCGAACTTCCGGAAAAGAACATTATGCAATCCTGGTATCTACTTTACTGCAAACGAGGCCAGCTCCAGCGCGCCCAGGAACACCTCCAACGCCAGGCGGTTAACTGCCTGACGCCAATGATCGCACTGGAAAAAATCGTTCGCGGTAAACGTACAACGGTGAGCGAACCGCTATTTCCTAATTACCTTTTCGTGGAGTTCGATCCGGAAATCATCCACACCACCACAATTAATGCCACGCGCGGCGTCAGCCATTTTGTTCGCTTTGGCGCTCACCCCGCCCTCGTCCCTTCAACGGTCATTCATCAGTTGTCGATTTATAAACCTGAGAATGTAACCGATCCTGAAACACCTTATCCGGGCGATCAGGTGATCATTACCGAAGGCGCGCTCGAAGGTTTACAGGCTATTTTTAAAGAGCCGGATGGCGAAGCGCGCTCCATGCTGCTGCTCAACCTGCTGAATAAACAGGTCATGCAGAGCATTAAAAACACCGACTTTAAGAAAGCCTAATACCAAACAGCGTCTGCACATTTTTGTCCAGAATCCTGTCAAGCGACGCCACGTTTTCGCCACGCAATCCCGCAACGCAGTGAAGAATATGCCCCAGGTGCGCAGGTTCGTTACGTCGTGATTTGGGCTTCGGCGTTAAGTCTCTCGGCAGCAAATACGGCGCGTCAGTTTCAATAAACAGGCGCTCAGCGGGAATGTGCCGCAGGACATCACGCAGATCCAGGCCACGACGCTCATCGCAAATCCAGCCGGTTATTCCCAGGTACATCCCGCGTGCCAGACAATCCTGCGCCTCACTCAGCGTGCCGGTAAAACAGTGCAGCACAGCGCCGGGCAGTTTCTCAAGCCAGGGGTCCAGCAGGGTAAGAAAGCGGGCATGCGCATCGCGACAGTGCAGGAACACCGGCATAGCAAGCTCGGCGGCCAGTGCCAGTTGTGCGACAAACGCCCTCTCCTGCTCCGCGGGGGTTGAGAAATTACGGTTAAAATCGAGCCCGCATTCACCAATGGCCACCACTTCAGGCAACGTGGCGAGGGCACGAATTCGGTCTGCCGTCTCTGACGTCCAGGTGCTGCTGTCATGGGGATGCACGCCAGCGGTAGACCAGCAGTGCGGGTAGTGACGCGCAAACTGTTGTGCCTGCTCGCTTTCATGAAGATTCGTCCCTGTCAGTAGCATACCGCTCAGCCCTGCGGTCTGCGCACGGGTCACCACTTCATCACGATCGTGGGAAAACTGGGAACTGGTGAGATTAACGCCGATATCAAACATGCCCTGCTCCATACAACAACCGCCCTGACGGGCGGCTGGAATTACTCTTCGGTGGTCTGCTCTTCGTCTTCATCGCCGCGACGCCCTTTACCGGTATAGAAGCGGGCAAAGAAGACACCGACTTCAAACAGACAGTACATCGGGATAGCCAGCAACGTCTGCGAGAATACATCCGGCGGCGTAAGCAGCATACCCACCACAAAGGCTCCCACCAGCACATAAGGTCGTTTCTGGCGTAACGATTCTGGGGTGGTAACGCCCATCCAGCACAACAACACGATGGCCACTGGCACCTCGAAGGAGACGCCAAAGGCCATGAACAGTGCCATGACGAAGCTGAGATAACTGGCGATATCCGTCGATACCAGTACCCCTTCCGGCGCGGTGTTGGCTAAAAAACCAAACGCCAGCGGGAAAACCACGAAATAGGCGAAGGCCATACCGATATAGAATAACAGCGAACTCGAAACCAGCAGTGGCACCACCAGTCTGCGCTCATGGCGATAAAGGGCAGGCGCAATAAATGCCCATACCTGATACAAAATGACCGGCGCGGAAAGGATAAGCGACACCATAAAGGTCAGTTTGATCGGTGTGAAAAAGGGTGATGCCACATCGGTCGCGATCATTGTCGCGCCTTGCGGCAACTGCTTAATCAGCGGTGCGGAAACCAGATGGTAGATGTCGTTCGCGAAGTAAACCAGCGCCAGGAAAATCACAAACACCGCAATGATGCAATTTAGCAGGCGCTTACGCAGCTCAATCAGATGTGCGATGAGCGGTTGGGTATCATCAACAGCCATGTTCAGGACTTATCACTTAAAGGAGGGGGTGTTTCGGAAACCGGTCTGGCTTCCGCTGTCGGAGTTTCTGTCTTTTTCACGTCAGAGGCGTCAGGCGCTTGTTGCGGCGCACTGGCCTGGTTTTCCGCCGTGGAAGGCGTTACGCCTTCATGTTGCTCTTCATTGCCCTTCACGACCGGATTATGGATGGTATGGGCCTCATCACTCGCTTTTTCCGGATCGTTGGCAATATAAGAACGTTTCATTGACTCTGCGGCCTGGCGCAACTCATCCATTGAGGCTTTGAGTTCCGGCGTCAGGTTCTCAAGGCTGGCCTTTTCGACCTTCTTCAGGCTGTCCTGAAATTCCTGCATTTTAAGCTCCTGCGCCAGCTCGTTTTGTACCGTAGTCGCAAGAGAACGCAGGGCCCGGACCCAGCCTGCTACCGTGCGCACCGCAACAGGTAAACGTTGCGGGCCCAGCACTACAAGGCCGATCACGAAGACTAATAAAAGCTCGCCGAAACCAATATCAAACACGGATTACACCTGCTCTTTGTCGTGACGCTTTTCGTCTTTTTTTACTTCATCTTGCTTATCAGCAAGGGAGTTCGCCGTAAAATCCGCATCCTGCGCAGATTTTTCTTTATCCTGCTTGTCATCATCGCTCATGGCTTTCTTAAAGCCTTTAATCGAGGCCCCCAGATCGGACCCGATAGAGCCTAGCTTTTTTGTTCCAAACAGCAGCACAACAATAACGGCTATGATGACTAAATTCCAAACACTGATACCACCCATAACGTTCCTCAGTAAGCGATGATGATAAAGCGAGGCCTCAAACGGGCCTCCGGGATCGATACGTCACTCAGCGCGTTTTACGCCAGCCAATTAACCAGGCTATCACCCCGGCGGCCATTAACCAGCAGGGCTCAAACCCCCATTCCGGCCGGGTAATCAGTAATAATGTGCCACTGAGCAGCAACGTCGCGCCAACACCAAATAAATAGCGGGATTGCCCCTGACGCACACGATTTGTCTGCAATTCAGACGCGATTCTATCAACACTTATCTGTAGTTGCTTGCCGTGGCGCAAACTGTTGTAAATCAGTTCAGGAAGTTCTGGCATTTTTTCTATCCAGAACGGTCCTTTTTCTTTCACCGCCCTGACCAGAGCCGGAAGCCCTACCTGATCCTTGATCCAGGTTTCGAGGAAGGGTTTCGCGGTTTTCCACAAATCGAGCTGCGGATAAAGCTGACGCCCTACCCCTTCAACATACAGCAGGGTTTTCTGTAACAGCACCAGTTGCGGCTGCACTTCCATATTAAAGCGACGTGCGGTATTAAAAAGATTCAACAACACATGGCCGAAGGAGATTTCCGCCAGCGGTTTTTCAAAAATTGGCTCACAGACGGTACGAATCGCAAATTCAAACTCTTCGACATTGGTGTCCGGCGGCACCCAGCCTGAATCGACATGTAACTCAGCCACTTTGCGATAATCGCGGTTGAAGAAGGCGATGAAGTTCTCCGCCAGATAGCGCTTATCTTCTTTGTTCAGCGACCCGACGATACCGCAATCAATACCGATGTATTGCGGATCTTCAGGATGTTCGAAGCTGACGAAGATATTGCCAGGGTGCATATCCGCATGGAAGAAACTGTCCCGGAACACCTGAGTGAAAAAGACCTGCACCCCGCGCTCGGCCAGCAGTTTCATGTTGGTGCCGTTTTTCTCAAGCGTCGCCACGTCTGAAACCGGGATGCCATAAATACGCTCCATCACCATCATATTCTGGCTGCAATAGTCGGAATAGACTTCAGGAACGTAGAGCATCTGGCTGTCTTCAAAGTTGCGCCGCAACTGAATGGCGTTCGCCGATTCACGCAGTAAATCCAGCTCGTCGATCAGTGTCTTTTCGTACTCGCGAACCACTTCCTGCGGGCGCAGGCGACGTCCGTCAGGCAGCAGACGCGGCACCCAACCCGCCAGCCGATAGATAAGCTTTAAGTCGGCTCTGATGATGGGCAGAATGTCCGGACGGATGACCTTGATAACGACCTCTTTACCGTTCTCTTTCAGTCGCGCAGTGTGAACCTGGGCGATAGAAGCCGACGCTAAGGGCTCTATCTGGAAATCATCAAACCAGACTTCAACCGGCTGATCGCCCATGGCTTTTTCAATCTGTTTTTTCGCAAGATGCCCGTCAAAAGGCGCGACTTTGTCCTGTAACATCGCCAGCTGATCGGCAATCAGCGGCGGAAAGAGGTCACGTCGTGTGGAGAGCATCTGGCCAAACTTAATCCAGACCGGCCCCAGTTCCTGCAAGGCGAGACGCAGGCGTTCGCCCAGTTGCTTGTCTTTGTGTCGGTTGGGCATCCAGAATAACGTTCTCCGCCACAGGCGCAGCGGAATGGTGATACGCATTCTGGGGATGAGTTCATCAAGGCCGTAACTCAAAAAAGTCTGGATGATGAAATAGAGGCGCCGAATTTCTCCTGGCGTCATTTGCCCTCCAGTTTATCCATTCGTTTGATTAGGTTGTCTGCCGCACGTTCTGCGGCGGCGGTTTCTTCGACAAACCAGGCCACTTCGAGCGCCCCTGGCGCCAGACGCCACTCCTCGGTCAGCACTTCCGCCACATAATGCTGTTGGCGTTTAAAACCATGCTGAATCATGTTCGAGCCTGCGCGCAGCGTTTTTCCGATGCCTTCTGCCGCCACATCACCCATGTAAGGTGCCAGCAACTCGGCCACGTCAAACTCTGCTAAATCCATCAGCGCGACCAGGTTCTGAACCACCTGAATGTCACCCCGTACCTCAAGGTCCTGGGAGCGTATCAGCGCGGTCAGTTGCTGCCGGTCACGCAGTGTCGGCAAGACCCGCAGGTGGGTTATCACCGTGCAATCTGCCTCACCTTCCCATGCACCTAACACGTCAACCTGCCGCTCGCTAAAAGCCAGCACCAGCGGGGAGGAGAACTCTTTAAGCTCAACGCGCAACACTTTACCGTGTAACCGCTGCCGGGCCGGTTTCAGGGCCTTTTCACGATAAATTACGGTATTGAACACCCGTTCAATACCGGCATTCACCAGGGATTTAAAGGGCATATAAACTCCTGTCAGAACTTATAGCCACGATGCAACGCAACCACACCTGCCGTCAGGTTGTAATAATCCACGTTTTCAAACCCGGCACCCTGCATCATTGCTTTAAGGGTTTCCTGATCCGGATGCATACGAATAGACTCAGCCAGATAGCGATAGCTGTCAGCATCGCTGGCAACCAGTTGACCAATACGCGGCAGCACATGGAACGAGTAGGCGTCGTACACTTTACTCAGCGGTTCGATGACAGGTTTGGAGAACTCCAGCACTAATAACCGACCACCCGGCTTCAGTACGCGGTACATCGACTTCAGCGCTTTCTCTTTTTCGGTGACGTTACGCAGGCCGAACGAGATGGTGATGCAATCAAAGGTGTTATCCGGGAAAGGCAGCGCTTCCGCATTTGCCTGTACATACTCCACGTTGCCGATGATGCCAATGTTGCGCAGCTTTTCACGCCCCATCTTGAGCATAGAGTCGTTGATGTCCGCCAGCACGACCTGACCGGTTTCACCCACCAGACGGGAGAATTTCGCCGTTAAATCACCGGTGCCTCCCGCCAGATCGAGTACCTTTTGCCCGCGACGTACGCCGCTGCAATCGATGGTGAAGCGCTTCCATAAGCGATGAATGCCCATGGACATCAAATCATTCATCACATCATATTTTGAGGCGACCGAGTGGAACACGTGCGCCACCATATCAGCCTTCTGATCTTTGGCGACGGTCTGAAAACCAAAATGCGTCGTCTCGTTTGAATCTTCCGCCATCTTAGTGCCTGCTATTAAAGAAAATGTTCGTGAAGTGTAACAGATTGGGCGAGATTGCCCTACGTTTCAACCTTAGCGTGATGTGCCGGTATACGGAGGAAATGAGAGCAATAAAGAATTAATGCGTTGTCTTTATTATGAACGGCGAAGGTAATATCTTCACGGCGGGTACGTAAGTTCCAGATTTATCCCGACCGCATAAAACAAAAAGGCCGGTCAAGCCGGCCTTTTACACTCAGAAACAGAATCAGACGAGACGGCGTGCCGCTTCGACGACAATTTTTACCGCATGACTTTCGGTCTGCTTCATGGTCTCCGCGTTCGGAATTTCCTGCTGGGTACGGTTAACGATAACGCCAGCGACCATACCTGCACGCAACCCCTGACTTGAACACATGGTCAGCAGCGTGGCGGATTCCATTTCGTAGTTCATCACGCCCATTGACTGCCACTCTTCCATGGAGCCTTTGTAGCGGTTAACCACGCGGCCAGAGAAGGTGTCATAACGTTCCTGGCCCGGATAGAAGGTATCAGATGACGCGGTAACACCAATATGCGTAGTGGCGCCAATCTCCTTCGCCGCAGCGACCAGCGCGGTGGTGCAATCGAAATCAGCTACTGCCGGATATTCCATCGGCGCGAAGTGCAGGCTGGCACCGTCAAGACGCACCGATGCAGTGGTCACCAGAACGTCACCCACGTTGATATGCGGCTGAATGGCACCAGTAGTGCCCACACGCAGGAAGGTGCGGATACCGAGCTGAGCCAACTCTTCAACAGCGATAGAGGTAGACGGGCCGCCGATACCGGTTGAGCAGACGATAACGGCTTTACCATCAAGTTCAGCACGCCAGGAGGTGAATTCACGGTGAGATGCCAGCTTAACCGGCTTATCCATCAGCGCGGCGATCTTTTCCACACGCTCCGGATCGCCAGGGACGATAGCCAGGGTAGCCCCTTGTAAATCATTTTTAGTGAGGCCGAGATGAAAAACATCAGACTTGGACATAAAGACTCCTCTGTGGTCAGGTTTAGTCAGGAGAAGCAAAAAGGTACTTTACAGAAGAGAAGCGCACAATTTCGTGACTGAGATCGCCATGAAGAAAATTGTTTGCATAACATTTCCATAAAATAGTGACTTGCATCACATTAATATACTCATCCATACCACTCTGTTCCAAAGATAGCCTTTTTCTCACAGGAAGGTTTGCACATGAGCGGACTATAGTTACTTAAGCGCTATTAGCTTAATAAAAGGTATGGAGAAAGCCATGACAACCAACACCCTGCCGGGCTACGCCCCCGCGGCTTCACCTCATGCGTCCACAACATTGCACACCTCGCAAGACGCTATCCTCGCTGGCGAAACCACCATTCCAAGCCAGGGCGACAGCATGCCTGCATACCATGCAAGGCCTGAAAATGCCTCAGGCCCCCTGCCGGTGGTGCTGGTGATTCAGGAAATATTTGGCGTGCATGAACATATTCGCGACCTTTGTCGACGTCTTGCTCAGGAAGGTTATCTGGCCATTGCCCCGGAGCTCTATTTCCGTCAGGGCGACCCGAACGATTTTGCCGATATCCCCACACTTTTTGAAGGTCTGGTGACGAAAGTACCAGATGCCCAGGTACTGGCCGACCTCGATCACGTCGCGAACTGGGCGGCACGCAACGGCGGCGATGCTCATCGTCTGCTGGCGACCGGGTTTTGCTGGGGCGGGCGGATTGCCTGGCTTTACGCGGCGCATAATCCGCAGCTTAAAGCGGCGGTTGCCTGGTACGGTAAACTGGTGGGTCAGAAATCCCTGAACTCGCCAAAACATCCGGTGGATATCGCCGTCGACCTTAGCGCACCGGTGCTGGGGCTTTATGGCGCTCAGGATGACTCCATTCCGCAGGAGACCATTGAAACCATGCGTCAGGCACTGCGCGCCGCTAATGCCCGAGCGGAGATTATCGTTTACCCGGATGCCGGACATGCCTTTAATGCTGACTATCGCCCCAGCTATCATGAAGCGTCTGCCAGAGATGGCTGGCAGCGTATGCTGGACTGGTTTGCGAAATCAGGCGGCGTCTCCCGCGACAACTCAGCGGCGTAACCCGCAGCACTTCTTGTATTTTTTACCGCTGCCGCAGGGACAAAGCTCGTTGCGGCTGACGGTTCCCGGCTGAAGAGGCGGCATGGCGACGCGATCATCCTGCGCCACCCACTGCATGATGGTGGCAGACGGATGGCCATCCGCCAGCATTTCCCGCCAGACGTTCATCACCCGCGTGATGTGTTTAAAGAAGTGCTTATAGCCTGCACAAAGATAGTTGTGCCCCGGATGCCCACCCGCTGAGACGGCAAAGCGGTGCTTCGGACAGCCACCGTGGCAAACAAACTGAAAATCGCAGCGGCGACAGTCGGCGGTTAGCCCCTCTCGTTTCTCAGCGCCAAACGCTCGCGCTTGTTCGCTGTTATTCATCACTTCAATACTTTGCTGATGAATATTACCTAGCAAGTGTTCCGGATAGACGAAGTGGTCGCAATTATAGAGATCGCCATTAGATTCCAGCGCAAAGGCGTGACCACAGGTTTCAGCGTGCACACAGAGCACGGGTGGCTGACCGTTCCACGCGGCAAAGGCGACGTCAAACATTTGCACCGACACTCGCCCTACGTCACGGCGGATCCAGACGTCAAAAATTTGATTGAGAAACTCACCAAACTGCCACGAGGGAACGGACCAGGGCGTCAGGGTCGCGGCACTTTCACCCGGCATCACCAGATTCAATACCGACGTTTGCGCCGTGCTCATTCGCTCCACCAGAGGGATAAACTGCATATGCCGGGAGCCCGCCGCCAGCAGAAAGTCATAGACCTCCCGCGCATGCCCGACGTTGTGCTTACCCACTACCGTGAGCGTATTGAATTGAACATGGTGGGCTTTGAGCAGCGCCATCGCCGCCATTACCTGTTCGTGGGTACCTTTACCCGCGCGATTCACCCGGTACTGGTTATGCAGATGCGCCGGACCGTCAATCGACAGGCCAATCAGAAAATGATGTTCAGCAAAGAACTGCGCCCATTCATCATTGAGCAGAATGCCGTTGGTTTGCAGAGCATGTTCGATTTTCTTGCCGTTGGCATAGTGGGCACAAAGCGCCACCACGCGGCGAAAAAAATCCAGCCCCATCAGGGTAGGTTCTCCGCCCTGCCAGGCAAAAATCACATGGCTGCCCTTTTGCGCAGCGATTTGCTGTTGGATGTATTTTTCGAGGGTTTCATCCGACATACGCCAGTTTTTATTACGCTCAGGATAAAGCGCCTCTTTTTCGAGATAAAAACAGTAGGTGCAATCAATATTACACACCGACCCGGTCGGCTTCGCCATTACCTGGCACCCTGCTACTGCCATATCAAACCCATCCTTTATGCAGCAAATTAACTAGCGCGTGCAGCGCCAGCGACACTGAACCCAGAAACAAAACAAGGCTTATCAGCCGTTTATCCATCAATGATGATGCCGTCGTCAGGTTGCCCCCAACCAATAGCCCTCGCTGGCGACGCAAGGAGAGGATCGTGAGGACTATCGCCAGCGCTGCGGCAATACCACTCAGGAGGATAAACATTCTGTCGTCACGCCATAAGGCGACCCTAACCATTGCCAGTGTAAAAACCAGAGCCGAAAAGACCGTGCGCTGCCAGGCAAGCGAGGTTCGCTCTGGTTGGAGACCGGCATCCCGGTTTGAAGTTTGTCGGCTCATAACATCAGCAAGAGGGTTAGCGTGACGACGATGACAATAGACAGGCCATAGCTAAGCCATAGCAGCATTCGCGGATAGTCTAATGCTGCATCGTTGCGCATTGCACGTTCGTTCAGTGCCCAACGCCGCCACGCATACCAGGCCAGCAATGCGGCTATACCGCCCAATAGCGCGACCAGCAGATCATGGAACCCAGGGGAAACAAAGTTCGGGGCAAGCTGATCGATACCTATCGCCGCTGCCATAAAAGCAAGCGCGGTACGGATCCAGGCCAGAAAGGTGCGTTCATTCGCCAGTGTAAAACGGTAGTCAGGTGACTTTCCCTGAGTTTGCCAGCTCATCGGTTATTCTCAACGACATACTGATAGCATCTGGCGAGATGCCGGGCGATACCGAATTCTACCAGCTCGCCTCGATCGTTATAGCCCCGACGGGTTTTCACCAGTAGCGGCTCACTCGCGCTGATTTTGAGGATTTCGCAATCGTCCTCCGTCGGCAACTCTGAGGTGATAATGTCTTGATAGCTTTCAATATTTTCGTTCCGCTTTTCCATAAGGCTGTAAAGCCCCCCCTTAAAAGCAGCAAGCGTAAGCTCTCCAAGGCGGGGGGTCAGCCAGATATAGTTCACCTGGGCAGGTTGTTCATTTTGGCGAAAGATAGTACGGGTAAGGCGCAAAATCGCTGTTTTTCCATCCACCCCAAATGCCAAAGCCACCTCCTGTGGGGGGATTAACTTCTCCAGCTTAAGGTTGTTACGGGAAATAGGTTGCTGCTGCTGCCCGTCCACCAGCCGAATTCGGGTTTTAACATCCTGTTTTTCCGAGGTACTGATTACCATCGTACCTATCCCTGCCTGGCGCTTAACCAGCCCCTTTGCCGCCAGCTCCGCCAGTGCGCGACGGGCGGTAATGCGACTGACGCCGAATAACTCTTCAAATTCCGCTTCGGTGGGCAGAACATCATGCTTTTTATACGTCCCGGCTTTTAACCGTGAGAGCAGGATGTCATATAACTGGGCATAAAGCGGTTTCGCGCCGCGCGAATAATCCAACTCTTCTTTCATTAATTACAGCTCCTTACCTCCCCGGCTGCCGCCGGGGATACCGCTCAATCAAGACGCATTTCTAATGCCATCTTATAGTACACACTTTGATGCTGCTCCCCCGGAACACGGTTCTGCACGAAGGCCCACAAATTTTCCTCTTGCCAGTCAGAACGACAGGCGTTTTTAAGCTCATCCGCCAGCGTCTGCTGTCCACTTCCTTCCAGATGCTGTAATAGCGCGTAAAGGCCGTAGCGTACCCTGGGGATAAAGGCGGCCAGTTCCGGCAGCAGATGCGGGTCATAGCCCAACAGCGGACTGTCTGGTTCATTCAACCGATAGCGGGCGTACAGCTCCTGAGGAGCATCGGTCTGCTGCATCATCTCCACCATTTTGTCACGCAGGCGCAGTGCCGCCTGTTCATTCTGACTTTGCTGTCGCTGGGCCGGGTCAGCCTTAAGATCGTACAGACGATGACCGAAACGATCTGCATTCCGTGTCATCACCGATTCCGCTGGGATCTTCATGACCGGGCAGCCCTTGGTAAAGTCGAACGGCGGATGCAACGTTGTCTCACGCAGTTCGGCCGGAGTGAAACGCCTGTTAATGCGGGTGGGCATCAGGGTGTATTCGTACAGTCCCTCAATACCCGGCTCCGTCGGTGAACGCATGTAAACATAGCGGCCATCGGTGATATTGACGTGGCAGCCGTGGTAGCCGAACAACGCATAATCGCGCACCTGGGTGTCATCACGCAGCGCCGGGAGGAGCGAAACACCCTGCATATCCGCCGGTTTCGCCACACCGAACACCTCTAATAATGTGGCGGGGATGTCGATAGTTTGCGCCAGCGCCTGACGGCTTTCTCCGGCACAATGCGGAAACGCCGGATGCCAGATAAAGCAGGGAATATTAGCGACTTCGTTATATAACGGCATAATATTTTTGCCCCACCACTCATGCTCACCCAGCAGGAATCCGTGATCGGTGTTAATGATAAGCATCGTATCCTTCCACAGATCGTGCCTGTCCATATAATCCAGCACGCGCCCTACATATGTATCTACCATTGTCAGCAATGCTTTGTAGTATTTCTGAATGGTACTTTTCCGCTCTTCGCTTTCTGTCACAAAGTAGTAGGGTGGCCAGCCGTCAAATTGTGACGGATCATCAATGCCGTACATTTTCAGGTATTTTTCCGGCACAAAAAACGGCTCGTGAGGGTCGAAACATTCCAGTTGTAAAAACCAGTTGTCGCTGGCGTGGTTGGTTTCAATAAACTCCAGCCCTTTGTTGATCGTGCGTGCGAGGTGATGATCCTCTTCATTTTGCATAAACTGCACATTGATCTGATGCTGCACCCGGCTGGTAATGCGTCGCTGTTTAATCTCTTCGGGTTCACCCGACTCATAACCATATGCGGGTTTATCCACCACCCCTTTCCACGCGTCCCCCTCCTGACCCCGCACAAACTCATAAGTGTTAAAACGTGAGTGGTAAGTTGCGCCACCATCCCGCCAGTAGTGTTTATGATCCGTCACCAAATGCGTATGCACCCCATGCTTTTTAAGCAATTCCGGCATTGAGTCATCAAAAGGTTCAAGCGGTGACCAGCCGCGGTGCAAAAAGTTATAGCGCCCGGTATGCAGCTCCCGCCGCGCGGGCATGCATGGCATACTGCCGACGTAGACGTTATCAAAACGCGCTGTTTTCTCTTTCAACCGCTGAAAGTTCGGCGTGATCGCGGCGTCACTGCCGTAGGCCGACAGCAGCCGCTTATTGAGCGAATCAAACATCAACATAATCGCTTTCATTACTACCTCCTTTTCAGTCCGTCACGCCGTCTCTTTATCGTAGCCGCGCACCTTGCCGACAATGTAGGTCAGGATAAATGCAGCGGCACATCCCACCAGCCAGGACAGGATATATTGCAGATACTTACCATCGGCAATAAGCGGCAGCGCTGATAACCCGGCCGCCCCGACACCATTGGTCGACACGCCCAGCAGCACGATCATCATGCCACCAAAACCCGCGCCAATGGAGCCGGTGATAAAGGCAAAACCGGCCGGTATGTTAACGCCAAATATGGTTGGCTCGCCCACTGCCAGAATGGAAGTGGGGATAGCACCTTTGGCAATCTTTTTCATAACCGGGTCACGGGTAAGCAGCAGCACCGCCGTCGCCGCACCGACCATCCCGGAATTGGACATAATTTGAATAGCGAAGAGTGGCGCGTGGCCGGTACTGTTGATCATCTCAAGGTGAATCGGGAACAATCCATGATGCAGACCCAGTGAAATCAGGAACGGGAAAAGCGCGGAGAGCACAAACCCTGCGGCAATGCCGCCCGTCGCCAGCAGGCCGTTAAGTCCATGCAAGATACCATTCGAGACCACACCGGCAATGGGCATAATGGCGAACAGCAGCGCACCCGCCATGACTAATAGCACAATAGTCGGCGTGGCTACTACATCGATAATATCCGGCACAATGCGGCGCACCTGTCTTTCCAGCAGGCACATCAGCCAGACGCAAAAAATCACACCAATCAACCCACCCTGGCCGGGCGTTAGCCCCATTGATGTGAGCTGAGGCGCGATAGTTATCGCCCCCAGTAACCCGCCCATTACTGCATTGCCCTCGAACTCGCGTGCCGTCGTTACGCCGGTGTAGATAGCCAGGAAGCCAAACAGTGCTTTTGAGATGATGTCGAGGAACTGGCTGATGCCGAGCAAATGACGCTGCTCAAGTACCATCTGCGCTGCTGTCAACTTACCCGCTGGGGCAATATGGTTTTCCAGCGCCCAGGAGGCGGCAGTATTCACCAGTACATTGTTCAGACCCATTAAGATCCCTGCCGCAATAAGCGCAGGCAGAATCGGCACGAATATATTGGCGATATGCTTGAGAATGACTTTGGTGCGGGTCTGCTTTTTGGCTTTTGCCCGCGCCTGATTTGCTTTCAGCTCTACGGCACTCAGTGGTGAGTCGCTGGATGCTTCCCCTTTCAACATAGCATTAATTACAGCGGCGACTTTTGTCGATTTACCCGGCCCAACAATCACTTGCAATGTGTCGTCTTCCACTACCCCAAGCACGCCAGCAATACTTTTTAGTCCTTGCATATCGACCTTATCGGGGTCAGAAATGGTCATCCGCACCCGGGTCATACAGTTGGTCACATGAATAAAATTGGTTAGCCCGCCGCAGTACTTCACGATGGCGCTTCCTGTTTCGTTGTAGTTCATACAGAGGTCCCTGTGGTTATTTATTATATTGTTATAACAATATAATAATATAAATTTTGTGAGAGATCTCATAAAGCAGGTGGGTGGTGAGAAAGATCGTCATCGATTTTGCGATACGATCCAGGAAGGAGTGGTGAAAAGGTATAAATATTAGCGGGTTAGACTAAGATAATGAAAGTCAGCTATTTCACATTGCAGCGCCTGCTGCCAGCGCCCGATATCCTCAATCGGTGTAAACAGCGGGAACAGCTTACGGCAATCCAGCATGGCGACCAGCGCCTGTAAACTTTGCCGGGTCGGGTGCACATTCCAGCGGCAGAAATCCACATCACCTTTTTGCCACTGCTGCCGGGCCACGCGGTTAAGGTGTCCTGTAAACAGCGTCCGGTGATAAAAGTCGCCACGGGCGCGCAGTTCACCGGCCATTCCGCTCTGGCCATCGGGATCGGCGGCAAACAGAATCTTTACTTCAGGGGAAAACGGCGCGAGCGTCTGCAGTAGCTGCTGCAACGCCCCCACAACATCTTCTCGCACGCTGCCATCGTTGCAGTCGACCATCTGCCGGAGTAGCGCAAGGCAGGGCGCATCCAGCGCCATATCGGTATCTCCTTCTCTTGCCAGCAGGAGTGCCAGCTCTACCGCGCGCCCGGAAGGCGGGACCGGACAGAGTGTAGGACGCGTAAAGCAGCCCTGTAATTTAGCCCACTGCTCATGCTGCGCCACGTCGTACAGACCGTAAGAGGCATCCAGCAGCGCGACCTGCGCAGGGGGTGGGGTATCAAAGTGAAAAATGGTCGACTCCATACTGAAATCGCCACTGTAAAAAATACCGCCCGCCACGTTGAGGTGGAACCACACTCCTCCGAGGGCATGCCCACTGCTACCTGTCGTGACGGTTATCTCGCCAAGCTGAAACTGACCGCGCACCGGGATAATCTGAATATCATGGCCTGAGGGCAAGGCCTGCGCGGTGAGTGCCGTGCAGTACACCGGGATTGTCGATGGCAGACGATCCAGGCCTGCAATATGATCCACATGATCGTGACTGAGCAATACGGCATCGAGGTTGTCCGGCACCGGCCATGGATCATCGTCAGGATCCAGCGCCCCACCCGCATCCAGTAAAATTCGCTGCCGGGGCGTGGAGATGAGGATCGCTGCCGGGGCTTTAGCGTTCAGGCCACTGATAACGTCAATAACTATCGTCATGCCGCCTCCAGCCGCCAGCCCTGCAACAGGCGCACCCCCGTATGCTGCTGTTCACGCAAAGGGGAGTGGTGGAAGGCGCTGAGCATTTGTCCGTCCTGCAGACGCAGCGCCAGCAAATAGCGTTCCCCCTGGTAAATGCAGCTTTCAACCATCGCGACAAGGCCATTGCCGGTGATCTGAACGTGCTCCGGTCGAATGAGTACCTGCTGGCGCGGTCCGTCACTGCCTGACGCCATGCCATTGTGCAACTGGATGCTGTCCAGATCCTGTACATCGGCAGGGGCCGTCAGTGAGACAATACTGCCTTTGCCGATAAAGCCCGCGACCCAGGCATTATCCGGGTGCTGATAGAGCGTCTGCGGCGCACCCCACTGCATCAGCTCTCCTTTGTGCATCACGGCAATATGGCTCGCCAGCGCCATCGCTTCGGCCTGATCGTGGGTCACATAAACAAACGTGGCGCCGGTGCGACGATGAAAATCACGGAACGTCTGTTCCATAGTGGCGCGTAAATGTCTGTCGAGGTTCGCCAGCGGCTCGTCCAGCAGAACCACCTGCGGCTCCGACACCAGACAGCGGGCCAGCGCCACGCGCTGACGCTGCCCTCCACTCAGATCCTGCGGAGAACGGTCGGCATAGGCACCCAGTTCCACCACCTCCAGGGCTTCCATTACCTGCTTCTGACGTGCCGCACCCTGCACTTTGCGCAGCTTAAGCGGATAGCCTACGTTTTCCGCCACCGTCATATGCGGCCACAGGGCATAAGTCTGAAACACCATACCCATATCGCGCGTTTCGGGTGGCATATGGACGCGTGCATCCGCCAGCAGACGATCGCCAAGCAGCAGGCGGCCTGAAGATAAATGTTCTAATCCGGCAAGAATGCGCAGCGTCGTGGTTTTGCCACAGCCGCTTGGCCCCAACAGCGCCGTAAACGCCCCCTCGGGGATGGTCAGATCCAGGTCCCGTACCACGAGCTGATCGCCAAATGCCTTACACAACCGTTCCAGTTTCAGCTCTGCCACGGAATCACTCCTTTGGGTAAATACCTGCCAAGACGACTGAGCAGTAACATGACGCCTGCCACCAGCGCGACCACCAGCACGGAAATCGCCGAGGCCAGCACTTTGTTACCACTCTCATCCAGATTAAAAATCACCACGCCGATGGTCTCCTTGCCCGCGCTCCATAACAGCGCTGACACCGTCAGTTCATTGACCGCCGTCAGAAAGACCAACAGCGCACCGGCAAAGGCCGCAGGTGCCAGCAGCGGCAGAACAATATGACGTAACCGCTGGGAGAACCCGGCGCCCGCCAGACTTGCCGCCTCTTCCATTGCCGGATCAAGTTGCAACATGCTGTTGTGCACCGGCTTCAGGCACACCGTCAGGAAACGGGCGAGATAGGCAAGAAAAATAAGGGTCAGCGTCCCGCTGAGACTGATACCCACCCACGGCAGCGGGCGGGCAAACAGCAGGATAAATGCAATCGCCAGTACCACGCCGGGAAGGGTGTAGGGGATATCAATGACGCTGTACAGCCAGCGCAGCGGGCGGCTGGGGTAACGCACCAGTAGCCACGCCAGTGGCAGACAGAGGAGCATCAGCACCAGCGAAGCGCTCACTGAAAGCGTTACGCTGTTGATCAGGGCCCGCCATGTGGCGCTCTGATCGTCAAAGATGGCGCGCCAGGCCGAGAACGTCAGGGTCTCCATGTTCAGCGGCACACCGAGTGTCGGCACCAGCGACGTAACCAGCAACGCCAGCAACGGGGCCAGCAGAATGGCAAACAGCACCGCGCTTAACAGCAGTTCCGTTGCCAGTCGCCATTTGCCCAGTTCAAAACTCAGCGCACGCCCCGCCATGCCGATAAGGGGCAGCGCATAGCGCCGTTGCATACGCCCTTGCAGGGTAACAATACCGATGGCCAGCACCCCCATCAGCACCGACAGCGCCGCCACATCGTTGAGCATCGACGGGCCAAAGCTGGAGAGCGTCTGGTAAATCTGAATCGGCAACACAAAGTAAGAGATGGGAATGCCGAGCATCGCCGGGATGCCGAAGTTCCCCAGCGCCGAGACAAAGGCAATCGCCGCGCCCGACCAGAGCGCCGTGCGGCAAAGGGGTAAAACGATGTCGAAAAATACCCGCCACAGCGAAGCGCCATTGAGACGCGCGGCTTCAATCTGCTCTTTTGGCAGGCAGTGCAGTTGCGTGCGCAGCGCCAGAAAAACCAGCGGCGCATGTTGGATACCCAGCAAGAGCGCAATGCCTTCCGGCGAATAGAGCGGGTTGGGGCTACCAAACGCCGGAGCAAGACCAATGCTGTTGAGCAGAATACTGCCCGGCCCAAACAGCTGTAGCCAGCTTAGTGCCGTCACCTGTGGGGGGATCATCATCGGCAGCATAAACAGGAACACCCAAATCTGCTTACCGCGAATGTTGGTCAGCGCCAGGCAGAAAGCGAACAGGCTACCCAGCACCAGTGAGAGCAGGGTCCCCAGACCGCTGGTGTAAAGGCTGTTCCAGAGCGCTATCCAGGTGGTTTCACTGCTCATCACCCGCCACAGGCTGCTGTTGCTGCCCTGCTGCCAGTCGAAGAGTGCGGAGGTAAGCAGTCGCAGGCTGGGGAGCAGACTGAGCAGCGCAATCAGGCAGAGTAGCAGCCACAGCAGCCCTTTCGGAGGGCTGCGGGTAGCGGGTTGACGTAGGGTCATTGCGGTCATGACTTAGCGGTTTCCGAAGAGGTCGGCAAAACGTTTTTTGTTCGGTTCGGCATCCGCCAGCGCTTTCGCCGGGTCGTAGGCCATCAGCTTGATACTGTCGCGTGCCGGGAATCCAGCAGGAACGGGCAGAGCCGGGTCTGCGGTCAGATAGCCCTGTTTAAGCACCAGTTTTTGCCCTTCAGGAGAGAGTACAAAATCGATAAAGGCTTTTGCCCCTTCTCCGTTTTTCGCCTCTTTCATCATTGCGACGGGTTCCGTCACGATGCTGACCCCCTCTTTGGGGAAGACGAACTCGACGGGCGCACCCTTGGCTTTTTCACGGATCGCCATATAGTCCACCAGCACACCGTAGGCTTTGCTGCCGGAGGTAATCGCGCTCATTACCCCGCCGTTACCGCTTTGCGGCATTGCCCCGTTCTCTTTCAGTTTTTCGTAATACTGCCAGCCGAGCTGCGGGTCATTCATCAGGGTCGCGAGGTGGATTTGCGCCGCGCCGGAGTAGAGCGGGCTGGGCAGCGTGGTCATATTTTTCAGCTCAGGTTTGAGCAGATCCTGCCAGGAGTCCGGTTTCACCGGCGCTTTGGTGTGGTAGGCAATGCCGGTAGTGATGAGCTTGGTGCCGTAGTAGTAACCGTCTTTATCGTAGAGTTGCGCATCGTAGCGGCTGGCCTGCGGTGATTTATAGGCCGCCAGCAGATTTTTTTGCTTCAGGGATTCCATCGTCACGCTGTCAGCGATGAGCAATACGTCCGGGCTGGCTCCTCCGGCAGCGATTTCCGCCTGCAGACGGGCAATCAGCTTGGTGGTTCCGTCACGTATCCACTTCACTTCCACATCCGGGTGCGCCTGCTCAAACGCACTGACCGTCATCTGTGCATCTTCGTTAGGCTGGCTGGTATAGAGCGTGAGGGTCGATTTGGCGAAGGCCGACGCGCTCATCATGGCCAGAAAAACCACAGCCAGTGCAGGTGTTTTACTCATGTTTTCATCCCCTTGGTTTTCGTTGTGACGATTAAACCAACGGAATCTGACAGAAATATGACCTCCGTTTTTCGTAGTACTAATTTCATATTTGCGGGCTAGCATGTGCCAATCCGTTAAAGCAGGACGCAAATATGACCCCGGAAGCCCGCCGCAGCGAGATTGTCTCTCTCGTCACCGAACAGGGTGAAAGCAGTATTGAACAACTGGCCCACTACTTTGGCGTGTCATTACAAACCGTACGCAGCGACCTGCGTGAGCTCACCGCCCAGGGCCTGCTCTTACGCCGTCACGGGATGGTCGCTCCTTTCGCACGCGAAAATATTGGCTATCAGCAAAGGGAGATCGTGAACGTCATCGGCAAACGCTGGATGGGCGAGCGCGTGGTTCAGCTTCTCGCCGACGCGGAAAGCTGTTTTCTCGGCACCGGTACCACCGTCGAAATGGTCGCCCGCGCCCTGCCACAGGATACGCAACTGGCGGTCTGCACCAACAATCTGCACGCGGCCACACCGTTGAGCCTGCTTCCAGGCTGTGAACTGACGGTGGCAGGTGGGCGCGTACGCAAACGCGATCTGGACGTGATCGGCAGCGATGCCCTGACCTTTTTTCGCCGCTATCGGGTTGATATGGGTGTGGTCTCCGTAGGCGGCATTGGTGAAGAGGGTGAGTTATATGATTTTAACGACGAGGAAGTGGTGGCCCGCCTGGCGCTGGTCGCCAGCGCGGAGGTGAACGTGCTGGTGGTAGACAGCACCAAATTTGGCCGTCGGGCGATGTGCCGCAACGGCGATATCGGCGATTTTCACTATGTGGTCAGCGACCGCACACCCACGCCGCAGCAAAGAGCATTGCTGGCGCAACGCAATACAACATGGTTGTGCCGGGAGGAGTAAAATATAATCCCCAGCGTCGCGACTTATTTTCAAATTGATCGTACAGAGATCTCGTAATACGTGATCTCTGCGGGTCGCAAATAAATTCCATTAAATATATAAATACATTACAGCCAAACCATTAATTAACGTCAGGATGCCGTTAATTTTCAGCATCAATATAACTAAAGGATTAACAATGCCCACCTATACTGTAAGCACTCAAATTCGCTCCAACGTCAAACCCGAGGATATTCTTTATGACCTATTAATTTATCGAATGGATTCACGGCGTAATAAACATATTCTTGTGGATGTGACGCAACAACAAATACAAAGTAATTATGAAACCCAACGCCATATTACTCAGGAAACTGACGATCCGTTCTCAACGATGTATATCATGAAAGTCACCCTTTACTGGAAAGGCAGGCTGGGGGCATCGCGCATTCACGAAACCCCTTTTACCAAAATGTATACCTTAGCGGAATTCAGTTCCGGGCGTGCATGGTCTTCAATTAAACGTGAGAATCCGTGTTTCTTCGTTACCACCGGGTACACCCGTCGAGTCAAACCCGGTGAAACCAATATACAGGAGGTCAAAATATCCAGACCCGAACGCCCGTTTATTGCGAAAGAGTACCCTATTGGCCATGACCTCGATCCCTTCGAGCGTAGCACCATTAGAGAACAGATAACCACGCGATTTAATCAGCTGGATTATCCTAATCAGGGGTGGGGAAGTTTGTGCGGCCCAGCCGCATTTTTCTACTGCCTGCAAATAGACAGACCCGATGTCTACGCGCAGGCCGCCCGTGAACTCTGGTGCTGGGGTAAAACCAAAATTGGCGAGCTGGAAATTGTGCCGGGAGAGGGATGTAGACACCCGTCAGGGGAATTTTACGACCATGACTTAACCCCCCCAGATCCTATTATTCCTGGTGTTGACTGGATAACCCTCGCCAGTCTCAGAGATTCGGAAAATGCGGTGATTAACTACGACACCGTCGACTCCCCTGCCGCCGGAGTCACCATGTGGCAGACTCTGACAGAGTGGTTCCAGAAGGCGGGCTATGAACTGGTATTCTGCAATGCAGGTATCACCCGGGGCAGCGTGGAAGACATTCATATCTTTAATGATTACGTCAACAGAGGGTACAAAGTCGTTACGCTGGTCGCCGGAGGATTACTGGACGGTAACGATTCAATTTTCACTGTGCCGAATCACTGGATCGTTTGGAACAGTCAGTTAACGCAAAGTGACAGAGGCGAAATATCCTTAGCACTTTTCTCATGGGGAAAAGTAAAAAACCACATTAAATCGGACATGACTACCCGTCGTTTTCTCAATCGTTTCTTCGGGGGCATGGTTTTTAAGCCATTAAAATAAATATGAATAAAATACATCTCATTATCATAGTATTATTTTTGACATCATGCAGTCGGCACGTTTCGTTTTTGCCTGAATATCCCATGTTACGTGACGCTGTTGTTCATCAACCTTACTCGGCAAAAATCAATATTTTCGGCGCCCCAGTTATTAGTCCAGGCATAGTATTGCGTCTTAATCCAGAGGATACGGGCTTGACCATCAAATATTGCCCGACCCCAGAATGGCGCATGTCAGACACAACATCAGACACTCGCGATCTAAATTGTATCCTCGTACAGGGAACTCCCGTTAAACCCGGAATTGTCACTTTTGTCGTGGGTGGAGGTGTCTATGGGTCGATGTTTGTAAGTGCCACCAGATTTAAGAAAACCTACACCATTAATGTTCTGGACCATTAACATACACATTCAGAAGATGAATAGCATAAATATTCTCTACAGTCATAACTCAAGGATGAATCAATGCATGAATAAAATCTTTATATTGATGATGACAATATGTTTGACATCATGCAGCCAACATTTTTCTTTCTTACCAGAAAACCCCAGGTTACATGATGCTGTATTACATCAGCCTTACTCGGCGAAAATCAACATCTTCGGTGCCAGTGTTTCTGGCTCCGGAAATTCATTACGTCTTAATCCAGAGGATACTGGGCTGACCATCAAATATTGCCCGCTCCCAGAATGGCGCATGTCAGACAAAACAACAGACACCCGTGATCTAAATTGTATTCAGGTGCAAGGCACCCCTGTCAAAACAGGGGTGGTCACCTTCCTGGTGGCGGGAGGTGGCTACGCACATATGTTTGAAAGCTCCACGAGATTTAAGAAAACCTACACCATCAACATCGTCGATCCGAAAGACAAGTAAATAAAGCGATTGCCTGGGCGATCGCTTTTCATTATGAGTCACCCACTTCTCAGGCCTGGCGCAAATTCTGCGCCGCTTTCACCATATTCGCCAGTGCGGCACGGGTTTCTGGCCAGCCGCGGGTTTTCAGGCCGCAGTCCGGGTTCACCCACAGGCGCTCCGCCGGGATGCGCTGGGCGGCTTTTGCCAGCAGGGCTTCAATCCACTCTACGCTTGGGACGTTCGGCGAATGGATGTCGTAGACGCCCGGCCCGATGTCGTTCGGGTAGTCGAAAGCTTCAAACGACTCCAGCAGTTCCATATCCGAGCGTGACGTTTCAATGGTGATCACGTCAGCATCCAGTGCGGCGATGGAATCCATGATGTCGTTAAACTCGCAATAACACATATGGGTGTGGATCTGGGTATCATCTTTCGCTACCGCCGCGTTAATGCGGAAAGCTTCGACGCCCCAGGCCAGATACGCCTCCCAGTCGCTACGGCGCAGCGGCAGCCCCTCACGCAGGGCCGGTTCATCAATCTGAATGATGCCGATACCGGCCGCTTCCAGATCCGCTACTTCGTCACGCAGCGCCAGCGCAATCTGTTTGGCGATGGTTTCACGGCTCACATCTTCGCGCGGGAAGGACCAGCACAGGATCGTCACAGGGCCGGTCAGCATCCCTTTTACCGGCTTGTCGGTCAGAGATTGGGCGTACTTCGCCCACTCCACGGTAATGGCTTCCGGGCGGCTGACGTCGCCAATTACCACTGGCGGCTTCACGCAGCGGGAGCCGTAACTCTGCACCCAGCCGTTCTGCGTGAAGACAAAACCGTCCAGATGCTCACCAAAGTACTCGACCATGTCGTTACGCTCGGCTTCGCCGTGTACCAGTACGTCCAGCCCCAGCCGCTCCTGCTCCACAATCGCCTGTTTGATGTGTTCAGCAATGCCGGTGCGATAGTGGTTAGCGTCGAGATTGCCTTTTTTGAAGTCCAGACGCAGGCCACGAATCTCGGTGGTTTGCGGGAACGAACCGATGGTGGTGGTGGGCCAGGCAGGCAGTTTAAAACGTGCACGCTGGGCTACTGCACGCACGGTGTAAGGACTGTTGCGCTGGCTCTCCTGCGCGGTAATGGCTGCAAGTCGTTTTGCAACAGCGCTATTGTGCACGCGGGTGGAGTGGCGACGTTCCTGAATCGGTACGCTCCAGGCTTTGATGGCAGTGGTATCACCGCTGTTCAGCGCATCGCGCAGCAGTGCGAGCTCTTCACATTTCTGTAGCGCGAAGGCAAACCAGCTCTTTACCTCGGCATCAAGACGCGTTTCTACGTTCAGATCGATGGGGCTATGCAACAGCGAACAGGAAGGGGCCACCCATAGCGGACGTTGGCCGTTGATCACCGCAATTTGTGCATATTTCTCTGTAAGATCGGCACGCCAGACGTTACGACCGTTAATCAGGCCTGCCGAGAGCAACCAGTCAGAGGGCAGGCGCTCATGTAGCCTCACAACGTCATCGTTACCGTGAACAAGATCAACGTGCAGCCCCTGTACCGGCAGCGCCGTAATGGTGTCCAGGTTAGGGGTGACGCCCTCGAAATAGGTCGTTAACAACAGCTTCACCTGCCCGGACAGCGCGTCGTACGCCGGTTTGAACGCATCCAGCCACACCTGTGGCAGTTCCAGTACCAGCGCAGGTTCGTCAATCTGTACCCACTCAATGCCGCGTGTTGCCAGTTCAGCCAGTACCTGCTGGTAGACCGGCAGAATATCGTTCAGCAGGCTCAGGCGATCAAAGGGTTCACCTTTGACTTTACCCAACCACAGGTAAGTGACCGGGCCTAACAATACAGGTTTAACTCTGTGGCCCAGCGCCAGCGCGTCGTCCACTTCCTCCAGCAGTTGCGTCCAGCGCAGACTGAACTGTTGGCCTTTGACGAACTCCGGCACCATGTAGTGATAGTTGGTGTTAAACCACTTGGTCATTTCCGCTGCTGCTGCCGGTTCACCGGTGGGCGCACGGCCACGACCCATGCGGAACAGCGTATCAATATCGATAGCACCGTCTCTGTTCTGATGACGAGCCGGAACATTGCCGAGCAGCAGGCTGGTGGTCAGAACGTGATCGTACCAGGCGAAGTCGCCCACCGGCAACAGGTCAATGCCCGCCGCTTTTTGCTGCTCCCAGTGACGGGCACGCAGTTCGCGGCCAACCGCCAGCAGCTCTTCACGGGAAAGGTTGCCCGCCCAATAGCTCTCTTGCGCTTTTTTCAGCTCGCGACGCAGACCAACGCGAGGAAAACCGAGGGTGTGTGTGATAACTGTCATTTGCGCTTCCTCTAAGTCATTGTCAATACGTTAGATTTTGAATTCAGGGCAGGCAGCACGTTTGCTTATTTCCGGGAGCTTACTGAAGTAAGTGGCCGGAGCAGGTAAACGCAGCCACCGCGTCATAAATTTAAAAGACGACGGATTTTAGACGTCCAGATGTTTACACATCTATAATCAAAAGGTACTGTATATTCCTCAAGCGCAAATTTGTCATGCCGGAGTGAAGGACTTTCATGATCGAAATTAAACATCTGAAAACGCTGCAGGCGTTACGCAACAGCGGTTCTCTCGCGGCGGCGGCGGCATCGCTGCACCAGACTCAGTCCGCCCTTTCCCACCAGTTCAGCGATCTGGAACAGCGCCTGGGCTTCCGGCTGTTTGTGCGTAAAAGTCAGCCCCTGCGCTTTACGCCGCAGGGCGAAATCCTGCTGCAACTGGCAAACCAGGTGCTGCCACAAATCACCAGCGCGTTGCAGGCCTGCAATAAACCGCAGCAAACACGCCTGCGCATCGCCATTGAATGTCACAGCTGTATCCAGTGGTTGACGCCGGCGCTGGAGCGTTTTCATACCCAGTGGCCGCAGGTGGAGATGGATTTTAAATCAGGCGTGACCTTTGACCCGCAGCCAGCCTTACAGCAGGGCGAGCTGGATCTGGTGATGACATCGGACATTCTGCCGCGCAGCGGGCTGTACTATTCGCCGATGTTTGATTTTGAAGTGCGGCTGGTGCTCTCGCCTGACCATCCTCTTGCTTCACGGGCGCGAATCGCACCGGAAGATATTGCCGCCGAAACGCTGCTTATTTACCCGGTGCAACGCAGTCGTCTGGATATCTGGCGTCACTTCCTGCAACCGGCAGGCGTCAGCCCGTCGCTAAAAAGTGTGGATAACACCCTGTTATTGATTCAGATGGTGGCGGCGCGGATGGGGATTGCCGCACTGCCGCACTGGGTGGTGGAGAGTTTTGAACGCCAGGGGCTGGTGGTGACAAAGACGCTGGGAGAAGGCTTGTGGAGCCGGTTGTACGCCGCCACACGCGATGGTGAGCAGCGTCAACCGGTGACCGAGGCGTTTATTCGCTCAGCGCGGAACCACGCTTGCGACCATCTGCCGTTTGTGCGGAGCGCGGAGCGACCCACTGTCGATGGACCCACAGCGAGGCCATTATCACCGAGCCACCAATAATAAAGCTCGGCCAGTGGGGCTGCTCCTGCCAGATGGCAAGGTTAACCAGCAGCCCGGCCGGAACGTGCACATTATTCATGATGCCAAGCGTACCGGCATCCACCTGCGTTGCCCCGTAGTTCCACATGAAGTAGCCAAGCCCTGACGCCACCACGCCCAGCCAGATCAGCACGCCCCACTGTACGTTGGTGGTTGGCAGTTTTTGTGGATTTCCCAGCGCAAACCAGGCGGTCACCGCCACCACAAACGCACCGAGGTAGAACCACGCAAACGCGTTGTGCTGCGGCATAGGACGGGTTTCCATCAGGCGTTTATAGCCCACCATGCCGATGGCGAAACTGAGGTTGGCAAGCTGAACAAACATCAGCCCTGTCCAGAAGTGCTCACTGACTTTGTCATAACGAATAATCGCCGCTCCCACCACCGCCAGCAGCGCACTCAGCGCATAGCCCCAGCGCAGTTTGCGTTTACTGAGCAGATCGTAAATGAGGGTGATATAAAGCGGCGTGAAGACGGTGAAGAGCAGGAACTCCGAGACTGTCAGGTAGAGGTAGGCCCGGAAGCTGAACAGGTACATAATGCCCAGTTGGAGCGCCCCCACCAGCATATACAAACCGATTGTTTTAAAGGGTAGCCCGCGCGTGCGCAGGAAAGGTAAAAAGACCAGCGCCGCCAGCCCGACGCGCATCAGCACCGAAAAATAGCTGTCAACATGCCCGGCAAGGTACTCGCCAATCAGGCTAAAAGAGAAGGCCCACAGGATCGTGGTAATGATGAGAAGCGCCACAATGAATGTCTCTCTGGATAAGGAACACCCATTGTAGCGGAGTCTTTGGTTGACAACTGGTCAATAAATAACCCTATCGTCACTCAAGAAAGAGTTTGCGTAGATAATGTGGGACAGCGTTGTCGGCGTTAGTACCAATCACTTCCAGCTCCGGGTGCAGATCCTTCAGGCGCTGATGGGCGTTGCCCATGATGCATCCTTTGCCCGCCATAGAGAGCATTTCGGCATCGTTCATGCCGTCGCCAAAGGAGATGCACTCTTTAAGGCTGTAACCCAGCGCTGCGGATACGGCCTCCAGCGCATGCCCTTTCGACACGCCGCCTGCCATTACTTCCAGGCAGGTTAACGTGGAGAAACTCACGTTAACGCGATCGCCCCAGCGGGCGTTTATCGCCTGCTCCAGAGGCAGGAGCTGTTCATGCGAGTCGCTGGTAAAGAAGACTTTGCTGATCCCTTCCGGCTCCAGCAAGCCTGGCTCGTAGAGGGAATACTGGAAAATTGCCTCTTTAAAGAAACGCATTTCATCCGGACGGTGGCGGTTCATAAACCACTCGTCATCACGGTAGACGTTAGTGATGATGTCCGGGTTGTTATGCACCACGCCAAACAGGTCAGCGGCGATGTCCCGATCGAGGTTATGGGTGAACACCAGATTGCCGTCGGTATCGTGTACGCGCGCGCCATTCGAGGTGATCATGTAGGCTTTGATCTCCAGGTTGTCGCGGATTTGCCCGACATCCACATGGTGACGACCCGTGGCGAAAACGAAGTTCACCCCGCGCGCAGTGAGGAGCTTGAGCGTATCCTTCGCAAACGGGGAGAGTGTGTGGTCGGGGGAGAGCAATGTGCCATCTAAATCAGATGCAACAACCTGATACATAAGAACCTTATACCTCAATAATTCATTAGTTATGCCGATCGAAGAAGTCGACGATGGCGCTGAGCGCGACTGAGCGCATGGCGTCCTCTTCAAAGAGGATCTCATGGTACGCGCCCTTTATGACAAGCGGCTTGCCCCCTTCACAAGGGTGACCCGCTGCGGCGCGAATGTCGCAGAAGCGATCGTGCATGCGGTTATCCACAACACGCTCTTCTTCTGCCTGAATAATCAACATCGGCGAGGTGTCTGATGCCGCCCCTGCCAGCACCTCTTCACCGGCCAGAATGCCTTCCCGCACCCAGTGCCAGGTTGGCCCGCCAACGCGTAACTGAGGCTCATCAGCATAAAAACGCAGGTTGCGTCGGTAACGTTCGCGGCTATGGGTCAGGGTGTTGATGGCAAACGGCAGCGCGTGCCAGCGTCCCGTGCCGATGGCGTAATTTTCACGAATGCGCGGGTAGCCTTCGGCCCAGTCCAGCAACGGGCGTACCATCCAGTCTGGCAGATGAATAATGATGCCGAACATGGGCGCGCACAGCGCAATAGCATCACAATTTGCCTGCGGATGGCGCTGTAAAAAGAGCGTGGCAATCGCACCGCCCATAGAATGGGCCAGGATGTAGCGCTTACGCCACGGGCCGGGAGCCACTTCCTGTTCCCAGAATGCCGCCAGATCGTCAACGTAATCACTGAAATTGACCACGTGGCCCCGGTGCGAATCTTCCAGCATACGCCCCGACCGCCCCTGACCGCGATGGTCAATAATGAGCACATCAAACCCAAGATGAAACAGGTCATAGGCCAGTTCGGCATACTTCACATAGCTTTCAATACGGCCAGGGCAGACCACGATAACCCGATCGTGCCCGGTGGCATGGAAACGGACAAAACGCACCGGGACGTCATCCACGCCGGTAAACTCTGCCTCTTCACGCTGACGCCAGAAATCGGTTAACGGACCTGTAGCAAAGGCAGCAAACGCGCTTTCTCTGGTTTCCCACTCCTTGTTTCGCCGGAACATTGGGTACGCCCTCACTCACACGACCAAAACGTTTTTTGTGACCTATAGCAACCTCTGCGGACAATAGCGTATTGTGGCATAAAAACAGACAATCAGGGAGTTTCTCATGACCTTCGAGTGGTGGTTCGCCTATCTGCTGACGTCCATTATCCTCAGCCTTTCGCCCGGTTCCGGGGCGATCAATACCATGACCACCTCGCTAAGCCACGGTTATCGTGGCGCGGCGGCGTCCATTGCCGGGCTACAAACTGGCCTTGGTATTCACATTGTGCTGGTGGGCGTAGGTCTGGGCACCCTTTTCTCCCGCTCGGTGCTGGCGTTTGAAGTACTGAAATGGGCGGGGGCTGCCTACCTGATCTGGCTCGGTATTCAACAATGGCGCGCCGCCGGGGCGATTGACCTCAATACCCTTGCCCGGACGCAATCCCGCTCGCGTCTGTTTAAGCGCGCCGTGTTTGTGAATCTCACCAACCCCAAAAGCATTGTCTTTCTGGCCGCGCTGTTTCCACAATTTATTGTGCCGCAGCAGCCGCAAATCATGCAGTACGTGGTGCTGGGCGTGACCACCATTGTGGTGGATATCATTGTGATGATTGGCTACGCGACGCTGGCGCAGCGTATCGCTGGCTGGATTAAAGGGCCACATCAGATGAAAGCGTTAAATAAGGTGTTTGGGTCGTTATTTATGCTGGTGGGGGCACTGCTGGCATCGGCACGTCATGCCTGATGAGATAACCGGATGGCGTCAGCTATCCGGTAGAAAACTTACCGCGAAATGATCAGATGAATACCGAAACCGGCGAACAGCGCACCGGCAAAACCGTCAATCCACTTCGCCAGACGCTGATAACCACGACGCATCGCCGGAAGAGCGAACAGGCTTGCCACCACGGTAAACCAGGCAAAGGTTTCCACAATGATCAGTACGAAAATACCCCAGCGCGCGCCCGTACCGACACTGTCTCCCACAAACAGTGAGAATACCGAGCCGAAGTAGATGATGGCTTTGGGATTGGCGAGATTCGTCAGCAGCCCCTTCATAAAGCTGCGCCCGCTGGTCGCCAGCTCCACCGCAGGCGCTTCGGCGGTTTTCTCTTCTTTTTTCAGCGCGCCGCGCAGCATCTGGTAACCCATCCAGCACAGATACAGGCCACCGCCGACCATAATAATGCTGTGCAGCCAGGCCATTTTCTCAAGGATCAGGTTCAGACCGAGCAGCGCAACGGCCGCCCAGACCATCACGCCTGCGGTGATGCCCAGCACACCCATCATCGCCTCTTTACGGGAGCGGCTAACGGCGGTTTGCGACACAAAGAAAAAGTCCGGGCCTGGACTCATTAACGCCACAATGTGCACCAGGGCGACGGTGAGGAAGAGCATGACCATGTTTAACTCGCGGAAAAATAGTAAAGTGGGTAACTATCCTGGCACTTTTCGCGCCTGCTGACTACTCATCATCACCGTCAACGTGGGCACGGATCAGCGCCATAAACTCCTGACCAAACCGTTCGAGTTTACGAACCCCAACGCCATTAACTCCCAGCATTTCACCCGGCGTAATGGGCATCTGTTCCGCCATTTCGATAAGCGTTGCGTCATTGAAGACCACATACGGCGGCACGTTGTTTTCATCAGCAATCGCTTTACGCAGTTTGCGTAGCTTGGCGAAGAGCTTACGATCATAGTTGCCGACGGCGGCCTTTTGCATCACCCTGGATTTAATCGCCACCATGCGCGGTACGGCCAGTTGCAACGGTATTTCACCCCGCAGCACGGGACGCGCGGCATCCGTCATCTGTAAGCATGAGTGTTGCGCAATATTCTGCGTGACCAGCCCCAAATGGATGAGTTGTCGAATCACGCTCACCCAGTGCTCATGGCTTTTATCCCGCCCCATCCCGTACACCTTAAGCTTATCGTGGCCAAGCTCACGGATACGTTGGTTATTTGCGCCACGGATCACTTCCACCACATAGCCCATCCCGAACCGCTGATTAACCCGACCAATGGTGGAGAGGGCAATTTGCGCATCGGTGAGCCCATCATAGCGTTTTGGGGGATCGAGGCAGATATCGCAGTTACCGCAGGGTGCCTGTCGCCCTTCGCCGAAATAGTTCAGCAGCACAAGGCGACGGCAGGTTTGCGCCTCAGCAAAGGCTCCCATCGCGTTCAGTTTGTGGCGTTCGATATCCTGCAACTGCCCGGCGGGTTTCTCTTCCAGACAGCGACGCAGCCAGGCCATATCTTCCGGGGCATAAAACAACATGGCTTCCGCCGGTAACCCGTCTCGTCCGGCACGACCGGTTTCCTGATAATAGGATTCGATGTTGCGCGGAATATCGAAATGCACCACAAAGCGCACGTTGGGTTTGTTGATGCCCATCCCGAAGGCCACGGTGGCGACCACGATTTGCAGGTCATCGCGCTGGAATTTCTCCTGCACGCTGGCGCGCACGTCGTTTTCCAGCCCGGCATGGTAGGCCGCCGCACTGAACCCCCGACTTTGCAGACGTGCGGCGGTGTCTTCCACTTTCGCACGACTGTTGCAGTAGATAATCCCCGCTTTGCCACGCTGGTCATGCACGTAGCGCAGGAGCTGATCGAGCGGTTTAAACTTCTCCATCAGCATGTAGCGGATGTTCGGACGGTCGAAGCTGCTGATTTGAATCAGCGGGTCGTTGAGCCCGAGCAGACGCACAATGTCCGCCCGTGTAGTGTCATCGGCCGTGGCGGTGAGCGCCATAAAGGGCACCGCGGGCAAATACTGGCGCAACTGCCCAAGAGCGGCATATTCCGGGCGGAAATCATGGCCCCACTGAGAGATACAGTGCGCCTCGTCCACGGCTAACAGAGTGAGGTTCCAGTGGCGAAGCTGGTCCAGGAAATTGTCGAGCATCAGACGCTCGGGGGCGATATAGAGCAGACGAATTTGCCCGGTTCGGCACCCTGCCATCACCTCAAGCTGTTGCTCGCGCGTCTGCGTTGAATTGAGACACGCCGCCGCCACACCGTTGGCAAGGAGCTGATCGACCTGGTCTTTCATCAACGAGATAAGCGGTGAGACCACCAGGGTTAATCCCGGAAGGATCAACGCCGGAATTTGATAACAGAGGGATTTTCCGCCACCCGTGGGCATCACGACGAGACAATCGCGACCGGCGAGCGCCGTGTCGATAATATCCACCTGGCCCGGACGGAACTGCTGGTAGCCAAAGGTTTCACGTAAAACCTGTAGAGCTGCCGATTCCAGATTCAAAACTTCCGCCTGCGCCACATTTACCCCATTCAACCGCAAAAAACAGGCGCTATTTTCAGCGCCTGCTCATGAAACTGCAATCCTTAAAACAGATCGTTGAGCATTACGCCAACACCAACCCGTGTCTGATTGAAATTATAGTCAATCAACGACTCGCCATAGCCGCTGTACACCTGAGTGTAGAAGCGAACATGTTTGGTAATCGGATAGCTCACACCGACCTCTGCGCCGCCGTAGCCAGTATTCCAGTTGTACTGACCTTTCACGCTGAAGATGGTTTCACCGTACTGATAGCCGATTCGCATCTGATAGTGGCCCAGGTATTTGGTGATGTCCGGGTTATCGTCGGTATTTCCCACGACGTACCAGGGTTTCACTTCTACCAGCCAGTTATTGTTTTGCGCCATCAAACGCGTGTAGATGCGGTTCCAGCTACGCGACGTCGGGTCGGAACGTCCATTGGAATCATGGTTAAAACCAAACTCCACATCACGTAACGTCCAGCCCGCAAAGCTGTAGTCGGTGGCAAAACCAAGGAACAGCTGCGGTTCATAGTTGGTTTCACGGAACGGCGAAGACGCCGGCTCTTTGGTATTAGAGAGCTGCCACCAGGATTTTTGCGTGTAAGACGCACCCAGCACCGAGTTCGGTCCGACAATACCACGCCATAACGGGAATGCCAGGCTGAGCTGGAACTTCACTTCATCCTTACGAGCTTCATCCGACCAGCTATAAGAGCGGATGGCTTCTTTGTTCATATCGCTCGTATAGGTATAAAGCAGGTAGTTGGATTCATACGGGTAGAGCGTAAACGGATTATCATGCTCCTGGAGCATGTTGGCGATAATACTGCCGCGCACCGCGGGCGCATCATGAACTTCTTTTACTGTCGCTTCCTGCGCAAATGCTGCAAATGGCAGCATGCACGCTGCCGCAAACCAACCCAGAAACGTCCGCATCGGCTTTCTTCCCCTGAACAAAGTTGTTGAACTGAATATTTTAGCGCCACCTATTCTACAGATTTATTTAAGAGCTGCGCAGGTATCCTTTCTGAAACTGGTAATCAACAATTTTGAGGCATAAAATCAACATTTCTTTAACTTATGGATATAGCTTCTATGTCAACCCTCCTCACAGCCGACGCCGCATTAAAACTGGTAGGTGAGATCTTTGTTTACCATATGCCGTTTAATCGCGCCCTTGGGCTGGAACTCATCCGCTATGAAAAAGAGTACGCCGAGCTCAGCTTTAATAATCAACCCATGATGGTGGGAAACTGGGCGCAGAGTATTCTTCATGGTGGCGTGATTGCTTCCGCCCTGGACGTGGCGGCCGGACTGGTTTGCGTAGGCAGCACCCTCACGCGTCACGATACGCTGACGGAGGAGGAGCTGCGGACCCGTTTGTCGCGGATGGGGACGATTGATTTACGCGTGGATTATTTACGCCCTGGCCGTGGAAACCGGTTTACCGCCAGCAGCACCCTTTTGCGTGCGGGGAACAAAGTGGCTGTTGCCCGTGTTGAGCTGCATAACGAAGAGCAGCTCTATATTGCAAGCGCAACCGCGACCTATATGGTGGGTTGAGTCACAAAATCAGTTAAAGTAGCCTCTCTTTTCAGCAACGAGTGTAGTGACATGGATGCAAAACAGACGCGACAAGGGGTGTTACTCGCCCTTGCGGCTTACTTTATTTGGGGTATTGCGCCGGCTTATTTCAAAATCATAGGGTATGTCCCCGCCGATGAAATCCTGACTCACCGCATTATCTGGTCCTTTTTCTTTATGATTGCCCTGATAAGCGTCAGCCGACAATGGCCGCAGGTGAAACAGGTTTTCCGCATGCCAAAGAAGCTCTGCTTACTGGCACTTTCGGCAGTGCTAATCGGGGGCAACTGGCTGCTTTTTATCTGGTCGGTCAATAATCATCATCTGCTGGAAGCCAGCCTCGGTTATTTCATCAACCCCCTGGTGAATATTTTACTGGGCATGATTTTTCTCGCCGAGCGTTTTCGCCGGATGCAGTGGGCTGCGGTTATTCTGGCGGCGACCGGCGTGCTGGTTCAGTTGTGGGCCTTCGGCTCGTTACCGATCATCTCGCTCGGACTCGCCTTCAGCTTCGCTTTTTACGGGCTCATCCGTAAAAAAATCGCCGTTGACGCCCAGACTGGCATGCTCATCGAAACACTCTGGTTGCTTCCGGTTGCGGCCATCTGGCTGTTTGGCTTTGCAAACAGCGAAACCAGCCATATGACCCAGAACAGCGTGTCTCTTAACCTGCTGTTAATGGCAGCGGGTGTTGTCACCACCATTCCCCTGCTCTGTTTTACCGGGGCGGCTACCCGTCTTCGCTTATCGACGCTCGGGTTCTTTCAGTACATCGGCCCGACCTTGATGTTCCTTCTGGCCGTGTTCTTCTACGATGAGCACCCCGGCGCAGACAAAATGGTGACCTTTGCCTTTATTTGGGTTGCGCTGGCAGTTTTTGTACTCGATGCGCTGTATACCCAACGTCGTGGTCGATAAGATAAGCCCTTAAACTAACCGTCTTTCAGTGGTGGACACTCTATGCCCGGTCGTAAACAGACAGTTTCAGGACTGCGCATCGCAGATGTAGCAAAAATGGCTAATGTTGCCCCCATCACGGTGTCGCGTGTGTTAAATCAACCGGACCAGGTAAAGGAAGCGACGCGCACCAGAGTATTGAAAGTCATTGAAGAGACGGGCTTTGTACCCAATCAGAATGCGGGCGCACTGGCATCCAACCGTAGCCGTCTGGTCGCGGTATTAGTCCCGATGCTCACTAATCCCCTGTTTTCGGATACCTTTCAGGCGATTGCCGAGCAACTGGCCGCCAACGGCTACCAGGTCCTGCTGGGTATCTCCGGGTATGAAGCACAACAGGAACAGGAGCTGCTGGACGTGATCCTCAGTCGTCGCCCGGATGGCATTATCCTCACCGGAACGGTGCACACTGAACCCAGCCGCAAACGCCTGCGTGCGACGGGCGTGCCGGTGGTGGAAACCTGGGACATCAGCGACTCCCCTATTGATATGCTGGTGGGGTTTTCTCACGAAGAGGTGGGCCGTCGTGTGGCTAATCATTTACTCGGTCAGGGATATCGTCATTTCGCCCTGCTCTCCGTTGATGATCCACGCGGTAAAGTGCGAGCGCAGGTGTTTATGGAAACCTTAACGTCGCAGGGCATCACTGATATTGTGCATCAGAGCTTCACGGGACTGCCTGCCCTGGAGCAGGGCCGCGAAGGTTTAACACGCATCCTTGAAAGGGACAGTACACCGCGTGTCGTCGTTTGCACTTCTGATACCCTGGCCCACGGCGTGCTGACCGAAGCCGCAAGCCGCCATCTGAAGGTGCCGGAACAGCTTTCTGTCTTTGGTTTTGGCGATATGAACTTCGCTGCCCACACTTTCCCGCCTCTTTCGACAGTGCGCATTGATGGCAAACAGCTTGGTCATCTGGCAGCGGCTGCCCTGCTGCGCCGCCTGAAAAACGGCGATCATACGACCGTCAATGATGACGTTGGCTTTACCCTCGTTGACCGACTTTCGACCTGTCTTCAGACACCTTAGCGCCTCTGACCCCACCTCCTTTTTGTAAGCGGGATCGCATTTTGACGATCCTGCGCTTGTCTGCCGCCAGGGATCAGTCCAGGCTTGAGCGATAAATGAATGCGCTACCATTTTATAATGGTTTGATTTAATTGTTTTTTAATGCTTTCTATTTTGCACCTGTAGACAGCTTTTTTAACAGCAGCAAATGGTAGCGCAACCATTAAAGAAAGTTAATCCGCGAGGGGGTATCTATGAAGATCACTAAAATCGAAACGACCCGGGTTCGTGCACATGCAAACCTGTTATGGGTAGAGATTCACACCGATGAAGGGCTGATCGGCTTAGGGGAAACGTTCCGTGGCGCTGAAGCGGTAGAAGCCTATATCCACTCCATCATCGCCCCGATGCTGCTGGGTCAGGAGGCGCTGAATATCGAGCGCCACAACCGTACACTGCTACGGGGCTACCTGGGTTTCAACGGCTCCGGGGTGGAGACCCGCGCCTGTTCGGCTATCGATATTGCGCTATGGGATTTACTGGGTAAGGCGCTGAAAAAGCCGGTCTGGCAGTTACTGGGCGGGTTGTGCCACGACAAAATGCGCGCCTACAACACCTGCGCAGGGGTAAATTTTAATAGTCAGGGTGAGCAACGCCGCACCTTGTCACAGGGCGAGCAGCGCCCGCAGGGTCGCTATGATGATCAGGTTGCCTTCCTGGAATGCCCGGACGAGCTGGCACAAAGTTTGATTGAAGAAGGGTTCAGCGCCATGAAAATCTGGCCGGTAGACAGCTTCGCCGCAGCCAGCAACGGCCAGTACATCAGTAGCAGTGATATCAAGAAAGCCATCGCGCCTTTCAAAAAGATCCGTGACGCGGTGGGCGACAAAATCGATGTGATGTGTGAATTCCACTCCCTGTGGAATACCACCGCAGCGCTGGCTATTTCACGTGAGCTGCGACAGTACGATATCTTTTGGGCAGAAGATCCCATCAAAATGGATTCGCCACAGGGGCTGGCAGATTACCGTCGCCTTTCCGGCATTCCGGTTTGTGGCAGTGAAACCCTGGCCACGATGAGCAATTTTCGGGAGTGTTTAGCCGCCGACGCGCTCGACTACGTGATGCTCGATCTCTCCTGGTGTGGCGGCATTACCGAAGCAAAAAAAATCGCTGCGCTGGCCGAAGCCTACCAAAAGCCCATTGCCCCCCACGACTGTACCGGCCCGGTGGTACTAATGGCCTCGCTGCACTTGGGGTTGTCATGCAATAACGCCATATTCCAGGAGGTGGTACGCGCCTATCTGGCGGATTTCTACGGCGATCTGGTGGACAGGCTACCGGTTGTTGAAAACGGTTATTTGCTGCCGCCGACCGGTGAGGGCCTGGGGACATCACTGAGTGATAAATTGCGCAGTCGACCAGATGCATTAACCCGGACATCAACACGCTAAATAAGCGGGCGGCATGGTCGCCCGCTTATTTATATCGAGGATTATTCAATTTCTGTTTCGCATAATCCATTTCTCAATGCTATGTTTTAATCTGTTTGATTTTCACTGTTCAGGATGAATGAGAAATGATGCGCAGGATTATTTTGCCTTCCGGCAAAAAACGGCTTATGCGTCGGCCATATATTGTTCTCTATATACTCTTGCATGTTATCTTTCTTTCCCTCGCCTTCAATCTGGATGAGCGCCCCATTATTCTGCTGTCGTGCATGGTGTTGTTTACTTACCTGAAGGTGAATATCAATGCGCAACGCACGCGGGACAGTGGATTAAAAGCCCGTTACGTGGTTATTCCCTCAGTCGTCATTTACCTGGCGTCAGCCGGGCTGGGGTTCTTTTTTGGCGCAGAATGCGAGAGCCTGGCCGTTAAAGTGGGTAACGGCTTCGACTTTTTGCTGTTTTTAATCTTACTCCTCGCCCCTACACACGAAGACCCGGCAGTCTGAACCTGCAAAAATCATTACCATTATGGAGAGAAACATGAGCGTCGCTAACGACTACGATTACCAGAACGATCCGTCACTGAGTGAAAAATGGAAATTCCGTTTTTCGTTCTTTGACAAAAATGGCCTGCCCGCTTTTTGGGGCGCGACGCCAGCCTGGAGAGAAGCGTTTAAGACAATGACGTTTGGGCAAAAGCTTAAAGTGTCTATGAACTTCTTCGCCTATTTCTTCTCAATTATCTATTTGCTGATATTAGGGTTATGGAAAAAATCAATTCTGATCTTACTACTAAATATTGTAGTTGCCGTTATTATTGCGGCTACCGATCTGCGATTCCTGGCCTTTGTTGTTAATATTTATACCGCCTCGCGGGCGAATATCTGGTATTACGAACTGAAGGTTAAGGGTATTCAGACCTGGAGCCTGTAAGAGAGAAAGGTTCAGCAGAATTGCTGAACCTCTGTTGGCAGAATTACAACCAGTTGCGGCGTTTGAAATAGAGATACGGGGCCAGGCCTGCCAGGATCATCAGAATAATGGCGGCAGGGTAACCGAAGCTCAGGTGCAGTTCAGGCATAAACTCGAAGTTCATCCCGTAACTGGAGGCAACAAGCGTCGGGGGCAGGAAGACCACTGAAACCACCGAGAAGATCTTGATAATGCGGTTCTGCTCGATATTGATAAAGCCCATTGCCGCCTGCATCAGGAAGTTTACCTTCTGAAACAGGGATTCGTTGTGCGGCAGCAGAGATTCGATATCGCGCAGGATTTCACGCGCCTGCTCCAGTTGCCCGCCGGGTAAACGCGCTTTGCGAACAAGGAAGTTCAGTGCACGTTGGGTATCCATCAGGCACAGGCGAACTTTCCAGCCGATATCTTCCTGTTCTGCCAGCGTGGAAAGCGCTTCGTCATATTCATCACCCTGTTGACCTTCCATGATCACGCGGCTCAGTTTTTCCAGATCGCTGTAGATATTTTCGATTTCATCCGCCAGCTGTTCAATCTTGGTTTCGAAGAGATCCAGCAAAAGCTCATAAGCGTTGCCATCCACCATCTCCTGGCTGCGGGCGCGCATACGATAGAGCCGGAATGCCGGCAACTCACGCTCACGCAGGGTAAACAGACGACCTTCACGGATAGTAAAAGCCACCGTGGAGTTACCGGCGTGATCTTCAGCGTCTTCGAAGAAGAAGAAGGAGTGGATATGCAAACCGTCTTCGTCTTCAAAGAAACGAGCGGATGCTTCGATATCTTCCAGTTCAGGGCGTGTTGCCAGATTCTGGCCAAGTTCCGTTTGCACGCGTTGTCGTTCGTCATCGTCCGGCTCGACCAAATCAACCCATACAGAGCTGGCGAGGTGCTTGATTTCATCAGCCTCGAGGCGGGTTAAACGATTATTTTCGAGTTGAAATGCGCTCAGCATGACCGGGACTCCCAATACAAAAATGTCTGGACAGTTCGGTTGGGCACACAAGAAACATAAGGCGTTTCAGACCATTAAACAGCCTGACTCAGCGCGACGGGAATAAAACAGATCGCTGACAACCACTAAGGCCATCAGCAAGAGGAGATAGCCTTAGGAGTTGTTCCTGGATGACAGGGAATTGAGCCAGTATGTACTGGGTGTGTCCAAGGCGAATGTCCTCTTAGCGTGATCGTGCGCGCATGTTACGCCAGCAAAAATAAGGCGTCAACTCGCAACGGAACGCTAAGGGGTAATATTTCCCCCTCAGCGTATAAGGCTAGCAGAAGATTACAAAAAGATGATATTTTTCTGAATGTTACACTGTTTCCAGACGAGCATAAGCGGCAACCAGCCATTTGATACCCTGCCCCTGGAAGGCCACCTGCAAACGGCTATGCTCGCCACTGCCCTCCAGGTTCACAATGGTGCCTTCACCAAATTTCGCATGCCGCACGCGCTGGCCCAGTTTATAACCCGTGTCGTTTTCCGCCATCGGTGTTCCCAGCTGTTTATGGCTGACCGGACGGCTGACGGTGGCCCGTAAACGAACCTCTTCCACACACTCTTCCGGCAGTTCGCCAACAAAGCGTGACGGACGATGGTAAACCTCTTTGCCGTACAGACGACGCGTCTCGGCATAGGTCAGGGTGAGTTTTTGCATGGCACGGGTCACACCGACGTAAGCCAGGCGGCGCTCTTCTTCCAGGCGTCCGCCTTCGTCCAGCGACATCTGGCTTGGGAACATGCCCTCTTCCATACCGACAATAAACACCTGGGGGAACTCCAGCCCTTTCGCCGAATGGAGCGTCATCAGCTGCACGGCATCCTGCCAGGTGTCCGCCTGCCCTTCGCCTGCTTCCAGCGCAGCATGGGAAAGAAACGCCTGCAGCGGCATTAAATCTTCATCTTCTTCGTTGTAGCTGAACTGGCGCGTCGCCGTCACCAGCTCCTCTAAGTTCTCAATACGTGTCTGGCCTTTCTCGCCCTTTTCCTGCTCGTACATCATGCGCAGACCTGAATCTTTAATGACCCGGTCAGTCTGCACGTGCAGGGGCATTTCCGCCGTCTCCTGGGCCAGCGCATCAATCAGCTCAATAAAACGCTGCAAAGCGCCTGCCGCACGGCCTGCGAGTGCTTTTTCCTGCAATAGCTTACGGGTGGCCTGCCATAACGTCAGCTGACGATCACGGGAAGTCTGACGAACAACGTCCAGGGTACGATCGCCAATGCCACGCGTTGGCGTGTTAACTACGCGTTCAAAGGCTGCATCGTCATTACGGTTAGCAATAAGGCGCAGATAGGAGAGCGCGTCTTTGATTTCCTGACGTTCAAAGAAGCGCATCCCGCCGTAAATACGGTACGGCATGCTGGCCTGTAGCAGCGCCTCTTCCAGCACACGCGACTGGGCGTTGCTGCGATAGAGGATCGCACACTTCTCAAGCGCACCGCCGTTGTCCTGCCAGGTTTTGATCCGGTTAACGACAAAGCGGGCTTCGTCGAGTTCGTTGAAGGCGCAGTAGAGCGAAATCGGCTCGCCCTCAATGCCTTCGGTCCATAACTTTTTACCCAGACGGCCATTATTGTTTTCAATCAGGGCGTTTGCCGCGCTGAGAATATTGCTGGTTGAGCGGTAGTTCTGCTCAAGGCGGATGGTTTCGGCACCGGGAAAATCTTTAAGGAAGCGCTGGATGTTTTCTACCTGGGCACCGCGCCAGCCGTAGATAGACTGGTCATCGTCACCGACAATCATCACCTTGCCGGTATCACCTGCCAGCAGTCGGATCCATGCGTACTGAATGTTGTTGGTGTCCTGGAATTCGTCCACCAGAATGTTGGTGAAGCGTTCGCGGTAGTGCTGGAGGATATGGGGTTTATTCAGCCACAGCTCGTGGGCACGCAGCAGCAGTTCAGCAAAATCCACCAGCCCTGCACGATCGCAGGCCTCCTGATAGGCCTGATACACTTTCTGCCAGGTCTGCTCCACCGGGTTGCCGTAGCTTTGAATATGATGTGGACGTATACCCTCATCTTTCTGCCCGTTGATGTACCACATGGCCTGACGCGGCGGCCACTGCTTCTCATCAAGGTTCATCGCCTTAATCAGCCGCTTGAGCAAACGCAGCTGATCTTCGCTGTCAAGGATTTGAAAATCCTGCGGCAGATTCGCGTCCATATGATGGGCGCGCAGTAAGCGGTGCGCCAGCCCGTGGAAGGTTCCAACCCACATGCCACCCTGGCTGGTCCCCATCAGTTGGGCAATACGGTGGCGCATTTCGGCCGCCGCTTTGTTGGTAAAGGTCACCGCCATAATCGAGTACGGTGAGCAGTTTTCCACGCTCTGCAGCCACGCAATACGATGGACCAGCACGCGCGTTTTACCACTGCCTGCCCCGGCCAGCACCAGCATATTGGAACGCGTCGCCGCAACGGCGTCACGTTGTTTGTCATTGAGGCTGTCGAGCAGGTAAGAAACGTCCATTGGCACCGCCGAAAGTCATCTGCCCGGTGGCATGAAGCCTACCGGGCATACTGTGGATTTATACAATACTGCTGGTGATTATATCAGCGTGGTGAGGGATGCCAACCGCGAAATTTCCAGATGGGGCAGCAAGCGGCTATCCGCCGCTGTTAACAGGTCTGCTCCTTCAGGCTTGATCCAGCAGGCCTGCATACCGCAACGGATTGCCCCCGCCACATCGGTCGTCAGATCATCGCCTACGTGCAGAATTTCCCCCAGAGGAATATTCAGACGCGCGGCGGCAAGATGGTACATATCGTTGAAGGGTTTCGCCCGCCCATCCGGACCTGCACGCAACACAAATTTGAAGTAGTCGTTAAGACCGAAAAGTTCCGGCTGCGCATTGCCATTGGTGATAGCCACCAGCGGCCATTTTTCAGCCAGTTTCGCCAGCGTCTCGTGCGTCTCCTGCGGTACATCAATACGGCTGCGCCATGTGGCGAAGTGGTGCATCGCCGCCTCAGCCCCTGCAGCGGCGTCCTGTGCGGTTAAGCCAGCACCAAGCATAGCGTTTTCCACCGCACGTCGACGCCATTCGGTCACGTCATGATAAATATCGGGTTCGGTCTCGCGCAGAGACTGGCGAATGCGATGTAAATCGGTGCTTTCCAGTGCGTTCAGCGAGGGGTGGTATTGCTGTACGAAGCGCAGAGACTCCTGCTCCGTGCGCAGGATGACCTGACGGTTGTCGTACAGCGTGTCGTCCAGATCAAACGTCAGGGCCGAGATGAGGCCCGTTGGTCGGTAAAATCGCATTATTTCCCCCGTTTGGCGCGTGGATGCGCTGCGTCATACACCGAGGCAAGGTGTTGAAAATCAAGATGAGTATAAATTTGCGTGGTGGAAAGATTAGCATGCCCGAGTAGCTCCTGCACGCCGCGCAGGTCGCCGCTGGATTCCAGCATATGGGTGGCGAAAGAGTGGCGTAGCTTATGCGGATGCACGTGGCTGTTCAGCCCCTGTTTGATCCCCCATTCAGCAAAACGTTTTTGCACGTTACGCGCCGAAATACGTTTGCCAAGTTTCGACAGAAACAGGGCATCGTCATCGGTGCCGAAAAGGCCGCGCAAATCGAGCCAGTGTTCAATCCAGATAACCGCATTACGCCCGATGGGCAGCCGGCGCTCTTTGCTGCCTTTCCCCATCACCCACACTTCGCCGCTCTCCAGATCCATGTGTTTCACATCCAGCCCCACCAGCTCCGACAAGCGTAAGCCAGCCCCGTACATCACTTCCAGCATCGCGCGATCGCGCACCGCCAGCGGATCGTTAAGATCGATATCCAACAGACGATTAACATCATCAACATCAATATTTTTGGGCAGATGGCGTGGCGTGGCGGGCGCTGACACTCCCTTTGCCGGGTTTGCAGGCAACTCGCCCTGACCGACCATCCAGTCAAAGAAGCTGCGCAAGGCGGAAAGACGCAGCGCGAGGCTGGTCGCGCCAAGACCCTTACGGCGGCTGCGCACGGCGATGGCACGAACCATGGCGGCGTCACATTGTTGCCAGCGCTGCAAGTGCAGCGTTTCGCTCAGGGCAATGATGGCATCAAGCTGACGCTGATAATTGATAAGGGTGATGGGGCTGAGCTGTCGCTCAACGCGCAGATAGCGAAGAAAATCTGCGACGGCGGCGTGTAAGGGCGAGTCGGTCATGCGCGCTCGATCCAACGCTCCAGCAGGTCAGGCAACATCATGGCGATCTCCTCTATAAGCTGAGTGCCCTGCCCGGACTGATAGTGGTGCGGGTCCCGGCTGCTGAAGATAACCACACCCAAATCGGCGTCACGTCCCATCATGGAAACGGCAGCAGAACCAATGGCTTTGGCGTCGGGTAACAGCAACAGGAGTTCCGGCCCGTTCAGCGAGCCCAGGTAATGCTGCTGTTGGCCCAGCCGTTGGATGCGAAAAGGTTCGAACGCCTGGCGAGAGAGCGCCAGATGCGTAAAGCCAGAGGGTGCGCCAAGCCGCCAGCGGTCGGGGAAAAGGCGAATGGTCGCGCCCGCAAGCCCCAGATCTTTTGCCCAGCGCTGGAAGCGGTTAAGCATCTCTTCAAGGCTGCCCGCCGATGCCAGCTTACTTTGCAGGCGCAGGAGGCGATAAAACAGGCCTTCATTTGCGCTGGCCTGTTCCATCAGAAGCGTCATGTTCTCTTCCAGCACATTGATGTGATTGCGCGCGCGCGCCATATGCCATTCCACAAGAGAAACCATACCGCGTACCGGGTGCGGCACCTGAATTTGTTCCACTGCGTGGGCATTACGAATAAAGAATTCAGGATGACGCAGGAGATACTCCACAACCGCGCTGTCGTCCAGTTCGGCAGGCGCCTCCTGCTGCTCTTCCCCAACGTGCTTCATAGATGAATAAATCCGTCGTAGACATGTGCTGCCGGGCCGGTCATGTACAATGGTTGGCCCGGCCCTCTCCAGGCGATATCCAGCCGGCCGCCCGGCAAGTCGACTCGTACTTCGTCGGCCAGCAGACCCTGCTGAATGCCAACGGCGACGGCTGCACATGCGCCGCTGCCACAGGCCTGCGTTTCGCCAGCACCACGTTCATAAACGCGCAGACGAACAGCATCTCGTTTAACCACCTGCATAAAACCAATATTGGCGCGCTCAGGGAAACGTTCATGGCTTTCCATCACCGGCCCCAGCGTTTCCACCGGCGCGGTGTCAACGTCATCAACCTGAATCACGCAATGTGGATTGCCCATTGAGACAACCCCGAACATTATGGTTTGCTCCGCTGCACGCATAATATAGGTCTTTTCCGCTTTGTTAGCGCGAAACGGGACCTGCGATGGTTCAAAGTTAGGCTCGCCCATATTCACGCGCACCAGCTCGTCTTCCGTCACGCTTAATACCATTCGCCCGTTGGCGGTGCTGACGCGGATATCGCGTTTATTGGTGAGACCTTTGAGGCGGACAAAGCGGGCAAAGCAACGTGCGCCGTTGCCGCACTGCGACACTTCGCTGCCGTCCGCGTTAAAAATGCGGTAGTGGAAATCAAGTTCAGGATCATAAGGGGGTTCAACCACCAGTAACTGATCGAACCCGACGCCCAGGTGCCTGTCTGCCATACGGCGAATAAGCTCCGGGGAGAAAAAGACATTCTGCGTCACCGCGTCGACGACCATAAAATCGTTGCCAAGGCCATGCATCTTCGAGAACTGCATTATCTACTCCAATTACCTGCGCGGGTACGGAACGGGGATCGTAATTAGTTAACCTGGCTCGGGCCACCGTTATCACCACGATCGTTACGATCCGGCGTAGTCGACTGGAGAACGGGTGACGCTTTTTGCGTGGGCGGCGGCGCGTTTTTATCTGCCGGCGGGAAATACAACGGTCCTTTCAGACCACAGCCTGTCAGGCTGAATAAGGCCAGCATTACGGCCAGCGTGCGACACACATCTTTCATTGTAGGTAGCCTGTTAGTTCATCCTTTCTTTTATCTATCATCGCAGGAGAAGGCACAAAAGCAAGAGTTTGCACACACCCTGCATCGGGAAATATTTCGCGTTATACTGCCGCCATCACCTAAAACGGGAAACAACAATGAACGACAGTGAATTTCATCGCCTGGCTGACACCCTTTGGGAAACCATCGAGACGCGTCTGGACGACCGGGATAGCGACAGTGATATCGACTGCGAAATCAACGGCGGCGTGCTGACCCTCACTTTTGAAAACGGCAGCAAAATCATTATCAACCGTCAGGAACCTCTGCATCAGGTGTGGCTGGCGACTAAGCAGGGCGGCTACCACTTCGATCTCAAAGAGAACGAGTGGGTATGCGATCGCTCAGGTGAAACGTTCTGGGACTTGCTGGAACAAGCGGCGACGCAGCAGGCAGGCGAAGAGGTAAGCTTCCGGGGATAACGGCTCGTTTTGCTGCTCTCTGCCGGGAGAGGAGTGGGGTGAGGGCATCAGGCCGCACCCCAACAGGGAGTCAGGAGAAATACTGCTGCAACATCGGTGCGTCGTTATCCTGACTGGCAGACGCGACCGGCGTAATGGACTGATTGCGGAACGGGATGACCTGCACCCGATTATCCACATTTACAATCTGATAGAACTGCGGCAGGTTAAAGTTGATAAAACTCGAGCCGTAGGTAAAGCGGTCATGAGACGAGGAGTAGAACCGGCTCACGTCACGCACCAGCTCCTCTTTGCTGCCTTCGCAGTGATGATAGACTTCCGCGCGGTTGCTCTCATCCAGAATATAGATGTTGAAACCGTCATCGCCCGTCTCTTCAAAGAAGAATTGAATGATCCCTTCACTGGCAAAGCCATCCACCACTTGCGGCAGTTTAACGTGGTTGGTTTCGACCTGAACCGACAGACCGTGCAGCTTGTTATGCGAAATGGCGCCGTAAAACTCGATCGCATTTTCCAGTTTTTGCACCGACACATTAAGACGCTCGAAGAAAAGGCCCCAGGTCTGCCCGGCCACACGCAATGCCTTAAAGCGGCCCGTTTCCTGACGGGTGCTGGAGAGGCGAAGCTCAATGCACTCGGAAACCAACTGCTGGACGCGGGTACGTATTAACCCACGAAGGTGCTGGCTGTAACAGAACACCTCAACGCTGTCCGGCGGTGCCGCGTCCTGATGCATCTTGCCAAGGATGGTCTTCAGCGCTTCAATCATCGCCTGCTCGCCGTTAAAGTGTAGCGTGCGCACTTCATTCCACGAGTTTCGATACAGCAGGTCGACGCTACCCACCAGGCAGTTTTGCTGCTCGCCAAAGCTGAACACATCCAGCTTACGGAAATCAAAATGCACAACCTGGTTACGGAACGCCACGGTCGGGTCGTACTCCAGGTTGACGATAATGGCCAGATGACGAATTTCACATGGGCTGTAGAGGGCTTTTGGCGTGGGCGCAGGCAGGCGCAGCGGGAAGTGATGCGACACGTTCGCCACCATCTCCTGCAGTTTTGCCAGGTCGACAATACCATTGCCTTTTACATACAGATGCGTACGCGACGTCAACAGACCATTAAACCACGCCCAGGCCACCAGTTTGTTCAGGTAGCGGTTATATTCCAGCGGTTGATGGCTGACGATAGAGTCCATGTTCGGGGCGCGGTTGTAGAGATACCAACCGGTGCGGTTCGCACGGCCTGGCGGAACATGGATAAAGGTTAAATTTGGCTCGGAGAGATCCGGCGAAATCTGCGGGTTAACTAACGTAACTTTGCCCGGCAGCGCTTCAAACGCGGCATATAACTTACGGGTCAGCACACCGATGTCCTGCGGACTGGCGGAGACGCTCAGATTATTGCGGCGCGCAAAGCGGATCAGGTTACGGTAGCTCTGCATCATTGCATCAAGCAGTTCATTGTGCGCTTCACGCACCTGATCGATTTTCCAGTTTGCCCGGTTATCCAGCATCGTGAGGCGAGCTTCGTCCCACCCCCACTCTTTGACTAACTGACTGACGACTTCTCGCCGCCAGCCAACACAGGCACGCTCACGGCTCAGTTTCTCACACACTTTTAAGTAGAAACATCGACGAACAAGGTCCAGGCGAGTGTGGTCTTCGATAGCGGTCAGATAGTGGGTTACGCGCTCCAGCATCATGCAGTAATGATCGAGACCGAACGAGACGATTTCGCCATCGTGCAGACGCTGTTTAATGTCTTTCGCCAGAAGGCGGGTGTTTGGATACTCCCAGGAATAGGCTTCAAGCAGCAATGTTTTCAACACCGCTTTGTACGGGGAGTCGATACTTTTATAGAGCTGCCAGAGGCTGGCGCCGAAATACTCTTCAGCAGACAGCGAGCTCAGGCCGCCGAGATCCAGCCATTCATTCGGCGTAAGTACACCCTGTGCGTAGAGGGTCATGACGTAGTCGTCATAGTGCTCTTCTTCATCGCCCGGCACCATATTCCACAGAATACGCTTACCCGCCAGGCGCACAGCGGTGCGGTAGAATTCATCAAGCAACAAAATGTGCTGCGTGGAGCCACAGTCTTCACCACCCAGACTGCCGCTTTCATTATGGCGGAAGCGGTTTTCATCAATTAAGAAGAAGCTCACCTCGACGCCCAGCGATGCCGCCCAGCTCTCCAGCAGGCTACATTTGCGCTGTAACAGCTGGCGTTCTTCATTATCAAGCCAGGACTGGTGACACACCCAGATATCAAGATCGGAAGAACAGCTCTGCCCTACCGAAGAGGTACTCCCCATGGTATAGACGCCCGTAATCGGCAGTTCGCCTTTTGGCGACTCCTGCGCAGGCATGCCACGGTAGAGTTCGAGTTCATGCAGGTAGTGCAGTTGGGTTTCATCAGGCGTGTAAAGGCAGATGCCTTTTGGAACGTTACCATCGAGGTAACCCGGCATCAGCGGATGGTGATAGTGCAGCAATGTCGGCAGCAGACTGTACACCTGCTGAAAAGCAGGTCCCATAGCAGCAAGCGCGCGGTCCACACGCAATTGATTTATGGCATCCAGTCTCTGTTTCAGAGTCTCAATATAGAGGTACAAGACATATCGCCTGATGTTTACAGAAAAGCCAATTAAGCCGTTACCCTTTTTCGCCTTCATCTTTGAGGTAGTAAAGACGAAAAAATGGTCTAAAACGTGATCAATTTAACACCTTGCTCATTGACCGTAAAGAAAGATGCGCTACTTACCAGTGTAGCACCCTTCACTACGTGTAAATTCCCACTTACAACTGAGGCGAGTCTTATCGCGATGGTCAAACCCGCCACTTCCAGTGCATTAACCGCAAACCTGACACCCTAAGACAACAATGTTAGGATGGTCAACAGACGATAATGACGGTAACAAGCATGTTAGACAATGTTTTAAGAATTGCCACACGGCAAAGTCCCCTGGCGCTCTGGCAGGCACATTATGTTAAGACACAGCTGGAGGCACATCATGCCAACCTGACGGTTGAACTGGTGCCCATGGTTACCCGCGGCGATGTCATTCTGGATACTCCTCTGGCTAAAGTCGGTGGTAAAGGCTTATTTGTAAAAGAGCTGGAACTGGCTTTGCTTGAAAATCGTGCAGATATTGCGGTGCATTCGATGAAAGATGTGCCGGTAGACTTTCCAGAGGGGCTGGGTCTGGTAACCATCTGCGAGCGTGAAGATCCGCGCGATGCTTTCGTTTCCAATCACTTTAACTGTCTTGATGACTTGCCAGCGGGCAGCGTTGTCGGCACGTCAAGTTTACGCCGCCAGTGTCAACTGGCCGCACGTCGCCCGGATCTTGAGATTCGTTCCCTGCGAGGCAACGTAGGTACACGCTTAAGTAAACTCGACAACGGCGATTATGACGCGATTATTCTCGCCGTTGCAGGACTAAAACGTCTGGGTCTGGCAGCGCGTATCAAGCAAGCACTACCTCCTGAACTCTCTCTCCCGGCCGTCGGCCAGGGGGCGGTCGGGATTGAATGTCGGCTGGCGGATGAACACACACGAGCACTGCTCGCCCCGCTCAACCATGATGAAACGTCGCTGCGGGTTGCGGCTGAACGTGCCATGAATACGCGGCTTGAAGGCGGCTGCCAGGTGCCAATTGGCAGCTATGCTGAAATAACGGAGGGGGAGCTTTGGCTACGCGCCTTAGTCGGTGCACCGGATGGCTCTGACATTATTCGTGGCGAACGACGTGGCCAGCCGTCAGAGGCGGTCGAAATGGGCATTTCTCTCGCTGAAGAGCTGCTCGCAAACGGCGCTCGTGACATTCTGACCGACGTTTATAACGGAGACGCGCCTGCATGAGTATCCTTGTCACCCGTCCCTCTCCCGCAGGAGAGATACTTGTGAGCCGGTTGCGCGCTCTGGGGCTGGTGGCATGGAGCTTTCCGCTGATTGAGTTTTCCCCTGGACGCGAGCTGCATTCTCTCGCCGGGCGGTTGAATGCGCTCACCGCCAACGACATGGTTTTCATCCTTTCACAACATGCGGTGACCTTCGCCCAGGCTCACTTAAAACAGGCCCATACTACGTGGCCTGCAGACCCGGACTATTTCGCGATTGGCCGCACAAGCGCGCTGGCACTGCATAAAGTCAGCGGTATTGATGTACGCTACCCGCTGGATCGTGAAATTAGCGAAGTCTTACTACAATTGCCTGAATTACAAAGCATTGAGGGCAAACGTGCGCTAATCTTACGAGGCAATGGTGGCCGGGAATTACTAGGTCAAACCCTGCAGGAACGGGGCGCCATAGTAGAATTTTGTGAATGCTATCAACGCAGTATGAAATATTACGACGGCGCAGAAGAAGCGATGCGCTGGCACACGCGGGGGGTGACTACCCTGGTGGTAACCAGCGGCGAGATGTTACAGCAACTTTTTTCACTCACTCCACCCTGGTATCGTGAAAACTGGCTACTGGGTTGTCGACTGCTTGTCGTCAGTGAACGTTTGGCGAACCTCGCCCGGGAATTGGGCTGGCAGGATATTCAGGTCGCCGATAACGCAGAAAACGATGCGCTGATTCGCGCATTACAATAACACTCATAATGGGAAGCCATAATGACGGAACAACAACACTCCTCTGCCGTGGTTGAAGAGACCAAACAGGTTGATGGCACAACGCCGCCGCCCGAAAAAGCCGAGAAGAACAACCGCGCTGGCAAGACGAGTCTTGCACTGAGTGTGATTGCAATTGCTATCGCACTGGCCGCAGGCGTCGGTCTTTATGGCTGGGTCAAGCATCAGACCACCGTTATACGTGCGACGAACGACGAGCTGGCAAATCAGGTCATTGCTTTACAGCAGGCCCAGGATAAACAAAAAGCCGGGCTGGAAGACGTTATCAAGCAGCAAGCGACGCAGCTGGACGAAGCCAAAAACCAGCAGGCCGCACTCAACAAGCAGTTGGATGAGTTGCAGCAAAAAGTGGCGACGATATCCGGCTCTGACGCTAAAACCTGGCTGCTGGCCCAGGCTGATTTCCTGGTCAAACTGGCCGGGCGTAAGCTCTGGAGCGATCAGGATGCCACGACGGCCGCTGCACTGTTGAAAAGCGCCGATATCAGCCTTGCTGAAATGAATGATCCCAGCCTGATTACCGCTCGTCGCGCCATCACCGAGGATATCACTGCTCTGTCTGCTATCACTCAGGTGGACTATGACGGCATTATTCTGAAGGTGAATCAGTTATCCAATCAGATAGATAACCTGCGCCTTGCGGACAATAACGACGACGATTCTCCGATGGACGCCGATAGCAGCGAGCTCTCCAGCTCTATTACCGAATGGCGCGTAAACCTTCAGAAAAGCTGGCAGAGCTTTATGGACAGCTTTATTACTATTCGCCGCCGCGATGACACGGCGGTTCCGCTGCTGGCACCTAATCAGGACGTCTATCTGCGTGAAAATATCCGTTCGCGGCTGTTAGTAGCGGCGCAGGCGGTTCCTCGTCATCAGGAAGAGACCTACAAGCAGGCGCTGGATAATGTGTCGACCTGGGTTCGCGCCTACTACGACACTGAAGATGCGACCACCAAAGCGTTCCTTGAAGAGCTTGATAAGCTCGATCAGCAAAGCATCGCGATGGAGATCCCGGATGCGCTGCAAAGTCAGCCTATTCTTGAAAAACTGATGCAAACCCGCGTGCGTAATTTGCTGACGCAACCCGGGGCGGATGCGCCTCAATCCGCACCCGCTAACGCACCGCAGGGAGAATAATCATGCTGAAAGTATTATTGCTCTTTGCACTGTTACTGGCGGGTATTGTAGTTGGCCCGATGATCGCGGGTCACCAGGGTTATGTGCTTATCCAGACGGATAATTACAATATTGAAACCAGTGTTACCGGCCTTGTCATCATTCTGATTCTTGCCCTTGTGGTGTTGTTTGCTATTGAGTGGCTGTTACGGCGGATTTTCCGTACCGGGGCGCACACGCGCGGCTGGTTCGTGGGTCGTAAGCGCCGTCGCGCCCGTAAACAGACGGAACAGGCATTGCTGAAACTGGCCGAAGGTGATTACCAGCAGGTTGAGAAGCTTATGGCGAAGAACGCCGATCACGCTGAACAACCGGTGGTGAACTACCTGCTGGCTGCCGAAGCAGCCCAGCAGCGTGGCGATGAGATCCGTGCCAATCAGCATCTGGAACGTGCCACTGAGCTGGCCGGTCACGATCTTATCCCGGTCGAGATCACCCGCGTACGTTTGCAGCTCGCGCGCAATGAAAATCACGCCGCACGACATGGCGTCGATAAGCTGCTGGAAATTACGCCTCGCCATCCTGAAGTCTTGCGCCTTGCTGAACAAGCCTATATTCGTACCGGGGCATGGAGTTCGTTGCTGGATATCATTCCGTCCATGACGAAAGCCAATGTTGGCGATGAAGCCCAGCGTGATGCCCTCCAGCAGCAGGCGTGGATTGGCCTGATGGATCAGGCGCGAGCCGATCAGGGCAGCGAAGGGCTGAAAACCTGGTGGAAAAACCAGAGCCGTAAAACTCGCCATCAGCCACTGTTACAAGTGGCAATGGCCGAGCATCTGATTGAATGTAACGATCACGATACCGCGCAGGAAATTATTCTTGATGGCCTTAAACGTCACTATGAAGAGCGGCTGGTGATGGTTATTCCACGCCTGAAAACCAACAACCCCGAGCAGGTTGAAAAGGTGCTTCGTCAACACATTAAGACCCAGGGCGACCGGCCGCTGTTGTGGAGTACGCTGGGACAATCGTTGATGAAACATGGCGAATGGAAAGAAGCCTGCCTGGCGTTTCGCGCGGCGATAAAACAGCGTCCGGATGCGTTTGACTATGCCTGGCTGGCAGATTGTCTTGACCGACTCCATCAGCCCGAAGAGGCTGCCACCATGCGTCGTGACGGCTTGTTGCTGACGCTGCAGAACAATCCACCTTCCTGAATCTACGGGGCCATATGGCCCCGTTTTTAACTGTTAACGTCGCGTTTCTGTGCTACAGTTTTTTGGTCTTTAAAAACGGATCGCTCCCGCCAATGTAACGATTTCCCTGAGTTACCCATTTTTTTTATATGCAGCTTTTCGCTGTAGGGCATGACTCGTTTAGGGAAATCCACATCATGAATATCCTGTTATTCGCACTTGCGCGTGCATTACGTGCGCATCACTGGCTGCGTCTGCTGCTTGGCGCATTTGTTTTATCGTCTCTTGGCAACGGATTAACACAGGTGCTGGTTTTTGGCCTGCTACTGGACTGGGGCGCGTCGGCATCAACGCTAACGCTCGCTTATATACTGGCGACGTTACCTGGCCTTGTGGGCAGTCATCTGGGGGAAAAGCTTTGCCGTCGCTACTCGCCTGTTCGGGTTCTGGTCTTTTCCGAAACGCTGGGACTGCTCGCGCTGTCGCTTCCTCTGGTGGGTCTGCTACAGCACAGCATAACGGCGTTACTGATGGTTCAGTCGGTGGAGGCATTACTGGCTGGCATGGCATGGCCTGCGCTGACGCTGATATTCAAGCGCGGTTTATCTCCTCAGGAGCTTCCGGCAGCGACGGCGCTGGAGAATGTGATATTTGCGGCTCAGGTCCTGCTCGGCACGGGCCTTGGCGTGATGCTGTATGGGCGGGTCGATCCGCTGCTGCTGCTGAGTATTGATGCGTTAAGTTTTATGGTTGCCATCACCTTACTCGTTCTGACGTATCTTGCTTACCACGGCCGACATTCAGAAGATGACGCGCCTCAAGCGGCACCGCCGTTAGCCTGGTCTTTACTCAGCCGAATACAAAAACGCAGCCTGCTGATACTTCCCGTGCTGGCTGCTGTAGGCTCACCAGCAATGGCCTTAATGCCGGCGCTGGTGCAACAGATACGTCCTGAGGAAGCAACCGGCATCGCGTTGCCTCTGCTCTTCGCCCGTAGTCTGGGTCAGCTGTGTGGACCGCTATTACTCAATGGCGAGAAACTTCCCGTTTATGCACGCCGGAATCGCCTTTTGCTGATGAACCTTGGGGTATTTCTGGGGGCCTACGGTATGTTGCCGTTCAGTTCAGACAAGGCGCTTTTCGCGGCAGGGCTGATTTTTATCGCCCATCTGGCATCGAATGTCCTGTTTGCAGCAGGCACCTTTAGTTTACTTGCCGGTTTTACAACGGAGCGGGTCGCCTGGGCCAGCGCCCGAGCGTGGCGCTGGCAGACGGCAACCGCAACCGTGGTGACAGCAATAGCCGCCGTGCTGGCCCAGGAGTGGGGCGCCACACTGGCGCTCTATAGTGTCTCCTTCAGCATGCTGCTTATCGCCGTGCTGGTGTTGCATCGCTACCGGGCCTGATTCAAAAAACCATAAAAAAACGCCTGCTAAAAAGCAGGCGTTAAAACAGGTCTTTATGACAACATAAATGGGTGCTTCACTCAACGTTGTGTCCATGGTGTCTGATGAGGCCGAAGCGACATCTGTCAGTGGACGATAAGCACCGTAAACGGCTCTGCATCATTCCTGAGTTTATGAGGCCCGAAGGCGAGCATAAGAGGTGGAATGAGCATCTACGCTTATATTATTGCACATAGTATGCCAGGTTCGCATTAGCAAAACCTTTAGAACGCAACCTTTTAGGAATGCAGGTAATTCAGCCGGTGAGAAGGTAAAGCAAGGGATCGGCTTCCCTCTGGCCGTAGCCAGTTTGTCGTCCGGAGGAGACAAGCCGCAGGCAAGATAAATGAGAGTTTATAAATCAACGTATTAAACGTCACCGGATGGCGACAGTAAAAGGAGCGACTTGTTGTCGGCAGGCAACAGGCAGGAAAAGCGCAGGATATGAAAACAAAAAACCCCGCCGAAGCGGGGTTCAAAATTGGTCGGCGAGAGAGGATTCGAACCTCCGACCCACTGGTCCCAAACCAGTTGCGCTACCAAGCTGCGCTACTCGCCGATGTACTGCTTTTTGACTTTTTGTTTAATCAAAGTTGTGGTGCGAGGGGGGGGACTCGAACCCCCACATCCTAAGGACACTAACACCTGAAGCTAGCGCGTCTACCAATTCCGCCACCTTCGCATTCCACGAAACTTTTTACAACTAAACTTTTACTTCAAATTAATGGGGTGGCTAATGGGACTCGAACCCACGACAACTGGAATCACAATCCAGGGCTCTACCAACTGAGCTATAGCCACCACTACAAATTCTTTCACGCGGCCCTGTCTTTTACAGTCCACCGCAGCTCATCAAGCACCGGGTTAAATGGTGCGCCCGACAGGATTCGAACCTGAGACCTCTGCCTCCGGAGGGCAGCGCTCTATCCAGCTGAGCTACGGGCGCTTAGCGCCGTTGCGGGGGTGGATAATACGGACTTCCCCCCCCTCTGTCTAGTGCCTTTTTAAATAAAATGCGCGTTTGGTTATGCTTTGCGCATTTTGGTGATTATTCCCCCACTTCAGGGCTTTCAACACGGCGACCAAAGCCCAAAAGCTTATAAACCACGCTCACGACAGCCATAAAGAGGATGCCGACAAACAGTGACATACGCGTATCTTCATTGAACGCCATGCCGATCAGTACGCACACTAAAAACGCCATCGTGGCGTAGTTGGCCCACGGGAAGAGAATAGATCGGAATGGATGGCTGGCGATCGCCTGTTTGTGGGCAATACGGAAGCGCAGCTGGCTGACCAGAATCACAAACCACGGCACCATACCCGGCAGCACACTCGCACTGTAAACATAGACGAATACACGTTGTGGATTAGGAATGATGTAGTTCAGGCAGGAACCAATCAGCAGGATCACAATAGAGATGCTCACCCCCGCTACCGGTACACCGCTTTTTGACACTTTCGCCACCGAGGCCGGCAACTGACGGTTTTTAGCCAGCGCGTAGAGCATGCGCCCGCAGCTGTACATACCGCTGTTACAGCCGGAGAGCGCTGCAGTCAGTACCACGAAGTTAATGATCCCTGCCGCCGCAGTAATGCCAATCTTAGCGAAGGTCAGCACAAATGGGCTTCCGTTAGTACCAATTTCATTCCACGGGAAAATCGTCACAATCACGAAGATGGCACCCACATAGAAAATCAGGATGCGCCAGAGCACCTTACTGACCGCACTGCGTAGCGTGACCTGCGGATTTTTCGCTTCACCTGCGGTAATGCCAATCAGTTCCACCCCCTGGTAAGACGCCACAACAATACACAGCGCCGTCAGGAAGCCTTTCCAGCCGCCGGCAAAGAAACCGCCATGCTGGGTAAGGTTGCCGAAACCAATAGAGTGGCCGCCATTGCCGAAGCCGAAGAAAATAACGCCCAGCCCCACCACAATCATCACAATGATGGTGGTGACTTTGATCATCGCAAACCAGAACTCAATCTCACCGTACAGGCGAACTGCCGCAAGGTTAGCCATTGCCACCAGCCCGACGGCAATCAGCGCCGGTATCCACTGCGCCATCTCAGGGAACCAGAACTGGACGTAAACGCCGATGGCAGTGATTTCGGAAATCCCTACCGCCATCCACATAAACCAGTAGGACCATGCGGTGAGATAACCAAAGAAGGGGCTCATGTAGCGATGCGCATACACGGCGAAGGAGCCTGCGACCGGTTCGACGAACAGCATTTCGCCCATAGAACGCATAATGAAGAATACGAATAGCCCGGCGATGATATACGCCAGTAAGACGGAAGGGCCCGCCCACTTCAGGGTGCTCGCAGCACCCATAAAGAGCCCGACCCCGATAGTGCCGCCAAGGGCAATTAATTCAATGTGACGAGACTCCAGGCCGCGCTGGAGCTCGGGTTTGTTTTCGGCCATATAACCTCTGTTGTGTTTGCGTTTCCCGCCTGGCGGGTTGTTTTTATGAGAGTAACGTGCAGCAATGCACCGATCCCGGCGTTTAATGTGCGAACGATAACGCCACAATGCATTGAGTGTGCGAATGGTTTATTAAATTAAGAGAAATGGCAAACGATGCGTAAAAAAATTCTATGTTTCGCGCAATAAAACAGCGGATCCGTCGCGCCAGGGCGGCGCGACGGCAGGAAATTATAAATTACCCCGGTAGTGCCAGGAGAGATAACGCAGCAATCGTAACTGCCGTGTGATGCGACTTGGCTGAGAGAGAAGACGATATAGCCACTCGAGGCCCATCCGCTGCCATACCTCAGGGGCGCGTTTTACGTGCCCGGTAAAGACATCGTAGGTGCCTCCTACTCCCATATACAACGCGTGTGGATGAACGACACGGCAATCACGCATCAGAATCTCCTGCCGTGGAGAGCCCATCGCTACCGTCACGATCCTGGCCCCGCTGTCGCGGATGCGCTCGAATAAGGCCTCGCGGTCGTCAGGGCGAAAATAGCCGTCCTGACTGCCCACAATATTAACCTGCCATTGCCGGTGCAGCTTTTCAGCCGTCTGTGCTAATACCTCCGGCTTCCCACCCAGCAGAAATACGGGGGTACCTTCACGCCCGGCTTTTTCCATCAGGGCTTCCCATAAATCAGCCCCGGCGACACGTTCGACATCCGCTTGCGGGTATTTTTTTCGAATGGACCGTACCACGCTAATGCCGTCCGCGTACTTGAACTCTGCGTGCTCAATCAACGCACGAATCCGGGGATCATCATCAATCGTCAACATTTTTTCGGCATTAATGGCGACCAGCGTTCCCTCTTTGAGCGCCCCCCTGGCATATAAATAATCCAGTGCGTGCTGCATATCGCGCCAGCCAATAAGCTTCAGTCCGCGCAGCTCATACACCGGAGCAGCAGTATTGTCAGTCATTCGCATCCTTAATCAGACCTGAGACAAAGGGACGCCGCGCTTATGAATAAGCCCGGCAACATCAAAGAGCCAGTAAAGCAGTTTCGCCATCATCACACAGGCGCCAAAAACAATAAGGAAGAAGACGACCCGTGACGTGAATGCATCCAGCCCCTCACGCGCAAGGACAATCATATTGAAAATGGCACCGAAGCAGAAACTGTGCAAAATCGCAGCCTTGTAGCGGTTTGTTTCCCGATTACCCAGCGTATAGAGCCAGTCAAACCATTTGATGATAAGCCCCACCACCACGCCGCCAAGGGGGATAAACCACACGCCACCCATGACCACCAGCGAGCCAATCAGCGTCGGGGATATCGCCAGACCCGAGTGGTTGTTCAACACTTCCCACGTAAAGTAGTTTGCCGCATTGAGTACGATGCCTGGTCGCGACGGCCAGAGCCAGGTGGGAATAAATACATAAAAATCACGCACAATGGGGGCCAGCCCCTGGAACTCAATTTTGTCGTAGTTTTGCAGCAGCAATGACAAATTTTCCCAGGGGGAGAAGGTGTCGCGGGTCAGGTAGAGGAAAGTATAAAAAGCCTCATCGCCACTCACATTCAGCCCATAGCGTTTAAGCGCCAGCCAGAACATGCCGACTATTCCCATGACGCCAGCCGCCGCCAGCATCCACAACGAGATCCAGCCGCGAATAATGCCAATGAACAGGAAGATAGCGAAGGCAATGATGATATTGGCGCGCGTTCCCCCTACGATCATGTAGGTCAGCAAACCAAAGGCGACGGTACTGACCAGGAAAAGCAGCCACGCGCGCGCATCCTGACGTAAAAAATAGATAACCAGCATGGCGGGTATAAAGAAGTAGAAGAAGCGCTTAAGCGCAACTCCGGAGACTTCACTGGAAAAGATCTGGCTATAAGAGTGCAGGCGAAACAGCAAAAAGCCGTTATGCATGAAGAAAATGCCTACGCTGACCAGTGCTATCGCCAGCAGCATGGCGCAAATGAGGTGCGCCTCTACCCGGTTTACCGTAAACAAAGGCCGTGAGGGGCGCGTCTGCGAGGCGGCACGCAGTCGCGTTTTATAGGTCACATAATAAATGCCATAGAAGCAGGTTGCTGCCAGCAACGATTGCATCATGATGCCTGGTGGAGCCACTCCGACATCAAAACGGAAGACCAGTATGCTCGTGAGCGGGAAACCCAAGAAGAAGGTCAGCAAAAAGAGCAACGAGAAGAATACGTTGAAATTGAACCGCACCCGGCGAAATTCGAACCAGGTCAGCGCGGCGATAAACAGCGATGCTACCAGCCAAAGAATTAGCAGTCCGCAAAACTCAAGTGGGCTCATCGCGTCTCCCCTGAGGCAATACGCAATGCCTGATGCCACGGGCCAAGGTAATTCGGGCTGAAGAACGTGATAGCATCTTTATCCACGGCGAGTAGCTGACGCTGCGCTTCACGGATAATATTTTCATTGAGGGTATCATCAGTAAACAGCACCGGCACCCCCTCTTCCGCCATATCCCGCCAGAACGGGTTTTTTCGATTGAGCACGCAGGGAATACCCGCCTGAATCAGTAAACACAGGGTGCCTATGCCCTGCTGACGCGCAAAGATGAAATAACCCAAATCACACTGGCTGAGCAATGCCAGATAATCGTCAAAGTCCATCTTCTGGTCTAAAACACGTAAGTTGTCCGGATGAAAGAGCCCCAGCCCTGCCTGGCGGACCTGCTCAATATAGCGTTCGTTATTTGCCGGGTAGCCCATCGGAACAATCACATTCACGCTGTCCCCAAACTGGCGATGAATGGCTTTCAGGGCAGCGATATGTTCATTACTGGGATCGCCGGAGTTACCCACCAATAGCGTCAGTTTGCCTTCACGCTTAATCTCATAAGCCAGCGTATTCAGTGCGGGGTCCATTCTCGTTGGAAAATAGAGTAGCTCCCCACGCACGGAGGGGTGCATTCTGGCAAACCAGGCCAAATCGCCCCGGGTAGCAAAAATTGCCCCGATACGTCCTTGCGCCATGCGGCGTAGCGGGTAAAACAGGCGGAATTTCAGGCTACGGGAAACTTCATAGAGATCGGCCCCCCAGGCATGCCAGTAGAACTGGGAAGATTTTATCGCCCCACGCAGCAGGGCAAGCCAAATCCCGGTATTAAATTGCCCATGAAAGAAGAAACGTTGCTGGCGGTTAGCCTTCGCCTTCGCAACGACTGCCTGCGCGAGGGCCTGTTTGGAACCAAAAAAATGCAGCGTTAAAGCGCCATAGGTTGAACGCATCCCTTCATCCTGACCGACCAGCATAAACTCACGGGCGTGCTCGCCCGAGGCCGCGAGATTATCGTTAAAGAATCGCAGCACAGTGTGATTATGGTGTGGGATATCCGATCCCAGTACGTGTATGAGTGCAGTCATTGCCGTCTACGCCAGAGTAAAAACACGCCACAACAGAGGGCGAAATAGATAATGTAGGTTGCCATGTAGGCCTGTGCTGCGCCCACCGCACCATGCGACGGGATCAGCATACGGGAAAAGGCCGTCAACAACGCGAACTGGCACAATTCCGCCAGGACATAAAAGCGTAGTGAGGCTTTCGCGATGACCAGATAGCCAAAAACGTAAGCGCCCACTTTCAGTACATCCCCGACCAGTTGCCAGGCGAACAGATCACGCATAGCGATAAACTTGTCAGAGAACAGAAGCCAGATGGCGAAATCCCGTAATAACCAGACACCGAAGCTCGCGGCGGCTACCGCAGGCAGCACAAATTTTAGCGACTTTACAATCTCGCGAGTGATCTCCTGCTTTGCCGTGAGTCTCGACAATGTCGGCAGCAAATAGACGCTAAACGAGGCGGTAATAAATTGTAGATAAGCATCGGAGATACTGCTCACCCCCTGCCATATACCCACGTCATCCCAGCTGTAATGGGCGGCAAGTTGATTTCGCATTAATACATAGGCCAGGGGTAAGGTGGCTGAGGTAATAAGCGCCATCAGCGTGAATTTACTGAGTTGTCCGGCAAGGCCGTTGTCCCACCGTGGGCGAAAACAGGCGAGCGGAACATGGCGGCGGCGAATGAGCATAAACAGCGCCGGTACAACCACCAGCGCGGGCACCAGCGCCATGCCAAGCAGCGCCCCCTGATAACCACCGAGCTTGTAGCAAACATACCAGGCGATGACCCCGATAACGCTGCCAGTAATCAGTGAAAGGGCATTGCCTGACGCATCGCGAAAGCCTTTCATCACGGCCAGAAGCAGATTCGCCCAGGCAATCCCCATCTGCACCAGCGCCACCAGACGCACCAGCCCTTGATAATCCTGATGACCAAACAGCCCCTGGCTGATGGGGGCAGCGCCAGCCAGGAAAACCAGCGCCATCAGCGTTGAGAAACCCAGCACCATCGCCGAAGAGGTACCCACGACATCGCGTAAACGCGGTAAATCATCGTGATACTGCGCAACGAATTTCGTTACACCATTAAAAATACCCGCTCCGGCAAGTACGCCCAGGACCGTCACCAACTGGCGAAAGTTTCCTGCTTGCCCGACACCCGCCGGCCCATACGCCAGAGCCAGCAGTTTGACCACCAGTAACCCGGCGCCGATTTTGACCAGGGTGCTTGCGGCAGTCCAGACAGATGCTTTTGCCAGCGACATGTTAGTTGAAATAGCTCAGCAACGTATTAATCACGGTACGCTGGTTAACAGGTGCCAGATTGTAAAAGAGAGGCAGGCGAAGCAAACGCTCACTCTCTTCGGTGGTGTGCAAATCTTCGCCGTGGAATTCACCGAACTTCTCACCAGCCGGAGAGGCATGGAGGGGGATGTAATGGAATACCGACAGAATCTCGGCCTCTTTTAGGAAATCGATCAGTTTGCTGCGGTCATCCTGATCGCGCAGCTTGATATAAAACATATGCGCATTGTGCTCACACTCTTTCGGAATGGAGGGCAGCGCGATGCGTCCGGCGCGTGCCAGCGGGGTGAGCGCATCAAAATAGGTCTGCCACAAAGCGAGACGCTGCTGATTGATACGATCCGCCGCTTCCAGCTGAGCCCATAAATATGCCGCTTGTAAGTCGGCCATCAGGTAGCTGGAACCAATATCCCGCCAGGTGTATTTATCCACCTGCCCACGGAAGAACTGACTGCGGTTAGTCCCTTTTTCACGGATGATTTCCGCCCGTTCGACCAACGCGCGATCGTTGATAAGCGTCGCACCGCCTTCACCACCCGCGGTGTAGTTCTTTGTCTCGTGGAAACTAAAGCAGCCGATATGGCCAATAGTGCCTAACGCCCGCCCTTTGTAAGTGGACATCACGCCCTGTGCGGCATCCTCCACCACAAACAGATTGTGCCGCTTGGCAATGGCCATAATGGTGTCCATTTCACTGGCCACACCTGCGTAGTGCACTGGCACAATGGCGCGGGTATTTTCAGTGATGGCGGCTTCAATGCGAGTTTCATCGATGTTCAGCGTATCCGGGCGAATATCCACAAAGACGATTTTCGCGCCGCGAAGTACAAACGCATTGGCGGTCGACACGAAGGTATAGCTTGGCATGATCACTTCATCACCCGGCTGAATATCCAGCAGCAGCGCTGCCATCTCCAGCGAGGCCGTACAGGAAGGCGTCAGCAGCACTTTTGGGCTACGGAACCGTTGTTCCATCCACTGCTGGCAGCGACGGGTAAACCCACCGTCGCCACAGAGTTTGCCGCTACCCATCGCCGACTGCATATAGTCGAGTTCCGTTCCTACTACCGGAGGTGCATTAAAAGGGATCATAGAGTCACCTGTATAACCAGTAAGCGGTGCTTTCCATTATCGCACCGCTGCGAGTGTAACGTTTGATGGCGGCAAGATTACCTATCTGCGTCGCCACGCGAAGTGTTGTGAGCTGTCGCTGGCGTGCCCAATGGCATGCCGCCAGCATCAGTTTTTCCCCTGCCCCATACCCGCCCAGTAAGCCAATTCTGGCCTCATGGTCGTTGAGCTGGCGCAGGGAAACAAAAGCAGAAACCTCGCCGTTTGCGGTTCGAAACAGCAGGCATTCATGGTCATACACGCCTTTTACGGCGTTCTCGATCCATTGTGCATAGAAGCGTCCGCTGGCTTCAGGAGGGTACCAGGGCGCGCGAAAACGGCTCTGGCTGAACAGATTTGCCGCCATCTGACGCAGCGGCGCTATGTCAGCGTCTACGGCAGTGTGCGCCTGCGGGTCGGTACCTTTTACCGGCACCGTGAGGGCAAAATCAGCCTCACCTTCGACCAGCTTAAATCCTGCCTGCTGCAAAGCATCCAGTTGATGAACGTGTGGCGCCGGGATTTTAACCTGTACGCGGGCCCAGTCGTCTAAACTGGTCAGGGCCAGCGCGGGCGCGTCGTCCTGCAAGCGCAGAATGGCGCTACGAAGGCCAAAAAAGGCACTTTCCCATGCCAGTTCTTCAAGAGTGCCGTGTATCGCCATAACTGTGCCTTAGCGCCAGACGCCTTTAGTATCGACAATGTAGCCTTGCCTGACGCTGTCTGCCGCAATGGCTTTAAATTCTTTGTGATCGACCAGCATGACAAGCACATCGGCTCTGGTCAGCGCCTCGTCCAGCTCCACCAGCACGCCAAGGCCTGCCATGCGCGCTGGCAACTGGTGAATATTCGGCTCAACAACCAGCGTTTCGCCGCTATGCCATTGAGCAATACTGTGGGCAATTTCCATCGCCGGACTTTCCCGCAGATCGTCAATATTGGGCTTAAAGGCCAGGCCAAAACAGGCAATTTTTATATCGCTGGCGCGCTTGTCCGTGGCGGCGAGGCAATCAGCAACCGTCGCTTTTACCTGACTGAGCACCCAGTGGGGTTTGCTGTCATTCACTTCACGCGCGGTACGAATCAGACGCGCCTGCTGCGGGTTTTGCGCCACGATAAACCACGGGTCAACGGCAATACAGTGCCCACCGACCCCTGGCCCTGGCTGCAAAATATTCACACGTGGATGGCGGTTCGCGAGGCGCACCAGCTCCCAGACGTTGATCCCCTGATCGGCGCAAATCAGCGACAGCTCATTAGCAAAGGCGATGTTCACATCACGGAAGCTGTTTTCTGTCAGTTTGCACATTTCGGCGGTGCGGGAGTTGGTAACCACACATTCGCCTTCAAGGAAGATGTTGTATAGCTCGCTCGCGCGTGCCGAGCAGACCGGCGTCATCCCACCTATTACGCGGTCGTTTTTGATAAGCTCAACCATCACCTGGCCGGGCAGTACGCGCTCCGGGCAGTAGGCGATATTGATATCAGCCTCTTCACCCACCTGCTGCGGAAAGGTCAGATCCGGGCGGGCTTGCGCCAGCCATTCGGCCATCTGTTCGGTGGCGCCCACCGGTGAAGTGGACTCCAGAATAACCAGCGCCCCTTTTTTAAGCACCGGTGCGATAGATTTCGCCGCCGTTTCGACATATTTCATGTCAGGCTCATGCTCGCCTTTAAAAGGAGTAGGCACGGCAATCAAATATGCATCAGCCTCAACGGGCGTGGTGCTGGCGCGCAACCAGCCACCCTCAACGGCGGTTTTCACCACGTTGTCCAGATCCGGTTCAACAATGTGGATTTTGCCCTGATTGATGGTCTCTACAGCGTGGGCGTTAATGTCGATCCCCACGACCTGTTTTTGCCGGGAAGCAAAAGCCGCTGCGGTTGGCAGTCCAATATAGCCAAGGCCAATGACGGAAATGGTTGTGAAGCTCATAGTGTTACCCGATTATTTTTCAGTGCGTGCAAAATTCGACCACAGGCCTGCCCGTCTCCATAGGGATTGTGGGCGCGACTCATGATTTGCCAGGCGTCGCTGTCATTCAGTAGGCGTGATACCTCTTCAACAATGCGCTGGCAGTTTGTTCCCACCAGCCTGACGGTACCGGCATCTACAGCTTCCGGACGTTCAGTGGTGTCGCGCATCACCAGCACGGGTTTGCCCAGTGAAGGCGCCTCCTCCTGAATCCCACCGGAATCGGTGAGGATAAGCCAGGCATGGTTCATCAGCCACAGGAAGGGCAGATAGTCTTGCGGCTCAATGAGCGTGATGTTGTCCACATGTCCGAGAATGCGCTTTACCGGCTCGCTGACGTTGGGATTGAGGTGAACCGGATAGACGATTTGTACATCATTGTGATGTGCGGCAATCTCGGCCAGCGCATGGCAAATCTCTTCAAAGCCACGACCAAAGCTTTCGCGACGGTGTCCGGTGACCAGAATCAGCTTCTTGTTCCGATCGAGGAAGGGGTAACGTGCCGCCAGCTCCTCCTCTATGGAGGGGTTATTCAGAATGCTGTCACGCACCCAGAAAAGCGCATCAATTACGGTATTGCCGGTGACATAAATATGTTTATCAGCGATGTTTTCACGTAGCAGATTACTGCGCGAATTTTCCGTGGGGGCGAAGTGATAGAGTGCGAGGTGGCCCGTCAGTGTGCGATTGGCCTCCTCAGGCCAGGGTGACGACAGGTCACCAGTGCGCAATCCTGCTTCGACATGGCCAACCGGAATACGCTGATAAAAGGCAGCCAGGCTTGCGGCGACCGTTGTGGTGGTATCGCCATGCACCAGCACCACATCCGGGCGGAAGGACTCCAGGATAGGCTTCAGCCCTTCCAGGATACGACAGGTAATTTCTGTCAGTCCCTGACCGGGCTGCATAATGTTCAGATCATAGTCCGGTACGATAGAAAAGAGATGTAATACCTGATCGAGCATCTCCCGATGCTGCGCAGTGACGCATACCCTTGCGTCGAAATCAGGATCCTTTGCCAGCGCATGAACCAGTGGTGCCATTTTAATGGCTTCCGGGCGTGTGCCAAATACGGTGAGTACTTTCACAACGTTTCTCTTCGATTAGGTGGATGAAGGCAAAAAGCCTTCATCATAGACAGCGAGTTAGAATGTACGGCGACGCGCTAACGCAACGCCTGCGCCAATCAATGCCCCTACCACTCCCCACATAATCATCAGGAAAGCACGACGCGGACTGTCGCGTTTTACCGGTTCTTCCGGCGTGCGCAAATAACGATATGTCTGAAAACGGGGATCGAGTGTAGGACCTACGTTTAGCGTGTTCAGCATGGCCCGGTTCTGGAAGTAATCCAGATCAAACTCCGGCCCTACTGCTTGCAAATTTTCCAGTCGCGCCTGGAGCATCGGGCGACCGAGTAAAAACAACTCGGAATCCGGCAACTCTGCTGGCGGAACTTCCGTTTCACTGCGAGAAATATTGTGTTGTTCGGCGACTTTAAGGGCATTTTCTACGCTGGTGACGCGGCGGTTGAAGATAGCTTTTGCCACCTCTTCCTGACGTTTGACCTGCGCTTTCATCTGAATAGTTCGCGCCGCCCATGCCCCTTTAAGTTCATCATTCAGGTGCCTTGCCGCACGCTGGCTGGCAAAAGCAACATATTGACGGAGCAAATTATTGGCGTCGGGCGCCGTTTCTGCTGTGAGCTTAATATTGTCATTTAAATTGCGGGTAACATCGCCAGCGCTGAACTGAATATTATCAATCAATTCATCCAGCATAGCGGCGTCCGCTTTACTGTTACCCACTTTGCGCTGCTTGAAGTAATCCGTCTGCGACCAGAAATCACGGCGTGTATCCCAGGAGGCCAGTTGCATCACGAACTCTTTATACGCCTCATCCATGACGGAAAGCTGCTCTGCGGGGGCGAGATTGGCTTTGACATCCAGATTGCGTAAAAACTGCTGCTGAGAGTAATACCCTCCCAGCATGTTTACCGTGGGTCGGTCGGTGATGGCCGTGGCTCCCCACTCCTGGCGCGCAAAGAATGTCCAGATTAAGGCGACTAACGCCAGCAGCAGCGCAATTCCCACAATCCATAATTTTCCAGCCCAAAGGGTACGAAACAGACCACGAATATCCAGCTCATTTTCCGTACCTGCTAAAGGTGCTCCCGCCAATGGTTGAGTCATCTCTTTCCCGGATTTACTTGGTTAGTGTTGGTTTATTACCGCTGTTGCGGCGAATTCTACGCTTCACGCGCTTAATAAAACGCGCCACTTTCCAGGCACGCTTGATGCAGTAACCGTATAAAAAGAAGGATAGCAAAAATAATGCCAACATCACCCATTCAGGGATGAAGTGGGTATATTCCGTCACGACCCCCACGGTTGCCAGCAGCGCTGCAGCGAAAGTAATCAGTACAAAGGCTTGTCGGGAAGTGAACCCGGCACGCATGATGAGGTGGTGGATATGCTGGCGGTCAGCTGAAAATGGACTCATCCCTTTACGCAAACGGCGGTACATGATCGCCACCATGTCCATAAGCGGGATTGCAATAATCCAGAGCGCGGTAACGGGGCTAATTGGGTGGGTTTTACCCTGGGTGGTTTCCAGCAGGATCCAGATGAGCGTAAAGCCAATAAACGTACTGCCTGCATCGCCCATGAAGACTTTATACCGCCGTCCCAGTACCCCGAGGTTTAACATGATGTAAGGCAGAATGGCCGCAATCATGGCAAAGCACCACATCGCAAGGCTTATCTGGCCATCAAACCACAAAATGATCCCAATGGCGGCGAAAGAGACGCAGGAGAGACCGCCGAGCAGCCCGTCAATGCCATCCACCATATTAAAGGCGTTGATGGCGGCCCAGATAGCAAACAGGGTCAGCAAATAGCCAAAGGGACCCAGCACCATTTCCCAGGTGCCGAAGATATAGCCCAGACTACTCAGATAGAGTTTGCCCACCGTCATCATCACAATGGCAATAAGGGCCTGGATCAGTGCGCGGATTTTGACGCTGATATCGAATCTGTCGTCCATGACACCAACGAAGACCAGCACGCCTGCGCAGGCAAGATAAAGGGCAGCGTGGGGGATATAGTAATCGGCGATTCCGAAGGTGAAGCAGATCCCCGCGTAGACTGAAATTCCCCCAACCAGCGGAATCAGTCCCTGATGCCGTTTGCGGAAGTTGGGCTTATCCACCAGACCGACGCGTTTGGCCACTTTCCGGGCAAAAAACAAAAACGCGGTCGTGAATAAGAAAATACTGAATAATTCAGTAAACGCAGTGAGTAAATTCACAATGCAAGCTCTCAGCGAATGTTAATCCTGGCAGTATAACGACGATGCCACGCTCCAAAAAGGAGAAAGCAGGTCATCCACAGGCGTTTTAGTATATTTATCAAGCAATCAGAAGATTGTTACCCTTGACGTTTACGTTGGGGTGGCCTGCGTTGGACTATGCCTGTCCCTGTGCATATAGCGTATAGCCCATAAATGAAAAACGCCACGTAAAAACGTGGCGTTTCCGAGGTTTATTTGTATTAAGAGCGCTTCATCATGTCGAAGAACTCATCGTTCGTCTTCGTCATTGCCAGCTTATTGATGAGGAATTCCATCGCATCGATTTCACCCATCGGGTGAATAATCTTGCGCAGGATCCACATTTTCTGCAGCTCTTCTTGCGTCGTAAGCAGCTCTTCTTTACGCGTACCGGAACGGTTGTAATCGATGGCCGGGAAGACGCGTTTTTCAGCGATCTTACGTGCCAGATGCAGTTCCATGTTACCGGTGCCTTTAAACTCTTCGTAGATGACTTCATCCATTTTAGAGCCGGTATCAACCAGCGCGGTCGCGATAATCGTCAGGCTACCGCCCTCTTCCACGTTACGTGCAGCACCAAAGAAACGCTTCGGACGGTGCAGGGCGTTAGCGTCCACACCACCGGTCAACACTTTACCGGAAGCCGGTACAACGGTGTTGTAGGCACGCGCCAGACGGGTAATGGAGTCGAGCAGGATAATGACGTCTTTCTTGTGCTCCACAAGACGTTTCGCCTTCTCGATAACCATTTCAGCAACCTGAACGTGGCGAGATGCAGGTTCGTCGAAGGTGGATGCAACCACTTCACCTTTCACCAGACGCTGCATCTCGGTCACTTCTTCCGGACGTTCATCGATGAGCAGTACCATGAGCACGCAATCCGGGTGGTTGTAGGCAATGCTCTGCGCGATGTTTTGCAGCAGCATGGTTTTACCCGCTTTTGGCGGTGCCACAATCAGACCACGCTGACCACGCCCAATTGGCGATGCCAGATCCAGTACGCGAGCGGTCAAGTCCTCGGTAGAACCGTTACCACGCTCCATACGCAGACGAGAATTTGCGTGCAGCGGCGTTAAGTTCTCGAACAGGATCTTGTTACGCGAGTTTTCCGGTTTGTCGTAGTTAACTTCGTTAACTTTCAACAACGCAAAGTAACGTTCACCCTCTTTCGGCGGACGAATCTTACCAGAAATGGTATCACCAGTGCGGAGGTTGAAACGGCGGATTTGGCTGGGGGAAACGTAGATGTCATCAGGACCGGCGAGGTAGGAGCTGTCTGCGGAGCGGAGGAAACCAAATCCGTCCTGCAATATCTCCAGTACACCGTCACCAAAGATATCTTCGCCACTCTTTGCGTGCTGCTTCAGGATGGCAAAAATGATGTCCTGCTTGCGCATACGAGCCTGGTTTTCCAGTCCCATATTTTCGCCGAGAGTGATCAGCTCAGAAACCGGCGTATTCTTTAATTCGGTAAGATTCATAATGGTGTGGGTTCTTAAACTCGGGGTAGAACTCGAACTTAATGTTGTGAATGGTATGGCAGGGTCATCCATGCCTGTTAGCGGCCATCACTTATGTCCAATCGCTGCCTGGTCACAGGAGAGTACACAGAACTGAAACGACAAGACGGAATTAAGTGACAAGCCCGGAATCTATCCACTTCTCTCGCAACAATCGTTCTTAGCGGGAAGCATCGGGTAAAACAAGGTTCAAACTACAAGGTATGTTCAAAACGAAGTCAAAACTAAATTAGCACGACTGAAGCCGGGCGTCCAGCGATCCCCTTAATTTAGGATAACGGCCGCACCGGCTGAGATTCGAGGAGTTACGCCAGGTTTGCGTCCAGGAACTCTTTCAGCTGACCTTTGGACAGTGCGCCCACTTTCGTCGCCGCCACTTCGCCGTTTTTGAACAACAGCAGGGTCGGAATACCGCGGATACCATACTTCGGCGCTGTGCCTGGGTTCTGGTCGATATTCAGCTTCGCAACGGTCAGTTTACCTTCGTATTCGCCAGCGACTTCATCCAGAATCGGGGCGATCATTTTGCACGGGCCGCACCATTCTGCCCAGAAATCGACGAGAACCAACCCGTCGGCTTTTAATACATCCGTGTCAAAACTGTCGTCTGTCAGGTGAATAATTTTATCGCTCATATTTACTCCACAGGATTATGTCTACCTTGTTAGTGTATGTAGCATAACCTTACTAAAGGTTGACTTTATTTCACCCCGTTTATTTGAACGGATGTGCTTTCGTAAAGCAATAGTAAACTGATATTCTACCACACTATGAGCAAAACACATTTGACTGAACAGAAGTTTTCCGACTTCGCCCTGCACCCGAAGGTGATTGAAGCCCTTGAAACTAAAGGGTTTCATAATTGCACGCCCATACAGGCACTGGCCCTCCCGCTGACGCTGGCTGGCCGTGATGTTGCAGGGCAGGCGCAAACCGGTACCGGCAAAACGATGGCGTTTTTGACGTCAACGTTTCATTATCTGCTTTCTCACCCCGCTATTGACGATCGCAAGGTAAACCAACCGCGCGCGATTATCATGGCACCTACCCGTGAATTAGCCGTACAAATTCATGCTGATGCCGAACCTCTGGCACAATCAACGGGCCTGAAACTGGGTCTCGCCTACGGCGGCGACGGTTACGATAAGCAATTAAAAGTGCTTGAAAGCGGCGTCGATATTCTTATCGGCACCACCGGTCGCCTTATTGATTATGCAAAGCAGAACCACATTAACCTTGGCGCTATCCAGGTCGTGGTGCTCGACGAAGCCGATCGCATGTACGATTTGGGCTTTATTAAAGACATTCGTTGGTTGTTCCGCCGTATGCCGCCGGTCACCCAGCGCCTTAATATGCTGTTCTCCGCCACCCTCTCTTACCGCGTACGTGAACTGGCGTTTGAGCAGATGAACAACGCTGAATACGTGGAAGTCGAACCGGAACAGAAAACCGGCCACCGTATTAAAGAAGAGCTTTTCTATCCCTCTAACGAAGAGAAAATGCGTCTGCTGCAAACGTTGATCGAAGAAGAGTGGCCCGATCGCGCCATTATTTTCGCCAACACCAAGCACCGCTGCGAAGATATCTGGGGTCATCTGGCAGCAGATGGACACCGCGTTGGCCTGCTGACTGGCGACGTCGCGCAGAAAAAACGTCTGCGTATTCTGGAAGAGTTTACCCGTGGCGACCTGGATATTCTGGTTGCGACCGACGTCGCAGCGCGTGGTTTGCATATTCCGGCAGTGACGCACGTCTTTAACTATGACCTGCCAGACGATTGCGAAGATTACGTTCACCGTATTGGTCGTACCGGTCGTGCAGGCGCCAGCGGTCACTCCATCAGCCTTGCCTGTGAAGAATATGCGCTGAACCTACCGGCGATTGAGACCTATATCAGCCACTCTATCCCGGTTAGCAAATACAACCCGGATGCGCTGTTAACCGATTTGCCGCCTGCAAAACGTCTGGTGCGATCGCGTTCTGGCAGTGGACCGCGCCGTAATAGCGCACCACGTAATCGTCGTCGTTCAGGTTAAAAGATATGCTCGCTTCCGCCTCGCTTTATGCCGCTATTGATTTAGGATCAAACAGTTTTCATATGCTGGTTGTTCGCGAGGTGGCTGGCAGTATTCAGACGCTGACCCGCGTGAAACGCAAAGTGCGTCTTGCTGCGGGTTTGGGTCGGGACAACGTCCTTTCCCAGGAAGCGATGGAACGTGGATGGCAATGTCTGCGTTTGTTTTCCGAGCGCTTGCAGGATATTCCCCCCGGCCAAATTCGTGTGGTTGCGACCGCAACGTTGCGGCTGGCGGTCAATGCGAATGATTTTATCGCCAAAGCGCAAGAAATTCTTGGCTGCCCGGTTCAGGTTATCAGCGGCGAAGAAGAAGCCCGGCTGATTTATCAGGGCGTTGCGCATACAACGGGTGGTTCAGATCGTCGGCTGGTGGTCGATATTGGCGGAGCCAGTACCGAACTGGTTACCGGAACGGGGGCGCAGGCCACCTCTCTTTTCAGCCTCTCTATGGGGTGCGTCACCTGGCTCGAGCGATTTTTTACCGATCGCAACCTTGCTCAGGAGAATTTCGACGCCGCAGAGCACGCCGCCCGTGAGGTACTGCGTCCGGTAGCTGATGAGCTTCGTCGCCACGGCTGGCAGGTATGCGTTGGTGCCTCCGGAACGGTTCAGGCGTTGCAGGAAATCATGATGGCGCAGGGGATGGATGAACGCATTACTCTCGCTAAACTGCAGCAGTTGAAACAGCGGGCCATACAGTGCGGCCGTCTGGAAGAGCTGGAGATTGAAGGCCTGACGCTGGAACGAGCGCTGGTTTTCCCGAGCGGCCTTGCCATCCTGATTGCCATTTTTACCGAAATGAACATCGAGAGCATGACGCTTGCTGGCGGTGCGCTTCGTGAAGGACTGGTCTATGGCATGTTACATCTGACCGTAGATCAGGACATTCGCAGTCGCACCCTGCGCAATATTCAACGCCGCTTTATTATTGATACCGACCAGGCACGACGTGTCACCACGCTCGCCGCCCTGTTTGCCCGCAGCGTTGCAGAATCCTGGGATTTAGACACCTACAGTGTTGAAATCCTGCATGTTGCCTGCGAACTGCATGAAATTGGTTTAAGCATTGAGTTTAAACAGGCGCCGCTGCATGCCGCCTGGCTTGTAAGAAATCTGGACCTGCCCGGCTTTACGCCTGCCCAGAAAAAGCTGCTGGCCACCTTGCTGCTGAACCAGACCAATCCTGTCGATCTCTCCTCTCTCCATCAGCAGAATGCCGTGCCGCCCCGTGTTGCAGAGCATCTTTGCCGCCTGCTGCGTCTGGCGATTATTTTTGCCAGCCGCCGCCGCGATGACCTCCTGCCAGCTATCACCCTGCACGCTGAGGGTGAAAAGTTAACGCTGCGCTTGCCCGAAGGCTGGATGGCGAGTCATCCGCTTGGCGCGGAGTTAATTGATCAGGAGAGCCAGTGGCAAAGCTACGTCCACTGGCCAATAGAAGTGCTCTAAGCCATCCAGCGCATCCCGCCCTTTAGCCGGAGCGGGATTAACCTTTATGCCCTGCCTTTTGCCCGTTCCAGCATCGCTTTCATATTTGCAACATGGGACTGACCTTTCTGCATGCGCTCCTCTGGCGTAATAACTTTGCGCTCCTGCTCCCAGTTCACATCATCCTGCGGTAGCTCCAGCAGAAAACGGCTCGGCTCAGGGCGCACCAGCTCGCCATACTGGCGTCGCTCTTTACACAGGGTAAACGTCAGCTCTTTTTGCGCACGGGTGATACCGACATAAGCCAGTCGGCGCTCCTCATCAATATTATCTTCATCAATGCTGCTCTGATGCGGAAGGAAACCCTCTTCCATTCCCACCATAAACACATAAGGAAACTCAAGACCTTTTGAGGCATGCAGTGTCATTAACTGCACCTGATCCAGTTCCTCGTTACTCTCTCCCCGTTCCATCATGTCGCGCAGCGTGAACCGTGTAACCACCTGATCGAGTGCCATAGGCTCGTTAAGTTCATCCCCTTCCAGCATCTCTGTCATCCAGGTAAAGAGCGTATTGACGTTCTTCATACGCATTTCAGCGGCTTTCGGGCTGGGGGAGGTTTCATACAACCAGGACTCATAATCAATGCCGTGAATGAGATCGCGCACTGCGGCAATAGGCTCCCGCTCTGCCAGCCGTTGAATTTCACCCAGCCAGTGAGTAAAACGGGTCAGAGATTCATAGCCACGCCCGGTAAGCGTCTGGTTAAGCCCCACGTCAAAGCTGGCGGCAAACAGGCTCTTATTGCGAACCATTGCCCATTCCCCCAGTTTTTGCAGCGTCGCGGAGCCAATTTCACGCTTCGGGGTATTCACAATCCTCAGGAAGGCGCTGTCATCATCCTGGTTCGTCAGAATGCGCAGATAAGCCAGTAAGTCTTTGATCTCAGGTCGCGAGAAAAATGACGTACCGCCGGAGATGCGGTAAGGAATACGGTTTTGCATCAGGAATTTTTCAAATACCCGGGACTGGTGGTTCCCGCGGTAGAGGATGGCGTAATCCTTATATTCCGTCTTATTTATAAAGTGATGCGCAATCAGTTCACCGGTCACGCGCTCCGCTTCGTGCTCTTCATTGTTAGCGCTCAGCACTTTCAGTTCAGCACCATAGCCCAGCTCAGAGAAAAGACGCTTTTCAAACACATGGGGGTTATTCGCAATCAGGATATTCGCGGCTTTCAGAATACGCCCTGAGGAGCGGTAGTTCTGCTCAAGCTTGATGACCTGCAAGGCCGGGAAATCTTCATTCAGCAGTACGAGGTTTTGTGGGCGTGCACCACGCCAGGAGTAAATGGACTGATCGTCATCACCCACCACCGTGAAACGTGCGCGCTGTCCTACCAGCAGCCTGACCAGCTCGTACTGGCTGGTGTTGGTATCCTGGTATTCATCCACCAGCAGATAGCGAATTTTGTTTTGCCAGCGCTCCCGCACCTCTTCATTGCGCTGTAACAACAGCGTGGGAAGCAAAATCAAATCGTCAAAATCCAGTACGTTGCAGGCCTTAAGATGTGCATCGTAGAGACTATAACAATGGGCAAAAATTCGATCCCGCTCACCGCTGGCGCGTGCTGCAGCCTGCGCGGGAGTAAGAAGATCGTTTTTCCAGTTAGAGATCGTCGAGATCAGCTGTTGCAATACCACTTTATCATCGTCGATCAGCCCTTCGGTGAGATCCTTTAGCAAGGCGACCTGATCGGTATCGTCGAAAAGCGAAAAATTGGATTTCATCCCCAGCGCGGCGAATTCGCGCTTGATAATGTCCAGTCCCAGCGTGTGGAACGTCGAAATCATCAAACCCCGCGCCTCTTTGCGCCCCAGCGTTTGCCCGACACGCTCTTTCATCTCGCGCGCCGCTTTGTTGGTAAATGTCACCGCTGCGATATGGCGCGCCTGATATCCGTACTCGCGGATCAAATGGGCGATTTTGTTGGTGATAACGCGGGTTTTACCGGAACCAGCACCTGCCAGCACCAGGCAAGGACCAGTTACAAATTCTACGGCTTGTTGTTGGCCAGGGTTAAGACGCATGGACATATTGCTCAATCTTCGAACGGGGGGAGGATTGTAGCAGAAAGCCGAAGGGAGATTTACCCGCGGATGGTAAAGTGTGGGGACATGTTGAGATCACAGGATACGAAAAATGGCGAAGACCGCAGCTGCACTGCATATTCTGGTGAAAACCGAAAAACTGGCGCAGGAGATCCTGGCAAAACTGGAAAAAGGCTCAGGCTTTGACTATCTGGCAAAACGCCATTCCACCTGCCCATCGGCGCGTAACGGTGGGGATCTGGGGGAGTTTAAACAGGGCGTGATGGTTGGCCCCTTCGATAAAGCGGTGTTCAGTGGCCCCTTGCTCACTCCCTTTGGACCGGTAAAAACCAGGTTTGGTTACCACATCATCAAGGTGCTGTATCGCCGCTAACGCATGCTACTATTGCGCACTGATTTATCCCCAACACGTTAAGGCGCGATCATGGCAAAAACAGCGGCAGCAATGCATATCCTGGTGAAAGAAGAGAAACTGGCACTCGATCTTCTGGAACAACTGAAAAACGGCGGCGATTTCGAGAAGCTGGCGAAGAAACACTCCACCTGCCCGTCAGGTAAAAAAGGCGGTCACTTAGGCGAATTCCGTCAGGGTCAGATGGTCCCGGCGTTCGATAAAGTCGTCTTCTCCTGCCCGGAGCTGGAGCCAACCGGCCCGCTGCACACCCAGTTCGGTTACCACATTATCAAGGTGCTGTACCGGAAATAAACTGCAACGCCCTCTCCAGGAGAGGGCGTTTAGTGTTTGCACCCTCTCCCCGTGGGCTGAAGAATCCCCAGTACTATGACGTTTTACAGCGATACCACGGCGCAATGAGAATAAAACCGTCACCGCGATGACAGGGTCTGGCTGAAAATCGATGAGGCGTTGACGGCTGCCCGGGTCGCCAGGGTGGTGGCGGTGAACCACCCTGGCACGTTCACGGGTCCTGGCGTGACAGACAAGCAAGGAACATGAGGTGAAAGGAATGACCATAAGCGCCGCATATTTCCCCTCACCCTGGCCCTCTCCCCAAAGGGGCGAGGGGACTTTCCGTGCTCGTATTATTTTCTGGGGATTCTTAAGCCCCGTGGGAGAGAGTCGGGGTGAGGGCACCAGCGTGCTCTGTAATTCGCCAGCGACGCCAGTTTTTATTTCTGCGATTGCAGCGTCTGCTGGGCGTTATGTTTCATCACATGTGTGCTGACGGCTGCCTGGAAAACTTTGAACATCAGTCCGTTGATGAGAGTGGCAAGCGTGATGGTGATAAAAGCGGTCATCACCCAATCGATAAACGCAAAACTACTGTGCAGTAACGCCGGGCGGTAAACCAGCATCCCACCAAACACCACCCAGTGACTCAGACAGTAAAAACAGTGGAAAAGGTGCCCCATCATTGCATTCTTTCTGGTCATCCACTCGCGAAACGCAGCGAACAGTTCGGTTTGCGTTATCGTCATTGAGATGCTGCTGGCTGCCAGGGCGATCATCAGGCAAGTGGTAACATCGGTGAGTAATTCAGACATCATGACTCGTGCCCCTTCTCGTTGAAATAAGACATAAATTCCAGGCCAATATCCTGAAGGGTCAGCCCCTTAAAGCGTTCCAGAATTAGCGTCTGAGCATCCGCAAGCGTAGAGGACATCATCCGGTTAACCCCTTGTTCTACCAGGCATGCCGGGTTCTCGCTGCGATTCCCTAATGCAAACAGCGCAGGTTCACCCAACGCGACATAAATATCGTAGAGCGTAACCTCGCTGGCAGGACGACATAGCCGCCAGCCGCCGTGGTGTCCTTTTATGGCCCCGACAATCTGGCTTTCACGAAGTCCGGCAAGCAATTTACGGATGAATGCCGGATTACCGTCAATAAAGGCGGCCATCTGTTCCGAGGTCATGGGTTTATCCGCCTGCTCCATATGCAGCAGGATGTGAAGTGTGGCTGAGAATGAGTTATTTATTTTCATGTAACTTACGATATTACATAAGTTACATTATAACAATACCTGACGCAGATTATTTAGTGACCTACGAAAAAAAGCCTGATGGCGCATGCGCTCATCAGGCTTTTCTAATTAAAGCAGATTTGGGGCAGCCGAACGGCTACCCGCTTTTTTAACTTAACCTGCTACCGCGATACGTTTCATATCGGTCATATAGCCACGCAGTTTCTTACCTACTGCTTCAATCGGGTGAGCCTGGATAGCTTCGTTAACATCACGCAGCTGGGCGTTATCAACGGAGCCTTCAGCGATAGCCTGGCCCAAATCGCCGGTTTGCAGCGTGGTCATGAACTCTTTCAGCAGCGGTACGCAGGCGTAAGAGAAGAGATAGTTACCGTATTCTGCAGTATCCGAGATAACCACGTTCATTTCGTACAGACGCTTACGGGCAATGGTGTTGGCGATCAGCGGCAGTTCGTGCAGGGACTCGTAGTAAGCAGACTCTTCAATGATGCCGGAATCCACCATGGTTTCGAACGCCAGCTCAACGCCCGCTTTCACCATCGCAATCATCAGAACGCCTTTATCGAAGTACTCCTGCTCGCCGATTTTGCCATCGAACTGCGCAGCGGTTTCGAACGCCGTTTTGCCGGTCTCTTCACGCCAGGTCAGCAATTTCTTATCGTCATTGGCCCAATCCGCCATCATGCCGGAGGAGAATTCGCCGGAGATGATGTCGTCCATGTGCTTCTGGAACAGCGGGGCCATGATGCCCTTCAGCTGTTCAGACAGCGCATAAGCACGCAGTTTTGCCGGGTTGGACAGGCGGTCCATCATCAGCGTAATGCCACCCTGTTTCAGCGCTTCGGTGATGGTTTCCCAGCCAAACTGAATCAGTTTTTCTGCATATGCCGGGTCGGTACCCTCTTCCACCAGCTTATCGAAGCACAGCAGAGAACCCGCCTGCAGCATACCGCACAGAATGGTCTGCTCACCCATCAGGTCAGATTTCACTTCGGCAACAAAGGAAGACTCCAGCACGCCCGCACGGTGACCACCGGTTGCCGCAGCCCAGGCTTTAGCAATCGCCATACCTTCACCTTTAGGATCGTTTTCCGGGTGAACAGCAATAAGCGTCGGCACGCCGAAACCACGCTTGTACTCTTCACGCACTTCGGTGCCCGGGCATTTCGGCGCAACCATCACCACGGTGATGTCTTTACGGATCTGCTCGCCCACTTCGACGATGTTGAAACCGTGGGAGTAACCCAGCGCGGCGCCATCTTTCATCAGCGGCTGTACGGAACGTACAACGTCGGAGTGCTGCTTGTCCGGCGTCAGGTTAACCACCAGATCGGCCTGCGGCACCAGCTCTTCATAGGTACCGACTTTAAAACCGTTTTCGGTCGCTTTACGCCAGGAGGCACGTTTCTCCGCGATCGCTTCTGCACGCAGCGCATAGGAGATGTCCAGACCAGAGTCACGCATGTTCAGCCCCTGGTTCAGACCCTGGGCGCCACAACCGACGATGACCACTTTTTTACCTTGCAGGAAGCTTGCGCCATCCGCAAATTCATCACGCGCCATAAAGCGACATTTACCCAGCTGAGCCAGCTGCTGGCGCAGATTCAATGTATTAAAGTAGTTAGCCATGGTGAAACCTCGTCGATGTGTCGTGCTTATTGTTCGGTTCGCTGTAACGCGAGAATGTACCCACATTACAACAGGAAATGTGTTGCTTAAATTGATATATTAACAATGTGACATTGCAATTTTTGCAATGTAAAAATGTGGAGCCAGTCTCATGGATTTACGCGATCTGAAAACGTTTTTACATCTGGCGGAAAGCCGCCATTTTGGTCGCAGTGCGCGGGCGATGCACGTAAGTCCCTCCACCCTTTCCCGACAGATTCAGCGCCTTGAAGAAGATCTGGGCCAGCCGCTGTTTGTTCGTGATAACCGAACCGTGACGCTGACAGAAGCAGGGGAAGAACTGCGCACTTTTGCGCAGCAGACGCTGCTGCAATACCAGCAACTGCGTCACGCCATCGATCAACAAGGCCCGTCGCTGTCAGGGGAATTGCATATCTTCTGTTCGGTAACCGCCGCCTACAGCCACTTGCCCCCCATTCTTGACCGCTTCCGCGCGGAGCACCCTTCGGTTGAAATCAAACTCACCACCGGCGATGCTGCCGACGCCATGGAAAAAGTGGTAACCGGTGAAGCCGACTTAGCGATTGCCGGCAAGCCGGAAACCCTGCCCGGCGCGGTGGCCTTTGCGATCCTTGAGAATCTGGCCGTTGTACTGATCGCGCCGGCGCTACCCTGCCCGGTACGCAATCAGGTTTCGGTGGAAAAACCTGACTGGTCACAGGTGCCGTTTATCATGGCGGACCAGGGGCCTGTACGTCGCCGCATTGAGCTCTGGTTCCGTCGACAAAAAATCAGTAACCCCTCTATCTATGCCACTGTGGGCGGGCATGAGGCGATGGTGTCAATGGTCGCGCTCGGTTGTGGCGTCGCGCTACTACCAGAAGTGGTACTGGAAAACAGTCCGGAACCCGTGCGTAATCGTGTGATGATTCTGGAACGCAACGATGCGGAAACGCCGTTTGAGCTTGGCGTCTGCGTGCAGAAAAAACGGCTGCATGAACCGCTGATTGATGCGTTCTGGAAAATTGTTCAGGGTTGATAAGGAGAGACTATGCGTACCAGAACCGCTCTGCTCATTGTGCTGATGGCAATGTGCGTTGGTGTCCAGGCAAAACCTAAGGGCGTGACCGTCCAGGATGTGAAACATCTCGCCTTAAAGCAGTGCCTGCTACAAAACTATCGCGATCTCACCCCTGCAGATACCTTTTCTGCCCCCGCTCATGATGCCTCATTTCTGGTAGAAAGTTATGCGCTGGGCAATGCGGGCATTTGGGATGCGTTCCGGGCATTTGTTGCCAGAGAGACCAAAGATTTCGATAAACTGACGCTGTCGCTAAAAGACGAGAGTGGTAAAGCAAACAATGTGCTGGCGCAGTGCATGACGTTTTATGAGTCGAAAGCACTGGATAAATATGTGCGTGAGACGGTCATGAAATAAAGGCGCAGGGAGCATAGCACACACAGAGCCGTGCTCCCTTGCGGGCAGCTTGTTCTGCCCGGCCTACTTTGGCTGGCCAGCCATAATCTTAATATTATTATTAAGCCACAGAGATTGCGGCCAGGCCGTTAAATGTGCTTTAGCATATTCAAGCGGGCTTAACGTTGTTTTTTCAAGTCCCACCACCACAGCGCGTACAGGCGGCAGGCTGAAATCAATGCCCGCATCTGACAGCAGTTCCAGCATTGCTTCACCGTTCTCTTTAACCGCAGCCTGATGATAGACCCCTTTTTCAAGGCCTTTTAATTCAGGGTACATCGCCTCCAGGCTGGCACCCCGTTGCAGCAACAGCGTCACGGCTTCCACGGCATTTTTCAGTATTCCCCAACATAGCGCAGAGGCAATGTGTGTCTGACTGATGCCACTGGAGAGCAGGAAATCAAGCGCGTCAGTATTGTTGTTACAGGCCGCGATATTCAATAAATCATACTTATCACGCGAGGTTTGATTGATATCGCACCCCTGACTCAACAGGTATTGTGCGAAGTCTCGATCCCATGCATAGCAAATCAGCTGATTGAGTGCATGTCGATTTTGGCAGCCCTTTTTATTGATGTCAGACCCTTTCTCAATCAGGTATCTGGCCATCGCTAATTTGCCTTCGGCAATGCAGGTTAACATTGCGTTATTACCTAAAAAGTTTCCCGCTTCGATATCCGCGCCTGCGGCTAAGAGAAGATCAACCGCTTCTCTGTTTTCATGTAAGGATGCCGCGTGAAGGGGCGTACCCTCTTGTTGGGTCCGCTTGTTAAGTTGCGCCAAAGACGCGTCTGCCAGTCTCTCTTTAATCAACGTTAAATCATTAATAACGCAGGCATACAGTAATGACTTATCGGCTTTCATGTCACTGCTCCTGTTGAAAAATAGATATCCATTAAATCAGCCTGTTTTATCGTCGTAAGCGCTATTGAAAGTTGAAACAGCAGCGCAACCGCCTGGCGCGTCATCAATAAACAAGGCACGATAAATCGTGCCTTGTTGCGCAATGAAAACAGCTTAGCCTGCGAGGAAGAAGCGGAAAGCGGGATTGTGCGTCTCATCATGACAGTCATAACCCAGCTCATTGAGTCGGGTTTCGAAATCCGGCTCATGTTCGCCCAGTTCAAATGCTGCCAGTACGCGACCATAATCGGTGCCATGACTGCGGTAGTGAAATAACGAGATGTTCCAGTGCGTACCGAGCGTATGCAGGAATTTCAGCAGTGCGCCCGGCGACTCGGGAAATTCAAAGCTGAACAGCCGCTCTTTTAAGGGTTTCGATGGTCGCCCGCCAACCATATAGCGCACATGGAGTTTCGCCATTTCGTCATCAGACAGATCCACCACGCTATAACCACCTTCGTTCAGCAGTTGCAGGATCTCTTTGCGCTCTTCCAGCCCCCGGCTCAGACGCACCCCAACAAAAATGCAGGCATCTTTTGCATCCGCAAAGCGGTAGTTGAATTCAGTAACCGAACGTCCCCCCAGCAGCTGGCAGAATTTCAGGAAGCTGCCTTTCTCTTCGGGAATGGTGACCGCCAGCAGGGCTTCACGTTGTTCACCCAGTTCGCAACGCTCTGACACGTAACGCAGGCCGTGGAAGTTTACGTTGGCACCGGAGAGTACATGCGCAAGACGTTCTCCGCGAATGTTATGCTGCGCTACGTACTTTTTCATCCCTGCCAGCGCCAGAGCGCCAGAGGGTTCAGCTACTGCACGCACGTCCTCAAACAGGTCTTTCATGGCCGCACAAATCGCATCGCTGTCGACCGTAATAATGTCGTCAAGATACTCCCGAAGCACACGAAACGTTTCATCGCCAATCCGCTTAACCGCCACACCTTCAGCAAACAGCCCAACCCGCGGAAGATCGACCGGCTGACCGGCCTCCAGCGCCGCTTTAAGGCAGGCTGAATCTTCGGCTTCGACGGCAATCACTTTGATTTGCGGCATTAACTGTTTGATGAGCACGGCGACACCTGCCGCCAGGCCACCGCCGCCAACCGGCACAAAAACCCGGTCAATGTGGGCATCCTGCTGGAGAAGTTCCAGCGCCAGTGTGCCCTGCCCGGCAATCACCATCGGATGATCAAATGGCGGCACCCAGGTAAAACCCTGTTGTGCAGAAAGCTCCAGCGCTTTGGCTTTGGCTTCATCAAAATTGGCACCATGCAGTAGCACTTCACCGCCGAAACCTCGCACCGCATCGACTTTGATGTCTGCGGTTGCCGTCGGCATCACAATCAGGGCCTTAACGCCAAGCCGGGCGGAAGAGTAGGCCACGCCCTGGGCGTGGTTGCCTGCCGACGCCGTGATCACGCCGCGTGCTTTCTGCTCTGCCGTTAAGCCGGCCATCATCGCGTAAGCACCACGCAGCTTAAAGCTGTGTACTGGCTGCCTGTCTTCACGCTTGACCAGAATGACGTTATCGAGGCGAGAAGAGAGTTTTTCCATTTTCTGTAACGGCGTGACCTGTACGGCTTCGTAAACCGGAGCACGTAACACGGCACGCAGATACTCCGCCCCCTCGGGGGCGGCGGAAAGGGGTTGCGACTCGGCCATCATCAGCCCCCAAGTTTGGATTTATCGCGTACAGCGCCTTTATCTGCGCTGGTGGCGAGGCTGGCATAAGCACGCAGCGCGAAGGAAACCTCACGTTCGCGAGACGCCGGAGTCCACGCCTGCGCACCTCGCGCTTCCTGAGCTTCACGACGTGCCGCAATTTCGGCATCGCTCAGTTGCAACTGAATGCCACGGTTCGGGATGTCGATGGCAATCATGTCGCCATCTTCAATAATTGCAATGTTCCCGCCACTGGCGGCTTCCGGAGAGACGTGACCAATAGAGAGGCCAGACGTACCGCCGGAGAAACGACCATCGGTTATCAGCGCACAGGCTTTACCGAGGCCCATCGATTTCAGGAAGGTAGTGGGGTAGAGCATCTCCTGCATGCCCGGCCCGCCTTTCGGCCCTTCGTAGCGGATAACCACCACATCACCCGCCACCACTTTCCCACCAAGGATCGCTTCCACCGCGTCATCCTGGCTCTCATACACTTTTGCCGGACCGGTAAATTTCAGGATACTGTCATCCACGCCGGCGGTTTTAACAATGCAGCCATTCTCAGCGAAATTACCGTACAGCACGGCAAGGCCGCCATCTTTGCTATAGGCATGCTCCAGAGAACGGATGCACCCTTCGGCACGGTCGTCATCCAGCGTGTCCCAGCGGCAATCCTGCGAAAACGCCTGCGTGGTACGAATACCGGCAGGACCCGCGCGGAACATATTTTTCACCGCTTCGTCCTGGGTCAGCATCACATCGTACTGTTCCAGCGCCTGCGGCAGGGTCAGGCCCAGTACGTTTTTCACATCCCGGTTGAGCAGCCCGGCACGATCCAGCTCCCCGAGGATGCCCAGCACACCACCCGCACGGTGCACATCTTCCATATGGTATTTCTGCGTACTCGGCGCGACTTTACACAACTGCGGTACTTTGCGGGACAGTTTATCAATATCACTCATGGTGAAGTCGATTTCCGCCTCCTGCGCGGCCGCCAGCAGGTGCAGAACGGTGTTGGTGGAGCCGCCCATGGCGATATCCAGCGTCATGGCGTTTTCGAATGCGGATTTGTTAGCGATATTGCGTGGCAGCGCGCTGGCATCATCCTGCTCGTAGTAACGTTTGGTGAGCTCAACGATGCGTTTGCCCGCGTTGAGGAACAGTTGCTTACGGTCAGCGTGCGTTGCCAGCAGTGAGCCGTTACCTGGCTGAGAAAGACCCAGTGCTTCGGTCAGGCAGTTCATGGAGTTCGCGGTAAACATACCGGAGCAGGAGCCGCAGGTCGGGCAGGCGGAACGTTCAATCTGGTCACTCTGAGAGTCAGAGACTTTCGGGTCAGCCCCCTGAATCATCGCATCAACGAGATCAAGCTTGATGATTTTGTCAGACAGTTTGGTTTTGCCGGCTTCCATTGGGCCGCCGGAAACAAAGATCACCGGAATGTTCAGGCGCAAAGAGGCCATCAACATCCCTGGGGTGATTTTGTCGCAGTTGGAGATGCAGACCATCGCATCGGCGCAGTGGGCATTGACCATGTATTCAACGGAATCGGCGATAAGCTCGCGCGACGGCAGTGAATAGAGCATGCCCCCGTGCCCCATAGCGATCCCGTCATCAACGGCGATGGTATTGAACTCTTTTGCCACGCCGCCGGAGGCTTCGATTTGCTCAGCAACCAGCTTACCGAGATCGCGCAGGTGCACGTGACCCGGCACGAACTGGGTAAACGAGTTCACGACAGCAATGATCGGCTTACCGAAATCAGCGTCTGTCATTCCGGTAGCGCGCCACAGCGCGCGGGCACCCGCCATATTGCGGCCATGAGTGGTGGTGGCGGAACGGTACTTAGGCATGCTCTGTTTACTCCCGTCTGTCTTTCCCCTGTAACGTCGTTCATTGGGGGAAATATGAATTTTTTATTGGTTTACTGAATCCAACCAGCCCCATTTATCTTCGGTTTCACCGGTAAAGAGGCCAAAGAATGCTTGCTGAATACGTTTGGTGACCGGGCCGCAGCGGCCTTCGCCCACCTGAATACCATCAACGCTGCGAACCGGCGTAATTTCTGCCGCAGTACCAGACATGAACACTTCATCAGCCAGATAGAGGGATTCGCGGGACAGCGTTTGTTCGCGCACTTCAAGGCCCAGATCCTGCGCCAGCTTGATGATGGCATCGCGGGTAATTCCCGGCAGAGCGGAAGAGGTGAACGGCGGCGTAAAGAGCACGCCATCTTTCACTTCGAACAGGTTTTCACCAGCTCCTTCAGAAATATAGCCGTTCACATCCAGCGCGATCCCTTCCTGATAGCCGTGGCGACGTGCTTCGCTGCCAACCAGCAGAGAGGAGAGATAGTTACCGCCCGCTTTTGCCGCAGTCGGGATAGTGTTTGGCGCAACGCGGTTCCAGGAAGAAACCATTGCATCGATCCCCTGATCCAGCGCTTCTGCACCAAGGTATGCTCCCCACGGGAAGGCCGCGATGATTACATCGGTGGTATAACCTTCTGGCGGGTTAACACCCATGCCCACATCGCCGACAAAGACCAGCGGACGAATATAGGCGCTGGTCAGATTATTTTTACGGATAACCTGGCGGCAGGCTTCCATCAGTTCATCAACGCTCTGAGAAACCGGGAAACGGTAGATTTTGGCGGAATCACGCAGACGCTGCATATGTTCACGATGACGGAACACCACTGGCCCTTTGTGCGAGTCGTAGCAACGGATGCCTTCAAACACGGAAGTACCGTAGTGCAGGGCGTGGGACATCACGTGTACCTTTGCTTCTCCCCACGGAACCATCTCGCCATTGAACCAAATGTAATCAGCTTTCTTCGTCATTTTCTTTCCTTTGCGCTCAGGCGCGGATCTGTTGTGATGAGGTTGTACTTTGCTGGATATCAACCCGGGCGACGTCGATCAGTTTACTTAGCTGGCTAAACAGTAAGTCGACGGGGCGAGGGCTGGCAACGGTCAATTCAATATTTATGCTCTGAGCGTCGGTGGTGGTTTCCATGTTCATCGCACAAACCTGAAAGCCACGATGGCGCACCACACGTAAAACACGTTCTAACGTTTCCGGGTTCAAACGCGCCTGCACGGCGACCTGATGTTGCATCATGATAATTTCTCCAGCATTTCTGCATTACTGGCACCGGGCGGTACCAACGGCCAGACATTCTCAAGCTCGTCGATTGAGACATGAAGCAGGTAAGGCCCCTCGCAGGACAACATGGTGTCGAGTGCCGCTTCAACCTGGTCTTTACGGGTGATGTGCTGGCCGGGAATGCCGAAGGCGCTGGCCAGAACGAGGAAATCGGGGTTATCGGTAAGGGTAGTTTCGCTGTAACGTTCGTTGAAAAATAACTGCTGCCACTGACGAACCATCCCTAAACGCTGATTGTCCAGTAACACGATTTTCAGCGGCAACTGCTTGCGTTTTACGGTGCCCAGCTCCTGCACATTCATCATGAAAGAGCCGTCACCGGAGATACAGATTACCGTATCGTCCGGGCGTGCCACCTGAGCACCCACGGCGGCGGGAAGGCCGAAGCCCATCGTGCCTAAGCCACTGGAGGTGATGAAATTCTCCGGGCGCGTGTAGGTCATGTGCTGCGCCGACCACATCTGATGCTGACCCACATCGGTGGTCACCACGCTGTCAGCCGGTTTGCGATCGGACAACTGTTTCAGTAACAGCGGCGCATAAATAGCCTCACCCGGATGGTCATAGCGCCAGGCGAATTCAGTGCGCATATCGGCATTGAACTGTCGCCATTCGCTGATGGTGAGCGTTTGCTGCAATGCAGGCAGCAGCGCATTCAGATCGCCCTGTAAACTGACGTGCGCCTGGCGTAACTTGTTCATTTCCGCCGGATCGATATCCATATGGATAACTTTCGCATGCGGGGCGAAAGTGTTCAGTTTGCCAGTAACGCGATCGTCAAAACGCGCGCCGACGGCAATCAGCAGATCGCACTCCTGAACCGCCAGGTTTGCCGCTTTGGTGCCATGCATTCCCAGCATCCCCAGATACCAGGGATAGCTGTCTTCTACTGAACCGAGGCCTTTCAGCGTGCAGGTAACTGGCATTTGTGTGACCGCCAGGAAATCGCGCAATGGCGCAACTGCCTGCGCCATGCCCACGCCGCCGCCAACGTACAGCATCGGCTTTTTGGCCTCAGCCAACATCCTTTGCGCCAGCTGCATTTCCGCATACGGGAAAGAGAAGTCATCTTCAACAGTGGAAAAATGCGGCTCCAGATCGCCGGTCTCTAACTGGATATCTTTCGGAATATCAACCAGAACGGGGCCAGGACGGCCTGAGTTTGCCACCTGGAAAGCTTGCGCCATAATACGCGGCAGCTCTTCCAGCGACTGCACCAGGAAACTGTGTTTGGTGCAGGCCAGCGACAAACCGAGAACGTCCACTTCCTGAAAGGCGTCCGTTCCAATGAAGGGTGCGGAAACCTGACCTGTGATAGCAACAACCGGAACGGAATCCAACAGCGCATCTGCCAGACCAGTTATCAGGTTGGTCGCACCTGGACCGGACGTGGCGATACATACCCCAGTTTTCCCTGTAGAACGCGCATAGCCGATGGCCGCCATTGCCGCCCCCTGTTCATGCCGGCACAACAGGTGTTCCACGCCGCCGTCATACAATGCATCGTAAACCGGCATAATTGCGCCACCCGGATACCCGAAAACCGTATCGACCTGTTGTGCCCGCAACGCATGTACTACCCACTGTGCGCCATTCATAGTCACTTCCCCGCCGTAAATCGGGAGAAACAGAATTTTGTGCTAGTACTCATCCTCTGCTCCTCGCTTATGTTTTTAGGTCATAAAAAAACCCCCGGACCTTTCGGTGCGGGGGTCTTAGTTCGTTAAGGCTTGATTCTTAAGCCTTTCCTCGTCCAAGTGCAGCCCCGCACGGTGGGATAATAATCACCACCACGCTAATCACGACCAGGCTAATCACTCGTAGAAGGGCTGTCATTTTCTGTACTTTCTGTCTTCAGGTTCGAAGGAATACCTAAAGAGTTATCACAGATATGAGAGGTGGCACAAGAAAAATTTATAGCCCCGATAACGCACATACAAAGAATTGTCATAAAACCTGTTGTTTTTTATGAACAAATCAAACAATGAAATTTCTTCACCCTTTCAGGGTATTTCAGCGGATGAGGAGCATCCAGGTGAAGATGCGACGCTTCATCCACGCTCTTGCAACCATCTTGAAACGGGTTAATTTCTCCGGAAGCCGTCTCGTAAATCTCGCAACGGCCTTCCTGTGAAAGCACATTCACCGTGCATACTCCCGATGCACAGGGAGGTGTTATGACGTTATCAGTTATCTATACCAGGGCAGCTTTAGGCGTTTCAGCGCCGCTCATCACTGTAGAGGTTCATATCAGTAACGGGCTTCCCGGTCTGACTATGGTTGGACTGCCAGAGACAACCGTCAAAGAAGCGAGGGATCGTGTCCGTAGCGCCATTATCAACAGTGGCTATGAATTCCCGGCGAAAAAGATCACGATTAACCTTGCACCGGCTGATTTACCCAAGGATGGTGGGCGATACGATTTACCTATCGCTATCGCGCTTCTCGCTGCTTCAGAGCAACTCAACGCCAGTCATCTGGACCAGTTTGAGTTTGTGGGAGAATTAGCCCTTACAGGCGCATTGCGGGGCGTTCCTGGGGCGATATCAAGTACTATTGAAGCTATTAAGGCGGGTCGACGCATAATCGTCTCACAGGAGAATGAAGCAGAGGTGAGTCTTGCGGAAACAGAGGATTGTCTTGTCGCAAGCCACCTCCAGGAAGTATGTGCATTTCTTGAAGGTAAACATGCCCTGCAGCCCCCCTCTTTTACATTGCAGCCCATAGTGGAAAATACACATGATGATTTAAGCGATGTGATCGGTCAGGAGCAGGGCAAACGCGCGCTGGAGATAACCGCTGCGGGGGGACATAACCTGTTGCTGATTGGACCACCCGGGACAGGTAAAACTATGCTGGCCAGCCGCCTGGGACCACTACTGCCTTCGCTAAGCAACCAGGAAGCGCTGGAGAGTGCCGCGATCCTTAGTCTCGTAAACTCTGCCAGCATTGCCAAAAAATGGCGGCAACGGCCGTTTCGCGCACCTCACCATAGTGCTTCACTGACGGCAATGGTGGGAGGAGGGGCAATACCTGCCCCCGGAGAGATCTCCCTGGCCCACAATGGTGTGCTCTTTCTCGATGAACTGCCTGAGTTTGAACGCCGGGTTCTTGATGCACTACGTGAGCCCATCGAATCAGGGCAGATACATATTTCGCGAACACGGGCCAAGGTAAGTTATCCCGCCCGTTTTCAACTTATTGCCGCTATGAATCCCAGCCCCACCGGACACTACCAGGGTAATCACAATCGTTGCACTCCAGAACAAACCCTACGCTATCTGGGAAGACTGTCTGGACCTTTTCTCGACCGGTTTGATATCTCACTGGAAATCCCGTTATTGCCGCCAGGCTTGCTGAGCCAACCACAGCATAAAAGCGAGGGCAGTGCTCAGGTTCGTGAACGCGTCACCCGAGCGCAGGCGCGACAGTATCAACGTCAGAGAAAGCTAAATGCCCGCCTGGAAAACAGCGAGATGAGGGAATGTTGCTCTCTTATTCAGGAAGATGCTCACTGGCTGGAGGAGACGCTAGTGCAGTTGGGCCTGTCCATCCGGGCATGGCAGAGGCTATTAAAGGTCGCCCGTACTATCGCCGATCTGGAAGAGCAGGAAAGCATTCAACGGTCACATCTGCAAGAAGCGCTCAGCTATCGTGCCATTGACAGGCTGCTGATTCATTTGCAAAAAATGATGGCATAAAAAAGGGGCCGTAGCCCCTTTTTTAGTCGTCTGATTCCGTGTAGTCCTCATTCCCTTCAACCTGCGGTTTTCCGCCAGAAAGGGTATGAAAACGTTTTGGACGCTTAACGCGTGCCATATACTTGCACCAGACGCGTTCGGCTTCGGTTTGTGGCTCATTTTCGCCGCGGCAAACAGAAACAAAATGCGTTTCTTCTTCAGTGCTTGGCTCACGCTTTCCGAGATCCAACTCATTGAATGCGTAACCGTGGCGCTCAAGCAACTGAGCTTCTTTGATGGTGAAGTCACCATGACGGGAAAACCCGCGCGGATAATGTTTGTTATCAAAAAAACGATTAGTCGTCGTAAAGCTTTCCGCCATCCTGCACGCTCCTAATTCTTTGGCCGAGCTATTTATGGCGCGGAGTATTAGTTACGCTTGACAGAGTGTAAAACAAAAGATTTAAATCATTACGACAAATAATTTTGCGGAGAAACCTGTGGATACGGAATTGCTGAAAACTTTCCTGGAAGTCAGCCGAACACGCCACTTTGGACGGGCTGCCGAAGCGCTTTATTTAACACAATCAGCGGTAAGCTTTCGTATTCGTCAGTTAGAAAATCAGCTTGGCGTGAATCTGTTTACCCGGCATCGCAATAACATCCGCCTTACTGCTGCCGGGGAGAAGCTTTTACCTTACGCAGAAACGCTAATGAATACCTGGCAGGCAGCACGCAAGGATGTCGCTCATACGTCGCGGCACAATCAGTTCTCTATAGGTGCAAGCGCCTCTCTTTGGGAATGCATGCTAAATCATTGGCTTGGAAGGCTTTATCAGCTTGAAGAAAATTTGCAATTTGAAGCGCGGATCGCACAGCGGCAGTCTTTGGTCAAGCAACTCCATGAACGCCAGCTTGACCTGCTAATCACGACAGAAACCCCGAAGATGGACGAATTTAGCAGCCAGTTACTGGGGCATTTCACGCTTGGCCTCTACTGCTCTTCGCCGGAAAAAACCAAATCCCAGCTCAACTACTTACGCCTGGAGTGGGGCCCGGATTTTCAGCAGCATGAAACAGAATTACTCTCCGGAGATGATGTTCCAACCCTGACGACCAGTTCAGCGGAAATAGCACATCAACAACTTCCAGTGCTTAACGGATGCACATGGCTACCTGTTTCATGGGTTCAGCAGAAAGAGGGGTTATATACCGTTGCCGACAGCACCACACTTTCGCGACCGCTATATGCTATCTGGTTACAAAATAGCGATAAGCAGAGCCTGATCCGTGAGCTTCTTAAAGTAGCTGTTATCGATTGATGTTTTTATGGAAGAAAACAGTTAATGAGGGATGGCGGACAGGAATAAAAAAGACAAAAAAAATCCTTAGCAAGTGCTAAGGATTTTTTTAACTTTCTGGCAGGGGCGGAGAGACTCGAACTCCCAACACCCGGTTTTGGAGACCGGTGCTCTACCAATTGAACTACGCCCCTAATAGGGTGGCGGAACGGACGGGACTCGAACCCGCGACCCCCTGCGTGACAGGCAGGTATTCTAACCGACTGAACTACCGCTCCACCGAATTTTTCTACAACCACCGGTTTATTGCCCCGGTTTACTGCTTAATTTGATGCCTGGCAGTTCCCTACTCTCGCATGGGGAGACCCCACACTACCATCGGCGCTACGGCGTTTCACTTCTGAGTTCGGCATGGGGTCAGGTGGGACCACCGCGCTACTGCCGCCAGGCAAATTCTTTGTGCTCTGTACG
>NZ_JAHVDV010000021.1:0-92348 GCF_051486985.1 Yokenella regensburgei
TACTGCCATCAGGCCCTTGAGAAAGGGGAGCTGGTGCAGATCTTCCCGCAATGGCGCAGCGTGCCGGGGATTGTCCACCTGGTGTTCACCACCCGCAAAGGGCTGCCGCCCGCAGTCAGGGCACTGATTGACAGTCTGGCCACGTCGTTAGCGGCGTTAAAAAGGTTGTGATTCTGCCAACGTCGCCCCTCACCCCTGCCCTCTCCCCAAAGGGGCGAGGGAGAAAACCCATCCCACTTTGCTTCTCTGGAGCGGGAGAAAACCCGTCCCTTTGCCTCTCCGAAGAGGGAGAAAACCCGTCCCTTTGTCTCTTCGGAGTAAGAGAAAACCCGCCCCTTTGTCTCTCAGGAGGGAAAAACCACGTCGCAAAAGGCCGGGAAGGCCGCGTCGTTTGCGGCGTTAAAAAGGTTGTGATTCTGCCAAYGTCGCCCCTCACCCCTGCCCTCTCCCCAAAGGGGCGAGGGAGAAAACCCATCCCACTTTGCTTCTCTGGAGCGGGAGAAAACCCGTCCCTTTGTCTCTTCGGAGTAAGAGAAAAYCCGCCCCTTTGTCTCTCAGGAGGGAAAAAACACGTCGCAAAAGGCCGGAAAGGCCGCGTCGTTTACGGCGTTAAAAAGATTGTGATCCTGCTAACGTCTCCCCTCATCCCTGCCCTCTCCCCAAAGGGGCGAGGGAGAAAACCCATCCCACTTTGCCTCTCCGGAGTGAGAGAAAACCCGCACCTTGCCGCTCTGGAGGGAAAAACCACGTTGCCAGAGTCCGGGAAATAAGCAAAAACCTGTGTGAAAGCCGCAAACCGCGCGGGCGATCCCCTCGCCCCTTTGGGGAGAGGGACAGGGTGAGGGGATTCTATTCATGAACTCACCTCATAACCACAATATGATTTCGCGGGATTATCACCGCACCGAATCTCATTAAACTTATCCTCATCACGCACCGGTGCATTTCTCCCCTGCCGGTACATTCTGACGTAATTAATTGAGATCCTATGACTAAATCCACAAACGGGCCGCTGTTTGTCGCGATCCTGAGCGCGTTAATGGCGTTCACCTCACTGTCGACCGACATCTATCTTCCCGCCATGCCGGTCATGGCCGCTCAGTTGCAGGGCAATGTTGAACTCACCGTCACCGGCTTTCTTATCGGCTTTGCCTTCGCGCAACTGGTCTGGGGCCCCATCAGCGACCATCTCGGTCGTCGGTTGCCACTCTTTATTGGCATGGTGTTGTTCGTGATTGGCTCGCTGGGCTGCGCCCACTCCACCTCCATCAACGAGATTGTCTTCTGGCGCGTCTTTCAGGCGATAGGAGCCTGCACAGGGCCTATGCTGGCACGGGCAATGATTCGCGATCTCTTTAGCCGCACCCACGCCGCCCGGATGCTCTCCACACTGATGATTGTGATGGCGATAGCTCCGATAGCAGGCCCGTTGATGGGCGGGCAGATTATCCGCGTCACCACATGGCATGCCATCTTCTGGCTGCTGGCGGCGATTGGTGTACTGATGTTTCTGTCGCTGTGGCTGTTGCCGGAAACCCTGCCCGCAGAGAAACGCACCCCGGCCTCGCTTCGCGGCGCATTTCGTAATTACGGTGTGCTGCTGAAAAACCGCCTGTTTATGCGTTACGCCCTGTGCCTGACCTTCTTTTACGTCGCAGCCTATGCGTTTATTACCGGTTCGCCACGGGTCTACATCAGCTTCTATGGCATCGATCCGCAGTATTACGGCTGGCTGTTCGCAGTGAATATTATCGGGGTCGTGGGTATGAGCATGGTGAATCGCAGGCTGGTACAGCGGTATTCACTTGATATTTTGCTGAAGGCGGCCGTGTCCGTCGCGGCCTTCGCTGTGGTGATGCTGGTTGTGGCGGTGAAGTGGCACGTCGGTGGCATCGCGGCCGTGGTCGCCTGTGTATTTATCTTTTTCTCGATGAACGGGGTCATTGCCGCCACCTCGACCGCCGCGGCGCTGGATGAGGTGCCCACTATAGCCGGTTCCGCATCGGCATTAGTCGGTTCCCTGCAGTATGGCAGCGGCATTATTTCGTCTTCGCTGCTGGCACTGTTTAACGATGGCACCCCCTGGACGATGGCGTGGATCATGGCGCTCTTTACCCTCGCCAGCGCCGCGATTATCGTTCTGCCACGTCATCCTTAAGGCGCATCGCCTCAATAAACAGTGAAAAGGCGGCCGTGTGCTGGCGTCTGCTGGGGTAATAGAGATAGTAGCCGGGGAAGGGTTCACACCAGGCTTCCAGCACCCGAACCACGTCGCCACGCTCAATTTCTCTGGCAACCGCATCTTCCGGCAGGTAAACCAGCCCCACGCCGGAGACCGCCGCCTCAATGCGATGACGTAAGGCATTGATAGTCAGCTGTCCGTCAACCCGCACTTTCAGCTCCTTACCCTCCTTTGAGAACTCCCAGGGCAGCAGGCCACCGAGCGTCGCCATTCGCATATTAATGCAACGATGATGTTGTAGATCTGCCGGGGTTTGGGGTGGCGGATTGCGACGAAAGTAGTCCGGCGATCCGATAATCGCCATGCGCATCGGCGGGCTGACGGGAATAGCAATCATATCTTTTGCCACCGACTCGCCAAGGCGAATGCCGGCATCAAAGCGCTGGGTGACGATGTCCATCAGCGCATTATCAACGGTCACCTCTACGTTGATGTCCGGCCAGCGGACGAGAAAATCTTTCAGCACCGGCCAGAGCACCGCGTCCACCGCGTGTTCGCCCGCGGTGATGCGGATATTCCCGGCGGGGACGTCACGCATCCCTTTGAGGATGTTGAGTTCGGTTTCGATGTCGCGAAAATGCGGCCCGATGCGTTCCAGCAGGGTTTCTCCGGCCTCGGTGGGCGACACACTGCGCGTGGTGCGCGTCAACAGGCGAATCCCCATCCGCTCTTCCAGCCCGCGCATGGAATGGCTCAGTGCCGACTGCGATACCCCCAGTCTGGCAGCGGCGCGGGTAAAACTGCGCTCCTGAGCAACGACGAGGAAGGCGATAAGATCGTTAAAATTTTCTTTTAGCACGAGGGAGGTCCGGGGGTACGGGAAAGTAAAAAAGTATATATAAAATATTCATGAATTTGCCTCACAGGTCCTTTCTGATTTACCTGCTAACCCATTTTCGCCACGCTGCGTAAGCTTATTATCATGATATTTCGCGTTCCGGAGAAGCAAATGAAGATTACCCGCAGTGCATCCGTGCCCTCAGCCGCTGGCCCGCAAGATTACTTCACAGGTCGCGTACGTATCGACTCCCCTTTCAGTGCGCAACCCCCTGCCCGCGTCGGCGGTGCCATTGTGACCTTTGAGCCCGGTGCGCGCACCGCATGGCACACTCATCCGCTCGGCCAGACGCTGATCATCACCCACGGCAAAGGCTGGATCCAGTGTGAAGGCGAGGAAATTGAGGAGATGAATCAGGGAGATATCGTCTGGATACCGGAGGAGGTGAAACACTGGCACGGCGCAACGCCTGATAATGCCATGACCCATATCGCTATTGCCGAGTCACAAGATGGCAGCCCCGTCTCCTGGCTTGAGCAGGTGACTGACGAACAGTACCGCCGGTAAGCGCGAAAAGCACCTGACGCAACGCCAGGTGCGTTATCCGGTTTACTTGCCTGCGTTGTTCAGCGCTGCCATTTCATCGGCGGAGAGCGTCAGGGAAAGCGCGGTGACGAAGCTGTCCACCTGGGGAATTTTGGTCGCACTGGCAATAGGCGCGGTCACGCCCGGTCGGGCAATCAGCCACGCCAGCGCCACTTCTGCCGGTTTCACATCATGTGCTGCCGCTACCTCGTCGAGCGCATCCAGAATGCGGAAGCCACGGTCATTGAGGTATTTACCGATACCCTCGCCACGCTGGCTCTGGCCCAGATCGTTTTCGCTGCGGTATTTACCGGTGAGGAATCCTGAGGCCAGACTGAAATAGGTCACAACACCAATATTTTCCCGTATCGTCAAATCCTGCAATGCGCCTTCAAAGCTTTCGCGATTGTAGAGATTGTATTCCGGTTGCAGCACCTGGTAGCGCGGCAGGGATTTTTCATCTGCCACCTTCAGGGACGCCTGCAGTTGCTCCGCATTCAGGTTGGAGGCGCCGACCGCACGAATTTTCCCGGCCTGCAGCAGTTTTTCATAGGCGCCCAGAGTCTCTTCATAGGGCGTATCGTCGTCCGGCCAGTGGGAGAAATAGAGATCGATATGGTCGGTTTGCAGACGACGCAGCGAGTCTTCCACGGCCTGCGCAATCCAGCGACCGGAGAGCCCTTTTTTACCCGGTTCGCCAAGATCGGAACCCACTTTGGTAAACAGCGTCACTTTGTCCCGTGCGCCTGGTCGGGCCGCCAGCCATTTACCGATAATGGTTTCGGACTCACCGCCTTTGTTGCCGGGTGCCCAGGCGGAGTAGACGTCAGCGGTATCAATGGCGGTTAAACCTCTTTCCAGCAACGCATCCAGCAAACTGAAACTCTGCTTCTCATCGACGGTCCAGCCAAAAACGTTACCGCCAAAAACCAGCGCGGGGATCTGTAACCCTGTGGTACCAAGCGTTCGTAAAGTCATATATGAGTAACCTCAAGATGAAGGGCGGGCTGACGTGGGCGCTCCATGCCTGTTCAGCCAGGACAACAATGAGCGGTTCATCACTGAACCGGAACCCTGATTTTTGTGTGACTTAAACAATAGTCGCCTATCGTCACACATGGGGTTAGCAAAACGTGGCTTTTAGGGCTTATTAGATGGGTTCATGAGTTTTCGGGGATCTTAAGGGCTGCGAAGTGTCCGATAACGATAAATCCGCCCCAGGGCAAGGATTTATCGTCATCGGGTGGAAGGTTAGTTTCCTGTTACCGCATCAATCAACTCATTTGCCAGTTGGGTGAAGCGACTGACATGCACATGAATCGTTCCTTCTGCGCCTGCGATGGCATATCTGGCCTTCTCAAGCGGCGGTTCGACCTGCGTTTTTTTGGAATAAATTTCTGATTCCGCCACCAGCCTCAGGCGAGCGGGTTCAGGCTGCGCCACGGTGGAGATAACCAGCCAACGTGGAGCCTTCACACCCGGCTGAATCAGCATCCGGGCAAACAGACGATGGCTTTGCAACAGGGCAGGCTGACGATACTCAAAATCCGCGTATCCCAGCTTTTGCAACGGTTTCCAGTCGGCGTCATAAACCACCGCCTGAGCAGCGAGGAAACGATCGTCGTCCAGAGGGGTGGTAAATTCAAGCGTATAGTCGCCGTTGAATGCCGGAAGAGCTACCACCTGCGCGTGCGGGTTGCCATTGCCTTCGACAACGCGCGGGGTATTCGCGTCGAACGTCAGCGTCAGTGAGTATTTGCTGTTAAGGCTCTGTGCCGGAAGCTGGTCTAAGGTGACACAGCAATTGGCCGGGGTCACCACACCGATGTCGGGGTCCGTGGTGACGAGTTGCGCGCAGCCAGTCAGCCACAGCAGGCCTAACGCCATCGGGATAATCTTTTTCATAGTTCGCTCCTGAATTCTGTTTTCCATTACCACCAAAGCTCAAAGTTAAACCCAAAGGTCACTTCTTCTACGCTTCCCCGGTCGCTCTTCACCGGTGCGGCATATTTATCGTGGTCACCGTAGCGATTGAGGCGCTCCCACTGGGTATCGGAGTCTGACCAGGTAGCAAACAGACGCAACGCCGGACGTGCCCACACGCCTTTCCCTGCCTGAATCATCTGTGCAAGTGTCACTTTATACAGGTGGTTAACGCCTGCATTATTCTGCGCGTCAACACGCTCGTAGCCGAACTCCAGGGCGGTAGACAGGTAGTCGTTCCAGCTATACTGCGGACGCAAACCGGCACTGAACCAGGTCATCCCGGTATTGTTATCAAGGTTAATATCCTGCCAGGCTACCGAGTACATGCTCTGGATATTGTCGGTGAAGTTAATCTCGCCGTAGTTAAAGACACGCCAGCTGTCGCCCCCATGATCGACACCGGTATTGTATTTCATGGCACTGGCACCTTCTGCGCTCATCAGGCCACCCGCCAGCGCATCGCGCCCGTACTGTAAGGCGAGGGTGTTACTGCCCATCGACCAGGCCTGGCGATAGACAACCGACAGCATGGAGCCGTTGGTGGTGATGTTGCTCTCGTCGTAGCTGTCGTTCTGGGCGAAAACGTAGTTCAGACCCGTCGTAACGTCCGCATTATCGTTGATTTTCATCTCGCTCAGACGAAGGTCGATATTGTGCAGCGCACGCTGATCGGCACTGGACTCCGGCGCCAGCCAGGCCACGTGGCCTTTCGCAAAACCTAAATCAACGTTCTCGAGGCCAATACCGTTGTCGGAGACATCCCAGTATTTAATGTCGATCATATGCACTTCATGGCGCTGGTAAAAACGCTTACCGACCCAGATTTTGGCATCCGGTTGTCCCGGCAAAATATTGTAGACCGAGGCCCAGGTCTGCAACGTGCCCACGTCGCCCCAGGACTCTCCGCTGCCGATATACCAGGTAAAATCAAAAATGGCGTCAGTGCTGGTGGTGATGTCGGTTTTAAATCCGCCTTCCCACCAGTTCATTTCATTACCTAAACGATAATTACCAAAACCTTCTGAGGCGCGAATAACATCATTCAGTTTTCCTTTGCCCTCATTTCTGTCTTTGTTGTCAGTGTAGATATTCCCCCATTTTACATAGCCCATTGGGGTGAAGTTCTCGAGAGCGGCAGAGGCAGAAAAAGGCAAAGCTAACGCGAGCAGAGGTAAAAAACCACGGCGTATAATCATAGTAATTTCCATATTTTTTAATATTTGATTTTATTTGCCAGCAGTTCAGCGACTGCTGACAGGTATTACCGGTCAGGCACGTTTTTGCACTAATGCTTCCATGACCTCGTCATGATATTGACCGTTGAGTTTGTAATAGCGGCGATAAATAAAGAAGCTAGCGGCAACCAGAATAAAAGGAATACCGATCATTAACACCCGCATCCCAAATATGGTGCCCGGATCCTGCACCTCATTCGGCACGTAACCGATGACCGTCAGCCCGATACCAATCAGGAAGCCCGCGAAGGCTGAAGCAGCTTTGACAAGCATAGTCTGTACCGAGAAAATCACGCTTTCACTGCGCATACCGGTTTTATACTCGCCGTAGTCAACCACGTCGGCCAGCATCACGGTCGCCATTGCCAGCGAGAAGCCAGAGCCCAGTTTGAGCAGCGCACCAGACAGACCAACCAGGATGTGGTTTTCCGGCATAAACATCCCAGATAATAGCAAGATAGCGCAGCTTAACACCGGGAACAGGCAGGCGAGACGCCATACCGTTGGCCGGGAAACACTGGCCACCACTTTCGGGAAAAGCACCAGACCGGCAATTTCCGCCGCGCCCGCCAGCATCATAAATACCGGGAATAGATCCTTATTACCGATAGCATAGGCGAAGTAGTAAATAGCAAAACCACCCGCCAGCTGCATCGCCATGTTGAAGGTCAACACTATGCCAATCAGGGCCTTCAGCTGGTCATTTTTCGTGATGATATTGACCATATCTTTCAGGCGGATTTTGGGTTTGCTGATCTTCACGTCGACCACGTCTTTGACGTTCACCACGGTGATGATGGCACTGAAAATAAAGAAGATAGCAATTGCGATGCTGACGCGAACGAAACCGACAGCACTGTCACCCTCGCCCAGCAATTCAATCGCTTTCAGGCCGAAGGCACCCATCAGCAGCCAGGCAATACTAGCGAACAGACGCGGGATTACGACAATTCTTTCGCGCTCTTTCTTTTCTTTGGTTAATGACGGAATCATCGACCAGTAAGGAATATCCATCATCGTGTAGGTCATGCCCCATAATACATAGGAGATCGAGGCGTAAATATAGAGCCAGATGCCTTCAAATTCATGGGAAATAAATACGCCAACCATCACCACGGAATTGACAATAGTGCCAATTAAAATCCACGGGCGGAATTTACCCCAACGGGTTTGGGTGTTGTCGACAATGAGACCCATGATCGGGTCGGTTATCGCATCCCAGATCCTGGCGAATAAAAATAGCGAACCCACAAAGGCGGCAGAAAGGCCCACCACGTCGGTATAATAAAACATCAGATATAAATAAATAATTGAGCAGGCAAGATCTTTGCCCAGCGCTCCAATGCCATAGGAGAGCTTACTGGTATTGCTAATACTCATACAGGTCCCTTATTTTTTTATGGTAACAGGTCAGTGGTAATATTAAGGCCGCGCGTTAAGCAGCAGCAGCACGGCAGATTCGGGATCCAGTACCGGCATGGCCAGCCCGGCATGTTGCAGCCATTCGCCTGACAGCGTCACACCCTCCTCAACCCAGGTCGGTTGGGTGCTGACGATGCCGTCACGGAAGTTTTCGGCAGCGTCAATAACGCGCGCATCATATTCGCACTGCGGATCTAGCCCCTGAAGGCGCAGCGTTCCGCTCATGGCCCAGGTCGGCATGGCAATCTGGGCAATGGCAACCAGCGCCTGACGGCGGTCGGGCGAGACGATTGAGGTCAGCATCTGCGCCTGCGGATCGTCACTGTCGAGACGGTAAAGTGTGCCTGTATGAATGAGAGAACGGTATTGCTTATACAATTCGATATAGCGGCTGAAGCCGGCTTTATCTTCGTCCGAAGCCTTTAACGGATCCAGTTCGATCCCCAGATGGCCGAAGAGGGCGGTAATACCGCGGAAATGGATATCCGAAACCCGGCGGGTCGAGTGGCTCTTTTTCGCCCCGATGTGCGCGCCCATCACTTCCGGTGGGAAGAAGTAGCTGAAGCCGCGTTGAATGGTCTGGCGTTCGAGTGCATCGTTATTGTCCGATGGCCAGAAACGCTGCACATGGCGCAGGATCTCGTAGTCAATACGCCCCCCACCAGCCGCGCAGGACTCAATATCCACAGTCGGATGCTTCGCGCGAAGTTCTGCCATCAGCGCATACAGCCGTTCAACCTGGCGGGTCTGCGCCGGGCGTGCCTGATGCCCAGGCTGAACCACTTCACGGTTCATATCCCATTTCAGGTACGAAATAGCGTAACGGCTGAGCAGGGTATCAAGACGCTCTAACAGATAGTCAAAGACCGCATCGTTGCTCAGGTCCAACACATACTGGTTACGACCGATGGGCTGCTGATAGTCACTAAGTTGCAGTAACCAGTCCGGGTGGTGGCGATAGAGGTCGGAATTTTTGCTGATCATCTCTGGCTCAACCCACAAGCCGAAGCTCATGCCCTGTTTCAGGACGTGATCGATCACCGGCCCCAGCCCTTGCGGGTACTTTTTCGCATCAACAAACCAGTCGCCCAGGGCGGCTTTGTCGTCGTTGCGACCGGTAAACCAACCGTCGTCAATGATGAAGCGTTCCACGCCCATCTTCGCGGCTTCTGTTGCCATGTCCATGATGTACTGCGGCTGGTGGTCGAAATAGATTCCTTCCCAGGTATTGAGGTGAACCTGTCGCGGCTGCGCCGGGCTGAAGCTCAGCAGCTGATGGCGAAGGTGAGCGTGGAACTGCTGGCTCATACCGTTCAGACCCCGATCGCTCCAGGTGGCATAAAGCCACGGTGTCGCGATGCTTTCCCCGCTTTGCAACACCACTTCGCCCGGGACATACAGGGCTTCCGCCTGCAATACGCGACGACCATCGGCCTTAACGTCAATACGCATACGGTGGTTACCGCTCCAGGCGAAATGCGCGCCCCACACCTCACCGTGGTTTTCACTAAAACCTTCGGTACCGGCGATCAGCGCAGGATAGTGCTGGTGCGACGTGCGCCCGCGACGGTTTTCCTGCTGATAGCCGCCGTGCAGCAGGCTATGGCGGTGCTGCTGAAATTCATAGACCCAGCGGCCATAGAACGAGAGACATTCATTAGCGCGCTCTGGCAGGGGCAGGGTGATCGCGAGACGCGAGAGTTCATAAGGGCCGTTACCGGTATTGGTTAAGGTGTGGTTGATTTTGATGACGTCACTGTCGCAGTCAAACTGCAGTTGGGTATCAACCCGTAAACCGGCGGCGCGATCTTCGCTGTGGATCTGTAAACCTTCACAGCTCTCTTCGAAGCTGACGATGCTAAACACCGGCGACCAATGCTTCCCGCTCCGATGTCCTTCGATGCCAGGGCTGCCGAACAGGCCGCGACCATTTTCAGCCATCAGCGATACTGGCGTATCCACATCCAGCCTGCCGTAGGGGACGGCGCGAGCAAGGGCTGTTTTAACGGCATTAGACGGGGCTAACTTGCGACCCCAATAGAGGATCTCGCCCCCAGAGGCGGTATCGACGCACAGCGTAGAGGTATTTCCTGAAAGAAAGCGTGTTTGTTCCATCACATTGTCCTGTCACTATTCCTTATGATCGCGAAGACAGTAACACTCATTACAAAATGTAATTGTGACCGCTCACCCATTTGCTGTTATGCCATATATTTTTAAGAAAATATCAAGGCATTAAGGTAATGTTAACCTTCAATAAAAAATAATATGCCTTTGATATTAATGGATTATTTATAATTTGTGAGCGAAGAACAATTTATTGTAGTGTTGATGTGGGTCAGCGGGGCGATGGCGGCACAAGGGCCGCCATCGACTGACGAAGGGTGAGATTAACGACGCGTCCAGCACAGGCTGTAGTGGTAGTGCGGCTGTTGCAGCAAATACTCTTCAGACACGCTCGGGCTCCAGGAGTCGTCCCCGCCGATGCCCATATGGAAACCATCAATGTTCAGCCAGCTGCCCGGCTCTTCTTCCAGCAGGTGGCGGTGCGAGGTGTCACGCAACTGGGCCTGGCTGTAACGGCTGAGGTTGAACTGAAAATCGCCGGACCAGCAGTTTTCAGCGTATTCGAGGCGCGTCGTGCCGCAGCGCAGGCCGTTTTCGCTCGGGAAAACGTACGGGGTATACATTTCCGCTAACGGGCGCTGCCAGAGATCGTAGCGCGCTGAGTGACGGCGATCCGGGTAGTTTTCATGCGGACCCAGGCCCAGCCAGCTAACCTGTGACGCCACGTCCGCCAGCTGGCATGTCAGTCCGATACGCGCCGGAGGAGGCGTCCCCTGTGCAACGTCAACCTCCACATTGATCCGCAGCTCGCCCTGGCTATCAATTTCGTACGTTTTACGGCTAATAAATAGCAGCTTTCCGTGCCCCAGCCAGTGATGCACCGAACGCAGTTGCACTGAATGGGCCAGCGCGTCGGCATGCAGGCTCACCAGATGAGAGGTCATCGCATAATGACCGGCGGCTTTCCAGCGTTCTACCCAGGCGTTCGGGTCGATACGAGTGACTTCGCTGACGCCAATGTCGTTATCAAGTGGCGCACGTGTGAACTGATCCTGAAGCGGAGCCAACAGCAGGTTATGCCCGCGGCTGATCCATTGGGTCAGCAGGCCGCTGGCCCTGTCAAACTGCCAGCGCTCGTCGCCATGCTGAACCTCATAGCCTGTATCATTGCTCCTTAACAACGGCGCGCTGCCTTCGATGGACTCAGGCTCACCGGACAGTATGCCAGGCAATTGCCACTGCTCGCTGGCACAGAGATGGTTCGCATCGCTCCAGGCCGTGGCGGCAACCTGGCGCACCTCCACATTCAGCCAAAGCTGACCGCTACGGGTGACGGTCGGCAGATCCAGAGTGAACGTCTGCTGACCCTGCGGCGGGATAGCGAGGGCCATATCACCGCTGGCGAGGGATTCGCCATCCAGCTTAAGCGACCAGAACAGCTGTTCGTTATCGGTGGAACGGAACAGATACTCGCTGGTGACCTCCAGCTGGTTACCCGCCAGCCAGCGGAACTGGAAAAACTGCTGCGCGTGACGTGCTTCATACAGCGAAGGGTGCGGCGTGCGATCGGCGAACACCAGGCCATCCATGCAGAACTGGCGATCGTTCGGCGTGTCACCAAAGTCGCCGCCGTAGGCCGAGAAGACAGTGCCATTCTCATCACGTTTGTTCAGTGACTGGTCTACCCAGTCCCAGACGAATCCGCCCTGCAGTCGCGGATACTGGCGGAAGGCCTGCCAGTACTTATGGTACCCCCCGAGGCTATTGCCCATGGCATGGGCATACTCGCAGAGGATCAGCGGGCGGGTCTCTTCGGGCATGCCAACCCACTTTTTAATTGACCATTTTGGTACCTGAGGGAAGGGCTGGTCCTGGTCGACACGAGCATACATCGGGCAAATGATGTCAGTGGCCGGGCTGTTGGCACCGCCGCCTTCGTACTGCACCGGGCGCGTCGGATCGTTGGATTTGATCCAGCGATAGAGCGCGTCATGATTGTCACCGTGACCCGACTCGTTGCCCAGCGACCAGATAATAATCGACGGATGGTTACGATCGCGCAGCACCATGCGGGTAACGCGTTCGATCATGGCCGGGAGCCAGCGCGGATCGTTGCTCAGGCGGTTCATCGGCACCATGCCGTGGGTTTCAATATTGGCTTCATCCACCACATACAAACCATATTCATCGCACAGCCGGTACCACTGCGGGTGGTTCGGGTAGTGGGAGCAGCGGACGGCGTTAAAGTTGTTCTGCTTCATCAGCAGGATATCCTGGCGCATCGTCCCGATATCCATCACTTGGCCGTTGTCCGGGTGATGCTCATGACGGTTCACGCCGCGAACCAGGATCGGCTGGCCGTTAACCTTCAGCAAACCGCCGCTGATTTCCACCTTTCTGAAGCCGGTATCGTAGGCTTCCGCCTCAATAAGCGCGCCCGCCTGCTTCAGCAGCACCACGGTGCGGTAAAGGGTGGGGACTTCCGCACTCCAGAGCGCCGGTTTTTCTACCGCCATGCACAGGGTGGTGCGATCCTCATAGCGGCCGCGTTCGTCAATAATCTCACTCTTAAGAGGCTGCTCTGCTTCGGTCACCAGCTCATCGCCGCGCCACAGCTGCACCGCCACGTGCGTGTCATCGCTAATCTCACCTTCGACCACAACCTGCGTTTCAAGGGTGGCTCGAGTGAAATCGTCGTTAAGGTGCGTGGCGATCTGTACATTCGCCAGACGCGTGTCAGGTTTATGCAACAGGGTAACGTCGCGGAAAATACCGCTCATGCGCCACATGTCCTGGTCTTCCAGGTAGGTACCATCACTCCAGCGCAGCACCATCACCGCCAGACGGTTCTCCCCGGCGACCAGCACCTGGCTAAGATCAAACTCCGAGGGCAGGCGGCTGTCCTGAGCGTAGCCAATCCACTGTCCGTTACACCACAGATGGAACGCCGAATTTACGCCATCGAGGATAATGCGGGTTTGCCCCTTCTCAAGCCAGGCAGGGTTGACATTAAATGTGAGCGAGTAACAACCGGTCGGATTTTCCTTTGGAACAAAAGGAGGATTAACCGGGATTGGGTAGGTTACGTTGGTATAAATTGGCGCGTCGTAGCCTGCCATCTGCCAGTTAGACGGGACTTCAATGCTCTGTGCGTCGGGCAGATCCTGCTCCAGCCAGCTTTCCGGTACCGCTTCAGGCTGCGTAAAATAGCTAAATTGCCAGCGTCCGTTAAGGATTTGTCTGGCGGGCGACAGGTTATTCAGGCGGCTATCCTCAGCCGTGCGCCAGCTGGAAAATGGCGGATGAGCAGCCAGGATATTAAGCTGGGTGACGGCGGGGTTTTCCCAGTCGCGGCGGGCAAGCACAGCGGCTAAAGATAGCGGATTCTGACACATAGTCTGGGTTCCTTGTTTAATTTTGTTATTCGCTCACAATTTAAATTACTATGCGAAGATACCCGAAGTTTGTAAAGCCCCATCACAGGATAAGGTGATGGGATTCACAATTAAAATGCCCCGGCGGTGGGGCTGTAAGGAGGGGTTATTTCAGGCGAGCGACCTGGCGGGCCAGACGTGCTAACTCTTCGGAAAGATGCTGCGGCGAGATGGCTTCCGATTGCGGTTTGCTCGTGGTTTTACGCTCAATCAGGCTCACCGGCAGCAGCTCCGAGGCGGTCTCTTTCCCTTCAATTAAGGCCAGCAGACGCTCGGTGCTCACCTTACCCAGCGTTTTAAAGTCCTGCTTAATGGTGGTGAGTGGTGGCGTAAAGCAGGCGCTGTCTTCAGTGTCATCGTAACCGACAACCGACACCGCACTCGGCACCGCCAGGCCAAACTCCGAAAGTGCGCGCAACGTCCCAAGGGCCATCTGATCGTTGGCCACCAGAATGGCGGTCGGGATGATCCCTTCATTCAGGAGACGGGTCACGTGCTGATAGCCAGAAAGCGAACTCCAGTCGCCGTGCATCACCGCCACGGGTTCGAGTTGATGAGCAGCCAGATATTGCAGCCAGCCTTCGTAGCGCAGGCGCGCAGAGATTGAGCTTTGCGGCCCGGCCAGCAGGGCAATCTGCTGATGCCCGAGCGCCACCAGATGCTCCACACCAAGCCTCGCCCCCATCAGCGGGTCGAAGACAATATGGTGCATCTCGCTAGAGGGAGAGGCATCGAGAAACAGCACTGGAATGGCGCCGCACAGTCGCATAATTTCCTGGGTGTGCTCGTCTTCCATAGGAATGTTGACCAGGATGCCGTCCACACGCTGAGACAGCAGCTGGTTGACGGCTGTTTTAGTGGCTTCCAGCCCCGGCTTCTCGGTCATGGATATCACCACATTGAAGTGTAACTCACTGGCACGCGATTTCACCGCTGCCACAATCTGCGACGGTGCATGCAGGGCCAAATTGCTAGTGGCAAAACCGAGCGTATGGCTCAGTTTGCCAGCAAGTTGCTGCGCCATACGGTTAGGAATGTAGTTCAGCGCATCCATCGCTGCTTCAACCTTAAGGCGTGTCTTCTGTGAGACATGGGCGGCACGGTTGATGACCCGGGAGACGGTCTGGTAAGAAACGTTGGCATTTTCGGCCACGTCGTAGAGGGTTACAGACTTCGGTTTCATGCCGGGAATCCTTGCCATTCATCGTTATGAAGATGTCCGCCTGGCGGCGAAAATAACACGGAATATCATAACATCAGTCGGCTAAGGGCAGTAGATTGACAACGTGACGCGTACCTAATTCTGGCCTGAAAATAGCGCCTGTTGTCCACAGGCAATCATCCGTTTACGCCATATCGATTCGGATATGCTGATGCGATAATTAGCGCGGTGAGCGAAAGAGAGACAGCGTTTTAAGCTGCGCGGTTATCGCACGCAGCGGCTCGCGTAGCGTGCTGTGCAGCTGACGAATCGCCAAGGAGAACTGCTTACGGTGCGGGCAAATCAGGTTCAGCGGTGCCGCCTCACCAGGCTGCTCCGGCAGGAGCACCTCAAGACGGCCAGCCTGCACATCCTCACTGATATCAATCCAGGATTTATAAACTATCCCCATGCCATCGATGGCCCACCGGCGGGCAACGTCGGCGTCATCGCACAGCATCCGGCTTTTTACAATCAGCTGGCGACGCATCCCGTCCTGCGGAAAACTCCATTTGTCATAGACGTGGCTGTTCATGGTGAACAGCAGGCAGTGATGGTTAACGATATCGTCGAGGGTCTGCGGCCTGCCATGTTTCGCCAGGTAAGCGGGGGAGGCCGCCAGTACCCGGCGGTTATCTTCCGCCAGCGGCAGTGCCACGTAGCTGCTGTTATCCAGCACGCCATAACGAATGGCGATATCCACCGGATCGCGAAAGACATCGCTGATCTGGTCCGAGAGCGATAAGCGCAGCGAAATTTTTGGATGCTGTTCGCAAAAACGGGTAATGAGCGGTAACAGCACGTTGCGGCCAATATCTGAAGGTACCGCCACGCGCAATTCCCCCTGGAGGTCATCTTCACTGCTGTGCAGGCTTTCCGCACCTGCCTGCACCACGGCGAGCATCTCCTGTGCGAAAGGCAGGTACTTTTCCCCTTCTGACGTCAGACGCAGGCTGCGGGTGGAGCGCACAAACAGGCGTTTGTCGAGCGTGCGCTCCAGCCGATGGACGGCAGCACTGACCTGCCCCGGCAGCAGGCCTGCTTCCCGCGCCGCACTGGAAAAACTGCCCAGCGCGGCAGAACGAACGAATAAGGTGACATCTTCCAGGCGGATCATGACGGCTCCCTCGCCGGATCATAAGAAGCCTCTTTTGTGCCAGAAAACGTCCGCGCCGCACAGAGGGAACGGCGTTATTTTCACTGCGGGTGTGAAAGTGCTGCTTAATCAGGGCAATTTATCTCACCGTCGTTTGCGTTTATTCTCGGCACACCAGACGGGGCGGTACGCCCCTCGATTTTTCATTTTTGCGCCAGGAGAGAGATGATGACTTTAGATGATGCAGTGGTTGCCCGTCATACCGTGAAGGCTTTTGAACCCGGGAAAACGCTACCCCAGGATCTGATTGATACCCTGCTGAACGTGCTGCATAACAGCCCTTCCTCGGTGAACTCCCAGCCGTGGCATTTTGTGGTTGCCTCCACCGTAGAAGGCCGCGCCGCCATCGCGAAATCCACCGCCGGCGCCTTTATTTATAACGAACCTAAAGTGCTGAATGCGTCCCATGTGATTGCGCTCTGCATGCGTACCGACATCACTGAGGAGCATCTGCAAAACGTGCTCGCTCAGGAGAGTGAGGATGGCCGTTTCGTGGCGGACGGTGCGCAGGCCGGTCAGGACAAGAGCCGTCGCTCCTATGTGGATATGCACCGCTATGAATCACGTGATGTGCCGCAGTGGATGGAAAAGCAGGTTTATCTGGCCCTTGGGGGCCTGCTGCTGGGTGCCGCCATGCTGGGTATTGACGCCACACCGATGGAGGGGTTTGATCAGCGCGAGCTTGACCTGTCTCTTGGCCTGCGTGAAAAAGGGCTGACCAGCGTAGTGCTGGTATCCCTGGGATATCGCAGCGAGAAAGATTTCAACGCAGCACTGCCAAAGTCCCGCCTGCCGCGTGAAGCGGTGTTTACCTTTATTTAAAGACTGTTTGTCGGGGGGCATTCTGCCCAGCAAAACAAAAGCCTCCTGATGGAGGCTTTTTTCAGGGTTAGCGCTCAGGAATAATCAGATCCCCGCGCACCACGCAGGCACCCAGCACGCTTTTGGTTTTTTCATTCAGCCATGCCACGATGCGCGCTGCCATAGCATCCATGGAGTACTCAATCGCCGGAATTTTCGGAATACCCGGCAGATGCAGCGAACCAGCCAGACTAAAGACCATGATGTCGCCCGGAACCGATTTATTAAATGCCTGCAACTGCGGGATCACGCGCTGGGCCTCTTGTTCATCGGCCACCAGCAACGCATTGAAATTCAATGTTGTCGCGTTATTGAGCAGCACCTGGAGCGCCACCGATGACGAGGTGTCATCCATAAACACGAGGTTTCGGTTAAACGGCAGGAAATTGTTTTCCAGCGCGTGCTTATAACCGAGCAGCACCTGGTCGGCAGAACCACGGGCATCGGGGTGGATCAGCGCGATTTGCCGACGTCCCTGACTAATCAGGAAATTACAGGCCGTCTCGGCGGCGAAGGCGTGATCAAACTGGATACTGTTTGGCGTGTCAGCTTCGGCACAATCCACCAGAATGACGTTTTCCTCGTTAATATCGAGCGGGAAACGCGCACCAATGATCAGGATGTCATCGCACAAACCGCAGGTGAGCTCGTCCAGGGCATTCATCACGCCCGCTTTGGTATTTGCAAAGCGCAGCAGCAGGTGTTTTTGGCTCTGACTGAGGTGTTTTTCCAGCGCGTAGAGATAGCCGGTTGTCTGGTTAATGTTTTCCTGAGCGCAAATAACGCCGATGCAGCCTGTTGACTGGCTGAGTAAGGACTGGGCAATCACATTGGGCCGGTAATTCAACTCATCAACCGCTTTCAGTACGGCGAGGCGACTGGCTTCCTTAACCCCGCGCGAACCACTCAACACCCGTGAGACTGTGGCTTTCGACACCCCAGCTAAACGTGATACATCGTTGATTGTAGACATCTTTCTCCCCTGGCAGGCGACATGCTCGCGCCTGCAAAAACCAAGTACCACAACGGCTCATAATATAACCATTCGCAGTATATCCTTTTCTTTTTTTCATGGAAACCGATTTTCCGTTTTGCCGCTTTGCTATCAAAAAGCCGCCCAATTCCGTGAGCTGAATCCAGAAAAAAGAGCTTATATGATCGAGACTTTGATGACTATCACACTTCCTTTGCGATCAAATGGAAACCGGTTTCCATATGTTATCCAATCATCTCCGCAATAACTTTTTACATTCGAGGATGGTCAACGATGTTCAGGATTATGTTGTGTTGCTCCGCAGGGATGTCCACCAGCCTGCTGGTGAGAAAAATGTTGGATGAGGCGAAGGAGCGGAATTTACCGGTCGAGATCGACGCCTTTGGCGTTGCCGAGTTTGATATGCAATTCCCGCGATACCAGGTTGTGCTTCTCGGACCGCAAGTGAAATATATGTTAAACACGCTGTCAGAAAAGGCCGCTGCCGCCGGCATCCCCGTGCAGCCCATCAATCCGATGGACTACGGAATGCAGCGTGGCGATAAAGTTCTGGACTATGCCCTGTCGCTTATTGAAGCGGCGCACTAAAAGGTGAACCCATGAGTTCGTTATATCAGTCTATGATTGGCGTTATTGAGCAGTCCATTACTCCGCTGGCGGGCAAGCTGGGACAGCAGAAATACGTTATCGCCATTCGCGACGGCTTCACGGCCGCGCTGCCGTTCATGATCATCGGCTCGTTTATGCTGGTCTTTATTTTCCCGCCGTTCTCGCCGGATACCACCAATGGTTTTGCCCGTGCCTGGCTGGATTTTTCCACGCAGTACCGTGAACAACTGATGTTGCCGTTTAACCTCAGCATGGGCGTGATGACATTCTTTATCTCGGTGGGGATTGGCGCCAGTCTGGGTCGTCAGTTCAGTCTGGATCCGGTGATGACCGGTTTGCTGGCGTTTATGGCATTTCTGCTGGTGGCTGCGCCCTATCATGAAGGGCAGATTTCAACGCAATATCTCTCCGGTCAGGGCATCTTTACTGCACTACTGACGGCAATTTACTCCGCTCGCGTTTACGCCTGGCTCAAGCAGCACAACATCACCATCAAGCTGCCAAAAGAGGTGCCAACCGGCGTTGCCCGCTCGTTTGAAATTCTTATCCCGGTGCTGGTGATTATCGGTACGCTGCACCCGCTGAACCTGTTCATTGAAGCCCAGACCGGCATGATCCTGCCGCAGGCAATTATGCACCTGCTGGAACCTCTGGTTTCTGCCTCTGACTCCCTGCCAGCGATCCTGCTCTCAGTGCTGTTGTGTCAGATTTTCTGGTTTGCTGGTATCCACGGCTCGCTGATTGTCACCGGCATCATGAACCCTTTCTGGATGGCGAACCTCTCTGCTAACCAGGCGGCCCTGGCCGCAGGTGCGGCACTCCCGCACGTCTATCTGCAGGGTTTCTGGGATCACTACCTGCTGATTGGCGGCGTAGGCTCCACGCTGCCACTGGCCTTCCTGCTGCTGCGCAGTCGCGTGCTGCACCTGCGTACTATCGGCAAGATGGGCGTAGTACCAAGCTTCTTTAACATCAACGAACCGATTCTGTTCGGCGCGCCGATCATCATGAACCCGATGCTGTTCCTGCCGTTCGTCTGCGTCCCGCTGGTGAATGCCGTTCTTGCCTACGGTGCGACCCGTATGGGCTGGCTGGCGCAGGTGGTTTCGCTGACGCCGTGGACGACACCTGCACCTATCGGCGCTTCCTGGGCGGCCAACTGGGCGTTGAGTCCGGTCGTCATGTGCCTGATTTGTATGGTGATGTCTGCCCTGATGTACCTGCCGTTCCTGCGTGCTTATGAGCGCACGCTGATGAAAACGGAAGAACAAAAAGCGCAGACCAGCGCACCGATGGCGGAAACCGTCGGCAGTAACTGAACAAGGAGAGAAGCATGAAATACGCATTTCCTGAACACTTCTGGTGGGGCAGCGCCTGTTCTGCACTCCAGACGGAAGGGGAAAGTTCGCAGGGCGGGAAAAGCGCGACAACCTGGGACGCCTGGTATGCCAGCCAGCCCTGGCGCTTCCACGGTCAGATTGGGCCGCAGGAGACCTCGACCTTCTGCCAGCACTGGCGTCAGGATATCGCTTTGTTAAAACAGCTCAACCACAACAGCTTTCGTACCTCGTTGAGCTGGGCGCGGCTGATTCCCGATGGCACGGGTGAGGTAAACCCACAGGCGGTGGCCTTTTATAACGACGTCATCAATGAGCTGCTGGCGCAGGGGATCACGCCATTTATTACCCTGTTCCACTTCGATATGCCGATGGTAATGCAGGAGAAAGGAGGCTGGGAGAGCCGTGAAGTGGTAGATGCCTTCAGCCGTTACGCGCAGATTTGCTTTGAGCTTTTCGGTGATCGGGTTAATCACTGGTTCACCTTTAACGAGCCGATTGTGCCGGTGGAAGGCGGCTATCTGTATGATTTCCATTACCCGAACGTGGTGGACTTCAAACGGGCTGCTACCGTCGCGTACAACACCGTTCTGGCACATGCCAGCGCTGTTCGGGCATTTCGCGCCGGCCACCACGGCGGTGAAATTGGCATCGTACTGAACCTGACGCCCTCCTATCCGCGCTCGCAGCATCCGGCAGATGTGAAGGCCTCGCACTATGCCGATCTGCTGTTTAACCGCAGCTTTCTCGACCCGGTTTTGCGTGGCGAGTATCCCGCGGATCTGGTGGCGCTGCTCAAAGCATACGACCAGCTTCCCGCCTGTCGGCCAGAAGATGTGGCGCTGATTGCGGAAGGGAAAATCGATCTGTTAGGCATTAACTACTATCAGCCGCGCCGCGTGAAGTGCCGGGAAAATGCGGTTAATCCGGACTCCCCGTTTATGCCCGAATGGCTGTTTGATTATTACGAAATGCCGGGGCGCAAAATGAACCCGTATCGTGGCTGGGAAATATACGAACCCGGTATTTACGATATTCTGGTTAACCTTCGTGATAATTATGGCAACCCGCGCTGCTTTATTTCTGAAAATGGCATGGGCGTCGAAAACGAACAACGCTTTATTGAAAATGGTCAAATAAACGATCAATACCGTATTGCGTTTATTTCCGATCATCTCAAATGGCTACATAAAGGGATCAGTGAGGGATGTAATTGCCTTGGTTACCATATGTGGACATTTATTGATAACTGGTCCTGGTGTAATGCATATAAAAACCGCTACGGTTTTGTGCAATTAGATCTGAAAACCCAACAACGTACCATTAAGAAAAGCGGCGAATGGTTTACTGCCACCGCAGGCAATAATGGTTTTGATGAAGAGTAAATGAAAATGGTCGCATTAGAAGAAGCGGTAATGGAAATTATCGTTAACGCCGGTCAGTCACGCAGCCTGTGCTTTGAAGCCCTGCGTGAGGCCCGTCTGGGTAACTTTACCGAAGCGAATAACTTGCTACGTGAAGCCGACGGTTATTCACGCCAGGCGCATCAGATGCAAACCAAATTGATTGAACAGGATGCCGGGGAAGGCCGGCAGCCTATGACATTAATTATGGTACATGCGCAGGATCATTTAATGACGTCATTACTGGCGCGCGAATTATCGGAGGAGATTATTCATCTTTATCAGCGTTAAGCGTGGAGAAGTGATTACGGTAAATTAGTTTAATCTGTACCCAAATTAAAAATAACAAAATCAGCTTGTTTTGATAAAGGCATGTTGTTCTGTCTCATCAGGACGGGATGGTTATTGTCTGAAAATAACAAACTATACTGAGATAATCATGAAATTAAATAAAACACTTCCAGTGGCGCTGGCGGTTGCGGCTGCACTTTGCTCTGGTTCGGTGATAGCACAAGAATTTACTCAGGAACAAATTGACGCCATCGTCGCGAAAGCGGTGGATAAGGCCCTGGCGGAACGGCAGGCCAAAATGGACGCCGCAATTAACAAAAAAGCGGATGTCATAACGGAACCAGAAACAACGGCACAAACGCCGGATCTGGCCATTCCCTACGGCGTGAAATTCAGCGGCTATGCCCGCTATGGCGCGCATTATCAGACCGGCGATCAGAAATACGTGGGGGTCGACGGCTCTTATAACGGCTCCTCCGCCATTGGTCGTCTGGGCAACGAAGGCAACGGCGGCGAATTCCAGCTGTCCAAAGCCTTCAGGAGTTCGCACGGTGCCATCTGGGACGTCAACGTCATGTTTGACCACTGGGGCGATGAAGTGAACCTGAAAAAAGCCTATGCGGGCGTCACCAACCTGCTGGAATCCAACCCTAATGCCTATTTCTGGGCAGGTCGTGACTTCCACCAGCGTCCGCAGCAGGGCATCAACGACTACTTCTGGATGAACCACGACGGCCAGGGCGCCGGGGTAAAAAACTTCGACATCGGCGGTGTTCAGTTTGACGTCGCTACCGTCGCCTCCGTCGAGTCCTGTAATCCTGAAATGATCGATGAAGGGGATAACCCGTCACGTATCTCCTGTACCGGTGGCTCCGGCACGGGCGATAAAGGTAACTATGCCGTTACCTCAAAAGTGCATGGTATGAAGGTTGGTCCACTGGATCTGGAAATCTACGCCAACTATGGCTTCGACTCCAAAGCTATCGATCGCGATGAGCGTCTCAGAGCCTGGCAGGGCGGCGTGGTCCTGAGCCACACTAACGACAGCGGCGTGAACAAGGTGATTGCCCGTTATTCTGATAACTCAGATAACAGCGTTTACAACAAAACCGACGATTTAACCGCTATTTACGCCAGCTTTGAGGGGTTGCATAAGTTCAGTCGTCAGATGCAGGTGGAGTATCTGCTCGCCTTCCACGACTACGACAACAGCGCGATTAAGACCGACAACCGTAAGAACTATAACGCCATCGTGCGCCCGATGTACTGGTGGAACGATGTTCACTCCACCTGGCTCGAACTGGGCTGGCAGAAAGTCTCTTATGACAATGGCGGCGATAACAATGGCTGGAAAGCGACCCTGTCGCAGAATATCTCTATCGATATGGGGCCGGAATTCCGTCCGATGCTGCGCTTCTACGTAACCGGTGGTGAGGTAGACAATAAGCGCACCGCGCGCGTGAACGGAACAGACGACACCACGCTGGATTCGCTCAACATCGGCGCAATGTGGGAAGCCTGGTTCTGATTGCCTGGCTTCTTTCAGCAGCGCCAGCATTGTGTCATGAAATAAATCTGTGACAGCGATGACTGGGTCCGGCTGAAAATCGACGACGCGTATCCGTAAGGCCGGGGCGCCGCGCAGGGATGCGCGGCGAGGGCGGCTTTACAGGGACGTTTCCTCCGCCCGTCCCCGATAAGCCTGGAGGATTAAGCGTTGTGGACCGCGCAGCGGCGATTTTCGTGGCCGGGAGCCCGGGTCGCCAGGGTGGTGGCGGTGAACCACCCTGGCACGTTCACGGGTTCTGGTGTGACAGAGAAGCAAAGAACATAAGGTGAACGGAATGACCATCATAGCCGCATATTCCCCTCACCCTGACCCTCTCCCCAAAGGGGCGAGGGAATTGTCCCTGCTCGCATTGTAAGCCAGCACAGATGCAACCCCGATCACAATCTGCTTATGCTATGATGCGCGGCTTAATAATAAGCAATCAGCATGGCAGGACTGAAAATGGGTTCCACAAAAAAAGGGATGCTTTACGTACTGGTAGCCGCCGTTTTATGGGGTAGTTCAGGCGTATGTGCGCAGTACATCATGGAGAGAAGTCATATTGATGCCCCCTGGCTGACGATGGTACGTCTGCTCTCTGGCGGCATGGTGCTGCTTATCCTTTCGTTCTTTAACGGCGATAAAATCTTCTCGATTGTTAAAAACCGCAAAGACACCCTGAGCCTGCTCTTTTTCTCGCTGTTTGGCGCGCTGATCGTACAGCTGACCTTCCTGGTCACTATCGAAAAATCTAACGCCGCCACCGCGACCGTGCTGCAATTTCTTTCCCCGACTATCATCGTGATGTGGTTTGCGCTGGTGCGTAAAACCCGGCCCAGCCTGCTGGTTACGGCGGCCATTGGCACCTCGCTGCTGGGTACGTTTTTACTGGTCACGCATGGTAATCCGACTACGCTTGCCGTCTCCACGCAGGCCCTTATCTGGGGTATTGCTTCGGCTTTTTCAGCCGCACTTTATACTACCTACCCCTCAGCGCTGATTGCCCGCTACGGTACGCTGCCGATTGTGGGTTGGAGTATGTTTCTGGCGGGGATGATGATGACGCCGTTCTATGCCGGACGTGGCAATGACTTTGTCATTGATGGCAATCTGGTGATGGCCTTCTTCTACCTGGTGATGATCGGCACTGCCCTGACCTTTAGCCTGTATCTGAAGGGGGCGCAGATGATAGGCGGCTCACGCGCCAGCATTCTGAGCTGTGCCGAACCGCTCAGTAGCGCCCTGCTGTCGGTGGTCCTGCTGGGTATCGCGTTCACCCTGCCGGACTGGCTGGGCACCTTGCTGATTGTTTCGTCCGTGCTGCTGATTTCACTCGATTCGAGAAAGCGCGTTCAGGTTTCTGCCTGAGTTAATCAGAGCGGCATTTTCCCCTCCCCCTGGCCCTCTCCCCAAAGGGGCGAGGGGACTTTCCGTACTCGTATTATTTTTTGGGGTTTCCTCAGCTCTCAGGGTGAGGGCGTCGTCCGTGCTCGCAGCAGAATCTCACTTCACCTTCACTTTGCTCGCCACCAGTAGCGCAGTGAGCAGCATCAGCGAACCTGCCAGCACCAGCGGTGACAGTAACCCCAGGTTATCCAGCGCATACCCACCCACAGCGGCACCACAGGTATTGGCCAGCTGAATCACCGCCACCTGAATTGACCCGGCTTTTTCAGCCTGGTCTGCGAGCGAGCGGGTGATCCACGTCGACCAGCCAACCGGAATCAGCGCAAACGCCAGCCCCCAGACAATGGCTATGCCGGATGCGACAACCTTATCGCTCCCCCACAGAATCAGCACCAGGGCGCTTATCGCCAGAACCAGAGGGGCGCAGGCCAGCGCCAGCTTCACCGAGCGCTTCAGTATATGTGACGAAAACGAGGTGCCCACAAAACTGGCGATACCAAAGCTAAGCAGCACCAGCGTCAGGCCGTCGACGTCGAAGCCAGCCATGTTCATATAAACCGGGCGAATATAGGTAAAGAAGGAGAACTGCCCGGCGAAGGCCATAAAGATGGCGATCATGCCGGCAAACACCCCAGGGCGTTTAAGCAGGCCGAACATATTCTGATGATGTTCCGTCTGCCCCGGCATCGACGGCAACGCCTTCCATACCCAGGCAATGCACAACACCCCCATCAGGGCAGCGCCATTGAACACATGACGCCAGCCGATAATGCCGCCAAGAAAGCTGCCGAGCGGCGCGGCAATCACCAGCGCTATCGATACGGCGCCAAAAATCACCGACAACGCTTTCGGGATGGTGCGCGCAGGCACCAGCCTTAACGTCAGCGAGGCGGACATCGCCCAGAAGCCCCCCAGAGCCAGCCCCAGCAGAGCACGTCCTGTCAGCATCAATGAAAAGTTACTGGCGAACGAGACCAGCAGGCAGGAGAGGGTCAGCAGAATGGAAAAGGCAATCACCACGTAGCGCCTGTCTGTTTTGCCAATAATGTTGGTGATAAACAGACTGGCAAACATAGCGACAAACGCCGTAACGCTTACCGACTGTCCGGCCACCCCTTCAGAAACCCCCAAATCCTGGGCCATTGGCGTGAGCAGGCTGACCGGAAGAAACTCCACGGTAATCAGGCAGGCGACGCAAAACGCTACGGCAAAAACCGCCGACCAGTTGGGGCGGGTGACGCCATTGCTTATGGGCTGCGTAGCGGATGTCTCAATCATTTTTTTGTTACCTGCCGTGGTTTTTGCGTGAAAGTCGCGCAGTGTAACAAACAAAGATGTGATTCATTTAACAGTTTGGCAACTTTTTTGCCGCTTTGCGCAAAAGAGATCAGTGCAGCCAGTGAACCCCTTCTTCGGTGACAAACAGGGTGTTATAGCGCATCTGAAAAGCGTTGAGCTCTGATGTATCAGGATCAAGTTCACGCAGAAAACCCAGCGCAAGTCGGATTTGCGCATCCGTAATCGGGGCGGCCAGGCGGGCTTTTTGCAATAAACGATGCCAGTACTGAAGGTGGCGTTCGCTGCCATCGACGATAAATACCTCCCAGATGAAGAGTACCTGAGCGGCATTTTGCAGATGGGCTTCGTCCGGGCGCGCCAGGTAACGAATGAACTCGCTGCCTGGCGTTTTGCCCATCTGGTCGATCATGGTTTCTACCGGCACGGGCGTGATGGAAAGCCGTTCACTCAGGCGGCGGATTGCCCTGCGCGGCTCAGAGGTTAACACTCTGAATCCAATAATAAAAACAACAATCAGGGTCGCAAGCGTCAACCAAATCATGAAAACTCCTGTGAACTTTTACGGGACATCATAAAAGTAAATCAGGCAAAAAGGACAGCCTTAACCGCAGGTCAGGGATTTTATCGTTGAATGAAAATCGGGCAGAGGAGTGAGGTGAACGGGTGCGCTCATAAAAAGGCCCGGTCAGACCGGGCCAGGGAGGTGAAGTCGGTACTTTATTCGAAGAAGACCGCCAGTTTATTGAACATGCCCGGCGAAGACTGATTGCGTACCACCTGAACCACATCTTCCAGCTTTTCAATCTGACTGATCATCTGCTGTAAGCGCTGGTCGTCATTCACCAGCAGCCAGATTCGGCTCTGTTCACTCTCTTTAATCGGTAAACAGAGAATACCTTCGACGTTGAAAGCGCGACGGGCAAACAGGCCGCACACGTGGGTCATGACACCCGGATGGTTACGCACGGTGAGTTCAAGAATGACGTTGTCAGAATTTGTCTGTTGCATGGCTTATTCCCCCACCATTTCAGTATTTGCCGCACCCGGCGGCACCATCGGATACACTTTTTCATGCGCGTCGATGCGCACATGGATGAGCGCCGGGCCGGGGCGCGAAATGATAGCCTGCAACGCCGCATGCGGGTCGGCCTCGGCGTTCAGATCACAGCTGTGCAGGCCAAAACCGGCGGCAATCTGCATAAAGTTGATCATCCCCGGATAGGTCGCCGCAAAGACGCCCTGCTTATAGAACAGACTCTGCTGCTGATGCACCAGCCCCAGCGCTTCGTTGTTCATCAGGATGATTTTCACATCCAGATTGTTCTCGGCGGCGGTCGCCATCTCCTGAATGTTCATCATCAGGCTGCCGTCCCCGGAGAAGCAGATCACTTTACGGTCCGGGTTAGCCAGCGCCGCGCCAATAGCCGCGGGCAGACCAAAGCCCATGGTGCCCAGGCCGCCGGAGGTCAGCCACTGGCGTGGGCGGTTCAGCGGATAGGCCTGCGCGGTCCACATCTGGTGCTGACCGACGTCGGTAGAAATAATGGCGCTGTCGTCAACACAGGCGGCAACAGCGTTGATCAGCCCATAGTGGCTGAGCGGATCGCCCGCCTGCGGAATGGCAGACGGGAACTCCTGCTGCAACTGGCTGACGGTATTGCGCCAGTCGTCACGCGGCTGGGCTTCAATCTGCGGCAGTAACTGCGCAACCACTTCACCGACATCCCCCTGAATGGCGATATGCGGCTGTTTGATTTTGCCGAACTCGGCGCGGTCGATGTCCACGTGAATGATTTTGGCGTTAGGGCAGAACTGTTCGGTTTTGCCAATCGCCCGGTCATCAAAACGTGCGCCCATAACAATCAGCAAATCAGACTCTTGCAGAATAAAGTTGGTACTACGTGCGCCGTGCATCCCCAGCATCCCCAGCGACAGCGAGTGTGCTTTTGGCAGCACGCCCAGCGCCATTAAGGTCATGGTGGTCGGCAGATTCGCTTTTTCTGCAAGGGCCCGCACCGCTTCGGGTGAATTGATGACGCCCCCACCCAGGTAGAGCACCGGGCGTTTTGCCGCGTTGATCATCGCCGCCGCCTCTTGTACGCGCTGCGGTTCGAATTCCGGGGCGGGTGCTTTCTCGCCAGGTTCAGGCAGCTCGCTCAGTTCGATAGTGGCAGTCTGAACATCTTTAGGAATATCTATCCACACCGGGCCAGGACGGCCGGACTGTGCGATACGGAAAGCATCGCTTACCACCTGCGGCAGCTCGCTGATGTCGCGGACCAGGTAGTTGTGTTTTGTGATGGGGATAGAGATACCGTAAGTGTCGACTTCCTGGAATGCATCGGTGCCAATCATCGAGGCCGGCACCTGGCCTGTAATGCAAATCAGGGGGATGGAGTCCAGGCGCGCATCAGCAATGGCGGTTACCAGGTTGGTGGCACCCGGTCCGCTACAGGCGATACAGACGCCCGGTTTGCCCTGAGTACGGGCCATGCCCTGCGCGATAAACCCGGCGCCTTGCTCATGACGCGCCAGAACGTGGCGGATTTGCGTGCTCTGGCTTAACGCATCGTATAAAGGGAGAACCGTGCCGCCGGGAATGCCGGTGACCGTAGTGATCCCCTGACGTTCCAGTAAATGAACGATCAGCTGCGCGCCGGTAAAGCGTGTTGTAGAAGTTGTGCCCGAACTTGCCATGCTCCAGTCCTTTTCTTCTGGGCCGACTTTCCGGGCTGGTTAAAACAGAAAACCCCGCCCGGTTTGCGCCGGCGGGGTTTTGGAATCGTGTGTTGTTCCAGTCCCTACGGCGCGTTGCCGACGACCACCACCACACGCACGACGACCACCGCGGCGTTGTGCGCGGTTTTTAGTAGGTTCATCGTCATAGTGGAAGCGTTCATTTAGGAACTCGTGTCTGAATGATTAACAGGATTTATACAACCACAGGAAACCCTTTTGAACAACCGGTTTTTATGGCCCGCAAAGAAAGTGGGCTACCGGTCACATTTCATCTGTCAGTTCATGAAAACAAAAAACCCCGCCGGAGCGAGGTTTTTAGCCAGGTTTTCGCGGGTGGTAACCGCAAAGCACACTGTGTTACGTCAACAGTGAAACTATACGATTAATTCATCTTGTACGCAATTTCAGCGCGCAATTCAGGCAGTCTGAGTATGTGACAGGATAGAAATTTCGTCCAGAAATAACTGTAAATATATACAGTGATTATTTATACTGATATTGCTTTTCACAGTGTGAATAAGGGGCCGCGTTGATACCGGCGCATATCAAGTCCTGGCTGAAACGGGTGGTGCCGTCAGTGCCTTAACCCCTTGAGAGCACACTGTGTTACGCCAACAAAACGGCTGGTAACAGGCAGCGGAAAGGTACGTCAGCCGGTCGTGCTCCTTTTGCCAAAAGGAGAAGCGTATGAGCAACATGGATATGACTGTTCTTATCCTGAAACTCATTGTTGCGTTGTTGCAACTGCTTGATGCCGTCCTGAAGTTCCTGCAGTAATTCAGGTTCAAGTCGCACCGAAGGGGGGCAGGAAACTGCCCCCCTTTAATAACCTCCCCTGTCGGTGGTGTTACAGGAAAGCCTGGCGGTCAGAGACATTCGTGTTACATTTTTATGACGTTCAACGCGAATCTTTCCCTATGACCCTCACGGTTTTTTGCATCTTACTGTTCGCTGCACTGCTTCACGCCAGCTGGAATGCCATCGTTAAAGCGGGCAGTGATAAGCTCTACGCCGCCATCAGCGTGAGCGGCTCCGCCGCCGTAATAGCGCTCGTGATGCTCCCTTTCGCCCCCCAGCCGGCGTTCGCCAGCGTACCCTACCTGGCAGTGTCCTGCGTGTTACAGGTGGTGTACACAGTACTCGTCGCCCGGACTTATCAGGTCTCTGACATGAGCCAGACCTATCCGCTCATGCGCGGTACAGCACCGCTGCTGGTGGCGATGGTGAGTGTGATTTTTCTCGGCGACTCCCTTTCGCTTCAGGCCTGGTCGGGCATTGCGGTCATCTGCCTCTCAATTCTCGGTATGGCCTGCAACGGTCGTCATCGATCGCGGCAGGGCATCTGGCTGGCACTGCTCAATGCCTGCTTTATTGCCGGGTATACGCTGGTCGACGGCACCGGGTTCCGCCTCTCGGGTACTGCGCTGGGCTATACCCTCTGGACGTTTTTCCTGAACGGATTTTGTCTGCTGCTCTGGGCAATGACAACGCGCCGCCAGGCGGTATCACGCTACCTGTTGACGCACTGGAAGATGGGCGTGCCGGGGGGTATTGGTACAATGGGCTCCTACGGGCTGGCATTGTGGGCAATGACTCAGGCTCCGCTGGCGGTGGTGGCTGCGCTGCGCGAAACCTCAATCCTGTTTGGGGCATTCATTGCCTTCGTGCTGCTTAAAGAGAAGGTCTCCGCCCTGCGAATAGTTGCAGCCTGCGGCATTGCGCTGGGTGCGATACTGCTGCGTCTGTCCTGATAGCAGACTGGCAATAAATCTTGCCGAAAATCGTTTACAAAACCTGCCTGTTTCGTATGCCGCTTTATTGCCGCCCGTCTTGTCTTGTCACATTACCGTGGTAGATTCCTCTCGAATTTCACGGTTATGGCAGCAGTCTCTCCTTTAACATCTACTTTTTACCATGTAATCGACGAATGAAAAGAGAACGTAATGTCAGTTTGCTTCTGATGCTGGTACTGCTGGTGGCAGTCGGGCAGATGACGCAAACCATTTATATCCCGGCCATTGCTGGCATGGCGCAGGATCTGAACGTGCGTGAAGGCGCGATGCAAAGCGTAATGGCCGCCTATCTGCTCACCTACGGCGTGTCACAACTGTTTTATGGCCCGCTGGCCGATCGCGCGGGACGCCGTCCGGCCATTCTGTTTGGCATGAGCATTTTTATGCTGGCTACGCTCGTGGCCCTCTTCACCCAAAGCCTGACGGTGCTCATCATCGCCAGCGCCTTTCAGGGAATGGGCACCGGCGTGGGTGGTGTCATGGCACGTACACTGCCACGCGACCTCTATTCCGGCACTGAGCTACGCCACGCCAACAGCCTGTTAAATATGGGGATTCTGGTCAGTCCGCTGCTGGCTCCGCTGATCGGCGGCCTGCTGACTACGGTGTGGAACTGGCGTGCCTGTTACCTCTTTTTACTCCTTCTCTGCGCGGGTATTACCTGGAGCATGGCGCGCTGGATGCCGGAAACCCGCCCTACTGGCACCCTGAACATGAGCATCATAGCGCGCTATAAAACCTTGCTCGGCAACGGCATGTTCAGCGGTTATCTGCTGATGCTGATTGGTGGCCTGGCAGGTATTGCAGTGTTTGAAGCCTGCTCCGGGGTGTTGATGGGCTCGGTGCTGGGGCTGTCCAGTATGGCTGTCAGTGTGTTGTTTATTCTGCCCATTCCCGCTGCCTTTTTTGGCGCCTGGTTTGCTGGTCGGCAAAACAAGCGCTTCTCAACGCTGATGTGGCAGGCCGTCGGCAGTTGCCTGCTGGCAGGCGTGATGATGTGGATACCCGGCTGGCTGGGGATAATGAACCTCTGGACATTATTGCTGCCCGCCGCACTCTTTTTCTTTGGCGCGGGCATGCTTTTCCCCCTTGCTACCAGCGGCGCAATGGAGCCTTTCCCGTTCCTCGCAGGCACCGCTGGTGCGCTGGTCGGCGGGCTGCAAAATATGGGCTCCGGCGGGCTGGCATGGCTCTCGGCAAAATTGCCGCAGACCAGCCAGTTTAGTCTCGGGATGCTGATGACGCTCGCGGGGCTGCTGATTCTGCTGAGCTGGCTGCCGCTGGCGATGCGCCAGGGGCAGCATGAGCAGACAGTTTAGTGTTGCGATGGCCCGGCTTAACGTCGGGCGCTTCACACGTCGGGGCGATCATCAGCTTTAATAACGGCTCCGTAGTAGGGCGCCAGTCCCCCTCTTCACCGTCATAAAACTGGGTATCAGCGTTGATTGCATAGGGAATATGCGCTCTGTTGAGTTCACAGGCCATAAAGGTTGCGAAGGCGATTTGCGATTCAGCGGGGGCATTTTTAATGGTCTCACCCACCGACCAGCCGCCCACCCAGCTGGCATGCCCCGTTTTTTGCTGCCAGCGAACCGCGGTATTAATACGCTGGCGGATAGCCGCTTTCTCTGCCGCTGTGCCCGAGGTCCACGGGTATTTTCCGTTATTCTTCTGCGGCCCCCAGGGAAAAATATGCCATTCAGCCAACAGATAGTTCTGGCTGTGCGGCGGCAGTTTCAGGGTATTAAGCTCCTCCGGTGCGGCACGCAGGCGTGGGGCAATAAAAATCATCCGCTGCGGGTTTATCTCATGCACGGTTCTGATGATGTTTTCATACGCCCGGCCGAGGACCGCCTGATCACGGTTAAGTTTATCCGCCGGGTCATAAATCAGGTCAAACCCCAACTGTGGATGTTCGTTACCAAACCAGGTAGCAACCGTCTTCCACCATGCCACCAGCTGGGCTTCGTTTTTTACACTGGGGTCCGCTTTGAAAGCGTCCGCCTGATAGGAAATGATGGGGATCAGGCCATTTTGCTCACAGGCTTCAACCAGCTTACGTAAATGGATTAATCGTGCTTCGGTCAGGGTATCCGCGACGCGAATGCGGACATGACGGATCCCTTCTGCATAGAAGTCACGGGCCACCAGCGGGTCGAACTCCCGAATGCCGCGATCGGTCCGCGCCCAGTCCACATCCAGGCCCACCCCCAACTCACGGGCATAACGCGCCGCCGCAGGCAGCGTATCGGCAGCAAACGCAGAAAGCCCGGACAGGAGCAGAGCAACAGTTAACAGAGGTTTAAACACGATTGACCTTGCCAAAATCAGTGGTGATGAGATGTATTTAACATGCTTTTAAGCCAGAGGTGCAGCATGAAAGCGTAAAAATTCACTGCCCGATGGTCATCGGTGAGGATATCAGTCACCCCCTGTTGTTAACAGTGGCATTCCGGGTAAAAATCGCCGAAGGTAGGGTTTTCACTTTCGCCTGGCAGACACCATGAATCACGACGATATTGAACGCCTCATCGCCCGTTTCCCGCTGGTTTCCTCTTTGCAACGATTACAGGAAATCCTCTGGTTTAATCCTGGCACCACCTCTCTTGCACAGGGCCTGCCTTACGTAGGGCTGACGGAGCAGGACGTTAACGCGGCCCACGCCAGACTGGACCGTTTCGCCCCTTATCTGGCGAAGGCGTTCCCGGAAACGGCGGCCACCGGTGGGATTATTGAATCCGAGGTAATCGCCATTCCACGAATGCAGAAGCGGCTGGAAAAGGAGTACGGGAAACCTGTCAGCGGGGAGATGCTGCTGAAAAAAGACAGCCACCTGCCCATTTCCGGCTCGATTAAAGCGCGTGGTGGCATTTATGAGGTACTGGCTCACGCAGAAAAGCTGGCGCTTGAAGCAGGACTGCTCAGCACAGAAGCGGACTACAGCGTGCTGCTCTCTCCTGAATTCAAACGGTTCTTTAGTCAGTACAGCATTGCCGTTGGTTCAACCGGCAACCTGGGGCTGTCGATTGGCATCATGAGCGCCTGTATTGGCTTTAAGGTGACGGTGCACATGTCCGCTGACGCCCGCGCATGGAAAAAGGCCAAACTACGCAGCCACGGCGTGACGGTGGTGGAGTACGAAGAGGATTACGGCGTAGCGGTTGAGCAGGGACGTAAAGCGGCGGAGTCCGACCCCAACTGCTTTTTCATTGATGATGAGAATTCCCGCACCCTGTTTCTCGGTTATGCCGTTGCCGGGCAGCGTCTGAAAGCGCAATTTGAACAGCAGGGCCGCATGGTGGATGCGTCTCATCCGCTGTTTGTTTACCTGCCGTGCGGGGTCGGTGGTGGCCCCGGCGGCGTCGCCTTTGGCCTGAAACTGGCCTTTGGCGACCATGTACATTGCTTCTTCGCCGAACCGACTCATTCGCCCTGTATGCTGCTCGGGATTTACACCGGTCTGCACGATAACATCGCTGTTCAGGATATTGGTATTGATAACCTTACCGCAGCGGACGGCCTCGCGGTTGGTCGGGCATCGGGCTTTGTTGGCCGTGCAATGGAGCGGCTGCTGGACGGCATTTATACGCTCGATGATCAGACGATGTACAATCTGCTCGCGTTACTGGCGCAGGAAGAGGGAATTCTGCTTGAGCCGTCGGCGCTTGCCGGAATGCCGGGGCCGCTGCATGTAAGTGCCAGCGATGAATATCATCAATTGCAAGGCTTAACGACAGAACAGATGGCGAAGGCCACACACCTGGTCTGGGCGACCGGTGGCGGCATGGTGCCGCAGGCAGAGATGGCGCAGTACCTGGCCAAAGGTGAGGGATAACGGTTTTGCCGCACTTGCTCTTCCTGGTGCTACTATCAGAACAGAAACAAACAGCGACATGGAGTTTTGCGTAATGGTCATACAGAATAAGTTTGGTTCACTTGGCCTGTTTTTGGGTGTCATTGCATTATTGATGGGCCTTATCCACTCTTCGATGGGTCCTTTTTCCAGCCCCGTCCCCACCGTAGAAAAAGTCATTGCTGAAAAAATCACAGCCGTGAAAAAAGGGATTGTTGCCGGGTTAAAAGGCGAAGAGCCGCAGACCTACACCGTCGTGAATAAGCCTGCGGATATTGACAAGATAGTAGATAATACGGGTCTCGTTATGGCCGTTATGGCGCTGCTTTGCGCGTTTATTGCAGGCATTCGCAAAGAGAATCGCTGGGGGATCTATGGCGCCCTCTGTTTCGGCGGCGGCACCCTTGCGTTTCATGCCCTGTTGTTCGGCATCGGTGTGGTTTTTACGATTCTCCTCATCCTCGCCATCATCGCCTTTTTCACAGGAACTTCTCCCTTCTGATGTAGCTAACCCATTCCCCAGAACAGTACCGCCAGCAGTTGCGGCGTGATAATGCGCAGAAACATGACCAGCGGGTAGACGGTAGCGTAGGAGAGTGCGGCAGCGCCGCTGGTGGCATGTAAGCCGTTCGCGAATGCCAGAGCTGGCGGATCGGTCATCGATCCGGCCAGCATGCCGCACAGCGTGAGATAGTTCATTTTACCCAGCAGGCGCGCCAGTATACCGACGGTTAATAGCGGGATGGCGGTGATAAAGATGCCATAGCACATCCAGTTCACGCCGTCGCCGTGAGTGAGCGTGGCGATAAAACCACCGCCTGACTTCAGCCCCACGACCGCCAGAAAGAGCACAATACCGAGCTCCCGTAGCGCGAGGTTTGCGCTCGGCGGCATAAACCAGTAAAGCTTGCCGATGCTGCCAATACGCCCAAGGATCAGCGCCATGATAAGCGGCCCCCCCGCCAGGCCGAGCTTCAGCGCCACCGGGAACCCCGGGACAAAGAGCGGAATCGACCCCAGCAAAACGCCAAGGCCAATGCCGATAAATACGGGTAGCATTTGTACCTGCTGAAGCTTGTGCTGCGCGTTGCCGAGCTCGGACGCAACCGCGTCGATGGCCGCCTGCCGTCCCACCAGATTGAGAATATCGCCAAACTGCAGACTGGCGTCACTGCTCGCCACCAGCTCTACCCCGGCGCGGTTAAGGCGGGAGATCACCACATCGTAACGCTCTTTAACGTGCAGATCGCGAATGCGTTTGCCGAGCACCTTTTCATTAGTGACCACAATGCGTTCGACGCGCAAATCCGTACCGCGTGTTGAAAGTGAGGTTTCCACTTCCTGGCCCATCACCAGCTGCGCGCTGTGCAGGTCTTTCGGTAATCCCACCAGATGCAACAAGTCACCTAACTGAATGAGCGTGCCGGGAGAAGGCACCATCAGCGTTTCATTCCGTTTCAGGCGCGAACAGATAATCTTGTCGCTGTTGAGCATGGGCACGTCCTGAATCGCCATGTTATTCAGATTCGGGTTTTCGACGCGAATGTTGATGGTTTTGATCAGGGCGTTACCGTTGCTGGTGCCAGCATCGTGCTGTTCGGCTTCGCGCTCTACGTTGACCCGAAAGCCCACGCGCAATAGCCACATGGTGAGTAAAATCCCACAAATACCAAAGGGGTAGGCCATCGCGTAGCTCATCCCCATCTGATCGAGGATAGTGGTCGGCGTCCCGAGGTCGTGAAGGATTTGCTGCCCGGCACCCAGCGCCGGCGTATTGGTCACGGCACCGGAGAAGATGCCGAGGATCACCGGTAGCGGGATGTTAAAGAGTTTATGCAGGATGGCGGTTACCAGCCCACCGAGGATAACAATCAGGATGGCGAACAGGTTCAGGCGCAGCCCCGAGACGCGCAGCGAAGCAAAAAAGCCCGGCCCCACCTGAATACCAATGGTGTAGACAAAGAGGATGAGGCCGAACTCCTGAATGAAGTGCAGCATCGGACTACTGAGCGTCACGCCCGCCTGGTCAACAAAGTGGCCGACGATAATCCCGCCAAACAGGACACCGCCTATCCCGAACCCCACGCCACGAATTTTGATATTGCCTATCCATAATCCCACTACCGCGACCAGAGCCAGTACGCTTACAGTTAACGCTATATCACTCATAAGAATTCCCTGTGAATAACATTGTAAACACAAGGGATTCTCTCAGAGCTGCCGCGGGATGTATGGGCTATGGCGCACAAAAAAGCCCCGCGAGGCGGGGCTTAAGAGGATAAGTTCTGCTATGACTAGCTATTTAACGCAGGACGCTCACTGATGGCGATACGCTGCGGGGCAATGGCTTCCGGTACGTTACGGGTCAGGTCGATATGTAGCAAGCCGTTGTTAAAGGTCGCCCCGGAAACTTCCATATGTTCGGCCAACGTAAAGCTCAGGGTGAAAGGCTGAATCACCAGCCCCTGATGCAACCATTTTGGCTCGTTCGCCGGTTTTTCGGGCGTCCCTTTAATCACCAGACGCGTACCTTCAAGCTGGATATCCAGATCCTGCTGGCTAAAGCCGGCCAGCGCCAGGGTAATGCGATAGTGATTATCATCGCCTTTTTCAATGTTGTAAGGCGGGAATGATTGTTGCTCAGCGGTGTTTTGCAGGGCGTTCGCCAGTTTGTCAAAGCCGATCCACTGACGCAGTAATGGGGATAAATCATAGTTACGCATAGTCTGTTTCTCCTTCTGAGAAGCGAGTAAGGTCCTGCAAGCCTTGCGGCTCGCATCTGCTCCCTGACGGCGAGCAAAGTAATTTACGAAGATTCTGTCGCTTAGTTGATTTCGATACGGCGCGGTTTGTTCGCTTCAGGAATAACCCGCTCAAGATCTACATACAGCAGGCCATTGACCAGGTTCGCGCCTTTTACATGGATGTTTTCGGCGAGCTGGAATTTGCGCTCAAAGTTGCGCTCGGCAATGCCCTGGTACAGATAAGTGCGCTCTTTCTGCTCGGCGGCATGTGCGCCTTTAACGATAAGCAGATTGTCCTGAGCAGTGATTTCCAGTTCGCTTTCTGCGAAACCGGCAACCGCAATCGCGATGCGATAGTTGTTTTCGTCAACCAGTTCAACGTTGTACGGGGGGTAGCCGCCGTTACTTTGGCTCTGATTATTTTCCAGCAGATTGAACAGACGGTCGAAACCAATAGCAGAACGATAAAGCGGGGAAAGGTCGAAGTTACGCATAAATAAAAGCTCCTGAAATCAGCGAGATAATCAATTGCCTTCCATAATGGACAGGCTGCTGTAGCGCAACACCCTTGCGGCGTGTCTCCGGCTACACTCTTAAAGTAGGGTTGAGGATCGATTTTTCAAGGGTCAAATTCTGACTTTTTTTTGCAGTTTCGCACGCTTTGCATAGACTGGAATCACAGCACAAAATGCCAAATTGCGATGGCCGCCACAGAGCGAGCCCCGAAGTCTGTTTTTCTCTGCAGGGTAGCTACAATGCCTGAAGCAGTCCTCATACTGCACATAACTATGATTAACTTATGATGAAAAAAATTCTGATAGTTTCAACGTTACTTAGCGGATTGGTGAGTGTCAGCGGATGCTCCAGTGTCATGTCGCACACCGGTGGTAAAGAGGGTGTTTACCCTGGAATGAAAGCAAGTTCGACGATGCTCTCAGATGATGACACCCATATCGGCATGAAATCCCTGGTGGTTCTGGATATGCCCTTCACGGCGGTAATGGATACCCTTCTGCTGCCGTGGGACATGTACCGCACCGACAGCTCCATAAAATCACGCGTTGAAAAAAGCGAGCATGACAGCCTGGCGACGAATAACGTCATTCCGCCAGCACCAATGCCCGCGCCCTGATTTACAGACCCGTTTCCGTTACCCAGAGTTGACGGAAACCCTCCACCTCTTCCATCCAGGCGATGCGTTTCCCGTCAGGCGAGAACACGACCGCGTCGGCGGAGGGGGGATTTGCGTGATCGGAAGTCAAAAAGGTGATTTCACCACTCTGGGCATCGCAGAGCGCAATACGGTTTTCAACAATAAAACCCAGCGCCTTACCTGTTGGATGCCAATTGAACGCGGACTGAATGCCAGTGGTTAATTGGGTCAGCTGTTGTGGCTCACCGCCCTCGGCGGATATCAGCCAGAGTTGCACAACGCCCGCGTCGTCTCGCATCAGAAAAGCAATGTGTGTCGCCTGCGGATTGCTGCGCACCCAGTGTCGCGGAACGTTAACCAGCCCAGGCCATGTGCGCCGATGGGTGAACGTCAGTCGCTGCTGAATAACGCCTTTCGGCGGCGCTGGCAGGGTGGTTGCCGTCCCCTCCAGTGGTGCATCGTCCGCCTGTTTCCAGCCGGACGCACTCTCAGGCAACGTCACAATAAACAGCTCCGGCACTTTCTCGCCTTTTTCTGACAGGGTATCGCCAATAAACGCAATCCTGCCGTTACCCACCCATCCCTCTTCGTAAGCCCGGTTAATCTCATCGCTGCCCGGCATGGGGTTAACGGTTGTACGACTGACCAGCACGCACCAGTGGCTGCCTGCATATTCACGCGGATGCATACCACCAGGCACCACCGGGCCATACGGCACCGCCACCCCCACATTGCGCAGGTCGCAGCGGGCATCCCATTCATGCATCACATGATCGTTATAGGTAAAGCTGACCTTTTCACCGTTGGGGCTAAACACATGCACATGGCTGCCGCCGCGCAATGCCCCTGGAGTATAGGGGGCGGTGATATCCATCGCATCCAGATTCGCGGTGTTGCCTTGGGTGGTAATGACGCCCCGGCGGTGGTGAAAGTCATAGTGCCAGTCGGCATCCGGGTTTTCCGGGCCGTGGATAAACACATATTTCTCGTCATGGGGATGAACGGTCACCACGCCGACATGCGCGCCTTCAGGTGCCTGATAGATAACCTCAAGCTCGCCAGTATGAATATTGACGCGCTCAATGGTTTTTCCGGTAAAGGAGGCGCCGGACGGACGCACATCAAACACCAGCCACTGGCTGTCCGGTGTCCAGGTATGAATGTTGGTAAGTTGATGATGACGGGGAGCTGTGGTGATCTGTTTCATGTGTTGGATAACCCTGATGCCATGTTTTGCATCAGGGTATCGCAAGGCAGAGGGATTAACCTACCCGTTTTACATCCCCGGCCAACAGGATAGAGGAGAGAGCCCCACCAGCTTGCGGTGGAAAATCCGCTTCCAGTCCGCTCGGGTTAACGGCTGGCGCGCCTCTTTTTTCACCGGCGCATCACCGTCAATCAGACCACCGCCTTCGCGGATGTACTCAAGTTCTGCCGGCGTCAAGCTTTTAGTCAGACGGGGGAGTTCAGTACAAACTTCTCAATGACGTAAGCCACGCCATCTTCCAGATTAGATTTGGTGACAAAGTCAGCCACCTCTTTGACAGACGGAATAGCGTTATCCATCGCAACACCCATGCCAGCGTATTCGATCATAGCGATGTCGTTTTCCTGGTCGCCAATGGTCATGACCTCTTCCGGCTTGATACCCAGCACATCGGCCAGTGATTTCACGCCGGTGCCTTTATTCACGCGCTTATCGAGTATTTCGAGGAAATAGGGCGCGCTTTTCAGCACGGTATATTTCTCTTTCACTTCCGCCGGAATACGGGCAATGGCTTTATCCAGAATCTCTGGTTCGTCAATCATCATCACTTTCAGGAACTGGGTGTTCGGGTCCATATTTTCCGGCTCGCAGAACACCAGCGGGATGGTCGCGACAAAGGATTCATGCACCGTGTAGAAGCTGATGTCGCGGTTAGCGGTGTAGAGCGTGTTGCGGTCAAGCGCATGAAAGTGAGAACCGACCTCGCGGGACAGTTTTTCCAGATACAGATAGTCGTCATAACTCAGCGCAGTTTGCGTCACCGTGCTACCGTCACTGGCATTTTGTACCAGCGCGCCGTTGTAGGTGATGCAATAATCCCCGTCACGCTCCATATGCAGCTGTTTGACGTAAGCATGCACACCGGCGTAAGGACGCCCGGTGGTCAGGACAACTTTGACGCCACGTTCACGTGCGGCCGCAATAGCATTTTTAACAGCAGGAGAGATGGTATGGTCCGGTAACAACAATGTTCCGTCCATATCAATTGCGATAAGTTTGATAGCCATGAGATCCCCGGAGTAAATGATTCCAGACTCATGCTAACGCGATTTAGCTCAAAAAACAGCAAAAGAGTCGGGGGAAAAGGGGCCGGGATCGTAGCGAAAGATTCCTCTTTTGCGGGCAAAAAAAAGCCCGGAGGCAGGATGCCACCAGGCTTTAATGCAGACGATGACCGATTAAATATCGATATTCGCCGCTTTCAGGGCGTTCTCTTCGATAAAGGCACGACGTGGTTCGACGGCATCGCCCATCAGGGTGGTAAACAGCTGGTCTGCCGCAATTGCATCTTTAACCGTGACGCGCAGCATACGGCGGCTGTCCGGATCCATAGTGGTTTCCCACAGCTGATCCGGGTTCATCTCACCCAGGCCTTTATAACGCTGAATCGAGAGGCCACGACGGGACTCTTTCACCAGCCAGTCCAGCGCCTGCTCGAAGCTGGCAACCGGTTGTTTGCGCTCGCCACGCTCAATGTACGCATCTTCCTCGATCAGACCACGCAGCTTCTCGCCCAGCGTACAGAGACGACGATACTCCGCACCGGTCACAAACTCATGATCCAGCGGGTAATCAGTGTCCACACCGTGGGTACGGACACGGATAATCGGCTCAAACTGCTGCTGTTCAGCGTTTTCACGGATGTCGAATTTCCACAGGCTACCGTGCTGCTCACTCTCATTAAGCTCAGTGACCAGCGCATTGACCCAGCGTGTTACGGTCTGTTCATTACCCAGATCGCTCTCACTCAGCGTCGGCTGGTAGACCAGCTCTTTCAGCAGGCTACGCGGGAAGCGACGTTCCATACGACCAATCATCTTCTGCGCGGCGTTGTATTCGGAAACCAGACGCTCCAGCGGCTCACCGGCGAGAGCCGGCGCACTGGCGTTGGCGTGCAGAGTCGCACCGTCCAGCGCAATGGAAATCTGGTACTGGTCCATCGCTTCATCATCTTTGATGTACTGCTCCTGCTTGCCTTTCTTCACTTTGTACAGCGGCGGCTGAGCAATATAAACATGGCCACGCTCAACGATTTCCGGCATCTGACGATAGAAGAAGGTCAGCAGCAGCGTACGGATGTGCGAACCATCGACGTCCGCATCGGTCATGATGATGATGCTGTGGTAACGCAGTTTGTCCGGGTTGTACTCATCGCGGCCGATGCCACAGCCTAAAGCGGTGATAAGCGTAGCGACTTCCTGCGAGGCGAGCATTTTGTCAAAGCGCGCCTTTTCAACGTTCAGGATTTTACCTTTCAGCGGCAGAATGGCCTGGTTTTTACGGTTACGCCCCTGTTTTGCAGAGCCGCCCGCAGAGTCCCCTTCCACCAGGTAGAGTTCAGAGTGTGCCGGGTCACGCTCCTGGCAATCCGCCAGTTTGCCCGGCAGGCCTGCCAGGTCCAGCGCGCCTTTACGGCGGGTCATTTCACGGGCGCGACGTGCCGCTTCACGGGCGCGCGCTGCGTCGATAATTTTACCCACCACGATTTTGGCGTCAGAGGGGTTTTCCAGCAGGTATTCGTTCAGCAGTTCGTTCATCTGCTGTTCAACCGCCGATTTCACCTCAGAGGAGACCAGCTTATCTTTGGTCTGGGAGGAGAATTTCGGGTCCGGCACTTTAACCGAGACAACGGCAATCAGGCCTTCACGGGCATCGTCACCGGTGGCGCTGACTTTGGCTTTTTTGCTGTAGCCTTCTTTATCCATGTAGGCGTTCAGGGTACGGGTCATCGCTGCGCGGAAGCCCGCCAGGTGCGTACCGCCGTCACGCTGAGGAATGTTGTTGGTAAAGCAGTAGATGTTTTCCTGGAAACCGTCGTTCCACTGCAACGCCACTTCGACGCCGATACCGTCTTTTTCGGTAGAGAAATAGAAGATATTCGGGTGGATCGGGGTTTTATTTTTGTTGAGATATTCAACAAATGCCTTGATGCCGCCTTCATAGTGGAAGTGATCTTCTTTGCCGTCGCGTTTGTCACGCAGGCGAATAGATACGCCGGAGTTCAGGAAGGAGAGCTCACGCAGGCGTTTTGCCAGAATCTCGTATTCGAATTCAATAACGTTGGTAAAGGTTTCGTAGCTCGGCCAGAAACGCACCATAGTACCGGTTTTTTCGGTTTCACCGGTGACTGCCAGCGGCGCTTCCGGAACGCCGTGCGCGTAAATCTGGCGATGCACTTTATTATCGCGCTGGATAACCAGCTCCAGTTTCTGCGACAGGGCGTTAACCACTGAAACGCCGACGCCGTGCAGACCACCAGAAACTTTATAGGAGTTGTCATCGAATTTACCGCCCGCGTGCAGTACGGTCATGATGACTTCCGCGGCAGAGACACCCTCTTCCGGGTGAATACCGGTCGGGATCCCACGACCATCATCCTGTACAGAAACCGAGTTATCGCTATGGATAGTGACAACGATGTCTTTACAGTAACCTGCGAGCGCTTCGTCGATAGCGTTATCCACAACCTCAAATACCATGTGGTGCAGACCGGTGCCGTCATCCGTATCGCCGATATACATGCCCGGGCGCTTACGTACCGCATCCAGCCCTTTCAGGACTTTGATACTGGAGGAGTCATAAGAATTCGACATCAACGTTTCTCGCTCATTTTATCTTGGGTTAATCCGTTATTTTACCCTTTTCCACGGTGAACATCTTCGAATTTTTGTCCGACATGTCCATAACGTGTTCAGCGCTTATGGCACTGACAAAAACCTGTGATTGCGAAGCTTTTAAGCGGCTGGCAAGCAGTCCGCGCTTCTCATCATCAAGTTCGGAGGCAAAATCATCTATCAGGTATAAGCACCGTCTTCCGCTTTCACGGGTTAAAAACTCGCCCTGCGCCAGTCGCAGAGCACACATCAGCAGTTTTAACTGCCCACGGGAAAGCGTATCTTCTACCGGCGCACCGTCTGCACGAATGCGGAAATCCGCTTTATGCGGGCCGTGTGCGGTATAAGTCAGCATACGATCGCGCTCAAAGCCCCTTTCGAGCACTTCGGCGTAATCGGTCTCCTTTTCCCAGCCGCGCTGAAAAGAGAAGGTCAGGTTGAATTCCGGTAAAAATTGTTTGCAGGTGTCCGCCATATCAGCCGCGATGGCGGCACTGTACAGGGCACGCCAGCTACTGATTTGCTCGGCCAGCGGGATGAGTTCTTTGTCCCAGGGGCGCAATTGCCCGTAATGCCCCACCTGACGCAGCGCGGCATTACGCTGTTTGAGCAACCTTTTGAGATTGCTCCACGCGGTAAAGAATCCGGGCTCGTTGTGAAAGCAGCCCCAGTCAAGGAAGGCTCTCCGGTATTTAGGGCCACCGTTAAGTAACGTAAAGCCCTCGGGCGTGATGAGCTGCATCGGCATCAACAGCGCCAGCTCTGCCACCTTGTGACCGTCGGTGCCATCAATGCGCACCGTGCTGTCACCAAGCTTATCTTTAGTGAGACCAATGGCGGTTTCTCGCTCTTCACCCAGCAATCGCCCGTGCAATACGAAGGATTCCTGTTCGTGGCGGATCACACGACCAATCTGCAAGCTGCGAAATGCCCGGCCATGACCGAGCGTGTAGATGGCTTCCAGCACGCTGGTTTTGCCGCTGCCGTTGGCACCTACCAGGAAATTAAAGCCAGGAGACAAGGCGAGATCCGCATTTTCGATATTGCGGAAGTCTTTGATGAGTAATCGGGTAAGCGACATATTTCAGAGCATCGTCCAGGGGGCGTGAGTGTCGCAGCCAGTTCGTCTACCGCCAGCGCGCCGAAAGCGGAGCGTACACGAAGTACGTGAGCATTTCGAGCACTGCCGGGAGGCGAAATGGCAAGTAAACCAGCCCCGTTTCAGATACTACAGTCTCATGGGCATGACAACATAGGCCGCGCTTTGCGATGCCGCATCTTCAATCTGCACGCTCGACACCGAATCCGTCAGCAGAATGCGCACATTCTCGCATTTCAACGCATTAAGCACATCAAGCACGTAGCTGACGTTAAAACCAATTTCCATCTCACTGCCCGCGTAAGTGACATCAAGGATCTCTTCTGCCTCTTCCTGCTCAGGGTTATTCGCCGTGATTTTTAATTGATTTTCACTGACATAAAGGCGCACACCGCGGAACTTCTCGTTAGAGAGAATCGCCGCGCGGGCGAAAGCCTGCTTGAGAATATCGCAGCCGGCATCAAGATGTTTATCCGGGTTCTTCGGCAATACGCGGCGATAATCGGGGAAACGACCGTCAACGAGCTTCGAGGTAAAGATAAAATCACCGACGTGCGCGCGGATGTTGTTGCTGCCAATCTGCACCCGGAGCGGATTCTCCCCGCCGTCGAGCATTCGCATCAGTTCGATGACGCCTTTACGCGGCACAATCACTGAATGGTTGGGCAGGCTGACGCCAATTGGCATAGAACAGACCGCCAGACGGTGACCGTCGGTCGCGACGGTGCGCAGCTCTTCACCTTCAGTTTCGAACAGCATACCGTTTAAGTAGTAACGCACATCCTGATGGGCCATCGAGAACTGCGTCGCTTCGATCAGACGCTTCATCGTGGCCTGAGGGAGGGTGAATTCCACTTCGCTCTGCCAGTCATCCAGATTCGGAAAGTCAGCGGCTGGCAGGGTGGAAAGCGAGAAACGGCTGCGTCCGGAACGGACCAGCATACGTTCACCCTCAAGCTGCACGGCGATTTCCGCCCCTTCCGGCAGACCACGGCAGATGTCAAAAAACTTACGTGCCGGTACGGTTGTCGCACCAGGCTCATGCGCCGCCTGTAGGCTGACGCGGGCAACCATTTCCATTTCGAGATCGGTGCCGGTCAACGACAGGATACCGTCTGCCACCTGCAACAGCAGATTACCGAGGATAGGCAGCGTCGGACGGCCGCCCAGCGGGCCACTGACCTGTTGCAGCGGCTTTAAAAGATGTTCACGTTCAACGGTAAATTTCATAGCGTCACTTTCATCGCATCAGGAAGACAATGTTCTGATTAAGTTGGAAAAATCTTCTTTGATATCGTGGCTCTCTTCACGCAACTGCTCAATTTTACGGCAGGCATGGAGCACGGTAGTGTGGTCCCGACCGCCAAACGCATCGCCAATCTCCGGCAGGCTGTGATTGGTCAGTTCCTTCGCCAGCGCCATCGCCATCTGACGCGGGCGAGCCACCGAACGGGAGCGGCGTTTAGACAGCAGGTCCGCCACTTTAATTTTGTAATACTCCGCCACCGTCTTTTGAATATTGTCGATGGTGACCAGCTTTTCTTGTAATGCCAGCAGATCGCGCAGCGCCTCGCGCACGAAATCTATCGTTATTGCGCGTCCTGTAAAGTTGGCATTAGCAATCACACGGTTCAGCGCACCTTCGAGTTCACGCACGTTAGAGCGTAGACGCTTGGCAATAAAGAACGCCACCTCGCCTGGCAGACGGATGTCATTCTCGTCCGCTTTTTTCATCAGGATCGCCACGCGGGTTTCCAGTTCAGGCGGCTCGATCGCTACCGTCAGTCCCCAACCAAAACGGGATTTCAGACGATCTTCAACCCCGTTGATCTCTTTGGGATAACGATCCGACGTCAGTATGATCTGCTGATTGCCCTCAAGCAGAGCGTTAAAGGTGTGAAAAAACTCTTCCTGCGAGCGCTCTTTATTAGCAAAGAACTGAATATCATCGATAAGCAGCGCATCCACTGAGCGATAATAGCGTTTAAACTCTTCGATCGCGTTGTTTTGTAAGGCTTTAACCATATCCTGTACAAAACGTTCAGAGTGCATATAAACCACTTTGGCATTGGGCTTACGCGCCATAATGCCATTACCTACCGCATGTAAAAGGTGGGTTTTACCTAAGCCCGTTCCCCCATAGAGGAAAAGCGGGTTATACGCGCCGCCCGGGTTGTCTGCCACCTGACGGGCCGCCGCACGCGCCAGCTGGTTAGATTTACCTTCGACGAAGTTATCAAAAGTATGTTTGAGGTTAACGTTAGAACGGTAGGTGGGCTCCGCTGGTGCCGGCACATTATCCCAACCAGAACGCGCTGCCGGGGCAACACGCTGCGGTTGTTGCACGTGAGGCGTTTGTACCGGAGCGGCTACATGAGCAGGCTCCCGGTGCAGTTGCGTAACGGGTTTTGTCCCGACTTCAAAACGCAGTTGCGGCACATCCGTGCCGCAGAAATCGTTCAGCAGCCCGTTAATATTATTGAGGTATTTGTCTCTGACCCAATCGAGTACAAAACGGTTTGGCGCATACAAAGCCAGCGTGTTATCGCTCAGTTCCGCCTGCAAAGGGCGGATCCACATGCTGAATTCTGTGGCTGGTAACTCATCCTGCAATCGGGCAAGACACTGCTGCCAAAGCGAAAGTGACACGGCGGACTCCACTCGAACAAAATCGATAAATAAAAGACAGAAACATTAATGATTGTTGACACACGTCGATAAGACCCAGCAGGGGTGACGTGCGAACCGCTATCTGCGGTTTTACACTTCATCCTTCCGGCTGCCATGTTGCAGGCGGCTCTTTGCGCGACGAAGAAGGATAGTGTAATGCCCGGCGCTGATCCCTGGATCGCGATCGGGACCGCGGATCATAGCCTAAACTGCTTCAGAGATCTTGTGTTTCTCACAGATTCTTCACGATTTATCCACAGGGCAATCGGGAATCGGCTAAGTGTAAACGATCCCGGATAGGGTGCGGGACGATTTACACCGCATATTGGAAAATTTAATGAGTAATCCCGAAATGGGGCTTAATCGATCTAACGAAGATCCTGGACGATCCTTGCGATTTCCTGTTTGGGTCGTATAATCCTCCCCCCGGCGCGTTAAGCTCATTTTCAACCGTCGGACGCTGACTGTTTTTCACCCTAAAATGTGCAAAAATAGACGCGTTATAAGGAAAGAGAATTGACTCCGGAGTGTACAATTATTACAATCCGGCCTCTTAAATCACCCACACTGAAGCGTTAGTCGTTCGCTTAGCCTTACGGGCATACGCAAAAGTCAGTGAATTCATTCAAGTTTAGGTAGAAATCGCCATGAAACGCACTTTTCAACCGTCCGTACTGAAGCGCAACCGTTCTCACGGCTTCCGTGCTCGTATGGCTACTAAAAATGGTCGCCAGGTTCTGGCTCGTCGTCGCGCTAAAGGCCGCGCACGTCTGACCGTTTCCAAGTAATAAAAGCTAACCCCTGAGTGGTTAAGCTCGCTTTTCCCAGGGAGTTACGTTTGTTAACTCCCAATCATTTCACCTTCGTCTTCCAGCAGCCACAACGGGCTGGCACGCCGCAAATCACCATCCTCGGCCGCCTGAATTCGCTGGGGCATCCCCGTATCGGTCTTACCGTCGCTAAAAAAAATGTTAAACGAGCTCACGAGCGCAATCGGATTAAACGTCTGACGCGTGAAAGTTTTCGTTTGCGTCAGCACGAGCTTCCAGCAATGGATTTCGTGGTGGTAGCGAAAAAGGGGGTTGCCGATCTCGATAACCGTGCTCTCTCGGAAGCGTTGGAAAAATTATGGCGCCGCCATTGTCGCCTGGCTCACGGCTCCTGATAGGCCTTATCCGGGTCTATCAAATCCTGATTAGTCCGCTACTCGGGCCGCGTTGCCGTTTCACCCCAACCTGTTCTCACTATGGAATTGAGGCATTGCGCAGGTTTGGAGTGATAAAAGGCAGTTGGTTGACAGTGAAACGCGTATTAAAATGCCACCCTTTACATCCGGGTGGAGACGATCCCGTCCCGCCAGGACCCTTTAATACCAGAGAACACTAACGATGGATTCGCAACGCAATCTTTTTGTCATCGCTTTGTTGTTCGTGTCTTTCATGATCTGGCAAGCCTGGGAGCAGGATAAAAATCCTCAACCTCAGCAGCAGATCACGCAGACTACGACCACCGCAGCGGGTAGCGCAGCCGACCAGGGCGTACCAGCCAGTGGCCAGGGGAAACTGATTACGGTTAAAACTGACGTGCTTTCCCTCACCATCAACACCCGTGGTGGTGATGTTGAGCAGGCACTGCTTCTGGGTTATCCGAAAGAACTGGGTTCTAACGAGCCTTTCCAGTTACTGGAAACCACCCCGGAGTTTATCTATCAGGCGCAGAGCGGTCTGACCGGTCGTGACGGCCCGGATAATCCGGCGAATGGACCACGTCCGCTGTACAACATTGATAAAGATGCGTTCGAACTGGCGGATGGCCAGAACGAACTGGCGATTCCGTTGACCTATACAGATGCAGCGGGTAACACCTTCACCAAAACCTTCACCCTGAAACGTGGTGAATATGCGGTGAACGTGGGCTACAACGTGCAGAACGCCAGCGAAAAACCGCTGGAAGTCTCTTCCTTTGGTCAGCTGAAGCAATCCATCAATCTGCCATCGCACCGCGATACCGGCAGCAGCAACTTCGCCCTGCATACTTTCCGTGGCGCGGCCTACTCCACGCCGGATGCGAAGTATGAGAAATACAAATTCGATACCATTGCTGATAACGAAAACCTGAACATCAGTGCCAACAACGGCTGGGTAGCCATGCTGCAACAGTACTTTGCTACCGCATGGATCCCGCGTGTTGATGGCGCGAATAACTTCTATACCAGCAACCTGGGTAACGGCGTTGCCGCTATCGGCTACAAATCCCAGCCGGTTCTGGTACAACCAGGCCAGACCGCCGCGCTGAACAGCACCCTGTGGGTGGGCCCGGAGATTCAGGACAAAATGGCTGCCGCTGCACCACACCTGGATTTGACCGTGGATTATGGCTGGTTGTGGTTCATCTCTCAGCCGCTGTTTAAACTGCTGAAATGGATCCATAGCTTCCTCGGCAACTGGGGCTTCTCCATCATCGTTATTACCTTTATCGTTCGTGGCATCATGTACCCGCTGACTAAAGCGCAGTACACCTCCATGGCGAAAATGCGTATTCTGCAACCTAAGATCCAGGCAATGCGTGAGCGTCTGGGTGATGATAAACAGCGTCAAAGTCAGGAGATGATGGCGCTGTACAAAGCGGAGAAAGTGAACCCGCTGGGCGGTTGTTTCCCACTGCTGATTCAGATGCCAATCTTCCTGGCGCTGTATTACATGCTGATGGGCTCTGTAGAGCTGCGCCACGCGCCTTTCGCTCTGTGGATCCATGACCTGTCTGCACAGGACCCGTACTACATCCTGCCGATTCTGATGGGCGTGACGATGTTCTTCATCCAGAAGATGTCGCCGACCACCGTAACCGACCCGATGCAGCAGAAGATCATGACCTTCATGCCGGTCATCTTCACCGTGTTCTTCCTGTGGTTCCCGTCAGGTCTGGTGCTGTACTACATCGTCAGCAACCTGGTAACCATCCTTCAGCAGCAGCTGATTTACCGTGGTCTGGAGAAGCGTGGCCTGCATAGCCGCGAGAAGAAAAGCTCCTGATACGCTTTATTTTTCAAGCCGCAGCGGCGTTAGCTGCATGCACTTACCGCCTTGCTGCAGCTTGAATGATTTTGAGTATTCACGGTAAAGTTAATGCCAGAGAAGGCGGTCATTAGACCGCCTTTTTTACATTTAAAGAGAACTATCATGAGCCATAACGACACCATTATCGCCCAGGCAACCCCACCCGGCCGCGGCGGCGTCGGTATCCTGCGTATCTCTGGCCTGAAAGCCCGTGAAGTAGCCCAGACCGTTCTGGGCAAGCTGCCAAAGCCTCGTTACGCCGATTATCTGCCGTTCAATGACGTTGACGGCAAGGCGCTGGATCAGGGGATCGCCCTGTGGTTTCCGGGCCCGAATTCGTTTACGGGCGAAGATGTGCTGGAGTTACAGGGACACGGCGGCCCGGTCATTCTGGATTTACTGTTGAAGCGTATTTTGACGATCCCGGGCGTGCGCATCGCCAATCCGGGCGAGTTCTCCGAGCGCGCTTTCCTTAATGACAAGCTGGATTTAGCCCAGGCGGAAGCCATTGCTGACCTCATTGATGCCAGCTCTGAGCAGGCGGCACGTTCCGCGCTGAACTCGTTGCAGGGTGCATTCTCTGCCCGCGTAAACCACTTAGTGGAAGCACTCACTCACCTGCGGATCTACGTTGAAGCGGCTATCGACTTCCCGGATGAAGAAATAGATTTTCTTTCCGATGGCAAAATTGAAGCCCAGCTCAATACGGTCATTGTCGATCTGGACGCTGTACGCGCTGAAGCGCGTCAGGGTAGCCTGCTGCGTGAAGGGATGAAAGTAGTGATTGCAGGTCGCCCCAATGCCGGTAAATCAAGCTTGCTGAACGCGCTGGCGGGCCGTGAAGCGGCGATCGTGACGGACATTGCCGGCACTACACGCGACGTACTCCGTGAGCACATCCATATTGACGGCATGCCGCTACATATTATCGACACCGCCGGCCTTCGTGATGCCAGTGATGAAGTTGAACGCATCGGTATCGAACGCGCCTGGCAGGAGATCGAGCAAGCCGACCGCGTGCTGTTTATGGTGGATGGCACCACGACCGATGCGCAGGATCCCGCTGAAATCTGGCCTGACTTCATTGCCCGTCTGCCGCAAAAATTGCCGATTACCGTTGTGCGTAACAAAGCCGATGTCACAGGCGAGACGCTGGGTATCAGCGATGTGAATGGTCACTCACTTATTCGTCTTTCCGCACGGACCGGCGAGGGTGTAGAGGCGTTACGAAACCATCTTAAGCAAAGTATGGGGTTCGACACCAACATGGAAGGCGGCTTCCTTGCTCGCCGTCGTCACCTTCAGGCGCTGGAAGAGGCGGCAAATCACCTGCAACAAGGCAAAGCACAGCTGCTGGGCGCCTGGGCTGGCGAGTTACTGGCCGAGGAGCTACGCCTTGCACAGCAGTCGTTAAGCGAGATTACCGGCGATTTCACCTCCGACGATCTGCTGGGGCGTATTTTCTCCAGCTTCTGTATCGGGAAATGACCACGACCGCGGAGTTGCTTAGCGCCCTCTACGAGGCGACCAGTGAAAAAACGCTGGCCGCCTGGCTGACGGCGCCTGATTGCGGCGCGCCCATGCATCAGCCCTATTACGATCCACATAAACTGGCGCTGGCAACGGGATTTCAGCCCGCAATGCCGGAGGGGATTTCCGCGTTGCGCCATGCCCTGGCCTCGCTGACGCAGGGTGACGAGCGGGCAGATGTGCTCCCCCCGGACGGTTTCCATTTTACTTTTTTGCCCGTCACCCTCCCGCTCTATGAGCAGTATGGTCAGCCTGAGGATATCGCGCCGTTGCTTACCCTCTGGCAGACCTGGCGTCAGCAACAGGTTCAGATCCGTGATCTGCGGCTGGTCGCGCTGCCCGGTCAGCTTTTACTGGCAGGAATACCTGATGAGGAAAGCCTGCGTTCACGTCAGGCATTCTGCGAGGCGCTGCTGGCTTCTCCCTGGCGCGATCGCCTGATCGCCCGTCATGCACATACCCCATTGCCACCGCCATTCTGGCACACCACACTGTTACGATATCGTGCACAATTCCTTCCCCTGCCAGTTCGGCACTTTTTTATGCAGCATCGGCATCAGCGCTTTGGCAGCGTAGCGGGAGGCGTGATCCTGGCTCAGGTGAACTACAACTGGACGCAGGTATATCCCTGCTAATCCAATTGTGAAGGAAATATGTAGATGAGTACCTATTGACTAAATTAATTGTAAAAGTCGCCCCCAGGGGCTTTTCAGATAGGTTTTTCCACATTAAAACCTAAGCGATATACGCGATAATGCGAATTATCGTTTTCAGTACCAGACCATTATCATGGAGCGAAAAATGGCCATGCATTTTGCAAGAGGGATCCTCTCAGAACGATGTGTAGATTCAGCCCGACTGTCACAACTCTGTCGTGACAGTGCAAGGCAACTTCCCGATCACCAGCAGTCGCGTTTCCTGGCCTCAAGAGCCTTGCTCGCCGAGCTCATGTTTATGCTATATGGCGTCAGTGAATTGCCGGACATCATGACGGAGTCCTCAGGACGCCCCAAATTTGCCGATCCCGATCTACCCCACTTTTCGCTGGCTTATGCCGGGAACATGGTGGGTGTTGCCATCACGACCGAAGGTGAATGCGGCCTGGATATGGAACTCCAGCGTGCAACACGTAGCTTTCATAGCCCACATGCCCGGCAGGGCAAGCATTTTTCCAGCAATGAACTGCTCTGGATTAACAACCAGAACGATCCGAACGAAGCCCAGGCGCAGCTCTCCACCCTCCGGCAAAGCGTACTGAAGCTCATCAGCCAGATACAGGATGGGCCTGACATGCTGCAGCTATTGCCCGGTGCCGGGCGCCTGCGCGTTCAGCAGCTGGCCCAGGTAGAAGTGCTGTGCGATGCCGAAGATGTCCTTATCTGGTCGGTCGCTGCGACGCCCGCAATAGAGAGCCTGAAAATCTGGGAATATGACAGTAAAAATGGCTGGCGTTATCTCGCTGATGTACAGACCCGGGCTAACGATCCTGCCTCCCGTTTAATGCGTTTTACCAGCTTGCCTGCGGAAAAAGTTCTCCACTCTCACTGATTTTATCGCAAGGAACAGATAATGACGGCACCCCTGAAAGTTGTGACATTACTGGGAAGTCTGCGCAAAGGATCATTCAATGCAATGGTTGCCCGCACGCTGCCTGGGCTCGCCCCGGCGGAAATGACGATCTCCCCCTTACCCTCGATCGGTACTTTTCCGCTTTATGACGCCGATCTTCAGCAAGATGAGGGTTTTCCGGCAAGCGTGGAAGAGATGGCGCAGCAGATTCGTGAAGCCGATGGGGTGGTGATCGTAACCCCGGAATATAACTATTCGGTACCGGGTGGATTAAAGAATGCTATCGACTGGCTCTCCCGCCTGCCTGTCCAGCCTTTTGCGGGTAAGCCAGTGCTGATTCAGACCAGCTCTATGGGCACCATTGGCGGCGCGCGCTGTCAGTACCATTTGCGCCAGATTCTGGTGTTCCTGGATGCGATGGTGATGAACAAACCGGAGTTTATGGGCGGTGCCATTCAGAACAAGGTCGACCCGCAGAGGGGAGTCGTCGTAGACAAAAGTATCCTTGATCACCTGACCAAGCAGCTCGCGGCGTTTAGCGATTATATTCAGCGCGTTAAAATCTGATAAAAAAAGCCCGGTCGCATCATCGCGTACCGGGCCTGTTTCACTGCCGTGGCTGAGATTAATGGTCGATAAAGACGATTTTCAGCAGGAACAGTAGCGCAACGACAATCACACACAGGCTCAGGTCGCGCAGACGGCCAGTGAAAATCTTCATCACGCAGTAGGAGATGAAGCCCAGCGCGATACCTTCAGTGATTGAGAAGCTGAACGGCATCATCACCGCAGTAATAAACGCAGGAACCGCTTCTGTCAGGTCATCCCATTTTACGCGAGAGAGGCTGGAGGTCATCAGCACACCCACGTAAATCAGCGCGCCTGCGGCAGCGTAACCCGGCACCATACCCGCCAGCGGCGAAAGGAAGATAACCAACAGGAACAGGATGCCAACGACAACGGCTGTCAGACCCGTGCGGCCACCCACCGAGACACCGGAAGAGGACTCAATATAGGCCGTCACGGAAGAGGTGCCGATAAAGGAGCCGGCAACGGACGAAATACTGTCGACATACAGCGCCTGCTTCATACGCGGGAATTTACCCTTTTCGTCCACCAGCCCTGCTTTATCGGTCACACCGATAAGCGTACCGGAGGAGTCGAACAGGTTCACCAGCATGAAGGAGAAAATCACCCCGGCGAGGCCAATGTTAAAAGAACCGGCCAGATCAACATTACCCACCACGCTTGTAATGCTCGGCGGAGCCGAGACAATCCCGTGATACTGCACATCGCCCAGCAACCAGCCCAGCAGGGTGGTCACAACGATGGAAACCAGCACCGCAGCATGGATGTTACGGGAAGCCAGAATCGCGATGATAAAGAAGCCCAGCACGCCCAGCAGGACGCTATGTGAGGTCAGGTTACCGATCGACACCAGCGTGTCTTTGTTCGCCACGATAACGCCCGCGTTTTTCAGCCCCATCATGCCGATGAAAAGACCGATGCCGCTGGTAATACCCACACGCAGGCTGACCGGAATATTGGCAATCATCCAGTAACGCACACGGAAGATGGTGAGCAGCAGCAGGCCAACGGCGCCCCAGAAAATCGCGCCCATGCCAATCTGCCAGGAGAGGCCCATCGCCCCGACAACCACAAACGCAAAAAACGCATTCAGACCCATCGCAGGTGCCAGTGCCACCGGCAGGTTAGCAACCAGGCCCATCAGAATGCTTCCGAACGCCGCAATCAGGCAGGTGGTAACGAATACCGCGCTGGTATCCATGCCAGCGACACCCAAAATCTGCGGGTTTACAAAAACGATGTACACCATCGTCAGAAAGGTGGTGAAACCGGCGATCACTTCGGTGCGTGCCGATGTGCCGTGTTCGCGCAGTTTAAACACGCGTTCAAGCAACCCCTGGCCCGACGCCTGGGTAGTCTGTTGTTGGCTCATTATCAATTTCCGAACAAGGGAGGGAAAATTCGTCGCTATCCTATACCAAAATGAGACACTATTGACCGTTATCGCCCACTTTTTTTCATTGAATTTGCTTATACGGCAACGATTGCGTGGGGTAATCAGGCTTAAGTAAACGTTAAACTTGCAAGTAACAGGAAAAGGCATGTCTCAAATAGCAGCTGTATTTTTTGACTGTGACGGCACCCTGGTCGACAGTGAAGTCATTTGTTCGCGCGCGTATGTGCATATGTTTAAAGAATTTGGCATCGATCTCGACCTGGAGGAGGTGTTCAAACGTTTCAAAGGTATGAAGCTTTACGAAATCATTGAGGTGATTGGCGAAGAGCATGGCGTGGCGCTTGAGAAAACCGCTCTGGAGCCGGTGTTCCGCAGCGAAGTTGCTCGTCTGTTTGATGCTGAACTGGAAATCATTCCCGGTGCGCAGGAGCTACTGGATGCCATTACCGTGCCCGTCTGCGTGGTTTCCAATGGCCCGGTCAGCAAAATGCAGCATTCATTAGGAAAAACCGGCATTTTGCACCATTTCCCGGATTTGCTGTTCAGTGGTTACGATATTCAGCGCTGGAAGCCGGACCCGGCACTGATGCATCACGCGGCGAAAGCGCTGGGGGTAGACACGAAGCACTGCCTGCTGATCGATGATTCCGTCGCCGGCGTTCAGTCCGGTATTGCGGCGGGGATGGAGGTGTTCTACTTCTGCGCCGATCCGCATAACAAGCCTGTTACGCACCCGCAGGTCACGACCTTTACGGCGCTTTCACAACTGCCGGAACTCTGGCGCGCCCGCGGCTGGAATATCACCCGCTAAACTTATTAATTCCATTAATACAACGCATTACAGCGATAACACCGTGCAATGGAAAAAAGTAGCGGCGATGACAGGGTCCGGCTGAAAATCGACGACGCGTATCTGTAAGGCCGGGGCGACGCTCAGGAATGCAGGGCGAGGGCGGTTCACCGCCCTCGCACGTTCACGGGTTCTGGCGTGACAGAAAAGCAAGGAACATAAGGTGAAGGACATGACCCTCAGAGCTGCATGTTCCCCTCACCCTGACTCTCTCCCCAGAGAGGAGAGGGAACCTTCCGTGCTCGTATTTTCTGTGGGGATCCCTCAACCTGCGAAAAGAGAGGCGTAACACCTTACTTAAATAACTTCTGAACAAACTCAGCATAGGCCGGACGCCAGACATCCATTTCATGCCCCAGGCCGGGGTACATTTTATAGTCAAACCTGATGCCCTGCTTTTCCAGTTCGGTCTTGAGCCCGGCAATATCTTTTCCGGTCACCGGGTCTTTTTCGCCCACCACGACGGTAAAATTGTGAAGCTGATTATTGATGGCCTGCGGTTGATTAAGCTGTGCCGTAACCCCTGCATCCGGCACCGTTGTGGTGGTCACGCCGCTGAAGGTGGCCAGCCAGCCGAAGCTCTCCAGGTGGTTCATGCCTGAAACCAGCGCCTGGTACCCTCCCTGCGACAATCCGGCCAGCGCGCGGCCCTCCGCGTCCTTACGCACATTAAAGCGTCCGTCGACCAGCGGAATGATGTCATGCATTAATTCGCGATCGGCCGCCTTCGCATTGAGTGGATAGAAGGTTTTGCGACGCTCCTGCGGCGGATAGTTTTCAGGAATCGCCTGCACGATGTCGGTTTCGGTATCCGGCACGACCACCAGCATCGGCCTGATTTTGCCTTCTGCCAGCAGGTTATCCATGATTTGCGGCAAACGCCCCTGATCGATAGCTGAAAGGCCGGTATCACCGAATCCATGATAGAAATAGAGCACCGGCAGTGGCTCGCCTTTACCGTCATAGCCCGGCGGCGTCCAGATATAGACGCGGCGTTCAGCGCTCAGCGCTGTTGAGTGATAGGTGACCGTCAGCAGATCGCCGTGCAAAACCGCGCGATCGTCCAGAATACTTCCCGGAACCAGAATCAGACTGGTATTCACCTGACGCTGGGGTTTCTGGAAACGGCTTCCCGTATCCACCGATCGAAACCCGTCCACATCAAAATAGTATTCATAGAGATTTGGCTTCAGGCTCTCGCTCTTCCATGACCAGACACCGTTTTCGTCTTTGGTCATATCATGGGAAGCGAAACTGTCCGGCGTGGCACCCGTAATCACGGATACGCGTTTCGCCCCCGGCGCGAACAGGCGATAGGTAATGCTCTTGTCTTCGTTAACCTGAGTAACGTACTGACTTACCGGTATAGACTGTTCTGGCGTGACCGGGAACGGCGCGGCAACGCCGGGCCCCGCCATAGCGCCGGAGAGGGCAGCCAGGGCAACGGCAAGGCAGCTAAGTTGTCTTTTCATATCGTCTCCTTTGTCGTGTGGTTCAGTTAGCGCGCATCCTGTGCGTGAGCCAGAAACAAAAAAACCTGGCATCCCGGTGAACGAGATGTCAGGTTTAGCCCGCAACGCGGTAGCAATCCGCCTTAAAGCATAGTGGACGGACGTCGCTGAACAACACGCAATCCGTTGAAGTGTGACGGGAAGCTAAAAAGGTTGAGGTCAAAAGACAAACGCCAGCATACGCTGGCGTTCAGAGGATGAGGCGGAGAATTACTCTTTCGGGTCGTGACCGGCAAGCAGTTTATCCAGCTCGTCGCCACCAACGTGACGGAAATCCTGACCTTTTACGAAGTAGAAAATGTATTCGCAAATGTTCTGGCAGCGATCACCAATACGCTCAATGGAACGGGCACAGAACAGCGCCGTCAGCACGCTTGGGATTGTGCGCGGATCTTCCATCATGTAGGTCATCAGCTGACGCACGATGCCTTCATATTCCTGATCCACTTTCTTATCTTCACGGTAAATACGCACCGCTTCGTCGATATCCATCCGGGCGAATGCATCCAGCACGTCATGTAGCATCTGAACGGTGTGGCGACCCAGCGACTCCAGGCTTACCAGCAGCGGTTGATGCTGCGAAGAGAACTTCTCAAGCGCGGTGCGGCAGATTTTGTCTGCCACATCGCCAATACGTTCCAGTTCTGCGATGGTTTTAATGATAGCCATGACCAGACGCAGGTCACTTGCCGTCGGCTGACGCTTGGCGATAATGCGCACACAGGCTTCATCGATGGCAACTTCCATCATGTTGACCTGTTTGTCACCTTCAACCACGCGCTGCGCGAGTTCGCTGTCCTGATTGTGCATCGCGGTGATCGCATCAGAAAGCTGCTGCTCCACCATCCCACCCATGGTCATGACCTGAGTGCGGATACTTTCCAGCTCGGCGTTGAACTGGCCGGAAATATGTTTATTAAGATTAAGGTTGTCCATCGTTCCTCCAGATGCCCAAAAGATTTCTGGCTGTAGCAAGGCGGCAACTGCACGGAGCTCCGAAAGCGTAGATAACTACGTGACCGGAGTGAGCAAAGACAGCCAACGCGGGTACGGCCTGAAAGATGAAGGGCATATCAACCGTAGCGGCCAGTAATATAATCTTCGGTTTGTTTCTTCTTCGGCTTCGTGAACAGATCGTCAGTATTACTGAACTCAATCAACTCGCCGAGGTACATAAACGCTGTGTGATCGGAGCAACGTGCAGCCTGCTGCATGTTGTGGGTAACAATCACGACGGTGTAATCCTGCTTAAGCTCAGTGATCAGCTCTTCAATGCGACCCGTTGAGATAGGATCCAGAGCAGAGCAGGGCTCGTCCAGTAACAACACTTCCGGGCGAATTGCGATACCGCGTGCAATGCACAGACGCTGCTGCTGGCCACCGGAGAGAGAGTACCCGCTCTGGTGCAGCTTATCTTTAGTTTCGTTCCATAATGCGGCTTTGGTCAGGGCCCACTGCACACGTTCGTCCATATCCGCGCGGGAGAGCTTCTCAAACAGGCGCACACCGAAGGCGATATTGTCATAAATCGACATCGGGAACGGCGTTGGCTTCTGGAAGACCATCCCAACTTTAGCGCGCAGTAGCGCGATATCCTGGGTATTGGTGAGGATGTTGTCCCCATCCAGCAAAATTTCACCTTCTGCGCGCTGTTCCGGATACAGTTCGAACATCTTGTTAAACGTGCGCAGTAAGGTGGATTTACCACAGCCTGATGGCCCGATAAAAGCCGTGACCTGATTTTTGGCAATGTCCAGGCTGATGTTTTTCAGGGCATGGAATTTACCGTAATAGAAGTTCAAATCACGAACCTGAATTTTGTCCGGCGTTGTCTCAACCATACTCATTTGTCTCTTTCCTCAATCAGCACCGCTTGCGCCGTGCCGCAAAAATTAGTGTTTCTTCTTCGCGAAAATGACGCGCGCCAGGATATTCAGCAGCAACACGCACAGGGTAATCAGCAACACACCAGCCCAGGCCAGCTGCTGCCATTCCGCAAACGGACTCATGGCAAATTTGAAGATGGTGACCGGCAGGTTGGCAATAGGCTGCATCATGTCGGTGCTCCAGAACTGGTTCGACAGCGCAGTAAACAGCAAGGGTGCCGTTTCACCCGCAATACGCGCCACTGCCAGCAGCACCCCGGTCAGAATGCCGGATACGGAGGCTTTCAGCGTAATTGCAGAGATCATCTTCCATTTTGGCGTCCCCAGTGCATAAGCCGCTTCACGCAGACTGTCCGGCACCAGTTTCAACATGTTCTCGGTAGTTCGAATCACAATTGGAACCTGTAGCAGCGCCAGGGCAATAACACCTGCCCAACCAGAGAAGTGCTGCATTTGCATCACCACAATGGTGTAGACAAAAAGACCGACAACGATAGAAGGAGCAGATAGCAGGATGTCGTTAATAAAGCGGATCACTTCGGCCAGAAGAGATTTGCGGCCGTATTCCGCAAGGTAGATCCCGGCCAGAATGCCAAGCGGCGTACCGAAAGCTGTTGCCCAGAAAATCAGTAATCCACTGCCTGCCAACGCATTCGCCAGCCCGCCGCCTGCGGTATTGGGTGGCGGAGTCATTTCAGTAAACAGAGCAAGAGACATGCCGTCGAAACCGCGCGTCACGGTCGACATCAGGATCCAGATCAGCCAGAACAGACCAAAGGCCATAGTCGCCATAGAGAGCGTCAGAGCCACCCGGTTTTTTGTACGGCGCTTTGCCTGCATTTTACGGCGGGATTCGGCCAGTTCTGTAGAGGTTTGCATTTCGAGAGTCGCCATTAGCGTGCCCCCTCGTTCTTCGCCAGACGCATAATCATTACTTTAGAAATCGCCAGAACGATAAAGGTGATCACAAACAGGATAAGTCCCAGCTCCATCAGTGCGGCAACATGCAGCCCGGATTCTGCTTCCGCGAACTCATTCGCCAGCGCAGAGGTAATACTGTTGCCCGGCATATAGAGCGAGGCGCTGTCGAGCTGATACGTGTTACCGATGATAAAGGTCACCGCCATGGTTTCACCTAACGCACGGCCCAGACCCAGCATCACACCACCAATCACGCCGTTTTTGGTAAACGGCAGAACAATGCGCCAGATAACTTCCCAGGTGGTGCAGCCAATACCGTAGGCCGACTCTTTCATCATCACCGGGGTTTGTTCGAACACATCGCGCATTACTGCTGCGATGTAAGGAATAATCATGATGGCGAGGATAACGCCAGCGGCCAGAATGCCGATGCCAAATGCCGGGCCGGAGAAGAGCGCGCCAACAAAAGGAATGGCGGACATGACATTACCGACCGGCTCCTGGAAATATTTCGCAAACAGCGGCGCAAAAATAAATAAGCCCCACATGCCGTAAACGATACTCGGAATAGCCGCCAGCAACTCAATCGCAATGCCTAAAGGACGCTTAAGCCAGGCCGGAGCCAGCTCAGTCAGAAAGAGGGCAATCCCAAAGCTGACCGGCACTGCTATCAGCAGGGCAATAAACGAAGTGACCAGCGTGCCGTAAATCGGCACCAGTGCACCAAAAATTTCGTTGGGTGCATCCCACTCTTTCGTCCACAGGAAGGAGAAACCAAATTTCTGGATACTCGGCCAGGAGGAGAAAATCAGCGACACGATAATGCCACCGAGCAGCAATAGCACAATCAGCGCAGCCAGTCTTACCAGCGCGCTGAATATCATGTCACCTTTTTTGCCCGGAGGGCTAAAAGCCGGCTTGGTTGCAGCCATATATCACTCTTTAAGTTTGGGCCAGGAAGCGCGCATTTTATCGTGCTTCCTGGCTAACGTAATGCCATACCCTGGATAATTCGCGCTACAGCCACTACTGCTGCCGCGCGAAGTGATGACGGGTATTTAATACAGCGCTTTACCGCTGCTGTCCTTCACGTTGGTTTTCCATGCTGCGCGAACCTGCTCAACAACGCTTTCTGGCAGCGTTGCGTAATCCAGTTCGTTGGCTTGTTTGCCACCGTTTTTGTAAGCCCAGTCAAAGAACTTCAGAACTTCAGCACCCTGCTCAGGTTTTTTCTGCTCTTTGTGCACCAGGATGAAGGTAGTGGAGGTAATCGGCCACACGTCTTCGCCTTTCTGGTTGGTCAGGTCCTGCGCGAAGGATTTGCTCCAGTCGATGTTTTTCGTCGCGTTGGAGAAGCTCTCTTCAGTCGGAGAGACCGGCTTGCCATCAGCAGAAAGCAGCTTGGTATAAGTCAGGTTGTTCTGCTTAGCGTAGGCGTATTCAACGTAACCGATGGAGCCTGGCAGACGCTGAACAAATGCAGCGATACCGTCGTTACCTTTACCGCCAAGACCCGTCGGCCAGTTAACGGTAGAGCCAGCGCCGATAGAGGATTTCCACTCTTCATTCACTTTTGCCAGGTAGCTGGTAAAGACGAAGGAAGTACCGGAACCATCAGCACGACGCACGACGGCGATGTTCTGAGAAGGCAGTTTTTTACCTGGGTTCAGCTTAGCGATTGCTGCGTCATCCCATTTTTTGATTTTGCCAAGGTAGATATCGCCCAGGGTTTTACCATCCAGCACCAGCTCACCCGATTTGAAACCTTCCAGGTTAACGGCCAGCACCACGCCACCGATAACGGTAGGGAACTGGAACAGACCTTCCTGAGCCAGTTTATCGTCAGCCAGAGGAGCATCAGACGCACCGAAATCAACGGTGTTAGCAATGATCTGTTTTACGCCGCCAGAGGAGCCGATACCCTGGTAGTTTACTTTACTACCGTTTTCTTTCTGGTATGTATCAGCCCACTTGGCATACACCGGCGCCGGGAAAGTTGCACCCGCACCCGTCAGACTTGCAGCGGCATTAACTGCAAAAGCGCTCAGAGAAAAGGTCGCGGCGACAACAGTTGCGACAGTGGTACGCATAACGTTCATAATGTCTCCTGCTAGGAATCGTAAATCGTTGTTTAGTGGCTACGATGAGCAAAATAGGACACTTTGATGACAGTTATATGCAAGGATTGTTACTGTTTGATGACAATGGCCATTAAAGTCGGAATGCGAGTAAAAATAGTTGCAGCATCATGGGGATGCTGAAGTTGATGACGTTTAGTTTTCAATAAGGTTTTAGTTTTGTGACAGTTAAAACGTAGTTGATGCGCTGAGAATGTCACCCGTTAGCGTTGAAAAAAAGAGGTATCTCGCCAGCCGGTGAGATAAAAAACGCCCCGGCTGGCGGGGCGTTTGAGGCGTTACTCGACCGTCACAGATTTGGCGAGGTTTCGCGGCTGATCCACGTCCGTGCCTTTAATCAGCGCAACGTGATAAGCCAGCAGCTGTAGCGGTACGGTGTAGAAAATCGGCGCAATCACTTCATCAACGTGCGGCATCTCAATGATGTGCATATTGTCGCTGCTGGTAAAACCGGCATCCTTATCAGCAAAGACATACAACACGCCACCGCGCGCGCGCACCTCTTCAATATTGGATTTTAGTTTTTCCAGCAGTTCGTTATTGGGCGCGATCACAATCACCGGCATGTCGTCATCAATCAACGCCAGCGGGCCATGTTTCAACTCACCTGCCGCGTAGGCTTCAGCGTGAATGTAGGAAATCTCTTTCAGCTTCAGTGCCCCTTCCAGCGCAATCGGGTACTGATCGCCACGCCCGAGGAACAGCGCGTGATGCTTGTCGGAGAAATCTTCCGCCAGTTGCGCAATGCGTTTGTCCTGCGACAGCATTTGCTCAATGCGGCTCGGCAGAGTCTGAAGACCGTGAACAATCTCATGCTCCACGGAAGCGTCCAGCCCTTTAAGGTGGGCCAGTTTTGCCACCAGCATCAACAGCACCGTGAGCTGAGTGGTAAACGCCTTGGTGGAGGCCACGCCAATTTCCGTACCCGCATTGGTCATGATGGCCAGATCGGATTCGCGCACCAGTGACGAGCCCGGTACGTTGCAAATTGTCAGCGATCCCAGATAGCCCAGCTCTTTGGAAAGACGCAGCCCTGCGAGGGTGTCTGCCGTTTCACCAGACTGAGAGAGCGTGATCATCAGGCTATTGCGCCGCACTGCGGATTTGCGGTAGCGGAACTCAGAGGCAATCTCCACATCGCACGGCACGCCCGCCAGCGACTCAAACCAGTAGCGGGAGACCATCCCGGAGTTATAAGAGGTTCCGCAGGCAATGATCTGAATATGTTCAACCTTACTCAGCAGTTCATTAGCCTGGGCACCCAGCTCGCTTAAATCCACTTCACCGTGGCTGATTCGCCCGGACAAGGTATTTTTAATCGCGTTCGGCTGCTCATAAATCTCTTTTTGCATGTAATGACGATAAGCGCCTTTGTCGCCCGCGTCATACTGCAAATTAGATTCAATCTCCTGGCGTTTCACGCTGGTGCCGGTGTTATCAAAGATGGAGACAGAGCGGCGCGTCACTTCGGCAATATCACCTTCTTCAAGGTAAATAAAACGACGCGTTACGGGCAGCAGAGCCAGCTGATCGGAGGCGATAAAATTCTCGCCCATGCCTAAACCGATAACCATCGGACTACCTGAGCGCGCAGCCAGCAGCGTGGACGGATCACGGGAATCCATGATCACCGTACCGTAGGCACCCCGTAGCTGAGGGATAGTGCGCAGCACCGCGTCGCGCAGCGTCCCACCCTGTTCAAGCTCCCAGTGCACAAGGTGAGCAATCACTTCGGTGTCAGTTTCGGAGACGAAGGTATAACCGCGCGCTTTCAGTTCTTCACGCAGCGGTTCGTGGTTCTCAATAATACCGTTGTGTACCACGACAATGTGGTCAGACACATGCGGGTGGGCGTTGCCTTCTGAAGGTTCGCCGTGCGTCGCCCAACGGGTATGCGCGATACCGGTGCCGCCATGGAGCGGATGTTCTTCCGCCGCCTGCGCCAGTATTTGTACTTTTCCGAGACGACGCAGACGGGTCAGATGACCCTGAGCATCAACCACTGCCAGACCCGCTGAGTCATAGCCACGGTATTCCAGACGACGTAACCCTTCGAGAAGGATTTCTGCAACATCACGCTGCGCGATAGCGCCAACAATTCCACACATATTTTTTTGATTCCGATTTTGGCTTTACGCCATGCGTTGTCGGTCAACCTGTATGCCTGTTTCCAGGCGCCCCGAGCCTTGTAGAGAGTGGGGTTATTATTATAGTACTGCCAGTGGGTGGGGGATTATGTTATCCCCTCAACCCGCTCCGCTCCCGAAAGGGAAGGAGATAAAGATTGCACCGTCAGGGTGTCTGTTTCTTTTTTACCGGGCGCTGCCAGCCTTGTTTATTGGTCTGCGGAACGCGGCTTAATACCAGTTCGTTGTCGGCAACGTTACGTGTCACGGTGGTGCCTGCTGCAATGGTCGCTCCGTTACCGATGGTCAAGGGTGCCACCAGCTGGCTGTCTGAGCCCACATGCACACCATCACCAATAATCGTTGTATGTTTATTAGCACCATCATAGTTGCAGGTGATCGTACCGGCACCGATATTCACGTTATCGCCAATTTCAGCATTACCCAGGTAGCTCAGGTGTCCCGCTTTCGAGCCTTTGCCCAGACGCGTTTTTTTCAGTTCGACAAAGTTGCCGACATGGGCACCTTTTAGTAGCTCAGCGCCCGGACGCAGACGCGCGAAAGGACCAACGGTGCAGGCCGCATCAAGATGCGCATCCTCGATAACAGTGTAGGGACTGAGTTCACAATCGTCGCCGATGACGCTGTTTTTAATGACGCAGCCCGCCCCGATTTTGACGCGATTGCCCAGCGTCACGTTTCCTTCCAGAATGACGTTAACATCAATCTCAACATCACGGCCATGCGTGAGCGAACCGCGCAGGTCAAAACGCGCTGGATCGCGCAGCATCACGCCAGCCAACAGAAGTTTATCTGCCTGTTCGGCAAGGAACACGCGTTCAAGGCGGGAGAGCTGCAGACGATTATTAACGCCTTCAACTTCACTCAGGCGATCCGGGTGAACTGCCGCGATGGTTTGTCCTTCCTGGTAAGCAAAACCGATGATATCGGTAATGTAATATTCACCCTGAGCATTATTGTTGGTGAGCTTGCTTAACCAGCGTTTTAAATCGCCGCCATTGGCGATGAGAATGCCGGTATTGATTTCCCGGATTTTACGCTGCTCTTCACTGGCATCTTTTTGCTCGACAATACCGCTGACCTTGCCGTTCTCACGCGTAATGCGTCCGTAGCCGGTCGGATCGTCAAGTTCAACCGTAAGCAGGCCTATGCCACCCTGCGGTTTAGCATTTCGAAGACGCGTCAGGGTTTGGGCTGAAATCAGTGGCACATCGCCGTACAGCATCAGGATGTCTTCATCATCAGCGAAGAAAGGTGCCGCCTGCTGCATAGCATGGCCGGTGCCGAATTGCTCGGCCTGTAAAACCCAGTTGAGTTTGTCGTCGGACAGTGTTTGTTTTAACAAGGAGCCGCCGTGACCGTACACCAGGTGCACATTGCTGGCACCAAGATTATTAGCTACATCAATCACATGCTGAACCATCGCCTTTCCGGCGAGGGTATGCAGTACTTTCGGCAGATCGGAATACATGCGTGTTCCCTTGCCCGCAGCAAGGATCACCACACTCATTTTCGTGTTCAACATACGTGCCCTGACTATAATTAGAGTGGAATTTTTACCGTTTCACTTTGAAACTTCTACATTTTTTTTGATGCGAATTGGCCTGAAGATGAAATACGCAACCTGTCTCGCAGAACAGGTAATTTAGGGCATATTATCGGGTAATTCACGGGTAAATGTGTTGAGAAAAAGCAGACCATAACGGTAAATAAAAGACAGGATCCTGTTTTTGCTATTCTTTTTAATCCTGAATAAAGCCTCATCAAAACGTACGACATGGCTGACGTAGGCTATAAAAAAAGCCAGCCTGATTATCAGACTGGCTTTTTGACTTTAAGCCGGTGTTACATCGCTTTTTTAGTCAGCTCGATAACGCGCAGTTTCGCGATGGCTTTAGCCAGTTCCGCAGACGCCTGAGCGTAATCCACGTCACCGTGAGAGCTCTTAATGTGCTCTTCAGCCTTACGCTTCGCTTCCAGGGCTCGCGCTTCGTCGAGATCCTGGCCGCGAATAGCGGTATCAGCCAGAACGGTCGTGCTGCCAGGCTGCACTTCAAGAATGCCGCCGGACAGGTAGATAAACTCTTCATGACCGTGCTGTTTAACGATGCGAATCATACCAGGCTTAATGGCGGTGAGCAGCGGGGCGTGACCCGGGTAAATACCCAGTTCACCTTCGCTACCCGTTACCTGGATTTTTTCGACCAGACCAGAGAACATCTGTTTCTCTGCGCTGACGACGTCCAGGTGGTAAGTCATTGCCATATCACCCTCCGATTAAGGCGTTAAAGTTTTTTGGCTTTTTCCACAGCTTCGTCGATAGAACCGACCATGTAGAACGCCTGCTCTGGCAGGTGATCGTATTCGCCTTCCATGATGCCTTTAAAGCCACGGATGGTGTCTTTCAGGGAGACGTATTTACCCGGAGAACCGGTGAATACTTCTGCCACGAAGAACGGCTGGGACAGGAAGCGCTGAATCTTACGCGCACGTGCTACCACCAGTTTGTCTTCTTCAGACAGCTCATCCATACCCAGGATGGCGATGATGTCTTTCAGTTCCTGGTAACGTTGCAGCAGGGACTGTACGCCACGCGCGGTGTCGTAGTGTTCCTGGCCAACAACCAGTGGATCCAGCTGACGGCTGGTGGAGTCCAGCGGGTCAACTGCCGGGTAGATACCCAGAGACGCGATCTGACGGCTCAGTACCACGGTTGCATCTAAGTGAGCAAAGGTGGTGGCTGGGGATGGGTCAGTCAGGTCATCCGCAGGTACGTATACCGCCTGTACGGAGGTGATAGAACCGGTTTTGGTAGAGGTGATACGTTCCTGCAGAACACCCATCTCTTCCGCCAGCGTCGGCTGATAACCTACCGCTGAAGGCATACGACCCAGCAGTGCAGATACTTCAGTACCGGCCAGGGTGTAACGATAGATGTTGTCAACGAACAGCAGTACGTCGCGACCTTCGTCACGGAACTTCTCCGCCATGGTCAGACCGGTCAGCGCAACGCGCAGACGGTTTCCCGGTGGCTCGTTCATCTGGCCGTATACCAGGGATACTTTGTCCAGTACGTTGGAATCGGTCATTTCGTGGTAGAAGTCGTTACCCTCACGAGTACGTTCACCCACGCCTGCAAACACGGAGTAACCGGAGTGCTCGATCGCGATGTTACGGATCAGCTCCATCATGTTTACGGTTTTACCTACACCCGCACCACCGAACAGACCGACTTTACCGCCCTTCGCGAACGGACACATCAGGTCGATAACTTTGATACCGGTTTCCAGCAGTTCCTGAGAGCTGGAGAGCTCTTCGTAGGACGGTGCTGCGCGGTGGATAGCCCAACGCTCTTCTTCACCGATGTCGCCTTTCATATCGATCGGCTGACCCAGGACGTTCATGATACGACCCAGTGTTGCTTTACCTACCGGGACTTCGATCGGGTGCGCAAGGTCGTTAACTTCCAGACCACGGCGCAGACCATCGGAAGAACCCATAGCGATGGTACGAACGATACCACCACCGAGCTGCTGCTGAACTTCCAGCACCAGCGTCTCGTTACCATTGTTTACCTCAAGAGCATCGTACACGCGCGGTACGGCATCCTGAGGGAATTCGACGTCAACCACGGCGCCGATTACCTGGACAATTTTTCCAGTAGCCATCTTGAATCCTCTACGAATTAACCTGGTTATACCGCGGATGCACCACCGACGATTTCGGTGAGTTCCTGAGTAATGCTGGCCTGACGAGCTTTGTTGTATACCAACTGCAGCTCTTTAATCAGGCTGCCGCCATTGTCGGTAGCGGCTTTCATCGCCACCATACGTGCGGCCTGCTCGCTGGCCAGGTTTTCAACAACACCCTGATAAACCTGAGATTCAACATAGCGACGCAGGAGGGTATCCAGCAGCGCCTTTGGATCAGGCTCATACAGATAATCCCAGGATTTACGCTTCAACTCTTCATCTTCTGCAGCCGGTAACGGCAGCAGTTGAGTGATCGTCGGTACCTGAGACATGGTGTTGATAAATTTGTTACTGACAATATAAAGCTTGTCCAAACGACCTTCGTCGTAAGCCTGCAGCATGACTTTTACCGGGCCGATCAGTTCGGAGAGGGAAGGGTTATCCCCCATACCGGTTACCTGAGCGACAACGTTGCCACCTACGGAATTGAAGAAAGAGACGCCTTTAGAGCCGATCATAGCGAGGTCGCTTTGAACGCCTTTATCAGACCAGACTTTCATATCCGCCAGCAGTTTTTTGAACAAGTTGATGTTCAAGCCACCACACAGACCACGGTCGGTCGACACCACCAGGTAGCCCACGCGTTTAACGTCGCGTTCTTCCAGATAAGGGTGCTTGTATTCCAGATTACCGTTTGCAAGGTGACCAATCACTTTGCGCATGGTATCTGCATATGGACGGCTGGACGCCATGCGATCCTGCGATTTACGCATTTTGGAAGCGGCGACCATCTCCATCGCTTTAGTGATCTTTTGCGTGTTCTGGACGCTTGCGATCTTACTACGTATCTCTTTTGCGCCGGCCATGAGCTTCTCCTCAATGCCTTGCGGCCTGTCCTAAGACAAGCCGCCAGACGTTACCAGGACTGGGTTGCTTTGAAGGAATCGAGGATGCCTTTCAGCTTGCCTTCGATTTCGTCGTTATAGCCACCGGACTGGTTAATCTCTTGCATCAGCGGAGCGTGATCACGGTCGACGTAAGCCAGCAGAGCGGCTTCGAAGCTACCGATTTTCGCCAGTTCCACATCTTCGAGGTAACCGCGTTCAGCCGCGAACAGCACCAGGCCCTGTTGTGCAACAGACATAGGGGCATACTGTTTCTGTTTCAGCAGCTCGGTCACTTTCTGACCGTGGCTCAGCTGTTTACGGGTTGCTTCATCCAGATCGGATGCGAACTGAGAGAACGCAGCCAGTTCACGATACTGTGCCAGTGCGGTACGAATACCACCGGACAGTTTCTTGATGATCTTGGTCTGAGCAGCACCACCAACACGGGATACGGAGATACCCGGGTTAACCGCCGGACGAATACCGGAGTTAAACAGGTTGGTTTCCAGGAAGATCTGACCATCGGTAATAGAGATTACGTTGGTCGGAACGAACGCAGAAACGTCACCCGCCTGGGTTTCGATGATCGGCAGCGCAGTCAGGGAGCCGGTTTTACCTTTCACTTCACCTTTGGTGAAGTTCTCTACGTATTCCGCGTTAACGCGGGATGCGCGCTCCAGCAGACGGGAGTGCAGGTAGAACACGTCGCCCGGGAAGGCTTCACGTCCTGGCGGACGACGGAGCAGCAGGGAAACCTGACGATAAGCAACAGCCTGTTTAGACAGGTCATCGTATACGATCAGCGCATCTTCACCGCGGTCACGGAAGTATTCGCCCATTGCGCAACCCGCATACGGTGCCAGGTATTGCAGTGCTGCGGATTCAGACGCGGTTGCTACCACCACGATGGTGTTAGACAGTGCACCGTGCTCTTCCAGTTTACGTACCACGTTAGAAATGGTGGACGCTTTCTGGCCGATAGCCACGTATACACATTTGATGCCGGAATCACGCTGGTTAATGATGGCATCGATAGCCATCGCGGTTTTACCGGTCTGACGGTCACCGATGATCAGTTCACGCTGACCACGACCGATTGGGATCATGGCATCAACGGACTTATAACCCGTCTGAACAGGCTGGTCGACGGACTGACGATCGATAACGCCCGGTGCGATAACTTCGATTGGCGAGAAGCCATCGTTATCAACCGGACCTTTACCGTCAATTGGCGCACCCAGGGTGTTCACCACGCGACCCAGCAGGCCACGGCCAACCGGAACTTCAAGAATACGGCCAGTACATTTGACCTTCATGCCTTCGGCAAGGTCAGCGTAGGGGCCCATCACAACTGCACCAACAGAGTCGCGCTCCAGGTTCAGTGCGATAGCGTAACGGTTACCCGGCAGGGAGATCATCTCACCCTGCATACAATCGGCCAGGCCGTGGATGCGGATAACGCCGTCGCTTACAGAAACAATAGTACCTTCGTTGTGAGCTTCACTCACAACACTGAACTGAGCAATGCGCTGCTTGATCAGTTCGCTGATTTCGGTGGAATTCAGTTGCATGCTCCAGTCCCCTTAAGACTGCAAGACGTCTGCAAGGCGCTCAAGACGGCCGCGTACGCTGCCATCAATGACCATATCACCCGCACGGATGATTACGCCTGCCATTACAGACTTATCGATTTTGCAATTCAGCTTCACTTTGCGTGATAGACGTTTTTCCATCGCGGCACTGATTTTCGAAAGCTGTTCTTCACTCAGTGCGGTCGCAGAAGTCACTTCGACTTCAGCGATAGCCTCGCTGGCTGCACGCAATTGAATAAACTGCTCAAGAACATCAGGAAGCACCTTAAGACGACCATTTTCAGCCATTACCCGAATCAGGTTCTGGCCATTGTCGTCAAGTTGCTCCCCACAGACTGCGATAAACGATTCTGAGAGCGTTTCCGGCGCTAATGCACCGGAAAGAAGCTCTGCCATCTGTTCGTTTTTCGTCACCTCGGCGGCGAACACCAGCATATCCTGCCAGCGGTCAACGCTCTGGTTTTCGACGGCAAAGTCAAAAGCTGCTTTGGCGTAGGGGCGAGCTACCGTTACAAATTCAGACATCAGCCCCTCCTCCTTACAGTTCAGCGACCAGTTTATTCACGATGTCGCTGTTAGCAGCTTCATCCACGGAACGCTCGATGATCTTCTCGGCACCGGCAACAGCCAGCAGAGCCACTTTTTTGCGCAGCTCTTCACGGGCACGTTTACGTTCAGCGTCAATTTCCGCCTGCGCCTGCGCCACGATTTTAGTACGTTCCTGCTCGGCTTCAGCTTTCGCTTCGTCCAGGATCTGAGCACGGCGTTTGTTCGCCTGTTCAATGATGACCTGAGCTTCAGCTTTCGCTTTTTTCAGCTGGTCGGTCGCATTGGCCTGTGCAAGGTCCAGGTCCTTTTTAGCCCGTTCAGCGGAAGCAAGACCGTCAGCAATTTCTTTCTGACGTTTTTCAATGGCTGCGATTAACGGCGGCCATACGTACTTCATGCAGAACAGAACGAACAGGACAAACGCGATGGCCTGGCCGAGGATTGTTGCGTTTAGATTCACAGCACAATGCCTCTTATCTGGTTAACGTTCTTCAATATTTGCTGTTAAGCAACCCGTACTACGCGACAGCAAACATCACGTACAGACCCAGACCTACAGCGATCATTGGGATAGCATCCACCAGACCCATAACGATAAAGAACTGAGTACGCAGAAGTGGGATCAGATCCGGTTGACGCGCTGCGCCTTCCAGGAATTTGCCCCCGAGGATGCCGATACCGATCGCAGCACCGATTGCCGCCAGACCCATCATAATAGCGGCAGCCATGTACAGCAGATCCATATTCAGGTTTTCCATGACAGTCTCCAGATTGTTTCAGTTAGAACGTAGTAGTGTATTAAAAATCAATGCTCTTCAGATGCCATCGACAGATAGACAATCGTCAGAACCATGAAAATGAAGGCTTGCAGCGTAATGATCAGGATGTGGAAAATGGCCCATGGCACATTCAGAACCCACTGTGACCACCACGGCAACAGACCAGCAATCAGAATGAAAATCAACTCACCGGCGTACATGTTGCCGAACAGTCGCAGACCGAGAGAAACCGGTTTGGACAGCAGGCTAACACCTTCCAGGATCAGGTTGACCGGAATAAACACCGGATGGTTGAACGGCTGGAGTGTCAGCTCTTTAGCAAAACCACCGAGGCCTTTCATTTTGATGCTGTAGAACAGAATCAGGATAAATACGCCCAACGCCATGGAGAGTGTAATGTTTACGTCCGCAGACGGCACCACACGCAAAGCAGGCAGACCAAAGATGTGCTCGCCGATATAAGGCAGCAGGTCGATAGGCAGCAAATCCATCAGGTTCATCAGGAATACCCAGACGAAAATCGTCAGGGCCAGTGGCGCAATGAGCTTGCTTTTGCCGTGGTACATGTCTTTCACGCTACCGTTGACAAAACCAATAACCAGCTCAATTGCAGTCTGGAATTTCCCTGGTACGCCGCTGGTCGCCTTTTTGGCTACGCTGCGGAACATCACCAGGAACAACAGACCCAGCGCCACCGAGAAAAACATGGAGTCGATGTTGAGCGTCCAGAAAGTGGCCGGGGGGTTATGCGGATCCACCAGCGAGAGCGTACGCAGGTCCAGCTGAAGGTTGTTCAGATGGTGGCCAATGTACTCCTGCGGTGTTGAGATTTCTCCTGCAGACATGATGCCTCTTACCCTTTGTTGTTAATTACAGCGGGTGCCAGTATCTGAACAACCAGCACCGAAACCCACGTGACTATCAGCGGTGAAAACTCCGCCTTAAAAACCGCCAGCGCCACCACCAGCAACACGAATGTTGCCAACACCTTAAACGCTTCACCGAAGGCGAAGGACCAGGCCATGCGGCCTTTGACAGGTGTATGTGCCTGATGACGCCAGGCAAAAATCATAAACAACATATTTGGCAAAAATACTGCCATCCCCCCACACGCGGCGGAGAGGCCCCAGAAGGGGTCTTTGAGGCTAAACAGCGTTCCTGAAATAATCACAGCCAGAAGCTGAATAAGCAGAAGCTTGCGAGCAACGTTTCGACTTAATAGCGACACCGACATCGTATTCACTCCTGCTCACTTCGAGGTATGCCGCGTGTCGTATAAAACGTTCTTTAACGCCCGGAGTCAAGCACCAAAAAGCGGTCAAATTATACGGTGCGGCCCCGTGAATTCAAACAATAAGTAGCGAAAAGGTGAATAAATGTTTAAATATTTTTCTCGACGCCTATTTTTCAACTTTTAGGGAAACTGTGAACCTTTAAGCAAAATCTCAAATAACGCGAAAACCCTGAGATTAAAGTGCGTACCAGATCACAATTTAAACATTTATGCGTTCGCCTGAAGAGGGCCCTGCGGAAAATGCGCCATTTCAAGGTTTTGATATTTCAGTCGATTATCTTCAACTCTTTTTAAAACAGCCTGGTACACCTAAAAAACCTTTTATTGACAATTATAATAATTATTTAACATCTCATTTTGCGTGACTTTGCCGATTTTTAGCAGCCTGATATTTTCAGGGTTGACTATTTTAAGGGTTAATAAAAATCTGCACGTTAAAATCCGGAAAATTATCGGTAACAACTGCGTTAAATGTAACCGAACGTATCACCGTAACGGGTGCCCATTTTTAACAATCTAAAAACAGCACAAATTCTACATTTTTTAAGAAAATTTAAATTTTGTTTATCTTAACGACTACCAAATGGCGCTCGCCATCAAGGTGAGGCACGTTTAATTCAATAACTGATTCCACGGCAAGCTCCGAAGGCAGGAGCGCGATTTCATCCGAAGGAATCAAGCCCTTAAGTGCATAGAAGCGCCCGTTCTCGGCAGGTAAATGATGGCACCAGTTGACCATGTCCGTGAGCGACGCGAAGGCACGACTGATCACGCCATCAAACGGCGGATCGGCAGGGAAATCTTCAACACGACTCTGGACAGGAGCAATATTCGTCAGCTTAAGCTCATGCTGAACCTGTTTCAGGAAACGTACCCGCTTACCCAGGCTGTCAAGCAAGGTGAAATGTGCATCAGGAAGCACAATGGCGAGAGGGATTCCCGGTAAACCCGGCCCCGTCCCCACATCAATAAAACGTTCCCCCTGCAAATACGGAGCAGCCACAATGCTGTCGAGAATATGGCGGACAAGCATTTCATCAGGGTTACGCACCGATGTCAGATTGTAGGCTTTGTTCCACTTATGCAGCATTTCGACATAGGCGACCAGTTTATGTTTCTGGTGATCGGTGAGCGAAATAGCGGCTTCATCCAGCAGACGGGAAAGTTTGTTAAACACAGTGAATACCTGTTAAAGATGCCAGGCGGGTAACGCGATGTTCACCCGCTTCAGAGAGTTTGTCTACCCGGTGAGCATAGCGCCACCGGGTAAGAGTGACATGTTACGCGCTACGGCGCAGCATGCCCTGCTTTTTCAGCCACACCAGCAAAATGGAGATGGCCGCAGGCGTAATACCGGAAATACGTGACGCCTGTCCGATAGACGCAGGTTTATGATCGTTAAGCTTAGCGATCACCTCATTAGACAACCCGCTAACCTGGCGATAATCCAGTGAAGCAGGCAAAAGCGTATTCTCATTGCGCTGCTGCTTTTCAATTTCGTCCTGCTGGCGGGCGATATACCCTTCGTACTTCACCTGGATCTCAACCTGTTCGGCCGCCTGCACATCCGTCAGGCCCGGTGCGAACGCGGTCAGTTGCACCAGCTGGTCATAAGTCATTTCCGGGCGACGCAGTAAATCTTCACCGCTGGCTTCACGTGACAGGGGTGCCGTCAGATTTTTATTCACTTCCGGCGCGGTTTCAGAGGTGGGATTAACCCACACGGATTTCAGACGCTGACGCTCACGCTCAATATTCTCCAGTTTCTCATTGAAGCGCGCCCAACGTTCGTCATCCACCAGCCCCAGCTCGCGACCTTTTTCGGTTAAGCGCAGATCGGCATTGTCTTCACGCAGCATCAGGCGATATTCAGCGCGAGAGGTGAACATACGGTAGGGTTCTTTGGTCCCCAGCGTACACAGATCGTCCACCAGCACTCCCAGATAAGCTTCAGAGCGCGCCGGTGCCCACCCCTCTTTCTCGGCAGAGCTGCGTGCGGCGTTCAGGCCAGCCAGCAATCCTTGTGCAGCAGCTTCTTCGTAACCGGTAGTGCCGTTGATCTGTCCGGCAAAGAACAGCCCCTGAATATATTTGCTTTCCAGCGTTGGTTTCAGGTCACGCGGGTCGAAGAAATCGTACTCAATGGCATAGCCCGGACGAACGATTTTCGCATTTTCCATGCCCTGCATAGAGCGAACAATTTTCATCTGGACGTCGAACGGCAGGCTGGTGGAGATACCGTTCGGATAAATTTCGTTTGAGGTCAGCCCTTCCGGTTCAAGGAAGATCTGGTGCTGGTTACGATCGGCAAAGCGCATCACTTTATCTTCGATCGACGGGCAGTACCGTGGGCCGATCCCCTCGATCACGCCGGCATACATGGGGCTACGATCGAGGTTATCACGGATCACGTCATGCGTTTTCTCATTGGTGTGCGTGATGTAACAAGGCACCTGACGCGGATGCTGGGCCGCATTGCCCATGAACGAGAAAACCGGCATCGGGTTATCGCCATGCTGTTGCGCCAGTACACTGAAATCAATGGTGCGCGCATCAATACGCGGCGGCGTACCCGTTTTAAGGCGGCTTACGCGCAGCGGCAGTTCACGCAGTCGACGTGAAAGCGGAATGGATGGCGGATCGCCAGCACGGCCACCGCTGTAGTTATCCAGACCAATATGAATTTTGCCGTCCAGGAAAGTCCCGACCGTCAGCACGACTGCTTTGGCACGGAATTTCAATCCCATTTGCGTAACCGCACCCACAACACGATCGTTTTCCACGATCAAATCTTCAACGGCCTGTTGGAAGATCATCAAGTTCGGTTGGTTTTCCAGGGCAGTGCGCACCGCTTGCCGATAGAGAACTCGATCCGCCTGAGCACGCGTCGCCCGCACTGCAGGGCCTTTGCTTGCGTTTAGTATCCTAAACTGAATACCTGCCTGATCGATCGCTTTCGCCATCAAGCCGCCAAGGGCATCCACTTCCTTCACCAGGTGTCCTTTCCCAATACCGCCGATCGCCGGGTTGCAGCTCATCTGCCCCAGAGTGTCGATATTGTGTGTCAAAAGCAGGGTTTGTTGACCCATACGCGCTGCGGCCATCGCGGCCTCAGTGCCTGCATGACCCCCGCCAATGATGATGACGTCAAAAGGATCCGGATAAAACATGGTGAATTGCCTCGCGTAAAGCGGTTAGAAATGGAATTGAAGCCCGGGCCGTGGATTCTACTCAACTTTAGCTCAGGGAGAAAGCGCTGGGATCCTGGGTATTAAAAAGAAGATCTTTAAATAAAGAGATCTGTTCTATTGTGATCTCTTATTAGGATCCCGCTTGCTTGTGGATAAGCCGGATCCGGCTAATAAGATCATCATCTTAAGACGGATCATAGGTTGTGAATGATCGGTGATCCTGGCCAGTATAAGCTGGGATCAAAAGGGCTACTTATACACAACTCAAAAAGTAATCAACGGTTGTTCTTTGGATAACTACCGGTTGATCAGTGCTTTTAAGCATAGTTATCCACAACTGTTTGCGTGATCTTTAATCGTTTTTGAGTAAATTAATCCAGGATCCCAGCCAAATTTCAGCCGGATCTTCAGGAATGTCATGCTCAAGCACGTTAATTTTTGCCGTTTCGCCGATCTGTTTTGCACCATGGGTCTTAAGAGCGTCTTCGATTTTCTCAATCGCACCACAGAAAGTGTCATATTCCCGGCTACCGATCCCGATTGCGCCAAAACGAACCCCGGAAAGATCGGGGGCTTGTTCCTGCAACTGATCGTGTAAAGGCTGAATATTGTCAGGAAGGTCACCTGCGCCGTGGGTTGAGCTCACCACCAGCCAGATGCCTTCCTGCGGCAGATCTTCCAGCAGAGGGCCATGCAGAGTTTCAGTACTAAAACCCGCTTCTTCCAGCTTTTCAGCCAGATGTTCAGCCACGTATTCCGCACCGCCCAGGGTGCTGCCACTAATAAGCGTAATATCTGCCATGAAGTCCACTCCGGTTAAGAGGGGCGTATTGTACGCTGTGAATGAGCTGGGATCTACCTGTGGACAATATGGGTATTAGGGCTGAATAAAAATAGCACGTTATGGACGGATCGTACGCATTATGGGGTTTTGCAGCGAGATCAGCGTCTCGGTGGACTGGATTTCATCGATGGTCTGGATCTTGTTGATAAGCACCTGCTGCAGGGCATCAATCGATCGGCACATGACTTTAATAAAAATACTGTAATGCCCGGTGGTGTAATAGGCCTCCGTGACTTCTTCAAGGCTTTCCAGCCTGGCGAGAGCTGAAGGGTAATCTTTTGCGCTCTTTAAAATGATGCCGATAAAGCAGCAGACGTCATAACCTAATTGTTTGGGGCTGACATCAATACGGGCACCGGTGATGATGCCCGCCTGCTTCATTTTCTCTACCCGCACGTGAATAGTTCCGGGACTGACGCCGAACTGCTTGGCCAGTTCGGCATAGGCGGTACGTGCATTCGCCATCAATGCCTCAAGAATGCCGCGGTCCAGATTGTCGATCTGATAATTTTCCATAGGTTTTTCTTATGTTGAATAGACAATCTTTCTATTTTAGCGGCTCATTTTAACGAATCAAAACCCCGACGGCCTTTTTTGTTATGGATTATTGAATAACGGGCTTTTTTTGTTGCTTAATGTTTACAACAGACAGCGCAAAGGAAGAAAAAATGAAATCCGCTTACATCAGCAAACAACGTCAGATTATTTTCGTGAAGTCGCATTTCTCTCGTCAGCTGGAAGAAAAACTGGGGCTTATTGAAGTGCAGGCACCCATTTTGAGCCGCGTTGGGGATGGCACTCAGGATAACCTGTCGGGGGCTGAGAAAGCGGTGCAGGTGAAGGTCAAAAACCTGCCTGAGGCACAGTTTGAAGTGGTGCATTCTTTGGCTAAATGGAAACGTAAGACCCTGGGCCAGCATGATTTTAGCGCAGGGGAGGGCTTGTACACGCACATGAAAGCCCTGCGTCCTGACGAAGATCGCCTGTCACCTATTCATTCGGTTTATGTCGATCAGTGGGACTGGGAACGGGTGATGGGCGAGGGCGAACGTCACACTGGTACGCTGAAAGCAACGGTAGAAGCCATTTACGCCGGTATCAAAGCGACCGAAACGGCCGTTAGTAAAGAGTTTGGTCTGACGGCGTTTCTGCCAGAGCAAATCCATTTTGTACATAGCCAGGAGCTGCTGAGTCGTTTCCCGGATCTGGATGCCAAAGGCCGCGAACGTGCCATCGCCAAAGAGCTGGGCGCCGTTTTCCTGATAGGCATTGGTGGAAAACTGAGTAACGGTAAACGTCACGACGTGCGCGCGCCGGATTATGATGACTGGAGCACCCCTGGTGACAGCGGCTTACAAGGTCTCAATGGCGACATCCTGGTGTGGAACCCGGTGCTGGAAGATGTGCTGGAGCTCTCTTCTATGGGGATCCGCGTGGATGCAGAGACACTGAAACGTCAGCTCAAACTGACCGATGATGAAGATCGTCTGCGTCTCGAATGGCACCAGGCGCTGGTGCAGGGTGACATGCCGCAAACCATTGGTGGCGGCATTGGTCAGTCACGCCTGACCATGCTTTTGCTGCAACTGCCGCATATCGGCCAGGTGCAGTGTGGAGTCTGGCCTGAGCAGGTTCATGCCAGCGTACCTTCTCTGCTTTAACGTTTCCAGCGGCGCAGCAGGCGGCTGCGCATTCCGGTGTCAAAGCGCCAGATATGATCGAAGATCCGCATGATGCCGGGTTTCCCGTGTGCTGACATCGCCACCGCATGAAAACGTTGCTGGTGCACGCTCTGCAGTTCCTTCACATTGCTGACCACATCGTCCGGCAGACGCTGGGCGATAAAGTCAGAGATGACCACCGCATCGGCGTCATACCACTCTCCCCCCTGCATGCGTTCAATAATGGCGCGAAAACAGCTCGCAATGTCGGTACCGCCACGAAAACGCTGGCTGAGAAAACGGATAGCCTGTTCCAGCCCCTGTTGGCAGGTAAGCTCATAGCGCACGACTTCGCTGGAAAAAAGCATGATGTAACAGCGCCGTTTATCCGCCAGGGCAACGCGCATCAGCGCGAGACAAAATGCTTTGGCGCACTGCTCATTGAATCCTCCCATCGATCCTGACGTGTCAACGCAGACGATAAAAGGACCGCGCGGCTGCTCGTCAAAATCCTGATGTACTACCGGCCGCTCGGTGACCCGTTCATGCCAGGCATCGCCATGCAGTCGATACGTGATCAGCTGCTTTTCCACCAGCCGGCGATAAAACTCGTATTCCAGCTCCGTGATACCCAGTGTCGCCAGTTCTGGTGGTAACAGGCGCAGGATATCGTCGCTTTGATGTATGCCATCGACCTGTTCTGGTACCGTTGACGGCTCCCGAACCAACGTGCGAAAGGTTTCCATCGGCGCATCTTTTCGGGGAACGGATTTCGCCTCTCGCGAGCGCCCGAGCTGTTCCGCCAGCTGTTTTAACTCCGGCTGTTCCGTTAAAAAATCGCCGTACTTTACGATGAGCTGATAATCGCCGCGTTTGATCTGCACGGCACTCATATCCCATAACCGCCCGGCGGCATTTTCATTTTCGATCAATACCGGTTCAAGCTGGCCGCTCAGCGTCATCCGATCCTGTACCTCGCTAAGCAACTGCTCTCGCTCTTCCTCTAACAACTGCTGATTAAAGGCAGTGGTTTGCACAACCAGACTCAGCCGCCAGCGTTGTAAAAAAAGCGTGTGCAGCGCAGGAGTAAAGGTAGGGTTATCGGCCACCATAGCATGCGCCTGGGATGCAAACGGCGAACGAAGCTTATCCAGCAGCGTCAGGATTTGTGGCAACTGGACAATAAGTTGCGAGGTGGAAAGGCGCTGGCTCTGCTGGTAGGCCAACACTTCTTCCGTAAGTTCCGGCGGCGCCTGGGTCTCTTTCAGACGGCTTTTCAGCACCGTTCGCCAGCGAGGAATATCCTCCGTTATGGCATGGCGAAGGCGGGGAAATTTTTCAAAGAAAATAGCTAACTGTGGGGAGGCAAGTAACGCGATGATTAATTCCTCAACCATCGCCTCCTCACCAATGGTCAAAATTGCATTCAGGGCATCTACCGTTAGCATTGACGCGCCTGTTGAATCTGCGCGCGTACATCCTGCAGGCTGGCTTCAATGCGACCCAACCAGTCGGCAGGAATGAACAGACATTTTTGCAGTTCGCTGAAACGGGTATGTTGCTGGTGCCAGAGCGTGTCCAGTGCTTCCAGTTGCTGCGTGACCTCTTCCGGCACGCCGGTGCTGGTACCGCCAGGCAGGGCAAGACGCGACCCCTGCAAACTGACATCGCGGATCAGGACGTTCAGGCCACCATCCACATCCAGATTTAACACCTGAGCAAAGCCGATCCCATTTAATTTGCCGCGGATCTCTCCCCCTTTTGCCAGCCATTGTGCCAGCGCCGCACGCTCGATAGTCACATGAATGACCTGCATGTCGTGAAGCTTAAGGGGTTGCTGAAGGAGCAGAGTGAGCGTGGTGTCCTGAAGATCGTCCGGCAAATCATAGTGCGGCCGACGACTGAACATCCCTCCCTGGCGCGTGACTTTTAGCGCGGTTTTATCACTTTGCTGTTGCTGAATCTGAATTCGGCGCTGCTCAATGGTCGCCAGTTGCGTCAACATGGTTTGCTGCTGCCAGGCGTGCCCGGTCATCAATATTTCCAGCTGATTTTTCAGTAATTGCATGTTCTGGGCGTCATACCAGAGACAATCTTTCAGCAGAATGAGGTCAACAGGGGCGACGGCATCGCGTCCACTGAAAAAGGCGCTGGCCTGCAAAAGATGAATGGCTTTTTTCCAGCGTCTGTCTGAGACGTATGGGGCATCAGGGAGGTTGTCGAGCTGCTGGCGGAGTAAATAGATAAGCTCGAAAACGGCATCAGGCAATTTCACCTGCACAATTTCCTGCTGCCAGCGCGTGTACTCCTCATCGTTAATCTGCAAGTCCGCAGGCACGGGATTATCGTTCTCATCCTGCTGACTTATCAGCATGGAGCGAAAATTCCCCTTTTCCTGCACCTTATCCAGCCACAGGCGAATCAGCATACGGTCATAGAGCGCTTCAAGGCTGTTATCCGCCTCAGGCAGTTCGTTGGAGGCGGCGACCAGCAGACGCATCGGGATTTTCTCTTCACTGGCCCCGTTCCGGAAACGGCGTTCATTGATTGCCGTAAGCAGGGTATTGAGAATTGCCGGCCCCGCTTTCCAGATTTCATCAAGAAAGACGATCTCCGCCTCTGGCAAATAACCGTGCGTCAGGCGTTCATAACGACCTTCATCTTTCAGTGCCTGGATAGATAAGGGACCAAAGACCTCTTCCGGGGTGGAAAAACGGGTCATGAGGTATTCAAATGCGCGGGCGTGTTTGAAGGCGAATTTCAGGCGGCGGGCGATCAGGCTTTTGGCTATACCTGGCGGGCCGAGAAGAAAAACGCTTTCGCCGCAGAGCGCAGCCAGTAAACACAGGCGAATAGCGTGGCTACGCTCAAAAAGACCCTTTTCCAGTGCGCTGCTGAGACGGGAAATTCTTTCTGCTAATAAATGTGAGTGAGCCATAATTGATTTGCATCCTTCGCCGCGATTCCGGCTTGCCTGTGCGATTATAAACGTTTAGATAAAGGCTTGTAATAGACTGAACAATGGCATCATTTTCATTGCGCCAGAATAATGTGGTCGCATTTAGGGGTACGATTTAGCAAATAATCGTGCATACTGTGCGCTTTTTGTGGGCCAAGGGACTAAGCACACATTTGTCATTCAAACAAAAGATTAGTCTATGAGCACTGATAATAAACAATCGTTACCCGCGATAACACTCGCGGCAATTGGGGTTGTCTACGGTGATATCGGCACCAGCCCGCTTTATACTCTTCGTGAATGTCTGTCAGGTCAGTTTGGGTTTGGTGTTGAACGTGATGCCGTCTTTGGGTTCCTGTCGCTTATTTTCTGGCTACTGATACTTGTTGTTTCCATAAAATATCTCACTTTCGTGATGCGTGCAGATAATGCGGGAGAAGGCGGGATTCTGACGCTGATGTCTCTCGCCGGGCGAAATACGTCGGCACGGATGACCTCCGTGCTGGTGATCATGGGGCTCATTGGCGGCAGCTTCTTCTATGGTGAAGTGGTGATAACGCCGGCCATCTCGGTCATGTCCGCCATTGAAGGGCTGGAGATTGTTGCTCCATCCCTTGAAACCTGGACCGTCCCGCTTTCTATCGTCGTGTTGACGCTGCTGTTTGTTATCCAGAAGCACGGTACGGGGCTGGTGGGTAAACTCTTTGCGCCCATTATGCTCGCCTGGTTTTTGATTCTGGCTATGCTGGGCGCGCGCGGGATAATCTCAAACCCCGAAGTCCTGCAGGCGCTTAATCCGGTATGGGCTGTCCACTTTTTCCTGGAGTACAAGGCGGTTTCATTTGTTGCGCTGGGGGCCGTGGTGCTCTCTATTACCGGTGTTGAAGCGCTCTATGCCGATATGGGCCATTTCGGCAAACTGCCGATCCGCGTGGCCTGGTTCCTGGTGGTACTGCCGTCACTGGTGCTGAACTATTTTGGCCAGGGCGCGCTGCTACTCAAAACACCGGAAGCCATTAAAAACCCCTTCTTCCTGCTTGCTCCCGACTGGGCGCTGATACCGATGCTGATTATCGCTACTCTGGCGACGGTCATCGCTTCACAGGCCGTTATCTCGGGCGTCTTTTCTTTAACTCGTCAGGCAGTGCGTCTGGGTTACCTGTCGCCGATGCGCATCATCCATACGTCAGAGATGGAGTCCGGGCAAATCTATATCCCCTTTGTTAACTGGTTGCTCTACTTTGCCGTGGTGGTTGTCATCGTAAGCTTTGAACACTCCAGTAACCTGGCGGCGGCCTACGGGATCGCCGTGACAGGAACGATGGTGCTGACCTCCATTCTGTCGATGACCGTCGCGCGTAAAAACTGGCACTGGAACAAGCTGTTTGTGGGGCTGCTGCTGACCGGCTTCTTATGTATCGATATTCCCCTGTTTTCAGCGAACCTTGATAAGCTTTTGTCCGGTGGCTGGTTGCCGCTGAGTCTGGGGCTGGTGATGTTCGTTATCATGACAACCTGGAAGAGCGAACGTTTTCGCCTGCTGCGCCGGATGCATGAGCATGGTAACTCCCTGGAAGCAATGATAGCCTCGCTGGAGAAATCCCCGCCGGTACGCGTACCGGGCACTGCGGTTTATATGTCCCGCGCGCTGAACGTTATCCCGTTTGCCATGATGCACAACCTTAAGCACAACAAAGTGCTGCATGAGCGCGTCATTTTGCTGACGCTGCGGACGGAAGATGCGCCTTATGTTCACAACGTACGTCGTGTGCAAATCGAGCAGCTTTCACCGACGTTCTGGCGTGTGGTGGCCAGCTACGGCTGGCGTGAGACGCCCAATGTGGAAGAGGTATTTCACCGCTGCGGTCTGGAGGGGTTGAGCTGTCGCATGATGGAAACCTCCTTCTTCATGTCACATGAGTCGCTCATCGTTGGCAAACGCCCCTGGTATTTGCGGCTGCGTGGCAAGCTTTATTTGCTCCTCCAGCGTAATGCGTTGCGGGCGCCCGATCAGTTTGAAATCCCGCCTAACCGGGTAATTGAGCTCGGTACTCAGGTCGAAATCTAACGACCTTTTAAAACCCCTCTTGATGAGGGGTTTTTGCATCTGGCTTCCTGCAGTTTTGCTTAAGAAAACCTGAAAACGTTCGCTTACTGCAACACGAGCGAAACGTTTCGATACCGATCACACTTCTGTAACGCCACGGTGGTTTTCTGAACATTCTCAGGTTTACACTGAGAACAGCGAAACGTTTCGCTAATGGAGCGTAAAATGAAAAAAGGTACTGTTCTTAACTCAGAAATCTCGTCGGTTATCTCACGTCTCGGTCATACCGATAGGCTGGTGGTGTGTGATGCAGGCTTACCTGTACCATCCAGTACGCAGCGGATTGATATGGCGTTAACGCAGGGTGTACCTGGTTTTATGCAGGTACTCGACGTGGTTACGGCAGAAATGCAGGTTGAGGCAGCTATCATTGCAACGGAAATTCAGGAACATAATCCGCAGCTCCACGAAACGTTGCTCAAGCATATTGAGCAGCTGCAACAACACCAGGGTAATACTATAAATGTTCGTTATGTGACTCACGAACAATTCAAAAAACAGACCGCGGACAGTCAGGCGGTTATTCGCAGCGGGGAGTGTTCCCCGTATGCGAATATCATTCTTTGTGCTGGCGTGACCTTCTGAGGCCGAGGGTATGGACGCATTACTGCAACTTAAGGGAATCGACAAAGCATTCCCGGGGGTTAAAGCCCTCTCCGGCGCAGCGCTGAATGTTTACGCGGGCCGCGTTATGGCGCTGGTCGGCGAAAACGGCGCGGGTAAATCCACCATGATGAAAGTGCTGACCGGTATCTACATGCGTGATGCCGGTTCACTGCTGTGGCTGGGGAAAGAGACCACCTTCACCGGTCCAAAATCCTCTCAGGAAGCCGGTATCGGTATTATTCACCAGGAACTTAACCTGATTCCGCAACTGACCATTGCGGAAAACATTTTTCTTGGCCGTGAGTTTGTCGGACGTTTTGGCAAAATCGACTGGAAAAGAATGTATGCCGAAGCCAATACGCTGCTCGCAAAGCTGAACTTACGCTTTAAAAGCGACAGGCTGGTGGGCGAGCTGTCCATTGGCGATCAGCAGATGGTAGAAATTGCCAAAGTGCTGAGTTACGAGTCGCAAGTTATCGTAATGGATGAGCCAACCGATGCGCTGACGGATACGGAAACCGAATCTCTGTTCCGGGTTATCCGTGAGCTGAAAGCGCAGGGGCGCGGCATCGTCTATATCTCCCACCGCATGAAAGAGATCTTCGAGATTTGCGATGATGTCACCGTGTTCCGTGACGGGCAGTTTATCGCGGAGCGGGAAGTCGCATCCCTTAGCGAAGATTCACTGATAGAAATGATGGTTGGCCGCAAGCTGGAAGATCAGTATCCGCGCCTCGATAAAGCGCCGGGTGATGTTCGCCTGAAAGTGGACAACCTCTGTGGTCCTGGCGTTCATGACGTCTCCTTTACGTTGCGCAAGGGCGAAATTCTGGGCGTGGCCGGGCTGATGGGCGCCGGACGCACCGAACTGATGAAAGTGCTTTACGGCGCGATGCCACGCACCAGCGGCTATGTCACGCTGGATGGGCATGAAGTGGTCACTCGCTCTCCGCAGGACGGTCTGGCAAACGGGATTGTTTACATTTCCGAAGACCGTAAGCGCGATGGCTTAGTGCTGGGCATGTCGGTTAAAGAGAACATGTCGCTGACGGCGCTGGGTTATTTCAGCCGTACCGGCGGAAATCTTAAACATAAAGATGAACAGCAGGCCGTCAGCGATTTCATACGCTTGTTCAATGTCAAAACCCCGTCGATGGAGCAGGCTATCGGGCTGCTTTCCGGGGGGAATCAGCAAAAGGTTGCTATTGCGCGCGGGCTAATGACGCGCCCGAAAGTGTTGATTCTCGACGAGCCGACCCGCGGCGTGGACGTGGGAGCGAAAAAAGAGATTTATCAGCTGATTAACCAGTTCAAGGCCGATGGCCTGAGCATCATTCTGGTCTCGTCCGAGATGCCAGAAGTATTAGGCATGAGCGATCGCATTATCGTCATGCATGAAGGGCATCTCGGCGGTGAATTCACTCGCGAGCAGGCCACCCAGGAAGTTCTGATGGCTGCCGCTGTGGGCAAGCTTAATCGCGTGAATCAGGAGTAAGAAGATGACTACCCAGGCTGTTTCTGGTCGCCGCTATTTCACCAAAGCGTGGTTGATGGAGCAAAAATCGCTGATCGCCTTACTGGTGCTGATTGCCATTGTGTCGACGCTGAGCCCAAACTTTTTTACCGTTAATAACCTGTTGAATATCCTGCAACAGACTTCGGTCAACGCCATTATGGCGGTTGGCATGACGCTGGTCATTTTGACTTCCGGAATCGACCTGTCCGTCGGTTCCCTGCTGGCACTGACCGGTGCGGTCGCCGCGTCGCTGGTTGGCATGGAAGTGAATGCGCTGGTGGCTGTCGCCGCCGCCCTGGCTTTAGGCGCCGCTATCGGTGCGGTCACGGGGGTGATTGTGGCGAAAGGGCGTGTACAGGCCTTTATTGCCACACTGGTTATGATGCTATTACTGCGTGGCGTTACGCTGGTATATACCAACGGCAGCCCGATGAATACGGGCTTTACGGAGAATGCCGATATTTTCGGCTGGTTCGGTATTGGCCGTCCGCTGGGAGTACCGACGCCTATCTGGATTATGGCCGTGGTCTTTATCGCGACCTGGTATTTGCTGCACCACACCCGTCTTGGCCGCTATATTTATGCGCTAGGGGGGAACGAAGCGGCAACGCGCTTGTCAGGCATCAGTGTCGATAAGGTAAAAGTTATCGTCTATTCCCTGAGCGGTTTACTGGCGGCGTTAGCAGGTATTATCGAGGTGGCTCGCCTCTCGTCGGCGCAGCCCGTTGCCGGAACCGGTTATGAACTGGACGCTATCGCTGCCGTCGTTTTAGGGGGGACCAGTCTGGCTGGGGGTAAGGGGCGCATCGTGGGAACACTGATCGGTGCACTTATCCTAGGGTTCCTGAGCAATGGATTGAATTTATTAGGTATTTCTTCCTATTACCAGATGATCGTTAAAGCAGTTGTGATTCTGCTCGCGGTGCTGGTAGACAACAAAAAGCAGTAATTACCTACACTACAGGACATCATGAATATGAACATGAAAAAACTGGCTCTTCTGGTTTCTGCTGTTGCACTGAGCGCCACCGTAAGCGCAAATGCGATGGCGAAGGAGTCGATTGCACTGGTCGTATCGACCCTGAACAACCCGTTCTTTGTTAGCCTGAAAGACGGTGCGCAGAAAGAAGCAGACAAACTGGGTTACGACCTGGTGGTGTTGGACTCCCAGAACAACCCGGCGAAAGAGCTGGCGAACGTTCAGGATTTGACTGTACGTGGTACCAAACTGCTGTTGATCAACCCAACGGATTCCGATGCGGTAGGTAATGCCGTGAAGATGGCCAACCAGGCGAAAATCCCGGTTATCACTCTTGACCGTGCGGCAGCGCAGGGCGAAGTGGTCAGCCATATCGCCTCTGATAACGTGCTGGGCGGCAAAATTGCGGGTGACTACATCGCTAAGAAAGCCGGTGAAGGTGCAAAAGTCATTGAACTGCAGGGTATTGCAGGAACGTCCGCCGCGCGTGAGCGTGGTGAAGGTTTCCAGCAGGCCGTTGCCGCACATAAATTCAACGTACTGGCCAGCCAGCCCGCTGATTTTGACCGTACCAAAGGTCTGAACGTCATGCAGAACCTGCTGACTGCACATCCTGATGTGCAGGCCGTATTCGCGCAGAACGATGAAATGGCGCTGGGGGCGATGCGCGCTCTGCAAACGGCAGGTAAATCCGATGTTATGGTCGTCGGTTTTGACGGCACGCCGGATGGCGAAAAAGCAGTGAACGATGGGAAAATGGCGGCGACCATCGCGCAGTTACCTGAGCAGATCGGCGCGAAAGGCGTTGAAACGGCAGATAAGGTACTGAAAGGCGAAAAAGTATACGCCAAAATCCCGGTTGACCTGAAACTGGTTATTAAACAGTAAGACGGTTCAGACTCTCCCAAAGGAGTGAGAGCGGGAGAGTCTTTATAAAAGAAACGCAGGGCACGCGCCATTCATGCAGGGGTGGCGCATAGTAATGGACAAGCTCATCATGAAAACCACTGGCAAACTCGTCGTCCTTGGCAGCATTAATGCCGATCACATTCTCAACCTTGACGCTTTCCCTACGCCCGGAGAAACCGTTACCGGTAGTCAGTATCAAGTCGCCTTCGGCGGTAAGGGCGCAAATCAGGCCGTCGCTGCCGGACGCAGCGGTGCGGACATCGCATTTATTGCCTGTACCGGTGATGACGATACCGGTGAACGTGTTCGTCAGCAGCTGAGCAGCGATAATATTGATATCTCCCCGGTCAGCGTCATTGACGGTGAATCCACTGGGGTTGCGCTGATTTTCGTCAACGGCGAAGGTGAGAATGTCATCGGTATTCATGCGGGTGCCAATGCTGCACTGTCAGTTGAACGCGTAGAGGCTCAACGTGACATTATTGCTCAGGCCTCCGCGTTACTCATGCAACTGGAATCCCCGGTTGAGAGCGTCCTGGCTGCCGCTCGTATTGCTCATGAGAATAACACTAGGGTCGCCCTTAATCCGGCGCCGGCACGTGCGCTTTCCGATGAACTGCTGGCGTTAGTAGACATCATTACTCCCAATGAAACGGAAGCCGAGAAACTGACCGGTATCCGGGTAAATAACGATGAAGATGCATCAAATGCGGCACAGGTATTACATGCCAAAGGCATTGATACGGTCATCATTACCCTGGGCAGTCGTGGCGTATGGGCGAGCGTGAAGGGCCAGGGGCGTCGTGTTCCGGGGTTTAGCGTTAAAGCCATTGATACCATCGCGGCGGGTGACACCTTTAACGGTGCGCTGATGACGGCATTACTGGAAAACCTTGCGCTCGACGAGGCGATTCGATTTGCTCATGCGGCCGCTGCTATCGCGGTGACCCGTAAAGGCGCGCAACCTTCAGTGCCGTGGCGCAAAGAAATTGACGATTTCCTCGCTCAGCAGGGGTGACTATTGGCTACGATGAAGGATGTGGCCCGCGTGGCGGGTGTCTCTACCTCGACCGTTTCACATGTCATCAATAACGATCGCTTTGTCAGTGATGCTATTCGCGAAAAGGTGGAGTCAGCGATTAAGGCGTTAAATTATGCGCCCTCTGCGCTGGCACGCAGTCTGAAAATCAATCAGACCCGTACCATCGGAATGTTGATCACGGCCAGTAGCAACCCCTTTTATTCTGAGCTGGTGAGAGGGGTGGAGCGAAGCTGTTTTGAGCGGGGATACAGCCTCGTGCTTTGTAACACCGAGGGCGATGAACAGCGTATGAATCGCAATCTCGAAACGCTCATGCAAAAGCGTGTCGATGGCCTTCTGCTTTTATGTACGGAAACCCACCAACCTTCTCAGGAAATACTTAAGCGTTATCCCTCTGTTCCCACCGTCATGATGGACTGGGCACCGTTCGACGGCGACAGCGATCTGATTCAGGACAACTCTCTGCTTGGTGGTGACATGGCGACGCGATACCTGATCCGCAAAGGTCACCGACATATCGCCTGCATCACCGGGCCTCTGGATAAAACGCCCGCACGTCTGCGTCTGGAAGGTTACAGAGCGGCGATGGCGAACGCGGGCCTGACCATCCAGGATGGCGATGAAATTATTGGCGATTTTGAATTCGGCGGAGGGCTGGAAGCGATGCAAACGCTGCTGTCACGTGACAGGCGTCCTCAGGCGGTGTTCATTGGCAACGATGCTATGGCCGTTGGCGCTTATCAGGCGCTTTACCAGGCCGGACTCAGGGTGCCTGAAGATATCGCAATCGTTGGTTACGATGATATTGAACTGGCGCGCTACATGACGCCGCCGCTGACGACCATCCATCAGCCAAAAGATGAGTTGGGTGAACTGGCCATTGACGTGTTGATTCATCGCATCGCCGATCCTACGCAACAGCAGCAGCGCTTGCAGTTGACGCCGGTGCTGATAGAGCGAGGATCGGCCTAGCGGTCAGTGTTTTTCTTTTATCAGGTTACGGCCATCTTTTGGCCGTAACAGCATAAAGGTAAAGGCTGAAATCAGGGTGATAACCCCCATAGTAATAAAGGTATAGTGGAACTGCTCTACGGTATTATTACTGTCAAACCCTTCGTAAAACCGCAGTACCGCAGCGCTGACCGCCACCCCAAGACTGATGGAAAGCTGTTGCGTCACGGCCAGCACACTGTTGCCGCTGCTGGCGTTCTCATCCGTCAGATCGGCAAGCGTAATCGTATTCATTGCCGTGAACTGGGTCGACATCGCCATGCCCAGAATGAACAAGGGTAAGATCAACAACCAGATCTCCATTGACGGTGACTGTAGCGAAAACTGTGCAATCATCAGTCCGATAAAGAGCGTAATCCCAACCAGTGTCCTGCGATAACCCAGACGGCGAAGGACCTGTGTAACCAGGGATTTAGCCAGAATGGATCCCATAGCGGTCGGTGCCATCATGCAACCAGCAATCAGCGCGGAATACCCAAATCCAACCTGTAACATCAGCGGCATTAAAAATGGCACACAGCCTGTTCCCAGCCGCGAAGCGATATTGCCGGCAATGCCCACGGAGAAGGTGCGCGTTTTAAACAGGTTAAGCGAAATCAGTGGGGTGGGGTGGCGACGCGCATGACGTATATATAGAAGGAATAACGCAATCCCACTGAAGATGACGGCAAAAGCCAACCAGCTTGCCACTATCTTTTCACCAAACAGCTCCATCCCGCAGGAAAAAAGCACCAGACTGAGGCCGAACAGGAAGAAGCCGCCCGTGTCGAAACGCTTACGCGGCGTCGTAAAGTTGGGCATGTATTTGCGCGCATACAGCAGGCCAGCAATGCCGATAGGAATGTTAATGAGGAAGATCCAGTGCCAGGTGGCCCAGGTAACTAACACCCCGCCGAGAACCGGGCCGAGTATAGGGCCCACCAGACCTGGCATGGTCACAAAGTTCAGGACGGGTAGTAGTTCGCTGCGGGGATAGGCCCGGAGCAGCGCAAGACGTGCAACAGGCATCATCATCGCACCACCAATGCCCTGCAGAACACGGAAAAGTACCAGCGAGGTGAGTGAGGTGGAGAGTGCGCAGGCCAGAGAGCCAAGGGTGAATAAACTTACGGCCAGCATAAAGACGCGGCGGGTGCCGAATCTGTCCGCCAGCCAGCCGCTGGCGGGGATCAGCATGGCCACGGTTAACGTATAGCTAATAATGGCGGACTGCATCGCCAGAGGGGAGCGGTTGAGGCTCTCAGCAATCGCGGGAAGAGCGGTGTTTAATATGGTGGCATCCAGTGCCTGCATAAAGAAAGCCATCGCCGCAATCCACGGCAATCCGGCCATACTGCGGTGTTTTTTCTCAGTCATGCGGGGTCCTGTTATTTGGCCGCAGGTGCGTTAGGCGTATTTAAGAGTATCTGGCAGGCCTTAAAGGCGCCTTCTCCATTACCATCCTGAATAGCATCAACAATAGCCTGATGAAGATCGAGCTTAATCACCTGATCCTGTGTGATGGAGGTGAAGTAGGTGTGATAGACCGAATGGAAGAGTGCGGCGAAAGAAATAAGGAAGGGATTTGCGCTCATGGCATAGATATGTTCATGCCAGGCCATATCCACTTCAATCCAGCGCTCGCGGTTAAAATGCTTTTTAAGCCATACCATCTCTTCCATTAATGTATTCAGACGCGCTTTCTGTTCTGCTTCCCCTGATACGGCCGCGAGATGGCAAGCCTGAGGTTCGAGGCTACTGCGCATAATCAGGAAGTGTTGAATAACATCCTGAAAGTTATCCTCGCGCATCCACCATGACAGTAACTCTTTATCCAGAAAGTTCCAGTTCTCCCGGGGCATGACCCGGGTGCCTATGCGGGGGCGCGGAAGCACCATACCTTTTGCTGTTAATGTCTTTACCGCTTCCCTGACCGCCGTACGGCTTACGCCAAACTGTTCCCCTAACTCTATTTCGCCTGGCAGAATACTTCCGGGAACATATTCACCTTTAAGGATCTGCTGTGCGAGTTTCTCAGCCAGCATCCAGGAAAGGTTCTTTTGAGCCGCAAGCTGTTGTGCATTTAAAGACATTGATGGGTTCCTGGTTTTACTTATTCATTTGTTAGTATGCCATCCGGTATATCTCTGTGGTGGTAAAAACAGCAAATTAGCGCCGTTATGCTCTATTTTTCCCCAGCTTGTTGAAAAAAGAGACGGTTGAAAAGTTTTTTGAATTTTAGACTTGTCAGCCCGGAATAACTCCCTATAATGCGCCTCCACTGACACGGAACAACGGCACACACGCCGCCGGGTCAGCAGGGTGTTCCGGTGAGATTCACTGAGAAGCCCGCAGAGAAAAGCGAAAATAA
>NZ_JAHVDV010000022.1:0-92229 GCF_051486985.1 Yokenella regensburgei
AAGAAGCCCGCAGCGATATTTTTGATTACATCGAAATGTCTTATAACAGTAAGCGACGGCATGGTTCGAGCAATCAGATGTCACCGACAGAATATGAAAACCAGTATTATCAACGGCTCGGAAGTGTCTAGATTATCCGTGGCGATTCACGTTACCAGTAAAAAAGACACTATGATTTGGTCAATTAGGAATTGTCCAATGGCAGCTTGATTTACTACTATGATTAGTAGTCCTGCCGGATTTGTGTGATTCTTCACACAACAAGTTCGCTTTTATGCAGCCTATTTGCTGGGGCTATGTAGTTTATGAGCACGCATCTAATATAAATCAGACATTTTACCAGCAACCTGAAGTGCCTAGACACGTTTCGAAAGATACCGAATGGACTTTCCATATTGGGAGAAAGCGGTCAACATTGAAGCCAAGAGGTTTAACTAGCTCACCATCGGAGTCAATTGAAGTTTAGCCAGTGAGGGCTGCAATGTGCCAAAGGCAGACGTTCTTATATTCTAAAATCACAATACAGCCCCCTTATTACTGTACGCTGTACATCGTGACTCTGCTAAATGGATCTCTTAAGGAAAATGGTTGATTCAACGTATATCAGTAGTGCATTTCTCTTTTTATATGAAGAACTGCATCAGGTATAAGCCAGGAGGCAGGTACCGTCATCATAGCCAAGTATCTAAGCTAATTTTGAGGTTTTATGTTTGACTGGGAAGATTTACGCTATTTTTCAACCTTTGCCAGAACAGGCTCGCTGGCCTCTGCAGCTAAAAAACTGGGCGTGGATCATGCCACGGTGGCAAGGCGGATCGCGTCACTTGAAGCATCGTTTAATCTGAAGCTCGTTGACCGCAGGCCCCGATCTTATATCCTGACAGAAGATGGACGCCAGGTGGCCCGCTACGGCGAGCAAATGAGCGCGTCAGCCTATTCATTAGAGCGCTTTTCCGGGGCTGAACAAAATGTAGTGGAAGGTGATGTCATCATCGCTGCGCCCCATGTTTTCATTGGCAATCTCATTGCGCCGCATATCGGCAGTTTTTACAAACGGTATCCGCGTCTTCGTCTGAGCCTGACGGGAACCAAGGAACGACTTTCTCTCACCCGGCGTGAAGCCGATATTACCATTGGCATGGTACGGCCAGTCGAAGCGGCAGTGGTAGCAAGACTACTTGGCCGGGTAAAGTTTATGCTCTACGGCAGTGCCGAATATCTCGCATCAGGATGCGAGCTGAGCTTTATCGCTTACGATGAATCAGTAGCAGACACCCCGCAGCAGGCCTGGCTGAAAAAACAATGCGCCGGGCGACCTGTAGTTTTCTTCAGTAATGATCTCAGAATACAGGCTATTACGGCAGCAGGTCACGCCGGTATCGCCCTGCTGCCCGATTATCTGGCAAAGGAATACCACCTTGTACCTGTTGAACCCGGCGGTCCCGCTCTTACTCTGGATATCTGGCTGAGCGTTCACGAAGATGTGCGTCATGCAAGGCATATCAGCGCCGTGGTGGATTTCCTCATCAACTGTATTGAGCCTGCTTACGGCTTGTGAATATTTGCATAACTGAACTGAGCCTTTACGGAATATTGCACAACTATCCATCTGTCTATAATCGCGTCACCCTGATGGCGGATGAGAAAGATATCATTCGTTTTCTGTCTCACCCGATATGATTATTTATGTGTAACCCCGTAAAGGAAATCTTTTATGACCAGTAATATGTGTGAAAAAGTAGTTGTCATCACCGGTGCCAGCAGCGGTATCGGCGAAGCCACAGCTCGCCTTTTGAGCGCAGCAGGGGCCAGCGTAGTGCTGGGAGCACGCCGCCTGGACAAACTTACTGTTCTGGCTGATGAAATTAAGGCTACTGGTGGAAAAGCTGAAGTCGTACAGACAGATGTATCAAAACGTCAGGATGTAGAAGCCCTGGTGGCAAAAGCAGTTGATGTATATGGCCGAATAGATGTTTTGATTAATAACGCAGGTATTATGCCCAACTCCCGCCTGGATCAGTTGCAGGTCGATGACTGGGATCGTGCTATTGATATCAATCTGAAAGGCACACTTTACGGTATTGCTGCCGCGCTTCCCTTTATGAAAGAACAGAAAAGTGGTCACATCATTAATGTCGCCTCTACCGCAGGGCATCGTGTTCGTCCGACAACCGCCGTTTACTCAGCGACCAAATTTGCTGTGCGGGTTATTTCTGAAGGCCTGCGCATGGAGATGACCCCATACAACATTCGCAGCACCATTATTTCTCCGGGCCCCGTTGATACCGATTTGCCATCCAGCGTAACTGATACCGCAGTTGCCGAGCAGGTCAGAAAGATACATGAAATGGCTATTCCTGTTGAAACCCTCGCTGAAACAATCGCTTTTGCAATCAACCAGCCGGAAGCAGTCGATATTAATGAGATAGTTGTCCGCCCGACGGCCATGGAATGATCCTTTTGCATTGGCCATGTTTTCCTGCTCAGGGTATTAAGGGCTTAAACATTTAGCCCAGAAAAGGTCCGCTTTTCGCTCATAGCGGACCTTATAACCAACTGTTTGGTCCGCTCAGTGCCAGAAGCAGAAGTAAGAAATAATCAATAAGAGCAGATTTTGCAAATCTAAGGTAATTTAAAAAAATCAGACGCGGGCTGTAATGGTTCATGCACTCTCTGACAGTGCCAGACAGTGCTACATACATCAAGGATTTGAGACTTCACAAACACAGGTTAGAACCCTTTATTGCGGCTCCGATCGTTATTTAGGCAACGACCATAAAGTCCCCCACCTTTACTGGAAGAAAAGGACTTTTTAATGAGATTATTTGGGCGTCGGTACAAATAGTGATGCCAATGGGAGCCTCGCTCCCCCTTCGCCATAGGCAAGTCTTTCGTGGAGCCCAGGCTCTGAATCGCCTCTTTTTGCTGAGTAGCAAGGGTAACGCTGACCTGAACCGGAAAATTGTGATGGCGAGCCTAGAGCGAGGTCGCCGAGGCCTTATCTTTTGCATCCTCTGCTATCTTCGCGAGAGTGGTTGCAGCGTATTTTGCAATGAGGAGGGTCTCCGCTGCAGCGTGCGCTTCCTCCAGTACGAAATTGGAGGCACGCTCCACTGGGCATGTAGGATGATCCCGTGAGATGGGGGCAGCGAGAATAGTTCCCTCGGTTAGAGCAAGCTGAACGTCGAGCACCGTGACATGGTCGAGCGCCCGGGTAAGTCTCCAGCCTCCGCCCCTGCCGCCTTCGGACTCTACGATCCCATGATTACGCAACTTCCCAAGCGTGCGCCGCACAACGACAGGATTTGTGTTGAGCATCTGTGCAATTCGCTCTGACGTTTCCCTACCTCCCAATAGCCCCATGTGAACAAGGACATGCAGCATTCTGGCAAGACGACTATCGGTCTTCATCACGCACTCTTCCGCAACAATATGAGTTACACTATCTTGACTTTTAGCCTTTAGTGTAACATATACTGTTACACTAAAGAAAGAGCGCATATGCTACGCCGTAAATTTCTGATTTTTCACCGGGCGTGATTGCCTTTCTTTCAATTGCCCTGCCAACCAGTCAAGAGGCATCCATGATAGAGACCAGCATTCAGACCCGAACGATTAACATGAGCATCCTCGATGCCGGACAAGGCCCGTTAATTCTGCTTTGCCACGGCTTCCCTGAGACCAAATACTCCTGGCGACACCAGATTGATGCACTTGTTCAAGCCGGATACCGTGCTGTTGCGCCAGATATGAGAGGTTACGGTAATACGGATGCTCCAGAGCATGCGGATCAATACACAGTCTTTCACGCCGTTGGCGACTTGGTGGCACTCCTTGATGCGATAGGAGAGAAACAGGCTGTAGTTGTCGGCCATGATTGGGGTGCGACAATTGCGTGGCAAGCCGCGCTCCTGCGCCCCGATCGGTTCCGTGCTGTCGTCGCGCTCAGCGTGCCAATGATGGGACAGCCACCCGTGCCACCCTCTAAGGTTTTCCCGCAGACCGAAGAGGAGCTTTTCTACGCACTTTACTTCCAAGAACCAAATGTCGCAGAGGCGGAGTTCAGCCGGGACGTGAGCCTGACTCTCCACAAGATCATCTTCGCCGCAAGTGGCGAAGCCGGGCGGCGCGAGCCGGGCGATGGGACACCTAATCCATTCGGCATGGTCATGAAGAGCAACGGCTTGCTGGCAAACCTCCCGACACCGTCCGGGTTGCCGGAATGGCTACCCAACCGTGATTTCGATAAACTGGTCGCGGCGTTCGAATCTTCAGGCTTCACTGGCGGATTGAACTACTATCGCAATCTTGATCGCAACTGGGAACTGCAACAAACTCAAGCCGGTCAGAGCGTTACGGTGCCAGCCCTGTTCATGATCGGCGAGCGCGATACCGGACTTACCATCCCTGGTATGGATCAAATAATTGCTGACATGCCGAACCTGGTTTCCGACTTGCGCGGCTCCTACGTCATTCAGGAGGCAGGCCATTGGCTTCAGCAAGAGCGGCCAACCAAGATATCAGAGTTGACCATTAAGTTTTTGAGGGAGCTTTAAAACTCCTGGTGCGCATTTCCTACAGGCTGACTTCGGACGAACTCAACGGCCGATTGTCTGTTTTGAATTCTGACGTCCGCCTCTCGCTCAAAGCGGACTTCGCGCCGTTTCTTGCGGTCTGCTTCGTGCCAGGAGCGGACATTCGCACCATCAGTTCCCGCACCAGATTAAGCCGACTCAGCAATGCCGACGCTGCAGATACTGACAGACGTTATACCGTTTAAAGCGACGTTTCAGGTGTATCACCATGAGAGCTACAATTACCGCACTGCAATTATCGCGGCCCCCGGAAGACAACTGATGAATCGCCCGGGATGAATTCCATGAATGATGATAAAAACTGGCCGGAGAATATAGCCATGGAAAGCCAGGCAAGGTTGCGTCCCCGGACGCGAGTGTGACTCTGCCCGTCTGTCATATGATTCACAAGCGGCACCGACAGACCAAATCCACAACCCATTAAACCCCGCCTGCGATGTAGAACACTACATTATCAGCGAATGAAAATATGAGATGTCCGGCAGCGTAGCAGCTAAACGCCGTGTACAGAGTTCCGTACTCACGTAAGCGTGCTATAAGGCGCGGCATTATCGCCGCAGCCCCGACGGCAACCAGTGAGATAAACGACAAAAAGTATCCGGTTTCAGCCGCCCCAATAGCCATGCAGCTAAATACCTGCGGAATGATGATAATGCCGGTGAGGGAGCAAATCATGGACAATAGGGCTGCAAAAAGCACAGGCGCTAATTGAGCTGCGCCTACCGATTCGCTTTCTCAGGTGCTCTCATTCATGCTTTCTGTCCTGGGGGGTCAATGGTTGCGGCACAAACGCCAGCTGCATAGCCAGAAGAACCCAGGTAAAAAGATAAAGCAAAAACGACCACTGCCAGCCAAGGGTCGCAAGTAAACCGCCTATAAACAGGAAAATGACACCGCCCAACTCATTCGACATTCCCTGAGAAGCGATCATTTTCAGCCGAGCCTGACCGCTCCCCCAGGCAACTTGCTATCCACTCTACTCCTTAAACTCTTCCGCGCGATACGCCATTCCTACGACTCGGTGAAACCTGCCAATAATAGTGATTTGCATTTACTGATGTAAATAATTATCGTTTGCAATTATTTTTTACATTTGGCGTTACTTTTTTACCTATGGGTTCGGAGTCAGACAAGATGGACAAGCACACAGCCTGCGGAGAGCGTCAAGCTGCCGCGATAAAGCCGATGCGCGGATTCTCCCCGCTTTTAATCACACTCTGTACGCTGCTTCCCGGTGCCGTTAATGCGGCCGATACACTAAAGAGTACGCAGGAAGCGGAAAGCAGCGTGACCGGGGGGAGCTATCAGGATCAGGACCTGATGATTGTTACCGGCGAGAAGACGGCACGTTCGATACTGGATACCGGCTCCAGCGTGGAGGTCTTTGACAGCCGCCGCATCAATGCCCTTCCCGGGGCGGAGACCGTCGGCGACCTGATGCGCATGACTGCCAATACCGTGGATATCGGCATTGGTAACGATTTGCCCACCGTTCGTGGCGTAGACGGCTCCGGCCCGAGCACCGGCGCGGGGGCCTTTTTGAGCGGCACCCGCCCTCGCCTCGGCCTCTCGCTGGATGGCCGCTCCCTGACCTACAACGAACAGGCGTATGGCCCGCAGTCGCTGTGGGATATGGAGCGCGTCGAGATTTTTCGTGGGCCGCAGAGCTATATTCAGGGACGAAACGCCATCGCCGGTGCAGTGGTGATGACCTCAAAAGATCCGAACTATGAGTGGGAGAGCGCCTTTAAGGGCGGGCTGGGCAATCAGCACTCCTCAGAGCTGGCCGCGATGGCGACCGGGCCGCTGATTGAGGACCAGCTCGCGTTCCGCGTCAGTGTTGACCGCCAGCGCCGCCGCAGCGATGTCGATCTGCCCTCCTACGATCCGGTCGGTAATCCGGACGAGGTGCAGACCACCAGCGCTCGCGCCAAGCTGCTGTTTAACCCGGCAGGACTGCGCGACGTTACCAGCAAGTTCACCTTTAACCACTCGGACAGCGGCGCACCGCAGAATGAGAGCGATAACCCGCTGCCGCACCCGACCAATGCGCGTTATGACTGGCGTCGGCCGGTGTTTAAGAGCAACGTCAACAGCGGCATCTGGGATCTTGCCTGGGAAGCCAGAGACGATCTGACCCTGGAGAACCGGCTGATCTACACCGGTTTCCACATCAACCGCTACGTGGCGACCGGCCTGCCGCGAGCAGAGATCAAGGGTCATGAGGTACATGTTGAGCCGGTAGCGCATTTCGGTACCGCAGAGAGCATCCTGCACGGGCTGGCTGGCGTGCGCTACTTCGATGCCTCACAGGATGAGTATGTCCACATCTTTGGCGGCTCCACCTTTACGGATGACACCCGCACCAGCGCGGCCTATGGCGAGCTGACCTGGGCCGCCACGCCGCAGGTGGATATCACCGCGTCGAGCCGCGTCGAGCAGGAGCATCGCCGTCGGGTGGGTGGCAGCAACAGCGTGCGTATCGATCTCGATGAGACCTACAACGTCTTCCTGCCCAAACTGGACGTGGCGTGGAAGCCTGAGGCAAATCAGACCTACGGAGCGCGTATCGCCCGGGGCTACAACGCCGGGGGAGCCGGGATCACCCTCAGCGCGCCGATCACCAGCTATACCTACGATCCGGAGTATGTTTGGAACTACGAGCTCTACACCCGTCACCAGCTCGACGATGCCAATCTGGTGCTGACCGGAAACCTTTTCTATAACGACTACAAAGATATGCAGCTCCCCTACTATCTTGCTAGCAACTCGACGGCGATCCGCAACGCCGATAAGGTCGAGACCTGGGGCGCAGAGGTCGGCGCAACCTGGACCCCGCGATGGGATTTGGAGCTGTTCACTAACGTTGGCCTGCTGAAGACGCGCATCTCCGACTTTGGCGGCAGCGGCGTAGAGGGTAACGATCTGGCGCGTGCCCCGGCCTGGACCTCCAACGTTGGGGCCAGCTGGCAGCTGATGAGTGGTCTCGAGCTGAGCGGCAACGTCGCTTACTCCGGCTCCTACTACTCGGCATACGATAACGATTCGCGCGGACGCATCGGCGCTTACTGGACGGCCAACGCCCAGCTGGCTTACACCTTCCTCTATGGCCGCGCGACGCTGTTCGCTCAAAATCTTTTCGACTCCGATCATAAAGTGATGATTAGCGGTAACGACGTTTACAGTGCTATTCGTCAGCGCTCGCGCCTCGTAGGGGCCTCTATCGAACTGGATTTCTGATCCCCCGGACAACAGGATAATAATGATGTCTCTGACTCACTTCCCCGCCCGCTCGCTGACCTCCTTGCTGGTAGTCGCCACCGTCAGCCTGAGCGCGGCGACCCAGGCCGAGAGCACGGCTATTCGCCCCGACGCCATGAAGCGTGAAGCGCTGGCCCCGACGCTGGTTGAAATGGCCTGGAGCGCAAAACAGCAGGCGATATTTGTCAGCGCCCCGGACTGGAAAGAGGAGGCGCAGTCAAAGGTGCTGCGCCTCGATCCACGGACCCTGACGATTGAGGCCGCCATCCCGCTGGCGGTAAAGGGCTTCGGCGTCGCGCTGGACGATAGCCGCAACCGCCTCTATCTCACCGAAGGCTTTAACGGCGCGGTGGGGGTTGTGGATACCGCCGGCAACCGCAGCATCGGCCAGATCCCGGTTCAGGAGAAGGTGAACCTTGAGGCGGCCTACCGCAAAGCGGGCATCAGCGGCGCGCGACTCGACTATCTGCTGGCGGAGCTGAAACGCTTTAAGATCGTCGACGACTACCTCTACAAGGTGCGTGAGGCGACGTTCGACCCGCAGACCGGGCGTCTGTTCCTACCCGGCCTGGGCTATGGCGTTGACAGCGTCCTGTTCGTAGTGGACACCCGCAGCGGCAGGCTGGAAAAGACCCTGCCGGGCTTTGGCTTCTACGCCACCGGGGTGGCGATCGATAAGAACGGTCGTCGGGTGTTTGTCTCCAATATGCAGGGTCAGCTGATGACGGTGAATGCTGACACCCTGACGCTTGAGAGCACGAAAGAGATTCAGGCGGATCAGCTGTTGAACCTAGTCTACGATCCCGCCAGCAATCGGCTGCTGGGGGTCGACCAGGGCATCGATCGCGATAAGCCGCGCAATAACTATCTGCAGCAGCGCTATACCCGGCGCAGCAGCGGCCACCGCCTGTTCGCGCTTAATGCAGACAGCGGTGAGGTGCTGACCAGCGAGGCGACCGACGAGGTGCCGATCGGCCTGCTGCTGGATGAGCGTACCCGGCGGATCTTCGTCACTAACCGTAACGGCGTGCGCGTTGCGGAGGGCAAAGGCACGCTGACGGTTTTTGATGCTGCTACCCTGAAACACTTGCAAACTGTCGACCTGCCGCCGCACCCCAACAGCCTCGCGCTGGATCCAGCCTCAAACGTCCTGTTTGTCACGGTAAAAAATGACGGCGATGCGACAAAAAGCGGCAACCCCGAGAGCGTGGTGCGCATTCAGCAGTAGCTGGTTTACGATCCCCGGCCGCGCTTCGCCTGTCGGGGCTAGTGCGAAACCGGTTTCAAACGAAAAACACTCATTCAATTACTCATAAAAAAGTACATCAGAATGGCCACTATTAGAGATTATAATAATATCCAGCTCAATATTCGAGCAAAAGAAGCGCAGCGGGTCCTGATTAATACTGCCGCTGAGATTCTCCATAAATCACGTACCGATTTTATCCTGGAGATGGCCTGCCAGGCCGCTGAGGACGTTATTCTTGTCCGCCGTATGTTCAATCTTAACGATGAACAGTACGCCGAATTTATCGACATGCTGGATGCCCCGGTGACAGCTAATCCTGCGATAGACAAACTTCTGGCGAGAAAACCGCACTGGGAAAAGTAACGGCGCCGGTACCACTCAGTCCGACACACATTCTTGCTGAGTTTCATTGTGGTGAAGCTGCACTGGACGAATGGATAAAGCAGCAGGGACTGAAAAACCAGTCCATGGGTGCAGCCAGAACATTTGTGGTTTGACGGGAAAACTCTTCTCAGGTGGCTGGGTTCTACTCTCTCGCAACCGGCAGCGTCACCCATGCTATTGCACCGGGGAGCCTGCGAAGGAATATGCCCGAGCCGGTCGCCGTCATCATTCTGGCACGGCTTGCCGTTGATACGTATTAACATAGCAAAGGCATGGGTGCTGATTTACTTCATGGCACCGTCTTACGTTGCTGCCGGTGGCTGAGAACATTAGTGTGGGGGCAATATGGTTCATGCACTCTCTGACTGCGCCAGGCAGTTCTACATACATCACGGATTTATCCCCTCACAAACAAAGGAGAGAACGCTTTTCCTGAGGTTGCCGAACATTACTTAGGAAACAACCATAAAATCACGTCCTACTTTCCTGCAAGCAAAGGACCAAACATCAAAGACCAGGAGAACATTATGCGGCCCTTCATCACCCAGGACGAAATCGAGATGCTCAAACGCGATCTGGATATGCTGGGAGAGCAAAACCTTGTAGGCATCGAAGTATATGAAGCGCTCCACTTACTGGAAATTCGCCGCCAGACTGCCAAGCTTGAGTTAATTAAACGGGCACTGGAAAATAAAGAGTAATTACGCAAAACCCGGATGAGTGGCCAGGACTTTAGATTGTCAGCGAAGCTAATAAAGAGTCACCAGAACCACTTTTTTGCGCGTATACCTCAAAGTATGTGCAGTTCTGCTCAGCACATTGCCTGGTGCGATTGCTATAATCTGACTGTCCGCTTTGTGCCAAAAGCGGACTTTGATGCAACTGGTTTACGTTAGTCAACAATAAAAAGTTTTGCACCTGTAGTGGTGCTTGACTGATGTTGCTCAGCGTTATCGCCAACCTGATAACTCATCCCTGCCTTCAGGATGAATTTTCGCCCATCATCAAGTATTGTTTCTAATTCACCTTCCAGGCAAAAAAGGATGTGTCCTTTTTGACACCAATGATCCGCAACGTAGCCAGGCGTATATTCAACCATCCGTACACGGATTTTATTGGGCTCGTTACCAAAGAACTGTGTACGCCAATAAGCGGTGCCAGTCTCTCCAGGATGCTCTGTTCTTTCGACTTCATTCCAGTTTGATGTACCAAAAGCAAATGCGTTCATCTTCATTCTATTACCCTCCTTGTGAATAAGAATTTCATCCCCGGATCAAAACAGGATTGCCGCTGCGGGGATAACGTTCACGCCCGGTAAATTAATTTTCGAATAGAATTTTTACAACCGGCGACCCGATTAAAACAATCAGCATCAGGGTTAACGCCGTCCATACCGGCAGGGGCAAATATCGTTTCAGTGTAAAACCAATTAGCATGCTGCCAGCCAGTAGCGAACTGCCATAAAGAAACACAAAACGCGGCGAGGTCAGCTCTGCCGTGCTGGAAAAATGAAATGAAAATATCTGCGCTACAAACATGACGACCAGCGGTAATGCCCAATAAAAATTCAGTTTCATAACCCTTTTCCTTTCCTTGTTTTCAACTGTCAATGTAATCATTACAGTTTGTTACCTGACGTCTAGCCTTTGGTGACGTTAGCATTTCTCAGTATCCTTGAAAACAATACCAATGTCTGATTTTTGCTCTTAGCAGACGTTCATCTGATTCTGCCCGCTTTGTGCCAGGAGCGGACGTTGCATAAAATCCTGCCCTGTTAAAGGGCGTAACAGCCCGGCCACCGCTCTCTGAAAATCAGGGCAACACCGGCCTGTTATGGACAACAGTTTTCATCACCAGGGTTGAGGTAAGACGCTGAACGCCAGGCAGTGCGGAAAGATTAAGATCATAAAGACGCTGAAAGCTTTCCATGTCCCGTGTCAGAACGTGCAACATATAATCCGGGTTACCAAACAGCCGCTGCGCGGTTATCACTTCCGGGACGTCAACCACCGCCTCCTCAAAGCTGCTCACCGCCTTACGATCTGCCTTTTCAAGCGACACAAAAACGATCACTGAAAAGCTCAGTCCGAGTTTGCTGGTATCCACCTGAGCACGGTATCCGCTGATGATGCCCGACTCTTCCAGGCTTTTTACGCGCCGGTGGCAGGGCGAAAGGCTGAGTCCTACCTTTTCGGCCAGCTCAGTCAGGGACAGCCGCCCGTCTGCCTGGAGTTCAGCAATGATTTTTTTATCTGTTCTGTCCACTCTCTTCCGCCTTTTTCGTCAATCACCAGAGCCGTTAATCCTTTTGAATGTATCAGAGGGAATTATTTCCAGTAAACCCAAAATATAAGCAAACATCTTCCAATATATAAGGCATTACCGGCTAATCAGGAAAGTTTTGCCCCTGCGCAGTTGATAAAATCGTAGGCGGTTTTAACTGATTAAAAAGGTGATGAAGTGGATTACAGTTTGCTCGCAGCGTTCTGGATTGTGTCATTTTCCCTGGTCATGACACCCGGAGCGGACTGGGCCTATGCTATCTCCTCAGGCATGCGCAACAGAATGTTGTTTCCTGCGGTCTCCGGCATGCTGCTCGGGTATGTCGTCATAACGTTTATCGTCGCGGCCGGTGTCGGTGCGCTGGTCGCCAGCGCGCCGGTAATACTGACGGTGCTTACCTACGCCGGGGCAGCCTATCTGCTTTGGCTGGGAGTGGGCGTCCTGCGTAATCCCCCGGTTCCCTCTGTCGGAAATTTTAATGAAACGGTAAACGGGTTCCGTACGCTGATGAAAGGGTTTGGCATCAGCGGGATGAACCCGAAAGCACTGCTGCTTTTCCTGGCACTTCTGCCGCAATTTACCAGCCGGGACGCGAACTGGTCTGTTGGTGTGCAAATTTTCTGTATGGGGCTGGTACAGATCATCAACTGCGCGATTGTCTACAGTGCGGTCGGGCTGGGTTCGAAAGCGATTCTGCGCACGCGTCCGGCGGCGGCGCGGCGGGTCAGCCAGTTCTCGGGCGTAGCCATGATGGCCATCGCCTTCCTGCTCATCGGTGAGCAGCTCTACACATCCTTCAGGTAACGACAGCAGGCCATGCCGCGCCCGGCTTCTGCCCCTTAAAGCCCCGGCATCGGTAACAGTAAAAAATCGGGCTGACCGCGATGCGGAACCGGCCCCCTCAAACATATCATTGGCATATAGATGAACACATTTCGTATCAGCGACATTGTTATCCTGGGTTTCATGAATTTTGCCCTGTTCGTCGGCGCCGGCAATATCATTTTCCCGCCATTCATCGGTCTGCAGGCGGGAACGGCGGTCTGGACGGCGGCCGCCGGATTCCTGCTGACGGGCGTCGGTCTTCCGGTTTTGACGGCCATTGCGATGGCAAAGGCAGGCGGTGCCTTATCAGCCGTTACCCGCCCGGTGGGCAGGGTATGTGGTTTAATGCTGGCCGTAATCTGTTACCTGTGTATCGGGCCGTTCTTTGCCACGCCCCGCACCGCTACGGTTTCCTACGAAATCGCCATTCAGTCTTTTACCGGCAGCGCGCGCTGGTTACCGGTCTGGAGCGTGGTTTATTTCGGTATTGTTATCCTGGTTTCACTGCACCCTGGCAGGCTACTGGATACGGTTGGCCGGTTTCTCTCCCCGGTTAAGATCCTGGCTCTGATTGTCCTTGCCGCGGCGGCATTGGCATATCCTGCAGGCCAGCCCCGCGCCCCTGAAGGGGCTTACGCGACCGCCGCGTTTTCACAGGGACTGACCAGCGGCTATCTGACCATGGATACGATGGCATCCCTGGCTTTCGGCCTCGTTATCGTTAACGCAATTCGTTCCCGGGGTGTGACGTCAGCACGCCTCATTACGCGCTACGCCGTCCTGTCTGGCCTGATTGCGGGCATCGGCCTGGCGCTGGTTTACCTGAGTCTTTTCCGGCTTGGCACTGGCAGCACGGGGCTGACCGTAAGCGCCACCAACGGGGCGCAGGTGCTCAGCGCCTACGTACACCATGTCTTTGGCGCAGGCGGAGATGTGTTCCTGGGCGCGCTCATTACGCTGGCCTGCCTGGTCACCGCCATTGGCCTGACCTGCGCCTGCGCTGCCTGGTTCAGTTCCGTGACCCGTATCAGCTATCGTGCTTATGCCTGGTTCTTCGCTGCGTTCTCCATGCTGGTTTCCAATATGGGCCTGACGCAGCTTATCGCTTTCTCGGTGCCGGCGCTGACGGCGGTGTATCCGGTCTTTATCGTACTCGTCCTGACTTACTTCATCCGGACACGTTTTTACTCTCATACCCGTGTCATCGCGCCCGCCGCGCTGGTATCCTTTGTGTTCGGCATTGCTGACGCGCTTTCTTCGGCCGGCATCAGTGTGTGGCCCTTTAGGCTGGTGCAGTATCTTCCCCTTCATAACCAGGGGCTCGCCTGGGTGCTGCCTTCTCTTGTGGTTTTGATCGCGGCGGCGGCCGCCGAGCGCTGGCGTTCACCTTCATCCGTGGCTGAAAAGGGATAGCGGCAATGACAGAGCTTAACGTCGCGCGGCAGAAGGTAACGGGCGCAGTGCTTTTGCCTTGCCTGATGGCGGTGTTCTTTATCGTCTTTAGCGGGCTGGAAAATGCCCTCTGGCGCACCGGAAAAAGCTATCCGGCTGCGCTGGCCCGGACGAGATACGTTGATGACATTCGTCTGCTGACGCTGCAGGCTGCGCGGGAAATATGCCGTCTGCCATTGACGCAGCCTGAGTTAGTTAAAAAACGCAACGGCATCTATCTGCGATGTGGCACACCCTGGTTTGAGGGTGTATACCGGATAACTTACTGACATTGCCCCTCCGGGCGGGCATGTCCGGCGGGGAAAGGAACAGTATGAAACAGGCCATTTCGCCTGTCTGGAACATGAGGAGCGGCAAATGAAAGCAGGTATTCTTGGCGTGGGTGAGCTGACGGAGAAAGTTGTGGCGGGTCTCTACCGAAAAGGCGCTACAGCTGAAGTTGTACTGTCACCCAGGAATGCAGGGCGCGCCGACAGGCTACGGGAAACCTTCGGTTGTCGCGTGGCGGTAAACAATCAGTCAGTCGCTGAGGAAGCTGACATACTGATTGTGGGCGTCCGGCCCGATGCGCTGAAACACCTGGCGTCAGAAATAAGGCTGCGTCCTCATCAGTTGCTGGTTTCGCTTGTAGCCGGTGTCAGCTCGGCACAACTGCAGACGCTGTTCAGCCATCAACGTGTGGTGAGAATGATGCTAACTTATGCCGCCGAAATTAACCGGACCACGGTTGTGCTGACAGCCTGTGAAGACAACATCCGGTCGTATTTTTCTGCTCTCGGTAACGTAACCGTTCTGGAAAACGAAGACTGGTTTGAGCTGGCGACGGTCAGCATGTGCATGAACGGCTGGCTTTACGGCCTCGCTGACGGCCTGCAGGGCTGGTTGGTGGAAAAAGGCATGCCTCAGCATCATGCACGCGCCCTTGTGCTCGGTGCTATGCGCGACTGTGCCGATTATGGAATCCACAACGCCAGCGCGCCCCTTGAGACTATGCTTCAGGCCATCGCCAACGAAGGAACATTTACCGCGCAGGGACTCGATATCCTTCATGAGCAGCATAGTCTGCAGCCATGGGTAACGGCGGCCGATGCGGTCGTTCAATCTCTACGTGCCGAAAAGCAGGCATGCAAGAAGTAACCCCTCCCGGAGGCGAGGCGACTGAAATGTGGAGGCGCGAAATGCTGAGTGTCCACTTCTCGCTCAAAGCAGACCTAGCAGCGCTACAGGCAGTCCGCTCCGTGCCAAAAGCGGACATCTGAACAGAACTAAACTTCAAGTCCCGTATGCATTCTATCAACCCTGTTGAAAATGACCGGCAACATCCGGTAAAAGGAAGCGAAACGGAGCCGATTTAAACCGATGACAGCGTGCTTTGCGGGCATTTTTCATCCTCCGCGCATTGACCCCATTTACGCTTCGTGTACAGTAAAAAGGCTTTTTGCTGGGACAGCTCTGACTGTGATCTGCCCGGCGGGCATTCGTGACCAGCGCTGAAAGCCTGTACAGCCGGTCTTTCTGGTTCCTTAAGGTGCATAAATGCCTGTAAAGGAGTTAAAAAAATTATCATGCGTATTACGCCACCCTGAGTCGTACCCCTCTCTGTCGCACTGAGTAACCTCAGTCGCGCACTCAAAAACATCCCGTCTGCGGATGTGCTTTTTCGTACATAAATTTTGCCCTCACGGGCTGACTGCATTCAAAAACTGAGAAACTACTATGTTGCTGTCCTCGACGCGTAAGGACTGGCTGGGTAACGTCCGTGGTGACGTCCTCGCCGGTATTGTGGTCGCGCTCGCGCTTATTCCGGAAGCGATCGCCTTTTCCATCATCGCTGGCGTAGATCCGCAGGTCGGTCTCTATTCCGCTTTCTGTATCCCCATCGTTATAGCCTTCTTTGGTGGCCGCACGGCGATGATTTCCTCTTCCACCGGTGCGATGGCGCTGCTGATGGTCACGCTGGTGAAAGACCATGGGTTGCAGTATTTACTCGCCGCCTCCGTACTGACCGGCATGTTCCAGCTGATTGCTGGCTACCTGAAGCTCGGCAGCCTGATGCGCTACGTGTCGCGCTCGGTGGTAACCGGCTTCGTGAATGCGCTGGCGATACTGATATTCATGGCGCAGCTGCCGGAACTCACCAACGTCACCTGGCACGTATATGTTCTTACCGCTGCCGGCCTTGGTATCATATATCTCTTCCCGTACCTGAATAAAACCATCCCCTCACCCCTGGTCTGCATCATCGTGCTGACCGCCATTTCCATGTGGCTGCACCTTGACGTGCGCACCGTGGGCGATATGGGCAAATTGCCGGACAGCCTACCGGTATTCCTCATTCCTGACATCCCGCTTAACCTCGACACGCTGCTGATTATTTTGCCGTATTCCGCCGGGCTTGCCGTGGTGGGGCTGCTGGAGTCGATGATGACCGCTACCATCGTGGACGACATGACCGACACGCCGAGCGACAAGAACCGCGAGTGCAAGGCGCAGGGTATTGCCAATATCTGCACCTCGTTCATCGGCGGCATGGCGGGTTGCGCCATGATTGGCCAGTCGGTGATTAACGTGAAGTCCGGCGGACGCGGGCGTCTTTCCACGCTGACCGCCGGCGTGGTGCTGCTCTGTCTCATTATCTTCCTGCGCCAGTGGGTTTCACAGATACCGATGGCGGCGCTGGTTGCGGTGATGATTATGGTCTCCATAGGTACCTTCTCCTGGCGCTCCATCAGCAACCTGCGATCCCATCCTCTGTCAACCAGTGTGGTGATGCTGGCAACCGTGGTGGTGGTGGTGGCCACGCATAACCTGGCATTTGGCGTGCTGACCGGCGTGCTGATTGCCTCGCTGAACTTCGCCACCAAGGTCGCCCGCTTCATGGCAGTTTCCTCTGAGCTGAAGGGCGATACTCGTACTTACACCGTGACCGGCCAGGTCTTCTTTGCCTCGTCTGACCGGTTTACCAGCCACTTCGACTTCCGCGAGGCGCTGGATCGCGTGGTGATCGACGTGACGCACGCCCACTTCTGGGACATTACGTCGGTCAGCGCGCTGGACCGCATCGTGATCAAGTTCCGCCGCGAGGGCACGGAGGTGGAAATCAGGGGTATGAACGACGCAACCCGGACCCTCGTTGACCGCTTTGGCGTGCATGACAAACCCGAAGAAGTTGAGAAGCTGATGGGCGGCCATTAATTCACAGGAGAATTCAACATGAATAACACCGTTATTGCCTGCGTGGACGGCTCGCCGTCAACCCGCCCGGTCTGTGAGTATGCGGCTTGGGCGGCCGGTAAGCTGGACGTGCCGCTTGCCCTGATGCACGTGCTGGAAAAAAATGATCCTCCCGCCGTGTCCGACCTGACCGGCACCATTGGCATCGACAGCCGGGAGCAGCTGACTGAAGAGCTAGTCCGCCTCGAAGGCGAGCGCAGTCGCCTGCTGATGGCACAGGGAAAGGCCGTGCTGACTGATTGTGCGGCGCTGCTGAAGCAGGCCGGACAGCCGGAGGCCCGGCTGATGCAAAAGCACGGCGCGCTGGATGAGATCCTGGCAGAGCTGGGCGGTATCCGCCTGATGGTGCTGGGCCGCAGAGGCTCCCGGAATCCGGTTGGCAGTCACCTGGAAAGCGTCATCCGGTTGCAGAAGCGGCCGGTGCTGGTCGTGCCGGAAACCTTTTCGACGCCGTCACGGGTCATGTTTGCGTATGACGGCAGTGAGGCGAGCCGGGAAAACCTGATGCGCCTGACCGTTAGCCCGCTGCTGAGCGGCCTGACCTGTCATCTGGTCATGGTTAACGGCGAAGCGTCGACGCTGCAGGATGCGCAAGCGATCCTGCAGGATGCTGGGATCGTCACGGCAGCCCAGCTACTGAAGGATAAATCTGTCACCGGCGCGTTATGCCGGTATGCCGATGAGAATGGCATCGACCTGACGGTGATGGGGGCTTATGGCCATTCACAGCTGCGCCGGTTCTTTATCGGCAGCCACACCACAGAGATGCTGTCAGAAAGTCGTCAGGCTCTGCTGATGCTGCGATGAAGCGCACGGGCCTGGCTTTCAGGCCCGTTATCCGAACGTCCGCTCCTCGCTCAAAGCGGACCGTGAACCGGTCTATAAATTTCTGCCATATCGTGAAGTCCAGTATTCTTAGAAGGAAAAGGTTGGCCCGGTGCTTTACCACCGGGCGTGATAGGGACTAACGGCGGTGTAGATGGATTAGCGGACTTACACCAGCACTCATGCCGCCAGTAATGACCTTCATGTCATAGAGTTCAGGGGACATAATCACAACTGGCGTAGTGGTGTTGATGTCACTTTCCTCCAGAAGCCTGGTATCCACTCGCAGAACGGTCTCGCCACGGGTGACCTGCTGGCCGATACCTGCGATCCGGGTAAATCCCTTTCCTTCCTGTTTAACAGTCCCGAGTCCAAAGTGAACCAGCAGCTCTACACCGTCGTCGGTTTTCATGAAGAAAGCGTGGCTACCCGGCAGGATGTTGACGATAATGCCGTCTGCCGGAGCCAGAACATCGATTTCATTATCCCGATCTGGCACAATCGCGACCCCGACACCGACCAGATTTTCTGAAAATACAACATCGTTAACCTTTTCCAGTTCCAGCGTGTTACCGGAGATCGGCGCGTAGAGGGTCGTCAGGTGATAAGGTGTCGTCGTGCTTGTTAACTGCCTCATCGTTTATTCCCCAGCAACTCACGCTCAATTCGTTCACGGGTTTCAACGGCCTGAACGTTCATCTTCTCTGGGAAACCAAACAGCGAGGCGGTAATAATCGACTCGCCCCCAACTTTAAAGGTGCGATTGGCGAAATCCATCTCTCTGAGAGCACGGAAGATGCCATCGAAATCCACCTCTCCCTCTCCCATCCCGGTGTGCTGATGAATTGCGGCGTTGACCCCTGGCGGATTCACAATATAACGGCACGGCAACGTATGATTCCATGTATCAGCCAGCAGTACGTGAGAGAGATCGTGACCGGCAAATTTCAACATTTGCTCCACGTCGCCTTTGCCTTTGTCATAGAAAAATGTGTGTGGTGCACTGTAAAGGTAAGTCACATGGTCACTGCGCAGCGACTTCACCAAATCGGCTGTATCATCGCTCAGCTCGCAGAAATCCCATGGATGCGACTGAATTTCTACACGGATACCTTCACGCTCAATGATCGGCAACAATTCCTCCATGGAGCGATACCACATTTCTTCACAGATCTCCGGTTCATCCGGTGTTCCGGCCAGCTCGGTATTGATAACTTGCACGCCCATTTCAACAGCGATTTCAATCATACGTCGCCAGTTTTTTACTGCCGCACGGCGACGTTCCTCATCCGGACCTGACCAGCGGTATACAGTGATAACGGAAGAGATTTCCACGCCGTACTGTCGTAGTGCGCGGGTGTATTCATGCATCAACTCCCGTGAGGCGCGCGGGTGCTTGTAGAATGGGTTTATTCGCGGATGGGGCGATTGTTCAATATATTTGTATCCCCATTCCGACACCTGCCGCACCATGTCGGTAATTGGCAAATGTTTAATAACATCAACGTCAAAAGCTATTTTCATTGTATGTTCTCCCGATCCTAATCAGTATTTGCGTGCCTGTTTCGTTTTTTCAGCGAGCATGGATGCAATGGCACGAATACTCTCTTTCTTTGCCACCTGAGCTCCGCCAACGCGCCACCAACTCAGGTATTTATGCACCATCGTTTTAGGCAGCACTTTCATGTCGATAAGCGTAGAGACCGGCGACCGGCGCGCCTCCTCCAGCGCATGATGCAGCTCTTCGAGCGTGGTAACGCGCCAGGTCTGGCAGCCATAGCCCTCGGCAATTTTGGCGAAATCTACGGGTATCAGCCCGCCTTCCTGCTGGCCACTGTCGCTGTGGTGATAACGGAACTCGGTAAAGAAGCTGTCCATACCGTGCTCCATTTGCAAGTTGTTGATGCAGCCGTTGGTCATGTTATCGAAAAGCATCACATTGATTTTCTTGCCTTCCTGTAGCGATGTGACCAGCTCGGAGTGCAGCATCATAAAAGAGCCATCGCCGACCATGACGTAGACCTCCCGCTCTGGCTGCGCCATTTTGACGCCGAGTGCGGCATTCACTTCATAGCCCATACAGGAGTAACCATATTCAACGTGGTAGTCATTATTGCCACGACTTTGCCAGACGCGCTGCAGATCGCCCGGTAGACTGCCTGCGGCGGCAACGATCACCGCATCCTTAGGCAGAGAAGCATTAAGGACTCCCAATACCCGACTTTGGGTGAGGCAGGAGGCCGTAATTGCCTGGAACTCTTTATAAACCTGCTCGCGCGGCAAGTGATCGTCGATCTCTGGTATAAACCCCTCGCCGGAGAATTCCACACCATAGACGCGCTCGACCTCCTGTTGATATTTCTGCCGGGCATCCTCAACAATATTGTCCCATGCAGATTGATAGCCCGTTTTCATCAGCCCGGCCTCAAGTAAGTCCAACGAGGCGCTGGCGTCGCCCAATAGTTGCACTCCATCCAGTTTGAAGGCATCAAAACGGCTGACATTGATGTTCAAAAAATCGACGTCAGGATTCTGGAAAATCCACTTCGATGAGGTCGTGAAATCTGTGTAACGGGTGCCTATGCCAATCACCACATCCGCTTCACGCGCCAGATAATTCGCGGCCAGACCGCCAGTCTCCCCGACACCGCCAACGTTCAGCGGATGGCTGGAGGATATTGCTCCCTTGCCCGCCTGAGTTTCCGCCACCGGGATTTGGAAACGTTCAGCGAGACTGAGCAGAATGCCCGCCGCCATCGAATACTTCACACCGCCACCACAGACGATAAGCGGCTTACGCTTGCCCTCCATCAATTTCAGTGCGTCGGCAAGCATTGCTTCGGTCGGCTCGGTGCGTTCTATTCGGTGCACGCGTTTAGTAAAGAAGTAGTCCGGGTAGTCCCAGGCTTCCCCTTGCACATCCTGTGGGAGACAGAGTGTGACTGCGCCAGTCTCCGCAGGATCGGTTAGTACACGCATGGCGTTGATGCAGGCGCTCATCAGTTGCTCGGGCCGGTTGACGCGATCCCAGTATTTACTCACTGCGCGAAACGCATCATTGGTGCTTATGCTCAAGTCGTGTGACTGCTCGATCTGCTGCAATACCGGATCAGGTTGGCGGGTCGCGTAGACATCGCCCGGAAGCAGCAGCAGTGGAATGCGGTTAGCCGTTGCGGTTGCCGCCGCGGTGATCATGTTCGCCGCACCAGGCCCGACAGAAGAGGTGCAGGCGATAATCTGCTGGCGCAGCTTTTGTTTAGCAAAGCCAATAGCAGCATGCGCCATCCCCTGCTCATTACGTCCCTGATAAACCGCAAGCCGGCCACAATCTTCTTCCAGCGCCTGGCCGAGGCCAAGAACGTTGCCGTGACCGAAGATAGCGAAGATGCCTTTAACGAACTTAATCTCATTGCCGTCGACTTCGACATATTGGTTGTCGAGGAAGCGCACCAGCGCCTGCGATACTGTTAATCTGGAGGTTGTCATTGAATCACCTGTCATTGATTCGCTGGCATTGGCTCATTAGAGCGAGTGCGCTGCGAGTTCTGTTAGTCATGTTGTAGACGATTATAAGGAATGATTTTTCATTTCATATTTATATAAAATTAAAATTTCATTAATGGGAAGGGGATCATAAAAAAAGTAAAAAATTTCATTATGTAGTTGCGGTGGTAACATGCATTGTCCACCCCTATAAACTCAAAGGGGATTATTACAATATCATGAATTATTTGAATTTTAATGAATGAGTATCTACCTGGTATCGCTCTACATTCCAGAATATAACTGTGATCTTTGTCATGTTTTTAATGGTAATGTTTGTTTCATTTGTGTTGATAATGAAATTATTAAACCTTAACATGCATAAAAACACACCATCTTTGCTGAGGGCATGAACAATGGACAGTGAACAAAAAGCACTGGACGTCATTTGCATTGGTCGAATCGCTGTTGATTTGTATGGCCAGCAGATTGGCGCACGGCTAGAGGATATGGGGACGTTCGCGAAGTACCTGGGCGGTTCATCAGGTAATGTTGCCTACGGTACGGCGATACAGGGGCTGCGCTCCGGTATGTTGGCTCGCGTCGGCGATGAGCATATGGGGCGTTTCCTGCGTGAAGAGCTCCTCCGTGTCGGCGTAGACACACAACATCTGATCACCGATAAAGATCGTCTTACCGCACTGGTGCTGCTGGGGATTAAAGACCGGGACACTTTCCCGCTTATCTTCTACCGCGATAACTGTGCGGACATGGCGCTGACACCAGACGATATTGATGAGAGCTATATTGCCTCATCGCGCGCACTGGCGATCACTGGCACACACCTTTCACACCCGGATACTCGTGCCGCAGTACTGAAAGCGCTGGCCTTCGCTAAAAAGCATGGTTTACGTCGCGCGCTGGATATCGACTACCGACCGGTACTATGGGGGCTCACCTCCCTCGGCGATGGTGAAACCCGCTTTATTGAGTCCGGTAAGGTCACGCAGGAATTGCAGGAGGTTCTGGACCAGTTCGACCTTATCGTCGGTACCGAAGAAGAGTTCCATATTGCTGGCGGTTCCACCGATACACTGGCGGCGCTGCGCAAAGTACGCGAACGCAGCCATGCTACTCTGGTGTGCAAACGCGGAGCGCTGGGTTGCTCAGTGTTTGAAGGCGATATTCCCACCCATTGGGATGCGGTCAAACTGCACAGCGGTGTGCGTGTAGAAGTACTGAATGTGCTGGGCGCAGGCGATGCGTTTATGTCCGGCTTGCTGCGTGGTTATATGAACGATGAAGGCTGGGAAACCGCCTGCCGTTACGCCAACGCCTGCGGGGCCCTGGTCGTATCCCGCCACGGCTGCGCTCCGGCGATGCCGACGCGCGAAGAACTGGATAATTATTTAACCCGTGAAGAGAGCGTGAAGCGTCCGGACCAGGATGAGACGCTGAACCATCTGCACCGCACCACTACCCGCAAGCAGGACTGGAAAGAGCTGTGTGTCTTTGCGTTCGACCACCGCAAGCAACTTGAGGATATTGCTCACGCGGTAGGCGCAAGTGAAACAGAGATTCCGAAATTGAAAGAGCTGCTACTGGAGGGCGCGCGCCAGGCGGCAAAGGAAGCCGGACTGGCACACAACAGTGGCATTTTAGCTGATACCACTTACGGGCAGGACGCACTCAATACGATCACGGGAGAAGGCTGGTGGATTGGCCGCCCAATTGAGATGCCGGGTTCACGCCCGTTACGCCTGGAGCATGGCAATATAGGCTCGCAACTGGTGGACTGGCCGCTGGAGCATGTAGTGAAATGCCTGGTGTTTTACCATCCGAATGATGAGCAAGCGCTGCGCCGTGAACAGGAAGAATTGATCAACGAAGTCTACCATGCCTGCTGCAAGTCAGGGCATGAACTGCTGCTTGAGGTGATCTTACCTCATACAGTAAAAGACCGGGACGAAGCACACTATGCCACCATCGTGGAGCACTTCTATTCGCTGGGGATCAAGCCGGACTGGTGGAAGCTGCCAGCTCTCTCCCGCACGGCCTGGCATAAGATCAGTGCATTGATAGAACACTTCGATCCGCACTGCCGCGGTATCGTGATCCTGGGGCTGGATGCGCCGGAAGAGGAATTGAAAGCTGGCTTCGCCGAAGCGGCAGATATTCCCTGGGTAAAAGGTTTTGCTGTAGGTCGTACCATCTTCGGCGAACCTTCACGTTTCTGGCTCAGCCGTGAGTACAGCGATGAGCAACTGATAAACGCGGTGAAGAAGCGTTATATGACGCTAATCAGCTACTGGCGAGAGTATCGTCCGGCGAAATGCCTGACCAATGCCGCCTGATGGCGAGCGCATGATCAACGGGGCCGAATTACGGCCCCGTTTTTATTTCTGCACTTCCTTGAGATCAGACCCGATGCCAACCTCTACTACCACTTCAGAGATACCTGCTGCTTCTGGCAGGCTTATCCGTCTCTCCCTTGCTATGTTTTTCGCCTATATGACAGTCGGTTTACCGCTGACCGCCATTCCGCTCTTTGTTCACCAGCAGCTGGGGCTGAGTGATACCTGGGTCGGTGTGGCGGTCGGAATTCAGTTCCTTGCCACGGTGCTGACCCGTAGCTATGCCGGTCGTCTCGCCGACAGCAGGGGGGCGAAGCGTACTACGCTACAAGGGCTGCTGGTTTGCGGCCTTGCGGGAATCGCTTATCTCTTTGCTGCTCTGTTCGCTGCAGATGTCTGGCTGGCGCTTTGCACATTACTGATTGGTCGACTATTGCTCGGCCTCGGGGAGAGCCAGATTCTGACGGGCAACCTGACCTGGGGGATGGGGCTTGCCGGCAGCGCGCAAGCTGGAAAGGTCATCTCGTGGAATGGCATGGCCACCTACGGTGCACTAGCCTGTGGTGCCCCGCTGGGGGCGTTTCTCTATCTGCAGGCGGGGTTTATCGCGCTCGGCATGGGAACAATCGTTTTACCCCTTGTCGCTTTGCTCATCAATAGCAGTGTGCTGCACGTGGCGCCGCATCCTGGCAATCGCGTGCCGCTGCGCGTGGTATTGAATGGCATCTGGCGGCCTGGACTGGCGCTCGCGTTGCAGGGCATCGGTTTTGCAGCTATCAGCGCTTTTATTGCGCTCTACTTTGCTGCCAGAGGGTGGGGAAATGCGGGTTTTGCTCTGACGGCGTTTGGAGGCCTGTTTATTCTGGTACGACTACTATTAGGCCAGGCACTTGATCGCTACGGCGCAGCCACCATCGCAACGTTATCGCTCCTGGTTGAGTGTGCGGGGCTGCTAATCATCTGGCTTGCAGCGACGCCTGTCGCTGCGCTTCTCGGCGCGGCGCTGACCGGAGCGGGCTGTTCTCTGGTCTTTCCTTCCCTCGGTGTGGTGACGGTACGCGCCGTCAGTCCTCAGGTGCGCGGTACAGCACTCGGCGGCTTCTCTGCCTTTCAGGATATTGCCTATGGGATTACCGGGCCGCTGGCGGGATTGCTGGCAGGGGTAACAGGTTATGAAGGGATATACTTTGCCGCTGCATGCTGCGCGTTGGCTGGCGCAGTTGCGATCCGGACGCTGATCCACTCAGCCCCATAGCAGGGGAAAACGACTGGCGGGAGAATGAGATAATGCTGGGCCCGATTTTATCTACAGGCCCAGTCTCTATAAAGAAAGGAACGAATCAGCGACCTCCGTCGCGTTCCTCATTAAATACGATACCTAACTGTTTACGCACTTCATCAAGCGTTTGCATGGTGACCAGCGAGTCTTCAAGCGGACGCAGCGGGGACTCGAGCAGCCCCTGCTCAATGCAGTAAGCAACATGCGCGGCTTCGTGATACAGCTGGTCGTAGGCAAAACGTGGCTCTTCGTAGGTGATTTTCTGCTTATCATTATTAAAAATATGGAAATTGCCCGGTGTATAGAACATCCCTTCCATGAAGATATAGCCTTCTGTTCCGGCAATCACGGCGCTGCCCGGCGTATGGCTGAACAGCGTGGTATGAATAGATGACTGGTTACCGTTGGCATGGCTTAAGATGATCGATGCTTGGCCGTTTACCCCGGCTGGCGCAGGCTGGCCTGAGGCTAACACGTTCTCCGGCCGTCCGAGGATTTTAGTCGCAAAAGCTACCGGGTAGGAGCCTAAGTCCATCAACGGACCGCCGGCCAAATCGGCGCGCATAATACGGTGCTCTGGGCCAAAATGTTCGCCATGATCGGCAATAATAGAGTGAACTTCGCCGATCATTCCCTCTTCCAGAACCTGACGAAGCACGTCGAATTTTGGCAGGAACCACGTCCACATGGCTTCCATCAAAAAGACTTTATTCTGGCGTGCCGCATCACGCAGCTTCTGCACTTCAGATCCATTAAGCGCCAGTGGTTTCTCAACCAGTACATGCTTACCTGCGCGAATTGCCTCCATCGCGCAGGTGAAATGCGCCGGATGTGGCACGGAAATGTAGACCACATCGATATCTTTGTTATAAACAAGCTCCTCCACAGAGCCATAGGCGAAGGGAATATCGTGGCTGCTCGCAAAATCCTGCGCGCCCTTCAGGCTAATGTCGGCGACGGCCAGTATCTGTTGCCGCGTACTCTTCTGTACCGAAGAAACAAAGCGGTTAGCGATCCAGCCGGGACCGATGATCCCCCAGCGCAGCGCAGGTGCTTTTTTTCCGTCCGGTGTTCTTGCTACAGGTAACGGCTTATGAAACTGCATGATTCACTCCTGTTTTTAATTTTTTAAATTGAAAAATTCAAACCGGCCCACCGCTAAAAAAGGGCAGGCCAAAGGTTATTTGTTGCTGGCGAGTGCGTCGGTAGAGCGCTGAAGTTGCTGCATTTTTTTCTCGGCGAGCTGTTCGATATCTTCCAGGGAAACACCTTTAGTCTCTGGAACATAACGATGTAAGAACCAGAAGCAGAAGGCATTAAATCCGACAAACAACCACATCGAGAACGCACCATGGAAATTGTCTTGCAGGTAAGCGTTGTCATTCACAACAGGGAAGAGTTGGGTAATAACGAAGTTGGCAATCCACAGGCAGCTGACCGCCAGACTCATCCCGAAACTACGAATGCGCTCCGGGAATATTTCAGAAATGAGTACCCATGCACCGCTTCCCCAACCGATAGAGAACAACAGCATAAAGAAGAGGATACCGAAAATGGTCATATATCCGGTGTCCTGCGTGTAGAGGCCATAAGAGACAATCAGCAGGCCGATCATGGAACCTACAGTACCGATTTTCATCACCGGCAGACGTCCGTAGCGGTCAAACAGATTCATACCAATAATGCCGCCGACACCGCTGAACAGAGCGATAAAGATGGTCTGGAATAACGCAGCATCTTTACTACTGGAAGCGCCTTGCAGCACTAACGGTGCGTAGTAATTCATAACGTTAACGCCAGTAAACTGCTGAAGCACTGCAATCATGATGCCGACGAGCAATATGTAGCGCAGCACAGGTTTGCCTGCAATGCTGGTGGTGCCAGCAGGAGAAGAAGCGCTTTTTGCTACAGGGGCCTGCTCAAAAAGCTGACGTGCCTCCTCCTGATTAAATTCAGGGTAGATACGAGACAGCACACGAATGGCTTTATGGCCGCGATGGCGTTTGATGCTCCAGTGCGGAGATTCAGGCAGGAAGGCGATCAGCAGCAGCATCAGCAGCGATGGCACCAACTGAAGGCCCATCATCCAGCGCCAGCCATCCTGTACCATCCATGCTTCCACCATGCCTCGGGCGATGAAAAAGTTGACGATAAACACCGCCAGCTGTCCAAGGTTAGTTGAGACGTTATAGATACCAGAAGCCTTACCGCGAATACGTGCCGGGGCTATCTCCGACATATACATCGGCGAAACAGTACCGGCTATGCCTACCGCCAGCCCGCAAACTATGCGAGCAATGCTGAATAACCAGAACAGCGACGATGCTGCTGAGATGACTGAGGTCACAACAAAGAGCAATGCAGCCAGCAACAAAGCATTTTTTCGGCCGATACGATCGGCAATTTTTCCCGCCATCAGCGACCCCAGCACTGCGCCGACGATCACGCTGCTGACCGCCCACCCCATTTCTGACGGGCTTAATGCAAAATATTTCTGCATTGATCCGACCGCGGCAGCAATAACGCCCGTGGAGTAGCCAAACATGACGCCACCCAGGGCGGCAATACAGCAGAGCATGTAGACGTACCATGCATTGAACTTATGATCGTAAGACATAGGTTATTCCTCATATGACGCCTGCGGGATGACCGTGGCGACCGATAAATGGTATTTTTTTTTCAAATCATAAAATAACTGAACTATTTCTACCATTTTGTGGGTATTGGTTTTGTTAACGAGATCATAAAAAACATTCATTTCATATCAGTGAAACGAATTTCATTTTTTTGAGTGGCATAGGCGATAGAATAAAAATCATTACAATACAGTGGTTTGGGTCTGGCTTTCTACGCTGTAGCTGGCAGTCCCTTTCCTAAAGAAATGAAAGAATCTTGCAGAAGATCACACTAAATTAAAGTTTCATAAAATTTAAATTGAAATATTTGATTCGAATTATTACATTGAAACGGAGTTGATGGCCGGGAGCTCCATGTACAGAGAGCATTCAGCCCGGATGACGAATAATGGTTAAGAAGGTAAAGAGAAATGGAAACTGTCGGTAACTTTATAAATGGCAAAACGGTTATCAGTACCAGCCGCGAAACCAAACCCGTCACTAACCCGGCCAGTGGTGAAGTGATCCGCGAGGTCACCCAGAGCACACAGGAAGAGATGCTGCAAGCCATTGATGCAGCGGATAAAGCTTACAAAGCCTGGTCAAAAACAACCCCGCTGCGTCGTGCACGTGTGCTGTTTGAATTCAAAGCGCTGCTGGAAGCTCACCGTGACGAGCTGGCGGAGCTTATCGTGAGCGAACACGGTAAAGTCTTCTCTGATGCACAGGGCGAACTGACTCGCGGGTTGGAAGTCGTGGAATTTGCCTGCGGTATCCCACATCTAATGAAAGGCGAATTCTCATCTACCGTTGGCACCGGCGTCGACAGTTTCTCTGTTATGCAGCCGCTGGGTGTGGTAGCCGGGATAACCCCATTCAACTTCCCGGCGATGGTTCCTATGTGGATGTTCCCTATCGCACTGGCATGCGGTAACACCTTTATCCTGAAGCCGCCAGCACCAGTCCCATCAGCGTCGCTGCGTATTGCCGAACTGTTGAAAGAAGCGGGTCTACCGGATGGTGTCTTCAACGTAGTGCATTGCGGTAACGATGTTGCCAGCATTCTGACCCGTGATCCGCGTATTCAGGCGGTGAGTTTCGTGGGCTCTTCTTCTGTAGCAGAACATGTATATAAAGAAGCGAGCGCTCATGGCAAACGTGTACAGGCGTTCGGTGCAGCAAAAAATCACGCGATTGTAATGCCGGATGCAGATCTCGATGCCACTGTAAACGCCATTATGGGCGGGGCGTTTGGCTCGGCAGGTGAACGCTGCATGGCGCTGCCGATTGTGGTTGCGGTGGGCGAAGGCACGGCGGAGAAACTGATCTCCCGTCTGCAGCCTCTGGTCACGAGCCTACGTGTCGGTCCGGGTCACCTGAAAGGTGCGCAAGAGAATGAGATGGGGCCGGTCGTCACCCGCGCTCACCAGCAGAAGGTTCTCGGATATATTGATAAAGGTGTCGCGGAAGGTGCTGATCTGGTGATCGACGGACGTAACTGTCAGGTGGCTGGCTATCCAGAAGGTTTCTATGTCGGCGGTACGCTGTTTGACAACGTCACCACAGATATGACTATTTACAAAGAGGAAATCTTCGGCCCGGTGTTAGGTATTGTCCGTGCCCCGGACTATGCAACGGCGATCGCCATTGTTAACGGCCATGAGTTCGGCAACGGCAGCGCCATCTTTACCACCAGCGGCCACTACGCGCGAGAGTTTGTTCAGGAGGTGGAAGCAGGTATGGTCGGCGTTAACATCCCGGTACCTGTACCAGTGGCATTCCACTCCTTTGGCGGCTGGAAACGCTCTGTGTTTGGCGCGCTGAACGTGCATGGACCAGACGGCGTGCGCTTCTATACCCGAATGAAAACCGTGACGACCCGCTGGCCTAACGGGCAGCAGACGGTATCTGAATTCAGCATGCCGACTCTGGGTTAACGTAGAGAAGGAGAAGATCATGGCGACCTTACTCAGCCGTTCGACATCATTGCCGGACGGCAGAACCCAGCACATTACGCCGGAAAATGCTGGCTGGAAGTATGTGGGTTTTGATGTTTATCGGCTGCAGGCCGGGCAGGAGATAACGCTGCCTGCGGATGCGCTCGAACGTTGCCTGGTGCTCGTTTCCGGCAAGGCGACGGTCGTTACTCAGGCGGGCACTTTTGAGAGTATCGGCGAGCGTATGAGCCCGTTCGAGCGCACACCCGCGTGGTCGGTCTATCTGCCGCACCATTCCCCTGCACAGGTTACCGCTCTGACTCCGCTGGAGCTGGCGGTATGCTCCGCTCCGGGTTGGGGTGATCTGCCGGTGCGGCTGATTGCGCCAAAAGATGTAGGTGTAGAGCACCGTGGCAAAGGACGTAACAAGCGGCTGGTTCATAACATCCTGCCGGATGACCGTCCAGCAGACAGCCTGCTGGTGGTAGAAGTTTACACCGCTGAAGGCGACACCAGTTCCTACCCGAGCCACAAACATGACACTCCAGTAGAGGGAAAAGAGACCTATCTGGAAGAGACCTACTATCACCGTTTCGATCCGCCGCAGGGCTTCGCTCTTCAGCGTGTCTATACCGACGATCGTAGTCTTGATGAAGCAATGGCTGTTTATGACCGAGATGTGGTGAAGGTACCACGCGGCTACCATCCGGTCGCCACTATCGCCGGGTACAATAATTACTATCTCAATGTTATGGCAGGACCAACGCGGAAATGGCTGTTTACCTGGGAGAAAGATCACGCCTGGGTGAATAGTGAGGATTACCCTCGTTTAGAAGACAATTAGAACCTACTCACTCGGACACTTATCTATCTTTTGCGCAGCGCTATGCTGCGCTTTTTTTTTGCAAAAAATGAAACAAACATACTGCTTTAGATTGTTGGCGTCAGGGAGGAAAACATTTTGTGAGCTGAGATGGATATCGACAAATTTATCACGATTGATAGTGAATGATATGAGTGATAGGGATCACGAATAGACACCATCATTCATTTCACGCTGAGCTCACTTTCTTTCGTTTCATTTTAAATTACATATAAATCATTATGTTAATAAGTAAAAGGTGGTTTTATTCCAAATTGCCACTAAATTGAAATTTAAATTTTAAAAGCATAACCTCACTACATGTTCATCACTGATTTTCACTATCCATCTTGCTAACCATTTCCTAACAGGAGTTTGCTATGAGCCAGTCACTGACCCTTGATCAATTACTGAATCAGGAAAAAGAACATCGCTTTACCGAAATCGACTTTAACGCAGCCTGGGAGATTGGCCAGGCCATTCGTGAGCGCGCCGCAGGGCAGAACGCACCGGTTGCAATTGAGGTCTACGCCTATGGCCAACCGCTTTTCTTCGCTGCGTTACCGGGTTCAACCTCCGACAACATAGAGTGGATGAAGCGCAAGCGTAATACCGTTTTACGCCTGGGACACTCCTCCATGTATGCCGGCCTTAACTATGAGAGAACCGGAGCGCGCATGGAGTTGCATAACTTCATCGACCAGGCCGAATTTTGTGACCACGGCGGCAGTTTCCCGCTTCTGCATACTTCGGGTGCAGTAATGGGAGCGGTGAGCGTGAGTGGTTTGCCGGCTCAGGACGACCACGCCCTGGTGCTGTGGGGTATTGCTCAATATCTCAACGTTAAAAAATAATAAAGGCCATGATTATGAACCGCGACAACGTGAGACTGGCTATTGCGCCTATCGGATGGACCAATGACGATATGCCAGATCTCGGTAAAGAGAATACGTTCCAGCAGATCGTCAGTGAAATGGCACTGGCAGGATTTAGCGGTAGCGAAATTGGCAGCAAGTATCCCCGTGATCCAGCCGTGCTAAAACCCGCACTGGAGCTGCGTGGCCTACAAATCTGTAACGCCTGGTTCAGCACCTTTTTTGCCGATGGTCGTAAAGAAGAGACGCTGCGCGATTTTGACGAGATGCTGGATTTCCTCCACGAGATGGGAGCAAAAGTGATTGGTTGCTCCGAGCAGAGCGGCAGTACTCAGTGCAAACCGGTGCCAGTCTACGCCGAAAAGATGGTGTTTACAGACGAGCAATGGCAGCGCGTTGTCGAGGGTTATAACCTGCTTGCCGCTCGCGCGGCCAAAAAAGGGATGTCGGTCTGCCTGCACCACCATATCGGTACCGGTATTCAGACTCTGGATGAGATAGACAGGTTTATGTCCTCCGTCGATGAAAACGTCTTCCTTCTCTATGATACCGGCCATGTCTACGCTTCAGAGCGCAGCCAGAGTGCCGTCGTCGCTGTGCTGGAGAAATACCTGCCGCGCATTCGCCACGTACATTTAAAGGACTGCCGTGACGAAATGATAGAGCAGGTAGCTCTGAAAAAACTGTCTTTCCTTGAGGGCGTGCGTAGAGGGATGTTCACCGTACCGGGTGACGGAGTCATCGACTTTGCACCTGTGTTTGCTCTGCTGACCAAACATCAGTATAGCGGCTGGTTGGTGGTAGAGGCTGAGCAAGACCCCGCAATAGCAAACCCACTTGAGTACGCGATGTTAGCGCGTCGATATATTCACGAAATGACCGATCTGTAATCTTACAAATAAGAAGGAGTACCCTATGCAAAAGGCATTACATGGCATTTCAACCCACTACTGCAATATTCTAACTGATGCGCGGATCGCTCGTGATACAGGATATGACAGCCTTGAACTGCTGAGTGCCAAATTAGTTCGCTATCTGGACAATGGCGGCACCACGCAGAAGCTGAAGCAGGTTGCTGATGGCTACGGTCTCTCCGTTGGCTGCGTTAACGCCCTGCTGGAAATTGAGCGCCACAAGGGCGATGAGAAAAAAGCTATGCTGGCCGAAGCCACCCGTCTGACCCGAGCGGCGGCAGAGCTTAACTGCCCGACCGTGCAGATTCTTGCGCTTAACGGAATCGACGATCAGCCGGACGATACCGTGATGGATATCATCACTGAAAACGTCGGTGCCATCGCCAGAATCGGCGAAGAGTATGGCGTGCGTTACCAGATTGAGGTTATCGCCTTCACCAAATTCCGCACCCTGCAACAAGGGCTGGAAGTGATCCGTCGTGTAGGCAAGAAGAACGTCGGGATGGTTATCGATTTCTGGCACCTCTATGCTGCGGGCAACACCCCGGAAGAAGTCGCGAAGCTCGATAAAGATCTTATTTACGGTGTGCATTTCTGTGATGGTCGACTGCCGAAGCCAGGCGAAGCATGGGATCAGATGGTGCTACGTAACTATATGCCGGGCGAAGGCGAACTTGATATCCAGGCCTGGGTCGATGCGGTCAAGGCTACCGGCTACGACGGTATGTGGTCAGCCGAACTGTTTAGTCCGAACCGCTGGGAATACGATCTGTACGATATCGCGACAGAATGCCGCGAAAATATGGAAAAATACCTCGGTAAATAAGTCTACTCTGCGCATCCGGCTTCTTCGCCGGATGCGTATTCCTCTAAGTTGTTCATCCTGCCACTTCATAGATTTACGTTTTAAACCGAAAGATTAACTCAGATTCACTGTACATATCGCTGAGGCACGTAAAGAACGTGTGGCAGTGTCATGCACTGCCTGAGAGATGATTAATTAGAAGTATTAAGCGCCATTGATACCGCCAACGTCTGGGCAAGGCACATAGAAGCTACTTGGGAACGGAAGCCATCAACCTGTGCTTCGCGCACGACAAAGCAGACATCGCTGAAGGCAGCGAGTGGGCTGACCTGGCTATCAGTAATGGCTATCTGCTTCGCGCCACGTTTTGCTCCCAGTTCTACCAGTTCAACGGCCTCTTGCGCATAAGGCGAGTAACTGATTGCCACAACCACGTCTCGCGGGCTGACCATACTTAACTGCTCTGAAAACATGCCACCCAGACCGTCAATGAGGAAAGTGCGGCGTTCCAGGTGACGCAAAGCGTATGTGAGGTAACTGGCTACGCTGAACGAACGCCGCAGGCCGATAACGTAGATATTTTCCGCCTGCTGAAGCAGTTTAACAGCGCTTTCGAGCTGTTCCGGACGTGCCTGAGAGGACAGTTGCTGCAAAGCCTGCACGTTGACCATCGTGAACACGTTAAGGATCTCTGACGGTTTTTCAGGCGTAGCGCCAACGTCATCCGCCGCGGTTTGACGGAACAAGCGCGCACGCTCGGTATAGTTAACCGTCTCTTCCATCAAGTGTTGGCGAAATACTTGTTTCATCTCGTTAAAGCCGCTGAAGCCAAACGCACTTGCAAAACGAATCAAAGTAGAGGGTGGCACGTCGGCGTTTTGCGCGATGGAGGCCACAGTATCAAAAGCCACGCTGTTGCTGTTATCGAGGATATAGCGGGCTACCTGCTTTAGCCTCTTGCTGAGCGAGTCATAACGCTCACGGATTTGTTCCTGCAATAATGACAGTTGGGTTGGATGATTCGCCATGATTTGCTCTCTGAAACAAAAATTTCGATTTAACGATGATATCAGACATAAAGAAATTTTCATTCTTCTTATCATTGTGATTAACGGTTTTTCCCAACTTTGTGATGCTACATTAACTTTTTATTTAGTGTCGAGCTTTGAGAGTGTTTTTTGCTGCTTCAATTAAAGTATGCGGGAGCAGATGGTCCTCTTTAGCAACGTCAGTCTGCATGGTGATGGAAGACATTGCCTCGTAAAACCATGCATGTCAGCAGCCTATGGGCTAATGCCTGAATGTTAGAGGGATTAATATGGGATTCTAACTATTTAGTCAGAGGCCAAGGAATTCGGCCTCATTTCTGCTTTAATCACTACATTTTTTTGCACTGGCAAAATTTGAAAACACAATAGAAGCAACAATGATTATGCAACCTGATATCTGGTCGATTGATATATTTTCGGACAATATCAAGTAAGACAAAATATAGGCCGATGGAAGCTCAAGTGTTATCAACATTCCTGCCAGAGTAGATGGGATTTTAGGTATGCCAAAGCTGAAAGTGGTTAAAGGCAGAATGCAGGCAAACACGCCGTTAAGGCAAGCCCAATATATATCTGTATTGAAGAGTGATATATCCACTTTATCCTGATAAATAAACAGAGAGGTCAGAAATGCTCCCAGCGTCATCAATCGCGCTTTCTGCGAAATGCCCGTTCCGGAGGGAATGCAGGACATCGATACTATGAACAGGCTGTAGCATAGCGCAGCCATCATGCCCCAGAACATTCCGGGAAGACTCAAAGACATTCCCATACGAAAAGCACCCGTAGCGACGGCAACACCCGTCAGGATAAGAACGATTATCGCGACGTCATGACGTTTAATTCGGGTTCCCTTTAGAAACGCCGTCAAGGTGGGCGCAATCCATGCAGATTGCATCATCATCATGGTTGCAGTCGGCACGCCCAGATAGAACAGTGCTTTATAAAAACAGTAAGTTACACCAAATACTGGAATACCAGAGGCAAGAATGATGCCCTTTTCATTCAACTTCATTGGTTTAGTTGGAGGGGGGCAGATTTCGGAAGCAAAAAAAAAGACGACAAACGCAATCAGATATTGTGTGGAAATTACATTGCTGACATTACTTCCTTGCTTTTCCGCAAGGGTGAGAATAACGCCTGGGACGCCATAACATAAAGCTCCTACTGTGGTTGAAAATGCGCCTAAAGAAATTACTTTCATGTACTGCTCCTGTGGACTGCAATTGCTCCATAGCCAAATGATATTCAGTACGCAAGTGTAGGTCAGAAATGTAAAAGGTTCTATTCATTACATAATTAATTTTACAGTTTTACTGTTATAAATGCTGCTAAATACATATCTCATGATATTGGCATACTCAGTGGCGAGACTTGTCTGCAGGTTAATCGTGGATATAAAGCTTGGGATGTTCTGCAGAGTCTGTTATGGGGTGGGCTTCTATTAAATTTCCGAAGAATTATCATGGGGCAATTATTATCATTACCTCGCTGACATATACCCTTCCCGGCGCCATAACCACTCAATATGTATTCCGATTGGATTTGTATTCAGTCTAAAACTGATTCTTTCCGACTTTTTGCTTACGGTGGCTGGCTGACGGTCTGGCTCGCAGGAAAAACCACGCAGTTATTTCCCACTCATAATCGATGCCAGTCCAGTCTTTTCAGTTTGTCATCTGTAACCCGGCTCAAGGAGTTATTGAACAGCCTTTGCAGTTCACGCTCCTGTCTTTGTAGTTCATGAGGAATGCGAAAGCGTTCATTGAGCAAAACACTGCATCTGAGGATGTGGAAAAATCTGGGAGAATATAATCAGCACGTTGGCGTATCGGCAGATACAGCTATTACGGAAAAACTAGCCATAATAATCGGATAAGAATGAAATCCTGATTTGCTTATAATATTGGTTCAGGATAGTTTCAGTCGCCAATTATTTACCATTCCTGAGATTTCATTTTACATGAGGACTGGTTAGATCTGAGCTTCAATTTTGCTTTTAAGGGGGGCAGTCAGACTGGTGACTTCTACGCGTCAAGGTTGACAATAAATAAAACGGCGTGCATTCATCGTCCAATGATGGGAGATTCTTCTCCGAGAGGATGCTCCTGCTCGGAGAAGGGAGTTAAAGGATGGTGAAGCTGTTTACAACAGATCAGAAATGAATTGACGCTCCGATATAAGGTCCATCAGACAGCACGTTATCTTTATGGCCTTCCTTACCGTTGATAGCAACGTACTTATAACCTATGCGCAGGTCGACCAGTGAAATCGGGCGGACGCTTACGCCAGCAGATGCCTGCTGGAAGCCGTCATTATGAGCAGACATCGAGTCAGGAGCCCAGTAATACTGACCGTACAACCGAAATGCCGGAGAAAGCGCCAGCAGGGCGTCGCCGCCGAAGGCAGACGCGTAACCGTCATGGCTGTCTTTCGGATTGGTAAAGAGCACTTTTGCACCCGGTGAAATCATGAAATTCTCATTGCCAATACCGAAATTAAGGCCAAGGTTAGCAAAGCTACCGTCGTGATCGCTTTTCATCCATTCACCGCTGACCGCCAGGCCTGGTGAATCGTTGCCCATTCCTACCTGAATATTGGTGAAATGCTCGCCAGCATCAACACCTCCCTGTAAGGCCATGGTCGAAAATGATAATGTGGAAAGGATAGCGCCAAGGCATCCTAAATGTACAATTTTCAAAACTTACTCCCATTATTAAAAATGTGGAAAACACTCCTATTTTCAGCAGCGGATTAAATAGATACCTTGCTGATGCAATAAATGAGTGCGTGAAATGATCATCAATCGTGGGCTGCTATGCACCGATCTGACAATCGGATAAGACGTCCATTCTGACACGAAGAATGCTGTGACATTGAATAGGCCGCCTGGAAATCAAGGTATAGAGAGATGCCAGTTTAGGATTTATCTATTGATAACTCGCAGCATAAGTATCCTCGGCAGAAATGCCAACATAATAGCTATTCATTTCTGGAACGTTCTAATCAGCATTGTTAAAGTAAGCTCATGAGACATATTTAAGGTTTCATTCATAGTAAGAAGATTCTGTATTTAGCCCTACTCCTACTGCTGGTCTGCAGGTGCTTTCAGATGCTGACTGAGAATTAAACGCAGCGAGCTAAAAGGAGAATGTAAGTCTGCTCTATTGTTGTATCCGTTAACATTTTGGATACCCTACCTTTAAAACCTTACCTAAACATTACGTCATGCTAGAAAAAGATATGATAATCTTTTCATAAAATGAAAAGCGAGATGAAATGATGCGCGTATTAATTGTTGAAGATGAACCAGAAATGGTATCAGCTCTCATCAAGGCTTTCGAAAAAGAAGGCATGATTGCCGATGGCGTTTCGTCCATTAGTGCAGCTAGAAGCGTGCTTCAAGCCGATTTACACGGGTTGATCCTGCTCGACAGGCAACTGCCGGACGGCGATGGCGCATCACTTGTCCCCGTCATTCGTAAAATTAACGCCGATCTGCCCATCATTTTCCTGACCGGTAAATCGAATATATCTGACAGAATTGAAGGCCTCGACCTTGGGGCGGATGACTATCTCAATAAACCGTTTTCATTTGAAGAACTAATGGCCAGAATTCGCGCAATTGGTCGCCGACCAGCTAAAGTGAGTATTCCGAAGGTCACAATTGCAAACCTTATCTTCGATTTCAACAACAGAGACGTTGTGGTTGACGGCATACCAATAGTACTTCCGAGGAGGCAGTTGCTTGTACTTGAGGCGCTTTGCACACGTGCTCGACGTACTGTTCTGCGGGAATGGCTGATCGAGAGAGTTTATGGTTTCGATGAAGTAATCCAGTCCAACTCTCTTGATTCGCACGTTTCCCGCCTGCGTCGTTCATTAGAGTCTGCTGAAGCGCAGGTAACCATACATGTTATACGTGGTGTGGGCTATCTCCTTAAGGAAAGCCATGAAACTTCTTAAACCGCTCTCACTCGCTTCTAAAATGGCCATGAGTATTATTTCACTACAGCTTATCACGCTGTATCTCACCATTGGTTATTTTATCCTGGATGCGATGAGAACTAATAATCTGACATTTGGCGGTGTTATCCCCGATTCTCAGGTGCAATTAATTCTGGATGCTGTCGCTTATAACGAGCGGAAGGAATTATTCATTCGTGCAACTCCTCAAGTTGCTACGCTACTTGAGGATGCGGATGCATGGATTGTGGTCAGTGATGATAAGGGGCAGGTTATTCATTCAGGCAACGTGCCTGAGGTATATGAGAGGTTAACCGAAAACATCAATGCTCTCGGAATGTCCGAAGTTAAAGCAACGAAAGAAAACAGCCAGCTTTCAATGAAGTTATTAACCAAAAACATAGGTAAAAGAACCATTCGTGTTTTGGTTGGAGGAATACCGACGTATAAAGCTTTTGATATTTTCTCGCTTTTAGCTTCTGTGCTGAGCTTGAAAATCTTTTTGCCGATGGGTATTGCCGCTGTCATCTTTATTCCATTCATAACGCGTAAAATGCTTTCCGGACTGTCTAACGCTGCGAGCGATGCAAAACACATTAACGAAAGCGATCGCAAGGCGCGCATTAGAGAAGACGGTATCCCCAGTGAAGTTATGCCGCTGGTTAAAGCCGTAAACGGAGCGCTACAGCGACTCAGCGACGGATATGACGAGCGCGATCGTTTTCTATCGAGTGCAGCGCACGAGCTCAGAGCACCGATTGCGATCATAGAGGCCCGACTAAGTATCCTTACTGATACAAAGGCCAGACGCATTCTGGGCAATGATGTCGCGCGTTTGTCAAACCTCGCGGAATCCCTACTAGACCTGCAACGAATCGGTCGGGAGCTTTCAACTTTTATCGTCGTTGATCTTAAACATATGCTCCGGCAGGTCATTTCTGACTATTCTCCAATGATCATCGCTTCTGGTTATGACATTGAGTTTATCTCCTGCAAGTGTACCGTCAGCGTCCGTGGGGACGAGGCTTCTCTCTCTCGCGCCGTTATTAATATTCTTCAGAATGCGGTTATTTATGGCGGCGGGAAGGGGCTCATATCCGTAGAACTCAGTGAAGATGGTTATATCATTATTCAGGATGAAGGGCCTGGTATAGCACTGGCAGAGCGAGAGAGAATTTTCGAACCTTTTCAGCGCGTTATACCACAGTCGCAGGGTACAGGCTTGGGGCTTCATTTAGTGAAAGAAATTGTTCATATGCATAAGGGGAGCGTTTCAGCTGGGGAAGGGAAAAGCGGAGGCGCATTATTTGAAATTTACCTCCCGGTACTGGGCAATCAATAATATGATACTGTTTATGCCTTTTTATAAATAAAATCCGAGGTAATGAAATGGTATCTTAAATAAATATGAAAGAGAAACGGGGAGTCACTTTCTGTATTTCGTTTAGGTTAACCATTGCGAGCCTGAGCTTCTTATGAGGAAGTTTGAGAGTTGTTTATTAACAAATTTTATTGCGGGTTTAAAAATGGCTTCTATTGAAAAAGGGTGTGATTTCACTCAAACCTGGAGGTTAATTTAGTGATGTTGAAAGTATTTCTCTATTAACATCCCCACATGATGTCGGTGAAATATTTCGGGGCAGGTGGAGGGTGGTTTTGCACGGTATTACCAACTTTCTGCATGAATGAGATGCGGATAGGCTCTTTAATGTTTGTTTGGCAAAAACAAAGATAATAGTGGGGTATTTACGTGAGGAAAGTATACATGATTGAAGAATTCAAGCCGGTACAGATCAGAACGCTTCCTTACTGAGCCTAATGGGGCTGGTAAATTATTATTTTATTAAGTCTGGCCTGATAACGTCAGGCTCACAGAGGCTCTCTCATGTTTTCACGATTTTTTATTTATCGCCCGGTCTTCGCTTGGGTTATTGCGATTTTAATCATGCTGTTGGGTGCGCTTTCTATTAAGCTTTTGCCTGTTGAGCAGTACCCTGATGTGGCACCGCCCGCCGTAAATATATCTGCAACGTATACTGGAGCCTCTGCGGAAACGCTTGAAAACAGCGTAACCCAGATACTCGAACAGCAGCTTACTGGCCTTGATAATCTGCTTTATTTTACCTCCAGTAGCAGTTCGCAGGGTAACGTGACCGTGACCGTGACTTTCAGCCAGGGAACCGATCCGGATACCGCACAGGTTCAGGTACAGAACAAAGTTCAGCAGGCGCTTTCCCGTCTACCGACTGAAGTACAGCAGCTCGGTGTCACTGTAACCAAATCGCAGTCAAACTTTCTGCTTGTTTTAGGTATTTACGACAAAACAGATACCAGCTCCAGCGCGGATATAGGCGACTGGCTCGTGAGTAACCTTCAAGAACCGCTCGCCAGGACAGAAGGTGTAGGAGATATTCAGGTCTTTGGTGGGCAGTATGCCATGCGTATTTGGCTGGACCCTTTCAAGTTAAACTCCTTTGCACTTCAACCCTCGGACATTTCATCGGCTATTCAGGCTCAGAACATTCAGGTCTCAGCGGGTAAAATAGGAGGCCTTCCTTCGTCTTCCTCCCAGCAATTGACTGCAACTGTTCGTGCTCAGTCCCGCCTCCAGACGGCGGAAGAATTCAGAAATATTATTGTCAGGAGTAGTAAGGATGGAGCAACCGTCCGACTTGGTGACGTTGCGCGCGTTGAAATCGGGAGTGAATCATATGACATGACAACCCGGCTGAACGGTCATCCCGCCACTGGCATGGGCATCATGCTTGCCCCTGGTGCTAATGCACTGGACACAGCTGAGCAGGTTAAGTCAAAACTTAATGAATACCGCCATTCTATGCCCGCAGGGTATGAGGTGGCCTATGCCCTTGACAGCACTGACTTTATCCGTCTTTCAGTGAAGGATGTAATCATCACGTTGTTCGAGGCTATCGGACTTGTAATTGTTGTGATGTACCTTTTCCTTCAAAACATTCGCGCAACGCTTATACCTGCGCTGGCCGTACCGGTGGTACTGCTAGGCACGTTCGGCGTACTCGCCCTGTCTGGCTATACGATAAATACGCTGACGCTTTTTGCGATGGTGCTGGCGATTGGCTTGCTGGTTGACGATGCTATCGTTGTGGTCGAAAACGTCGAGAGGATCATGCATGAGGAGGGGCTCGGGGCCAGGGAAGCAACAGAAAAATCAATGAAGGAGATCTCCGGCGCGCTCGTGGCTATTGCACTGGTACTTTCTGCAGTATTCCTTCCCATGGCATTTTTTGCCGGTTCGACAGGTGTCATCTATCGTCAGTTTTCCATCACCATCATTGCGGCAATGACACTATCTGTAGTAGTGGCTCTGACATTGACACCAGCCCTTTGCGGGGCATTTTTGAAGCCGGGTAATTTAAAAAACCGGGGTTTTTTTGGTGGTTTCAATAAGTTCTATGACGCACTTGAACACAAATATTCGCTCGTGGTTATCAAAATTTTCCGACGTCCCATATTTATGCTTGTGCTCTACGGTACCGTTGGTTTGATGTTGTTTGTTATGTTCTCTCGTCTCCCTGGTAGTTTTCTTCCCACTGAAGATCAGGGCAGTATCATGCTGCAGGCTACGCTACCTGCTGGCGCAACGTCCGGGCGTACCGAGGAGGTGAATAAGCAGATCACCGACTGGTTCCTAAGCGAGGAAAAAGACAATACTGACGTGGTGTTCACGATTAATGGCTTTAACTTCAGCGGCGCGGCTCAGAACGCCGGTATGGCATTTGTAAAGCTCAGGAATTGGGAAGACCGTAAGGGGAGTAATAACTCAGCTGATGCGATAGCTATGCGAGCGATGATGGCATTGTCTTCCGTCAAAGACGCCCAGATTTACGCGCTGACCCCGCCTCCCGTACCCGGTCTTGGCCAGAATACCGGCTTTACCTATGAGTTGATGGCCAGCGGCAGTGTGACGCGTAGCGAATTGGAACAAATGCGCGATGAACTCTTGGCTGCTGCTCAGAAAGATCCAGCACTGCAAGCGGTCCGCGCAAACGTACTGCCCCAGATGCCCCAACTGCAGATTGACATCGATACAAATAAGGCTGTGGCGCTTGGATTACAGTTATCTGATGTTACTGAAACTCTGACCAGTGCCTGGGGAGGTGCCTACGTTAATGACTTCATTGATCGAGGCCGCGTTAAACGTGTTTATATGCAGGGAGATGAACAGTTTCGGGCAGCACCTACTGACCTGGATAAATGGTTTATCCGTAATGACGATGCTGGAATGACGCCGTTTACCGCCTTTGCCTCGACTCGCTGGACCAGCGGGCCGGAAAGTCTGGATCGCTTCAATGGCTCCTCCTCTTATGAAATACAGGGGCAAAATGCGAGCGGTTTTAGCTCTGGGGATGCGATGGATGCCATAGAAAGGATTGCTGCACAGCTGCCAGCGGGGGCAACTGGAGAATGGAGTGGGCTTTCACTGCAAGAGAAACAGGCTGGTGGTCAATCCGTTGCGCTTTATTCAATATCGCTGTTAGTTGTCTTTTTGTGTCTGGCTGCGCTTTATGAAAGCTGGTCTGTGCCTCTTTCCGTTCTGCTGGCGGTACCGCTGGGGGTGCTGGGAACTGTAATGGCCATCGCAATTCGAGGGCTGGATAACGATATTTATTTTCAGGTTGCGCTGCTGACTACAATCGGGCTTACGTCTAAGAATGCTATTCTAATCGTTGAGTTTGCAGAAGAGGCCTACAAGAAAGGGACCTCGCTGAGTTTGGCAGCCCTCAGTGCAGCACAGACACGCTTGCGTCCGATACTGATGACCTCTCTCGCATTTATCGCTGGTGTGGTTCCACTCGCTGTGGCCACCGGGGCAGGGGCTAACAGCCGTATTGCAATAGGAACGGGTATCATCGGCGGTACGTTTGCCGGTACAGTGTTGGCGCTGTTCTTTGTTCCACTTTTCTTTATTATTGTTCGCCGTTTTACAGCAAAGCCTGATATTAAGAACTGTTAGTTTTAACATTCAGGGTGTACTGAATATAGTATGCCCTGAATATAAAAAATTCCTGCATCAAAGTTAGACTTGGCCGTTAAACTATCATGCCACTATTTTTAGAATGGACGTTTATTTATTGATGCAATATTTTAAGGTTGTTATCAAGTTGCCGCGGTTTACCTGGGTTATGGTTGATGAAATAGGACGCATCTTATAAAGGTGAGCTTCATAGTAATATATTTAAATGGCGTGGGCATGACGGGGTGTTGTATATCCTGGAGTTTTTCGTCTGCCAATGCTTTTCCAGTAGCAGTGTCCACTTTTTCTACACAATAGTACTATACCTCTTTCTATCTCTTGATTTCGTGGCTAACCTTGTTGGGGTGTTAATTTTTAGCGATTTCTTTAATGCTATATTTTCTGCCGAATCTCTGGCGAGATTCTATATTTCATCAAGCGCAAACACTTGCTGATGGCGTTTTCAGACATAAGAACATTGTTCATCATTCTAATGACAATAAAAAAGATGGAAAAAGTTTTTATCGGAAATTACGTAGGTGTAATGCAGGTAATCACTTCACTCAGATCTATCTCAAAAGGTTGCTTTCTGATCTAGTAAGTCGCTTCAATAGAACCTTCAATTAGTAAAAAATAAACCAGGCTTACAATTACATGAGGGTTTTGGCATAAATCTACATATTCATTTTCAATGAATCTGGCCGAAACGAGTTGCGTTCGTGGCGATTTTATAGATGTGAAGAGAGTCGATAATAAAGAGGCAAGGCTGGGTGTGGGGTTTTCATTAGTTATGAATATGAGGTTAATTGTTCCCGGTTTATCCGATATGAAGTGGGTGAGTTTCCATTGTGGGGTTATTGTAAATGCCGTGATTATTTGTGTTTTGTTTTTTCTTTGGTGTTGTGGTAATTAACATTAAAAAGTAGGTGTTTCTTTTCGTGAGGATGTTATTGACGAGTTGATCGATGGTGCGATTGTTCCTGTAACCCTCTAAAGCCTAAAGTATGAATCATGGTTTATTACCGATCAAATATGTGATGTCGAAAATAAATGTGACACTGAGCAAGGCAGGATTGAATCTCTGCAGAGAACGGAAAGGCATATAAAGTTAGTGAATGTTAATTCACTCATATTAAGTGTCCATCCTGCAATTCAGGTTTTCCGGTGGTTAGTGATTAAATTCAGGGCATCAAAAGGTACTCGACGCGCTGATGATGGCCGTCTGGAGGCGAAAACCGGACGGCGAGGTCATCGTACATAGCGATCAAGGTAGTCAGTACGGCAATGACGACTGGCAGCGCTTCTGCCTGGCCAATAACCTGGCACAGAGCATGAGCCGGCGTGGCAACTGCCAGGATAATGCGGTGGCCGAATCGTTCTTCAGTTCCCTGAAAAAAGAACGCATCAGGAAGAGAATATACAAAATCCGGGATCTGGCCCGGGCGGATATCTTCGATTACATTGAAGTGTTCTACAACCGGGCCCGGCGCCACAGTCACCTCGGCGGCGTGAGTCCGGAGGCCTTCGAACAGGCCTCGTCGTGAGGACAGAATTTGTCTACTGTCGTGGGGTCAGTCCATCCCTGGATTTCAGGATGGCTGAGTAACGGCGAATGGAAGTTAGAAAAAGCAAATCAAATAGCCATTTTAGCAAGAAAAGAAAAATCATTAACATTATTCTGCTCTGGATTAAACTTAAACTTCAGGCTTTATGTTGACACACCTCTAGATAAAACTGGTACTGATTGCTCAGATCTATACAAAGATCTGTTAGCATACAAGTACGGCTCTATAAGTACAGCACAAGAATTTATTAACAAAGTTTTTGATGGAGTTATAGTAGATGATAATACTCCGCTCTTACTAAGAAAAAAATAAAAACAATTTGAAATGAATTAAAAAATGAAGATTTAATACATAAATTTCATGACATCGCATATATTTTAAGGATAAATTCAACAGAACATACTTATGGAGATCTAATAAGAACAATCTCTGACGATATTTTAGCCAAACAATTCTAACTATTCAAACTATTCAAACTATTCAAACTATTCAAACTATTAGATGATAATGAGATACAAGTAATGACTTTTCATAAATCTAAAGGACTGGAATTCAAATTAGTATTTCACCTAAATTTAGATGAATGGTCTTTCCCATTTAGAAAATATAACAGCGAAGACAGATACACACCTATATACCAGACGCTTCAACAAGAACTTAACCTTCACAACGTTGGCATGACCAGAGCTGAGAATTGCTGTATCCTTATTAACTCATCTCTCAGAGAAAATGCATCTGGGGATTTTAAAAACACAGATGAATCATATTTCTTCAAATTACCGCAGTTAAACAATCTGTATAGATGAAATTTTTAATCATTTACGTAGGAGGGAGAATCCAAAAAAAAACCCCTTTACTTTTAACAATCAACACATTAATTGTAAAAACATGAATATCAACATGGCGATTATTAATTTTCTCAATTGGTTTTATAAGTAGCAACATTCCATAAGAACGGCTGCTAACTTAGCAGCCTGCACAATTAAAGCTTAAAGAATTTATTATCTTGAGATAATTCAAGAATAATATAACGATTATATTTCTGATAATCTTCTTTTATTAATTTATCAGACAGTATAGATACAATATTTGCGGGGATCATTCCTCCCAGGAAACACCAGAGGATATTGCCCAGACATCACCTTGAGCTGCTGTACGATCTCTATGGCTTGGGTAGAGAGGGGGACAAGGTGAGGTCGTATCATCTTCATTCGGTTGGCAGGAATTTCCCACACCGCTTTCTCAAGATCAAACTCACTCCAGAAAGCACCTCGAAGCTCGCCGGTGCGAACTCCCGTAAGGATCAACAGTCGAGCAGCAAGAACAACTAACGGGCTTCCAGTATAGCTGGAGAGAGCTTTAAAGAAGTCTGGTAACTCCTCAACGGTAAGGAAGGGATAATGCTTCGATTCATGTCCTGACATCGCGCTGGTTAGATCCGCAGCAGGATTGTATTCCGCGCGACCGGTAACGATGGCGTAACGAAAGACTTCGCTGCAGCGCTGGCGAACCTTCTTGGCCTTCTCTGTCGCGCCACGGCTTTCCATACGACGCAGCACATTCAGCAGAACCAGTGGTTTGATTTCATTCACCGGCTGCTGGCCGATATAGGGAAAAATATCTTTATTGAAAGCTTCGATAATGTCGGAGGCATAACCTTCTGACCATCGGCTCACCTTCGTTCCATGCCATTCAAGTGCCACAGCCTGAAACGTATTATTGAGCTGCACATCCCGAACCAGCTTTTCTTCTTTCTTGGCAAACGATGGATCGATACCCTCGGCCAGCTTTTTCTTGGCTTCATCACGTAGCGCCCTAGCTTGTGCGAGAGACACTGCTGGATAAACACCAAAAGCCATACGCTTCTCTTTTCCATTGAAGCGATATTTCATCCGCCAGTATCGAGAACCAGAGGGAACAACCTCAAGATACAAACCAGCGCCATCCGACAGTTTGAAGGCTTTCTCTCTGGGTTTAGCGGTATCGACTTGTCGAGCATTAAGCTTCATTGGGGGCATCTCCGAAAACCGAACACAGAATGCCCCCAATTGTAACTTGATTCTGGTTGAGTCCAGTTGATAACAGGAGATAAGATACGGGCCAGAAACCGCAGTATACGGGCTTTGAGTTGATTTCGGTAGACTTGGGGAGAGTTTGAAATGGTGCCGATAATAGGAGTCGAACCTACGACCTTCGCATTACCGAAACTCGCGTAACCACATGAGTTTGTGAGGTTCGATTGTAGGACGCATTTGTAGTAGGTGCTACAAACAGTTTGTTCGCTACCCCAAAATGCTCTTTGCATTAGCGCCAGACACTTCCCTCTTCACAAACGAAGGGGTAATCTTAAACCTCACTCAACATCGGTCGCTTTTAAGCTATGCGCGATGGTGGCGCTAATAGGGACATTATGCTTCATCACTATCAGGCAAAGTCACTGGACGATATATACCTTGATGACTTTCCCCACATCATCCACCCGGATATGGCAGCGCGTTACCTTGAGGAGACTGCCCAGCCAAATAGAATCATTCGGGAGTGGGATTTACCTGGCAACTATGGTCTTTTTGTCAGTCGATATCGTCAGTTCCATTATCAGCAGCCCTGGATGGCATACCGGGACGTGCTGAATGACATTCGAGCCGGGAAGGTCGTTTTACTGAGAAAGGGCACAATCGGTCATATCATCACGGGGGTGCAAACATCCTCTGGTAACCTCCGCAGTGATCTGCCCCTGCTCCTCCACTCTCGTCTTAGCTACCTCATCTCACATCAACTAAAACGCCCGGTATACTACGTTCGCCCATCAGCGCCCGTTCAACATGCTCAGGCGGCAAAAACCATCAACAGCAAAGCAGCGGGTCGGCTTCTGGCCGCAGGCGGTGTTTACAACGGAAATGTTGAGGGGTTCAGAAAGACCGCAGAGCAGCTCGGCGGGGATGCTCCGTCAGGTTACAATCAGGTAATGGATAACAAAGGGTTACTCATCACCGGTGCGTCAGTTGCAGCGGCACTTGGCATCGGAAGATTAACCCCAGTAAATGAAATAGAAACACTATCCAATCTGTCTAAAACGCCTAAACCATCGCCTTCAACGTTGGTTAGTTTCGAGTCACGACAGCTACAGAAAAAGTTCAAACATGCTGTTGATTTCAACGCTTCCGGCAATCCAAACGCAGAAGGATTAAAATCATTTGAACAGGCGTTAAAAAGTCATATAGACGATCCGTTAACCAATAGAATTACAGGTAAATATCGATGGAATCAGGATGTCTATCACTACTACAATCCAGAAACCAAACTAAATGTTATGACAAAAACAGATGGCAACTTCATTTCCGGATGGAAGCTGTCAGATACTCAATCAACCGACCTAATAGGTAATGGCAATGTCTTTTAATCAAAATGAATCGGCGATTTTGGATCTTATTGACGCATTTACGTGCGGTAACATTGCTGCACCGGATTTTGAACAAGAATACTCCGCCGCATGGCGAACTTACAGGGATTCAACTGATACAAAAAAAGCCGATATAGCCACCCAGAAGTTTTTTGACTCAGTTTTCTCATTAGTCGATTCTTACTGTTCAGATCCTGAGTTAATCGACGAAGATGATTTAAACGAGGATGAATTACTAAGTGAGGTATCACGCCTTAAAGCCACTTGGGAAAACGCCATACTCGCTTGACATAATTCATCATGATAACAGAGACATACTCATTAACCACTACAGAACTCAATGTCTTGAAAGTTATGGCAGAAAAAGACATCTACTGGACTTGGATGAGGCTAGATCGCACCCTTGCTATACGGGGTATTCCCGGGTTTAGCAATGTTGCGAACATAGTAACCAACTTGATGAACGAGGGGATGGTCGATACTGTTTATAACGAAAACTCATCGAGACCACGTTATCGCGTATCAGAGCAAGGTCATCAGTTGTTGGGACAAATCAACGAGGTTACAAGGCATTACAATTTCTCATGATTTTTTGCAACACGCGGCTCCATGGCTAAGGTAAAACGCCACCGTAACGCCTATGTAACGCACCTGTATTTCGATGTTTTTCGCCCTTTTAGAAATAAGAAGAATGTTCAACTGGGGATGGTCAATCGTCTATACATACTGTTCATTCACACAGCAGCCAGAATTTATAAACTTATACCTGCGCTACTTCTCGAGTTTGTCCCACCGCACTGCCGAAACAATGCCCCAGTTGCCACTGGCATTGGGCCTACGCCATTTTGCCGTCTCCATACTACGGAGATACTCAAGCGCTTCGGAAAAGGTGCCAAAACGCTTCTGAGCCGCTTTATCACCTACTCCAAACGAACCATCGCGGGTGCTCGCCAAACCGGGGTGAAAACAGGAACCATCGGCTGCGTATGGAACCAACAGTTCCGGATCGTTATCTTCTGATGAGTCAGACGCTAACAACTGCCACGGCTCAACATTGAGAGCGTTAGCCAGCACCTCAATCGCATCCAGAGACGCATTAGAACCGCCGCGTTCAATGCGGCTCATATAGCTACGTGCGAACCCACACCGATCGGCAAAGGCTTCCTGGCTCATTCCGGTGGCAATGCGCAACTCTTTTACTCGTTGTCCAAACAGTTTTCTCAGGGTCATTTTCATGACCTGAATTTGCGCAGATGTCCACTAAAGAGCCACGCTCCAATAGTGACATTTTGAATCAATGGTCTATGATGCGATAACTGACACCGCTGGGGTGGATTCTGAGGGATAACAATATGTCAAAAACACGGCTTAGTAAGCCCGGTTTTTCAGCCAAGTCTGTGCTGACCATTATGTTAATCGCTGCGTCATCTGCATCTTATGCAGCAGAAAGCATCGATCAACTGGCGACGCGCATCGGTATGGATCACTTCCGGGAAGCGATCAAAAAGGGTGATCGCAGCGCCTTCAAAACGCTGCCGGCAAAAGGCTATAAAAACGGACTTACCGGGCTGCTCATCAAAACTAACACCTACGTTAACCCCGAATACAGCTTTGCTGATTGCGATACGGACACCGTTATTGTCTCGGTGCAAGAACACAAAACGCTCCCCGGTTGCCGCATATCTCTAAAGCTAGCGACTAAAGATGCTGACGGTAGCTATCACGATAATGGCATTCGCGTTGAATACGGTATTGCCATCGGCTCCAAAAAGTTTATCGCCAACAATTCAGCGTGGGCGCAGCATGCCATTACAGGTGATAAGGCGCTGGAAAGCTCGTTGAAGAGAGATGCTAACGATACTGTATGCACTGCATGGTCAACGATGGCAAAAAATATTGCCATCGGGCGAGACGAACACAACCCAATTTCTGTCTACCAACAACAAATTGAAGATCTCAGAGGCAAACCCGGCATCACTGAGAGTAATATTGTTTTTGCCCACGCCCTTGCTGGCATGGTTTACAAAGACATGGCCGCAAAAAAACCGCAAGAAGTTGAAGCATTGGTTTATCAAACCTGCCAATCAGGTATGTGAAAATTAAAGATTAATCAAAGATTGCGGTAATAGTTGCTCTGGAAACGCCGTATTCGCGCGCTAACGCACTGACACTGTTTCCATTATTCTTTTTCTCGATAATCGCTCTACGGTCTTCTGGGGCGATTATCGGCGGTCTTCCCAGCTTCTTACCTTCGGCTTTTGCCCGCAACAAACCCGCCTGGGTCCGCTCAATCAGCAGGTCACGTTCCATCTCTGCAACCGCTGCCAGCATTGACAGCAGAAGCTTACCCGCAGCGGAGGTGAGATCAGTCGTGCCAAGCTGGTGGACAATAACCTTGATGTTTCGGTCAGCCAACTTTCTGACCGTTTGCAGAACGTCAATCGCATCACGTCCCAGACGGTCTAGTTTTGCAACTACCAATGTTTCACCATCGCGGATTTTGCTGAGCATTTCAGAAAACGCTTTGCGTTGCACCGCAGGAACCTTCCCGCTAACAACATCAGTAAACCAAAAGTCGAACGTCCACCCAGCTTGTTCAAGTTCAAGACGCTGGTTCTCAGTATCCTGCTGCGATGTCGAAACACGCCCGTAGCCAAAAATCGCCATAGTCATCTCCTCATCCGGCCCCTGCCGGAAAACGGTGATGAAAATAGGATGGCCTGCCAAAAAAGCCAAGGCTAATTTTCCAACAGTGCGAAAGCACGCGATTGGAAGGTGCCGGAAAATGGTCGTTTGTTGGCGCTTAAAACGGGTGAAGACATGTTAGGCTGAAACCATCACTTCATAAGGACAACCGAAATGATTAAAGACGCGATTTTTTCACCGTGCGGTAAGTATCGCTACTCGTTATCACGTGTCTGGGACGAATCAAAACCGTATACCCTTTTCATAGGGCTAAACCCTTCATACGCCGATGCTGAGAAGGATGATCGCACCTTGAGCCGCTGCATATCGTTTGCCAAAAGCTGGGGCTACGGTGGCGTATACATGGCCAACCTGTTCGCATTCGTTCACACCCAGCGACATGAAATGATGAAAGCGTCTGATCCCATTGGCAAAGATAACGATAGCCACTTGATACGTCTTGTTAGCGGTGCAGGACTGGTTGTCGCCGCATGGGGAAATGAAGGAAGACACCTCAAACGCTCAACGACCGTCCGACAGCTATTGCCAGAGAGCACAATGTGCTTCGTCTTAAACGCTACAGGTGAGCCGAAGCACCCTTTGTATATGAAAAACGACAGTGTTCTCATACCTTTAGGTTAACATCGATAACTGCGTTCAGAATATGAACGCAGCCATATGATATATATGACTTTTCTTTAAAATGATGGTGTGCTAGCTTCTCTCCTGACACCTACCTCATGCGGTAAACCGGTCCGGGTAGGTGGAGATCACCGCTGTTTAGCGGAAGACGTCAGGATGGGAACTCTGCGTAACGTTGATTGTGGTAGGTAGGGCGCGCAAGCGTTTGATGCAGCCAAGCAGAGGGTGAAAGTAGCTATCGGCGGATTCTTGAGTAGCTTCTTTTGCGCATAATGCATCTTTCAAGAAAGGTCGTCACACCACGAGGAAGACTTGATCTTCATCTGGCAAGGGGAACCGAGCAACCTACAGGCTATCTTCTCAGATGGCCTTAGGGTTGATATGTCCGGCTTCCCCCCCGAGGAAGGGTTTACATCTTAAAGAACAAGTTATGTTTTAACATTTTTAACAATTACACTTCTCTGCTGTTTGGTGTCTTATGGCGTTCCCGTCAAAAGTAAACCTGCCGTTTTTACCTCTCCTGCGTAACAACCAAACACGAACCAGAAGCTGCTAACCTTCAACGTGTTCGCGGTGTAAATGCAGCCGGATAAGTTGGGTGCGAAAAAGTGGTTCTCCTAGGTTTGGAAGCGCCCCTCTTAAGCATTGCATCCGAAAATTTCCGTGGCGGTGAGACAGTCCTTATAGAGGCAATCAGCCTCCAAAGTTAAGCGACGCGGTAAAGCTAAAGCTCGCCCAGATTTCTCATTGATTGCTCGAACTCCGCTACGCTTGTTTCAACTGGCTTCGCCAGTCACTCTAAGAGAGCGCCGCGAATTCTGCACTATGATTTCGACTACCTTCTTTAAAACACTCGCCAGAGAGCCTTACAGCGCGTTTGAACCGCATATCGCAGCTTCTGCTTACGGATGACTGTCTGATTAGCAGTAGCTTCATGGCCCAGTCCGGTTTACTTTATTGCTATCAACTAGGAGCCGCCCAAGGGCAACACGGAGATAACGCTTGAGAACCGTCGAAATACTGCAATACACCTTACGCAAAGGCAGCGGTGCCGCTTTTCACGCCATAATGCAGGAAATCAGCGTTCCCCTACACCGCCGCCACGGGATCGATGTTGTTTCGTTTGGCAACTCGCTTCATGACCCGGATTGCTATTACCTGATCCGCGCCTTTGACAGTGTTGAAAGCATGGCTGCGGCTCTTGATGCCTTTTATGCGAGTGATGACTGGCGCAATGGCCCACGTCAAGACATCATTGGCAGCATAGAGACCTGCACGAAAACAGTGATCAGCCTCCCGACGGAAAGTGTGAACGGGCTGCGGGTGCAATCGTAGGTCATATGGCTTCACCAAACGCGTTTTGAGCGTCTCCAAATTCAGCACTATGAAATCCACCACCCTTAATAAAAAACGCGCCAGAACAGTTCTGAGCGCGTTAGAGCAAGAGAGAAATTCAGGCTATTGCGGTTCTTTTCGCGATTTATTGCTCTGCTTAATCCGTAGCGCATCAGCTACCGCATCTACACCATCTTCGCAAACAAATGGAGCAACTTCCGGTAGCCCTAACGTAACGCTCTCAAGCACAGCATAGAGGGCTGCTGGCGGATGATCTTTGCTATACCGGTTCTCTGTCTCGCCAGAACCGCGGATATGTCCAACAAACTGCGCACGCGTCTCGCTGTCGATTCCAGCTTGTTTAAGTCTTGTAGAAAAGGTGTGGCGGAATGAATGGAAAGATTTCTTGCTGCCTTTTTCAAAGCCTAACCGCTCTTTGAGCAACGAGCGATTAAACCAGTCCGAAGCCTTATCGCCATATCCTTTTACAGGGTGGTAAGGAAGCTCGGGAAATAAACGTTCATGGCCTGCTTTCTTCAATGCTTCGCAATAGCGGACTAATCCAAGTTTGATCAATGTCGGATGCAACGGTATTTTCCGTCGCGAATGAATAGTTTTTAGCGACTGATCTGCACGCTCATTGCTAATTTCGAAGAAATAAAAACCGACAGCATCCTGCTTAATATCGTCAAGATAAAGCTGACATAACTCATTTATCCTCGCGCCGGTAAAAAAACCAATTAGCGGTAGCCAGTAATGAAATGCACGATAATGATGGAATTGCCCCTGACTGTTTTTATCGACAGTCCCACGTTTATACCAAGGCATACCAAAAATAGCGTTTAAATCCTCATCAGTGAAATCAGATTTGAAATCCTGATCCATCTTTTCATTTTCAACAGGTGCAAAGAATTTATTCGCAGGAGACTTAATAAAAATGCCTTCTCCATCAGCCCACTGGAAAGCCTCGAAGAGAATTCGCATATATTTACGAACGGCATTATCGCTCATTAGGGGGTCGCCATTCTCTTTTGCCTTGGCAATCAATTCATGAGCATCATTGATTTTGTATCTTATTTTCGCCAGATCGCGCCTTGCAGGTATCGACCTTAGTAAGCTCTCATACTTACGGAGGAAGTCACGGTCAACTTTTTCAAGCGTTGAATCACCCATGACTTCAAGGAGTAAGCCAAAACCTTCCCGGACTCGATTCTCTGCCTTTTCCGTGAATTTCCCCCCGCGCTTGTAGCGAATATATTTTTCACATAACTCGCTCATTTTCACTGAGTAGTATTTACGATTTACATATTCATTATCCGGTATCGATGAGGGCAATAATACAGGGGTAATTGCTTTTGGTTTCTCTGGCATGACTGGAGAAACTGCGGTGCTATGTGACAGCCAAAATAATCGTAAGCGCTCGGCTTGAACACGATGAATCATCAATGAATTAGGCGAGATTTCGACACCGGGAAAGTCAACGAACCAAGCGGCTTTGGATGAAGCCTCTGAAGATTTAAATGCGGTTTCTGCATCCAGCGGCTCGCCAGCGATCATCTGACGTAATATACGTGATGAAACCAAGGGCTGAACATAACCGCTCAGAGAGCCTCTGATCCCGATGTTAATGGCACTATCGATGATAAATCCTGAAGCCTCAGGATCATCCTTATCAACGAGTGAAAGATCTTCTACATAGTAGGCAGGACGCCCATCAGCAAGCCAAAAAAGTGGGATATTCGTATCAAGTAGTCGCTGCGCCACTTGTTGCAGGGAAGCGCTCGTTAAACCGCAAAATTCAGCGAGGCTGATCATTCCTTCGCCAGCCAAAGCAGGCGCACTGCTTACCAACTTTTCTCTATCCAATTTTTGATACTCACCCAGACATCGCTGCCAGACAACCAATAAACCTGCGGCAATCGCTCTCGCTTTTCTGATGTCGTTTGTTTCTGTTGAAGCGTGAATCTCACGCTGTCCCGTGTAGAGACGGTATCGGGCGGGAACTGCAATACGGACAACATAAATACCGCTGCTACGGCGATACAGATTATCACGTTGAGCCATCGGCTGTATGACCTCTATGTAGTAGAGGCTACACGATTTCACTCTGAATGAATTTAATATTAATTAAATCAATAAGATAGAAGTGACTGGTGCCGATAATAGGAGTCGAACCTACGACCTTCGCATTACGAATGCGCTGCTCTACCAACTGAGCTATATCGGCCCTGAGAGGGGCGGATTCACGATAGTGAACCACGGGGCAAAAGAGTAGATCCAACAGAGTGATGCGTCAATGCCCTTGCGAATCAAATGGCTACTTTTGCATCACCCTGCGGTTATTCAGGCACGAATAGTATCATCGCCAAAGCCAATCCACTTATAGGTGGTCAGCGCTTCAAGCCCCATCGGGCCGCGGGCGTGCAGCTTCTGGGTGCTGACCGCCACTTCTGCGCCAAGGCCAAACTGACCGCCGTCGGTAAAGCGCGTGGAGGCATTAACGTACACAGCGGATGAGTCCACTTCATTAATAAAGCGGTTTGCATTGCTGAGGGTACGCGTGAGGATGGCGTCAGAGTGCTGGGTACCGTGCTCGCGGATGTGCGCGATAGCATCGTCCAGATCGGCCACCATTTTCACATTGAGATCAAGCGACAGAAACTCATCGTCATACTCCTCCGCTTTAACTGGCACAACCGAAGCCGGGCCGGACTGGAGTACTCTGAGCGACGGCGCATCCGCATGCAGCGTCACGCCGCTTTGCGCCATCTGCGCGCTCAGTGCAGGCAGGAAACTTTCTGCGATGCTCTGATGCACCAACAAGGTTTCAACCGTGTTACAGGTGCTTGGGCGCTGCGTCTTGGCGTTAACGATAATCTTCAGCGCCGGGGTTATCTCAGCGGAATCATCGACGAAGATATGGCATACGCCGATACCGCCGGTTATAACCGGAATGGTGGACTGTTCGCGACACAGCTTATGCAAACCTGCCCCGCCACGCGGAATGAGCATGTCGATGTATTTATCCATGCGCAGCATTTCATTGACCAGCGCGCGATCCGGGCTCTCAATGGCCTGCACCGCACCGGCTGGCAGACCGCACTCTTCCAGCGCCTGCTGAATCACGTTAACCGTCGCGGCGTTGGTCCGCCAGGTCTCCTTCCCGCCGCGAAGAATCGCTGCGTTGCCCGTTTTCAGGCACAACGAAGCGACATCTACGGTCACGTTCGGGCGCGCTTCATAAATCACACCGATTACGCCGAGCGGCACACGGCGACGTTCAATGCGCAGGCCGCTGTCCAGCAGGCCACCATCGATAACCTGCCCTACCGGGTCGGCCAGACTACAGACCTGTCGCACGTCGTCGGCAATCGCTTTCAAACGGGCGGGGGTCAACGCCAGACGATCAAGCATTGCATCGCTCAGGCCATTACGACGAGCCTCCAGCACGTCCTGCTCGTTTGCGAGCAGGATCTCTTCGGTCCTCGCCTCAAGATAGTCAGCCATCTTTTCCAGCGCGCGGTTTTTTTCGCGGCTGGAAAGCAGCGCCAGTTTGTACGACGCGGCTTTGGCAGCCATGCCCATTTGTTCCAGCATACTTCTGCTCCTTAACGGATGATCATGTCATCACGATGCACAGCGACCGGCCCGTACTCATAGCCGAGGATGGAATCAATTTGCTGTGAGTGATGACCGGCAATACGGCGCAATGCGTCACTGTTATAACGGGTGACGCCGTGAGCGATATCACGGCCTTCGAGGTTACGGATACGAATCACTTCACCACGGGAGAAGTTACCTGTCACGCTTTTAATCCCTTTAGGAAGCAATGAACTCCCCCGCTCCAGGATGGCCGCGGTAGCTCCCTCATCCACGCTTATCTCGCCCGCAGGGGGCGCGCCAAAGATCCAGCGTTTACGGTTCTCAAGAGGAGAGGCCTGAGGATGAAAACGGGTCCCGACCGGTGTACCTTCCATCACATCGCCAATCACGCCCGGTTTGCTGCCTGCTGCAATCACCGTTTCGATGCCCGCGCGGCAGGCAACATCGGCAGCCTGTAGCTTAGTGCCCATACCCCCGGTGCCAAGGCCCGAAACGCTGTCCCCTGCGATTGCACGCAGCGCATCGTCGATGCCATAGACGTCTTTGATGAGTTCAGCTTCCGGGTGGTTACGCGGATCGGCGGTAAAGAGACCTTGCTGATCGGTCAGTAATAAGAGCTTATCGGCTCCGGCCAGAATAGCCGCCAGCGCGGAAAGATTGTCGTTATCGCCAACTTTGATTTCAGCCGTAGCAACAGCATCGTTTTCATTTATTACAGGAACAATATTGTTATCGAGCAGTGCCCGCAGGGTGTCACGGGCGTTGAGGAAACGTTCCCGGTCTTCCATGTCTGCGCGGGTTAGCAGCATTTGCCCAATATGGATGCCGTAAATAGAGAAAAGCTGTTCCCAGAGTTGAATCAGGCGGCTTTGGCCCACGGCAGCCAGCAGCTGTTTGGAGGCAATAGTGGCGGGCAGTTCCGGGTAACCCAGGTGCTCACGCCCGGCGGCAATGGCGCCAGAGGTAACGATAACAATGCGGTGCCCTGCGGCGTGTTGTTGCGCGCACTGGCGCACCAGTTCAACGATGTGGGCGCGGTTCAGGCGGCGTGAGCCCCCGGTTAACACACTGGTGCCTAGTTTCACCACCAGCGTCTGGCTGTCACTCATGTTTCTCTGCCGTTCAACGTGTAAGAAAAAAAGGAAACAGCCTTTGTAACAGGATCGGCAGCAACTTCCAACTGTGACTTTTCACAACATAAGAATTTCCTTGAGGCCAATCAGAAAGTTTACTTACAAAACTTGACGTTTTTATTACAGACCAGATAAAACACGGTTTCTAAAAAATAAATAAGAATTGTCATAAATCTTTAATTCACAGACGTTAAAAACTCACCTGAATTTTTCAAGTGAGCGGCGACGCTCGGTGAATCGAAGCGCGTTAATTAAAAATAAATCAGGAAACATAATGAAAAAAACTACTTTGGCATTAATGATGATTGGCGTTGGCGTTGTTTCTGCATCTTCACAAGCCGCGGAAATCTACAACAAGAACGGTAACAAACTGGATCTGTACGGCAAAATCAAAGCTCAACACTACATGAGCGACGATGCTTCTCAGAACGGTGACAAAACCTATGCGCGTCTGGGTTTCAAAGGCGAAACGCAGATCAACGATCAAATGACCGGTTTCGGTCGTTGGGAAACGGAATTCGCCGGCAATGCGGACGAAAGCAACTCCACTCAGAAAACCCGTCTGGCCTTTGCTGGTCTGAAGGTGAAAACGCTGGGTTCAGTCGATTACGGTCGTAACCTGGGTATTCTGTACGACGCAGCTGCGGTCACCGATATGTTCCCTGAATTCGGCGGCGATTCACTGACCCGTACCGACAACTTCATGACCAAACGTACCACTGGCGTTGCAACCTACCGTAACACCGACTTCTTCGGCGCAGTTGACGGCCTGAACCTTGGCCTGCAGTACCAGGGTAAAAACGAATCTGGTCGTTCTGCCTCCAAACAGAATGGCGACGGCTTCGGTGGTTCTCTGTCTTACAACTTCGGCGGCAGCCCGTTCACCGTAGTGGGTGCCTACGCGAAGTCTGACCGTACCATTGCTCAGGAAGCGCAGCAGTTTGCCTTCGGCAGCGAAAATGCGGAAGCATGGGCCACTGGCGTGAAGTTTGACTCAAATGGCGTGTACCTGGCTGCCATGTACGGCGTATCGAAAAACATGACCCCGATTGGAAGCCGCGGTTTTGCTAACACTGCTGACAACTTTGAAGCGGTTGCGCAGTATCAGTTCGACTTCGGTCTGCGTCCGTCCGTGGGCTACGTACAGACCAAAGGCCACGACATCGAAGGTTACGGCGACCAGGATCTGGTTAAGTACATCGATGTGGGCGCAACTTACTACTTCAACAAAAACTTCTCCGCAATGGTTGATTACAAAATTAACCAGATCGACGAAGATGCCTTCACCCGTCTGGTTGGTATCAGCACCGACGACGTGGTTGCAGTGGGCGTGACTTACCAGTTCTAAGTCAGGCTGGCATAAAAAAACGCCCTTCATCTCTGAAGGGCGTTTTGCTTTTATCCGGCTCTGGAACAGATCAGGCGCTGAGTTTAACGTCGTCAGCAAAGTTCTCCGCAGGCTCCAGTTTCAGTTCAAGCGTCGCCAGCATGTCGCGTGCCCGACCATGAAAATCTCGCAGCGTTTTTTCAAGCCTTTCGGTGACTTCTGAATCTTTAATCGTGGTGGGTTTCCATTCCCCTTCTTTATCAAACAGCCCGAAATGGTAGCTGTAAGTAAAGCGGTCCTCCTGCGCTTCCATCTCCATCCACCAGCCCCAGAACTCGCGTTTTTCAGGTGCTGGCTTTACATTGACGCATACGGCCAGGCAATCGAAAAAAAAGCGATTATCGACACACTGCTCTTCCCGAATATAGGGGCCAAGCGCGGTAAACTTCTTTATGAGTCTGCTCTTCGGATGTCCACTCGGTAACGTCATTGCGATCTCCTTTTATGATGCAACTGTTTTACCAAACAAATAGAAATTAGCAATCTATTAACGTAATCGATTACTGATCCACCCCGTGATATCGCAAAGGGCCTTATCAAAATTGCGATAAACCGGTTTAAACGGGATCTCCAGCAGCTTACCGTCTGCAGATGACGAGGTGATTAAACGTGACTCCTCTTCCGGGCTAAAAGGATCGTCTTTCCAGTAACCTGAGAGCATCGGCGTCGGGCATCGGCGGCCCAGCAGACCCTGCGTTTTCAGGGAGTAGCGATTCAATTCAATATAGAGAGCCTCGTCGGACGCATCATGCATGCCAAGGCGGCTGGCGAGTACATCCATATACATCTCCGGGATCCGCCCCAGCAGTTGAGGGTTAGCCATCAGCGCATGGACAACCGGCCCCAGACAAGCCACGGCCTTCAGCCGGGGCGACTCAAGGTAGCCCAGTCGAACCGCCACGTTTGCGCCAAAGCGGAAGCCAAACGCGGCAACCCGGGTATGATCGACCCACGGAATATTGGGCAGCGCTTGTAACACATGCTGATGCAGCAGGCTGGAGTCCTGCGTCAGCTTCCACCTGGATGAGAAGCCAACAGAGGGCATATCCAGCGTCAGCATCGCCATGCCCTGCGGGGCAAAATAGCGCTCATACAAGGTGTAATAATCGCTCTGCAGATGATCCAGACCGCCGCACATTAAGATGGTCGGGAACGGCCCGTCGCCCTCAGGCATATGCAAAAAACCTGTCACCGGTGAACCGCCAGGGATAGCAAACTCCATTTCGCGCATTTTACCCGGCAGGCGTTGCGCCGCCTCTTCATAGGCTCGATTCGCCAGCGCCTGCGCCTGATCGGCCAACGCATCGCCTTTGATGTGCGGGTAGGCGGCAATGCTGTAAAGGTTGGAAGCATGCAGCCAGTGGCGACCGCTCAGGGTCGTATCCTGCTCCTGATTTGCCTTCTGCTGCCAGAGCATCGCCTGAGTTGACCACTCGTAAATCCAGTTTCCACCCCGATACCCCACTACCGTGTCGTAAAGATCCGGCCTGGTACGCTCGGCGTCACTCATCACGATGCGGGATTGCACGTCCATGATTTCGCGCGGGTCCACACCGCGCCAGACCCACATCAAACGGTTGAGCATCCGGTACCACTGCGGGGCATTACTGCCATCCAGGGCGGAGTCGATGTGAGGTTGTGTGCCCCGGTTAAACCGACGCACCAGAGTTGAGGTTTCCGGGTGCTTAAACCGGGGTTTAAATAAGGTTTCGCTGAGGTTAGCTTGTGCCATTTACGCAGCCTCCATGAGTACGTCACTGAGACTATTGTAACCCGCTTAGCGCTAAAATGAACAACGCCCGGCAAAGCCAGGCGTTGGAGGAGTGCAACGGTGTGATTAACGTGAGGAGATCGGCGGTACGAAGACCACGCCCATATCCCACGGCTGCTCAATCCAGGTATCCTGAGGAATATCAATCACATAATCATCAACCAGCGGACGACCTGCAGGTTTCGCGAAAATGGTCACGAAATGGGCTTTTGGGTACATTTCGCGGATGGCAACCGCAGTACCACCGGTATCTACCAGATCGTCGATGACGATAAAGCCTTCACCATCACCTTCTGCGCGTTTAAGAATTTTCATCTCACGCTGATTGTCGTGGTCATAGCTGGAGATGCAAACGGTATCAACATGACGAATACCCAGTTCGCGGGCCAGTAACGCCCCCGGAACCAGACCGCCACGGCTAACGGCGATAATGCCTTTCCACTGCTCAGACGGCATAAGGCGGTTTGCCAGTTTACGTGCATGAATCTGCAACATGTCCCAGGTGACGACGTATTTTTCGCTCATGTGAAGTGTCCCAGCCTGTGTATCTACGGCTTAAAAAGTGTTCTACGGGGAAATAGGTTGCGCGAGATTATAGAGATCTGACGCGCTAAAAACCAGTGCTACCCGGCATCAATAGGGCTTTTTACGCGACGCGTACTAACAGGAGGGGAATTAAGTGGTATTCTCAGGACCATCTCGCAAGCCTGTCTTGTGATGTCCGTTTATTTAACCCAATGGCCTGCAACGTCTGTTTCGCAGGCCTATCGAAGGAGACTCATCGTGTCTGAATTGTCTCAACTGTCGCCACAGCCGTTGTGGGATATTTTTGCCAAAATCTGTTCCATCCCCCACCCCTCTTACCATGAAGAGCAGCTTGCTGAGCATGTGATGAGCTGGGCGAAAGAAAAAGGCTTGCATGCAGAGCGCGATCAGGTCGGCAATATTTTGCTGCGCAAACCGGCCACCGCAGGGATGGAAAACCGTAAACCAGTGGTACTGCAGGCCCACCTCGATATGGTGCCGCAGAAAAACAACGACACCGAACACGACTTCACCAAAGATCCGATTCAGCCATACATTGATGGCGAGTGGGTAAAAGCCCGCGGCACCACGCTGGGCGCGGATAACGGCATCGGTATGGCCTCCGCACTGGCGGTCCTGGCGGACGACAGCGTCGAGCACGGCCCGCTGGAAGTGCTGCTGACAATGACCGAAGAAGCCGGAATGGACGGTGCGTTCGGGCTGCAGGCAAACTGGCTGCAGGCCGACATTCTTATCAACACCGACTCCGAAGAAGAAGGCGAAATCTATATGGGTTGCGCCGGTGGTATTGATTTCATTACCACCCTGCCGCTCTCTCGCGAAGCGATTGCTGCTGGCTCCCGGACGTTCAAACTGACGCTAAAAGGGCTCAAAGGCGGCCACTCCGGTGGGGATATCCACTTAGGTCTAGGCAATGCGAATAAGCTGCTGGCCCGTTTCCTGGTCGGTCATGCTGCAGAACTGAATCTGCAACTGGTGGACTTCAACGGCGGCACCCTGCGTAACGCCATCCCCCGTGAGGCCTTCGCCACCGTCGCCGTTCCGGCGGATAAAGCCGAACAGCTGCAAACGCTGGCGGCAACCTATCAGGGCATCCTGAAAAACGAACTGGAAATCAAAGAGAAGAATCTGGTGGTTCTGCTTGATACCGTCACCACGGATAAACAGGCGTTGACCCCGGCCTCCCGTGACGCATTCATTCAGCTACTGAACGCCACGCCAAACGGTGTTATCCGTAATTCAGACGTGGCGAAAGGCGTGGTGGAAACCTCCCTGAACGTCGGCGTGGTCACCATGCAGAATGAGAGCGTCGAAATCATCTGCCTCATCCGCTCCCTTATCGACAGCGGCAAAGATTACGTGGTGAGCATGCTGGAGTCCCTGGGGCATCTGGCGGGGGCGAAAACCGCACCGAAAGGCGGCTATCCTGGCTGGCAGCCGGACGCAAACTCCCCGGTCATGCATCTGGTGCGTGAGACCTATCAGCGTCTGTTTAACAAGACGCCGAACATCCAGATTATCCACGCCGGTCTGGAGTGTGGTTTGTTTAAAAAACCCTATCCGAACATGGACATGGTCTCTATTGGGCCAACCATCACCGGTCCGCACTCCCCGGATGAGCAGGTTCATATTGAGAGCGTTGGCCAGTACTGGACGCTGCTGACCGAGCTGCTGAAAGCCATTCCCGCGAAGTAATGCGCTAAAAAGCCGGAGGGCGTTTGCTTATCCGGCCTGCGATTTCTGCTTCAGACCTGAGCCGGATAAGTCGTCTATTCACGCGACATCCGGCTTTTTTTGTCGCGCCATATGATAATTCACGAACCGCACTCCGCGTGTCTCAACCGATTGTTGCTGCAAAACCTGAAACCCATAACGCTCAAAAAAAGGCTTCGCGGTAATACTGGCATCGACGGTGATCATTCCGTCAGGAAGCAGAACAATGAGTGCATCCAACAACGCACTGGCGACCCCCTGATGAGTAAATTCCGGCGAGACAAAAAGTAAGTCAATATAACGTTCAATAGCGGTAATAAAGCCCACCGGGCGATGGTCTGATACCGCCACACGCACCGTAGAATGCGTTAATTTTTCCTGCCAGCGTGACGCATCTATCTGCGCCCAGGCGGCAATCTGGCGCGGCGAATAATCGCGGCTGGCTGTTTCAGTGACCGCCCGCAGAAATATTTCGCACAGGTCGTCAAAATCCCTTTCTTGATAAGTTCTTATTTCCAGCATGATTATAATCCCAGTACCAGCTGTCGCTCCATTTGCGGATCAAGCAAGGTCACGTGCAGGCCTACCAGCCGCACGCCGCGACCACTGCGGCGTTCATCCCAGGCTTTACGCGCCGTCGCCAGCAAATCCTCTTTGTTAAGACGCGGCCAGATGTGCTCCTGTGTGGTGAGCTGAAAATCGGCAAATTTCAGTTTCACCCCCTGCCTGGCGATCAGCAGGTCGGGTTTCACTTTTAACAGACGGCGCTCCAGTTCAGCATAAAGATTCTCGATAATGGCTTCGCACTCTTCCCACTGGTAAATATCGTCCAGTAAGGTGCGTTCAACGCCGACGGACTTACGTAGCCGCTCGCTGCTGATCTGCCGGTCATCAATGCCCTGGCTTCGCTCCCACAATACCCGACCGAATTTCCCAAACCGTTTAAGCAGCATCGCCAGATCGCTGTTTTGCACATCTTCGCAGGTACGCAACCCTAACGTTTCCAGTTTTGCCGCTGACACCTTGCCCACGCCGGGAATTTTACTCAGTGGCAGCGTGCGTAAAAATGCCGGTACGTCGGCCGGGGTAATGACATATTGCCCGTTCGGTTTATTTAAATCAGAGGCAATCTTCGCCAGGAACTTTATCGGGGCGATACCCGCTGAAGCGGTAAGCTGCGTCTCGCGAAAAATGGTTTCGCGGATCTCCTGAGCCATTAATGTCGCGGACCCGTGGCAGTGCGGGCTGTCGGTCACATCAAGGTAGGCTTCGTCAAGGGACAGAGGTTCAATCAGGGAGGTGTAACGCGAAAAGATGTCACGAATTTGGTTTGAGGCCTCTTTGTAGGCATCAAAGCGACCGGGTAACAGGGTGAGATGCGGGCAGAGTTTTAGTGCCATAGCGGTTGGCATGGCGCTGCGTACACCAAATTTCCGTGCCGGGTAGTTGGCCGTACTGATCACACCGCGCTTAACCCGACTGCCGCCGATGGCGATCGGAATATCCCGCAGAGCAGGATTGTCTCGCATCTCCACCGCCGCAAAAAAGCAGTCCATATCGACATGTATGATCTTACGCATAAGCTCACCCTTTCCAACACTGGATAAGTATACAGCATATTAATCAGAAACGAGAAGTTACCGAAAAAACTGCCGCGTTCACCTCTGTATGCCCCGGCATGTTGTAATTGAAGGGGTTTTTATCTGACAATAATTCAGCGGGGCAGCGGGGAAAAAAAAGCAATGTAAAAACTCCACTTTCCGGCTTGCGAAAAACTACCGTGATGCTAATGTGAGCGCGCCCGAAGCAGATAAATCTGATTTCCGGGTCTCTTTTTGCCGTCCTGGCAATGTGGTATCCGCTATATCAAGGAAACAAGCAGTATGCGCAAAATCGCATTATTTATTGCGATGCTTCTGATTCCGTGCGTCTCGTTTGCCGGTTTATCCAGCAACAGTTCAACAACGCCGATCAGCAAAGAATACAAGCAGCAGTTGATGGGGTCGCCGGTTTATATCCAGATCTTCAAAGAAGAGCGTACCCTTGATCTTTACGTCAAAATGGGCGAGCAGTACCAGCTTCTGAGTAGCTATAAAATTTGCAATTATTCCGGCGGCCTGGGTCCGAAGCAGCGTCAGGGTGATTTCAAAAGTCCGGAAGGGTTTTATTCCGTTCAGCGTAGCCAGCTCAAGCCGGACAGCCGTTTCTATAAAGCCATCAACATTGGCTTTCCGAACGCCTATGACCGTGCCCATGGTTATGAAGGTAAGTACCTGATGATCCACGGTGCATGTGTGTCTATCGGTTGTTACGCGATGACGGACTCACAAATCGACGAGATCTTCCAGTTCGTGACTGCGGCACTGGTATTTGGTCAGCCAACGGTCCAGTTAAGCATTTACCCGTTCCGTATGACTGATGCGAATATGCAGCGCCACAAATATTCGACTTTTGCCAAATTCTGGCAGCAGCTCAAACCGGGATATGACTTCTTCGAACAGACGCGCAAGCCGCCGGTAGTTTCGGTGGTAGACGGGAACTATGTGGTCAGCAAGCCGCTGAGCCACGAAGTGGTTCACCCGCAGCTGGCGTCAAACTATACGCTCCCCGAGGCAAAATAACGCCCATTCACCTGGCATGATCTTGTGCCAGGTTTCATTGCCTGTCAGCGGTTGCGTGGCAATCACGGTGACCACATCGTTCGGTGTGGTTTCCCGCTGAAAATCAATTTCAATATCCTGGTCCAGCAGCGTCGCCACGCCAAAGGGGGCGCGTCGGGTGATCCAGAACAGGTTGGTTGAGCAGAACGCCATGACGTAGCGCCCATCCGACAACAGCATATTGAACACCCCCTTCTCACGCAGCTCTGTCGCCAGCGTCGCAATGTATTTAAACACCGCTTCCATATTGCCAGGCGTGCGTGGGTAACGGGTCGTCAGCTTATCCAGCAGCCAGCAGAACGCCTTTTCACTGTCGGTCTCGCCAATCGGGCGGAAATTGCCGGTCTGCAGACTCTTATAGCCCGTCAATTGCCCGTTATGGGCATAAGTCCAGTTGCGGCCCCACAGCTCACGGGTAAAGGGATGGGTATTTTCCAGCGCCACTTCGCCGCGGTTCGCCTGACGAATATGGGCTATCACCGAGCAGGATTTTATCGGGTATTCCTGCACAAGGCGCGCAATGGGGGAGTTAAAGCTGGGTTGTGGGTCCTTAAAGGTGCGACAGCCCTTGCCTTCATAAAAGGTGATTCCCCAGCCGTCTTTATGCGGACCGGTGCCGCCACCACGCTGGACCAGACCGGTGAAACTAAAGCAGATATCGGTCGGCACATTGGCGCTCATCCCGAGCAATTCGCACATACATCACCTCCACAAAACATCTCAAAAGCGAGAAGGCGTTATTGTTGCGGCCCGTCTGAACGCGAACGACCGTTGCAAACGGGCAGATAACCTGGCCTTCTCAGGCTTTTTCCATCTCTTTTTCGATAAGCAGGATCAGGATATGAATCACTTTAATGTGAATTTCCTGGATGCGGTCAGCATAACCAAAATGCGGCACACGGATCTCGACATCCGCGCTGCCCGCCATTTTCCCACCGTCTTTCCCGGTCAGGGTGATGACTTTCATGCCCTGCGCGCGCGCCGCGTCAATCGCTTTAATAACGTTGGCCGAATTACCGGAGGTGGAGATCCCAAGCAGCACATCGCCCTGACGACCGACCGCTTCAACATAACGCGAGAAGACGTGATCGTAGCCAAAGTCGTTACTTACGCAGGAGAGATGGCTGACGTCAGAAATGGCGATACCCGGATAGCCAGGACGGTTCTCGCGGTAACGACCGGTTAACTCTTCGGCGAAGTGCATGGCATCGCAGTGTGAACCACCGTTACCACAGGAGAGCACTTTGCCGCCGGCTTTAAAGCTGTCTGCCAGCAGCACCGCCGCACGCTGGATAGCATGAATATTGGCGTCATCTTTGAGGAAGTTAGCCAGCGTCTCGGCGGCTTCGTTTAATTCGTTACGAATCAAATCCTGGTACATGAGGAGATCCTTCAGTAAGCAGTATGAATGTAAATTCTCGAGCGCAGTTTACCGGATAGGATCAGTAGCGAGAAGCTAAAGCCATACTTATCACCCGGTGTTTTCGTTATTCGTGCCACTATTCACCTCAACAATGTGAACCAGGTTGTAATTATTTTGTAAACGCATTGCTAAAAGAAATAACATCCACTAAAACCATATCATCACAAGTGGTCAGACCTCCTACAAGCCAGGGAGCTTTTCTCTATGATGATTTTGAGTCTTCTCGCAACAATCGTTCTGCTCGGGGTGCTGTTTTACCACCGGGTTAATTTGCTGCTCAGCAGCGCAATCCTGCTGGCATGGACTGCCCTTCTCGGTGCGTCCGGCCTGTGGTCAATCTGGGTACTGGTGCCGCTGGCCATTATCCTTGTGCCGTTCAACGTCACTTCAATGCGCAAATCACTGATTTCCTCCCCGGTGTTCCGTGGCTTCCGTAAAGTCATGCCGCCGATGTCCCGCACCGAAAAAGAAGCCATTGATGCGGGCACTACCTGGTGGGAAGGTGACCTGTTCCGTGGTAACCCGGACTGGAAAAAGCTGCATAACTACCCCCAACCGCGCCTCACGGCGGAAGAGCAGGCCTTTATTGATGATCCGGTAGAAGAAGCCTGCCGTATGGCAAATGACTTCCAGATAACCCATGAGATGGCGGATTTGCCACCGGAACTGTGGGCCTTCCTGAAAGAGCATCGCTTCTTCGCGATGATCATCAAAAAAGAGTACGGCGGGCTGGAATTCTCGGCCTATGCCCAGTCTCGCGTACTGCAAAAACTCTCCGGCGTCTCCGGCATTCTGGCTATTACCGTAGGGGTGCCGAACTCTTTAGGGCCGGGCGAACTGCTGCAACACTACGGCACGCAGGAGCAAAAAGATCATTATCTGCCGCGTCTGGCCCGTGGGCAGGAGATCCCCTGCTTCGCGCTGACCAGCCCGGAGGCCGGTTCTGATGCCGGTGCAATCCCGGATACCGGCGTCGTCTGTATGGGCGACTGGCAGGGTGAGCAGGTGCTGGGTATGCGCCTGACCTGGAACAAGCGTTACATTACGCTGGCACCTATCGCGACGGTGCTGGGACTGGCCTTTAAACTTTCCGACCCGGACAAACTGTTGGGCGGTGAGCAAGAGCTCGGCATTACCTGTGCTCTCATCCCTACCAGCACGCCTGGCGTGGAGATCGGTCGTCGTCACTTCCCGCTTAACGTGCCCTTCCAGAACGGCCCGACGCGCGGGCAGGATATCTTCGTGCCGATTGATTACATTATTGGCGGCCCGAAAATGGCCGGTCAGGGCTGGCGTATGCTGGTTGAATGTCTCTCGGTTGGCCGCGGCATTACGCTGCCGTCTAACTCAACAGGCGGCCTGAAATCTGTGGCACTGGGGATTGGTGCTTATGCCCATATCCGCCGTCAGTTCAAAGTGGCTATCGGCAAGATGGAAGGGATTGAAGAGCCGCTGGCGCGCATCGGGGGGAATGCTTATGTCATGGATGCCGCCGCGTCGCTTATCACCTACGGCATTATGCTCGGTGAAAAACCGGCGGTGCTCTCCGCTATCGTGAAGTATCACTGTACCCACCGGGGACAGCAATCCATCATTGATGCGATGGATATCGCAGGCGGGAAAGGCATCATGCTTGGTGAAGGTAACTTCCTTGCGCGTGCCTACCAGGGATCGCCTATCGCCATTACCGTCGAAGGGGCGAACATCCTGACCCGCAGCATGATGATCTTCGGTCAGGGGGCGATTCGTTGCCATCCCTATGTGCTTGAAGAGATGGCTGCCGCACAAACCAACGATGTGAATGCCTTTGATAGGCTGCTGTTTAAACACATTGGTCATGTCGGTAGCAACACCGTGCGCAGCTTCTGGCTGGGCCTGACTCGCGGGCTCTCCAGCGCCACGCCAACCCATGACGCCACCAAACGTTACTATCAGCATCTGAACCGCCTGAGTGCCAACCTGGCGTTGTTGTCTGACGTGTCGATGGCGGTGCTGGGCGGTAGCCTGAAGCGTCGTGAACGCATTTCGGCCCGTCTGGGTGACATTCTGAGCCAGACCTTCCTCGCCTCAGCCGTTCTGAAACGCTATGATGACGAAGGACGCAACGAGATGGATCTGCCGCTGGTGCACTGGGGCGTGCAGGATGCGCTCTATAAAGCTGAACAAGCGATAGATGATCTGCTGGCGAACTTCCCGAACCGCATTGTCGCGGGCCTGCTACGGGCGATGATTTTCCCTACCGGGCGTCACTACCTTGCGCCGTCCGATAATCTGGACCATCAGGTAGCGAAAATTCTGCAAACGCCGTGCGCGACCCGCTCGCGTATTGGTCGCGGTCAGTATCTGGCACCAAGCGAACATAACCCGGTCGGCCTGCTGGAAGAGGCACTGCTGGATGTGATGGCCGCTGACCCGATTCACCAGCGTATCTGTAAAGAGCTGGGGAAAAACCTGCCGTTTACACGTCTCGATGCGCTGGCAAAAGAGGCGCTGGCAGGCGGGCTTATCAATCAGGATGAAGCCGACATTCTGCATAAAGCCGAAATCAGCCGTCTGCGTAGCATCAATGTGGATGATTTTGAGCCGGAGGAGCTGGCCACACGGCCGGTAAAGCCTGCGGAAAACCTGCGTAAGCCACAGGCGGCTTGAAACCGCTGATGAACCCACACCCCGCCTCGTGCGGGGTTTTTTTATTCCCCCAGCCCCCCATTTTCTCATGCTACAGTGTAAAAATGCTGTTTCAGGAGAGCTTAATCATGCCGGGTTTTAAATTAACGTTACTACAACAACCGCTGGTCTGGATGGATGGTCCGGCGAACTTGCGCCACTTCGATCGTCAACTGGAAGAGATTACCGGGCGTGATGTCATCATCCTGCCAGAGATGTTTACCACGGGCTTTGCTATGGAAGCGGCAAAACAGTCTCTGCCTGAGCAGGATGTGGTGGCCTGGATGCAAGCCAAAGCCCGGCAGACCAATGCGCTGATTGCGGGCAGCGCCGCTCTGCAAAGCGAGCGCGGTGCGGTTAACCGTTTCCTGCTGGTCGAGCCTGAGGGTCAGGTTCATTTCTACGATAAGCGCCACCTCTTCCGCATGGCCGATGAGCATCATCACTACGAAGCCGGCAACGCGCGCGTGGTATTTGAATGGCGTGGCTGGCGTATCTTGCCACTGGTCTGTTATGACCTGCGTTTCCCGGTCTGGTCGCGCAATCGCAATGATTACGATCTGGCGCTGTATGTGGCCAACTGGCCAGCGCCGCGTTCACTGCACTGGCAGTCGTTGCTGGTGGCCCGTGCGATAGAAAACCAGGCGTATGTGGCCGGGTGTAATCGTGTGGGGACTGATGGTAACGGGCACCACTATCGTGGCGACAGCCGGGTGATTAACCCACAGGGTGAAGTCATTGCCACCGCTGAGCCGCATCAGGCGACGCGTATTGACGCCGAGCTGTCGCTGGCGTCGCTGAAAGAGTACCGCGAGAAGTTCCCCGCCTGGCAGGATGCTGATCCGTTTACGATCGGATGAGGTTTCCCCTCACCCTCACCCTCTCCCCATAGGGGCGAGGGGATCGATCGTGCTCGCATTTTTTTTGGGGATTCTTCAGCCCAGAGGGAGAGGGAACTGTAGTGTGCGGGCTGCCGCTTTTCTCCCTCTCGCTGTGGGTGAGGGCCTCAGACTGCACCGCACTCAGCCAGATTGCGCACCGCCGCACTGTAAGCCTGTAGCGCTTTTGCCACATCTTCTATCTGCACACGTTCAGCCGGGTGATGACTGATGCCTCTGTCGCAGCGCACAAACAGCATGGCCGATGGCCAGCGTTCGGCCATCGCGATGGCGTCATGCCCCGCTCCGCTTGGCAACAACAGCGCACGCCCCTGCACGGCGTTAACCGCCTCTGCCAGCATCTCGCGCAGTGCTGCATCACAGGGCGTGGCGGGAATCGAATAGAAAATCTCATGGCTGAAGGAGAGACCACGTTCAGCAGCAATGCCCTGTGCTTCGTCGAGCAACGCGGTCAGTAACACCTCGCGCCGCTCGTCATCAGGACTACGAATATCCAGCGTCAGCGTTACCGCACCTGGGATCACGTTCACCGCACCGGGTTCACATTGCAGTGTCCCGACCGTCGCTACCTGCTCAGGACCAGATTCCCGCGTTCTTTGCTCCACGACGGTCATCCAGTGCGCGGCGGCTGCCAGGGCATCCCGGCGATGACGCATCGGCACCGTCCCCGCATGTCCGGCCTCGCCGGTGAAACGACATGTCAGCCTGCGTGCGCCGTTAATGGCGGTGACCACGCCAAGCGGCAACGCTTCCTGCTCCAGCACTGGTCCCTGTTCAATGTGCAGCTCAAGGTAAGCGGAGAATGCTTCGGCGTTTCGCTCTGCTGTCGCCAGACGTGCCGGGTCCAGCCCGACGTTGACCATCGCCTGCGCCACGCTTATGCCCCGGGCATCCTGACATTCCAGCCAGCCCGCAGGCCAACTGCCGGTGAGGCCACGGCTACCCAGCAGGGTGATATTAAACCGCGTGCCTTCTTCATCGGCAAAGCCGACAATTTCCACGGCCTGCGCGCCACGCAGATCCTGCCGATGGAGACTGTCTACCACCTCAATTGCGGCCAGCACTCCGAGCATGCCATCATAGCGCCCGGCATTACGCACGGTGTCGAGATGCGAACCCAGCAGCACGGCAGGTGCGCCGTCGCAAGCGGCCTCGTAGCGCCCGCAGATATTACCCACCGCATCCTGCCAGGTGAGCATGCCTGCCTCTTCCATCCACCGCGCCACTAACGCGTTGGCGCGCATATGCTCCGGGGAAAGGTACACGCGAGTGAGCAGGCCTGGCGTTTCACTGATGTCGGCCAGCGCATCACAACGCGCCATCACCCGCTGCGCGGCGCGCTCAGCCTCCTCGGCGGTCATCATCACACGGCCCCTTCGTAGACGTTCCATGCCGCCTGCATCCCTTCACCCTGCACGGTACAAAAGCCGAGGCGATTGAGCACCGCTTCAAGTGCGGTCAGGGTTTGCAGTACGCAGTCTTTGCGGGCGTTGTAGCCCATAGTACCGATGCGCCAGATTTTGCCCTGTAGCGGGCCAAACGACGTCCCAATCTCAATGTGGAAATCGTCCAGCAGGCGCTTACGCACCTCTTCGCCGTGAACAGCAGACGGGATAACCACGCCGAGCACGTTGTTCATTTTGTGGCGAATGTCGCCGAACACGTCAAGGCCCATACCCTGGATACCGGCCAGCAGAGCGCGACCATGCAGCGCGTGGCGGGCAATCAGCGCGTCCATCCCCTCTTCCAGCATAATGCGGGCGCATTCGCGGGCGGCAAAAAGCATGCTGGTAGCTTCGGTGTGGTGGTTCAGACGCTCCGGCCCCCAGTAGTCCATCACCATGCCGAGATCGAAATAGTTCGAGTAGATCATCTCGTCATCGCCGTCGTGATGAGTGTCGGTACGGATCCCCTGCTCGACACATTTGCGGGCGCGGATCGCCGCTTCCATTTGCGGGCTGAGCGTAATGGGAGCGCTACCGGATGGTCCACCCAGGCATTTTTGTAGCCCGGCTGAAACCGCATCCAGCCCCCAGGCATCCGTTTCCAGCACGTTTCCACCCAGCGACGCGGTCGCATCGGTGTAGAAGAGCACGTCATAGCGACGGCAAATATCGCCGAGCTGTTCAAGCGGTTGCAGCATGGTGGTAGAGGTATCGCCCTGCACCGTTAATAGCAGGCGTGGTTTCACTTTTTTGATGGCATCTTCAATGTGATCCGGGGTAAAGACCTCGCCCCACGGCACCTCGATGGTGTGGACTTCGGCGCGGCAGCGACGGGCGATTTCACATAACAGATGCCCGAAACGCCCAAAGACCGGCACCAGCACTTTATCACCGGGGCGGATAGCAGAGACAAGCACGGCTTCGATCCCGGCACGCGAGGTGCCATCCACCAGCATCGTCCAGCGGTTCCGGGTGCGGAAAACGCCACGGTAGAGATCCATCACTTCATTCATGTAGCCGGTCATTACCGGATCATATTGCCCTACCAGCTGGCTTGCCATAGCGCGCAGAACACGTGGATCAGCATTGATCGGACCAGGCCCCATCAGCAGGCGGTGCGGCGGGTTTATCTGCAAAGAGTGCTGTGAATCAAACATAGACGCGTCCTTTGGTATACAAAAGCGGTTATCGTGAAACAAAAAGTTCTTTAAATTATTTTCTGCAACTAATGTGCCACACGCGCAGGAGTGATACCAGCCTGAGGATCAAGGGTGATCGCGCTTTTTATCTGCCGGTTACTCGCCCTCTGTTGCGCCAGAAAGCGGCACCGGCCAGGTGCAACGGCACCATTGCGGTGCGCTAGCGCTGTTCCAGTTCATCGAGCGTTGTATACAATGCGGAAATCTGGTGGATGCGCTGACGCCCTTGCGACAGGGCATGATGAAGCAACGCATTGGCCAGCAGATTCACCAGACTCATGGCCCCGCTATAGCTATCAAAGGCAGAGACGCTGTCAAGCGGCACGCCCAGGTGCCAACGAGCCAGGCTGTTGATGCCAGCGGCCTGCGGCTCGCTGATGGCGACAACCGGCACCCCCTGCTGTTGCAGCGCCTCAAGTACCGGACGGATCACCCGTGGCCGACGCCGGAAGGCCACCACGACCACCAGATCCGCTGGGGTGATATCCACCAGCTCTTCCGCCAGCGTCTGTCCTGGCTGAGGCATAACGTAGACCTGCCCACGGCTTTGCATCAGCTGCTGGCGCAGATGTAGCGCAACCGGGGCGCTGTTACGCAGGCCGAGTATAAACACCCGCCGCGCCTCCCCCAGGGCTTGCACCACTTCGCTAAATTGCCCGGCATTCAGGGCATTAACCCAGTGCGTGAGGTTTGCCATCTCCTGTTTGTAGTGACGTGCCAGCAGCGTATTGCCCTGAACCGCGTCGCGGTTATCAGTAAGCGGCATCCCGCTCTGGCGCAGGGTGCGTAGCTCGTCGCGCATCGCTTTGAAACGATCATAACCCAGCCGCCTGAACAGACGGCTAACGGTGGCCTTTGATACCCCGCTCAGGCGCGCCAGCTCCGCGCTGTTATAACTCACCAGATCGTCAAAATGATCCATGATGAATGCGGCAACCCGTTGTTCCTGTGGTGATAATTCGCTGTAACACTCGCGCAAGCGCGCATCTAACTGCTGCATAGCCCCTCCTGCAACTTTCGTTTCATTCTAAGCTGACATAGTGAATCACTTACCGTCAATCTGGAACGGCTCTTGCTTAACTCTCTCACTGAACCGAATAAGAGAGCGTGACGATGCAAAGTAATATGGCCCCATCCGGAATGGCCGTAACGCCCCACCATCTTGCCAGCGAGTCGGCATTATCGGTGCTGCGCCACGGCGGCGACGCCATTGAAGCGATGGTGGCCGCTGCCTCTACCATTGCGGTGGTCTACCCTCACATGAACGGGATCGGCGGCGATGGGTTCTGGCTTATCGTTCCACCGGAAGGAGAACCCCTGGCAATTGACGCCAGCGGCGCCGCCGGGCAGCAGGCAACACCCGATTTATATGCCGGGCATGCACATATTCCGCATCGTGGCCCGCTGGCGGCGCTCACTGTGCCGGGCACGCTCAGCGGCTGGGATGAGGCGCTTAAGGTTTCCGTTTCCCTCGGCGGCGGGCAGTTGCCGCTGTCGCGCCTGCTGGCGGATGCTATTCGGTACGCCAGTGACGGTATCCCGGTCACCCACTCTCAGGCCCATGCCACGCAAAGCAAATACCCTGAACTGGTCGATATTCCCGGTTTTGCCGATACCTTTCTGGTAGAAGGTAACGTGCCGCAGACGGGCAGCCGTTTTTACCAGCCGCAGCTGGCCCGCACTCTTACGCGGCTCGCTACCGACGGGCTGGACAGTTTTTATCGCGGGCCCCTCGCAGAAGAGCTTGCCGCCGGGATGCGTAAACTCGGCGTGCCGCTGACCGCAGCTGATTTCGCGGCGCACCGTGCTCACCGCCGCGTGCCGCTACGCCTGGCCCATAGTCTGGGTGAGGTTTTCAATATGACGCCGCCGACGCAGGGACTGGTCTCGCTGGCGATCCTTGGCATTACCGACTTTCTGGGGATGGCGCAGGCCACCGAAGTTCAGACCATCCATCGCATTGTGGAGGCCACTAAAAAAGCCTTCGGCCTGCGTGACCGCTACATCACCGATCCTCGTCATGTCACCCTGCCGGTGCAAAGCCTGCTGGAGCAGGCCCCACTGGAAACCCTGGCCGCCGGCATTGATGACTCCCGCGCTGCGACCTGGGGCAAAGGCAAAGGCCCCGGCGATACCGTCTGGATGGGCGTGGTGGATAAAAACGGGCTGGCGGTGTCGTTTATCCAGAGTATTTACCATGAGTTTGGCAGCGGCGTCGTGCTGCCGGAAAGCGGCGTCCTGCTGCAGAACCGGGGAGCGGCCTTTAGCCTCGACCCGGATCACCTGCTCACCCTGATGCCAGGCAAACAGCCTTTCCATACTCTGAACCCCGCCGCCGCACGCCTGAAAGATGGCCGCACTATGGTCTACGGCACCATGGGGGGCGACGGTCAGCCGCAAACCCAGGCCGCCATTTTTACCCGCCATGTAATACAGAACATGCCTTTGCAGCAGGCGGTCAGTGCCCCGCGCTGGCTGCTGGGACGCACCTGGGGTCAGGCCACCGACAGCCTGAAGCTTGAGGGCGGGTTCAGCGAAGAGACCTGTAACGCCCTGATGGCGCTCGGGCACGATGTCGAGCGGCTGCCGGGCCTGAGTGAAGCGACCGGCCATGCCGGGGCCATTGTCCGCCATCCTGATGGCATGCTTGAAGGCGCATTCGATCCACGCAGTAACGGCAGTGCCGCTGGTTTTTAAGGAACAAACATGAGTGAGACGACGTTTGACTGGCCGACCTATATCCGGCTGATGGAACAACTGCTGGCAGTGCCGCTGGATGATGACCGCCGTGCTGAGCTGGAGGTACAACTGACGCGCGTCGCCGCAATGGCGGCACCGCTAATGGCCTTTCCTCTGCCGCATCGGCAGGAAGGGGCGGGAGAGTATCGACTATGACGCTGTCCATACAGGAAATTCAGCAAGGGCTGCGGGCGAAAATCTTCAGCGCCCGTGAACTGGCGCAGCAGTCGCTGGCACATATTGAGCGGGATAATCCACTTATCAACGCCTTTACGGGAGTGACCGGCACGCGCATGTTGCGTGAAGCCGCAGAGACTGATGCCCGTCTGGCACGGGGGGATGTACTCCCCCCGCTGGCTGGGGTGCCCTATGCTGTCAAAAATTTGTTTGATGTGGAGGGCGTGACGACCCTTGTCGGGGCGAAACTGTTCAGTACCCGACCACCGGCGCTGCAAGATGCCTTTGCCCTGCGTAAGCTCAGGCAGGCGGGGGCGATGCTGGCCGGCACGCTGAATATGGATGCGTATGCTTACGGTTTTACCACTGAAAACAGCCATTATGGAGCAACCCGCAACCCACGAGACACCTCACGGGTCGCAGGCGGTTCGTCCGGTGGCTCAGCGGCTGCTGTGGCGGCCGGAATGGTGAATTTTTCCCTCGGTACGGACACGAATGGTTCTGTGCGTGTCCCCGCCTCGCTGTGCGGCATTCTGGGGCTTAAGCCTACCTTCGGGTGTTTATCCCGCTCAGGCAGCCACCCGTTTGTCGCCAGTCTGGATCATATCGGGCCGCTGGCGCGTAGCGTAGGGGATCTGGCCTGCGTGTACGATGCCCTGCAAGGCCATGATGCTGAAGACAACTGGCAGTCAGCGCAGCCCCTTGCTGCTACCGTTCCCGTGCTGGCAGAGAAAAGGCCGTTGCGAGCCGCGGTACTGGAGGGGTATTTTTCGACCTGGTGCGATGCGGATGCCCGCCAGGCCGTCTGCACCGTCGCGCGGGCGCTGGGCGCTGGGCGCTGGGCAGACGCTGACGTTACCGGAGGCGGAACTGGCCCGCAATGCGGCGTTTTTGCTTTCTGCCGCCGAAGGCGGAAACCACTATCTACCCGCACTGCGCACCGAGGCTGCGCAATTTGAGCCACACTCACGTGAACGTCTGCTCGCCGGCGCCATGACCCCTTCAGCCTGGTACACCCAGGCCCAGCGTTTTCGCGCCTGGTTTCGAGATACCACTCTGCCGCTGTTTGAGGAGGTCGATCTGCTGCTGGCGCCCGCCACACCGTGTAGCGCCACCCCTGTCGGCGTGCAGACTATGCGCATCAATAATACCGACCTGCCGGTTAAAGCCAACATGGGTATGCTGACACAGCCGGTTTCGTTTCTGGGCCTGCCGGTGGTGACGGTGCCAGTAACCACCACCTCGGGGTTACCCATTGGCGTACAAATAATTGCCGCCCCCTGGCAGGAGTCGCGCTGTTTACAGGCCGCCTGGCGACTGGAGCAGGCGGGCATTCTTTACTCACAGGAAGCATGATGAACAAAGAACATATTGACCGCCCCGCCGTGTTGAATGACGTCACCGCCGCATTTTACCGCTACGAGCAGGCGCTGATTACGAATGATGTGGAGGTGCTCGATGAGCTGTTCTGGGCCGATACCCGCACGGTGCGCTATGGAGCAACGGAAAATCTCTACGGCATCGAGGCGATTCGGGAATTTCGTAATGCGCGTCCGGCGGCCGGGCTCGACAGGCTACTGCGCAATACCACAATCACCACCTTCGGCGAGGATATGGCGGTGGCGAGCACCGAGTTTACCTGGGAGAACAGCGAGCGCGTGGGTCGCCAGATGCAGACCTGGGTAAAGTTTCCCTACGGCTGGCGCATTGTGGCGGCGCATGTGAGTTTGATGGGGTAAGACGGATTTATCCCCTCACCCTAACCCTCTCCCCAAAGGGGCGAGGGGATTGATCGAGCAAAATCAGGCGGTTGGGCCGATCTTCACCCAAAGGGACGAAAGGATTGATCGAGCAAAATCAGGCGGTTGGGCTGATCTTCACCCAGAGGGACGAAAGGATAGATCGGGCGAAATCAGGCGGTTGGGCTGATCTTCACCCAGAGGGACCAAAGGATCCATCGGGCGAAATCAGGCGGTTGGGATGATCTTCACCCAGAGGGACGAAAGGATCGATCGAGCGAAATCCGGTGGTTGGGCTGTTCTGCACTTTCTGACATCCGTGCACCGGATCGCCTCTCTCCCTCTCCCTTCCAGGGAGAGGGCCGGGGTGAGGGTCAAAAATCATACCGCAGTATAAGGATGCACCTTCATCCAGTGCTCAGCGATATCCTGGCGGCGGCAGATCCAAACCCCTTTATGCCCTTGCACATAGTCAAGAAAACGCTGTAACGCTCTGAATCTTCCGGGACGCCCCAGCAGACGACAATGCATGCCCACCGACATCATCTTTGGTGCGGTTTCTCCCTCTTCGTAGAGCACATCAAAACTGTCTTTCAGATAGGTATAAAACTGCTCCGCGGTGTTAAACCCCTGTGCGGTGGCGAAGCGCATGTCGTTGGCATCGAGGGTATAAGGCACTATCAGATGCGGCTTTTGATCGACCGTGGTCCAGAAGGGCAGATCGTCACCGTAGTAGTCACTGTCATACAGCAGACCGCCCTGCTCTACCACCAGCTTACGGGTGTTAGGGCTATCACGTCCGGTGTACCAACCGAGCGGCGTGGTGCCGAACAGGGTGGTCAGGATCTCCAGCGCCTGTTGCATATGCTGACGCTCGGTCCGGATATCAAGATTCTGATAGTGGATCCAGCGCCAGCCGTGGCTGACCACATCGTAATCCGCTGCGCTGATGGCCTCTACGATGGCAGGATTGCGCGCCAGCGCCATCGCCACCCCAAATACCGTGAGCGGCAAACCGCGCTTGCGGAATTCATTGTGGATGCGCCAGAACCCGGCCCGTGAGCCATATTCATATAGCGAATCCATCGACATATGCACCGCCGGGTAACTGGCGGCGCCAATGATGTCTGACAGAAACTGCTCAGAACCGGCGTCACCATGCAACACATGGTTCTCACCGCCCTCTTCGAAATTAAGGACAAACTGTACGGCAATACGCGCCCCGCCGGGCCACTGCGCATGGGGAGGGTTTCCGGCGTACCCTGCCAGATCGCGCGGGTAGTTCGCGTTAAAGTGCCAGTGTGGCTTGTCCGTTGTCACATGCATGCTGATTCGACCTCTGTTTGGGGCCGCACTCAGCTCAGCATTTCAAAGCATCCTGAGAGCGGCTTTTTATTGGGATACGCGAGGTCGCCATATTTACTGGTGCCAAGCCCCAGCCCGATGAGAGACTCCACCATCTTCACCGCCGCCGTGACGCCGTCGATGACCGGTATGCCAAGCTCCCGTGTCAGCTCCTGCGCCAGGTTCGCCATACCACCGCAACCGAGAACAATCGCACCGCTATTGTCTTCCCGTCTGGCTTGTATACAACGCTCGCGTACCTTTTGTTGAGCAAGACCCGTGCCATCTTCCAGTGCCAGTACCGGTAAATCGATCGCATGCAGCGCCGCGCAGTGGTGTTCAAAACCGTACTGCTGCAGTAAATGACGGGCGATAATCAGCGTGCGCGGCAGCGTGGTGACAATAGAAAAGCGTGTCGCCACCAGGGTAGCCACATGCATTGCCGCTTCTGCTATACCCACCACTGGCCCGCTTGCCACTTCGCGTGCGGCCAGCAAACCCGGATCGCCAAAGCAGGCAATGATATGCCCCTGCGCTCCCTGGGCTTTGCCATGCTTTATCTGTTCCAGTACGCCAATAGCAGCGATGGCTTCATCAAAATGACCCTCAATAGATTCCACCCCCTGCGTCGGGCAGCTCGCCAGAATAGTGGTGCCAGGCGCCGCGACGCTGCGGGCCGCACTGGCAATGGTGTGGGTCATCTCCGGGCTGGTATTCGGATTAATAACTTGTATACAGAGGGACGTCATGACTGTTCTCCTGCTGCGCCAAACAGACGCGCAAAGTCGGGAAGGACCTCCCCCCCACGCTCAAAGCTGAGGCTGGAGACAATGTGATCAAAGTGATGCGACAGGGCGTGCGTGAGCGCCGTTAGCTCTTTTTTACGCAGCAGTTCAATAAGCCTGTCATGATCATCACAGCGGCATCCCTGCTGCCAGGGCGCGCCCCAGGCAGCGATTACCAGCGAAGAGCGCTGGGCAAGCGTAGTAACGATATCCGTCACCACGGCATTACCTGAGATAGCCTGCAGCTGAATGTGGAACGCCGCAGAGTGGCGGATCGCTGCAGCACCGTCGTGCTTATGATGCGCCTCTTCTTCCTGAACGATAATTTTCTCCAGTCCCGCCAGGTGCGGCGGCTGTAAATGTGCCAGTACCTGCGGCAGGTTGGCGCATTCGATCATTTTGCGGGTGGCAAAGATTGAGGTGGACTCTTCGATATCAGGTTTTGCAACAAATGCACCACGTCTGGGCGTGAGGGTGATCATTTGCACCGTAGCAAGGCGTGTTAACACTTTACGGATCCCGGTGCGGCTGACGCCAAATACCTCCGCCAGGGCCTCTTCAGGGAGTTTACTGCCCGGCGGTAGCTGATGCTCAACAATGGCCGTCAGCAACGACTGCCAGATGAAATGTTCTTTGTCTTCCAGATCTGCTGGGGCCTGAAGCCCCGCCTGCTGCTTCATTCTGAAATTCCTTGGTTATGTTTTACTTATCTTTTTGTATACATCATTAATCTATTTTGTATACATGAAATTAAAAACTGGCCTGGTTCATGCAACTCATGATGGCAGACATAACGTCGCTATCTGTATTCAGAGGAGCAGATTCCATGCCAAATCTCGAACCAACTTATAAAGACAGCTATAGCCCAAGACTCACTAACAATGACCTCGCCCCCACGCGCGATCAGAACTGGACGTGGTACAACATCTTCTCTTTCTGGATGTCAGATGTGCATAGCATGGGCGGCTACGTGGTGGCCGCGAGCTTCTTCGCCCTGGGCCTTGCCAGCTGGCAGGTGCTGCTCTGCCTGTTGCTGGGGATCTGCATTGTGCAGTTGTGCGCCAACCTGGTCGCCAGACCCAGCCAGATGGCTGGCGTACCTTATGCGGTTATCTGCCGTCAGGCATTTGGCGTATTTGGGGCCAATATTCCGGCCGTGATTCGTGGCCTGATAGCGTTCGCCTGGTATGGCATACAAACCTATCTGGCAGCCAACGCCCTGATGCTGGTGGCGTTAAAATTCTGGCCGGGTTTAGCGCCAATGACCGAGGGCCATTTTCTCGGCCTGTCATATCTGGGGTGGATCTGCTTTGGCATTATGTGGGTGCTGCAGGCGCTGGTGTTCTGGCACGGGATGAGCGCCATCAAGCGCTTTATTGATGTCGCAGGTCCGGCGGTCTATGTAGTGATGCTGGCGCTGGCGGTGTGGATTTTGTCGCAAACCGGTTTTGATGGCATCTCTTTTACCCTTGCCAGCAAAGCCCTGACCACCGGCGAGCAGGCCTGGCAGATGCTCACCGCTACCGCACTGGTGGTCTCCTACTTCTCCGGCCCGCTGCTCAACTTTGGCGATTTTTCTCGTTACGGTAAAAGCATGTCGGAAATCCGCCGGGGTAACCGCTGGGGCCTGCCGTTTAACTTCCTGCTCTTTTCTATCGTCACGGTGGTGATCGTCTCCGGTACGCAGTCGCTGTTCGGTAAGATGATCACCGATCCTATCGAAACGGTAAGCCACGTGGGCAACAGCCTGGCAATGGCGATCGGGTTGCTGACCATGATCATCGCCACCATTGGTATCAACATCGTGGCGAACTTTGTCTCGCCGGCATTCGATTTTTCTAACTGCTCGCCCCAGAAAATTAGCTTCCGCACCGGCGGGATGATAGCCGCAGTGGGTTCCGTGTTGCTGACGCCGTGGAACCTCTTCCAGTCACCGGAATTAATTCATTACACGCTGGATGTACTGGGTTCCTTTATCGGACCGTTATTCGGCATCCTGCTGGCAGATTTCTATCTGATTAAACGTGGGAAGGTGTTTGTCGACGATCTGTTTACCGTCTCACCGACCGGGCGTTACTGGTATAAAAATGGCATTAACCCGAAAGCCGTTGCCGCCCTCATTCCTTCGGTTGCTGCGTGCCTGATCATTAGCTTTATTCCGTCGATGCATGAACTGGCGAACTTTAGCTGGTTTATTGGCGTCTTCCTCGGCGGCGTCAGCTACCGCTGGATCGCACGCCACGAGCGTGAAGGGGTAAGCGAAGGGTTTGTGCCGCGCCGGGCCACGGTGAAAGAGTAAAGGCCAAAAGGCCCGGACAGGCGTCCGGGCCTGAGAGAGGTGAGTGTGATTGTGCATGCAATATAAATTATCTATGGTTGAGCCATAAAATGCATAAATGCATGCTGTTGTGCCGCATGAAGCATAAAAATATAAAAGCGCAAATAATAAATAAATAAAATTATCAGTAAATTATAGTTAGCCTGCAAAATGCCCCCAGCGCGGGTCAAAGCTAAACAATTGGAATGCTCAATGAGATTTAGTACACTTCCCCCCTGAGCCAAAGGGTACACCACGACTATTCCCCAGGCGTATTTATTGAAGCACAAAATATTCATGCAAATTATGAATGAGCCCTTATCTTAAAAGGAACGCTGAATATGGACATTCTGCTTCGTTGCTTTTTTGTATCTACTCTCTTTTTTAGCACTGCCGTATTCGCCGGTATTAAGCTTGATAAAACGCGGCTTATCTATCCTGCCGAAAAAAAGGAAGTGCTTTTAGGTATTACTAATAATGCTCCGACCCCTCGCTTAATTCAGGCATGGATTGATGATGGTGGCGCGGTCAGCAGAGAAAAGCCGGGCGCCACCCCTTTTCTCATCGTTCCTCCTATTTTCCGCATTGATCCCGCTTATGGGCGCAAACTGCGCGTGCGCTTTGTTGGCCCTGCGCTCCCCCAGGATCGTGAATCGGTTTTCTGGATCAACCTTCTTGAGCTGCAGCCCAAACCCACCGGGAATGCTCACTCCGGCCAGAATAACGTACAAATTTCAGTACGCTCACGATTAAAACTGTTTTACCGCCCTCAAGGGTTGCAGGGAACCCCTGATAAAGCCGTCTCCGCCCTGCGCTGGAGAAGGGTAGCGGTCGAAGGAGGCTATGCGCTGGAGTGCGAAAACCCTTCAGCCTGGAATATCTCTTTTAACGACCTTCACCTGTATGCAAAAGAAGAGCGCCCTATAAAGCCGATACGTGGTATGTGTCCGGCAAAGGGAAAAAAACAGTTTTCCGTGCCGCTTACAGCGCAGGCGGATGTCAGGAAAATAGTCATGACTACGATTAACGACTATGGCGGATTTGAGCGGCATGAAGCCTCTTTCAGCCTGTAAGGTCACGCACGCTTTATCTTGTGGGCACGTCAGCATGCCTGAGGGAAAACACGCTTTTTTACTGGCATTAACCTGTGGCCTGTTGATTGCCAGCCTGCAAAGCCGGGCCGGGTGTGAATTTAAACCCGGTAACTCCGTTGCCATTAATACCCTGTCACTTGCCGATGTATCGATTCCTCTTCCCCATAATGCTCCCCCCGGAACAGCATTGGGCAGCAAAATTGCCGTGCCTAATGGGTCGACTACCATCACTCGCTGTACACCCAACGCTGACAACTATTACTACATGATGCTGGCTCTGGTTTCTCCGGGGACAGAAACCTCGATCCCGAAGGTCTATCCGACGAACCTGCCCGGCATTGGGGTCAAAATCTGGTCTGAATTCAGAGGCACATATGAGCTCAGCGATCAGTTAAATACTCCCACGGCATGGTATGAGACGCTCAGCTCTACGGGGGTTGCAACGGATGTTGCGCGAGGAATTAAAAGCGTTTATCTGCAATATTATGTGACAGGTCCGGTTACGCCAGGAGAAGTAAACCTTGATACGGAACTGGTCGCGTGGGGCAATTCTTATATATCGACGGTGGCTGAAGGTTTGACCTATGCCAGGATGACAATAAAGGGTAAAGCGACTTTTGATTACACGGGCTGCGAAACACCGAATATCACCGTTAACCTGAATAAACATAAAAGCCAGGCGTTCCCCACCGTGGGGTCCACCAGTGCGTCAACCGCGTTTAATTTCACCATGAATGATTGCCCGAAGAATTTAAATTCGGTGAGTTATACTTTTAAACCCGCGCCGGGGATATATCTGGCTGGCACTGGCACCAGCAGGTATCTGACGCTGACTGCCGATTCGGGCGCGACCGGCGTCGGCATTCAAATGCTTTATAACGATGAAACGCTGGTGCCTTTTAACACAAAAATAGAATACCTGGATTATGTTCAGGCGACAGGCGGTAGTTACATTATTCCGATGAAGGCACGCTATATCCGCACCGGAACTATTACCGGCGGCACCGCTAATTCAGCAGTAGAATTTGAGATGGATTATGAATAACTGCACGGGCTGGAAAAGCAAAAAACCGCATCGTTTTGCAACGCTGCGGTTTTTTTACTTATCAGACGTCAGAAACATCTGAACAAAATGTTGGCGGAACGGACGGGACTCGAACCCGCGACCCCCTGCGTGACAGGCAGGTATTCTAACCGACTGAACTACCGCTCCGCGATGTTCCCGTTGGGGAACGAGGCGCATATTACGTATTGTGTTCAGGGCCGTCAACGCTTTTTCTGAGGATTTGCATCGTTTGCTGCAAAAATCACCCAACGGTCTATTTTTCCGACATAAGTGAAGAGGTTACGCGCGCCAGAGGCAGCTTCCGCCTTTTTTCTGCACGAGGTCAAGACGCGACTCATGGTCCACCAGTTCGTTGTCACTGGCTAAAATGACCTTTAACTTACTTGCCTGGCGGACAACGCGCTGAATGCCCCCCACATCACCCTGCTGTTGCCCTTCTCCCTCCATCGAAAATGACATCAGGGTTTGCCCGCCGGTCATGGCAAGGTAGACATCCGCCAGAATCTGGGAGTCAAGTAACGCGCCGTGAAGGGTACGTTTGCTGTTGTCTATTTCATAGCGGGAGCAGAGCGCGTCCAGACTGTTACGTTTGCCCGGAAACATCTTACGGGCAAGGGCGAGGCTGTCCGTCACCTTACAGAAGGAGCTGGTCTTCGGTATATCGCGATTTAACTTGCTGAACTCGTAGTCGAGAAAGCCGATATCGAACGATGCGTTATGAATAATAAGTTCAGCACCACGGATATATTCAATAAAATCGTCTGCAATGTCCCCGAAAAGGGGCTTATCGAGCAAAAACTCATCGGCTATACCGTGTACGCCAAAGGCCTCTGGATCAATGAGACGATCGGGTTTGAGGTAAATATGGTAATTGTTGCCCGTCAGGCGACGGTTGATCACCTCAACGGCGCCAATCTCAATGACTTTATGCCCTTCATAGTGGGCACCGATTTGGTTCATACCGGTGGTTTCGGTATCAAGAACGATCTGGCGTGTAATTGCAGTGCTCATAGCGGTCATTTATGTCAGACTTATCGTTTTACATATCGATTTCTAATACAGGAAGTCTACCAGAGATGCTTAAGCAGGTAGAAATTTTCACCGATGGTTCTTGTCTGGGTAATCCAGGACCTGGTGGGTATGGCGCGATTTTACGTTATCGCGGTAAGGAAAAGTTGTTCAGCACGGGTTATCGACTCACGACCAATAACCGTATGGAGCTGATGGCAGCGATCGTCGCGCTTGAGGCGCTAAAAGAACATTGTGAAGTGATCCTCAGTACTGACAGTCAGTACGTTCGTCAGGGGATAACCCAGTGGATCCATAACTGGAAAAAGCGCGGCTGGAAAACAGCGGAGAAAAAGCCGGTCAAGAATGTGGATCTCTGGCAGCGCCTGGATAAAGCCCTGGGTCAGCATCAGATACGCTGGGAGTGGGTCAAAGGACATGCGGGCCACCCGGAAAATGAGCGTTGCGATGAGCTGGCACGCGCGGCGGCAATGCACCCGACGCAGGATGACGTCGGGTATCAGACGGAAGGTCAGGGCTGACGTGTTTGCCGCGTCGCTCCCACCGGCTGGCGCACCTGGGAGGTGTTACGGCGTCTTTTCATCGGCGTTGGCGTAAGCGGTATTGTCCGCTTACGTGCAACAATTAACTGCATGCAGCCCAGTGCCGGCAAGTGAGTGCCCAGCAACCTGCCGCCCTGCTTTGTCCAGGGGAGGACATGAAAGCGGCTGTAATGCAGTACCTCAAAGTTTAACAACGACAGCCAGTCTATCTGGCGCATCAGAGTAAACATACGGCTGCTGACGGAAGGAGAACGGCGGATAAATGGCACCATCTTCCCTGCCCCCAGTAAACTCACGGGGTTAAAACCGCTAATAACCAGCCAACCATCATCGATCAAAACGCGATCCACCTCCTGTAAAAGACGGTGGGGATCCGGGCACCAGGGCAGTCCATGTGCCACCAGGCAAGCATCAACAGATTTTGCCGCAAACGGCAGATGCAAAGGATCTGCACGAACATGGGCAGGTTCGCCAGTGAGGGAAACATTAACCTGATGGGAAATAGCGCAACTTTCGGCATTGATTTCCGCGCTGAGATTGCCAATCTTAAGCAGGTGAAAGCCATACATCTTTGCAAACCACGGCTTAAGTTCCTTTTCCAGCGCTTCGCGATAATAACCGCCTCTGGGCAGTTCGGCCCAATGCGTTGGTGCTTTGTATTTTCGGGGAGTCCTTGCCGGCTTCATCACGACCTTCCGCTACGCTTTGAGAGGTATTTATGAATCTTACCAGTATTCCCGCTTTTCAGGACAACTACATCTGGGTGTTGAGCCACGATGATGGACGCTGCCTGATTGTTGATCCAGGCGAAGCCGCGCCCGTGCTGCAAGCCATTGAAGAGAATGGCTGGCAGCCACAGGCTATCCTGTTGACACATCATCATAATGACCATGTTGGCGGGGTGAAGACCCTTCTGAGTAAATTCCCGGATATGGTGGTATACGGCCCGGCTGAAACAGAAAACAAAGGAACCAACAACATTGTTGGGGAGGGCGATGAGATTCAGATCCTTGAGCACTCCTTCCGCGTTTTTCATACGCCAGGTCACACTTTAGGACATATCTGTTACTTTAGCGCTCCTTATCTGTTTTGTGGCGATACGATGTTTTCAGGCGGCTGTGGAAGGCTCTTTGAAGGCACAGCAGATCAGATGTTTGACTCATTCTGCAAAATTAATGCGCTTCCCGACGATACGCTTATTTGTTGCGCACATGAGTATACTTTAGGGAATATTAAGTTTGCGCTGAGCCTCATGCCAGAAGATCCTGACCTTAAGGAATATTATCGAAAAGTTAATGAGTTACGTGCAAAAAATCAAAAAACACTCCCTACAACTCTGAAAAATGAACGCCGTATTAATGTTTTTTTACGCACGCAAGATAATGATTTAATTAAGGTAATAAACAGAGAAACAAATATGCAACAACCTAATGCCCGTTTTGCCTGGTTAAGGTCAAAGAAAGATAACTTCTGACAATTGCGGGTTGCCTTTTTAAAACTTCGCCGTTATGATCGCTCGTCTTTTAAGCAACTATTGACACACACATGAAGGCAAAAGCGATATTATTCGCCTCTGTCCTGCTTGTGGGGTGCCAGGCGTCTCAGCACGATGGTACCGTACAACAGCACGCACAGAGCCTTTCTGCAGCTGGTCAAGGGGAAGCAGGGAAGTTTACAAGTCAGGCCCGGTGGATGGATGATGGAACCTTATCCGGGCAGGAACAAGACTTGTGGGCCTCCATAAGCGACGAGCTAAAGATGGGAATTCCGGAAAATAACCGGATTCGCGAGCAGAAACAGAAGTATTTAAGAAATAAGAGCTATCTCCACGATGTAACTTTACGGGCAGAGCCGTATATGTACTGGATAGCAGGGCAAGTTAAAAAACGTAACATGCCTATGGAACTGGTACTACTACCCATAGTGGAGAGCGCTTTTGACCCACATGCGACGTCTGGTCGTAATGCCGCCGGCATTTGGCAGATCATACCGAGCACGGGTCGTAATTATGGTTTGAAACAGACCCGCAGCTATGACGCGCGTCGTGACGTGGTGGCCTCTACAACCGCCGCGCTCGATATGATGCAGCGTTTGAATCGCATGTTTGATGGCGACTGGTTATTAACGGTTGCTGCCTATAACAGCGGTGAGGGCCGTGTACTGAAGGCAATGAAAGCGAATAAAGCGCGGGGTAAACCCACGGATTTCTGGTCGCTTTCACTGCCACAGGAAACCAAAATTTACGTGCCAAAAATGCTGGCGTTGAGTGACATTCTCAAGAACAGCAAGCAGTACGGTGTCATCCTGCCATCATCGGATGAGAGCCGTGCGCTGGCGAGAGTCAGACTGAGCAGTCCTGTAGAGGTTGGTCAACTGGCAGACATGGCCGGTATTTCGGTGAGCAAGCTTAAGACCTTTAACGCTGGCGTTAAGGGATCAACCTTAGGTGCAAGCGGGCCGCAATATGTAATGGTCCCGCAGAAACACGCCGATCAGTTGCGTGAGTCTCTGGCCTCCGGTGAAATTGCTGCCGTTCAGCCAACGCTGGTTGCGGATAACACGCCTTTGAGCAGCCGCAGCTACAAGGTTCGCTCAGGTGATACCTTATCCGGCATCGCTGCACGCCTCGGGGTTACATCGAAAGATCTCCAGCAATGGAACCGTCTTCGTGGAGCCAGCCTGAAGGTAGGTCAGAATCTGACGGTCGGAGCGGGTACAAGCGCACAGCGCCTCGCCAGTAACGCTGACAGCATCACCTACCGCGTGCGTAAGGGTGATTCGCTCTCCAGCATTGCAAAACGTCACGGTGTTAATATCCGCGATGTGATGCGCTGGAATAGCGATACTGCGAACCTGCAGCCTGGCGATCAGCTAACGTTGTTTGTGAGCAATAACAGCTCGCCAGACTCCTGATAACCAGGTAAGAAAAATAAAGGCACCGTTTCCCCCGGTGCCTTTTTTATTATGCAACCTTTTGCGCTTCGGCCATGATAGTGTCGCTGGTAAAAGACCCCTCTTCCGATAATTCGAAATAGCGCTTCACCTCCTCAGAGGCACTTTGCTGATACATTCTGATGGCGTCACTCAGTATCTGCGGCGTGCGCATACGCGCAATCCAGGTGCTGAATTCCAGTGTCAGACGGTCAGTGACGAGGTGACGTGTTGTCAGTCCGGCATCATTTAACAGATTCAGCCATTCGCCGCTTGAATAGTTGCGTACATGTGAAGTGTCACGCAGCGCTTCTACTGTCTGCAGCCAGACATCACGCACAGGATGCCCAGGAGACATGATGTCCATAATGATGAAGATGCCGCCGGGTTTGAGAACACGTCGCACTTCACGCAAGGCCTGCCCGACATCGTGCCAGTGATGTGCTGAGTAGCGACTGATCACCACATCAAAAGACTCCGGGTCAAAGGGCAGCGCCTCAGCATAGCCCTGGCGCGTCGTAATATTGCTCAGACCTTTCTCTTTGGCCGCCGCAGCCACTACTTCCAGCATCTGGCTGGAGAGATCGTAAGCCGTTACCTGCGCCGTCTCGCCCGCCGCCACAAAACTGGCATGCCCTGCGCCGCATCCCATATCCAGAACATGCGCATGAGGGAATGCATGAAGACGTTCGCCAAGACGCTGCAAGTCGCGTCCAAAAGCATGTACCGCGCTGGTTAAATAGGCACTGGCCTGGTCACCAAACTGTTTTTCGACATTGTCATGATGAGAGCCTTTAATCATTGTGCTGTCCTTATTGAGTGGGAAGAAAGGGCAGCACCAGAATGTTCGGCCTGCCCGACGGCAGACCTGACACACCATTATTGATCAGGCTTGCCGGGAGTGAATTCAACGAGTAGTGGATTGTGGTCGGAGGCGCGAGTCACCAGTACAGAAGCTTCCTGCACGTTTAAACCGCGATAGAACACAAAATCCAGAGGACGGCCAAACGCCCGGCGGCGATTGTCATCCGTAAAGCGAACCTGACGCAGAGACATCTCTCTTGAAAACCGATAGAGCGCATTCATTCGCGGGCGGCTCCAGGCGTTGAAGTCACCTGCCATAATGACCGGCCCGACATGACGCAAAATTTGATCGCCAATGGGCAGCAGCTGTTTACTGTAGACATCGACCCCAAGGCTGAAATTTACTGCGTGTACGTTCACTACCATCAAATTACGCCTGTCCGGCAGCGGGTATACCGTCACCAGGGCAGATTTAGCCAGACGTAAAATGGGTTCGCGCTCACGCAATGGGCAGCAGTAAATAGGATGAGCAGAAGAAAGCGTCATCACACCTGAAGGGTGCTGAGGTAAAACAAACGCAGGCACCTGATCGGCGGCAAGATAGTTAGTGGTCGCAAACTTTACCAGTTCAGGTGTTGTTTGCGCTTCCTGTAACAGTACCAGGTGAGCATCTTTACCGAAATTTTGCAGTACCGATAACCACTCCGCACGTTGTTGTTTAAAAATATTCCATACCAGTACACGGATGTTATCTTCGCTACTCAGAGGTAACCCAGCGGGCAGCGCCTTGCCAATAGTTGCGAATGACCCAGGCGGCATAATGCGCTCCGCAGGCTGACCGGCAACGTATCTCATGGCATAGGTGTTCTTCGGCACTTTCAGATTCTGACCTCTTCACTAAATCTCCATTACATGGAGTTGTCATTCAGTTATAGGGATTTTAGCGCAGAGTTTCAACGTTGATTGTCAGAAAAGAGCCAGTTTGAAGTTAGTAAGTGCTCATTAGCCTATGTAAAGTAACAACCACTATGGAAAAGTGATTTAATAGCACAATCGATATAATATCTTTTTATTTTTGCCGCAGGTGCAACAATGAAAGCCAGCTCTGAAGAACTCACTATATTCGTTGCCGTCGTTGAAAGCGGGAGTTTCAGCCGGGCAGCTGAACGACTCGGCCAGGCAAACTCGGCGGTCAGTCGGGCGGTAAAAAAACTGGAAAATAAACTGGGCGTCAATCTTCTGAACCGAACGACACGCCAGCTCAGCCTCACCGAAGAAGGCGAACGTTACTTTCGCCGGGTTCAGGGTGTACTGCAGGAGATGGCAGCAGCCGAAACCGAAATTATGGAGGCGAAATTAACGCCGCGGGGTACGTTGCGCATTGATGCAGCCACGCCTGTGATGCTGCATTTTTTGCTGCCACTGATTAAGCCATTCCGCGAACGCTATCCGGAGATTTCCCTCTCTCTGGTCTCAAGTGAAACCTTTATCAACCTGATCGAACGTAAAGTTGATGTCGCCATCCGTGTCGGTAAACTCACCGATTCCAGCTTGCGCGCTCGCCCTCTTTTTAAGAGTTACCGTAAAATCATTGCTTCCCCGGACTATCTGGCCCACGCCGGAATGCCTGCAACAGTGGCGGATCTTAAAAACCACATATGTCTTGGATTCACTGAACCCGCATCACTGAATACCTGGCCTGTTGCATCCAGTGATGGTCAGTTGTACGAGACAGAGTGTGGTATGACATCCAATAGCGGCGAGACGCTTAAACATCTTTGTATGAGCGGCAACGGTATCGCCTGTTTATCGGATTATATGATTAATAAAGAGCTTATGAGCGGAGAGCTGGTGGAGGTGCTGGCTGACAGGCGGCTTCCCGTTGAGATGCCATTCAGTGCCGTTTATTACAGTGACAGAGCCGTCAGTACCCGGATTCGGGCCTTTATTGATTTCGTGAGCGAATTCTCGCCTCCCTGCTCTTGATGCTCATTTACTGACTTCTTTTCTCATACCGGAAAATTAAACGCAAAAAAAAAACCGCATCTCATATGAGATGCGGCTCTTAAATAAGTGGCGGAACGGACGGGACTCGAACCCGCGACCCCCTGCGTGACAGGCAGGTATTCTAACCGACTGAACTACCGCTCCACCGAATTTTTCTACAACCGCCGGTTTATTGCCCCGGTTTACTGCTTAATTTGATGCCTGGCAGTTCCCTACTCTCGCATGGGGAGACCCCACACTACCATCGGCGCTACGGCGTTTCACTTCTGAGTTCGGCATGGGGTCAGGTGGGACCACCGCGCTAGTGCCGCCAGGCAAATTCTTTGTGCTCTGTACGCAATC
>NZ_JAHVDV010000023.1:0-88824 GCF_051486985.1 Yokenella regensburgei
AGCGTTTATTTTCGCTTTTCTCTGCGGGCTTCTCAGTGAATCTCACCGGAACACCCTGCTGACCCGGCGGCGTGTGTGCCGTTGTTCCGTGTCAGTGGAGGCGCATTATAGGGAGTTATTCCGGGCTGACAAGTCTAAAATTCAAAAAAGTTATCGTTCGCTCACTTTCCAGGCAATCCATATCTATAAAGTCTGTTTTCGCCTGCTTTTTAAACAAAAACGAGCCCCAAAGGACTCGTTTTTGTAGTTCTGTTATTTACTGCACTGCGACTATCCGCCCATCTTTAACCTCAAGCTGGACTCGTTTTCCAGGAATCAGCTCGCCAGAAAGGATTTGCTGCGCCAGCGGATTCTCAATTTGCTGCTGGATAGCACGTTTCAATGGACGGGCTCCATAAACCGGATCGTAGCCATGCTCGCTCAACTGCTTTAAGGCCTCGTCAGAAATGTCGACCTCATACCCACGCTCTTCGAGACGTTTATACAGTCTTTGCAACTGGATACGGGCAATAGAAGCAATATGTTTCTCGCCCAGAGGATGGAACACCACTACTTCATCAATACGGTTGATAAATTCCGGGCGGAAACTATGGCTTACCACGCCCATGACCAGCTCTTTCATATGGCCATAGTCCAGATCACCAAAGCGTTCCTGAATTAAATCCGATCCAAGGTTCGAGGTCATGATGACCACGGTATTGCGAAAATCGACCGTTCTTCCTTGCCCGTCGGTCAGGCGGCCATCATCCAGCACCTGCAACAGAATGTTGAACACATCCGGATGCGCCTTCTCGACCTCATCTAACAGAATGACCGAGTAAGGGCGCCGACGAACCGCTTCGGTTAAATAGCCACCTTCTTCGTACCCGACATATCCCGGAGGTGCCCCCACCAGGCGAGAGACCGAGTGTTTTTCCATAAACTCTGACATGTCGATACGAACCATCGCATCGTCACTATCAAACATAAAGTTCGCCAGCGATTTACAGAGTTCTGTTTTACCCACCCCGGTTGGCCCGAGGAACAGGAATGAACCAATAGGACGATTAGGGTCAGCTAACCCCGCCCGGCTACGGCGAATTGCGTTGGAAACCGCTTCGACTGCTTCATCCTGACCAATCACCCGATGATGAAGGTCATGTTCCATCCGTAACAGTTTATCGCGTTCCCCTTCCATCATTCGCGCAACGGGGATCCCGGTCCAGCGGGCAAGGACTTCGGCAATTTCCGCATCAGTTACTTTATTACGCAGCAAGCGCATCGTTTTGCCTTCAGACTGCGTGGCGGCTTCAAGCTGTTTTTCGAGCTCAGGAATTTTGCCGTATTGCAGTTCAGACATCCTTGCGAGATCGCCCACCCGACGAGCCTGTTCAATGGCAATTTTAGCCTGCTCAAGTTCAGCCTTGATGGTCTGAGTGCCAGACAAGGACGCCTTCTCCGCTTTCCACTCTTCTTCTAATGAAGAGTATTGGCGTTCTTTATCGGAAAGCTCGTCGTTAAGCATATCCAGACGTTTTTTACTGGCATCGTCAGACTCTTTTAGTAAGGCCTGCTGTTCCAGCTTGAGCTGGATAATACGGCGGTCAAGCCGGTCCAGCTCTTCCGGTTTGGAGTCAATCTGCATACGAATGCTGGATGCCGCTTCATCAATAAGGTCAATAGCCTTATCCGGTAACTGACGGTCAGCGATATAACGATGAGAAAGCGTTGCTGCCGCTACAATCGCCGGATCGGTGATCTGCACGTGGTGATGCAGTTCGTAGCGTTCTTTTAAACCGCGCAGAATGGCAATGGTGTCTTCCACTGAAGGCTCAGCCACAAACACTTTCTGGAAACGACGCTCAAGGGCCGCATCTTTCTCAATGTACTGGCGATATTCATCAAGCGTGGTAGCCCCCACACAGTGCAGTTCACCACGTGCCAGTGCCGGTTTGAGCATGTTTCCGGCATCCATCGCACCATCGGCTTTACCGGCACCTACCATAGTGTGCAATTCGTCGATAAACAGAATGACGTTACCTTCCTGTTTAGCAAGATCGTTCAGCACACCTTTCAGACGTTCTTCAAATTCACCGCGGTATTTCGCCCCGGCCACCAGCGATCCCATATCCAGCGCCAGGACGCGACGGCCTTTTAAGCCTTCTGGCACTTCGCCGTTAACGATACGCTGCGCAAGCCCTTCGACAATGGCGGTTTTACCCACGCCAGGCTCACCAATGAGGACCGGGTTATTTTTGGTACGACGTTGCAGCACCTGAATAGTACGGCGAATTTCTTCATCGCGACCGATAACCGGGTCAAGTTTGCCCTGCTCTGCACGCTCCGTCAGATCAACGGTATATTTTTTCAAGGCCTGACGTTGGTCTTCAGCCCCCTGGTCGTTCACGTTTTCACCTCCACGCATTTGTTCAATTGCCTGCGTCACATTCGCGGTGGAAGCCCCTGCCGCTTTCAGCAGATCGGTCAGCGTTCCGCGAGACTCAAGCGCCGCCAGAACAAACAGCTCTGACGAAATAAAGTTGTCCCCACGTTTTTGCGCCAGCTTGTCGCAAAGGTTGAGTACACGTACCAGATCCTGAGAAGGCTGCACGTCACCGCCAGTACCCTCGACCTGCGGTAAGCGGCTTAACGCCTGATCGATAGCCGTACGTAACTGTCCGGCATTAACGCCCGCCGAGGTTAATAAAGGACGTACTGAGCCCCCTTCCTGATTCAGTAAGGCGCTCATTAAATGAAGTGGTTCGATGAATTGGTTGTCGTGCCCCAGTGCGAGAGACTGGGCATCGGCAAGAGCAAGCTGGAATTTATTGGTAAGACGATCCAGACGCATAACTCCCCCCATATAACAGGTCAAATTTGCTACTGGAGATTAAATGAGGTCATCCCTCAATTATTCAAGGTTGATGACCTGAATTATGTGGAAAGAAAGTGCTGCGCACTGGATCGTCTTGATTCGTTAGGTTATATCAGCCAAATGAAACTTGCCATACGGCCTGTCGTCTTGTCGCGACGATAAGAGAAGAAATCGTGCTTTTCTGTGAAGGTGCAGCGGTCGCCTCCAAAAACATGGGTGATGCCCACACTTTCAAGACGCTGGCGTGCCAGAGCGTAAATGTCTGCGTAAAATTTCTCACCTGCGGGTTTGAAGGCACTGTCGGCACGATTATCCACCGCCATGAAAGCCTCACGAACCTCCGCCCCGACTTCGAATGCATCCGGGCCAATCGCAGGGCCGAGCCAGGCGATTATGTTTTCAGGGTTATCTGTAAAACAAGCCACCGTATCTTCAAGCACACCCGCGCATAAGCCTCGCCACCCGGCATGGGCAGCTGCCACTTCCGTACCCGCCCGATTGCAAAAGAGCACGGGCAGGCAGTCAGCGGTCATGACCGCACAAACGGTGCCGGGGAGCGTGCTGTAAGACGCGTCCGCACGTTTACTGGCACAATCACCACCAGTGAGAGTTAATACAGCGTTGCCATGAACTTGCTCAAGCCAGACGGGTTTCGATGGCAACCCGCCAGCTGCATAAAGCCGCAGGCGGTTTTCTTCGACGTGTTCCAGATTATCACCGCAATGAGCACCCAGATTTAGCGAATCATAAGGCGGTACGCTGACACCACCGTGTCGCGTCGAGCTACATGCAGCCACACCTTTGGGTAGCGGCCATTCGGGGATAATCAAGTGTGTCATAGCCAGGCCACATCATCCTTATGCGTTTCAAAATCGTCGCGCATAGCGGCAATCAGCTCCACCATATCCTGCGGGATAGGCGCATGCCATTCCATCTCAATACCAGTAATAGGGTGATAGAGTCGAAGCATGGTGGCATGCAAAGCCTGGCGATCGAATTTACGCAGCTCGGTGATGAACGCTTCAGAAGCGCCCTTAGGCGGACGTGGGCGGCCGCCGTAGAGCTGGTCACCCACCAACGGATGCGTGATATGTGCCATGTGAACACGAATCTGGTGAGTTCGGCCCGTTTCCAGACGCAGGCGTAAACGCGTATGGACGCGGAAATGCTCCATGATGCGGTAATGCGTTACTGCAGGTTTCCCCATCGGATGCACGGACATGTGTGTACGCTTGGTCGGGTGGCGGCTGATGGGTTCTTCAACCGTACCACCAGACGTCATATGACCAATTGCTACCGCTTCATATTCACGGGTAATTTCGCGCAGTTGCAATGATTCAACCAAACGCGTTTGCGCCGGTATGGTTTTGGCCACGACCATCAGGCCGGTGGTGTCTTTGTCCAGACGGTGAACAATACCCGCGCGCGGTACATCAACAATAGGCGGGTAATAATGAAGTAATGCATTCAGTACGGTGCCATCGGGATTACCTGCACCGGGGTGGACCACAAGGTCGCGAGGCTTATTGATAACCAGAATATCGTCATCTTCGTAGACGATAGTCAGCGGAATATCTTGCGGCTCAAACCGTACTTCTTCCTCGATTTCAGCGGTAATGGTGACGCTTTCGCCCCCCAGAACCTTCTCTTTTGGTGTGTCCCAGAGTTTGCCATTTACCTGAACATTTTGGGCAAGGATCCACTCTTTTATGCGCGAACGCGAATAATCAGGGAACAATTCGGCTAAAGCCTGATCTAACCGTTGTCCAAGTTGTTTTTCGGACACCGTTGCGGTGAGTTGTACTCGTTGTGCCATATACAGCTTCTTCGTTAACGTTGGGTTTTACGGCTTCGCCGTATAATATAGTGTGCTATTGTAGCTGGTCTTAGTCGGGAGCAGGAAGAGACAATCTCCCGCATAAACATTTGAGGAAAGTCTAAACGTCATGACGCGCATGAAATATCTGGTGGCAGCCGCCACGTTGAGCCTGGCTTTGGCGGGTTGCTCCGGTTCAAAGGAAGTGGTGCCTGATAATCCGCCAAATGAAATCTATGCGACTGCCCAGCAAAAGCTGCAAGACGGTAACTGGAAGGCAGCAATAACGCAACTAGAAGCGCTGGATAATCGCTATCCATTTGGGCCTTACTCGCAACAGGTGCAGTTGGATCTCATCTACGCCTACTATAAAAATGCTGACTTACCGCTGGCGCAGGCTTCCATTGATCGCTTTATTCGCCTGAACCCGACGCACCCGAACATCGATTATGTTATGTACATGCGCGGTCTGACTAACATGGCGCTGGATGACAGCGCGCTGCAGGGCTTCTTTGGCGTGGATCGTAGTGACCGAGACCCTCAACATGCTCGTGATGCTTTCAATGATTTCTCCAAACTGGTTCGCGGCTACCCGCGTAGTCAGTATGTGACAGATGCCACCAAACGTCTGGTCTTCCTGAAAGATCGTCTCGCAAAATATGAATATTCCGTGGCGGAATATTATACCCGCCGTGGTGCCTGGGTGGCCGTCGTAAACCGTGTTGAGGGGATGCTGCGTGACTACCCGGATACCGCCGCTACGCATGATGCGCTGCCGCTGATGGAAAATGCCTATCGCCAGATGCAGATGAATGCGCAGGCGGATAAAGTGGCCAAAATCATCGCATCCAACCAAAGCAGCTGATGCGAGCAAAAAACTAAAAAGGCAGCCCTATAGGTTGCCTTTTTTTATTGGAGGATGTTCAGCTGAAGCGTGTTAGCGTCAGGTCATCCAGTCAACTATGACCGGTAATCCTGACTTCGACAAGCGATATTTCCCCTCTTCCTGCCCTGCCTCACAAAACCTCTTCTTTGACAAAAAGTGACAAAATAATGTGACTTTAATCACACATTTTGACATTTTTAGCGTTATGCTGGAATTACCAAGACGGAAAGACAAGAGGTAACATCTATGACAATGAACATTACCAGCAAACAAATGGAAATCACTCCTGCAATTCGTCAACATGTCGCAGACCGTCTCGCCAAACTGGATAAATGGCAAACTCACTTAATTAATCCACATATCATTCTCTCTAAAGAGCCTCAGGGCTTCGTCGCTGACGCCACCATCAATACGCCAAACGGGCATCTGGTCGCCAGCGCTAAACATGAAGATATGTACACCGCGATTAACGATTTAATCAACAAGCTGGAGCGCCAGCTCAATAAAGTTCAGCACAAGGGTGAAGCGCGTCGGGCCACCACCTCAGTGAAAGATGCAGACTTCGTTGAAGAAGAAGAATAAGTCATCACATTGCGTTAATCTGCAACGCGCCTCCGGGCGCGTTTTTTGTTGACAGAGCGAAAACAGTACGGGTACTTTACTGTTACGCACTAAAGGAAATTACCATGTATCGTGTCCCGTTTTTCTTCGCATTCTTTTTTACCTTCCCCTGACCGGGAGGCGTTTCGTCGTGTAATAAAGAATGCGAAGACGAACAATAAGGCCTCCCACACCGGGGGGCCTTTTTTATTGATAACAAGAAAGGCAACGCTATGACATCGGAAAACCCACTGCTGGATTTACGTTCCAAAATCAGCGCATTAGATGAGAAGCTTCTTTCACTCCTGGCGGAACGACGCGAACTTGCTGTTGAAGTGGGCAAAGCGAAGCTGGCCTCGCACCGACCCGTGCGTGATATCGATCGTGAGCGTGACTTACTTGAGCGGTTAATTGAGCTTGGAAAAAGTCACCACCTGGATGCCCACTACATCACCCGCCTTTTCCAGTTGATTATCGAAGATTCTGTTCTCACTCAGCAGGCACTGCTGCAGCATCATTTAAATAAGATCAACCCGCACTCTGCTCGTATCGCCTTCCTGGGGCCGAAAGGGTCCTACTCGCATCTTGCCGCTCGCCAGTATGCCGCCCGTCATTTCGAGCAGTTTATTGAAAGCGGTTGCCCAAAGTTCCAGGACATTTTTAATCAGGTTGAGACAGGTCAGGCTGACTATGCCGTGGTGCCGCTGGAAAATACCAGTTCTGGCGCGATCAATGATGTTTACGATCTGCTTCAGCATACTACTCTGTCGATCGTCGGTGAGCTGACAATCCCCATCGATCACTGCGTTCTGGTCTCAGGCTCAACGGATTTGCAGACCATTGAGACGGTTTATAGCCATCCGCAGCCTTTCCAGCAGTGCAGTCAGTTCCTGAATCGTTATCCGCACTGGAAAATTGAATATACCGAGAGCACGTCCGCGGCAATGGAAAAAGTCGCTCAGGCTGGTTCGCCACACGTTGCGGCACTGGGTAACGAGGCCGGTGGAGCACTGTATGGTCTGCAGGTGCTTGAACGTAATCTGGCAAATCAGACACAAAACATTACCCGTTTCGTGGTACTCGCCCGCAAAGCGATCGAGGTCTCCGACCAGGTGCCGGCAAAAACCACGCTGCTGATAGCCACCGGGCAACAGGCGGGGGCGTTGGTTGAAGCCCTGCTGGTGCTGCGAAACCATAATCTGATCATGACCAAACTGGAATCGCGCCCGATACACGGTAACCCGTGGGAAGAGATGTTTTACCTGGACATTCAGGCTAATCTGCACGCCCCGGATGTACAGAAAGCCCTGCGGGAACTCACCGCCATTACACGATCGCTAAAAGTACTGGGTTGTTACCCCGGCGAGAACGTCGTTCCCGTTGATCCGGCCTGATCCCTAAATCGCGGCTTCTTCATTCCTGCCACGCTGACCGGCAGGGTGAAGATAGCGCCGGAAAGGGGATAGTCTGCCACTTCCTCCGCCGTCATATTCTCCCGTGTGGTCGTAATGAACAGAGTTTTCATATCAACGCCGCCAAAACAGACCATTGTCGGACATCGTACGGGCAACCGATACTCTTCCAGCTGTTCGCCCTGAGGTGAAAAACGGGCGATGCGCCAGCCATCATATAGCGCACTCCAGTAGCATCCCTCTTCATCCATCGCTGCGCCATCAGGGATACCTTCATTCGGCTTGAATTGCCGAAACACTTCGCGCTGGCCCGGCTCACCGTGTTCATCCAGTGGGGTGCGGTAGATGACGCCATTCGGCGTATCAGAGGTGTACATCCACTGGCGATCCGGACTGAATGCCAGCCCATTGGCTCCATGAATATCGGCCTGGATAATCTGCGGTTTCAGCTGGGTATCGACACGCACTAATAGCGCACCATTGTAATCACCCGGACTCCAGAAAGTGCCCGCATAGAAGCGACCCGCGTGATCGGTGCCCCCATCATTAAAGCGCGCAAGCTGTGGGTTAGAGGGGTTATCACAGACTTTTTGCACCAGCAGGCCATGCCTGTCAGCCAGCCAGATAGCATTGCGCATGGCGACAATAAATCCGCCTTTCTCACGAAGCGCAAAGCAGCCCACCTCTTCGGGAAAGGAGAGTACGCTATGCTCCCCGGAAGCGAGATGGTAACGATGAAGTTCGCCTTCCAGTATATCAGCCCACCAGAGCGCCTGTTCCTCGTCGCTCCAGGTCGGGCATTCCGGCAAATGTCCGGTGTAGTCAAATAATGTCTGTAATTCAGCCATATCCTGCCCTCAAAAAGAAAAAGCCAGCGGCATCCCGCTGGCTTTTCAGTATATACGGCATTTTAGTTACTGGCGGCTGTCGTTCGCCTGACGCAGTAAAACGCGACTTTCATTCTGAAAACGCTTCGCATAATCACCGAACCAGTGCTCAACTTTGCGGAAGCTGTCGATAAACGCCTGTTTATTTCCCTGCTCAAGCAAGGCAATCGCCTCGCCAAAGCGCTGGTAATAACGCTTAATCAGGGCCAGATTACTTTCCGAAGACATGATGATATCTGCGTAAAGCTGCGGGTCCTGGGCAAAAAGGCGTCCCACCATCGCCAGCTCAAGACGATAGATAGGCGACGAAAGCGCCAGAAGTTGTTCAAGCTGAACATTCTCTTCCGCCAGGTGAAGCCCATACGCGAACGTAGCAAAGTGGCGAAGCGCCTGGATAAATGCCATGTTCTGATCGTGCTCGACAGCACTGATACGATGTAGCCTTGCTCCCCAGACCTGAATCTGTTCCAGGAACCACTGGTAGGCTTCCGGCTGGCGACCGTCACACCAGACAACAACCTGCTTGGCAAGACTGCCGCTGTCAGGCCCGAACATAGGGTGCAGCCCCAGTACCGGGCCTTTATGAGCCGTTAACATAGCCTGCAAGGGTCCGGTTTTCACGGACGCCAGATCGATAAGAATGCAGTCTTCCGGCAGTGGCGGGAGCTGTGCGATAACCTGCTCAGTAACGTGAATCGGCACGCTCACAATTACCATGCCAGCCTCAGCCACAATCGTCTGCGCCTGCGCCCAGTCTTCTTTTTCCAGAATGCGTACCTGGTAGCCAGAAAGCGTCAACATTTTGGCAAACAGCTGTCCCATTTGCCCCTTCCCACCGACGATGACAACGGGCCGTAGTGACGGACAAAGGGTTTTAAACCCTTTATCGTTTTCACTGGAATAGGATTCTCGCATTACCCGGCGAAGCACATCTTCAATCAGGTCCGGTGGCACGCCCAGAGACTCTGCCTCTTTACGACGAGATGCCAGCATTGAGGCTTCACGTTCAGGGACGTAGATCGGCAGGCCATACTGACTCTTAACCTCACCGACTTCCGCCACCAGCGCCATGCGGCGCGCCAGCAGCTCCAGCAGCGCCTTATCTACTTCATCAATTTGATCGCGTAATGCGGTCAGCTCTGCAACCATAACACCCTCTTAAGCCAGACGAGCCGCAAGGCTGCCACGCAGATCGTTATTTATTTCGCGCAACAAGGATTCGGTGGTTTCCCAGTTGATGCAGGCATCGGTGACCGACACACCGTACTTCATTTCACTACGCGGCTGCTCGGATGACTGATTGCCTTCATGAATGTTGCTTTCAATCATCAGGCCGATGATTGATCGGTTACCATCTTTGATCTGTGCCACAACCGACTCAGCCACAGCAGGCTGGCGGCGGTAATCTTTGTTTGAGTTACCATGGCTGCAATCTACCATCAGTGAAGGTTTGAGTCCTGCCTGCTCCATCTCTTTTTCACATTGCGCCACGTCTGCCGGGCTGTAGTTTGGTGCTTTACCACCACGTAAAATCACATGACCGTCCGGGTTGCCCTGCGTTTGCAGCAGACAAACCTGGCCTGCCTGGTTGATACCGACAAAACGGTGTGGCATGGCGGCGGCGCGCATTGCATTGATGGCGGTTGCCAGACTACCGTCAGTACCATTTTTAAATCCAACCGGCATTGACAGGCCGGATGCCATTTCACGGTGGGTCTGGGATTCCGTTGTACGCGCGCCAATAGCTGACCAGCTGAACAGATCGCCCAGGTACTGAGGACTGTTTGGATCAAGCGCTTCCGTTGCGAGCGGCAGACCCATACTCACCAGTTCAACCAGCAAACGGCGGGCAATTTTCAGACCGCCTTCGACATCAAACGAACCATCCATGTGGGGATCGTTAATCAACCCTTTCCAGCCGACGGTGGTACGGGGTTTTTCAAAATAGACGCGCATCACCAGATAGAGGCTATCGCTGACCTCTGCGGCAAGGGCTTTAAATCGACGAGCATATTCAATCGCGGTTTCAGGATCATGAATTGAACAGGGACCACAGACGACCAGCAGACGTGGATCGCGACCGGCAATAATATTCGAGATGGTCTGGCGGGACTGTGCAATTTGCGCTTCCTGTTCGGTCGATAACGGGAAAGCTGCTTTTAATTGATCGGGCGTGATCAAAACATGTTCGTCGGTGATATGTACGTTGTTCAGCGCGTCTTTTTGCATGATAGCGATCCTGTAGTGCTCATTTGCGATAGTTGATCCTCAGTGAGGTGAAGACAACCATATCACAATCAGTAAAGATTTCAATCCATATTATGTACACTTTTATTTACATTAAGAGAAAAAAGAGCAAATAATGCCCTGCTATATGTAAACAAAAATGAACACTGGCTCTTAGGCACCCTTTTCATTCTTTAACGTCAGGGTACGAGGGCGTGTATAGGGTACGGGCACGCCAGGCCGTTTCCAGACCCTGGTGACGGCGTTTATGGTTATATTCACTGACTGTATGGGAAAACAGGCTGAATTCATGAAATGTGAATATGACAAAATTCACCAGGGCCTGAGCCGGATATAATCCCTACATTATGTGCAATCGGGTGTCAGGCAACGATGTTATTTTGCCACGACCGGGCTTCAGAAAGGTTTCAGGTAGGAAGTGGATGACTTCCGGCAAGTATTCGACGCAGGCACAACCCACGTCTGCTACTGCTTCACATTGTCCTGATGCGCTTCTCCTCCTCCCTTTTGCGCAACCGCCGCTTGTTGATAGCAGGAGCCTGAATGCCGGCGCAGCGCTGCTTTTTGTCTGCCTGCTCACGCTGCCCGGGCCTGCTTCATAACCGCTATGGATGCGCTAAAGCAGAGCGGCATAAACGTTAACACCGATATATTAATGCTTGCCCGGAAGAACAAGGATGGATAAGTCATTTTCTCGCCCGACGTTTATTAGCCGTATGCGGCGCATAAGCCTTGTCAGCGTCACTATAACGATGACGCTGATCTGGTTATTGTTAAGCATCGTCTCGGTTTTCACCCTGCAACAATACGCGCGAAAAAACCTTGAGTTTACGGGTGTTGCCATGAGCCACAGCCTTGAAGCAGCACTGGTTACTGGTGATGAAGCCGCAGCCTCAGATCTGCTGACCACGTTTGGCGAACAAGGTTATTTTTCCGGGGCTGAAGTGCTGGACTGGCGCCACCGCCTGATGGCAGGCTGGAGCAAATCTCCCGATGACACCTCCGGCACCTTTAATGGGGTTTTGAGCCGCTGGCTGTTACCCTCTGCGTTAACTCAGCCGGTAATCCACAACGGTCGTTATATCGGCGAAATCAGGTTACAGGCTTTCGACAATCTCATTGGTCATTACATTCTTTTGTCGCTACTGGTGCTGACAGGCTGCATTATGTTCGCCTCTGCGATTGCCTTTCTTATTACCCGACGCCTGCATAATGGGCTCGCGGATGCTTTGCAGAATATTACTGATGTCGTTCATGATGTGCGTACCCACCGTAACTTCTCCCGCCGCGTGAGCGATGAGCGTATTGCTGAGTTCCACCTTTTCGCTCAGGATTTTAATAGCCTGCTGGATGAAATGGAGGAATGGCAGCTTCGTCTTCAGGCAAAAAATGCCCAGTTATTGCGCACCGCCTTGCACGATCCGCTCACCGGTCTGGCAAATCGTTCAGCCTTTCGCAACAACATCGCTACTCTCATGAAGGAGATGACCTCACGTGCCAGCTCCGCCCTGCTCTTTCTGGACGGGGATAATTTCAAATCCATCAATGATACCTGGGGTCATGCGGCCGGGGATTGCGTACTGATTGAAGTGGCGAGAAGGCTTATGGCATTCGCCGAAGGCCATCACCTGGTCTACCGCATTGGGGGCGATGAGTTCGCGATGATTCTGGCAGACGTTCACTCGGATGCCGATGTCCAGCGCATCGCCTCCCGGCTTTCTCTGCAATTTGCAAGCCCCATCGACCTCTGTAATGGCAGCATGGCAACCATGACGCTCAGTATCGGTTATGCTCTGACCTGGGAACATGCCACTGCCGAAAGTCTGCTGGAGCTGGCGGATAAAAATATGTATCAGGTCAAAAATCGCCGGGCCCGGTCATCCTGAGGAAAAGCAAAAAGGCGGGTGAGCCCCGCCCTTTGATTAAACTCCCTGGTGCAGGTGCTGCTGCCTGGCGTGGCGCCAGCGTAAATAGTCCATCAGTAACAGCAATACCAGGCTTACGCCCATTACCGGTAATGCCACGCCCAAAGCAAGCGCCAGACCTACCGTCAGGATCCGGCCAGGAAGGGCAAGGTTTAACCAGCACTGACTCAGCGTTTCGCCAGGGCTTACCGTTGCGCCTTCAGGACGGCGCAACCACCAGAGCCGGTAGCCCAGTATGATTGCCACGCAGAGCGCCGCGCCGAACGTTATCAGTAAAAGCTGGTTAGCCAGGCCAAACAGCACCCCCATATGAAAATCCACTCCCCAGCGCGTCAGTTTCGCCATCAGGGGATAGTCGGCAAATCGGGTGTGATCGAGGACACGATGCGTTGCACCATCTACTGCCACAGCATCAACCTGTGTTGGCCAGGATCGGTCTATTTCCGTTACTGTCCAGGCCCGTGTGGCATCACGCGGCGGTCGAATCTCAAGCTTACCGGCATGAATGCCTGCGTTGCGTGCCGTCTGTAATACCTCATCGAACAGGCGCAGCTCCATGTGTTGCGGGGGCATTACCCCTCCCCCATGATGCATGTGATGCTCAGCGTGGGGATCATGTAATTCCGCCCCTTCATTCAGCAGCGTGTTTACCTGAGGGGTCAACCAGCCGAACGCCGCACGCATTTTATCTACATTTCCCCCCGCCCATTGTGACCAGGTCAGCCCTGTCGCGGAGAAAAGCAACATCCCCGCCAGTAACCCCCATCCGAGGCCGGCATGCAGACGCCGAGTGTTTTGCAGCCGGTTATTGAGCCGCCGTTTTGGGCGGGTAAAAAACCAGAGAAGGATGCCACCCACTGCAGCTACCCACATCCAGGAGGCGGCCAGTTCGCTGTATAGGCGGCCGAAATTACCTAACAGCAGTGAGCGATGCGCGTAATCAATCCACTGGCGAAACGGCAGAATACCGCTGGTGCCATACACAGTCATATCACCCTTAACTGCCAGCGTTACCGGATCGATAAAAATTGCGCGGTTTTCTGATTCCCCAAGGAGTGGATCAGCAAACATCACCCGCGTGGTTTCACCAGCGGCCGGGGCCGGGCGTACTGCCGAAATCCTCAGCGCTTTGCCGGTAACCTCTTCAGCAACAGCTACCTGAGCCGCTAAAGCCTGCTGATTACCGGATACCGACCCCGTCAGGGCATCTTTGTAGAGGTGCTGTTCCAGCTGTGGTGAAGCAACGTAGAGCGTGCCGGTGAGCGCGGCAACAAAAATAAACGGCCCGATAAACAGCCCAATGTAAAAATGAAGGCGACGCAGCAGGTGGATCCAGGCCGCGCGCGGAGTGCAGGTCGTCATACTTTTCTTTCCTGAAAGTAAAAATTATCGCTGTGCCTGAGCACAGTTATCAGAGGAAAAAAGCAGACAGATGCGGTGGCGCGCGCGTATCAGGCCAAAGCGGCGGGAAGAGTCGCCAGTGTCGAAGCACCGGACGCGGTACAGACAGGCGTATACGACTCAGGATCAGCGAGATCAATACGACAAGTGCCAGCAGCAGGCCGGGAACATGTGCCATAAGCACGCAGTAGCCACAGGCCTCTGCATGATCGAGGGGCACGGATGCCGGCGTCATATCATGATGACCAGCCATTTCAGGTTGCACGGTCATCGACATCGAACTCATGTCATGATGCATACCAGGCATCGCGCTCATCGGATCTTTTTGCAGGGCAACGGAGATGAGTGGCGCAATGACGATAAGCAGGATCGAAAACAGGGCGAGCGCTGTCCCCGCTCGTTGCCAGATTGTCATTTGCTGTTTTTTCGTCACATATCCCCCACAACGGCGCGGGTAGTGTAAACGATTTATGGCTGAGAAGTTAATATGATCGCGCAACGACAATAAAAAAGGGCCAGCCCACAGGCCAGCCCTTTTATTCAGGATGTCGCGAAAGCGATACCTTAGTTCAGACGCTCTTTGATACGAGCAGACTTACCGGTACGCTCACGCAGGTAGTACAGTTTAGCTTTACGTACAGCACCACGACGTTTAACAGCAATGCTGTCAACTACCGGAGAGTGAGTCTGGAAGACACGCTCAACGCCTTCGCCGTTGGAAATTTTGCGAACAGTGAATGCAGAGTGCAGACCGCGGTTACGAATAGCGATAACCACGCCCTCGAATGCCTGCAGACGTTTTTTGGAACCTTCAACAACCCATACTTTCACTTCCACGGTATCACCCGGACGGAAGGAAGGTACGTCCTGCTTCATCTGCTCTTGTTCAATTTGCTTAATAATGTTGCTCATAATTTAATCTCTTATCCTGGGTAAACTGATATTCGGGGGCTTACGCCATCCCATCATGTTTATACACTTCGCTCTTCAGCCTGCCTCATCGTGAGCTGCCTTCATTCACCTCAGTCACTTACTTTTGTAAGCTCCTGAGGATTCACTCAGTTACTGCCTTGATGCATCCTGAATGCTCTCGTGTATCCGTTGCTGTTGTGCGTGTTCCTTTTTGAACTCCGCCAGCAACCTTGCTTGCTCTTCAGTCAGAGCCAGGTTTTCCAGAAGTTCAGGTCTTCTAAGCCAGGTCCGGCCCAGCGACTGTTTCAGGCGCCAGCGACGTATCTCAGCATGGTTGCCCGACAGTAATACCGCCGGTACTTCCATCTCTTCTAACACTTCAGGACGAGTATAGTGTGGGCAGTCCAGCAGCCCGTCAGCAAAAGAATCTTCCGTTGCTGATGCTTCATGTCCCAGCACACCCGGAATAAACCGGGAAACCGAGTCAATCAGCGTCATGGCTGGTAACTCACCACCGCTGAGAACGTAATCACCGATAGACCACTCTTCATCTATTTCGGTTTGGATTACGCGCTCATCTACCCCTTCATAGCGACCACACACCAGAATCAATTTCTGATTTGTTGCCAGTTCGCTCACGCCTGCTTGATCAAGCTTGCGCCCCTGAGGTGACAGATAAATCACTTTCGCGCCTTCACCCGCCGCGTCTTTTGCTGCATGAATGGCGTCCCGCAAAGGTTGCACCATCATCAGCATCCCCGGTCCGCCGCCGTAAGGACGATCGTCCACGGTACGGTGCCGGTCATGAGCGAAATCACGAGGACTCCAGCTCTGGATGCTCAGCAGGCCATTTTTTACTGCCCGGCCAGTTACCCCGTAGTCGGTAATCGCACGAAACATTTCTGGAAAGAGGCTAACGATACCTATAAACACAAGCCCATCCCCATAGTGCCGTATTTTTACCGTATATCCGGAGGTTTAAAAACCAGGATCCCAATCTACAACAATAGTTTGCGTAGCGAGATCGACTTTCTTGATAACCTGCCCATCGAGGAACGGAACCAACCGCTCCTTGATACCAAATGCATCTTTCAGGTTTGCCTTAATGACGAGAACGTCATTGGATCCGGTTTCCATCATATCGATGACTTTACCCAGACCATAACCTTCAGTGGTCACTACCTGGCAGCCCATCAGGTCTTTCCAGTAGTAGTCACCCTCTTCCAGTTGAGGCAACTGCGTGGTATCTACGACAATTTCGCAATTGGTCAGTAGATTCGCAGCATCGCGGTCATCAACACCTTTCAGTTTGATGACGATGTCCTGATTGTGGTAGCGCCAGCTTTCCAGCTCAATGCTCTGCCACTGACCCGCCTTCTGGATGAACCAGGGCTGATAGTCAAAAATGCTTTCGGCGTCTTCGGTGGAGGAAAACACTCTGAGCCAACCACGGATACCGTAAGAAGATCCCAGTTTACCCAGAACAATCGGATTAACAGGGTTCTGCGCGGCGTGTTGCTTGCTCATCATGACCACCGTGACAGATTAAGCTGCTTTGTTTGCTGCTTTGATCAGCGTAGCTACGCGATCAGAAACGGTAGCGCCCTGGCCAACCCAGTGTGCGATACGATCCAGATCCAGGCGGGTGCCTTCTTCTTTCTCGGACGCGATCGGGTTAAAGAAGCCAACGCGCTCAATGAAGCGACCGTTGCGTGCATTACGGCTGTCAGTAACAACAACCTGGTAGAACGGACGCTTTTTAGCGCCGTGACGAGCTAAACGAATAGTTACCATAACATCCTCTTGTGTGAATAAAACAACAGGCCCCGTCGAGGAACGGAGCCCGGTGTCATATTAAAAGCCCGAAAATTTTACTGATTTTTGGGGAAAATGCAATCAGCATCTCTCAAACAAGGGATATAAGGCGTATATCGGTGCAGCCAGTTTAGTTACGGCGTGCGCGCAGAAAGCGGAGCGTACACGCAGTACGTGAGCATTTCGAGCACACCCCGGGGCTAAAATGGCAAACAAGATAGCCTTATACCCTTGTTTTTAGCGGCCAGGGAAACCAGGGGGCATCATGCCTTTCATGCCGCGCATCATCTTCGCCATCCCACCCTTCTTCATTTTCTTCATCATGCGCTGCATGTCGTCGAACTGTTTAAGAAGGCGGTTAACGTCCTGCACCTGCAGGCCGCAGCCCTGGGCGATACGACGTTTGCGCGAGCCCTTGATAATTTCTGGTTTAGCACGTTCTTTCAGCGTCATCGAATTGATGATCGCCTCCATGCGTACCAGCACTTTGTCGTCCATCTGCGATTTAACGTTGTCAGGGATCTGGCCCATGCCCGGCAGCTTGCCCATCAGGCTTGCCATTCCGCCCATGTTTTTCATCTGACGCAGCTGCTCAAGGAAGTCGGTCAGATCGAAACCATCGCCCTTTTTCAGCTTGGTCGCCAGTTTCTCAGCCTGGGCGCGGTCAACTTTACTTTCGATATCTTCAATCAGCGAGAGCACGTCGCCCATGCCGAGAATACGGGAGGCGATGCGGTCCGGGTGGAACGGCTCCAGCGCTTCGGTTTTCTCGCCAACACCGAGGAATTTGATGGGCTTACCGGTGATATGACGAATAGAAAGTGCCGCACCGCCGCGGGCATCACCGTCTACCTTGGTGAGGACCACACCGGTTAACGGCAGCGCTTCATTAAACGCTTTCGCAGTATTTGCCGCATCCTGACCGGTCATCGCATCAACAACAAACAGGGTTTCGACCGGTTTGATGGTCGCATGTACCTGTTTGATTTCGTCCATCATCGCTTCGTCAACGTGCAGACGACCGGCGGTATCCACCAGCAACACGTCGTAGAATTTCAGCTTCGCTTCTTTGAGCGCCGCGTTAACGATGTCGACAGGCTTCTGGGCAACGTCGGACGGGAAGAAATCCACGCCAACCTGTTCGGCCAGGGTTTCCAGCTGTTTGATCGCCGCCGGGCGATAAACGTCCGCAGAGACCACCAGCACTTTCTTCTTGTGCTTCTCACGCAGGAATTTACCCAGCTTACCGACGCTGGTGGTTTTACCTGCACCCTGCAGACCCGCCATCAGCACCACGGCTGGCGGCTGTGCGGCCAGATTCAGCACCTGATTCTCTTCGCCCATCGCCGCAACCAGCTCGTTACGGACGATTTTGACGAACTCCTGACCCGGAGTCAGGCTTTTGTTAACTTCATGACCAACCGCTTTTTCTTTCACGCGGTTGATGAAATCACGCACTACCGGCAGGGCGACGTCCGCCTCCAGCAGCGCCATGCGCACTTCGCGCAGCGTGTCTTTAATGTTGTCTTCAGTGAGGCGTCCACGACCACTGATATTGCGCAAAGAGCGCGACAAACGATCGGTTAAATTATCAAACATTGTCTCTCGCCTGAGGTAAAACGATGGGCCGCCAGAGCGACGCATAACAGAAATTTGCAGCAGTATAACATGAAGACATTATTGATGTATGTGATGCAACGGTTGGAGCCAACGTCACGTAACGCTATACTGCTTTTCTTTCTCCTTGGGTCTAACTGTCGACGCTACTATGCCCGTTTTCGCCTTACTCGCTCTTGCTGGTTACTCCGTAAGCCTTGCGCTGATCATTCCCGGTTTGCTTCAGAAAAACAGCGGCTGGCGGCGTATGGCAATGCTTTCGGCGGTCATTGCCCTGATGTGCCACGGCTTTGCGCTCAAAGAACGCCTCTTCCCGGATGACGGTGGTCAGAACCTGAGCCTGCTCAATGTGGGGTCGCTGGTCAGCCTGATGATCTGTACGGTGATGACCATTGTGGCGTCCAAGAATCGTGGCTGGTTACTGCTGCCAATCGTTTATACTTTTGCCCTGATCAACCTCGCCTTTGCGATTTTTGTCCCCAATGAATACATCACCCATCTCGAAGCCAGCCCAGGGATGATGGTGCATATCGGCCTGTCCCTGTTTGCTTACGCAACGTTAATCATTGCCGCAATGTATGCGTTGCAGCTCGCCTGGATCGACTATCAGCTGAAAAACAAGCGTCTGGCATTCAGCAGCGAAATGCCTCCGTTGATGAGCATTGAGCGCAAAATGTTTCACATTACCCAGGTCGGCGTCGTGCTCCTGACGCTGACGCTGTGTACCGGTCTGTTCTATCTGAAAAATCTATTCAGCATGGAAAATATCGATAAGGCCGTGTTGTCTATCATCGCCTGGTTTATCTATATCGTTCTGCTGTGGGGCCACTATCATGAAGGGTGGCGCGGTCGCCGTGTCGTCTGGTTCAACGTCGCAGGCGCGGGCATTCTCACGCTGGCCTATTTTGGCAGTCGCGTAGTGCAACACCTTGTGAGCTAATCAAGAAGGAATTTCCTCTGGAACACATATCCACCACGACGCTGATCGTCACCCTGATCATCATGGTGGTGATCTCGGCCTACTTCTCCGGTTCCGAAACCGGCATGATGACCATCAACCGTTACCGCCTGCGCCACCTGGCAAAGCAGGGACACCGCAGCGCGCGTCGGGTTGAGAAGTTACTGCGCAAGCCTGATCGCCTGATTAGCCTCGTGTTAATTGGCAATAACCTGGTCAATATTCTCGCCTCGGCGCTGGGTACCATAGTTGGCATGCGCCTGTACGGTAACGCCGGGGTGGCGATTGCCACCGGTGTGCTGACCTTTGTGGTTCTGGTGTTTGCCGAGGTTTTGCCGAAAACCATCGCGGCGCTCTATCCTGAAAAAGTGGCCTTCCCCAGCAGCGTACTACTCGTCCCTTTACAAATCCTCATGATGCCGCTGGTCTGGCTGTTGAACAGTGTGACCCGGATATTGATGCGCATGGTCGGCATTAAAGCTGATGTCGTTATCAGTAGTGCGCTCAGTAAAGACGAGCTGCGTACTATCGTGAACGAATCGCGCTCGCAGATTTCCCGCCGTAACCAGGACATGCTGCTGTCGATTCTCGATCTGGAAAAGGTCAGCGTGAATGACATCATGGTGCCCCGCAGTGAAATCCTCGGGATCGACATTAACGACGACTGGAAGTCGATTGTTCGCCAGCTTACCCACTCTCCTCATGGCCGCATTGTGCTTTATCGTGGCTCGCTGGATGACACCATCAGTATGCTGCGTGTCCGCGAAGCCTACCGTCTGATGACGGAGAAAAAGGAGTTCACTAAAGAGGTTATGCTGCGTGCGGCAGATGAGATTTACTACGTGCCAGAAGGGACACCCCTCAGCGTACAACTGGTAAAATTCCAGCGTAATAAAAAGAAAGTTGGCCTGGTGGTCGACGAATACGGGGATGTTCAGGGGCTGATTACGGTTGAGGATATTCTGGAAGAGATAGTCGGTGATTTTACCACCTCTATGTCCCCTTCTCTTGCCGAAGAGGTGACACCGCAAAACGACGGTTCCGTGATCATTGACGGTAGCGCCAACGTGCGCGAACTGAACAAAGCCTTTAACTGGATATTGCCGGAAGCTGAAGCCAGGACAATCAACGGAATGTTACTGGAAGCCCTCGAAGAGATACCGGCAGCCGGAACGCGAGTGCGCATTGAGCAGTATGATATTGATATCCTTGATGTACAGGACAATATGATTAAGCAGGTGCGGGTGATTCCGGTCAAACCAATTCGTGACAGCGTGACGGACCGGTAGGCGGGAAGAATAAGGGCCGGGGAAGCGTAAACGTCACCGGCCCTGAGAAGACGCTTAGGCCTTAGCTTTGGCGACGGTCACCATCGCAGCACGAATAGTGCGGCCGTTCAGCGTAAAGCCTTTTTGCATAACACCCAGCACGTTTCCTGCAGCAACGTCCTCAGATTCCACCATCGCAATGGCCTGATGTACGTTCGGATCCAGCGGAACGTTGGTTTCTGCAATGACTTCCACACCGAATTTTTTTACAACATCCAGCATGGATTTCAGCGTCAACTCAATGCCTTCGACCATCGAGGCCATGTCGGCATTGTCTTTGTCCGCCACTTCCAGCGCACGCTCAAGACTGTCGATAACCGGCAGCAGCTCGTTGACAAACTTCTCCAGCGCGAATTTATGCGCTTTCTCAACGTCAAGCTCAGTACGACGACGCAGGTTTTCCATTTCGGCTTTAATACGCAGAACACCATCGCGTTCGCGATTCTGCGCTTCAACCAGTTGCGCTTCGAGGTCGGCAATCTTCTCATCGCGCGGATCCACCTGCTCAGCAGAAGCGTCTGATTCAACTGCCTCAACTTCCTCATGCTGTTCCATGATAATTTCTTCCGGGGCTTGCCCGTCAGGCGTTTTCTGTTCTTTACTACTCATGAATTTCTCCGCGTTTTTTTCGCATTCATCTCGCTAACTTCGCTTATTATGGGGATCTGTTTCCGGGTTTCAAGGGAACGCGGCACATTGTCATCATTCATTTGGCACAAGGACCACCAGAAAATGGCTCAACATTTCAAGTGTATTGGTATTGTCGGTCACCCGCGCCATCCAACGGCACTGACCACACATGAAATGCTCTATCGATGGCTCTGTGCAAAAGGGTATGAGGTCATTGTGGAACAGCAGATTGCGCAGGAGTTGAAGCTTACCTCCGTGCGCACCGGAACGCTGGCGGAGATTGGTCAACAGGCCGATCTTGCTGTGGTTGTCGGTGGCGATGGAAATATGTTGGGGGCAGCACGCACGCTGGCTCGTTATGACATCAAAGTGATCGGTATCAACCGCGGTAACCTGGGTTTTTTGACCGACCTTGATCCGGATAATGCGCAGCAACAACTGGCCGATGTCCTTGAAGGGCATTATCTTGCCGAGCAACGTTTTCTGCTGGAAGTCCAGGTCTGCCAACAGGATTGCCAGAAGCGCATCAGTACAGCCATTAATGAAGTTGTGCTCCACCCAGGAAAAGTGGCGCATATGATTGAATTTGAAGTTTATATCGACGAAATCTTCGCCTTTTCTCAACGTTCAGATGGCCTGATTATCTCAACCCCTACCGGCTCGACAGCCTATTCTCTCTCTGCGGGCGGTCCTATTCTCACCCCCTCACTGGACGCCATTACCCTGGTGCCGATGTTCCCGCATACCCTGACGGCACGCCCGCTGGTTATCAACAGCAGCAGCACCATTCGTTTACGCTTCTCGCACCGGCGCAGCGACCTTGAGGTGAGTTGCGACAGTCAGATTGCGTTACCTATCCAGGAAGGGGAAGATGTGCTGATCCGCCGCTGCGATTACCATCTCAATCTCATACACCCTAAAGACTACAGTTATTTCAACACATTAAGCTCTAAGCTGGGTTGGTCAAAAAAATTATTCTGAAACCGGGTACAGGGCTTTACTGTATATAAAACCAGTCATATACTGTATTTAAATACAGTTATGGTTTTTCATACAGGAAAGCAACCATGTTGGCACAACTGACCATTAGCAACTTTGCGATTGTTCGTGAGCTTGAGATCGATTTCCAGAGCGGAATGACCGCTATTACTGGTGAAACCGGCGCAGGTAAATCCATCGCTATCGACGCGCTTGGCCTCTGCCTGGGTGGTCGTGCTGAAGCCGACATGGTGCGTGCGGGTGCCGCCCGCGCCGACCTCTGTGCTCGCTTTGCATTAAAAGATACCCCCGCAGCCCAACGCTGGCTGGAAGCTAATCAGCTTGAAGACGGACGTGAGTGTTTACTTCGTCGCGTGATCAGCAGTGACGGCCGCTCACGCGGCTTTATTAACGGCACTGCGGTTCCTCTCTCTCAACTTCGCGAACTGGGTCAGCTGTTGATTCAGATTCACGGGCAGCATGCGCACCAGTTACTGGTGAAAGCAGAACATCAGAAGGCCCTGCTGGATGGTTACGCCGGTGAGTATGCGCTTACGCAACAAATGACCAGCCACTACCGACTCTGGCATCAGAGCTGCCGTGAGCTGGCGCAGCACCAGCAGTTAAGTCAGGAGCGTGCCGCGCGCGCAGAGCTGCTGCAATATCAGCTTAAAGAACTTAACGAATTTAACCCCCAGGCGGGTGAATTTGAACAGATCGATGAGGAGTATAAGCGCCTTGCGAATAGCGGGCAGTTACTCAGCACCAGCCAGCATGCACTTAACCTGCTGGCAGATGGCGAAGAGGCTAATCTGCAAAGCCAGCTTTATACTGCCCGTCAGTTGGTGAGCGAACTGACCGTCATGGATGCGGGTCTCTCTGATGTGCTTACCATGCTGGAAGAAGCGGCCATTCAACTTAGCGAAGCCAGTGATGAATTGCGTCACTACTGCGATCGTCTGGACCTCGACCCGAACCGTCTGTATGAACTCGAACAACGTCTTTCAAAGCAGATTTCGCTGGCACGTAAACATCATGTCAGCCCGGAAGCGCTGCCGCAGTTCCACCAGTCCCTGCTGGATGAGCAGCAACAGCTCGACGATCAGGCTGATTCCCAGGAGACGCTGAAGCTCGCCGTGGATAAACATCACCAGCAGGCACTGGAGAGTGCTCGCCTGCTCCATACACAGCGCAAAACCTATGCCGAAGAACTGGGCCAGCTGATTACCGAAAGTATGCATATGCTTTCCATGCCGCACGGCGTCTTCGTGATTGATGTTAGCTTTGATGAACACGCTTTGACTGCCGAAGGCGCAGACCGCATTGAGTTTCGGGTCACGACCAACCCCGGTCAGCCGTTGCAGGCCATCTCGAAAGTGGCTTCAGGTGGCGAACTGTCCCGTATTGCACTGGCGATTCAGGTTATTACTGCACGAAAAATGGAAACGCCAGCGCTGATTTTCGATGAAGTTGACGTGGGGATCAGTGGGCCAACCGCAGCCGTGGTGGGTAAGCTGCTCCGCCAGCTTGGAGAGTCAACCCAGGTCATGTGCGTCACCCACCTGCCGCAGGTGGCAGGCTGTGGTCATCACCACTTCGTTGTCAGCAAAGAAACCGATGGCGCCATGACGGAAACCCATATGCAGCCGCTGGATAAACGCGCTCGCCTTCAGGAGCTGGCTCGTCTGCTGGGCGGTAGTGAGGTCACGCGAAATACGCTGGCAAATGCGAAAGAGCTGCTTGCTGCCTAAACTTTTTGGCACAAACAGGGTCAGAGTTCAGGATAATTTCGCCGCAGGACCAGGTAGCAAAGGTTTCAAACTGGCTAAAGGTCTATTATTATCGGCACATTACAAATGAGCTACGTACTGTTCGGGCCCGAAAAGGAATCAAATCATTATGCGTTGTAAAATGCTGACTGCTGCCGCAGCGGTTCTACTGATGTTGACCGCAGGCTGCTCCACTCTGGAGCGAGTGGTATACCGCCCTGATATCAATCAGGGAAACTACCTGACCCCGAATGACGTTTCTAAAATTCGCGTCGGGATGACGCAACAGCAGGTTGCTTACGCACTGGGCACGCCGATGATGACCGACCCGTTCGGCAGCAATACCTGGTTCTATGTTTTCCGCCAGCAACCTGGCCATGAAAATGCCACCCAACAGACGCTGACCCTGACCTTTAACAGCAGCAGCGTGCTAACAAACATTGATAACAAACCTGCACTGACAAAAGAGTAATCTCAGAACATCGAATGGCGCCCCCGGGCGCCATTTTCATTTCAGGGAGAGAATTAATGTCCGTACCGCAGAGCAGGGCCGCGTTGCTGGAGGCGATGGAAAAATCCGCCGCTGCGTTACGTAAGAAACTCGACCGCATTCCAGCGCAGGTTGCCTTCACCCCTTGTCTGGAAGGGCACGCAGCAGGCACAACAATAAGTCCCGCCTCTCTGGTCAGCTACCTCATTGGCTGGGGCGAGCAGGTGCTTTACTGGCATCATCAGGAAGCCTCAGGCAGTGAGATTGATTTTCCGGCGACAGGATTTAAATGGAATGAGCTGGGCAAACTGGCGCAAAAATATTATGCCGATTATGCCCATATTCAAGCGTGGGCGGCGCTGCTCGCCAGGCTTGAAGAGACTCAGCGGCAGTTGCGCCATCTGGTAGAGGCCTTTAGTGATGAAGCGCTTTACCATCAGCCCTGGTACGGGAAGTGGACGCGAGGACGAATGATTCAGTTCAACAGCGTCTCACCCTGTAAAAATGCCAGTGCGCGGCTGAACCCACTGCTTAAAAAATTAGCCTCGTCCCCCCCGGACTATTTCTTAGCCGACTGCTCCGCGCGCTGACGGCGCAGCTCTTTCGGGTCCGCAATCAGCGGGCGGTAGATCTCAACGCGGTCGCCATCGCCTACCCTGTCATGCAGTTTGGCCGGGCGACTGTAAATCCCGACCTTGTTTTTGGTTAAATCGATATCCGCACGCAGCTCCAGCAGGCCTGAGGCCACAATCGCCTGCTCAATAGTCGCCCCCTCCTCCAGGGTTACCCGTTGCAGATACTGCTTTTCAGGTAACGCGTATGCGACTTCAACAACGATTTTACCCGGCACTGTAGACCTCTTTGGCACGGTGAGTAAATGCCTGCACCATGTTAGCGGCCAGCTCTTTAAATATGCTGCCAAACGCCAGTTCGATAAGTTTGTTGGTAAATTCGAAATCCAGGCTGAACTCAATACGGCAGGCATCCGCACTGAGCGGAACAAACTTCCAGCCACCCATTAATTTTTTGAACGGTCCATCAACCAGATGCATCAGAATGGTCTGGTTAGCCGTAAGGGTATTCCGGGTGGTAAAGGTTTTACTGATCCCCGCTTTCGAGACATCCACCGCCGCCGTCATTTGCGTCGGGCCGGATTCCAGTACCCGACTGCCCGTACAGCCAGGGAGAAACTCCGGATAGGATTTCACATCATTGACCAGTTGGTACATTTGCTCCGCGCTGTAAGGCACCAGCGCAGTCCGGCTAATCTGTGGCATAACATTTCCTGCGATCACACAATCCTTAAATAATAACATTTCCCATAGATGAAAGGAAAACGCTATGCCGGAACTCGTGCTAAGATGACACGTTGAACCTCACAGGATGCAATGAGGTCTTTTTTTGGATATCAGATTACAAATGGCTTCACGACACTTATGACGAAGAAAAAAGTACACAAACCCGGTTCCGCTACCATCGCGATGAATAAACGCGCCCGCCATGAATATTTCATTGAAGAAGAGTTTGAAGCAGGACTCTCTTTACAGGGCTGGGAAGTGAAATCCCTGCGCGCAGGTAAAGCAAACATTGGCGACAGTTATGTGATCCTGAAAGACGGGGAAGCGTACCTGTTTGGCGCCAACTTCACCCCGCTGGCCGTGGCTTCAAGTCACTATGTCTGCGACCCGACCCGTACCCGCAAGCTGCTACTTAACCAACGCGAGCTCGACTCCCTTTACGGTCGTATTAACCGCGAAGGCTATACCATTCTTGCTCTCTCGCTGTACTGGAAGAATGCCTGGTGCAAAGTCAAAATCGGCGTGGCGAAAGGTAAGAAACAGCATGACAAGCGCTCCGACCTTAAAGAGCGTGAATGGCAACTGGATAAAGCCCGCATCATGAAAAACGCGGGCCGTTAAACCCGGCGTCAACCGGACGCTTAACGCAAGCGTCCGGGCCTATTCCCCTTTTCCGGCAACTACCGTTCTCGCAGCGCCTCGTTGACCTTGTTCAGCGGTTTAATCAAATAATCGAGCACCGATTTCTGTCCGGTTTTGATCTCTACGTTCGCGACCATCCCCGGTAAAATCGGGAAGCGCTTCCCGCTTTTATTCTCCAGCTCCGCGCTTTTAGTCCGTACATAGACGCGATAGTAAAACTGATCGCGCCGGACCTCATCCTGCAACGTATCCGGTGACACAATCTCTACGGTACCTTTGAGATCGCCATAGATCGACGAGTCATAGGCCGTCACTTTAACGGTGGCCGGCAGCCCTGGTCTGATATAGGCAATATCTCGCGGGTTGATCCTTGTCTCCACCAGCAGTTGATCTTCCAGCGGCACGATCTCCATCAGCTTGCCACCCGGTTGTAACACACCCCCGACGGTCGTCACCTGAATATCTTTGACAATCCCGCGTACGGGCGAGGAGAGGGTTGCCCTGTCAACCTGGTCGGCCTTACCGGCAAGCACCTGCAACTGAGCATCCAGATCGGCATTATTTTTCACCTGTTCTTCGCGCGCACGCACCGCATACTGGTTACGCGCTTCGTCGATTTTGCCCTTCAGTTCCGAGGCCTGACGCTGTAGACGAATGACTTCAACATCGCTGGCCGCCCCTCTCGCCACCAGCGGTTGAGTCATTTTAAGCTCAGCGTTCACCAGCTTCAGCGCCTGCTGGAGGTTCGCCACCGTCTCATCCAGGTTACGCCTGCGGGATTCATATAGCTGACGCTCGCGGGCCACCAGATCGGGTTCGCGTAGTGATTCAGCGCTGAAACGCAAAGGCTCACCGGTCAGCTCTGAGCGCAGACGCTCACTCGACGCACGCAGGGTTCGCGCACGGGCGGCGGCTTCACCGTAATTGGACTGAAAGCGGGTAGGATCGAGGCGGGCCAGCATCTGCCCACGCTCAACAATATCGCCCTCTTTCACCATCAGCGCACTGACGATCCCACCGTCCAGGCTCTCAATCACCTGCGCATGCGTTGAAGGGGTAATTTTTCCCGTCCCGACCGTCACCTCATCAAGGATGGCCCAGGCCGCCCAGGCCACAAACAGCACCATCGCAATCAGCGTCAGCCAGATAACCGATGAGTAAAATCGCCCCTGGCGCGCCAGGTCTTCCTGCATAGTCAGTTGACTCATCCGCGGCTCCTCAGGCGACCGACGCCACGTTGCTGTTACGCGCTGCCTGTTGCAGCAGCGAATCCCGTGGCCCGTCCGCCACCACCTTGCCGTTTTCCATTACCACGATACGATCCACCAGATTCAGCAGTGCCGGGCGATGGGTGACCAGCACCAGCGTGCGTCCAGTGAGCCACTGCTGAAGCTGGCGAATCACCCAGCTTTCCAGTTGCTCATCCATCGAGGCCGTCGGTTCATCCAGCAGAACAATTTGCGGATTGCGCACAATCAGGCGGCTCAGCAACACCATCTGGCGCTGACCACCGGAGAGCCCGCGCCCCCCTTCATTGATAAGACGATCGAGGCTGGCCGCATCCTGTTGGATCATGCCAATCGCCCCGCTGATTCGTAACGCCTGAATCAGCTCAGCTTCAGTGGCATGCGGATGGCCCAGCATCAGGTTCTGGCGCAACGTGCCAAAAAATAGCCTTGAATCCTGAGACAAATAGCCCACCTGGCGGCGGACATCGACGGGATCGATATGCGCCATGTCGACGCCATCAATAATAATTTTCCCCTTACTGGCCTGCGCCTGCCCGGAGAGTAATTTCAGCAAGGTGGATTTGCCCGCGCCGGTTTTACCCAGAATAGCCACACGCTCACCCGGTTTAATTTCCAGTTCACCGAGTTGCAGTGCCTGGTCACCTTTTTCCACATCGTAGCTGTACTGCACCTGCTGCACCTGGTAGTGGCCTGCCAGCACCGGGCAGTGGGCCATTTTTTTATCGGCTTCTTTATCCAGGGGCTTTTTCAGCAAATCGTTCAGCCCCGTCATGGCCATTTTGGCATGCTGCCAGCGCGAGAAGACCATGGTGAGCTGCATCAGTGGTGCAATGGTACGTGACGAGAGCAGGCTACAGGCCACCAGCGTACCGGTGGTAATAGCGCCATCCAGCACCAGAAAAGTGCCATAGACCAACATGCCAGCGTAAGTAATTTGCTGCACGGTCGAGGCCCAGCCGCTCAGGCGGGCGCCCCAGACGCGCTGTTTCATGCCAATGTTCGCCCCCACCGAATGGGTATGCTCCCACTGGCGCTGGAAATAGGGTTCCGCCTGCAGAGCTTTAATGTCCTCCACCCCTTCAATGGACTCCACCAGTACCGCATTACGGATCGCACTCTCACGCATCCCCTCTTTGGCGAGCTTCGCCATCGGCCATTGCACCAGCAGCCCTGGAATCACGATCAGTGGAATCGCTATTAAGGGGATAATGACCAGCGGCCCGCCCACCAGCGCCATAATGGCAAGAAACAGCAACACGAAGGGAATGTCCATCGCCGCCCCCACCGTGGTGGAGGTCAGTAATTCACGTACCTGATCGATTTCACGTAGTTGGGAGATAAAGGATCCGGTGGATTTAGGCCGCGCATCATTTTTAATGGCCAGCGCACGGGCGAAGAACAACGACGACACTTTCAGATCGATGTGCTTACCCATAATGTCCGAAACATGGGTACGGGCCAGACGGATGAAAAACTCAAACGCCGCCGCCAGCAGCACACCAAAAAAGAGTACCCACAAGGTGGGGAAAGATTGCGCAGGGATAACGCGGTCATAGACCTGCATGGAGAAGAGGATCCCGCCCAGCGCCAGCACGTTACTGGTGACTGACGCCAGCGCAATCTCCGAGAGCTTACGTCCGGTATGGCGAAAATGACGCCAGAACCAGTGTGCTTCCCAGGGTCGCGTAAAATCGTCCACCCGTGAATCCCGTCCACGCGCCGCAATGCCCAGCATCACGGCTTCCGGTTTCACGCGGGTAAGGAGCGTCTCCAGCGGCTCTTCCCGCACCAGGTCACCGCCGTTGCTGAGCCAGTAACTGGCAAGCCCGTCGGCATCCAGCGCTTCAATCAACAACAGCTCACCCGTCTCAAGCTGTAAGATGACGGGCAGATTATGGGCGCTCCAGCGCAGCTTCTCCACCGGGAGCAAACGAACCTGAAGCCCCATCAATCCGCTGAGTCGTTCCAGGCGGCCGCTTAAAGGAAGCGTTTCAAACCAACGCATTTGCTGACGAACAGCGGGGGCATCCGCAGGCAGGCCAAAGCGCCCCGCCGCACGGACCATCACGTTAATCCAGCTTTCGGTATCCGGCTCTTGCATGACATCTCCTGCGCGGTAAGCGCTTAAAGCGTGGGCAGGTCATCGCCCACGGTACGACTGCGCTCAATGCCCAGCATATCGAGTAAATTGTCGGCGGCCCCCGCATAGCGGACGGCGGCGTCCCAGGCGTCGTAGCGGGCGACAATCGCCGAACTTTCAGCCTGGAAAACATCTTGTTCAATACTGAGAAGATCGTTGAGGCTGCGCTTACTCAGACGGTACTCGTCCCGGTAGACACCCCGGGCGCGGTTGGCGCTACGCATTTGCGCTTCCCCCGCCTCCTGGCGTTGCTGTGCGCCGGTCAAATCGGCCCAGGCCGTTGCCGCACGCTGGTTAATGTCCAGTTTGCTGGCTTCCACCGCCGCCTGGGTGCTGGCGCGATCGCCTTCTGCCGCATCTACCCGCGCACTCACCGCCCCCCCCTGGTAAATCGGCGCATCGACCACCAGTTGCACCTGATCGTCCCAGTAACTACTGTTCTCGTTTTCATAGCGTGTTCTGCCCGCCTGAACGGAGACCGTCGGCCAGTGCTGTGCCTGTGCCTGTCGGATACGCTCTTGTGCCGCCAGCTGCTTAGCCTGCGCGCTACGGACCGCGTAGTTCTGCTCATAAGGGAGGGACTGGAGGGTGATCTTCTGCTGCATCAGTGAATCAGGCAGATCGGGAAGTGAATCAGACACCACGCCGGTGAGCACACTGAGCGCCGCCTGCGCGGTGCGCATCTGGGCTTCATAGGTAGCAAGCGTGGCATTCAACCCGGCAATACGTGACTGGGCCTGAAGCCCGTCAGACTGCGAACTTAAGCCAGCGCCGGCACGCAAGTCAGCCATCTCCTGCACGCCCTGAAGCGACACAATATTATTGCGCGCCGCCTGGGCCAGTGCCTGATAGCGTTTAACCTGCAGATAAGATTGCAGAGTCTGCATGCCCACTTCATTCAGAGTGTGGTAGAGATCGTACCGGTACGCATCGGACAAATTATGCTGCTCATCGATACTGCCGCCGGTTTTGCCAAAATCATATAACAACTGCTTTAAGGTCACGCCCCCGGAGCCGTTATTATTCAGCGAACCGGCAGAGTCTGTACGGTGCGATCGCCCGACATTCCCCTGCAGAGAAACCTGAGGAAACCAGGCGCTTTGCGCCTCTTCCAGATTGGCCTTCCCGACGCGGATTTGTGCTGATGCCTGCGCAATTTTGGGGTTTCTGGCGAAGGCACGCAGGATCGCCTCTTTGATGGTCAGTTGCGCCTGAAGCTGTTCGCTCGGCGCCGCCTGCCAACGGTACTGCGGTTGTGTTTCTCCATAGACGGGGAGCGCGCTTATCCCCGGCACCACCAATAGCAACAAACTCATGACCTTCTTTTTCATGTTCCACCTTTGGGTTGCCCGTGGTGATATTTTGCTGTTCAGGCCTCGTCCCTGAGGCCACTGCCTTTTTACACCATATTGACGTGCAGGCCGTGCTGAATCAGGACATCGCCGAGGGTATTGGTCTGCGAGCTGTTGTGATAAACGTCGAACTGCACGCCATCCACATCTCGCTGACCGCTGACCGCCCAGACATCGTTACTACCGTGTTTGAGATTCACCTGGTCACCCGTCGTCCCCTTGATGACCAGATCGTCTTCAGGTTTATCCGTCATCGTTAAGGCTTCGTGAACATCCAGCGTCACGCTATTGGTCCCGGACTTACCGAGATCGATAATTTCGATATGCTGTACCTTCGTCGAGGCCTCAATCAGATTGAGGATGATGTTTGCGCCATCCAGTACCAGGGTATCGGTTCCCGCGCCACCGTCGATCAGCGCAAAGCCCAGCGTTGAAAGATGGATGGTGTCATTACCCGTATTCCCCAGAACACTGTCACCACTCAGTTGCGTGCCGTCAGCGTAATCAATGGTGACGCCGCCGATCGTGTACTCTTCCGTTGTGGTGGTACTTTCACTGCTGGTTGTTGTGGTCGTAGCTGCCGCCGTGGTGCTGGCCGCGTGCACCGTTGAGGTCTCAGCACTGTCCGTTGAGGCATGCGAATCCGACGATTCCACCGCACTGGCCGCCAGGAGAGAGAAACTGGCTGCCTCAGCAGACAAGGTGGAAACCGGTGGGTTGGTGTTCGCATTGCCGCCACCTAAGCCCACGTTCAGATATGTCATGTTGCCTGCTGTATCCGATGCCGAGAGATGCACTACCGTCGAGAGCGACAGAATTTTCAGCAGATCAACGCCCAGTAAAACCTGCGTTGACCAACTGCCATCCGCTGCCGTTTTGGCGGTTGCGGTCACGGTGTTCAACAAGTTGAGATAAACAGTCGATCCTGCTTCAAGATTAGCCGAAGTCCCGGAAAGCGTGAGCAATTTTGGTGAAAGTAACGAGCCGACCAGACTTAATAGCCCCGTCAGACTGAGCGGCGTCAGCGCCAGCGTCGGCTGAGTGAACTTAACGCCAATATCCGTTTCGGTCGCCGTGGTATTTCCGACACGATCGGTGACTGCAACACCAATCTTCGCCGAACCGCTGGTCAGGCTTTGCAGAATGTTGGTGCTCACCGCCGTTGACCATGTTCCATCAGCAGCGACGGTCGCGTTAAGCTGGACGCCACCCACCGTGACGACCACCTTCGCCCCGCTCGCCACCCCGTTGATTTTGCCGGTGATAAGCTGACCGGATGCCGCTTCAGCAATGTTGAGCAGTCCATCACCAAACAGCGGGTTCAGGGTCACGGTTGGCAGCGCATGGGAGATAACATCCAGGATGCCGCTGGTCGTTGCGACGTTTCCGGCGGCATTCGTCACCGAAACGCTGACGGCCGGCTGGCCATCCGCTAACTGGCCGAGATCGGCTTTCGGCACCGTCACACTCCAGCTTCCGTCCGCGGCAACGGTCGCGTTGTAGCTTTTTGCACCCAGCGATACGGTCAACAGCGATCCCACGGCATTCAGGCTGACACCCGAGATCTTCTGGTCGACGCTCAGATCCGCGACGCTCAAACCGCCATCACCAAACAGCGAGGTGATTGCCACAGTTGGCGCCGCCTGAATTGCCACACTGGCAGACTGGCTGGTGGAGGCAACGTTGCCGGCTACGTCTCTTGCCGTAGCGCTGACCTGCAAAATGTTGGTTCCGTCCTGCAAGCCTTGCAGCGAAAGGGCAGGTATCGGCAATTGCCAGGCTCCGTTTGCCCCCACCGTGGCGGTCAGGGTAAGCGGCCCGACTTTGACATCAATCAGCGTACCCACCGCCAGATTGGTACTGGTCCCCGACAGTATCGGGTTAGTCAGCAGATCGGACAGGTCAAGGATCCCGTTACCAAACAGCGTCCCCAGACCAATGGTCGGCACCGCCTGAACGATGGTATTCACCACCTGACTACCGGTCACCACGTTACCCACGGCATCCGTCACACTGGCGGTCACCTTCAGCGAACCGTCCGCAATAGAGGCCAGCGCCCCGGCTGAAAGCTGGAGTGACCAGGTACCATTGTTGATGGTCGCCTGATACGGCGTCGTTCCAACGGTCACGTTGACCGTGCCGCTGGTCAGGCCCGTCACCGTCCCGGAGATGGTTTGCGCAAGCCCGGTTTCCGCTTTGTTCAGCCAGCCATCATTACCGAACAGGGAGGTGACGGCGACCGTCGGCAGGTTGCTCAACCCAATACTCACGTTCGCGCTGGCGGCCGTGGTCGAAGTATTACCGTCCGGGGTGGTGATTTTCACCTGCGGGGTGAAGGTCCCATCCGCCAGGCCGGCAAGTCCCGAAGGTGTCAGATTAATGGTGAAGGTGCCGTTTGCCGCCACAAGGCCGGTAAACACTTTCGCGCCGATCTGTACTTCGACGGTAGACCCCAGCGGGGCGTTGTTCACCACGCCCGTAATGGTCTGATTAACCAGAGAATCGGCCACGCTCAGTAAGCCATCGCCAAAGGCCACTACATTACTGACAACGGGCGCCAGCAGATCAAGTTTGATCTGCCCGGTCTGCGACGCCGGGTTACCATACTGGTCAGTGGCCGTCACGGTCACCGCAAGGTTTCCATTGCCCAGAGCCTGCAACGCACCGGTAATGGCGCTTAAATCCAGTGACCACTTCCCGGTTCCGTCAACATTGGTGGTGAAGGCCTGAATATTCCCTATCTGTACGGTCAGCGTGCGTCCGGCAAGCCCCGTGGTGGTGCCGCCAATCAGGGCATTCGCCAGCTCAGGAATGCTCAGCGTACCATCGGTAAAGAGCGGGCTTAAGGTAATGCTTGGCAGAACGTTACTGGCCACGGTAATACTGGCATTGCTATTGACCACGTTGCCATATTTGTCCGTGACGGCAATGCCCACCGAGGCCTGACCATCCGGCAGAGTACTGAGAATAGATGACGGTAAGGTCGCGACCCAGCGTCCCGTGCCATCCCCCAGCGACGTGACGGCGGCAGTCACCGCACGGCCACCGAAGTTGACCACCACGCTTGTGATATCGGCCAGATTACTGACCGTCCCGGAAATGACCTGATCGACCGTGCTCTCTGCCCGGTTAATCACGTTGTCTACCGCGGCCAGCACATTGCCTACCACCGGCAGATCGCTCAGTGCCAGGTTGAAATCGATGGTTTCATACCTGGTATTCCCGTTGGCATCGACCACCTTCACTTCCGCAGTCAGGGTCTGATTGATCAGCCCCTGCCAGATGGACGGCGGTAACTGGAAGGAATAGGAGCCATCTGCCCCCACCAGCAGATCGTTAATCGTCAGGTTCGCGCCAGCGATATTCAGCGAAACTTTCGCGCCGCGATAATCCCCGTTCACCCGCCCGGTCAGCGTTTGAGTGACCAGTGACTCCGCAACGTTCAGGATGCCATCGTTAAAGACCTGATCGATCAGGACACCCAGCCCTTTGTTGAGGGCAACGTTGAGGGAGACCTTGTTGGTCGAGACGTTACCGGCGCTATCCGTGGAGGTGACACTGACCACCTGGGCGCCATCGGTGAGGCTGTTCAGGTTGAGCTCCGGGAAGCGATAATTCCAGTTCCCGTTCTGATCGACCGTAGTAGTCCAGCTTAGCGGTCCCAGGGTGATGGTAACCGAGTTACCCGCTTCCCCCTGCCCTTGCACCAACAAGCCGCCCACCGCATTGACCGTTGTGAGTACGGCCGGGACGCTGAGCGTATCTACCGTCAGCAGCGGTGAGGCTGTATCAATGGTGAACGTCTGTTGTTGCGTCGTCGCGTTACCTGCCGCGTCGCTGATGGTGGCGTTAATGGTGTAAGAGGCGCCGTTCAGTGCTGCCATATCGGCCTGCGGCACCTGAACCGCCCAGCTTCCGCCGGTAACCAGCCCATAGTAGGTTTTGCCGTTCAGCGTCACCGTCACCAGGCTACCGTTTTGATCCGAGGTACCGGTAATGGTCTGCGCAATGGCTTTCTCATCACCGTTAATCACGTTATCGCCCGTGAACTGCGCCAGGGTCAGCGCCGGTGGAATACGATCAACGGTAAAGGTCTGTGAGGCCACTGGCGTCGCAGGCTGGCTGACGCTCGCCGCCGTGATGGTGTATGTCCCATCAGGAATTGCGCTCTGCGCAAGTCCGTAATTCCAGGTTCCATCCGGGCCAACCGTAACCGTGGTCAGGACCGTGCTTGTGCCGCCCTCAGGCGTTAACGACAAAGTAATCAGTTGCCCGGCCAGATTGGCACTGGCACGCCCGCTGACCGGAACCTCACCGTTAACAATTTCCGTTGCGTTCACCAGGTTGTTACCGGTGACCTGATCAAGAATGACTGCATAAGTCGGGGGCGTCAGGTTGATAGTCAACGGGGTAACGTTTGTGGCGCTACCGGTATTATTGGCTTTATCGATCCCCTGCACGGATATGGCACCCGCCTGCAGCGTTGCCATATCCGCGGGCGAAAGCTGCAATGACCAACTGCCGTTGGCCTGCACCGTCGCGTCCCGCACCAGCGGTCCGTTAGAAGACGGGAAGGTCACCCGAACAATATCGCCGGTTTGCAGATTGGTGGATGTGCCTCCGATGGTCTGCGAGGTCTCGCTTTCCAGATAGGTCAGTTGTCCGTCTCCGGCAAACTGGGTCGTTACGGTAACCGTCGGTTGCGTCAGAATAATATTGACTGGCGTGGTGGTGGTGTTGCTGTTGAGCGCCCCATCCGTCACCGTGACGGCGAGGGTCTGCTGCCCACGTTCGGGGATCTGCGCCCATTCGGCAGCGGTCAAATCCAGCGTCCACGTATTACCGATCACATTCGCTGCGAAAGTCTGGCTGCCAATTTTCACATTCACCGTCGCCCCGGTCGGGTATGACGAGTTAAAGGTCCCGCTCAGTGAGGTGAGACTTTGTGATTCAGCAAGGTTCACATAACCATCGGCAAAGACCGGAGTGGTGATGGCCACGGTCGGTGGGGTAAAGGCCAGAGTAAAGTCTTCAGTGTGGGTACCGGTGTTACCGTACTGATCTTCAGCGGTAATGATGATCGCATGAGGTACCGCAGGATCCAGCGACTGCAACGAACCCGCAGGCAGATTCACCGTCCAGGTGCCGTTTGCGACGCTGGCGGTATAAATGATGCCGCCCACGTCAATCTGTACGGTCACATACTCATTACCGACAACACCCGTTCCCGTCGAGCCCGTCAGCGTTAACGGACCCGCGGCTTCGGTGAGGTTGAGGATGTTATCGGTGAAGAGGTTGGTCGCCGTCGGTTCTGGCAGGTCGGTGTGGATGCCTACGGTCGTCGTTAAGGTTGGACTCTCGTTACCCGCGCGATCCGTAATGGTGACCGTCAGGTCTGGGGTGGCCCCCTCAGCGAGTCCCGTGAAGGCGGCCTGCGGGATGGTCACCGACCACTCCCCGGTGCTCTGCACAGTTTGGGTATAAGGTACGCCGTTAAAGACCACGGTCACCGTCTGCCCTGCCGTTGCCACGCCCGTGTTGCCGGTTATCACCTGGTCGGTTGCCGCTTCGGCGTTATTCAGGGCACCATCCACAAACGGTGTGTTAAAGGTCGCCACCGGCAGACTATGAATCTGCACTTCAAAATTGCTCTGCCCGGTAATCTGGTTGCCCGCTTTATCAATCACCGTCACGTTGACCGTCGTCGTACCATCCGGCAGGGCGGCCAGCGCAGCAGGTGAGAGCGGTAATTGCCAGGTACCATCAACGGGATTAATGACCGCCTGTACCGCCGTACCGTTATTCAGGGTCACCATCACTCTGTCGATGTTAGCCACCGGCGTGTTCAGCGCCCCCGTGAGGGTTTGCGTGACGCCCGACTCTGCCACATTCAGGAAGCCATCGGTAAACGGTGTGGCAAGCGCCGGCGCCGTCAACGGATCGGTCAGCACGGTTATCGTGTTCGCCGGGGATGAGGTGGCGGTGTTACCCGCACGGTCACCCACGGTCACCGTCATGGAGTGGGTTCCATCAGTCAGCCCCTGGAGTAAGGCGGTATCCAGCACTACCGACCAGTTCCCGTTCACATCCACGGTGCCGAACACATCCTGGTTACCGTCAAAGGTGATTTTCACCGTTTGCCCGGCGCCTGGCTGACCGGTGGAGCCTGTCAGTTGGGCAGTGGCACCCGCTTCCGCCTGGCCGATAAAATTGTCGCCAAAAAGAATCCCCGGTAAGGTTGCCGTAGGTTGAGCCAGTACTACATCCAGAACCGACGTGGCGGTAGCCGGGTTGTTCCATTCATCTGCTGCGCTGACGGTCACCGCCAGTTGCCCACTGGTTGTGAGCTGGTTAGGGGGAATCCCCACCGTCCAGATGCCGTCGGCCACACTGCCGGTGAAGGTTTGTGTGCCGATGGTCAGAGTGACAACCGTGCCATTCGCAAGCCCAGTTGCGTTACCGCCAATGAGGGTGGTATCGCCCGCTTCCGCGAGGCTCACGATGTTGTCGTTGTACATCGCATTCAGCGTCAGGGTTGGTACGGCGGCAGGATCGGTGTGGACATCAACATTGATGATTTGCTCGCTGCGGTTTCCCTGGGCATCCGTTGAGTGGAAGACCAGCGTGCCCGGCCCTTGATCCAGAGCTTGCAGCTCTGCAGCCGGGATCGTCATGCTCCAGGTCCCGTTATTGCCTACGGACGTGGCAATGGTTTTTCCATTAATGTCCAGGATAACCGTTTGACCTGCGAGACCCGTCCCGGTAACCGTTCTGTCGATGCTGGCCTCAGCAATGTTAATAATCTCATCAGCAAGGATCGTGCCTGCAACAATCACCGTCAGCCCCGGCCCGGTCGTATCCACCGAGACATTGTGGGAAGCATTGGCGCTATTCTGTGCAGCATCCTGCGCCGTTGCGGTTATCGCGTAGGCGGGATTAACAAGGGTCGAATCAGAGAGTGCCTGCACATCGGCCTGCGGCACCGTCACTTTCCAGTTGCCACTGCCATCAACGGTCGCCGTATAGGTTTTGGCATTGAAGGTCAGGGTAATGACTGTACCGGCCGCCAGTCGGGTTGACGTACCGGTGATATCCAGCGCCGCGTTATGCTCCTGCGCGTTAATCACGTCATCCTGCGCGACAGTATTAATCGTCAGGGTCGGCTGTGACGCCGCATGGGTGACAAAATTCACGCTCTGGCTGCTGGTTGCTACGTTGCCGGCGAGATCGGTCACGCTAACCGAAATGACCTGGGCGCCATCCGGTACGGCGGCGACTTCATTCTGCGGAATACTCACCGACCAGACACCGTTCAGAACGGTAGCCGTGTAGTTTTGCCCGTTCAGTGTGATGGTCACAGTCTGGTTGTTTTCAACAAGGATCGCCGTGCCGCTTATCGTCAATGCGCTCAGGGATTCCTGCGTATTCACGTAGTTATCACTGGAGACGGTGTTAACCGTTATCTGTGGCGCACCCGCAGGAGAAGCATCCAGTATGAAGCTGGTATTGATGGTATTGCTGTTGCCCGCCGCATCCGTAATTGAAGCCTGAACAGCGACCGGTCCATCCGGCACACCGGCGAGCGCCCCCGCTGGCAGCGTGATACTCCAGGTACCATTGGGTTGCAGAGTTGCATCATAATTCTGACCATTAACCAGTACCTTGACCGTTTGAGCATGCAGCGGATCGTAGGTCCCGGTGCCGGAAATACTCAATGCTCCTGCCGCTTCTACCGTGTTAACGATGTTGTCACTGGTGACGGCGTTCATACCCAGATTGGGTGTCTGAGTATCTATTGATAGCGGGGTGGTTACCGTGTTCTGGTTGCCCGCCGCATCGGTCACGGTGACCGTTATGGTGTGATTACCCTGCGTAAGCGCGCCAAGCTGTGTGGAAGTGACAGGCGCACTCCAGTTACCGTTCGCGTCCACCGTGGCGGTAATGGGTGTGCCGGAATCGAGCGTGACGGTGACCGTCTGACCGCTGCCTTTACTGCCAGTAACACCGCTTAATACGCCACCTGCCGCCGCTTCAGCGGCGTTCACTATTCCATCCGTAAACGGCGTGTTTACTACCGGCTGCGGCAACTGGTGAGTAATGATAGTGAACGACCGCTCCCCGGAAACGGGCAGATTATCAACATCGCGAGCCGAGACGGTCAGCGTCGCGGTACCATCCGCAATCGCCGCTGCGTCAGCCTGCGATATCGTCAACTGCCAGTTGCCGCTGCTGTTAATCTGGGTGGTGTACTGTTTGCCATTCAGGGTGACGGTGACGGTCGCCCCTTCTGCGAGACGTGCGGAGATACCACTGATGGTCAGGCCATCCTGAATATCCGCTGCGCTGATTTTGTCATCAGACTCGACCGGACTGATTGCAATCGCGCTGGCGTTGGTATTGACGCTAAAATTGACGTTCTGGGTTGGCGACGCATTACCCGCGGTGTCCGTCACCGTAACAGACACCGGATAGTTGCCGTTCGTCAGCCCTGCCAGATCGCTTGCGCTGACCGGAACCGACCAGCTACCGTCAGCCGCCACCACCCCCGTTAATGTTTGGCCGTTAATAGTGACGCTGACTTGCGCCCCCGGATCGGCTGGAACAGTTCTACCGGTCAGGTTAAAGCCACTGTTTAACTCGGCGATATCCAGTTGATTGTCACGAGTGACAGGGTCCACGACCAGGTTAGGCGCGGTGGTATCGAGCGTCAGGGTATGAGAAACCGTAGTGGTATTGCCTGCATTATCCGTCGCCGTCACGGTGATGGCGCTCGCTCCGTTTGGCAACGCAGCCAGGGCAGTTCCCGGTATCGCTGCCTGCCATACCCCCGCATTCAGCGTGGCAGGATAATCCGTGCCATTGATGCGAACAATGACACTACTCGCATCGGTTGAGGCGTTAACACTTATCGTCTGCCCTGCCTGTACCTCGGCACCATTCAGTACGTCAGTACCGTTGATGGGCTGCACCGTGACGGTCGGCGGCACCTTATCTACGGTAAAGCTTACGTTGCCTGAAGACGGGTTACCTGCCACATCCCTGACCTCAACGCTGAGGGTACCCGGACCGGATGCCAGAGTGCTCAGCGCACCGGATGGGAGAGTGACAGACCAGATGCCATTAGTATTCACCACACCGATGTACTGTTGACCATTCAGCGTGGCAACCACCGTCTGCCCAGGCCCATTGACACCGGTTGTTCCGGTTAGCGTCTGGTTCTGGGTCGATTCCACCTGATTGACGATGCCATCGCCGAAGGGTTGATTAATCACTACCTGCGGCAGCGTGTTAATGATGACCGTAAAATCATGGCTGTCAGTGACGGTGCCGTTGACGGTGACGGATGAAGCAGTAATGGTGTTGAGACCATCAGAAAGCTGACCGAGATCGGCGGCAGGGATCGTGGTTTGCCATGCGCCGCCAGGCCCGACCGTGGCGGTATAGGTCTCACTGCCGAGGGTGACCGTAATGATTGCGCCTTCCGGCAACCCGGCACTGTTTCCGCGTACCACCAGATCGTTGCCGGATTACGCCAGGTTCAGGTAATCATCGCTGGCGACGATGCTGATCGCCACCGAATCAGCCGAGGTATCAATGTTAAAATCTTTCGTCTCGGTCTGCGTTTGCCCGTAAGCATCGGTGACGCTGACGGTATAAGAGGTTGTCCCCTGCGTCAGCTGTTGCAAGTCAATCGCCGGCAGGACGACCTTCCAGTTACCCGCCGCGTCGACGACGCCGCTGTAGCTTTTGCCACCCAGGTTGACCGTAACGATACTGCCTATTTCCGCATTTGTGGTGCCCCCAAGCGTCTGATCAACTTTGATCTCTGCCGCATTGAGGATGTTGTCCGAGGTTAAATTCAGCACATCAAGGGTCACTGCGCTGGTTTTCACATCGAATGAATGGGAGACCGTGGTGGTATTGCCTGCGGCGTCCGTAAGAGACGCCGTATAGGTGTGATTTCCCCCGCCCAGCGCCACGAGGTCGGCAGAGGGAAGAGTCACCTGCCAGTTACCGTCGTTGCCCACTACCCCGGTGTAGGTTTTCCCGTTAAGGGAGATAGTGACGATTTGTCCCTGCTCACTGACCGCACTGATGCCGCTGATGACCTGATCCTGGTTCAGTTCGCTGGGGTTCAGTTTGTCATCGCCGGTCAATGGCAGTAAGGAAAGTGCCGGAGCAAGCGTATCGACCTGTGCTGAATCGCTGAGTGAAGCGCTATTCCCCGCCGCGTCACTCACATTCACTGTTACAGGCAGGACGCCGTCCGGGAGGGTTTGCAGGTAGGTGGCCGGTACCGTAATTTTCCAGTTCCCGTCAGCATCCACCGTGGCCTGATAAGTTTTATTTCCTACCTGCACCGTGACTGTCTGCCCGCCGCCAGAGACACCTGTATTGCCGCTCAGTACCTGATCTACTGATTTTTCAGCGCTGTTCAGGTAGCCATCACCAAAGGGCTCGTTGATAGTCGGCTGTGGCAGATGGTTAATCTGGACATTGAGCGTGTGATTATCTTCGGCGGTTTGTGTTCCATCGGTGACCACAGCCGTTATGACTGTCGGGCCATCTTTCAGCAATAGTAAGTCAGCAGGAGGAATGATGACGCTCCAGTAACCCGCATCATCAATGTTGGTGACCTGATATTCTTTGCCGTTAACGGTCACCGTAATGATCGCTCCGGCCCCAAGCACCGTCGTCACCCCACGAATTTCCAGTGGCTGTTCAGCTTCAGCCGCACTGAGATAATCGTCGGTCGACAAAATGGCGATCGCAATGCCTGCCTGGCTGGTATTCACCTCGACGCCAGCCGTTTTGATAACCGGATTGCCGTCAATGTCATTGACACTGACGATCAGGGTAGTGTTCCCTTGTCCCAGTGCCGCAAGATCGCCTGCGGGGATAATGGTTTTCCAGGATCCATCCCCCGCCACTTGTGCGTAATAGGTTTTGCCATTGAGAGTGATGGTCACGATTTGCCCGGCAGGAATGTTCACCGTGTGGCCAGAGACGGTTTGATTCAACAGCACTTCCGCAGCGTTAAGAACGTTATCGCTGGTGACCGGATCGATGGTGACCTCAGGAGTCGAGAAATTGGTAGTGACTGACTGTGTTTCCTGCGTCACGTTGCCGGCCAGATCCACCACCCGGTAGGTGATGACATAGCTTTCACCGTCCTGAAGCAGCGCCATGTCTGCCTGCGGAATGGTCAGTTGCCATTGCCCGTTCGCGTCTACCGTGGTGGTATAATTTTTGCCATTTAACGTGACCGTCACCTGGCTGCCTTCATCCGCAGTACTGGAATAGCCGCGGACCAGCTTATCGCCATCAATCAACGCCTGGTCGATAATGTTGCCCGAAGCAAATTGCGTAAGCGTGAGCGCGGGGGGAATCGAATCGAGAGTGAACTCCGTCGTTTCCGTTACCGTTCTGCCATCGAGCGTGGTGAGTGTGACGTCGACGATATGGGCACCCTGCTCAAGTTGGCCCAGCACCGACGGCGGCAGGAAGACCACCCAACTGCCATCGCTCTCAACCACCGTTGTCCAGGTATTGTTGCCAATACGTACCACCACCTGACTACCCGCATTAACAGCATCGGTGGAGCCTGACAGCGCCTGCGATACCAGAATATCGTTAGCGTTGAGCATATTATCCGTGCCGATGACCGCCAGTCTCAGCACCGGAACACCGGGTTCAGGGTCGGTTCCACCATTGCCGGGGTCGGTACCGCCATTACCGGGATCCGTGCCGCCATTGCCTGGGTCTGTGCCACCGTTACCGGGGTCCGTACCACCATTGCCTGGGTCTGTTCCACCGTTACCCGGATCGGTCCCCCCGTTTCCTGGGTCTGTGCCACCGTTACCGGGGTCCGTACCACCATTGCCTGGGTCTGTTCCACCGTTACCCGGATCGGTCCCCCCGTTTCCTGGGTTGTTGCCGCCATTGCCTGGGTTTTCAGGGTTAGTGCCGCCGTTATTGCTGTCGCTGCCACCACCGCCGCCACCGCCACCGCCAGATGCTGCCGCAATACCGACAATGCCACCCACCGCAGCAATCCCCCCCAGCACCGCAAGGGCCGAAATACCGCTCGTCCCAACCAGGGAGTCCATGGCGACATCCGCATAGGTGGGAACAATGGCCTCTGCCGCTGCCGGACCCGATTCAGCCGCATACGGGAATACCGCATGATGGGTACCGAGATTGTCTTCAAAGACCAGTTGGCTATGCAGGCCATCGCTATCCAGCAAGAAAAAGCTTTGATAACGCACAGTAGAACCGTCCTTCATATGGACAATCAGGTCATTTCCCTGACGTTCATAAAAATTAACGGTTTCTGGAGAAGCATTAATACGCACGATACTGGTTTCAGTGAGGTTAACGACGCGATCGCCACCTTGCGCATATTGTGCAACGACATCACCTGTTTTTTGGTTAATTACCTGCATGGTTCCTGTAACGACGCTTTGCGTAGCCATATAATTCACCTCGAGTACCAGAGCAATAATTTGTGGCATCGCCAGCAAATATCAGAGCGTAGGGGTACCCACACCGAGTTTTGGCTGGTGATATAAATAGGTTTTGCTATATGATTTTTGAGATTAGTTTAAGTGGTTGATTTTATATAGGATTGATCCTTTTACCGCGTTTAGCTTGTTTAATGCCGTGTTAAATAAAGATATAATCAAGGTTCACACTTTAGGCAAACTCCTATTTCACAATTTGTTGTAAAAGTTCTGAATACAGAATATATCAGCAATATATCCTGGGTATTATTAAGCTACGCTTAAATTAATATGCGAATCATTAATTAAAATTTAAATAATCATTAATTTATACAAATTAAAGCAGCAATACATGATATACCAGCGCTGGTTAAATGCTGCACTCATATAAAACTCGGCTTTTACTATGCATATATAAATTAAATCCGGCATCTGTACGCCGTCATTACCAGGTGCTCATACTTTAAGCAACGGAAAATAATAAGAAAGTTCTACCTATATGGACTGGCATGCCACGGTCAAAAGCTGTTATACTGTTTAACACACTTAGGGGCTGATTCTGGATTCGACGGGATTTGCGAAACCCAAGGTGCATGCCGAGGGGCGGTTTGCCTCGTAAAAAGCCGCAAAAAAATAGTCGCAAACGACGAAAACTACGCTTTAGCAGCTTAATAACCTGCTAAGAGCCCTCTCTCCCTAGCCTCCGCTCTTAGGACGGGGATCAAGAGAGGTCAAACCCAAAAGAGATCGCGTGGATGTCCTGCCTGGGGCTGAAGCGTTAAAACTAATCAGGCTAGTCGGGTAGTGGCGTGTCTGTTCGCAGGTGCCCGGCGAATGTAAAGACAGACTAAGCATGTAGTACCAAGGATGTAGGAATTTCGGACGCGGGTTCAACTCCCGCCAGCTCCACCAAAATTCTCCATCGGTGATTACCAGAGTCATCCGATGAAGTCCTAAGAGCCCGCACGGCGCAAGCCCTGCGGGCTTTTTTGTGCCTGCAATTTGTCCTGCGAAGTCTGATGCCAACCAATTAAATCTGAACCTTTTAGGCCCTTCGATAGGCCCAACGAAAAGCTATAGTGTTCCCGTTGGGCCTAAAAGCAGGGAGACTCACATGGTGTAAGTACCCTGCATAATCGTGCCATTCACATTGAGAGATCATCCGGCATAATCAGTCAGCCAGCGCAGGAGATAGCTTTGCGTAAAGCCCGTTTTACTGAGCATCAGATCATCGCGGTGATGAAGTCGGTTGAAGCCGGACGAATTGTTAAAAAGGTCTGCCGGGAGGCCGTTATTTCTGAAGCCACCTGATACAATTGAAAGTCCAGACACGGTGGCATGGGGGATTCTGATATTAAAGTCCTGAGGACGAAAACCGATGTCTCAACCAGCTGTTTGCCGATGTGAACGCCCGTATGAATCACTGAATACTATGACGCCGGAGAAATACCGACAACACCATTATCTGGCCGGGAACTCAAAAAATGCCTGGAGCTAAAACGGGTCTGTTTACATCTCCTGGGCCTCATGATGAAAGCAGTATGCGGCTGGATGTCTGGCTGGGTGAGGATGGCCGATGGAAAATTTAGCGGGTAGCTGATAATAGTGATAACTACATACAGTATGAATCGCAGTAATTGAGATGTTAAGAATAGTTAGCTGAATCGGCCAGCAGTGGAATTAACCTCTGCTGTTCGTCAGCATTGATGAGCTTCTTATCCAAAAAAAGCGTCATATATTAAACACCGAGATTTTTAAGTTTTTTGTCCAGTTTCAGCAGGTTATCGTAGTAACCACTGCCTTTTTTAACCTGAGAAATCCTTCTATCAACCATTTGTCGGAAAGATCGTCCTTGCTTATTTACCGGGTTTGGATCGGCTCCGTGATCCAGCAGGAAAAACATTTTATCAAAATCGGCACTAAAAAAAGCATCAACAAGCGGAGTTTCACCGAGTGAATTTCGTGCATTTGGATCAGCTCCTCGCTCTATTAATAGCGCCAGCGTGGAGGTATTTTTTGAATCGATCGTCGAGAAGATAAGTGGGACATGATACAGCTTGTCCTTGGCGCCAGGGTTTAACCCTCCATCCAGTAATGCCTTTAACCATATGTCTTTATCGCCTTTAGCCGTTATTTCAGCAGGGCTACCTGGCATATTCATCTGTGGCTGTAATGGGTCAGCGCCAGCGCGAACCAAATCCGTGACTATCTGTAATCGCTCAGGAGGATTGTCATTGTAGAAGCACTCATTAAGGGCATAAAAGAGGATAGTCAGCTCTTCAGCTCCGGGCGTTTTTAGGTCAGTCACTTTTGCCAGTCGAAGAACAGACTCGCGATCTGCCGCATCAATCGCGTTAGCCAGAACAAGTTGCGGGCCAGTAAAATGTTTTTCAGGTTCTATCTTTTTCATATCATTACACGCCGATAACAGCGCTAACAGAAAAGAAAAGAATATCGCGCAGGTGATTTTTTTCATGCTAAATCCTGCTTTTAATAATTCCCGTATCCTCATCCTTTTGTGCCTCAAGCAGTTAATAACCTGTGACAGGCCGTGCTTGTCCGTATGTTACCCGTACCGCCAGAAAGTCCAGCACTGTGTCATCAGGAAACATGTTTGCTACGCCCACTTTCATAGCAATAAGTGACGTATCAAAAAAGGATATCGTTCGGGAGCGACTTTTTCTTCCAGGATGTAGGTCAGAGACATGTAATTTGTCATAACACCAACTCCCCCTTCTCACTACTCCCTTTACTGATATGCATGGATGCTCCAGAAGGGATAATCATTTAGCATGCGAGCTGTTATTAAACGCGCTGATAGTGTCCTAAACGACTAGATAAACAATTATATAAATAATTACTGTAAATGACAGGGAGATGTGAAAATGATTCACATAAGTCTTATGGGATGAGGATCATCTAACCAGCCCCTATGATTTTTGATAGTTGAAATTTTTGAGAGAATAAATGAGTTGTATTTAACTGCATTAACTATTTGATCTATCAATAAATTAGCACTATATATTACGTTGCACCCTGATTTTCCATGTTGCCAGTGTACTGAAATTATCGTGGTGTCAGATAATTCAGTGCTGAATGTGGTTCACACTCGTTATCTTCCTGCCGCCAGGTATTAATGATTTTCTTGAGGTAGACAATATCTTTATGACATCTATATCGGATCGCGGTCAGTCTGCAATGTCCCTGATGTATCGGTTAAACTGGTTGCGGTTCAAAATTGCAAGATTTCAAGGTCTAATTTCCATGAAAGTGATACCCTCCTATAGTCATTCCCGCGAAAAAACGATGCCTAAGTATAAAAGGACTGGAACAATTATAATTGCTTTAATTATTGCATACTGCATATGGAGTTATGTCAGACCAACAAAAATAGTCAGGGTGGATGGTAGTGCGGTTTTTGTAGAACATTTGCCAGTAACCACAGAAGGAAAATTAAAATGGTGGATGAAAAACAAACAGTTACTGCAGGAAAAATATCACGTCATCAAGACACCCTATAACTTCACAGTTACCATCATGAACTTTAATGGTTATGAAGAATTACCTAAAGGAACAAGGGATGGTTCTATCGATGATTATACCTGTTTTGATGATGCAAATGGTAAGCATGAAAAATGTGTATATAATACTATGGCGATAATTGTCAGAGGTAACCTTAATGAAAAGCAATTCATAAACATAGATCATAAAACTTACGTGCAGACCCCTGAAGGAAAAATAGAGTTAGAATAAATAGTCTTTACCGACTCAACAGGTAAACCCGGCACGAGCCATTATGAAACGAGGGGTTCATTTAATGAAAAATAACACTATTTCTCACGCTATACCTGCTAAAAAGCCTCATGCTATGAATACGGTCGACAAAAACTGACGCTACACCTATTTAAATTATTTCACTCTAAATTTGACGGCAATGCCATCAGTACAGGAGTAATAAAAAAGGTTACGCTCCTTATCGAATTAATCTTATAAAACTGCTCGAATCAGTCGGTGAGCAACACATTGCTTCAGATATCCGACCTTATGAGGATGTCCCATGTGAATTATGAAGAGACTACTATCGCGGTGTATTAACCAGCGGGAGCAGGTCAACAGAACTACACTTATTACTTCACAGTCCTAACGCAATGACCGAAGTAGCCAGTATCGGGTGGTGAAACCTCAGCTATCAAAACCGTCAGGTCGCACCATAGCCGATTTTGCCGAACATTACGCAACGAAAATATTTCACAAGACATCTGACTCACTGTCTGAACCGCAGGGAAAAATAAATGCACCTTAACGAGGATGAGCTGGCCATGCGCACTCCTGTCTGGCATGCCTTATCGGAGCTTTTTACCGGGCGCGAACTCATGGACTATGACTATCGATTCATGGCTAATTTGTTAAAGGAATCCGGGTACAGCCGGGAAGCAATCTTCGCGATTCTCGATGAGGAAGTTGCCCCTGCCCTCCAGTGGAATCTTCTTTACAACCCAACGCCGGTGATGGACGGCTGGACAGAAGAAGATGTTAAGCGGCTCGTAACAGAATACGTAAGCAGGAAGCCGACCCTTATTGAGCGTGTTGTTCCTGCCCGCGTACTGTTAAAACAGCGCCGTAAACATATTCAGGACCCCCTCACCAGGCTATCGGCCCTGCTGGAATCATGCTCCTGAAAGCCCGCACGGCACAAACCCTGCGGGCTTTTTTGTGCCCTGAATGTGTCCCGTGAAGTCTTACGCCAAGACATTAAATCCGAACCCAACGTGGTTACGCATTACATTATCAGCAAACACGCCCTTATCGTGAGCATTGTCCCGGCATTAACTTTTCCAGGGTCGTGACATTCATCCCCCCGGTATTTTCTACCTTAAAGAGATCGACACTCAACAAAACTAATTTTAGCCCCCGTCCACTTTCGGCAAAGGGATCTGCCCCGAAGGTGCTGTCTTCTTTCGCCGCTGCGAGGCGCGTTGCCGGAAAGGGATCGCCCGTGTCGGTAAAACGCAACGTAATAGCCTCCTCGCTCTGGATAAATTCCACGGAAAATTGGCTATGCCCGTCTTCATGCAGAGCGTGGCGAATAATATTGGTTGCCGTCTCGCAGGCGGCAAGATCGACAGAAAACCGCCATTCGTCGCTAACGGGAAGGGGCGCCAGCTGTTGTGTAAGCCACTCCGCCAACCGGGAGAGTGACGTTAAGGTTGCCGGAAATACCATGTTGTTAGCCACGGGAAGGTCACGGATTCGTCGGCGTTAGCGCCGAGGCGCGATCCGGGCAGATTCGAAAAATGCGATCCATCCGGGTCAGGGTGAACATATTTTGAATTCCCGGGTTTAAGGCACACAGCGTCATTTCTCCCTTCCCGTTCATCATCTTGAGTAAAGAAACCAGCATCCCCAGCCCACTGCTGTCGATGAAGTCAATTTTGCAAAAGTCGACGATCAGGGCTTTGCGGTCATCACCGATTTCGCGAATAACCGCCTCCTTAAAGGCCGCAGCCACCGAGGCGTCGAGCCTGCGCACCGAGGGGGTAAGGATATTCACGTGCGCCAGCCGCTCTGTATCAATATTCATCATCTTCTCCTTTATGCTCAATAACCAAGAGTGAGACATCATCAGCCATTGCCTGCTGCTCTGCGTTTTCCCCGCTGTGCCAGCGGATGAGATGCTGACCAAAGTGCGTCAGTAGTGCGTCCAGCGGCAGGGCTGCCCCCTCCTGAAGCCAGTGCTGCAGCCGCATCTGCCCGAACTGCTCTGCGGACGCATTTTCACACTCCGTAATGCCATCGCTAAACAGATACAGCCGCTCGCCGGGTGCCAGGGTGAAGGAAACGTCGTTCCAGACAAGATCGGGCATCAGCCCCACCGGTGCCCCGCCGCTACCTACTGTTCTCACCTCTCCATTCAGGCTCACGATAAAGGGGGTAGGATGCCCGGCCTGACACAGTTTCCCCTGCCCGGTATCAAGATCGATCACGCCGTAGATCATGGTGAAATAGCTCACAATCTCAGTCTCTTCACTACAAAAACGACCATTCAGGATGCGCACCACCTCCGCCGGTGACTCCACGCCGCCATCATCACAAAAGAGAAAACGCTCCACCGCCCGGCCATGTAAAAACTGTCTGGCGACGGCGAGCGACATCATCGCGGCCCCGACGCCGTGGCCGGAAACGTCCACGCAGTAAAAGCCCAGATGGTTATCCAGCGGGAATACGTTAAAAATATCCCCGGAGACCCAGGCCGACGGCAGAAATAACCAGTCGGAAAAATAGTCGCGGTAGCACAGCTGATGAGCGGGTAATACCGACCGCTGGATGCGGGCCGCCACCTCAAGATCCTGTTCTATCTGTTGCAACGCCTCGCTAAGGCGCGCGTTGCGGGCGGCGAGCGTCGCCTCCAGCGACAAAATACGCGCCCCCGCATGCAGACGCGCCCGCAGCTCGGCCTGCTCAACGGGTTTACTCAGAAAATCATCTGCACCAGCATCAAACCCCAGCGTCAGATCGGAGGGATCTTCACGGGCGGTCAGCAAAATAAGATAGATATAGTGACCAAACTGACGGCTACGGATCTCCTGGCACAGCGTCAAACCGTCCATCTCCGGCATTTCCCAGTCGCTAATCACCATGCTCACCGGCTGGCTTGCCAGCAGAGTGAGGGCGGCAACACCGTTTTCCGCCTCGCTGACGCGGTATCCCCACTGCGTCAACATACGGGCAAGCAGACGACGGTAAACCGGTGAATCTTCCACAATCAGTACATGCTGTGCCGTCATACCCCCCCCTATAGCGGTAAGAACCAGATAAGACTGACCGTGCCTTCACGGAATTTCCCGTTACCACTCTTATGACCAGGGTAGCGCGTACCGGCGTAGTTCGCATACTGCAGGGAGAAGGAACCAGGGGTGTAGCCCGCGTAGCCAAAGCTGTAACTGTAATCACCGTTCCACGGCTGCTGCTGGCTACGATCCGGGAACCAGAAGGCTGTGGCGCGTACAAAGAAATGCTGTTTAAAGGTATATCCGCACCCGCCCAGCATGACGTTTTTATTTTTACGGATATCGTTGTCGCTGAGGTCGTAGTAACGCGGCACCCAGCTGTAGCCCACCTGGCAAATAATCGAGTCGCCTTTATTAATCAGCAGAGCGTGCTCCATCGGCTTTGGCAGTGAGAATTTATAAGCAAGCGTGACGGCCCCTTGCTCAAAATAGGTGCTGCGGCGTTTGTCTGACGTCCAGAAGTGGTTATCGCCGTAATTGCTGTAGACGAGACTGAGGGTATTAGCATGCCAGTCGTCATAACCAAAGCTGTAGCGATAGTCGGCGGTGTAACGACTGGTATCCGTCACGGGTAACCGCGAGGTGATGTTGGCAAACCAGAAGCTGTAGGGGGAATACTGCAGGCTGAGGTTAAGCGTCTGATTAACCTTTTTCTTCCGCTCTGCGCTATCTGAATTATTGGGAATGGTCATCCACTGCTCTTTGAGACCCGAGCTAAAGCTTAACGCCCCCGAGAACGTCTTCTCATTACCGGAAAATAACCGTCCCCAGCGACTGGTAAAAACCCCCGCCTGCACCGGCTCGCCATCTTTATCCCGCAGCGTCGGGTTATCATCCGTTTGCGCCGCTTGCGCCCCCAGAGCAGCGCTCATCAGCAGAGTGGCAGCTAAAAATCTCTCACGCATTTGCCTTTCCTTAGTTAGGTATCCAGCGTGCCGCGACGTTGTATTTCGCCATCAGCCACAGTGCGCCAAGCGCCGCCGCATGAATTATCGTGTTTTCAATCCAGGCATGACGCCATAAATCGAAGGTCACGAACTGGCTGACCGCAAGAACAACGTAAACGTGCAAAATAAAGGTGTAGAGGGAACGCTGCCCCAGCGGGATGAGAAACCACCCCGCCAGCCGGTAGACAGGAAGCCAACACCAGGTCAGCAGCAGGTAGACCGTAACCATCAGGCAGATATCATTGAGCACCCGAACCGGCCCCAGCCCATTTTTCGCCGCCCAGGTGTGATAAAAGGCATTAAAATCCGCCGGCGGGATGGTATGCATCAGCAGGGCGGAGGGCATAAAGGGGTTGGTGTGGTTTTGCGCGATAAACCCCAGGATCAGCGCCAGAACCACCAATGCAGCGACAGTAACCCTGCCAGCAGGGGTGCGGGCAAAGGAGAGCAGCTCCGCTTTGTACCAGCCACTGCTCATGCCCAGTACGAAAATAAATTGCCAGGCCAGCAGCGGAAACGCGAACTCAAATTCAGCGGCGGTAACCCGCACCGGCCAGCGCTGCCAGCAGCAGTAGACCAGCAAAGAAAGCCCGAGAAGCCAGTACACCTTGCCGCGTTGTAGCATTCCCAGAAACAGCGGGCTTAATAGCAACAGAAAAATATACAGACCAAGGATTTGCGTCTGGTGGGGGCCAATCTGTAAATAGAGAATAATGTTAAACCAGGTCTCTTTTATTTGCGGCGTAACCGGATAAAGCGACCAGCTGGTGCCCGAAAAACGATCGGTAAAATGGGTCACCTCAAAAACATTAATAAAGGGAATATACCCAATCAATAAAAAAGAGATGATGATGATGATATTTACGCGATATATTTTCCATGCGCGAAGATATAACCCCCACGAAACCGTGAGCAAGACGACTTTTTGCAAACGGGCCCGATTAAGCATTCCCAGCATAAATCCGGAAAGAATGACAAAGCCTTCAGCCCCGGTCGTCAGGCCAAATCGCTCCCAGGTAAATATATTAAATATCGACATTACCTCAGTGTGAGCCACGACCATCATCACCAGCGCTATCCCACGCATGAGATCAATTCTCAGGTCACGATTACCCGCCACATCATAGCGCCATGCGATTGATTTTTCTCTTTCTTTCTCAGAAATCGCTGACGCAACCTGGCTCATAGGCAGACCTTTTATCTGTGCGATAAAACAGCTGATAAATTATTTAGATAGCGTATAGACCTGTATAAGGCAATTAATAAGAGAACCAAAAGTTATATTAAGCAGCAATGATTTTAAGTTAAGTGAGCCTGTATTGTTGCTATTTACCCGGCTGGACACTTTTTCTCAGCCATCTACACTTATTTTACCTTTTGTTTTGACAGACGTTATTTTCTCAGGCGGAACCGCTCCTGCCAGCACAGCGTCTTTAATTCAGAACCCGTGTGGAAACAGGATATCCTTTGCTATGGATTTTTACTTTTCCCGTTTTGAACATCGCCAGCCGCCTGAGCCACTCAACACACCTCGCTGGGTGATGATGACCTGGCAGGTTTTAGCAGTAGCGGCGCTGATCCTCGGAGCCAATTATATTTACTGGCGCTGGACAGCCTCATTAAATACCGATGCCCTCTGGTATGCCCTGCCGCTGGTGTTAGCAGAGACCCTGGCCTGGATCGGCACGGTGCTGTTTACCATTAATTTGTGGAAAGAAGACGATCCGCTGCAAACCACACCGCCTGCGGAGATTAACGATTGCCTGCTGGCGGAGGAAAAGGTCGAGTCCCGTCCCATCAGGGTGGATCTGTTTATTGCGACCTACTCCGAAGATGTGGAGCTTGTCAGACTTTCCATTCGTGACGCCATGAAAATGGAGTACCCCTTCCCGCTGGACTACCGTGTGCATGTGCTGGACGACGGGCGTCGCCCGGCGATGCGCGCTGTCTGTGAAGAGGAGGGGGTAAATTATATTACCCGCCAGACCAACACTGGCTACAAGGCAGGGAATCTGCGCAACGGGCTTGAGCAGACCGACGGCGATTTTCTCATTATCTGTGACGCCGATACCCGCGTTTTCCCGACGCTGCTCAGCCACACAATGGGCTATTTCCGCGACCCTGATGTAGCCTGGGTGCAGACGCCGCAGTGGTTTTACGATCTTCCTGAAGGGGAGAACCTGGCCCGCTGGCTTGAGCGTAAAGCGGGCAAGGCAGGCTATGGCGTGGGCTGGCTTATGCAAAAACTCATCGGGCCTGTTACCGTTGGCCGCGATCCCTTCTTTAACGATCCACGAATGTTCTATGACGTCATTCTGCGCCGTCGTAACTGGGCCAACGCCGCATTCTGCTGCGGCGCGGCCTCCGTTCACCGCCGCGAAGCGGTGATGCAGGCGGCCCTGCGCAGCTATGTCTGGACCGTGGAGGAGGAGATTAACCGCCACACCAGGGATATACGCGATCCCGCCACGCGTCAGGCACTGGAAGAGGCTATGCGACCGCACGTGGCGTTTGACACCGAACTCACCCCCTATAAATTTCACGTCTCTGAAGATATCTATACCTCGATTTTGCTGCATGGCGACGCTGCCCGGCGCTGGCGCTCGGTAATGCATCCGCGTATCGAGTCCAAAATGCTTTCGCCCCAGGACATGCTGACGTGGATGATCCAGCGTTTTAAATACGCCGCAGGCTCGCTGGACATACTGTTTCACGACAATATTTTCAGTCGCCGCCGCTTTAAGCTCTCCCTGCCGCAAACGCTAATGTACGCCACCACCTTCTGGTCCTACATGGCCTGCGTCTGGAATACCGTTTTTCTGATTTCGCCGATTATCTATTTGTTTACCGGCATCCCGCCGGTCTCTGCATGGTCGACGCCCTTCTATCTCCATTTCCTGCCCTTTTTTATTCTGTCAGAGCTGGCCTTTATGTTCGGCACCTGGGGCATTTCCGCCTGGGATGGCAGGGCCTCATACCTCTCTTTTTTCTCTATGAACCTGCGAGCGCTCAGCACCGTGCTGCGCGGTGAGCAGATAAAATTTCATGTCACCCCGAAGGAGCGCCAGGCGGGCCGTTTTCTCTACCTCGTAAAGCCACAAATTGCCATTGTGCTGTTAACGCTTGTCGGGCTTATCTGGGGCGGCATTCAGGTAGCACGGGGACAGGTTGACGATCCTTCCGGCTACGTCATCAATATCTTCTGGGGAGCGGTCAACATTGCCGCCATGCTGCCATTGATACTGGCTGCCATCTGGACGCCTGCGGAAGACGCGGAGACGAGCCAATGAGAAAACGCGATGCGCTACTCTCTGCCCGCAGCTACCTCACTATCCTGCTCGGCTTTTTGCTGGGCTTCGCCATTGTCGTCTGGGTCGAAAAACAGATGCCTACCCGCATTGAGAGCAGCAGCGGCATGACGCTCAGCAAGGATTTTCCGCCGCTGCCTGCCCCACGTGAGTTAACGTTTGATGAGGCCATCTGGGCGCGGGTCGCCTGGCAGTATTACGTGAATAATACCCAGCCCAATGGGCTGGCGAATGGGCATGACCAGGAGCCGTGGTTCAGTCTGTGGAGCATTGGCAGCTACCTCTTTGCCGCAGTGGCGGCAAAACAGTTGGGTATTCTGACTACTGACGAGTTTGATGAGCGGATCGCGACGGCACTCTTTACCCTGGGCCAGCTTCCGCTGAACCCGCAGGGGCTGCCTGCGGCTTACTATCACGCGGACACGCTGAAAATACTGGGAAAACCCGAGTCATCTGCCATCGGAATGGGCCGTTTGTTGAACGCACTGCAAGCGCTGTTGTGGCGTTACCCGCAGCATGCCCCCGCCGTACGCGATCTCTTTAACCAGTGGAAGGTGGGAGCGCTGATTGAAACCAGCACCACCAGCCAGGCCGCAGCCGCTTTGCATCACTGGGCGCTGGCGACCGACGAACCACGAAACAGCTTTGGTTACCGACTGTATGCCAGCCATACGCTGCGGCTGATTGACAGTGCCGCGGGGCTTGCGGTGACAAACCCGCCTCAGGGCCAGCAGATGATTGATATCGACGGCATCATGGTGCCTGACGAGGGGCTACGCACCCCGTGGGGACGCCAGCCTTCTCTGATTAGCCTGCCCTACCTGCTTACCGGGCTGGAGCTCGGTTTTGACGCCCAGAGCGCAGAAATCACCTGGCGCATTATGCAAATACAGCAGCGTCGCCACAGCCTGCGCGTCAGCAAACCGCCCATCAGCACGGACTACGCCGAACCCGCCCCGGACTATGTTAACGACCTGCCGGACCGCCAGCCTCTTCAGAACCGCGCCCTGCGCGATGCAACCCCGGAGCAAACGGCCATCGTCTCAACCCGATCCGCGTTTGCCTGGTATGCCCTGTTTCGCAACGGCTGGAGCGAAGCGTTGCGCCAGCAGGTGCAGCGGCTGCAAGTCCCCGGTAAAGGCTGGCAGCGGGGTCTGAACCTGAACAGCAGCGTAAATGACGTTGTTGATGCCGATACCAACGCGATTGTCCTCGAAAGCCTGGCCTACATTGCCCACGGGCAGATGCTTTGCCTCGCCTGCCTTAACGCCGACGCCCACCCCCTCTCTTCAGCAGGAGCGACGCCATGAAGCTGAAATTCATTCTCTTTTTCCCTCTTCTGGCCGGACTCATGGCGTTCTGGCTGGCGCTGTCTGCCGCTAATGCCGCGCCGGGTCTGCCGGCGTCTGATTACCGCCCACGCAGTGGGGAGCTCAGCCCCCGGGAGATGGCTATCGCCAAAAATGCCTGGCAATATTTTGTCTCTAACTATCAGCCAACGACCGGGCTTGTGAACGCGGTAAATAAGTATCCCTCAACCACGATGTGGGACAGCGCCTCTTATCTGGCTGCCATGACTGCGGCCCGCGAGCTCGGCATCATTGATAAAGCCGAATTTGACCGTCGGATGCTGAAATTTCTCGCCACGCTGAACAAACTGGTGCTGTTTCGCAATGAACTGCCCAATAAAGCCTATAACACCATTAGCGGGCAGAAGGTGGACTACCAGAACAAACCCGGCGAGATCGGCTTTTCAGCCCTTGATATTGGCAGGATGCTGGTGTGGCTTAAGGTTATCAAGGAGCGCTACCCGGAATACGGCAACAGCATTGACAACGTTGTGCTTGGCTGGGACTTCAGCCACGCCGTCGATCCTTGTGGAACACTCTATGGTGCCTACCTGGAAAATGGCCAGCCAAAGTATGTGCAGGAGGGGCGGCTCGGCTATGAGGAGTACGGTGCAGCGGGCTTCCAGCTCTGGGGTTTCACCACCTGCCAGGCCAGCCGACCGCAGCCCTATGAGCTGGCGGAAATTTACTGCGTTCTGGTGCCCTATGATTCACGCGATCCCCGCCGTACCTCGCAACACAACTACGTGGTGACAGAGTCATATCTGCTTTATGGCCTTGAGTTTGGATTCGATAATCCGACGGATCGCAATAACAGCCCGCGGGATTATTCCCACCCCTGGATGAAGAACTTTGCCGATCGCGTCTATCAGGCGCAGGAGAATCGCTACGCGATAACCGGCGTGCTAACTGCCCGCTCGGAACATCAACTCGATAAATCCCCCTACTTCGTTTACGACACCGTATTCAGCGATGGCTTTAACTGGAACACCATTACCGATAAGGGACAGTTCGTGCCTGAAACAGCCGCCGTCTCCCTCAAAGCCGCGCTTGGTATGTGGGTGTTATGGGATTCTCCCTACACGGACCGCCTGTTTAATACCATTGAAAACGCCAATGAAGAGGGCAAAGGATACTACGAGGGGTTGTACGAAAATGGTGACGGTCCTATCAAGGAGTTTACCGCCAACAACAACGGCATCATGCTGGAGGCACTGCTGTTTAAAAAAGAGGGCAAGCTGCTGCAGTTCAACAGCGACAACCCGAAAAATCACGATTTCGCCCCCTCGTTATGGGACAAAAAGCTTCTCGACCAGTTCGAAGAGAACAACACCCGACGCAACCGTCCATTCCTGAACAGTACGCCAGCCGTGAAAAGCTGGTGTGAACAGACCGGGGTTACGCAGCGGACCAGACCTGCCTGTCAGGCCTGCCAGTGTGCCGCCTGTAGCGCGGATGAGCCGATTAAACTTCCGCCGGTAACCGCGCAATGCTTAAAACCCTAGCCGGCTGGCTGACCGCTGTCGCCCTTGTGGCCCTCATCGCCTTCGCGCTGTTCAGCCGCGACGGCGAGGGGTGGCGCTGGGTGACCAAAGGCGGCTGGCATACCACGGCGCGCATCGGCAGCCTGACGCCGCAGGAGCAGGCGTGGGCGCGTATCGCCTGGCGTTACTTTCAGAACAACACCCAGCCGCAGACCGGGCTGGTTAACGGCAGTGATAAACAGCCGCGCGTCACCTTATGGCAAATGGGCGATACCCTTATCGCGCTGCTCGCCGCCAGAGAGCTGGGGCTGGTGAAGGAGGATGAATTTGACGCAAGGCTGACCCGCCTGCTCGGCACGCTTAACCGCCTGACGCTCACTGACACTCGAACCCCTGGCAGACTTTACTCCAGCCTGACGGCGACCCCGGTCGATTTTTCCGGTAAACCTGCCCGCAGCGGCTGGTCTGCAAAAGATATGGGGCGACTGATGCTGGCGCTGCGCCTGACCGCTGAACGTGCTCCGCAGTACCGGGAGTATCTGGATAAAATTGTCCTGCGCTGGAACTTCTGCCCGGTCATGGACAAAGAGGGAGAGCTGTGGTCCGCCTCGCTGCAAAACGGGAAACCCGTGGTGCGTGAGGAGCTGCGGCTCGGCGAGAGCGAATATGCGGCCAGCGCGTTTCGCCTCTGGGGATTCCCGGTGGGAAAAGCCCTCTCCCCGCCGTCGCGCAACGTCATAATCTATCAGCGCAGCCTTGCCGTGGATGCACGCGATCCGCGCACCACCTGGCAACCTTCACTACTGACGACCCTGCCCGCCATGCTCCCCGGACTGGAGTTCGGCTGGCAGCCCCCTGGCATCCCGGACGAGCTACAAAAAAACCTGCGTAGCCGGGCTGAAGGGGTATGGCTGAGCCAGAAGACGCGCTGGGAGCAGGATAAAGTGCTGACCGCCCGCGCCGATTTCTCCCTCGCCCAGGCGCCGTGGCATATGGAGGATACCGTCTGGGGTAATGGTTATGCCTGGAACACGCTCGGCGATGATGGTCGCGACTACCCCCGCCTGGCGCAGGTGTCGACTAAAGCGGTATTTATGCTCTGGACGCTCTGGGATACCGACTATACCGATGCCCTGATGGCGGTTATCCGGCATCTGAATAACCCGCAGCAGGGCTGGTACGAAGGCCGCCTTGAAGCCACCGGTGACGTCAACAGGGTGGTCACCCTCTCCACCAACGCTATGGTTCTGGAGACGCTGCTTTATAAACACAACGGTGGACCGCTATTTAACGACGGCCTGACGGATGCGGAGAGCTATTTCTCGCGCCGCACCGCAGACGAATTCAACCCACCCGGCCTCTGTCTGCCGGGCGAGCGGGACACGAGGACCGCACCATGAAATTTTACCGGGATCTCTTTGAAGCCAGCCTGAACCGCGTGCTGCCTGACGACGATAAAACCCCCTTTTTTGAGGCCTTCTATGAGGCCTTTATGCATATGTCCCCCGAGACGGAGCGCCACTTTGCACGCCGCCCGAGTGAAGAGGGCCAGCGGATGGTTTTTAAAAGCTTCTTTGCCATGCTGGCGGTTGACGGCGCCCTTTTTGTCCCTGACTTCCTTGAGCGGCTGGCCCGTGAACAAAGTCATGATGGGCTGCGTCTGCCGCCTCAGTTTTTTGCGCAGTGGCGGTTAGCGATGCTCAGTACCGTTCGCGCCCGCGATCCCCTTTGTGATGAGGAGATCATCACCGCATGGGCGATGGCCATTGCCCCGGGTCTGGAATACCTTCGTCGTCAGGCAGAGCTGCACTATCAGGCCGGAGGCGACTAACGATGCACACCTCCTCCTGTTTCGATCTTAACGTCCTGCCGTCGGCGGTGATGATTTACGACGCGACCGGCTGCCTGCTGGCATGGAATGATAAGGTGGCGCTTTTTTACCCGGTGATTGCTCCCTGGCTTGCGCCAGGGGCGACGCTGGAAAGCCTGGCGGAAAGATTTATTGATGCGGGCTATAACATCGATCCCCTGCGCCGCCAGACGCTACGGGACGCCATCATCCGCAACTGCCGTCAAACGAGCCATTGTGAAGTCCGCCAGTCGGGACAGCGGCGGCTTTATGTGCAGCATCAACGGCTACCGGACGGCGGCATTGTCAGTCTGCATACGGATATCACCGAACTTGACGAGGCGCAGCGCTCGCGGAGCCAACTGCACGACGATTTTTTACTGACGGCGGAGTCAATTCAGATAGGCATTTTCGACTGGCAGGTGTCCCACGACATTCTGCAGGTCAACGACACGCTGCTGGCGATGGTCGGCCAGTCCCGTGGGCAGTGGCGCTACCCGCTGCGATTTTTGCTTAATCTGGTTCACGAAGAGGATCGCGCCACCCTGCGCCACGCCCTGATAACCTCAAAAAAAGATCATATGCCGGTATTTGAGTGTGAAATCCGTGTTCAGCATCAGACCCAGGGCTTACGCTGGATGCTGCTGTCCGGGCAGGTGGTGACACTCACTATCGATCAAAAAGCCGAGCGCGTGATAGGCACACTCCAGGACATCACCCGGCGTAAAGAGGCCGAACTGCTCGCCATTGAAGCGGCTAAGGTCGCCAGGGAAGCTAACGAGGCAAAAAGCGCGTTTCTGGCCAACATGAGTCATGAAATTCGCACCCCTATGAACGGCATTCTGGGGATGACTCAGCTCTGCCTGGACACGCCGCTTAACCCCGATCAGCGCGAATATCTGTCGCTGGTGATGAGCTCAGCCCGGTCACTTCTGCACATCATTAACGACATTCTCGACTTCTCGCGCATTGAGGCGGGTAAGGTGGTGATGGATGAGGAGCCGCTGGATATCCGCCCCTTTCTTCAGTCGCTGATCCGCCTCCATATGCCTGCTGCCAGCGAAAAGGGCATTGAGCTACTGGTGGATGTCGCAGCCGGCGTGCCGGAGGTGCTGATAGCGGACGGGCCACGGCTGCGTCAGATCCTGACCAACCTGCTGGGCAACGCCCTGAAGTTTACCCACCAGGGGGAAGTGCTGCTTGCAGTACAGCCTGCTGAGAAGGAGGGGCACTGGCGTTTTCTGGTGCGCGACAGCGGCATCGGCATTCCCGTGGAGAAGCAGCAGGCCATCTTCGAAGCCTTCAGCCAGGCGGACAGCTCCACCACCCGACGCTATGGTGGAACGGGGCTCGGCCTGACCATCTCCGCACGGCTGGTCTCCCTCATGGGCGGGACGCTGACGGTTGAGAGCGAGCCGGGCACGGGCAGCGAGTTTTCCTTTACCCTGCCTCTGACCGGGCAGCAGGCCGCGCACGCGCCCCTCAGACGCTTTAACGGCGAACGGGTGCTGGTGGTGGATGATAACAGCACTAACCTGCGTCTGCTGGATACCATGCTCCGCCAGATGGGGCTTACCCCCACCGGTGTGAATAATGCCAGCGAGGCGCTGCGCCTGGTCGCTTCCCAACCCTTCTGGCCGCTGATCCTGCTTGATGCCCAAATGCCGGACATGGACGGCGTTTCGCTGGCGCTTGAGCTCTCCGTACTGCCGCAGACCAGGCAAAGCCATATCATCATGCTGAGTTCAATGAGCCGCCACTTTGACCCTAAAATGCTTAAGCGCATCGGCGTCGCCCACTATCTGCATAAACCCGTGGCGCAACATGAACTGCATCAGGCAATAGCCAGTACTTTTGAACCCGCCCCTCCGGTAGTTCTGCCCCCTGCCCCAGCCGCCGTTGCGCCATGCCGTGAACAGCCAGGGCTGCGCGTGCTGCTGGCCGAGGATAACCTGGTCAATCAGAAGGTCGCCAGAAGGCTTCTGGAGCGGCTCGGACACCAGTGCGAGGTGGTAGACAATGGCCGTATCGCGCTGGAGCACTGGCGCGCGGCGTCCTGGGACGTTCTGCTTATCGACCTGCAAATGCCGGAAATGGATGGAGAAACGGCCATTCGCCTGCTCCGTGAAGAGGAGCAGGTGCAGGGTCGCGGCCACCAGCCCGCCATCGCCATGACCGCACACGCCATGCAGGGGGATAAAGCGCGCTGTCTTGCGATGGGCTTTGATGGCTATATCGCCAAACCCGTCAGCCAGGAGGCCCTGCATGACGAAATCACGCGTATTGTCTCCGGCAGCATTCAGGGACTGCCGGATGAGGCCCGCCTGTTAAAACAGTGTGCCGGGGACCCTCAGCTGGTCCTGGAGCTGTTAGGCCTGTTCAGCGAAGGGCTTGATGCGGCGATGGACGCCATCAGACAGGCCATCGATAACCGGGATCGCGAGGCGCTACGCCGCGCTGCACATAAGCTTCGCGGTGAAGCGGTCACCCTCGATTTTTCCGCGCTCGCCCGCGAGCTGCAACTGCTTGAGAGTCAGGCGCTGACGCTGGACGAGGCCGGGCTTATCGCGCTACGTCAAAGTCTTGACGAGGAGTGCAGCCGCGCCACAACCTGGCTGCACCACAGAATGCAGGAGACCAGCCATGCTCCCTAAACTTATTCTCCTGCTGCTGTTGGGCACTTCGCTGGCGCAGGCTACGACGCTCCCCGTGACCTGGTCGCTGGCGGGACTCTGGCGTGTGCACGACGCCCGCGACGACACTTTTAACGGCGCGACCGCCACCACGACCGACTGGCGTGCGCTTCGGGTCCCGGCTAACTGGTACAGCGCCGGCTACGATCATCAGGGCGCGCTATGGTACCGACACGCCTTTAGCGTGCCTGATCTCGCCCCGGATACGATGTCGACGCTGGTTTTTGACGGCGTGGATTATTTCGCCGATGTCTCGCTCAACGGCAAAGCACTCGCCCACCATGAGGGCTATTTCCAGCGCTTCCCGGTGGACGTAAGCGAGGCTATCCGCCGCCATAACCAGCTTACCGTTCGGGTAGACAGCCCGTATGAAGATCCTAAAAAAACCTGGCCGTTACACAAAACCCTGGTGAAAGGGGTGCTTAATCAACACGACACCCGCCCTGGCGGCGCCTGGTCGGAGCGCGGTCAGGATGCCAACTCCGGCGGCATTTGGGCACCGGTGAAGCTGCATCTCAGCCGGGGCGTGACCATTGACGAGGTGATCCTGCGTCCGGACTGGCGTGAGGGGCTGGCACGCCCTGCGCTGCGGGCCGAGATCCGCTATAGGGCCTTAGCGACCGGGCCTGCCACCCTGCGGCTGACCGCTACCCCGGACAATTTTAACGGCCATCCTTTTCAACAGGATTTTCCGGTAACGCTCACTAAGACGAACGGCACGGTGCAGAGCCTGCACGTTACGCTTCCTATGGAGAAGGCCAGGCTATGGTGGCCTGCGAGTGTCGGCAAGCCACACCTCTATCGGGTTCGTGCCTCGCTCCGGGACACCAGAGGGCTGATGGATACCGCCGTCACGCGCACCGGCTTACGTAAGCTGGAAGAACAACCGGATAACAAAGGCTGGCTTATCAATGACCGACGGCTGTTTATCAAGGGCAGTAATTACATTGGCTCCCCGTGGCTGGGCACCATGACGCGGGAAAAATACCGCCGGGATCTCGCGCTCGTTGCCGCCATGAATGCTAACGCTATCCGCGTTCACGGCCACGTGGCGGGGCGCGCCTTATATGACATGGCCGACGAGATGGGGCTGATGATCTGGCAGGACGTTCCCCTGCAGTGGGGGTACGATGATAGCGTCGCATTCGCCGACAATGCGGTACGGCAAACCCGCGAGATGACAGAGCAGTTCGGTAACTCCCCGGCCATTATCGTCTGGGGTGGTCATAACGAGCCGCCGTGGAACTCGCCGTGGATGGAAAAACGCTTCCCGGACTGGAATAAAACGCTAAATCAGGCGCTGACCCGGCGGGTTGGCGATACCCTGGCTGAAGATACCTCGCGCATTGTTCATCGCTTCTCTGCGGTGGAGGAGCACTACTGGGCCGGCTGGTACTTTGGCACCCTGCGCGATCTGCTCGGCCCTGCAAAGACGGCGATTATCACGGAATTTGGAGCCCAGGCACTGCCGCGACTCTCGACGCTGAAAACCATTATCCCCGCCGGTCTGATGTGGCCAAAGAGTACCGCCGCAGACGATCCTGGCTGGGCACACTGGAAGTACCATAACTTTCAGCCCTTCCAGACCTTTAAATTTGCGGGCATACCACGGGGTAAAAATATTCAGGAGATGATTGATAATACTCAGGCGTATCAGGCGAAGCTGGTGGCGATGGCGGCGGAGAGCTATCGCCGTCAGCGCTATCAACCCGTCACCGCCCTTTTTCACTTTATGTTTGTTGAGACCTGGCCCTCAATCAACTGGGGGGTGGTGGATTATCTGCGACAGCCAAAACAGGGCTACTATGCTCTACAAAAAGCCTACCAGCCGATTTTGCCGTCCATTGAGCCGGTTACCGCAGTATGGCGAAAAGGAAGCCAGGCGACGGTCCGCCTGTGGGCTATCAACGATACCTGGTCAGCCTGTGAGGCGTGTCTTCTGACGTGGCAGGTAACGCAAAACGGGCAGCAGCTGGCAAAAGGGAGCACCACCATGACCCTGCCGCCCGACTCAGGTATTCGCGTGAAGGAGATTACCGTTACCCCCACCAGCAGCGACGACGTGACGATTGCGTACCGCATCAGGAATAAAGCCGGTGCCACCGTGGGGCAAAACCAGCATGAAGAGCGCGTCGAGCTTCCCGCCACCCCATAATGGTCAGTGAGGTGGCGGGAGGCTGCGCGGATGTTCAGGGTATCCAACGCAGCTGTGAATTACGACTTCTTCAGATTAATGCGCAGTATTCGCTCTTTTGCCCCTTCCACAAATACGTCCGGGTCCCAGTCGCGGTTGAATCCTTCTTTGATCCCCACGTAAAGGGTGTCCATATCGGGCGAAAGCACCATCTGGTTTGGATAGACCGGCGTTGTAAACTGGCGGGTGACGGTATACGTCGTCGCATCCACTACGCTTATCGTCCCGCTGGTGAAGTTAGTAACGTACAACTCATTATATTTAGGGTTGTACCTTACCGCGTTAGCCCCGGCGCCGGTATGCACATAGCCGAGCTGCCTGCCATCACGCAGGTCGAAGACATAGAGCCCGTCATGCGTACCGGTGCGGTCATCATGGTCAAACACCACCACAAAGGCGCGCTGAGCGTCTCCATCCACCGCCAGATTCTGCACGCTGGTAATGGCCGGCTGCGGCGATTTCAGTTCAATCGTGCGCACCTTATCCGGCTGCTTCGCATCGATTTCGTTGATGTAATCCCTGCCGCCTACATAGATTTTCTGCCTCTTTTCATCCAGTGTCAGACCGTAGGCCGTCCCTTTGTAGGCCTTCTGTACTTCTCCTTTCAGCGCCAGCGTCGTACCATCCAGCATCAACAGCTTGTGCAGAGGCGTCATGCCGTTACGGGTTTTGAGCATATTGCTGTAACTGACAAACAGGGTGTTGGCCGCTTTGCTGTAAACCATATGGCGCAGGTGCTCAAAGCGTGAATCGGCTGCATCCGGCTCCCTGAAACTCAGTTTCTCGCTGGTTTTCGTCAGCGTGCCGCTGGCCGTGTCGAGCATACTGATGCGCAGCGACGCCGACTGCGTGTGGCCGATATAAAGCTGATGCTTTTCCTGATTCATGGCCAGTGAAAACGCGCGGTATGGCATGTCGAGACGGTGTTCAATAGCGAGCGAGACCGGGTTAAAGGCGTACAAATACCCTTTATTGGCCTCCCGGTTCACGCGATCGGTGACGGCGGCATAGACGGTATGATTTTTGTTATCAATGGCCATCTCATAAATGCCTTCACTGGCATCCTGAAGATAATTGGTCTTCAGCGCGAAGCGCGAAAGCTCACGCTGGGGCGGGTCAATCGCCAGGGCCATCGTCGGGAAAAGCCCGGCAAGAAGTAAACATCCAAGCTTAGGGGCAAAGGTAAAAAGGTTCATTTTCTTTCCTGCAATCAAGAGTGAACAGAGGGAGGGCACGGCGCCAGGCCTCCCTGAGATAAAAAGCGACTCAGAAGCGAATCTCCCCGCCAAAGAGATAGGTGCGGCCACGGGCAGTGGTATTGACGGACGATCCCTCTTTGGCATAATCCAGGCTCTGGTTCATGCGGTTGAGCGCGTCGGCATAGTTACGATTGGTCACGTTCTGCACGCTGAATCGCAGCATGACGTTATCGGTCATCTGCCAGTTGCTGTAGAGATCGATGATGGTGGGAATATCCGGCATGGGCGCTTTTGGCACGGTATTGGTATCCGTATCAATACCTTCGGTACTCAGGCGTTTGGATTTACCGGTGAATTTAACCAGGCTGCCGATGGTCAGCTTTTCATTGAACAGACGGCCGCCCACATCCAGGGTGGCGTAGCTGTCCGGCAGATCGCTCAGATCGCTGTAAGCAAAGCTGTAGACCGTGCTGGCAATGGAGGTGGGCTGATCGGTATGTTGCTTGCTCCAGGAGACATTCACATAGGCAAAACCTGCGTCATACCCGGCTTCAATTTCATAGCCTTTCGTTGTTACTGGCGAGGTGGAATTGAGGTAGACGTTGGCGTTAAAGCCGCCAAAGGAGTCGTCCAGATCCTTACACAGACTGCCGTCGTAGCAGAGCATAAAGGACTCACTGGTGATGTAATCCTTAATGCGTGTCTGATAGGCCAGCGCCTTCATGTGGAACTGGTCCTGCTCGGTCAGCAGCCCCTTTTTATTGACGTTAACGCCCGCTTCCCAGGTTTCCGCTTTCTCAGGCTTGAGGAACGGATTCATGGAGGCCCCCCCTTCGTTCGCGAAGAAGACTTCCTGTACATTGGGCGCACGCGACGATTTGCTCCAGCTCACAAAAGGCTGTAGCCAGGGGGTGACCTGCGCCGAAAAGGTCGCGGAGGGATTAAAGGCTTTATCATCCAGATGCAACGTGGCCTCGCCCTGCGGGAAACAGCGCTCATATTCACTACAGGCCGGTTTACGCCCTTCAACTCTGCTGCGGGTATAGTTGAGGTTTAACGCCAGTTCATAGATATCTTTATTCAGCGTCAGACCGCTGTATAACGAGGCTATTTTCTGTTTACCCGCTGGCGCAAAGGCGTTGCGTTCGGTTTCATTATCCTGCACAAAACTGCGGGAATAGCGGGTATCCATAAGTTTGCCGCCGACCTGGAAAGTAGTAAGGAGATCCTCGCGCATGTTGAAACGACTGGTATTGCTCACATCCAGGGCATTTGATTTATTGGTCGTCGATGACTTATTAAAATTGTACAGCGACTCCGGCTTATAATCCTGGTTACCACGACTGGTACTGGCCAGCACGTTAAATTCAATCAGTTCATTCAGTGGCGCGTAGTGATATCGCAGATAATAATCGTCGCTGGTAATATCCCGACGCGTAAAACTATTGGTGTAATTGCGCCCGGAAAATTCGAAGCGATTATATTGATCCGCATTGACGTTTATTTTATAGAGCTCGGAATGGGGTTCCTGACGCAGGTATTTATTATCTTCGCCAATGAAATCCTTACTGCTCCGGCCGCCGCCATTTTTATAAGTGGCATAGGTGCGAGTGCCGCTGATACCGACCAGCGCGCCGAGGCCACCGCCGTTCGCAAAGGTATCAGTCTTCCCCGCCACGGCGACCATGCCGGTACGACCCAGCCCATTATTCCCGACCTGAAAGCGGGACAGCACCCCGGTTTGACGCCCCTGACTTATGACGTCATCCACACCTATGGTGCGCATATTGGCGCTGCCTGCCAGCGCATTGACCCCTTGTGAACCGGCGCTGCTGCCACGGGTAACATCAACGTCGGCCAGGAAGTTCGGATCGAGCGGAACCCCCGCTGCCGTATTGGCCCCGCCATGATAGTTAGCGGGCGCCATGCCAAAGAAGGTCTGGGTGACGCCATCCACCATCGTGTTAACGCGACCCAGCCCGTTCATGCCGCGAATATTCACGCTAATCGTACCCTGCAACGGATCGAGTTGGGTATAGCTTCCCGCCATGCTGCGCAATGATGCATCCAGACTTTGCAGGTTTTTATTTAATGTCCGCGAACTGTAAGCGCCCGGACGGGTATAACTCTCCTCTGACGACCCGGCCTGATATTTATCTTCATACGGGTTATCCGTAATGGTTAAAGGAGAAAAGAGTGACTCACCGTCGCCGTCAGCCGCAAAGGCATGGCCGTTAACAATGAGCAGCCCGGTAAGAAGCCCTTTGGCCACCTGTGATTTTTCCATAATCAATTCCTGTTTTTTCGTAAAAAATGAGCGTCTGCCCGCCGCACTGAATAAGAAATACGGCAGCAACGTGCTCATCATAAAAACCTGAATGCATAGCGGGTTTAATTAAAAAATAAGCATGACCTTTCGTTCGCTCTATTTATATTACGTACCCTGTATCCGCAGAAAATAACGGGTTTATTTATAATGTTTTAGACAATTCAAATTCCACCGGCATGGTGACTTTATGCACACCATTTCTGAGGATCATTTTTGGCGGTGGCGGTAAAGGCCGTGCGTTTTCCACGGCGTTGAGTGCCGCTTTGTCCAGGGAGAGCGTGCCGGACGGTGTTACAAGCTGCGTACTGAGGATGTCGCCCTGTTCATTGACATTGAACATGACCACGGCGGTGCCGCTGCGGTTGCGCCGCCGGGCCTCCATCGGGTAGCTGCGCATTTTGTTGATTTTCCCCTTCACCAGCGATTCCCAGTTTACTTTGCTGCTGGTGATGAGCGAGGAGTCCGTATCGAGCGGTGCCGCATTACGCTGGGTCTGCACCGTCTGAACCGGGGGGGCTGCCAGGCTGTTGGCGGTGGAATTACCCTGTTCCTCTCTCTGCTGGCGCCGGGATATTTTTTTTATTTCCGTTTTCTTTTTTGGCTGATGTTCCTGTTTAGCAGCGGCGACCCTGATGTCCGCCTCCTCCTGTACCAGGAGTCTGGGCACCGCTTTATCGTGCGCCGTCTCCTCCTCGGTCATCGCTTCCACCTTACGCTGCTGGGTGACACCCGGCTGTAGATCCGTCCTGACAAAGGACATTTCAAACTCGGGTGAAAATGTGACCATCACGGTGGCGGGTGTGGCATCCGGTGAGGTCTGGTCGACAGGGATGATAAAGGGCAGCACCAGCATAACGTGGAACACCACGCTGGCGACGATACCGCCTGCCCAGGAGCGATGGGGCTGCATGAAAGCCGCTGGGTTCATCATTTCGTCGCCGTTACGGGCCAGATGTAGTCAGCCTGTTTTGCCGTCAGAGTTGTCCCCTGTGTCGTTAACATGACCACCACCGGCTTATCGGCCTCTAGATCGGCCAGGTGCAGCGGAACGCCAATGTCTTTTGAAGCATGGTAGCCGCCTGCAATCAGCAGGGCCGGGCGCGGCGCGCGGTAAAGCTGCTCTGCCATAAAGCGGTCACGCTGCTGCTGAACGGCCATCATTGCAGTCACCTGCTCTCCCTCAATCTGCCCTCCATGCATGAGATAGATGATGGCCGACAGCGCCTCATGTACCTGCGGGCGGGAGACGCGTCTGCCAGGCGGAAAAGTGGGGTTTTTATAGAGCGCGTTGACCTGCGCGCGGCTGATGTTGGCAGCCAGTAACGGGTAAGCACCGTCAATGGCGGTCATGACCACATCGCGATACATCTCCCACGGCCAGCCCGGGTTCCAGCGCATCGTTTCGGCGGCCCGTGCAGCACTCACCGGCGTCCCCGCAAGACGAGCCTGCCTGACACGATTTACCCCCTCCTGCTGGCTAAGATCAATCATCTCCATCAGCACACTGCCCTGCGGGCGTCGCGCGGCAAGATGTTGCAACAGCCACTGTTCGATTTGGTGATGGTGCGGGTTGATGTGCTCCTCACCCACGATAACCATTGGTGCGTCGCCAAGTCGTTCAAGGAGTTGTTGCGGCGTGAGTGCCTCCCCCGTTGCCGCCTCCAGGACCGAGGCCTCTTGCGTGACCGCCGCAGCGACAATGGCGGAATTGCCCGTTGATGTACTCTTGCAGGCGAAGAGTAGAGCGGTACCGCTGAGAACCAGAGCGCGTAAGAACTTATCCGTACTAAACATAAACATCCGTTATTGTTTTTTTAATAGCAGCTTTTCTTGCTGATGAAATTTAACGCAGGATTATATGTATTAATAATAATGATTATCAAGATCATTCGCATTATCAAAAATAGATTTGCTGGAGCCAGCAGCAAATTTACGTTAAGGCGAGGGGAAACATGCGGGGTAATCCGAAAAAAAGCCCGCATGGCGGTGTACCAGGCGGGCGGTGGTGCTTCTCTTACGCGTGCGGCTTATTTAGCGGCGTTCAGCGCGGCAATATCGTCAGGCGTGGTGCGACAGCACCCGCCAATCAGCTTCGCGCCTGCCTCCAGCCACTGAGGCAGAGAGGCGGCCAGGGCTTCACTGGCCTCACCATGATGGTGCCAGGTTTTGCTTACCGCATCATAGTGTTCACCGGAATTGGGATAGACCACCAGCGGCAAGGGGGTAAGACGTTGTAACACGCGGAGCGCATCGGTGGTTTTGTCGAGCGCAATGCAGTTAATACCCAGCGCCACCACCTGCGGATAATCTGCCAGGAAAGTGACCACCTCAGCAAGCGGGGTGCCATCACTCAGATGTTCGCTGTCACGCAGGGTGAAAGAGAACCAGGCACGTGCGCGAGGACAGGCGCTGAGCAGTGCGGCCAGCGCCTTTATTTCAGCAAAGTTGGGTAAGGTTTCACAGGCCAGCAGGTCAGCCCCTGCGTCCAGCAACGCCGTGACACGCGGGCGGTGAAACGCAATGAACAGATCATGGCTGCGAACATAGTCGCCGCGATACTCAGAGCCGTCAGCAAGAAAGGCGCCATAGGGTCCAACCGAACCTGCCACCAGCAATCTTCCGGCGTCAGGATTTTCAGCAAGATAAGCCTCACGCGCCTTGCGGGCCAGCTCAACACTTTTACTGATGAGCGCCAGCGACTGGGCTTCATCGAGCCCTATGGCAGCGAAACCAGCGGGGGTCGCCTGATAGCTTGCGGTGATAGCCACCTGTGCGCCTGCGCGGAAATAATCGAGGTGCACATCGCGGATTAACGCCGGGTTTTCCATTAACACCCTGGCGGACCAGAGGCTGTCGGCGAGGTTACACCCCCGCGCTTCCAGTTCGGTGGCCATTGCCCCGTCCAGTACGATAAAAGGCTGCTGGCTGAGGATGGGACTTAAGGGGTTATTCTGCGGCATGTTTTGCCTCCTGCATTTTCGCTGTTCGGGTCAGATAGTAAGCACCATAACATAAGGCAACAAAAGGCAGCCCGCACCACAGGGCAATTCTCTGGCTCGGATCAAACGCCAGCCCCACGCAGGCCACAAGGCAGAGGACGATGCCAAGCACCGGTACCAGAGGATACCAGGGGGCGCGGTACTGTAACGCGTTCAGCGGTTTGCCCGCCTGGAGATGGCGGCGGCGAAAGACAAAGTGCGACGCGCAGATGCTTATCCAGACGGCGACAACGGCAAAACCGGAAATGGCCGAGAGGGCGACAAACACCGTGTCCGGGGCCACTACGCTTGAAAAGAGTGCCAGCAGGCCACCCAGCATCGAGACCAACAGCGCGGTCAGCGGCACGCCGTTTTTGGTCAGACGTGAAAAACAGCGCGGCAGCGTTTTTTCATTCGACAGTGACCACAGCATCCGACCGGAAGCATACAGACCCGAGTTGGCGGCGGAGAGGATAGCCGTCAGGATCACAAAATTGAAGATATCGGCAGCGTAAGGAATGCCAACTTTTTCGAAAACCAGTACAAACGGGCTCTTCTCAACCCCTGCCTGCTGCATAGGGATCAGTGCGGCCAGCACGAAAACCGTGCCGATAAAGAAGATAATCAACCGTACTATCGTGGTGCGGATAGCGACGGGAATGACGGTATGTGGATTTTCGGTTTCACCGGCGGCAATGCCGATAAGCTCAGTGCCTGAAAAGGCGAAGTTTACTGCGACCATCGTCATCAGGATCGGCAGCCCCCCGTGCGGGAACCAACCTTCAGCAGTAAGGTTTGTCAGACCTGGCGCGGGTGAACCGTCCTGCATTGGGATAAAGCCAAACATGGCGGCCCCACCAAGCAGGATAAAGGCAATGATAGTGATGACCTTAACCAGTGAAAACCAGAATTCACCTTCGGCAAAAAAGCGGGTCGAGATAACGTTAAGGGCGAAAATCATCACGCAGAAGACCACGCACCAGATCCATACCGGCACCTGCGCAAACCAGTACTGCATACAAAAACCTGCCGCAGTCAGGCTCGAACCGAGCGCAACTGTCCAGGTAAGCCAGTAGAGCCATGCGACCGTATACCCGGTGGCGGGGCCAAGATAACGGCTGGCGTATACATGAAATGCCCCGGTTTCCGGCATCGCCACTGCGAGCTCACCAAGGCACTGCATGACCAGCCAGACAACGGCTGCGCCAATCAGGTACGCCAGCAGCGTGCCCGCCGCCCCGGTTGTTGCAATGATATAGCCCGTGTTAAAGAAAAGGCCCGTGCCTATGACGCCACCCAGTGAAAGCATAATGAGGTGACGGGTTTTCATGGTGCGCTGAAGCTGACCGGCATGTTGTGGTGTTTGCATATTACCTTCTAAACGTATGGACATCTAAACATCCAAAGAAGGGATTTATACCGTGAATGGTAATAAATTTCCAGCGGCAGGAAAGGCGAGGGTCAGGATCGGGCATAAAAAAAGCCACCGGCATGGCCAGCGGCTTCTCTTTTTCGTCCCGGATAAACGCGCGTAGTGCGGTTTACCTTTGAGTTACCGGCAGTATTCGGCCAGTTTGAGCGCGGGGCGAATCATCGGGGCGTGAAAATTCACATTTTCAATCATGTTGCTTTTGCAAAAAATACATTTTGCGCCATGGGGATTTTTCTCATTCACATCATAAGGTGAACTGCGAAATTGCGAACCATGGCAGGTCGGGCAACGAAGATGCAGACTCATACTTAATCCTCCTTAACGTGCTACCACATTCACAGCTGACGGGCCTTTCGGGCCGTTTTCAACCGAGAATTCGACTTCCTGATTTTCGTTCAGCGTACGGAAATCATTGCTTTGGATCGCAGAAAAATGCACAAAGACATCTTTACTGCCATCTTTTGGGGAAATAAACCCAAACCCTTTTTCAGGGTTAAACCATTTAACTACACCAGTCATTTTAGTAGACATTTTATTACCTGATAAATTCATTTGAGCCCGTAGGGCCATACAGGGTCCGAATACAGATTAATCAGAGCTTACAATCGGGACTCAAAAGAAAAGGGTAACGATGACACTTCAAAATGAGGGGATGTACTGGGATGCTTTAGATAGGTCTGTGTATCAAACCGACGTTCATTAAGACATGCCGTTAAAAAGAAAGCAAGCGTTATTTTCACTCTGCTCTGTTTATAATTTTTTAGCGCCTGAAGAGTCGTGCGATAAAATTTCAGAACGCGCTCCGTGCGCCTTTAAGAATAGTCCTCAAATTAACCCGACACAAAAAAACCAATAATTTTAGCCCATTACATAATGCAGAAATATGACGTTACTGCGCTGGCAAAACGTCTTACCGAAATGGCACCTTTAGATGAATAAAAATGACAAACCTTTTCCTGCGCTATCGCTGGCAGCGGGTCCCACCGGCAATGCTAACATCAAATAGAAACATACATTTCAATAGGTTACATATAAATAAAAGTTGAGAGCGTTAATTATACATAAGCCGTACCTCTGCCATACCGTGACAACTTTTCCTCCCTGGTACGTTTTCCCGGCTCTTTTACAGATGTTAAGGGAGAGGCTGACAGGAAATATTACGTTGCTACTGATTTCGTTCATTATCTTAGAGAGGCAAAAATATTACTCTCTACTGGTTGGCGCGGCCTGTCGTTTTAATGTGTTGTTTCTCTTTATGCGCTGGAGGCTCTCACCTGCATAATGCCGAGGTAAGTGCCACTACCACGCCTAACGGTGAACTCTTCTCCACTGACGTTAATGCTGGTATGACTTATCAATTCTGAAAGTGTCCGCAGCATGGATAAATAGAGTGTGCCGCAAGGAATATATTTTCCACTTCTTCGGCATGAGCATGTTTTCAGGTCACCGCGATACTGTCTTGATTCACGCTGCCGCGTAAGTGCCACCCACTGCGTGACTTGCTGGGTGCGCAACCAGACCTGCCCAGGTGTGGTCGCAGGCCCGGATCGGCTTGCACAATTCGCTCCCCCTCTGGGTCATTTGAGTGATATCTTTTCACGCAGCCAACCCAAGGAGACGTCATGTCGGAATTTGATTCAATCGCGAAAGAGTTGCTGGTGCAGGCCGAAGCAGAAGAGAAGCGGCAACAGGAACAAGATAAGCATCTGCTGGACCGGGTTCTCGATATTTACGGGCAAAAATATGTGGCCGAGAAATTACGTTTACTCGGCCAGAATGAGTGGAGCCGGGAAAGGCTGAACCGTCGGGTTAATGGTAAAGGTGCCAGTGCGCCGCTTACCAGTGCTGAGGTCTCCCTGTTGCACAAAATGCTCCCCTCACCTCCCGCACATCATCCTCATTATCAGTTCCGCTTTATCGATCTTTTTGCTGGCATTGGCGGCATCCGCAAGGGGTTCGAAGCCATTGGTGGCCAGTGCGTGTTTACCAGCGAGTGGAACAAAAATGCGGTGCGCACTTACAAAGCAAACTGGTTTAACGATGAACGTACGCACCGCTTTAATCAGGACATCCGCGAGGTGACCTTAAGCAGCACGCCCGAGGTAAGCGATGCTGATGCCTACGCCCATATTGATGCGCGGATCCCGGATCATGACGTTTTACTGGCCGGTTTTCCCTGCCAGCCCTTCAGTCTTGCCGGGGTGAGCAAGAAGAATGCGCTTGGCCGCGCGCACGGCTTTGAATGTGAAGCACAGGGTACCCTGTTCTTTGACGTAGCGCGGATTATAAAAGCCAAGCGTCCGGCCATTTTCGTGCTTGAAAACGTTAAAAATCTTAAGAGTCATGATCAGGGTAAAACCTTTACCGTCATCATGAACACGCTGGACGAACTGGGGTATGACGTTGCGGATGCTGATGCCAGCGGAAAAGATGACCCCAAAATCATTGATGGCAGGCACTTCCTGCCCCAGCACCGTGAACGTATTGTGCTGGTGGGCTTTCGTCGCGACCTCGACCTGCGCCAGAGCTTTACGCTACGCGATATTCACCGCCACTTCCCTTCGCAACGACCGACCTTTGGTGAACTGCTCGAACCCGTTGTCGACGAGAAATACATCCTGTCGCCGAAGCTCTGGAGCTACCTTTACCACTACGCAAAAAAACATGCGGCGAAGGGCAATGGTTTTGGCTTTGGCCTGGTGGACCCTGGCCGTGTTGACAGCGTGGCGCGTACCCTTTCCGCACGCTATCACAAGGATGGTTCTGAGATTCTGATCGACCGCGGCTGGGACAAGACCCTGGGAGAACGCGATTTTCTGGATGCCGCAAACCAGTTACGTCGCCCCCGCCGGCTTACGCCACGGGAGTGCGCACGGCTGATGGGCTTTGAGAAGGTCGGCGATAAACCCTTTCGTATTCCGGTGTCGGACACCCAGGCTTACCGCCAGTTTGGAAATTCGGTGGTCGTCCCCGTATTCGCGGCGGTAGCGACCCTGCTCAAGCCCTACATTGCCCGTGCCGTTACCCTCACCCGGGAGCAATCCAGTCAGTAATATGCTCCAGTAAGTGCGCGCGGTAGCGCGCAACTTTGGGCAGAGGCCGCTGCTGTGGCCTTGAGAGCAGAAAGACGGGGCGTGGCAGGGGAGTGAATTTTCGCAAAACCGGGATCAGTTGCCCTTTCTCCAGCGCCTCTTTAACCAGTATTTCCGGTTGCATAAGCAGCCCGGCACCGGCACGCGCCGCCATGCTTAACCCCAGCCCATCATTACAACGCAGAACGGGCTCCTGTCGCCAGGATGCCTGCGCGTTCTCATCCGGTAGTTTCCATTCATTCTGCGAGTTCCATACCATGTGGGAGAGGCAACGATGCTGCTGCAGATCGCGTGGCGTTTCCGGCACGCCAAAGCGGGCCAGATAATCGGGCGACGCGCAGATCACCATCCGGTAGAGGCACAGAGGTTTTGCCACCAGCGTGTCATCGTAAGCACCACCGATACGCACGGCCACATCAATTCCCTCCTCCACCAGATCGACCCGCCGGTTGCTCAGATCCAGCTCCACTTTGACGTGAGGATGCGCATTGAGAAAAGCTGCGGTCAGCGGGGCAATGACGCAGGCACCTAAGGTCGTCGGGGCGCTCACCCGCAGCGTGCCGGCGGGAGTATTACGTAAGCGCTCTATCGCAGTATCTGCCAGATGCACCTGCTCCAGGACGCGTCGTGCCTCTTCGTAATAGACCCGCCCGGCATCCGTCAGACTCTGGCGACGAGTATTACGCTCCACCAGCCGGGTATCCAGTTGCGCCTCCAGAGAACTGATGTATTTCCCTACCATTACCGCTGACATCTCCAGGCGGAGGGCAGCGCGGGTAAAACTCCCCTCATCAGCAACAGTAATAAACACTGCCATAGCGCGCAGTTTGTCCATATTTCTAACCTGTAGTTAGTAATCAAATAACATTTCGCTCATTTATCTTATCAGTCATTAGCGAAAGAATGGCCTCTCTGTAAACTGAGGAGCACAACATGAAGATTCTGGTGATTGGTGCAAGCGGTACTATTGGTCGTGCCGTCGTGGATATGCTCGCCCGTGAGGGGACGCACGACATTATTCGCGCCGGGCGCACAAGTGGAGATGTGCAGGTAGACCTGACCTCCGATGAGAGTGTGTCCGCCCTGTTCAGGAAGACCGGCAACCTTGATGCTATCGTTGCGGCGACGGGCAGCCTCTTTTTTGGCCCCCTGCAGACGATGACGCCTGAGAATTTCTCCGTTGGGTTGCAGGATAAGCTGCTTGGCCAGGTGCGACTGACGCTGGCAGGGCAGCATGCGCTGAACCCGGGCGGGTCCATTACCCTGACCAGCGGCATCGTCTCACAAGAGCCTATCGCCCAGGGGGTGAATGCCACTACGGTCAATGCGGCGCTGGAAGGCTTTGTAAAAGCGGCAGCGTGCGAACTCGCAAAAGGTCAACGCATTAATATTGTCAGTCCCGGCATGCTTACGGAGTCAGAAGCGGACTACGGCGCATTCTTCCCCGGTTTTGAAAGCGTACCGGCTGCACGGGTTGCGCTGGCCTACCGGCGCAGCATTGAAGGCGTACAGACCGGGCGCGTTTTTACGGTCGGTTACTGACTGCCGATCATGCCTCTTTTTTCAGGCTGTCGACGAAGGTCTGCCACTGCGCTTTGAGGGCACCGATATGATTTTTTTCAATATCAGCCATGTACGGCAAGGCACGATGGTCATTGACCCACTGGCTCATTGAGGAAAACCACAACTCACTGTCACTGCTCGTGGCGGTAAGGTTCAGCATCTCGTTGCGTACGCGCTGTGAAGAGTGCGTACCCTCAGCCAGCTGAGCGACAGCGTCCTGATGATGCCGGGCCTGTTCACGGTCGCCCAGACTTTGCGCCAGCTTGGTCGCCTGTGACAGCGCCACTTTGCTCAACTGATCGGCCTGAGCGGACTTCTCGTCGATAAACTGCGACACAAAGGCACGGGCTTCCTGATGATAATCGGCGGAGATCCAGGTCTCGACGACTTTATTGAGTTTTCCCTGCGTCAGGGCGAGATCCATAGCGTTGGTCGTGTAGTCGCCGCTATCGGAGGGGGAGGTGAGTGCGCTATGCAGAGCCTCTGCCATCGCATCTGCCGCTACGGTGGCGTGCTGGAAGAAATCGAGAAAACGAACAGCATCATTTGCCGTGGCCGGATCGCCATAGAATTCGCTGGCAAGACTGGGGCCACCGGGCGTACGAGCCATCGCTTGATTGCGCAGCGCCTGCATTGCCCGCGCAGCGGCGTCTTGTTCCTCTTTCGTGGGCGGTGTTGGTTGCTCTTTTGCCTGTTCCATCGCCTCCCGGGATAAGCTCACCTCATACGCGTCCGCGAGCCCCGTCTCTTTTCCTGTTAAAGCGCGTACAGCCTCCTGGCGCGTAACAGGCATGGACCTGATGCTGGCCATCGAACTGACATCCTTAATGCTCATCTCTTCTCCTTGGAATCGTTGCCAAACCTATTTTTTATCGTCTTCCAGGCGAAGAACTTTACGCGTTTGCATAAAAAACACGGAGAAAGTGAAGTAGTAAACAGAGGGGATAGAAATAAGGCGACCGGGGCCGCCTTAAATGGATTAGTCGCGCGACTGTACCCAGAACGCATGAATGAGGCCCGGAATGTAGCCACACAACGTCAGAACGATATTAAGGAGAAAGGCAAAACCGACCCCTTTGCCCAACAGCACACCCAACGGGGGGAGCAAAATAGTAAAAACGATACGCCAGAAACCCATACTACCTCCATGCAAAAAAATGCAGCTAATTGTTTAAAAAAGAATTTAATGTTAAAGCGTAGTCATTCTGGCTACCGCCGCCAGGCCTGCCCCGCGCTTTTACCCTCTTTTACGCAAAACAACATTTCATCAATCACTGTCATCGCCATCGACGACTGTACCTTCTCTTTGCTTCAGGCTATGTTTTGTAAACCATTAATCAGGAGGTAATGATGTTTGCGATTGGCGATGTAGTGCAGCCCCACGTAGGTGGGCCAAAATTGGTTGTTCGCGAAGTGCATGAGGATCAGATTGTCGCGGTTCCCGCCCACGATCAGAATGCAGAAAGCATTACGCTTAAAGCTGCCGACGTTTCACTCTACCAGGAAGACGGCGACTTCGGCGTCTGCTGATGCCTCGCGGTGAAGGCTTCTTCACCGCCCCTTCTTTTTATGCACTTTGAACGCATAAATACCCATGCATTAAAACAGCATCAAACACCACAAATAAGCATCTTGCAGCATAAAAAATGCTGCTGACCATTTTGTGGCTACGTTCAAAGAATACTCCGCTTTTCCGCTCCCCTGCTCCCGCGCGCATCCTGCCAATAACAGTGACGAATAAATATAAATTATTGATATTAAATATAATTTCTATGCCGATCCAATGAAAATAATGAAATGCGCAAAATATAACCAACCGCAGAGTAATTTATCCATGAAAAGGCAATAAATAAAAATTTATAGCTAGTTGTTAGTTTATATGCAGAAGGATAACCTATCGGCAAAGAACGAAGCCCGGCAACGTGCTAACACTCGTTCCATACCCGCACGATTTCTTGCCTACTCAAGGAGCAGTACCATGTTCTCTTCGCAGTCCCGCCTGCGCCATGCCGTGGCAGACACCTTTGCCATGGTCGTCTATTGTTCGGTGGTGAACATGGTGATTGAAATATTCCTCTCCGGAATGACCTTTGAGCAGTCACTTTCATCACGTCTGGTTGCCATCCCGGTGAACATCATTATTGCCTGGCCCTATGGCTTTTATCGCGATGCTTTTCTCCGCCAGGCGCGTCGAATTACGCCGGCGAGTTGGATGCGTAACCTTGCAGATGTGCTGGCGTATGTGACATTCCAGTCACCCGTGTATGTGGCCATCTTATTAACGGTAGGCGCAGACTGGCAGCAAATTATTGCAGCAGTCAGTTCCAATATTGTGCTGTCGATGATGATGGGGGCGGTATACGGCTACTTCCTTGATTACTGCCGTCGCCTGTTTAAAGTGAGCTACCAGCAGGCTAAAGCCTGAGTGATGATGACAGGCCTCGGCCTGTCTTCGGTTATTGAATTTCGCCGAACAAGCCCGACAAAAAGCGCTCCAGCGCCATGCGTGAACTAAAACCGTGTGGAATGCCGTAATGTTCCTGAGCCTCTCCACCTAAGTAGAGCGGAAAATTCTGGTAATGATCGCAGGTTTTGATATCCGTGGCCGGTTCCGCAAGGGACATACTTCGTTCTTTGAGCGTAGGGTGAATGACCAGCGCAGTGCGTCCCATCCGGGCCTCACGGTTCACATACACATAGTTATCGCCACGGCGGTAACCATAGGTTTTTGTCGTCGCCACATCCATTTGAAAGCCTACTTTTTCCAGAACGCGCGCCACCTCATCGGGTCGTAAATACATATTTTTTCCTCGTCATCTTTTCACTGCGTCGCAACCTTACAGTATTCAGCATTACCCCTGCTTTCAGAAAAGTCCATAAACGTGGGTAAATGCCTGGCCAGCCGGTAACGAAGCGAATTTATGGTCTAAACTAAAATTCTCTTCGAAAACAAAGGAGGTTCCGATGTTTAACAGACCTAATCGCGCAGATGTAGACGAAGGCGTCCATGATATCCAGAAAGATGTTCATCAGTTAGCGGACAGCCTGGAAGATGTTCTTAAATCGCTTGGCAGTGATGCAAAAGATGAAGCGGATAGCGCGCGTCGTAAAGCTCAGTCACTGTTAAGAGAGACCCGGGCCCGGATGAATGGTCGCTCAACCACCTATCAGGCCGCACGTGATGCGGTGGGCTGCGCAAGCACATTCGTCAAAGACAAGCCGATGTACGCGCTGGGCGCAGTGGCGGCAGTAGGTATTTTCCTTGGTGCGCTGATCAGCACCCGTCGATAACGTCTGACGTCTGATTCTGAGAGCCCGTTCGCCGCTGGTGAGCGGGCTTTTTTTTGCCTGCTGCCACGATTTTCACGCACAACATGCCCTTCCCGCTACGCTCATCATCCGGAATAAACTAATCGCAATTTCCTATATCTTGTGTGGTTGAAACTTTTATTAACTACATCTAGTATTCCTGTTAGCAATACAGAGACAACTGACGCGATCGCTCGCGCCGTTCCTTCATTTTAAACGGAAATACAAATCATGCGCATTACTATTTACACTAAAAACGATTGCGTACAGTGCCACGCCACTAAACGCGCAATGGAGAGTCGTGGATTTGATTTTGAAATGGTGAACGTTGACCTTGAACCTGGTGCTGCTGATGCGCTGCGTGCGATGGGTTTTCGTCAGTTACCGGTCGTTGTGGCAGGTGAAACCCGGTGGTCAGGTTTTCGCCCGGACATGATTAATCGACTGCAGTCTGCGCCTGACATCGCCCGCGCATGAGTCAACTCGTCTACTTCTCCAGTAGCTCGGAAAACACGCTGCGGTTCATTGAGCGGCTGGGGCTACCGGCAACGCGCATCCCGCTTAATGAGCGAGAGCGTATTCAGGTAGACGAACCCTATATCCTGGTGGTGCCAAGCTACGGCGGGGGAGGAACGGCAGGCGCTGTCCCCCGCCAGGTCATCCGCTTTCTGAACGATCCGCATAATCGCGATTTCATTCGCGGCGTCATCGCGTCCGGCAACCGTAATTTCGGCGAAGCCTATGGTCGCGCCGGGGACGTGGTCGCGCAGAAATGCAGTGTGCCCTATCTCTACCGTTTTGAGCTGATGGGCACCCAACAGGACATTGAAAATGTGCGTAAAGGAGTGAGCGAATTTTGGCAACGACAACCGCAGAGCGTGTGACCCAGTCCACGCCCGATTACCATGCTCTGAACGCGATGCTAAACCTGTACGACAACGCAGGTCACATCCAGTTTGACAAAGATCGCCAGGCCGTCGATGCGTTCTACCAGCACCATGTGCTGCCCAACACGGTCACCTTCGCCAGTCAGGATGAACGTCTGAACTACCTGGTGGAGGAGTCCTATTACGACGAAAGCGTGCTGGCGCGCTACGATCGTGCTTTTGTGAATGACCTCTTTGCCCGTGCGCATGCCAGCGGGTTTCGCTTTCAGACATTCCTTGGCGCATGGAAGTATTACACCAGCTACACGCTGAAGACCTTCGACGGTAAACGTTATCTTGAACATTTTGAAGATCGCGTCTGCATGGTCGCGCTCACGCTGGCGCAGGGCGATGAAAGACTGGCACGTCAGCTGACCGATGAGATCCTGGCTGGTCGCTTTCAGCCCGCCACCCCCACCTTCCTTAACTGCGGCAAGAAGCAGCGCGGCGAGCTCGTCTCCTGCTTCCTGCTGCGTATTGAAGATAATATGGAATCCATTGGACGGGCGGTGAACTCTGCCCTCCAGCTGTCCAAACGCGGTGGCGGCGTGGCCTTCCTGCTCTCGAACCTGCGCGAATCAGGCGCCCCCATTAAGCGCATTGAGAATCAGTCATCGGGCGTGATACCGGTGATGAAAATGCTCGAAGACGCCTTCTCCTATGCTAACCAGCTGGGTGCACGCCAGGGAGCGGGTGCGGTTTATCTCAATGCGCACCACCCGGATATTTTGCGATTCCTTGATACGAAACGTGAAAATGCTGACGAAAAAATTCGCATCAAAACACTCTCGCTCGGGGTGGTTATCCCGGATGTGACCTTCCGTCTGGCAAAAGAGAATGCCGAAATGGCGCTGTTCTCCCCTTACGATGTAGAGCGTTTGTACGGTAAACCCTTTGGTGATATCGCGGTCAGTGAAATGTATGAGCAACTGGTTGCTGATGAGCGCGTGCGTAAAAAGTACATTAATGCCCGTGATTTCTTCCAGACGCTGGCCGAAATTCAGTTCGAGTCGGGTTACCCGTACATCATGTTCGAAGATACGGTTAACCGTGCAAACCCGATTGCCGGGCGTATCAACATGAGCAACCTCTGTTCTGAGATCCTGCAGGTTAACAGTGCCTCAACGCTGGATGAAAACCTGGATTACGTGGATATCGGACATGACATCTCCTGTAATCTTGGCTCGCTGAACATCGCTCACACTATGGATTCACCGGATTTTGGCCGCACGGTAGAGACCGCCGTGCGCGGCCTGAGTGCCGTCTCCAGTATGAGCCACATCCGCTCGGTGCCCTCTGTGGCAGCCGGTAATGCTGCCTCTCACGCTATCGGTCTTGGGCAGATGAATCTGCACGGCTATCTGGCCCGCGAAGGGATTGCTTATGGCAGCGAAGCGGGGTTGGATTTTACTAACCTCTATTTTTACACCATCACCTGGCATGCGCTGAACACCTCCATGATGATGGCCCGCGAGCGTAATACGCGTTTCGTCGGCTTTGAGCAGTCGCGTTATGCCAGCGGAGAATATTTTAACCAGTACCTGGAAGGGCACTGGCAGCCGAAAACAGAGAAAGTCCGTGCGCTCTTTGCCCGTAGCGGCATCACAATCCCTGACCGCAATATGTGGGAGCAGTTGCGTGAGAATGTGATGCGCTACGGCATCTATAACCAGAACCTGCAGGCGGTGCCGCCTACCGGGTCTATTTCTTACATCAATCACGCCACCTCAAGTATTCACCCGATCGTGTCGAAAATTGAAATTCGCAAGGAAGGCAAAACCGGGCGCGTCTACTACCCGGCCCCGTTCATGACTAATGAAAACCTGGCCTTTTACCAGGATGCCTATGAGATAGGCCCCGAGAAGATCATCGACACCTACGCTGAAGCCACGCGTCATGTGGACCAGGGGCTGTCGCTGACGCTGTTCTTCCCGGACACCGCCACCACGCGCGATATCAACAAAGCGCAGATTTATGCATGGAAGAAAGGCATCAAAACGCTGTACTACATTCGCCTGCGCCAGCTTGCGCTGGAAGGGACGGAAATCGAGGGCTGCGTGTCCTGCGCGCTGTAAGGAGAAAAGGATGAAATCATTAACACGCGTAAGCGCAGTCAACTGGAATAAGATTCAGGATGATAAGGATCTTGAGGTCTGGAACCGCCTGACCAGCAACTTCTGGCTACCGGAAAAGGTGCCGCTGTCGAATGATATCCCCGCCTGGCAGACGCTGAGTTACGCAGAGCAGCAGCTGACGATACGGGTTTTCACCGGGCTGACGCTGCTGGACACCATTCAGAATACTGTCGGCGCACCTGCGCTGATGGCCGATGCGCAGACACCTCATGAAGAGGCGGTGTTGTCGAACATCAGCTTTATGGAAGCGGTGCATGCCCGCTCCTATAGCTCGATTTTCTCCACACTCTGTCAAACTAAAGATGTGGACGCCGCCTATGCGTGGAGTGAGGAGAACAGCGCGCTGCAGCGCAAAGCCCAGCTCATTCTGGCCTATTATCGCGCCGACGATCCGCTCAAAAAGAAAATTGCCAGCGTCTTTCTGGAGTCGTTTTTGTTCTATTCCGGCTTCTGGTTACCGATGTACTGGTCCAGTCGAGGTAAGCTGACGAATACGGCGGATCTGATTCGTCTTATCATTCGCGATGAGGCGGTACACGGTTATTACATTGGTTATAAGTATCAGAAAGCGCTGGAAAAAGTCAGCAGTGAAAAGCGTGATGAGTTAAAAAATTTCGCCCTGGAACTGATGCTTGATCTCTATGATAACGAAGTGGCCTACAGCGAAGCGGTGTACGCGGAGTCAGGCTGGGCTGAGGAGGTGAAAGCCTTCCTGTGCTACAACGCCAACAAAGCGCTGATGAATCTTGGCTATGAACCTCTCTTCCCGGCAGAAATGGCGCAAGTTAATCCGGCAATCCTCGCAGCATTATCGCCGGGAGCGGATGAAAACCACGACTTCTTCTCCGGTTCCGGTTCGTCTTATGTGATGGGAAAAGCGGTAGAGACCGAGGACGAAGACTGGAATTTTTGAGGCGTCCTCTCCCCTCACCCCGCCCTCGCCCCATCGGCTGAAGAATCCCCTGAAATAAATGCGAGCACGCTCGGTCCCCTCGCCCCTTTGGGAAGAGGACCAGGGTGAGGGGAACATGGGGCGCTTAGGGTCATTCCGTTCACCTTATGTTCCTTGCTTGTCTGTAGCGACAGAACCCGTGAACGTGCCAGGGTGGTTCACCGCCACCCCCCTGGCAACCCGGGCTCCCGGCCAGGAAAATCGCCGCTGGCGCGGCATTATTCACCCCATCCCTGGGGCTCACCCTTTCAGGGCTAGCGCAGGCGCTATTCAACATTGCTTCCGGCAATTTTGTCGTCTTATGTCGTCTGACTATCGGGTCGGGGACCAGCCTGCCTCCTTGTAGGCTATCCCCTCCGCCCGCTTCCCTGCGGGCGGCCCCGGTCAGCCGTCAACGCCTCATCGATTTTCAGCCGGACCCTGTCATCGCGGTGACGGTTTTATTCTCATTGCGCCGTGGTATCGCTGTACAACGTAATACTACTGGCGATCCCTCAGCCCCATTAGGGAGAGGGAGAAAATTGGGGAGAAGGAGAAAAGCAGGCCGCACCCGGCTTATTTAACCCGCGTCGATCCGATCCCCTCTCTCCAGTGGGGAGAGGGCCAGGGTGAGGGGAAATATCCGCACATTGCGCAATATAATTCTCGTGCACGCCTTACAAATATTCTGCAATATTTCATGTGTCATTCTTTCGTCATATTTCCCTTCAATCACCACTCTTACCCCAGAATTCCACCTTCAAATACGAAAAATCTCACATTAATTCAACTACCGCTCAGCCCTTATCTCATGGGAAATTCTCACCATTTTTGCATTGCCAAATTCCATCAAGAGAGGATTGAAGGGTTGTCACAGAATCTCAGTATGCTAGGGTATACGCGGTCAATTATTCGCATCAGGTAACATATCGACATAAATAAATAACAGGAAACGTTTTATTGCATGGCAATTAAATTAGAAGTTAAGAATCTCTATAAGATATTTGGCGAGCATCCGCAGAGAGCTTTCAAATATATCGAAAAAGGACTTTCGAAAGAACAAATTCTGGAAAAAACGGGGCTATCGCTTGGCGTTAAAGACGCCAGTCTGGCCATTGAAGAAGGCGAGATATTTGTCATCATGGGATTATCCGGTTCGGGTAAGTCCACAATGGTACGCCTTCTCAATCGCCTGATTGAACCCACCCGCGGGCAGGTGCTGATTGATGGCGTCGATATCGCCAAAATATCAGATGCTGAACTCCGTGAGGTGCGCAGGAAAAAGATTGCGATGGTCTTCCAGTCATTCGCGCTAATGCCGCATATGACAGTGCTAAATAACACTGCGTTCGGCATGGAATTAGCGGGTGCCAGCGCCAGTGAACGTCAGGAAAAAGCACTTGATGCATTGCGTCAGGTAGGGCTTGAAAATTATGCCCATGCTTATCCTGATGAACTCTCTGGCGGTATGCGTCAGCGTGTAGGTCTGGCCCGCGCATTAGCCATCAACCCGGATATCTTATTAATGGATGAAGCCTTCTCTGCGCTCGACCCATTAATTCGTACCGAGATGCAGGATGAGTTGGTTAAATTACAATCGCGACATCAGCGTACTGTGGTCTTTATTTCACATGACCTGGATGAAGCGATGCGTATTGGCGACCGGATTGCCATTATGCAAAACGGTGAAGTGGTGCAGGTCGGTACGCCGGATGAAATTTTGAATAATCCGGCGAATGATTATGTGCGCACCTTCTTCCGTGGTGTGGATATCAGTCAGGTATTCAGTGCAAAAGATATTGCCCGCCGTACCCCGGTTGGCCTTATTCGCCGCACGCCGGGTTTTGGCCCTCGTTCCGCCCTGAAACTGTTGCAGGATGAAGACCGTGAATATGGTTATGTCATTGAACGCGGTAATAAATTTGTTGGCATTGTCTCCATCGACTCCCTGAAAACGGCGCTTGGCCAGAATCTGGGTATCGATGCGGCGTTAATTGACACCCCGCTTGCGGTGGATGCCGAAACGCCGCTCAGCGAGTTGCTCTCTCATGTAGGCCAGGCACCCTGCGCGGTACCGGTCGTGGGTGAAGAGCAGCAATACGTGGGCATCATCTCCAAACGGATGCTGCTCCAGGCATTAGATCGTGAGGGGGCAAACAATGGCTGATCAAAACAACCCGTGGGAGAGCGCACCCGCAACAGAGAACGCAGCACAATCGGCAGACGCATGGGGTTCTTCAGCAGCCCCGGCACCGACTGACGGTAGCAGCGCAGACTGGCTGAACAGCGCCCCGGCCCCGGCGCCGGAGCACTTCAACATCATGGATCCGTTTCATAAGACGCTGATCCCACTTGATAGCTGGGTCACCGAAGGGATTGATTGGGTCGTGACCCACTTCCGTCCGGTGTTCCAGGGCATTCGTGTGCCGGTGGATTACATCCTGAGCGGTTTTCAGCAACTGCTGCTGGGCATGCCTGCCCCGGTTGCCATCACTCTTTTCGCGCTGATTGCCTGGCAGATCGGCAGCGCAGGAATGGGGGTGGCAACGCTTGTCTCCCTGATTGCGATTGGCGCGATTGGTGCCTGGTCGCAGGCAATGGTGACTCTGGCCCTGGTACTGACCGCCCTATTGTTCTGCATCATTATCGGGCTACCGCTCGGCATATGGCTGGCGCGCAGCCAGCGCGCGGCGAAAATTATTCGCCCGTTGCTGGATGCCATGCAGACAACGCCTGCCTTTGTCTACCTGGTGCCCATCGTCATGCTGTTTGGTATCGGCAACGTACCTGGCGTGGTGGTAACCATTATCTTCGCCCTGCCGCCGGTGGTTCGTCTGACCATTCTGGGTATTAATCAGGTGCCGGAAGATTTGATTGAAGCGTCACGTTCATTTGGTGCCAGCCCGCGCCAGATGCTGTTTAAAGTACAGTTACCACTGGCCATGCCCACCATTATGGCGGGGATCAACCAGACGCTAATGCTTGCCCTCTCCATGGTAGTGATCGCATCAATGATCGCCGTCGGTGGGCTTGGCCAGATGGTACTTCGCGGTATTGGCCGTCTCGATATGGGGCTGGCAACCGTCGGTGGCGTGGGGATCGTTATCCTTGCCATCATCCTCGACCGCCTGACACAGGCGATGGGTCGCGATGCCCGCAGCAGGGGTAATCGCCGCTGGTACAGCACCGGCCCGCTTGGGTTAATTACCCGCCCGTTCACGAAGTAACGATGTCGCTGCCCGGCCAGCCGGTCGGGCCAGCAACGTCTTATCCCACCACATAAAAAGGAACAACGATGCGACATACCATACTTCTTGCCACAGCGTTTACCACCCTTGTCTCCACCAGCGCTCTTGCTGCCGACCTGCCAGGAAAAGGCATTACCGTTCAGCCTTTCCAGAGCACCATTTCTGAAGAAGCTTTCCAGACGCTGCTGGTCAGCCGTGCGCTGGAAAAGCTCGGCTATACCGTTAACAAACCCAGCGAAGTAGATTACAACGTCGGTTATACCTCAATGGCCGCCGGCGACGTGACCTTCACTGCCGTAAACTGGAAACCTCTGCACGACGACATGTATGCGGCTGCTGGGGGGGATAAAAAATTCTACCGTGAAGGCACCTATGTGACCGGCGCTGCGCAGGGCTACCTCATCGACAAAAAAACCGCAGACCAGTACCACATCACCAATATTGAACAGCTAAAAGATCCGAAAATCGCCAAAATCTTCGACACCAACGGCGACGGCAAGGCAGACATGATGGGCTGCTCACCAGGCTGGGGCTGTGAAGCCGTCATTAATCATCAGAATAAAGCCTTCGATCTGGAGAAAACCGTAACCGTCAGCCACGGTAACTACTCGGCGATGATGGCCGACACCATCACCCGCTTTAAAGAGGGTAAACCGATTATCTATTACACCTGGACGCCATACTGGGTGAGCGATGTGATGAAACCCGGTAAAGATGTCGTCTGGTTGCAGGTTCCGTTCTCCTCCCTGCCAGGCGAGCAGAAGGATATTGACACTAAGCTGCCGAACGGCATGAACTATGGCTTCCCGGTTAACACCATGCACATTGTGGCCAACAAAGCCTGGGCCGAGAAAAACCCGGCGGCGGCAAAACTGTTCTCCGTGATGAAACTGCCGCTGGCAGACATCAATGCGCAGAACGCTATGATGCACGCGGGCAAATCTTCTGAAGCGGATGTGCAGGGTCACGTTGATGGCTGGATCAAAGCCCACCAGCAGCAGTTTGATGGCTGGGTGAAAGAAGCGCTGGCGGCGCAGAAGTAAGGGTTAGCTTTTTAGTCGCCCTTCCCCTCAGTTTTCTCCCTCTTCCTATGGGAGAGGGAGCCCCACAAAAATTTGCGAGCACGATCGGTCCCCTCGCCCCACCGGGGAGAGGGCCAGGGTGAGGGGAACATGCGGCTCTTGTGGTCATTCCGTTCACCTCATGTTCCCTGCTTTTCTGTCACGCCAGAACCCGTGAACGTGCCAGGGTGGTTCACCGCCACCACCCTGGCGACCCGGGCTCCCGGCAAGGAAAATCGCCGCTTCGCGGTCCATGATGCTTATGTCGTCTGACTATCGGGTCGGGGACCAGCCTGCCT
>NZ_JAHVDV010000024.1:0-87074 GCF_051486985.1 Yokenella regensburgei
CGGGGGAGGGTGCTGCATGGGAGTGCGGCATATGAGGTGAACGGAACGATTCCACCTGAGGTAAGCGGAACCCTTAGGGCCAGTCACCCACAGTCCCCTCACCCCGGCCCTCTCCCCAAAGGGGCGAGGGGGAAAAGCGTGCCCGGTTTTGCACGTRAGGTGAACGGAACCGTTCCACCAGGGGTAAGCGGAACCCTTCGGGCCAGTCACCCACCGCCCCCTCACCCCGACCCTCTCCCCAAAGGGSCGAGGGGGAAAAGCGTGCCCGGTTTTGCACGTGAGGTGAACGGAACCGTTCCACCAGGGGTAAGCGGAACCCTTCGGGCCAGTCACCCACCGCCCCCTCACCCCGACCCTCTCCCCAAAGGGGCGAGGGGGAAAGRCGTGCCCGGTTTTGCATGCGAGGTGAACGGAACGATTCCACCGAAGGTAAGCGGAACCCTTAGGGCCAGTCATCCACCGCCCCCTCACCCCGACCCTCTTCCCAAAGGGGCGAGGAGGAAAAGCGTGCCCGGTTTAGCACATGAGGTGAACGGAACCGTTCCACCAGGGGTAAGCGGAACCGCTCTTTTAAAAGCTGAAACCGTTCCCCAGCCCACTCCTCCCCTCACCCGGCCCTCTTCTCAAAGAGGCGAGGGAGAAAAGCGCGCCCGGTTTTACATGTGAGGTAAACGGAACGCTGCGGTCTGGTCTTTCCCCCCTCTCCCTGAGGGAGAGGGTCGGGGTGAGGGTCAGGGAAATTTCTGCTATGCTCCCCCCGCTATTAAGGGGGCTGCATGCTTAACATCGTCTTATTCGAACCAGAAATTCCACCCAATACCGGCAATATCATTCGCTTATGCGCGAATACCGGTTTTCGTTTGCACATTATCGAACCGATGGGTTTTACGTGGGACGATAAGCGCCTGCGTCGTGCCGGCCTCGATTATCATGAATTCACCGCCGTGAAGCGCCATCATGATTACGCGACTTTTGCTGAGTCTGAAAAGCCAGAGCGGCTGTTTGCTCTTACCACCAAAGGCACGCCCGCGCACAGCGCCGTGAGCTATCAGGACGGGGATTTTCTCATGTTTGGCCCGGAAACCCGTGGACTGCCCGCCACTATCCTGGACGCGCTACCGCCGGAGCAGAAGATTCGTATTCCGATGATGCCGGACAGCCGCAGTATGAACCTCTCTAACGCGGTGTCGGTGGTGGTATATGAAGCCTGGCGCCAGTTGGGATACCCTGGCGCGGTACTCAGAAGCTAACCGTTACTATCGGGCCTTATCGGCGCAGCCAGGTTAAACACGGACTGCGCGCAGGCCCGAAACGGCAAGTGCGATAGCCCGAACTCAGATCCCGTCGCCGTATTCGAACCCGTGATTGATGCCATTGAAATGCTGATCCATATCCATCGCGGGTTTGTCTGACTCTGGCTTACCAACGATGCGGGCCGGTACGCCTGCAGCGGTAGTGTGCGGCGGCACGGGTTGCAATACCACGGAGCCTGCGCCAATTTTTGCACCACGCCCGACTTCGATATTGCCGAGGATTTTTGCCCCTGCGCCAATCATTACGCCTTCACGTATTTTCGGGTGACGGTCGCCGCTGGTTTTACCGGTACCGCCGAGCGTGACGGATTGCAGAATCGATACGTCATCTTCAATCACCGCTGTTTCACCCACCACGATACCCGTTGCGTGGTCGAGCATGATGCCGCGGCCAATTTTCGCCGCCGGATGGATATCCACCTGAAAGGTTACCGATACCTGATTTTGCAGGAAAATTGCCAGTGCGCGACGGCCTTCGTTCCATAGCCAGTGGCCGATACGGTAGGACTGAAGCGCATGGAAGCCTTTAAGGTAGAGCAGCGGTGTGGAGTATTTGTCCACTGCCGGGTCACGGGTGCGCACGGCCTGAATATCGCAGGCGGCGGAGGCTATCATCTCCGGGTCTGCCGCATAGGCTTCCTCCACCACTTCACGAATAGCGATGGCAGGCATAATCGGTGACGACAGCTTATTCGCCAGCATATAGCTCAGCGCGCTGCCCAGATTTTCATGCTTGAGTAAGGTTGCGTGGTAAAAACTGGCCAGCATTGGCTCACAGTCCGCCAGCGCCCGGGCTTCGGCTTTAATATTGTTCCAGACCAGATCCAGTTCTTCACACGGCATTGCTTACTCCAGACGTAATAAATTCAGCCAGTTTTACTGACTGCGGACTAAACACAATATCATTCATGCTGCGTCGCGGCGGGTAACCCCAGGCGCTTACATCAGTAAGTGACCGGGGTGACAGCCGAAGCCAATAAAGAGACAGCGTGAAGGATAACGTGGAGGCTAATGACTGCTGCGCTCGTCTTTACGCGCGCGACCTAATAGCGTTAATGCTGCCTCGCGCGCATTTTTTCCGCAATACAATACCTGATAAATTTCCTCAGTTATTGGCATTTCGACGCCAAACCGGTGCGCCAGCGCGCGCACTTCTTTGGTATTGCGGTAGCCTTCAACCACCTGACCAATCTGGTCCTGAGCGGTCTGTACATCGGAGCCCTGGCCCAACGCCATACCGAAACGACGGTTACGCGACTGGTTGTCGGTGCAGGTCAGCACTAAATCGCCCAGCCCCGCCATACCCATAAAGGTGGCAGGATCGGCACCCAGGGCTTCACCGAGGCGAGACATTTCCGTCAGCCCACGGGTGATAAGCGCGGTACGGGCGTTAGCACCAAAGCCGATGCCGTCTGACATTCCCGCACCAATGGCAATCACGTTTTTAACCGCGCCGCCAAGCTGTACGCCGATAAAATCCGGGTTGCTGTACACACGAAAGCTTTTGCCACAATGCAGAAGCTGCTGGAGATCGTCTGCAAAAACCGGGTCAGTAGAGGCAAGGGAAATTGCCGTGGGTAACCCGGCGGCCAGCTCTTTAGCGAAGGTTGGCCCGGAAATCACCGCCAGCGGGATAGCATCACCCAGTACATCGCGCGCGACATCCTGAAGCAGGCGACCCGTTTCCGCTTCCAGTCCTTTCGTGGCCCACACAATACGCGCGTCACTGCGCATCAACGGCTTAATTTGTTGCAGCACGACGCCAAATACATGGCTGGGTACCACTACTAAAATATTGCGGCTGGCGGCGAGAGCGGAAGCGAGATCGCTTTCCAGCGCAAGCGTGTCGGGAAAAGGCACATCAGGCAGGAAGGCGACATTGCAGCGATCGTGCTGCAAAGTCGCGATGTGTTTCGGGTCATGGCCCCACAGAATAACCGGGTGGCCATTTCTTGCCAGGGTAATGGCAAGAGCGGTGCCGTAAGAGCCGGCACCGATAACAGTCATTTCAGCATTGCGTGCGTTCATCAGGCATCCTGATGTTGTTCGGCACCTTCGCCAGCCTGCTGCTGCAGATAGTTCATAAACAGCGCATCAAAGTTGACCGGCGCAAGGTTCAGTTGCGGGAACGTACCGCGAGAGACCAGGCTGGTAATGCACTCGCGCGCGTACGGGAACAGAATGTTCGGGCAGTACGCACCCAGGCAGTGAGCCATCTGATTACCATCGATGCCTTCGATGGAGAAGATGCCGCCCTGCTGAACTTCACACAGGAACGCGTTTTCTTCACCCAGTGCAGCGGTAACGGTCACACGCAGTACCACTTCATAAACGCCTTCAGCCAACTGCGTGGACGCGGTGTCCAGGTCCAGTTTTACTTCCGGCTGCCAGTCTTTCTGAAACACGTGTGGTGCATTCGGTGCTTCGAAAGAGATATCTTTAGTGTAGATGCGTTGAATCTGGAAAGTCATTTCCGTGTTGTTTTGTTCAGACATTCTAAAAACCCTTGAGTGTTGTCCTTAAATACGCTTTTTTCAGGCTGCCACCGATTAACGCCCGGCACAACCTGCCTTTTTGCGTATGCATTAACGCAAGAGGGGATCAAGCCCACCACGCGCGTCCAGCGCATACAAATCATCACAGCCGCCAATGTGCTGCGCATCGATGAAAATCTGGGGTACCGTCGTACGGCCGCTACGTTTAATCATCTCTTCGCGTTTTACCGCGTCACCATCAATCGGCAATTCCTCGAAGGAGACGCCTTTGCTGCCGAGCAGCGCTTTTGCGCGATGGCAGAACGGGCACGTTGCTTTGGTGTAGATCTCAATATTGGCCATGACTGTTCCTCTGAATGTTACTTACCACGCACCAGCGGGAGGTTCTCACCACTCCAGCCAGCCACGCCTTCTTTCAGCACATACACCTGTTCGAAACCCGCTTTGATCAGGGCATTTGCTGGCTCCTGAGCCTGCATACCGGAACCATCGACGACGATAACCGGTTTGCTTTTGTGTTTCTCAAGCTCACCTACATTATTGGCCTTGATATCGTTTGGCAGCAAATTCACTGAACCGGCGATATGTCCTTTGCGGAAATCGTCACGCTGACGCAGGTCCACAATAACGGCATCTTCTTTGTTAATCAGACGGGTGGCTTCACCGCGGGTGATCACTTTCACTTTTGACGCAAAACCCTTGAACGTGGTGAACAGCACGGCCCCGAGTAACGCAATCCAGGCGAGACAAAGAACGGGGTGGCGACTAACAAACTGCATAATTTCTTGCATGGGGGGTAACAGCTCCCGAATCAGTGATTAAAAACCAGGAAAGGAGTATACCTGCGCGGTGTAGCAAATACAGCCAGCGAGCGTGTCGGATTGCATTTTCTGCGGACTGTTATCAAAAAAAATCCCCAGGACGGCTTAATCCTTGCCCTGCGCTGTCGTTTTCTTTGATCTTCTGCGGCTATTTGATCGATTCAGCTGTAGTAAAATTACGCAAATTTTTTTGTCTTTGAGCATGAGGTCCCGCAATGTCGTTTTCTAAAAAACCTATGGTACTGGTGATTCTGGATGGCTATGGCTACCGCGAAGACCAGCAGGATAATGCTATTTTCAGTGCTAAAACCCCGGTCATGGATGCGCTCTGGGCCACTCGCCCGCATACGCTGATTGATGCTTCCGGTCTGGAAGTCGGTCTGCCGGACCGTCAGATGGGTAACTCTGAAGTGGGCCACGTAAACCTGGGTGCAGGCCGCATTGTCTATCAGGATCTGACCCGTTTGGATGTTGAAATTAAAGAACGTACTTTCTTCAGCAATCCGGTACTCAGCGGAGCGGTAGATAAGGCTGTGGCTGCGGGCAAAGCCGTGCACATTATGGGTCTGCTCTCTGCAGGTGGCGTACATAGCCATGAAGACCACATTATGGCGATGGTTGAGCTGGCCGCCGAACGCGGCGCGGAAAATATCTACCTGCATGCCTTCCTCGACGGTCGTGATACCCCGCCTCGTAGCGCTGAATCTTCATTAAAACGCTTTGAAGATAAGTTCGCTGAACTCGGTAAAGGCCGCGTGGCTTCTGTTATTGGCCGTTACTACGCAATGGATCGTGACAACCGTTGGGATCGTGTAGAGCAAGCCTATGATTTGCTGACGCTGGCAAAAGGCGAATTCACTACCGCCACCGCCGTGGAAGGTCTGCAAAACGCCTATGCCCGTGACGAAAACGATGAATTTGTAAAAGCCACCGTGATTCGTGCCGAAGGTCAGGCCGATGCCGCAATGAAAGATGGCGACACTCTGATTTTCATGAACTTCCGTGCTGACCGTGCGCGTGAAATTACCCGTGCGTTTGTCAACGCAGACTTCGACGGCTTTGCCCGTAAAAAAGTGGTTAAACTGGGCGAGTTCGTGATGCTCAGCGAATATGCCGCTGATATTAAAGCCGCCTGCGCTTATCCGCCCTCTTCCCTTGCCAACACGTTCGGCGAATGGATGGCGAAAAATGACAAAACGCAGCTGCGTATTTCCGAAACGGAAAAATATGCGCATGTGACTTTCTTCTTCAACGGCGGTGTGGAAGCCTCTTTCCCTGGTGAAGACCGCATTCTGATCAACTCACCGAAAGTGGCGACCTATGATCTGCAACCGGAAATGAGCTCTGCCGAACTGACTGAGAAACTGGTTGGCGCAATCACCGGTGGTAAATATGACACCATCATCTGTAACTACCCGAACGGCGATATGGTGGGCCATACCGGCGTAATGGATGCGGCAATCAAAGCAGTTGAAGCCCTGGATCACTGCGTTGAGCAGGTGGCGAAAGCCGTTGAATCGGTTGGCGGCCAGCTGCTTATCACCGCTGACCACGGTAACGCCGAGCAGATGCGCGACCCGGCGACGGGTCAGGCGCATACGGCTCATACCAACCTGCCGGTCCCGCTGATTTACGTTGGTGGTCAGTCGGTAAAAGCGATAGAAGGCGGCAAACTGTCCGACATCGCCCCGACCATGCTGACCCTGATGGGCATGGAAATCCCGCAAGAGATGACTGGTAAGCCGCTGTTCATCGTGGAATAATCGCTCCCCATGAGGGGAAAGGCGATTTATTCAATCACATGGGGTGCAGTTCGGCCTCTGATTTACGCCAGCGCATTAAGCGCTGGCGTATTGTTGTGCGCTCTTCCTGCCCACGCGGATGACCGCGATCAGTTAAAATCCATTCAGGCAGATATTGCTGCCAAAGAGCGCGCCGTGCGCCAGCAGCAGCAGCAACGTACGGCGCTGCTCGCGCAGCTCAAACAGCAGGAAGTGGCTATTTCTGCGGCCGCCCGTGAACTACGAGAAACCGAAAACTCCCTCGCTCAGCTTAATAAGCAAATTGATGCCATGAATGCCTCCATCGCGAAGCTGGAGAAGCAGAAAGCCGCGCAGGAGCGTAATCTTGCCGCTCAGCTGGATGCCGCTTTTCGTCAGGGTGAGCATACCGGCATTCAGTTGATTCTGAGCGGGGAAGAGAGCCAGCGCGGGCAGCGTTTACAGGCCTATTTCGGCTATCTGAACCAGTCGCGGCAGGAGACCATCGGGCAACTGAAACAGACCCGCGAAGAGGTCGCCACGCAGAAAGCCGAGCTGGAAGAGAAACAGACGCAACAGCAAACGCTGCTGTATGAGCAGAAAGCCCAACAGGCAAAGCTTGAACAGGCGCGTAACGAACGTAAGAAAACCCTTTCTGGCCTTGAATCCTCTATTCAGGCAGGTCAACAGCAGTTGGGTGAGCTTCGTGCTAACGAATCTCGTCTGCGTGACCGTCTCGCCCGTGCAGAAGCGGCGGCCAAAGCCCGCGCTGACCGGGAAGCCCGTGAAGCGCAGGCCGTGCGCCAAAAACAGCAGGATGCTTCGCGGAAAGGCTCCACCTACAGACCGACAGAAAATGAACGTTCACTGATGTCCCGCACCGGCGGGCTTGGCTCGCCATCCGGCCAGGCCTTCTGGCCAGTGCGTGGTCCACTTCTCCACCGATATGGCGAACAGCTGCAAGGTGAGCTACGTTGGAAGGGGATTGTTATCGGTGCGTCTGAAGGCAGCGAAGTCAAAGCCGTTGCTGATGGACGCGTGATCCTTGCCGACTGGCTACAAGGTTATGGTCTTGTGGTGGTCGTTGAGCACGGGAAAGGGGACATGAGCCTCTACGGTTACAACCAGAGTGCGCTGGTCAGCGTTGGCACTCAGGTTCGTGCCGGTCAACCGATAGCCCTCGTCGGGAGCAGTGGTGGTCAGGGCCGACCTTCACTCTATTTCGAAATTCGCCGCCAGGGTCAGGCGGTCAATCCACAACCGTGGTTGGGAAGATAAGTTTTGCTTCAATTTCGTCGTATTTTTGTTGTTTCTGCCACTCTGCTGGCTTTTTCCGTATCGGCATTTGCCGGAAAACTCGCTATCGTAATCGATGATTTTGGCTACCGTCCGCAGACGGAAAATCAGGTGATTGCGATGCCTGCCGCTCTCTCTGTCGCAGTGTTACCCAATGCGCCTCACGCCCGCGAGATGGCCACTAAAGCGCACAATGCAGGGCATGAAGTACTGATTCATCTGCCTATGGCGCCGCTCAGTAAACAACCCCTGGAAAAAGATACTCTGCGCCCGGAGATGAGCAGCGCGGAAATTGAACGCATTATCAGCGAGGCAGTGAGCAGCGTGCCCTATGCCACTGGCCTGAATAACCACATGGGTAGCGCCATGACCTCCAGCCTGTTTGGCATGCAAAAAGTAATGCAGGCGCTGGAGCGTTACGATCTCTATTTCCTTGACAGCATGACCATTGGTAACAGTCAGGCCATGCGCGCTGCGCGCGGCACCGGCGTCAAAGTCATCAAACGCAGAGTCTTTCTTGACGATACGCAAAACGAAGGGGACATCCGGCGTCAGTTTACCCGCGCCGTGGAGCTGGCACGCCGCAATGGTTCAGCAATTGCGATTGGTCACCCTCACCCCTCGACGGTGCGCGTCCTTTCGCAGATGATCTCTAACCTGCCGGCGGATATCACGCTGGTGCGGGCAGGCAGTCTGCTGAACGAGCCCCAGGTCGACAACTCAACGCCGAATCAGGCGCAACCGCCGCAGCCCTCAGCCCCACGTAACCCGTTCCGGGGGGTGAATGTCTGTCCGACTAAACGCGCCCCGGAGCCGGTCTATGCAGGCCATTTCTTTGCGGTCGTAAAAGAGAGCATCGGTGAAAGTACGCTGATGAAATATTTTACCAATCAGTGGCAGGGATGGGGTCACTCCCGCCGCTAAAGCGCGCGGGAGTTTTTCTCTTCTTTAATCACAACCGTTTTTTCTTCCTGGTGTAAATACCAGGCTTTGAAATACTTCATGAAACTGTAAAAGGTCGCGTATAACCCGGTGACCACGCCCACCTTACCGCTGCGCCATGCGCCGCTAAATAAATACCATTTAAAAAACGCACCAATCGCGCTAATAATTCCACGGCTGATGGACGGTTTAACATTTTGATATTTGACTAACCTGGACGTGTAATTATTCAGCTTACTGAACACTTCGTGCAGGGAATAAAAGGTATCGTGCCTTACGCGGCCTGGTATTTTCGCTGACTGCAAAAAGCCTTCGACTTTGTCATCAACCGGGCGATGATTAAAGTGGGCATGCTGCCGGTTAAATAAACGCACCGGAAAATCCGGTGAAGATACAGGATATATCGTCCGTATTTCTTCACCCAGCACATACCAGTAACGCGGCAGGCGCCAGGCCTGTCCGGGAGAAGGTTCTTCGCCCGCCTTGAGCTGGAGAATGAAATTCAGCGTCTGTTCATCGAGGATTTCGTCACTATCCATGCAGAGTACCCAGTCATGGGCCGCCAGGCTGATAGCGTGATTCATTTGCGCGCCGTGCATGGAATAAGGATGATGGTGCACGGTAAGACCATATTCATGGCAAATATCCAGCGTAGCGTCCGTACTGCCGGAATCGAGCACAACGAAATCATCCGCTATCACTAATAGTGGCGGAAGCACCTCACGTAATAAACGAGCCGAATTGCAGGTAAGCAGGCACACCGAAAGCTTGAACATAATTATCCGTAATTAAAAGTTAAACCAATCGTCAACAGACTCTATGTTTAATCCATTTAAAATGTTACGGAAAATGTGCTTATCCTGCTGCTCAGGATTAAAAATGTGAAGCAGATAGTAAAAAGGCGCCCGCAGGCGCCTTTATTTTTAGTCCCAGCTAAGGATGACCTTCCCGGACTGGCCTGAACGCATGGCGTCGAAACCTTTCTGGAAATCATCAATTCCGAAGCGGTGAGTAATGATGGGTGACAAATCCAGCCCTGACTGAATAAGCGCTGCCATCTTGTACCAGGTTTCAAACATTTCGCGCCCGTAAATGCCTTTAATAAAGAGACCCTTGAAGATGACTTTATTCCAGTCGATGGACATCTCCGACGGCGGGATACCCAGCAGTGCGATGCGGCCGCCGTGATTCATGGTATCCAGCATGCTGCGAAACGCAGGTGGCGCACCTGACATCTCCAGTCCAACATCAAAACCTTCAGTCATGCCAAGCTCTGCCATCACGTCCGTAAGGTTCTCTTCCGCTACGTTTACCGCACGGGTGACGCCCATTTTACGCGCCAGTTCAAGCCGGTATTCATTTACATCAGTAATGACCACATGACGCGCACCGACATGTTTCGCCACTGCCGCAGCCATGATACCAATCGGCCCCGCGCCCGATACCAGCACATCTTCACCCACCAGGTCGAACGAGAGCGCCGTATGCACCGCGTTGCCAAAGGGATCAAAGATAGAGGCTAACTCGTCAGAGATATTGTCAGGGATCTTAAAGGCGTTAAACGCAGGAATAACCAGGTATTCTGCAAAGCAGCCCGGGCGGTTGACGCCAACCCCAACGGTATTACGGCATAAATGGGTACGCCCGGCACGGCAGTTACGGCAGTGCCCGCAGGTGATGTGGCCTTCGCCGGAAACACGGTCTCCGAGCTGGAAACCTTTTACTTCCTGACCAATGCCCACCACTTCGCCAACGTATTCGTGCCCGACCACCATCGGGACCGGAATGGTTTTTTGCGACCATTCATCCCAGTTGTAGATGTGTACATCGGTGCCACAAATAGCCGTTTTACGAATTTTAATCAGCAGGTCGTTGTGCCCGACTTCCGGTGCCGGAACGTCGTTCATCCAGATGCCTTCTTCCGCTTTGAGTTTGGATAGCGCTTTCATCTTACGTCCTCAGGCAATCACGCCCAGTTGTTTACCGATGCGGATAAACGCCGCCACCGCACGTTCAATTTGTTCCGGCGTATGCGCCGCCGACATTTGGGTACGAATACGCGCCTGACCCTTTGGCACGACCGGGAAGAAGAAGCCCGTCACGTAAATGCCCTCTTTTTGCAGCTCGCGGGCAAAGTTCTGCGCGACCACGGCATCGCCCAGCATCACCGGAATGATGGCATGATCGGCACCCGCCAGCGTGAAGCCTGCAGCGCTCATTTTTTCACGGAAAAGTCGCGCGTTGGCCCACAGGCGGTCACGCAATTCAGCCCCGGATTCCACCATTTCCAGCACCCTGATGGAGGCGGCAACAATGGCTGGTGCCAGAGAGTTGGAGAACAGATACGGACGCGAACGCTGACGCAACCACTCCACAACCTCTTTACGGGCCGCAGTGTAACCCCCCGATGCGCCGCCGAGTGCTTTACCCAGCGTACCGGTGATGATGTCTACACGTCCCATGACCTCGCAGTACTCATGAGAACCACGCCCATTTTCACCCACAAAGCCGACCGCGTGAGAATCGTCGACCATCACCAGCGCATCGTACTTGTCCGCGAGATCGCAGACGCCTTTCAGGTTGGCAATCACGCCGTCCATCGAGAAGACGCCATCAGTAGCGATCAGCACATGGCGTGCGCCGACTTCACGGGCTTCTTTCAGGCGAGCTTCCAGCTCCTGCATGTCATTGTTGGCGTAACGGAAGCGCTTTGCTTTACACAGACGCACGCCGTCGATGATCGAAGCATGATTCAGGGCATCGGAGATAATGGCATCTTCTGCCCCCAGCAGGGTTTCAAACAGCCCGCCGTTCGCATCAAAACAGGAGGAGTAGAGGATCGCATCTTCCATGCCGAGGAAATCCGCAAGCTTTTTCTCAAGCTGCTTATGGCTGTCCTGAGTGCCGCAAATAAAGCGCACCGAAGCCATACCAAAGCCGTGGCTGTCCATCCCCGCTTTTGCCGCTGCGATAAGCTCAGGATGATTTGCCAGCCCGAGATAGTTGTTAGCGCAGAAGTTAATGACGTGGCTTCCATTCGCCACGGTTATATCAGCCTGCTGGGCCGAGGTAATAATGCGTTCTTCTTTAAACAACCCTTCCGCACGTGCGGTCTCCAGGTCGCTCGTTAACTGCTTATAAAAATCCCCACGCATCGCAATTCTCCAGACAGCGCAAATTTCGGAACATATTACCCAAAGCTATACGTTGATACGAGATGACGCATCATCTCATGAAGATTTTGCAGCATAAATCACGTGTAACGAGAGGGTCGGGCGGCGAATGGCTGTAGGGTCTGCAATGAAATGGTATGATTAAAGACATTCGTGTCTGAGATAGTCTCAGAGCTCCACAATTCAAAGGTTACAGTTATGATCATCGTTACCGGCGGCGCGGGCTTTATCGGCAGCAACATCGTTAAAGCTCTGAATGACAAAGGCATCACCGACATCCTGGTGGTAGACAACCTGAAAGATGGCACCAAGTTCGTCAATCTGGTGGATCTGAATATCGCTGACTATATGGATAAAGAAGATTTTCTTATCCAGGTGATGGCGGGCGAAGAGTTCGGCGATATCGAGGCAGTTTTCCATGAGGGTGCTTGTTCCTCTACCACCGAGTGGGACGGCAAGTACATGATGGATAACAACTATCAGTACTCTAAAGAAGTGCTTCATTATTGCCTTGAGCGTGAAATTCCGTTCCTCTACGCCTCGTCTGCGGCCACCTACGGTGGCCGCACCAGCGACTTTATTGAATCACGTGAATATGAAAAACCGCTGAACGTCTACGGCTACTCCAAGTTCCTGTTTGATGAATATGTGCGTCAGATCCTGCCGGAGGCAAACTCTCCGGTTGTCGGTTTCCGTTACTTCAACGTCTATGGCCCGCGTGAAGGTCACAAAGGCAGCATGGCGAGCGTGGCTTTCCACCTCAATACCCAGCTCAATAACGACGAGAGTCCGAAACTGTTCGAAGGCAGCGACAACTTCAAGCGTGACTTCGTCTATGTGGGTGACGTTGCAGCCGTAAACCTGTGGTTCTGGGAAAACGGCGTATCCGGTATTTTCAACCTCGGCACCGGCCGTGCGGAATCTTTCCAGGCCGTGGCAGACGCAGCGCTGGCGTTCCACCAGAAAGGCAGCCTCGAATACATCCCGTTCCCGGACAAGCTGAAAGGTCGCTACCAGGCGTTCACCCAGGCGGACCTGACAAACCTGCGTGCAGCAGGCTACGACAAGCCGTTCAAAACCGTTGCCGAAGGCGTGGCCGAGTACATGGCCTGGCTGAACCGCGATAATGGCACCCATTCATAAAATCATTTAAGCGGTATCAAGGCGGCAACAGAGTGAGTCCCCGGGCGCACAGAATATGCGGTGTGACTGGGGTGAACAAAGGCCGCCAACGCAGAGACAGCTTGAAGGATGAAATGAATGAAAATATTGGTGGTTGGCCCGTCATGGGTGGGCGACATGATGATGTCGCAGAGTCTCTATCGCACGCTCAGGGCGCGCTTTCCCCAGGCTTCAATAGACGTGATGGCGCCCGCGTGGTGCCGTCCGCTGTTGTCGCGCATGCCGGAAGTGAATGAAGCTATCCCGATGCCGCTAGGCCACGGGGCGCTGGAAATTGGCGAACGCCGCAAGCTGGGCCACAGCCTGCGCCATAAGGGCTATGACCGTTCTTACGTGCTGCCCAACTCCTTTAAATCAGCCCTGGTGCCCTTTTTTGCAAAGGTTCCGCATCGCACCGGCTGGCGGGGCGAAATGCGCTACGGTTTGCTCAACGATATCCGCGTACTGGACAAGCAGGCCTGGCCGTTAATGGTGGAACGCTATGTGGCCTTAGCGTATGACAAGGGAGTGATGGCCTCAGCCAGCGATTTGCCCCAGCCGCTGCTCTGGCCGCAGTTACAGGTCAATGACGGCGAGAAATTGCAAACCTGCGCTGCGTTTTCGCTCTCATCAGAACGTCAGATTATAGGGTTTTGCCCAGGCGCGGAATTTGGCCCGGCCAAGCGCTGGCCGCACTACCATTACGCGGAACTGGCAAAACAGCTTATTGATGAAGGCTTTCAGGTGGTGCTGTTCGGCTCCGCTAAAGACCACGAGGCGGGTAATCAAATCCTCGCCTCCCTCAGCGTTGAACAGCAGGCGTGGTGCCGCAATCTGGCCGGTGAAACCCAGCTTGAGCAGGCGGTAATTCTTATCGCCTCGTGCAAGGCCGTGGTCAGCAATGACTCAGGGTTAATGCATGTGGCTGCCGCCCTTAATCGCCCGCTGGTCGCCCTCTATGGGCCGAGCAGTCCGGACTTTACCCCCCCGCTCTCCCATAAAGCACGGGTGATTCGTCTGATTACGGGCTACCACAAAGTCCGTAAAGGCGATGCGGCAGAAGGTTATCACCAGAGCCTGATCGACATTACGCCGGAGCGGGTACTGAACGAACTGAACGACCTGCTGTTGAACGAAGAAGGGTAACGCATGCGGGTTCTGATCGTGAAAACCTCCTCAATGGGCGATGTGCTGCATACGCTTCCGGCACTGACAGACGCTGCGCGCGCCATGCCGGGCATTCGTTTTGACTGGGTCGTGGAAGAGGGCTTTGCCCAGATCCCCTCCTGGCATGAAAATGTTGAACGGGTGATCCCGGTGGCTATCCGACGCTGGCGCAAAGCCTGGTTCTCCCCAGCGGTAAAGGCGGAGCGACGGGCGTTTCGTCATGCCGTCCAGGCAGAGCAGTATGACGCCATCATCGACGCCCAGGGACTGGTAAAGAGCGCGGCGCTGGTCACCCGCCTCGCACATGGCATAAAACATGGTATGGACTGGCAGAGCGCACGCGAACCGCTGGCAAGCCTGTTCTACAACCGTCGCCATTCGATTGCCAAGCAACAGCACGCGGTGGAACGCACCCGTGAACTGTTTGCGAAAAGCCTGGGGTATGCGAAGCCGAAGACCGAGGGTGATTACGCTATTGCTCGTCATTTCCCCGGCAGCCGCAGTCATGACACGCCCTACGCCGTGTTTTTACATGCCACCACCCGCGACGACAAACACTGGCCGGAAAACCACTGGCGTGACCTGATTGGCCTGCTGGCAAACAGCGGCCTGCAGATCAAACTGCCGTGGGGCGCACCGCACGAGGAGGCCCGCGCGAAACGGCTGGCCGAAGGCTATGATTTTGTGGAGGTACTGCCGCGCATGAGCCTTGAGCGCGTGGCGCAGGTGCTCGCCGGTGCCCGCTGCGTGGTCTCTGTCGACACCGGACTGAGTCACCTGACCGCCGCCCTGGATCGTCCGAACATTACCCTTTACGGCCCCACGGACCCCGGACTTATCGGCGGCTATGGAAAAAATCAATATATCTGCCGCCCGCAACAGTCATCGCAATTAAGTGACCTTGACGCCACGGCGGTTTTTGCACAATTACAGCCTTTGCTGAAAGCAGAGAGTGACTATGTCTGATTTTTTTACGCCGGAACGCCCACCAAAGCGTGTGCTGATCGTTAAGCTACGCCACCACGGGGATGTCCTGCTCACCTCGCCGGTTTTTACCGTGCTGAAAAAAAACTGGCCGGATGTCGAAGTCGACGCGCTGGTCTATGACGATACTCAGGCGATGCTCACCAGCCATCCGTACATCGATCAGGTGCATACCATCGGCCGTAACTGGCGCAAAAAAGGGTGGTTTGAACAGCTTCGCCTCTATCGTGCGCTGCTGAAAAAACTCAAATCACGCCACTACGACGTGCTGATCAATCTGACCGAGCACTGGCATGGTGCACGCCTTGCCCGACGTCTGAAACCGCGCGTCTCCGTCGGCTTTAAGCCGGATAAACGTGGTGGCCTGGCGCGTCGCCGCTGGGTTAAATCGTTTACGACGCTTTACCCGGCAATTCAGGACAACAGCCGTCATATGGTAGAGGTGAACCTGGATGCACTGCGTCGCATTGGTATTCACCCACAGACGGCGGAAGATAAACACACCCTCTTTGTGCCGGGTGAAGCCGCTGAAGCGGTGATTGCAGAGAAGCTGGCCGGTTTTGGCCTCAGCAGTAAGTCCTACATTCTGGTGCACCCCACCTCCCGCTGGATGTTTAAGGCCTGGCAAATCGATGCCCTCGCCGCGACCATTGATAACCTTGCGGCCCGTGGCCTGCCGATTATCCTTTCCGCCGCGCCATCAAAAGACGAGACGGAATACATGGATGCGCTACGGGCGGCGCTCACGCAGCCGGTATTCGATTTAAGCGGTCAGCTGAATCTGAAAGAGCTGGGTGCGCTGATGAAACATGCCCGGATCTACTTTGGTGTCGACTCGATGCCGATGCACCTCGCCAGCGCCGTGGGTACCCCGACCGTGGCAATCTTTGGTCCGACCGGGGCCATTAAATGGGCACCGTGGGGGGTGAATTATCGGGTGATTACCGCCGGATTTACCTGCCAGCCCTGTGGCAAAGCGGGCTGTGGTGACAGCGGTGTCTCTGACTGTATTACCGCCATCACCCCGCAACAGGTGCTGAGCGCCATCGATACTCTGCTGCTGGAATACCCTGCATGAAGCTGGCGATTGTCCGACAAACCTACAACCCCAATGGCGGCGCGGAACGCTTTGTCTCCCGTGCCCTGAACGTGCTCGCGCGCACGACCTCACTGGACGTCACGCTTATCGCCCGTCAGTGGGAGGATGCCGCAGGCTGGCAAACCTTAACCGTCAACCCCCCGTTTCGTAATCGCCTGAGCCGGGAGGCCGGTTTTGCTGACGCGGCTGCGGCGCAGTTTGCCCGCTTCGACATTGTTCAGAGCCATGAGCGTATTCCGGGTGCCACCCTCTTTCGTGCGGGCGATGGCGTGCATGCCACCTGGCTTGAGCAGTATGGTCGCATCCAGTCACCGCTGGCGCGCTGGGCGCAGTCTTTCAGTAAGTATCACCGTTATATTCTGCAGGCTGAAACGACGATGTTTACGCACCCGGCGCTGCGCAGGGTTATCTGTAATTCAAAAATGGTGCGTGATGACATCGCCCGCCGCTTTGCCCTGCCGGACGATAAGCTCACCGTCATCTATAACGGGGTCGATACGGCCCACTTCCATCCGAGGGTGAAAAGCCGATCACAGCGTGACGCGCTGGGCATCCCGACTGATGCACCGGTCCTGGCGTACGTCGGGTCGGGCTTTAGTCGCAAAGGGGTGGCGACGGCGCTGAAGGCGATAGCTGCGCATAATGATGTCTGGCTGCTGGTGGCCGGGCGCGACAAACATGCGCGCAAGTTTGAAAAGCTGGCCCAGACTCTGGGCGTGGCATCCCGCGTGCGTTTTCTGGGGCCGGTGGCCGATGTGCGTGAAGTCTACGGTTCTGCGGACGCGTTAATTCTGCCCACACTCTACGATCCCTTCCCGAACGTCTGCGTCGAAGCACTGGCCTGTGGACTCCCGCTGTTCACCAGCCACGGCTGCGGTGCCGCAGAGTGGATTGAAGAAGGTGTGAACGGCTGGGTATGCGATGCGCTCGACAGTAAAGGCTATCAGAAGGCGATAGCCGCGTGGCTCGACGGCATGAAAAAAGGGGAGGATTATGCGACAGCCGCCCGTGCGACTGCCGAACCTTATACCCTGGAGAGAATGGCAGAAGAGCTACAGGCGCTTTATCGTGATCTGCTGCGCTGAGCAGCATCGGTAAAGACCTTCTCCATTGCCGTAAGCATACATTCACGCGTGAAGTGGGCGCACAGGTACTCATACCCCTGTTGCGCCAGCTTCTCACGTAAATGAGCGTCGCGGTATAGCGTCATAATGGCATTGTACAGCGCTGTCTCGTCGCGCTGGCCAATCAGCAGCCCGGTCTTACCGTTAATGACCGCGTCCCCTGTTCCCCCTGCGTCCGTCGCGATAGTGGCGATACGTGAAGCCAGCGACTGTAATACGCCCTGCGGCAGGCCTTCCATATCATGCGAGGGACTCAGCGCAATATCGAACGCCGGGAAAAAAGACTCCGGATCGCTACGGTGCCCCGTCATGATGACACGCTCCTGTAACCCCAGTTCGATGACCTGCTGCTCCAGCGTGGCTTTGTACGTCCCTTCACCGACGATAACCAGCTTCACCTCAGGGTGTTCAATCCGGGCTAACGCCCGCAGCAGCACGCTGTGCCCTTTATTGGGCCGTAAATGTGAAACGACGCCGAGCAGAAAATCATGCTGGCTGAGGCCGCAACGGGCTCTGGCCGCCTGCTTGTCGGCAGGATGAAAGCGGCCAGTGTCGACGCCGCTTGGCACCGACGTGCTTTGCGCCATCGGCACACCGATATCCGCCATCTGCTGGCGTAACGCTTCTCCCGTGGTCACGATATGCGCACAGGCTTTGCGAAACAGCCAGCGCGTGGTCCAGTTATTGCGCGGGACACCCGACGCATGGCGCGTCCGCACCAGGGGTACGGGCGTGCCGAGCGTGAGATTGGCCAGGGCCACCAGCCAGGTATCGGCAGAATTGTGACTATTTATGACATCAATCGTCGCCCGATTTTCACTAAGCCAGCGACGAAGCGCCTGTAAGTTTTTGAGGTTTTTACGCTTAAGCGGCATCGTTACCACATTGAGTCCCGCCTCGCGTGCCAGTGCATGGAGCGGCGCACTCTCCGGGCAAAGCAGGGTTACCTGATGGCCGCGCTGAATCAACCCGACGGATTCATTGATAATGCGTAATGGCTGCCCGCCCTTGCCACCATCGGCTTCTGTGTGAACGATATGCATATTTTTCCTGTTGTGAGCTAACGGCCTGATTCGCGTAGTATATACTTTGCCAAGAGGACGTAAGTACCCGTTGGCTAAATCGGTTGCAGATTAATCTTGCTTACAAACATTGGCCTTCTGTCAGTTACGCTTCTATGTTAATTTCCACTGTCTTTTAATTCCCGCTTAAACGTGGAATTTCTGAAAGCTTTGCTAAGCAACTGGTAAAGATGCCCATTTCCTTAACCTGTCAAAAAAATATGATAAGTATTCGTAGTATTCTGACGAGTCTTTTAGTCTTTGGTGTGTTGGCATTATGTTTCGTCTGGCCTATTCCCAATGACCAACTTCCCTTTCATCGTAATGGCTTCATTTACCCCGTAATACTGGTCTCCCTGGGTCTTTTCTTTAGTTCACCGTCAGCTAAAAAAAGTCTCGACTTAAATAAAATCAAGTTCGTCCTTATTACGATCTGGGTATTAACTTTCTTCTTGTTGATTAATGGCTTTTTCGTCGCGCCCGATATCAAAGAGATGGTGTCGACCTGGAACGGTCAATGGGTTCGCCCGGTCTTACTGTTTTGCGCAGGTCTGGTGATCCTTCCTGCTATCCAGACCCGTTTCCCGACCTTCTCGGCGGCGAAATTTTTCACGCTGGTGATTTTGTTCTTTTGGGGCGTGATTTGCGTCCACCTGCTGGACACGCTGTGGCTCTACTGGCGTGATGGGGTGATTCACTGGGGTGAAACCCGTATCGTCTTTAACCGCACCCGCATGAGCTTCCAGATCAATATGATAACCGGATTTATTCTGGCGGAGCTTCTGGCGCGCGGTCTGCTGCATCAACGCTTCTTACGTCTTAATACTCCCGTTCTCTCTTTGATTTTGCTGAGCAATCTGCTCTGTACGGCACTGGTCGATACCCGCTGGGGCACCATCGGGCTGGTGGGTAGCCTGTTCTCAACCTTCATTTTGTTGAGCCTGCACAGTATGCGCCGCAGCCGTGTTTTTGTAACCGGCGGGATTCTGGCAGCGATTGTGATGGCTTCCATGCTGTTGGGTTACGCCTCCTGGAAAACCGATCCACGCTGGCAGGGCCTGGAGAGTGATGCGATCGCGGGCTGGAACGCCCCCTTCACCAGTTTTTGCTACAACAAAACGGATGGCATTGAGCCGATCAATGACATGGGGAACCCCATGAACCATTCCAACGGCTGCAGGGCCAGCTTCTTCCATCAGGGATGGAAGCTGGTAGGTGAGCATCCTGCGGGCATTGGCCCTCGCAAAGAGGCCTTCCAGTATGTGCTGCAGCGCGATACTCAGGATAAGCGAATCAATATTCCGCATAGCCACTACGGTCTGATCGAGTTTGGTATTCAGAACGGTGTTGCGGGTATTGCAGGCTGGCTGATTCTGCTCGTCGGATGCTGGCGCATTGGCTGGCAGGAATTCCGCCGGGGTAATACCATGACAGGCATGTTCTTATTGCTGTTTACCGTTGGCTTTTTCTCCAGAACCATGGTCGATCACAATTTAAAAGACCACTATCTGGAGCAATATATGCTGCTGACGGGACTACTCATCGGAATGTGTTCACTACGCCCCCCGAAGAGTCATAATACCCCTGCCTGATTTCTGATGCGCCAGCGCAACGACGCTGGCGCATTTTATCTTTGAAGAACCCTTTACGCGCTGCGCTGTCGAATAACCACCGCAGGGTAAAGCGAGCGTTGAGCGATCGCTGCATCGCCCCGCCTCAATACGGAGAAAGCATGTCTGGAACGCCGCAATTAAGCCTCGTGATTGCCGTCTATAATGGCGAAAATTTTTTGAGCGCTTTTTTTGACAGTATTAAAAGTCAAAACCTGAACAGCCTGGAACTTATCGTTGTTAATGATGGTTCAACCGATAATTCTGCCCACATCATCTCACGTTATGCCAGCGAGTTTGAAAACGTCCAGGTTATCGATCAGGCCAACGGTGGCGTTTCTGCTGCGCGAAATACCGGTCTGGCGGTCGCCCGGGGAGAGTATGTCGCGTTTCCCGATATTGATGATGTTATCTATCCTGGCATGTATCAGCGCCTGCTGGATATTGCCATCGCCGGGCAACTGGACGTCGCTACCTGTAACGGCAACTATGTCTATGATGATGGTCGCCCGTCGAAGAAAATCTTCCCCTCAGATAAGCTTGCCTCCACCGGCGTGCTGGATGGCCCGACCTGGCTACAGATGGCCCTGACCTCTCGCAAATTCCTGCATGTTACCTGGCTGAACATCTACCGCCATGCGTTTATTAAGGCGCAGGGCTTCACGTTCGAGCAGGGTCTGCGTCATCAGGACATACCCTGGACTACTGAGGTGCTGCTGACCGCAAAGCGCGTCCAGTATGTCGATGAGGTCTTTTATGACTATCTGATCCACTCTGCTTCCGTCTCACATACGCCGGGCACAGATGACACGCGGATGCGCTCCTCGCGACATTACATGAAAATCCTGGAGATGCTGGACGCCATCAACAAACGCTACCCGGAGCAGGTGAAACGCGTGCCCGCCTGCCACTGGCAAATCGCCAAAGAGGGGCTTGGCATCCTGCATAGCATCAATAACATTGAAGATTTGTCCAAAAAGCGCGAAATTACGCGCGAACTTTTTGACCGCGGCATCTGGTCAATGATCTGGAATAATGCGCGCGGTTTACGGCAGCGCTGGCGTCTGGGGCGTCGTTACTTCCGTCTTAAAAAACTTGTGAAATAAAGTGGCTATATGAGCAGGATGAAATTACACGTTGTTTCCCGATCCGATTTTATTGAAGCGCATTTTTCCGACTTTCAAGAATTGATTGATCAGGCTATTAATCCCAATGATATTCCGCATCGTTTTTATTGCGGCGGACGCGGTGTATGGACCTTTCAGACCATGCTCAGCCTGAACTATTACTACAACGGCCAGATTGACTGTTCCTGGGGTACTGAATGCCGCCCTGACGCCATAAATTTGATGCACAACGACCATTACGGGTCACGGGTCAAACCCTGGGTGGGCGTCACTGTCGTTGCGCGTGCAGACCGTCCTCCCGTCATTGGCGCGGATTATGTGGTAGAGCAAAACCCTGAAGTGGCAGCGATTCCAGGGCGCATTTTCATTCCAAACTGGCCGCAGCCGGGGGTAAAACCGCGTGAACGTACCGACGAAACGATCAAAACCGTCGCGTTCTTTGGCCGCGTGGACAGCTTCCCGGAGCAGTTTAGTAGTGAAGCCTTCAGGCAACGTCTTGCGGAACAGGGGATCACGCTGCGTATCTCTTTTGATAACTGGACCAACTACCAGGACGTGGATATCTGCATCAGTTTCCGCAAATCACACGACCACAAACTGGCACGTAAACCGGCGAGTAAGTTAATTAATAACTGGCTGGGTAAAACGGTGATGATTTGCGACGACGAACCGTCCTATCGCGCCATTCGTGAAAGCGAGCTGGACTACCTGATTGCTAAGACGCCTGATGAAGCGTTCGAGGCCATCATGAAGCTGAAAAATAACCCGGAGCTGTATCGCCAGATGCGCGCACAGGGTGAAAAACGGCTGCAGGTTTACTCCCGTGAAGCAGTGGCTGCCCGCTGGTATCGCCTTTTTTCCGATATCCAGGAGAAAGGGTTACATAACCGCTCAACGTTTGCCCGCGCCCTGCGCTTTGGCTTCGGTAAAGCTATCCGTCCGCTGACTAAAAAATTCTAAGGCATATCGAGTACCCTAATGTCCACAATATCTATACAGTCAACCCGCTCGTCAGGGAGTAAGCTGGCGCGCACCGTCGTCTTGACGCTTGTTTTTATCGTGCTTTTTTCGTTCTCTGAAATTCTGATTTTACTCAAAGACCACGTTTATCAACCCAAAGCGGACGATATCGCGCTCTATGTGTTGATTTCCCTGCTGGCAGCGGTCAGCGCACGCCACTTCCTGACGCGCCTGCTACTGGCTGTGACCTTCTTTACGCAGATTTCCGAAGCGATTTACTATCAGTTCTATGGTCAGTTTTATGGACCAAGTGAAGTGTGGCTTGCCTTTGTCGAGACCAAAGACATTGCCAGTGGTATCACCGACAGTCTCGGCTCACTGGGCATTTACATTGCAATCATGGTGGTGGCGATGGTGTTTGCCCTCGTCTTCTCCCGTCGCATGGCTCCCGCCTGGGGAAAGTGGCAAACCATGCCGTGCCTGCTGATTATCCTCATCATGTTCGGCGGCCAGTTCTATAAAGCCATTGACGGGCAGATGTACAAATTCAACCCCGATCTGCGCCATTCGCTTTTACGCAATGGTCTGGCCGCCATGAGTTTCAGTAGTGTGCGCCTTATCCCGGAAGCTATTTCAGGTGAAAACCAGACCCTGGCGCACTATGACCCCTATCAGGTTTCGCCCGCCGCGGGTGTGGTATCAGGCAAGTACTCTATTATCCTGGCTATCGGTGAAAGCGTGAACCCGCACCACGTCAGCGCGCTGGGTTATTCGCGTGATACCACGCCGGAGTTAAAAGCGCTGCTGGAGCAATATCACGGCACCGGCCGACTGATTGTTTCCAATGCTGTCTCCACGCGCGTCGCCATTCCGATGCTGGTGAACAACTTACGCGAGCCGGATAACTACGCTGCCTACAAATCAAAGGCGACCAATATCTTTGCCAATGCGAAGAAACAGGGCTACCAGACCGCCTTTATCTCGGCGCAGGGACTGGAAGGGCTGAGCAACTGGATCGGTATTCATGATATTGATTTGTGGGAAGATACCCAGATCCGACCCGCACCGGAAACGGGCGCTGATGTTGTCCTGACGCCCTCCGTTGAGCATGCGAATCTGGACTGGAATAAGCCGTTCCTGATGGTGCTCAACAGCCGTGCTCCCCATATTCCTTATGACCGCAATATTCCGGAAGGCTTCGCAAAATTCTCCACGCCGGCGCTGAGCGATGATGTGGCGCAGAAGAAAAATGAGTATGACGATGCGATTCGCCTTTACGACAAAGAGCTGGCCTCCGCTATCCGTACGGCTATGGCAAAATCCAAACTGCCGGTGCTGGTGTTCATCACCTCAGACCACGGTGAGCGAGTGGGTGACGGTGGGTTATTCGGCCATTCCGTGGTTGAAATGCCCATTGCGCAGGTCCCCTTCCTCTACTTCAGTAACGATCCGGCGTATGCGATGGGGAAAATCAGTGCCCAGCTTCCGCTGAACCATTTCCAGCTGGCAACGCTTATCAACAAGATGCTCGGCTATGATGTCAAAAATCCCAATCTGAAAGATGACAGCTATTTCATTACCGGCGGCGATATTCGCGGCCTTTCTGAACGTATTACCTATCATCTGAACGCCTTACCGGCAGCAGAGCGCTAATTTCTACCGTGAAACGGGCAAACCCTTGCCCGTTTTTTCTGAAACGAACAGATCCTGACTAAACGCATCCGCTAATAGCGCCAAACATATAGCTTTAAGCGGCCTAAATGCTTAGAATTTGCCCGCCGAAACTAAAAAGACGGATTATCGCTTGGAATTGTTGTATACCCTCCTGCTTTACTTCATTCAGCCTCTGGTGTGGTTGCGCCTTTTGCTGCGTAGCCGGAAAGCCCCTGCCTATCGTAAACGCTGGGCTGAACGCTATGGTTTTTGTCGTAACAAAGTGAACCCGGACGGTATCTTGCTGCACTCGGTCTCCGTGGGTGAAACCCTGGCGGCGGTGCCGTTGGTTCGCGCATTGCGCCACCGTTACCCCACCCTGCCGATTACGGTCACGACCATGACGCCGACGGGCTCAGAGCGCGCGCTGTCCGCCTTTGGTAAAGATGTGCATCATGTCTATTTGCCCTATGACCTGCCCTGCGCCATGCGCCGCTTTCTCGATACCGTGCGCCCGAAGCTGGTTATCGTCATGGAAACCGAACTGTGGCCCAATATGATTTCGGCCCTGCACGCCCGCAAAATCCCTCTGGTGATTGCCAACGCCCGGCTTTCTGACCGCTCTGCGAAAGGCTACGGCAAGCTCGGTAAGTTTATGCGCCGCCTGCTCAGTAAAATCACCCTGATGGCGGCCCAGACCCAGGAAGATGGTGATCGCTTCCTGCAGCTTGGCCTGAAGCGTAATCAGCTGGCGGTAACAGGTAGCCTCAAATTTGATATTTCCGTGACGCCAGAACTTGCAGCCCGTGCGATCACGCTTCGCCGCCAGTGGGCACCCCGTCGCAAGGTATGGATTGCAACCAGTACCCACGACGGCGAAGAAACCATTATCCTGCAGGCCCACCGCGCGCTGCTGGAAACTTTCCCCGACTTACTGCTGATTCTGGTGCCGCGTCATCCGGAGCGCTTCCCGGATGCCTGTGACATGGCCCGTAAGGGCGGCTTTAGCTTTATTACCCGCAGCTCAGGTGAAATTCCATCTGGTAGTACTCAGGTGGTGATTGGTGACACCATGGGCGAACTGATGATGCTGTACGGGATTGCTGATATCGCGTTCGTGGGCGGCAGTCTGGTCGAGCGAGGCGGTCACAACCCGCTCGAAGCGGCAGCACACGCACTGCCCGTGCTGATGGGTCCACATACTTTTAATTTCAAAGACATCTGCGCACGCCTGCAGGCTGCTGATGGCCTGATAACCGTCACGGATGCGGCATCGCTCACCAAAGAAATCTCCACGCTGTTAACCGATGAAGACTATCGTTTATGGTGCGGGCGCCATGCCGTTGAAGTGCTGCACCAGAACCAGGGTGCGTTGACGCGTCTGCTCCAGCTTCTGCAACCGTATTTACCGCAACGGAGCCATTAATGTCCCCACGTTTGTCGGTGGTCATGATCGCCAAAAATGCGGCTGACCTGCTGCCGGATTGCCTCGCTTCGGTGGCGTGGGCAGACGAAATCGTGCTGCTCGACTCCGGAAGCGAAGACAATACCGTTGAACTGGCGCGCGCTGCCGGGGCGAAGGTCTTTATTGAGGCTGACTGGCAGGGTTATGGCGTGCAGCGGCAGCGTGCACAACGCTATGCCACTGGCGACTATGTACTGATGATTGATACCGATGAGCGCGTGACGCCGGAACTGGCCAATGCGCTCCGTGCCGCCCTGGCCTCCCCTCACCCTGACGCTGTCTACAGTATCGCCCGCCGTAACTATTTTCTTGGACGCTTTATGCGCCACAGCGGCTGGTACCCCGACCGGGTTATGCGTCTGTATCCGCGTGAACGTTTTCAGTACAACGACAATCGGGTGCATGAATCGCTGGAAACGCAGGGCGCAAAAGTCATTGAGCTTGGCGGCGATCTGTTACATCTGACCTGCCGCGACTTTGCCAGCTTCCAGCGCAAGCAGTTCAATTACGCCACGGCCTGGGCACAGGAACGTCACCATAAGGGTAAGAAAACTTCACTGACCGCTATCTTCGCCCATACGCTGGGGGCGTTTTTCAAAACCCTGGTGCTGCGCGGCGGCATACTGGATGGCAAACAGGGCTGGCTGCTGGCCGTGGTAAATGCGCAGTATACTTTCAACAAATACACCGAGCTGTGGGCGTTAAACCACGGCTACGCTGAGAAGGGTAACGGATGAGCACAAAAGCGATTTATCCCGGTACGTTCGACCCGATCACCAACGGACATATTGATATTGTCGCCCGTGCCGCCACCATGTTTAACGAGGTGGTGCTGGCAATTGCCGCCAGCCCGAGCAAAAAGCCAATGTTTTCGCTTGATGAACGCGTGGCCCTGGCACGAGAGGCAACCCAGCACATTCCCAACGTGACGGTAACCGGATTTGGCGATCTGATGGCCAATTTTGCCCGAGCCCAGCAGGCGAATATTTTAATCCGTGGCCTGCGAGCCGTCGCCGATTTCGAGTATGAGATGCAGCTTGCGCATATGAATCGTCATTTAATGCCGGAGCTGGAGAGTGTGTTTTTAATGCCATCGAAGGAGTGGTCGTTTATCTCCTCCACCCTGGTCAAAGAGGTGGCCCGCCACGCTGGTGATGTCACCCACTTTCTGCCCGAAAATGTGCACCAGGCGCTGATGGAGAAGCTGAAGTAGCGCTTAGCGCCGGGTAGTGGCACAACCTTTACCCGGCCCGTACCTGGCTACTTCTGACACTGCCGGCAATAGAACGTCGCGCGTTGCGCATGTTTTGCTGCCACAACAGGCGTACCGCATACCCGGCAGGGCTCCCCTTTACGACCGTACACCTGCAACTCCTGCGCAAAGTAGCCCGGTTTACCGTCACTTTGCAAAAAGTCCTTCAGCGTCGTTCCGCCCTGCTCTATTGAGCGCAGTAATACTGCTTTAATCACTCGCACCAGCAACTCGTACTCCTCGCGGGAAAGCGAGGAGGCCAGTCGGTCAGGGTGAATACCTGCGGCAAAGAGCGATTCACTGGCGTAGATGTTGCCCACCCCCACCACCAGCCTGTTATCCATCAGCCAGGGTTTAATGGCCGTTTTTTTCTTCGCGCATTTTTGTTGCAGGTAGTCTGCGTTAAACGCATCGCTGAGCGGCTCAGGGCCGAGGTGGGCCAGAACGTTATGGCCTTCCAGCGCTTTGGTCCACAGCCAGGCACCAAAGCGGCGAGGGTCGGTATAGCGCAAAACCTTGCCGTTACTCATCACCAGGTCGACATGGTCATGCTTTTCGGCAGGCAGCTCTTCCGGGAGAATACGCAGACTACCGGACATCCCGAGGTGAATAATTATCCAGCCATCAGGCAGCTCAAGCAGCAGGTACTTCGCACGGCGCTGCACGCTGAGCACGGGCTTGTCGCTCAGGCTATGAATCTCACTGGAAACCGGCCAGCGCAGGCGACCGTTGCGAACAATAGCATGAAGGATGTTGGCACCCACCAGATGCGGCTCAATGCCACGGCGGCTGGTTTCTACCTCTGGTAACTCTGGCATGTTGCATTCTCCGGGTCTGAAAACGCAAAAACCCCGCCGAAGCGAGGTTTTCGTACAAGAAAGCCAAAATTATTTAATTTTTGCTTCTTTGTAAAGAACGTGCTGACGGACAACTGGATCGAACTTTTTCAGTTCCAGTTTTTCCGGCTTAGTACGTTTGTTCTTCGTGGTGGTATAGAAGTGACCAGTACCAGCAGAAGAAACCAGCTTGATTTTCTCACGAATACCTTTAGCCATGATTTATTTCCTCTAAGTACTTAGTACTTTTCGCCACGGGCACGCAGTTCGGTAAGAACTGTATCGATGCCTTTCTTATCAATTACACGCATACCTTTAGCAGATACACGCAGGGTGACAAAACGCTTTTCGCTCTCAACCCAGAAACGGTGAGAGTGCAGGTTAGGCAGGAAACGGCGTTTAGTCGCGTTCAGTGCGTGGGAACGGTTGTTACCGGTCACCGGACGCTTGCCAGTAACTTGGCAGACTCGGGACATGTCTATTCTCCAAAAATCAAATTAGCTCGAGCTTCGTATGGGGTATTGGCGCCTCGTCAGGCTTTCACAGCCTGGTCTGACGGTTCTAAGCGAACTCGTGTAGCCAGGCCCAATTGCCAAACCCGAGATTCTCAAAGGTGGCGTAGTATACGCTGACTCGGCGATGTGCTCAAGTCCCGAACAGACAAAGATCCCGATGGATCGCGCAAAGAGGTTTAAATCCACCCACGTTCCGCGAACGAAACGTACTCTCCACGACCTATCACCAGGTGATCGAGCACACGGATTTCCATGAGCTGACAGCACTTCACCACCTTTTCGGTGACGATTCTATCCGCTTTACTGGGTTCAGCGCTACCCGAAGGATGATTATGTGCAAGGATCACGGCGGCAGCGTTCAATTTCATCGCTTCACGCACTATTTCTCGCGGGTGTACTTCCACCTGGTCTATGGTGCCAGTAAAAAGGCGGCTGTATTTAAGCACCCGGTTACGATTATCCAGAAAGATCGCCATAAAGATCTCGCGCGTTTCCCCCGCCAGCTGACTTTGCAAAAATTCCAGCGTCATTTCCGGGCTGAGCAGCGCCGTCTCTTCCAGCATTTTCACGCTATGAAAACGCCGTGCCAGTTCAGCGATACCTTTTAACTGAGCATATTTCGCCACCCCAATGCCATTCACCTGCCTGAAAGCCTGATAATCGGCGGTCAGCAGCGTATAAAGAGAGCCAAAATGCGTAAGCAGCTCCGTCGCCAGCGCCATCACGGGAATGCCAGGTACGCCGGTGCGTAAAAACAGGGCCAGCAGCTCCACATCCGTTAGCGACTCAACGCCCGAATTCATCATTTTCTCTCGGGGCAGCTTGGGTAAATACACCGATTCCATGTCGACTCCTCCCTTATTGAGCCATGCTGCCACAGGCGCCGTACCGACTCGACAGGGAGAAGAGATCCTTGCGTAGCGCCTCGCAAACCGCAGAACGGGCAAAAACACGACAACGCCAGGATTGTGATAAAATGCCCGCCTTCTGGTGAACTCCAACAGGAAAGAATCATGGTGAGTCTGGCGGGTAAAAAAATCGTTCTCGGTATTAGCGGTGGCATTGCGGCCTATAAAGCACCGGAGCTTGTACGTCGCCTGCGCGATCGCGGTGCCGATGTGCGCGTAGCAATGACTGAAGCGGCGAAAGCGTTTATTACCCCGCTAAGCCTGCAAGCCGTCTCTGGCTACCCCGTGTCTGACAGTCTGCTCGACCCTGCAGCGGAAGCTGCAATGGGCCATATTGAGCTGGGAAAATGGGCAGATCTGGTTATCCTGGCGCCTGCCACCGCCGATCTGATTGCCCGTGTTGCAGCCGGAATGGCCAACGACCTGGTCTCAACAATTTGCCTGGCGACGCCCTCGCCCGTTGCCGTTGTACCTGCGATGAACCAGCAAATGTATCGCGCCACGGCGACTCAACACAATTTAGCGGTCCTCGCGTCGCGTGGCCTTTTAGTCTGGGGTCCGGACAGCGGCAGCCAGGCTTGCGGAGACGTTGGGCCAGGCAGAATGCTGGACCCGTTAACCATCGTCGACATGGCCGCTGCCCACTTCGCGCCCGTCAACGATCTGCAACATCTCAACATCATGATTACCGCAGGCCCAACGCGTGAGCCGCTGGATCCAGTGCGCTATATCACGAATCATAGTTCAGGAAAAATGGGCTTTGCGATTGCCGCCGCCGCTGCCCGTCGTGGTGCCAGAGTGACGCTGATATCCGGGCCGGTCTCCCTGCCCACACCCGCTTTCGTGCAGCGTATTGACGTCACCACTGCGCTGGAAATGGAAGCCGCTGTACAGGCTCTCGTGCAGCAGCAGCAGATTTTTATCGGCTGTGCTGCCGTTGCGGATTACCGTGCTGCGACAGTCGCCGGGGAAAAAATTAAGAAGCAAGGCGATGAATTAACAATAAAAATGGTTAAAAACCCGGACATCGTTGCCGGGGTTGCTGCACTGACCACACACCGCCCCTTTGTCGTTGGGTTTGCCGCCGAAACAAATAATGTGGAAGAATATGCCCGGCAAAAACGTACCCGCAAAAACCTTGATTTAATCTGTGCCAATGATGTTTCTAAGGCTAATCAAGGCTTTAATAGCGATAGTAACGCTTTGCATCTTTTCTGGCAGGATGGCGATAAACCTTTACCGCTAAAGAGCAAGGAACAGTTAGGCCACTTATTACTGGACGAGATCGTTACCCGTTATGATGAAAAAAATCGACGTTAAGATTCTGGACCCGCGTGTTGGTAAGCAATTTCCGCTGCCAACCTATGCCACCGCTGGCTCTGCCGGCCTTGACCTGCGAGCCTGCCTCGATGACGCCGTAGCGTTGGCACCAGGTGAAACTACGCTGCTGCCTACCGGCCTTGCGATTCATATCGCTGACGCTTCGCTTGCGGCCGTTATTCTGCCGCGTTCTGGCCTTGGTCATAAACATGGCATTGTGCTCGGCAATCTGGTCGGCCTGATTGATTCTGACTACCAGGGCCAGTTAATGGTCTCCGTCTGGAACCGTGGTCAGGATAGTTTCACCATTGAACCGGGTGAACGCATCGCGCAAATGGTGTTTGTACCGGTTGTGCAGGCAGAATTTAATCTGGTTGAAGAGTTTGATGCCACGGACCGTGGCGAAGGTGGCTTTGGCCACTCCGGGCGTAAATAAGCAGCCCATTTAACGCATCCCGCGACGCAATAATGTCATAACACTTTCCGCACTCTGGGGTGCGGCCGTCGCGTGGATGTTCGCCTGATAAGCGCGTATTTCAGGGGTATTTTGTAACATGGCAGAAAAACAAACCGCGAAAAGGAATCGTCGCGAAGAAATACTTCAGTCTCTGGCTCTGATGCTTGAATCCAGCGATGGCAGTCAACGCATTACCACGGCAAAACTGGCGGCGTCAGTCGGCGTCTCCGAAGCCGCGTTATACCGACATTTTCCCAGCAAAACTCGTATGTTCGACAGCCTGATCGAGTTTATCGAAGACAGCCTGATGACCCGCATTAACCTGATCATGAAAGATGAAAAGGACACTACCGTACGCCTGCGTCTGATAGTGCAGTTGATTCTGGGGTTCGGAGAGCGAAATCCAGGCCTGACCCGCATTCTGACGGGCCATGCGCTGATGTTTGAACAGGATCGCCTGCAGGGGCGCATCAATCAACTTTTCGAACGCATTGAGTCGCAAATTCGTCAGGTGCTTCGTGAGAAAAAGATGCGTGAAGGCGAAGGTTACACCACTGACGAGAATCTGTTAGCCAGCCAGCTGCTGTCATTTTGTGAAGGCATGCTCTCCCGCTTTGTCCGCAGCGAATTCAAATATCGTCCCACCGATGATTTTGAAGCCCGCTGGCCACTTCTTGCCGCGCAACTGCAATAATTTTCCCCTTCTCATGCAGCCGTCAAAAGCTGCATGACTTCACACGACTATGTGTAAAAGCCCAACCTGATTCGTTATGTTGCCAGATGTTCTGCCAATGAACATCTTTTACCCTTTCTGTGGACTTAGCTTTCTGCCTCATACAAATAAACAGAAAAATCCCCTACGGACATGGAGACGTTTTTATGGCAACTTCGAGACGTGACCTATTAAAGCTGAGCGGCATCGCTACCGCCTCATTATTGCTGAGCCAAAAAAGCATTGCCGCCTGGGCACCCTCAGGTCGCTATCCGGATCCACGGATAATCGCCATCGATGACAGCTTTAAAGCCTGTATGCTCTCCAGCGCAAAGGTCGAACAGATCGCGACGGGTTACCGCTGGGCAGAAGGCCCGGTCTGGTTTGGCGATACGCGCATGCTGATGTGGAGTGATATCCCGAACGACACTATTATGCGTTGGGATGAAGTCACCGGTCAGGCCAGCGTCTTTCGCCATCCGGCAAATTACACCAACGGCCATGCGCGGGACAGGCAGGGGCGTTTAATCAGTTGCGAGCATGACACTCGCCGTATCACCCGTACCGAATACGACGGATCCATCACCGTTCTCGCCGACAGTTATGACGGCAAACCGCTCAACTCACCTAATGATATCGTCGTGAAGTCCGACGGTACTATCTGGTTTACCGATCCGCCGTTTGGTATTTCAGGTTTCTATGAAGGGCATAAGGCGACGCCTGAATTACCGCAAAACGTCTACCGACTGGACCCGGAAACCCGCGAACTCACGGTGGTGTTGGGTGAGGTAAAAGGGCCAAACGGCCTCTGCTTCTCACCGGATGAAAAAATACTCTATGTCGTGGAAAGTCGGGCGACGCCAAACCGTCTGATCCTCGCGTGGGACGTTGTCGATAACACCCTGAAAAATAAACGGGTGCATATCGACTGTGGCAACGGAACGGCAGACGGTATTGCCTGTGATATGGACGGAAATCTCTGGTGCGGCTGGGGAACGGGAACGGAAGAGCTGGATGGCGTGCGCGTTTTTAACACTCAGGGTAAACACATCGGCACGATTCAGTTGCCAGAGCGCTGCGCCAATCTTTGCTTTGGCGGCGAAAAAGGGAACCGGCTTTTTATGGCTTCCAGTACCTCCATCTATTCGCTGTATGTGAATACGCTGGGGGCGAAGCTGGTTTAACAGACCATCGTTTATAAATACTCTAAATAATTCGCGCTGCAGGAAGACGGTAAGCGCGTGACAAATTCGTCAGGAACGAATTTGAACAGCCAGAGGCGGCCTGTGGTGAGGGACATGGATGTTGCTCATTCATCCCCAGAAACTTACTGAAGTAAGTGACTGGGGTGAACACACGTCATCAACGCACCTGCAGCTTGAAGTATGAGGGGTATTGTTACACGCCGTACTCTTCGCGATAGGCCTGAACCGACGCCAGGTGGTTAGCCATTTCCGGCTGTTCTTCCAGATACGCAATTAAATCTTTCAATGTAATGATAGCAATAACGTTACAGCCGTAATCACGCTCCACTTCCTGAATGGCAGAGATATCCGCACGACCGCGTTCCTGACGATCCAGGGATATCAGCACACCCGCAAGCGTGGCGTGGTTCGCCTGAATAATCTCCATGGATTCACGAATCGCTGTCCCGGCAGTGATGACGTCATCCACCAGCATTACGCGGCCTTCCAGCGCACTGCCGACCAGGTTGCCACCCTCGCCATGCGTTTTGGCTTCTTTACGATTAAAGCAGTACGGCACATCGCGTTCGTGATGCTCCGCCAGGGCTACCGCCGTGGTGGTCGCAATTGGAATGCCTTTGTAGGCCGGGCCGAACAGCAGGTCGAAATCAATCCCGGAATCCACCAGCGCTTCGGCGTAAAAGCGCCCTAACAGTGCCAGATCGCGCCCGGTATTAAACAGCCCGGCGTTGAAGAAATAGGGGCTTTTACGCCCGGATTTCAGCGTGAACTCGCCAAACTTAAGTACCTGCTTGTTAAGCGCAAACTCAATAAACTGGCGCTGATATGGTTTCATGGATTCGCTCCTCTTTCCGCTTTTCTTCAGACAAAAAAAAGGCGACTTCTCAGTCGCCTTAAAAACTAGTTTTCCAACGCCGCCTTCTGCGTTGAAATAATGGATTCGATTCCCCCTCGGGCCAGCGCCAGCAAGGTGAGAAGTTCTTCATGGGTAAAAGGCTCGCCCTCAGCGGTGCCCTGTACTTCGATGATGCGCCCGTCTTCGGTCATGACTACGTTCATGTCAGTTTCTGCGGCGGAATCTTCAACATACTCAAGGTCACACAGTGCCTCGCCGTTAACGATACCCACGGAAACCGCCGCCACCATACCTTTCATCGGGTTGGCTTTCAGTTTACCCGCGCTAACCAGCGCATTCAGCGCATCCGCCAGCGCCACACAGGCCCCGGTGATGGAGGCGGTACGGGTGCCACCGTCTGCCTGAATCACGTCGCAGTCCAGCGTGATGGTGTACTCACCGAGCGCGTTCAAATCAACAGCGGCACGCAGTGCACGCGCGATGAGACGCTGGATTTCCATGGTACGACCGCCCTGCTTACCTTTGGCGGCTTCACGAGCATTACGGGTATGGGTAGAGCGCGGCAGCATACCGTATTCGGCGGTGATCCAGCCTTTACCCTGGCCTTTCAGAAAACGCGGAACACCCTCTTCCAGCGTGGCGGTGCACAGAACTTTGGTGTCACCAAATTCAACCAGCACGGAGCCTTCAGCGTGTTTTGTATAGTGACGGGTCAGGGTGACGGGACGCACCTCAGTGGTGCTACGACCTGATGGACGCATGATGATTTCTCCGGCTGTTACCAATGTGGCTGCGCATTATACTGGCTTACCCAGGTTATTCCTATCCTGACAAGCCCATGAAAGCTATAATCCTCGCATCTCTCCTTAAAAAACGGGAACGTCTATGATCCGCAGTATGACCGCCTACGCCCGGCGTGAAATCAAAGGTAGCTGGGGCTCCGCCTCCTGGGAACTGCGCTCGGTTAACCAGCGTTATCTGGAAACCTACTTTCGTATGCCGGAGCAGTTTCGTAGCCTTGAGCCGGTAGTTCGTGAGCGCATTCGTGCACGTTTGACCCGTGGCAAAATTGAGTGCAACCTGCGTTTTGAACCCGATGCCAGCGCCCAGGGTGAGCTGATTCTTAACGAGAAACTGGCCAAACAGCTGGTCTCGGCCGCGAACTGGGTCAAAATGCAAAGCGATGAGGGCGAAATCAACCCGGTGGATATTCTCCGCTGGCCGGGGGTGATGGCCGCTCAGGAGCAGGATCTTGATGCCATTTCTGCTGAAATCCTTGCCGCGCTCGACGGTGCACTGGATGACTTCATCATTGCCCGTGAAACCGAAGGCCAGGCACTGAAAGCGCTGATTGAGCAGCGTCTTGAAGGCGTCAGCACTGAAGTGAAAAAAGTCCGTGCCCAGATGCCTGAAATCCTGCAATGGCAGCGTGACCGTCTGGTTGCCAAGCTGGAAGATGCGCAGGTACAGCTTGAAAACAACCGCCTTGAGCAGGAGCTGGTGTTGATGGCGCAACGCATTGACGTTGCCGAAGAGTTGGATCGTCTGGACGCGCACGTCAAAGAGACCTGGAACATCCTCAAGAAAAAGGAAGCTGTCGGTCGTCGCCTCGATTTTATGATGCAGGAGTTCAATCGCGAGTCGAACACCCTGGCGTCGAAATCCATTAATGCTGATATCACTAATTCGGCCATTGAACTGAAAGTCCTGATCGAACAGATGCGCGAACAGATTCAGAACATTGAGTAAATTCTTTCAAAGCCCAATATAATACATAAGCCCATGTTAAATGGGCTTTTTTATGCAATTAACTTTCAGTAATGAATATATAGCTCCGCCACTCTCGACAATTTTGTGGAGGGTGGATTGGTGAGTAGTTTCCGTTTACTAGTTAAAATGCATGAGCTATAAGTAACTACTCCCCACAACCACTGGTAACTCTTTACACACAAAGGGTTATCTTGATTCAAAGGATTCATTTATGGGTTCTCTAACCGTAAAAACTGTTCAGGCTCTTGTTAAGACAAGACAGCCCGGTAGATACAGTGACGGCGAAGGTTTGTATTTGAGAATTCCATCACAACCAAAAATCAAAAACGGAAATTGCTCAAATCCTTTTCGATGAGTTTCTTCGATCTTCATTGTCTACATATTACTTAGGACAACATAATTTATTTAATAATCTTGTAAAGCATTTTTATCATGGCAATGGAAAAAGCTACTCCAGCCTTTTTCTTGATAGTGCATATAAAAGTTTAATATTAAAGGAACAATCCTCTCCGTCATTTTCACGGAAAATAATCTAGTCTATACTCGGTAAGGTTGCCATTGATGTAAAAAATGGCTTATCTGATGCCGACAAGATTCAATAAGAAAAGTAACAGGAAATTCAATACATCCTAAATTTAACAGATGGGCAGATAGTTTCAATGAGTTAGGAATGTCGATACACGACATATATGCCACAAAGATACAACTCACTAAGCTTGATACTACTGAAAATGGTTATGTAGCGAAAATAATTTTTACAGGACAACATCATTTTGGTCTCGACAAAAGTGACATAATGAATATGAAGTTTCACTATATTAAGGCATTCCGCATCTGGTTTGTGCTTCAGCGATGGGAAAATTTTGCATTTGAGCATTTTTTAACAAATATGAAAGCCGGGTTTGAAAATAGTTGTCGGAGGAATGGATGAAAGCCAGAAAAATTATAACATTTATATTTTCAGCTATTATTTTTGCATTTTTTTATTTGAATTTTTTTAATTCTACTAAGGTCCTTGCCGTTCACGGCACTGGCTCTAATAAAGAATTTTTAGTTAAAAACATGCCTTTCAGTGATAGTAGTAAAATTGAGTGGTGGGATAATAATGGAGCTAAAACCCTCTCATCTGCTGAAACTTACTTTGTTTCAGTCTGGAAGTTTGACGGAAAATATCAAAAGCTTGCTCCTAAAAATTCAGGTATTTTTCCAGATCATGATACTGATTATTTACTATGCTTCGGTGATATGAATACAGAAGAAAATTGTATTAATAAGTCTAACTGGATCATGGACATAACCAGGACAAAGGATGGATATACCTATTACCGAACAGGAACAGAATCTTACTCTCGGAAACCTTCTGGTGAGCTCATGCTAGGTGGAAGATCAAAGACAACCATTCAATGACAGATGTAATCGTAACCTGGCAAGCTGAACAGCTTGCCACTGTTATAAATGGGGAGTTGATTGGGGAGTAAAATGGTAAATCCGTCACCGGTTTACCTATTAGATGATGATAAATAGTATTTATTTTATTGTAATCAACATTCATATTCAGAATGTTGAGTAAATTTAAACTAAGTATTCATTAAATGGATGGCTTCTAAATAAGAAGCCATTTTTAATGCACATCGCTACCAAAATATAAATATATCGCAACACCCCCCTATTTACACGTTAGGATTTCATCACAATATTTGATATACTCCCCGCACTTTCTTCGCCCCCAAAAGTTATCCCAGGACAGGTATGGCTAACATCAACTTATCTGTAGAGGCAACGCAAACCGTCATGGTTGACCGTGACTTCAGACAGGATATAAACCTGCTTCGCGGTATTGCTATTCTTTCCGTTGTGCTTTATCACTTTGCAGGGCAACTGCTACCGGGCGGCTTCGCAGGGGTTGATGTTTTTTTCGTTATTTCCGGTTATCTAATGACCAAAATTATAGCTACCGGACTGGAGCGACGCTCTTTTAATCTGATTCAGTTTTATGCTGCACGGTGTAAACGGATTATTCCCGCCTTATTGATTTTCTGCACCATTCTGTTATTGGCGACATATCTGTGGATGCCAAACAATGAGTACCGCAAGTTAGGGAATTATGTCGGATATGTTGCTTTATTTATTTCCAATATAAAACTGAATAAGGAAGCAGGCGATTATTTCGCAACCAGTGCCCATGAAAACTGGTTTTTGCATACCTGGTCACTGTCTGTCGAATGGCAATTTTATCTGATACTGCCGATTATATTAATGGCAGTATACCCATTCAGAAAAAGAATCAGTTCAGGAAGCTGCCTCCTTATTCTCACGCTTTGCTCTTTTCTGGCCTGCATAACACTGACCTCTTCCAGCGCATCCACCCGATTTTATCTGATGCCGTACCGGGCATGGGAAATGCTGTGTGGCGGCCTTGTCTGGTATGCCACAACACGTTTTACCCTAACCGCCAATCTGCGTCCGATGACTGCAATCTCAGGTTATCTCCTCATCGTTCTGTCACTGGTTTTTCTTACCACCGACGATGCGTGGCCGGGAGGGTTAACTCTCCTGCCCGTAACAGGCACAATGCTGGTGATTTACAGCAACTGCCAGTCCATCACGGCAGTGTTTGACAGAAACCTACGCTGGATAGGATTAAGCTCTTATTCGGTTTATCTCTGGCACTGGCCTGTTGCCGTTTATCTGGTTTATGCCGGACAACATACCAAAGGCCCCTGGGTACTTGGCGCTATTGCACTTTCCTTTATTGCAGGCTGGCTTTCTTGGTTACTCATTGAGCTACCAGCCAAAAACTATCTTTCCGGGCAATCAGCCATAAAGTTCTGGTCAATTATTCTCAGTGTCGTCGGAGCTGCCTGGCTTTTTAGCTATCTGGTGAAAAACGATTTTATTGTTAGCCAGCCAAACCCCCTGGTAAACAAAATTGCGCTGGAAGCCAATAACAAAAATTTTGCGGCGAATCCTAAAACACACCTGAGCTATTACGGACAGGGAAAACCGGTGGCCATCATTGTGGGCGATAGTCATGCAGAAGCGACGGCAACCGCACTAGCAGAGGCCGCGGAGGGGACCGGGGCGGTCATCGGCCTGACGGCTTCCGGATGCCCGACCCTTGCTGACGGCGAACTTAAAGAGGGTAAAGCGTGCGGGCAGTTCAACCGCGGACTCAGCGACCGGCTAAAGAGCTGGCCCTCAGAGGTTCCGGTGATCATCGTTAACCGATTGACTCACTACGCGGAGCAGCGTCTGGTGATTTTCGACAATCAGTCTGAAAATGATGCGACGTACCTGCGCAAATATGCAGAGGCCATGATCAGGATGGCCTGTACCCTTAATCGTGAACATCCCGTCTACCTTGTAAGCCCGATGCCTGAAATGCCCGTCAACGTTCCCCGGACCTTATCCCATAGCCTGATGACCGGCAGAGCCGTTCAGGATATTTCGGTTTCGCTCAGCCAGTGGCAGCAACACAACACTGTCGTTCTGCAGGCACAGTATCAGGCAGCTCAACAATGCGGCGTACAGGTGCTCGATCCTACCCCGTATCTCTGTCATGACGGCCGCTGCATGGGCAGCCAGAATTTACAGCCCTGGTACTTTGATGACAACCATCTTAGCGAAACCGGTAATAAACGCCTGGTCCCGATGTTCCGGAAGATATTTGCTCAGCCACATTAGCGCAACCATGAGTTTAATTTATGTCATTCCTGCCTAAAAATGGCATGAAGCCCGTTAATAAAGAGATGATGGATTAGTTATTCTATTGATTAATCCTTCGCACAAAAAAATCTCAATCGTTTGTCGCCGTGCGAAGAACTACCCTTACGCCCTCATTGCTGGGGGACAGATGCTGCTACATATTCTTTATTTGATTGGTATTACTGCCGAAGCGATGACCGGCGCGCTGGCGGCTGGTCGCCGCCGTATGGACACCTTTGGCGTCATCATCATTGCAACCGCTACGGCGCTGGGAGGCGGAACGGTCAGGGATATCCTTCTTGGGCATTATCCTCTGGGCTGGGTAAAACACCCGGAATATGTCGTTATTGTGGCCGTTGCGGCGGTGCTGACTACGCTGGTGGCTCCGGTGATGCCACATTTACGCCGTCTGTTTCTGGTACTGGATGCCCTTGGCCTGATCGTATTCTCCATTATCGGGGCACAAATCGCGCTCGATATGGGGGAAGGCTTGATCATCGCCTCGATTGCCGCAGTCGTCACCGGCGTCTTTGGCGGCATCCTGCGTGATATGTTTTGTAAGCGCATCCCACTGGTCTTTCAAAAAGAACTCTACGCCGGTATTTCTTTTGCCGCTGCCGTACTGTATATCGCGCTGCAGCACTATGTGAGTAATCAGGATGTTATCGTCATTTCGACATTACTGTTTGGCTTCACTGCTCGCATGCTGGCACTGCGCTGGAAACTGAGACTGCCCGTTTTTCACTACAACCACAGCGCGCATTAATCATTATCAAAGCCAGAGATACCCTGACTGCCGAGCCATTGCGCCAGCTTCGCAATATCCGGATGATGAATAAAGGCCACCAGTTTACGGGCTATCCCCGCACCAATGCCCGGTAAACGTTGCCAGGCTTGCGCATCCCGCTGTTGAAGCTGTTGCCAGTGAACATCACCCGCAGCATTTAATGCCGATTTTGGTATCGGCAACCCCAGTGCGGTAAGCCAGCGAATAAAAGGGCGTTCGCGCACAAATGCAAAGCGATGCCAGAGTTGTCCCCCTCTCGCCGGCGTCATGCCGGGCGTATGAGTAAGCTGTTCTTGGGTCAGGGTGAGCCAGGAGAAAAGATGCTCAAAATGCCAGGCCTGATGCAGTATATGCCACCCGGCCTCACCCAGGCCCTCGATATCAAGAACCTGCTTTGAACTGAGCCAGACCAGACGTGCCATAAATTGTTCGTGGCACTCTGGAGAAGCATAAAAGCAGGTGAGAGGCGTATATACCGTCCCCGGAGGCACGGGTTTTTCCCGCACCTGACTGCGCCAGACCACATCATCAATGCGTGGGATGCCTTGCCCGGCAAGGCTGACCAGCACCTGATCGCCTGGCGCAATATCCAGGGCTTGCCAGCGACGTACCGAGCCGATGTTGACCCGCTGCACGCGCTTATCATCAAGCTGGACAGGTTCCAGATGTGCCACCACCGCTATTTTTCCAGTGCGCCCGACGGTGAAGGCTATCTGTTTCACTTCAGCGACCTGCTCCACGGGCGGGTATTTCCAGGCCACCACCCAACTCCCCTGGCCCGGTAACCAGCGTTTACCCTCAGGTTCGTTGTCGCTACGGACAATAACGCCGTCTGTGGCAAAAGGCATGGCGGAGGTGAACCAGTGCTGCCTTAGCTGCTCAACGTCATGAACGTTTTTCACCGGAATACTGTATTTTTCGATCCAGTTAAACCCTGCCTGAGAAAGTAACTGCCCCCGCTCAGTCAGTGTGGCCGGCCCGTCAGGCCAGCTCCAGACAAAGATGGATATCTCCTTTAACAGGTCTGAGTCACGATGACGCATCATCGCACCCGCCACTTTTGCCCTTGCATTCATCCCGCCCATTCTCTTTTGAATATGGCCTGGGCGTTGCAGGAAAAGTTCCCCCTGCAGAACACTGTTCGCCAGCTCGCCTGAAACCTTTTTTGGCAGCGAGGGGATTTGGCGGGCATTTGCTGTCCAGTCCTCTCCTGCGAGGCCGTTACCGCGGCTTATGGCTCGTGCCAGTTCACCGTTGCGATAGACCAGAGTCACCGCCACACCATCCACCTTTGGTTGTACCCAAAGCGATGATTTTCCCTGCATCCACTCCTGCAGCGCAGCTTTACTGCGCATTTTCTCAACCCCGGTATGGGCAACCGGGTGTTTCAGGGTGCCTTCGGGTAGTGCGGGCAGAGGATGATTTGACTCTCCCCCAAAACACCGCCGCCAGTTCTCCAGCCGCACCGTGAGCGTGTCATACACGCTGTCACTCACCACACTGCGTCCCCGTTGCCAGTAGTCATCGTTCCACTGGTTAATTTGCTGTTCTAAAAGCGCTATCTCCTCCTGTGCTTGCGCAGGTGACCAGACCGGGCAGGCCGCCACTCCCGCTACGCTCCACAGCAACGTGCTCAAAAAAAGGTATGTCCTTATCACCATCTGTCCGTCTCCTTACCTGAATGGCAAGGGTATAACTGAGCACATCACTCCTTTCGAGACGCTAAAAGGCGTTTTGCGCAGCGGATTCCGCCCCTTTTCGCTCGTTACAGAAAAGTCATGGCAAATCAGGGAAAAAGTACGCAAAAAATAAGAATCAGAAGTAAAAAGTGTGACGGGGGCTACGTCACATTGCGCCGTTGTGTATAATAGGCACGTATGTAAGTTTCCTTTCGCAATTCACATACAAAAGACTCTCATGGCTCAAGGCACGCTTTATATTGTTTCCGCCCCCAGTGGCGCGGGTAAATCAAGCCTCATTCAGGCTTTATTAAAAACCCAACCGTTATATGACACCCAGGTTTCTGTTTCACACACCACGCGCGCGCCGCGTCCGGGTGAAGTACACGGTGAACACTATTTCTTCGTGAATCACGACGAATTTAAATCGATGATTAGCGAGGATGCTTTCCTTGAACATGCCGAAGTATTTGGCAACTTTTACGGCACTTCCCGCGCCGCCATTGAGCAAGTGCTTAAGACGGGTGTGGATGTTTTCCTGGATATCGACTGGCAGGGCGCGCAGCAAATCCGCGCCAGAATGCCGCAGGCACGCAGTATCTTTATTCTGCCGCCGTCAAAGGTTGAACTGGACAGGCGCCTGCGTGGTCGCGGCCAGGATAGCGAAGAGGTGATTGCGAAACGAATGGTGCAGGCAGTTGCTGAAATGAGCCATTACGCCGAGTATGATTACCTTATTGTGAATGATGACTTTGACACCGCGCTGGGTGATTTGAAAAACATCATTCGCGCCGAACGTCTGCGTATGAGCCGCCAGAAACAGCGACATGACGCTTTAATCAGCAAACTATTGGCAGACTGACATCAGTTTCAGTATCATGCCCAGTCATTTCTTCACCTGTGGAGCATTTTAATTATGGCACGCGTAACTGTTCAGGACGCTGTTGAGAAAATTGGTAACCGTTTTGACCTGGTACTGGTCGCCGCGCGTCGCGCTCGTCAGATGCAGGTAGGCGGAAAGGATCCGCTGGTACCGGAAGAAAACGATAAAACCACCGTTATCGCTCTGCGTGAAATCGAAGAAGGTCTGATCAACAACCAGATCCTCGACGTGCGTGAGCGCCAGGAACAGCAAGAGCAGGAAGCCGCTGAATTACAAGCCGTTACCGCTATTGCTGAAGGTCGTCGTTAATCACAAAGCGGGTCGCCCTTGTATCTGTTTGAAAGCCTGAATCAGCTGATTCAACACTATCTGCCGGAAGACCAGATTAAGCGTCTGCGGCAGGCGTACCTCGTTGCACGTGATGCTCACGAGGGCCAGACACGTTCAAGCGGTGAACCCTATATCACGCACCCGGTAGCGGTTGCCTGTATCCTGGCCGAGATGAAACTCGACCATGAAACCTTAATGGCTGCCCTGCTGCATGACGTGATCGAAGATACCCCCGCCACCTATCAGGACATGGAGCAGCTGTTTGGCAAAAGCGTGGCCGAGCTGGTGGAAGGGGTGTCGAAGCTTGATAAGCTCAAATTCCGCGACAAGAAAGAGGCGCAGGCCGAAAACTTTCGCAAGATGATTATGGCGATGGTGCAGGATATCCGCGTCATTCTCATCAAACTCGCTGACCGCACCCACAACATGCGCACGCTGGGCTCACTTCGCCCGGATAAACGTCGTCGCATCGCCCGTGAAACCCTCGAAATCTACAGCCCGCTGGCGCACCGTTTAGGTATCCATCACATCAAAACCGAGCTTGAAGAGCTGGGCTTTGAAGCGCTGCACCCAAACCGTTACCGCGTCATTAAAGAGGTGGTGAAAGCGGCGCGCGGCAACCGTAAGGAGATGATTCAGAAAATCCTTGCGGAGATCGAAGGGCGTTTGCAGGAAGCGGGGATCCCGTGTCGCGTTAGCGGTCGGGAAAAGCACTTGTACTCAATCTACTGCAAGATGGTGCTGAAAGAGCAGCGTTTTCACTCGATCATGGACATCTACGCGTTTCGCGTAATCGTCCAGGATGCCGACACCTGCTACCGCGTGCTTGGCCAGATGCACAGCCTTTACAAGCCACGTCCCGGTCGCGTCAAAGATTACATCGCCATTCCGAAAGCGAACGGCTATCAGTCTCTGCACACCTCGATGATTGGCCCGCACGGCGTTCCGGTTGAAGTGCAGATCCGCACTGAAGACATGGACCAGATGGCGGAAATGGGGGTTGCGGCACACTGGGCGTACAAAGAAGACGGTGGCGAAAGCAGCACCACGGCGCAAATCCGCGCCCAGCGCTGGATGCAAAGCCTGCTGGAACTGCAGCAAAGCGCAGGCAGCTCCTTTGAATTTATTGAGAGCGTAAAATCTGATCTCTTCCCGGATGAGATTTATGTTTTCACCCCCGAAGGCCGCATTGTCGAGCTGCCAGCGGGCGCGACGCCGGTCGACTTCGCCTATGCTGTGCATACCGATATCGGTCATGCCTGCGTCGGTGCTCGCGTCGACCGACAGCCGTACCCGTTGTCGCAGTCTCTTGCCAGCGGCCAGACGGTGGAAATCATTACCGCACCGGGCGCTCGCCCCAATGCCGCGTGGCTGAACTTTGTTGTCAGCTCAAAAGCGCGCGCCAAAATCCGCCAGTTGCTGAAGAACCTCAAGCGTGACGATTCCGTCAGCCTGGGCCGTCGCCTGCTCAACCATGCGTTGGGCGGCAGCCGCAAACTCGCGGAGATCCCACAGGAACATATTCAGCGCGAACTTGACCGTATGAAGCTGGCGTCGCTGGACGACCTGCTGGCGGAAATTGGTCTCGGTAACGCCATGAGCGTGGTGGTCGCGAAAAACCTGCAACAGGGTGACGCCACAGCCACGGCACAAAGCATTACCAGCATCAGCAGCGGCCACAGTCATCTGCCTATCAAAGGTGCGGACGGTGTGTTGATTACCTTTGCAAAATGCTGTCGCCCTATTCCCGGCGACCCGATTGTGGCGCACGTCAGTCCGGGTAAAGGACTGGTCATCCACCATGAGTCCTGTCGTAACATTCGTGGCTATCAAAAAGAGCCCGAGAAGTACATGGCCGTGGAATGGGACAAAGAGACGGCGCAGGAGTTTATCACCGAAATCAGGGTGGACATGTTTAACCACCAGGGTGCGCTGGCGAACCTGACGGCGGCCATCAACACGGCGTCCTCCAATATTCAGAGCCTGAATACGGAAGAGAAAGACGGTCGCGTTTACAGCGCGTACATCCGTCTGACCTCTCGCGACCGTGTCCATCTGGCAAACATCATGCGTAAAATCCGCGTGATGCCGGACGTTATTAAAGTCACCCGCAACCGTAATTAGTGCACTACATCATTCGGGCTGCAAGAGGATGGCAAGCGAATGAAGCCCCTGGCGCGTACAGTCGTGCGTGACCGGGGTGAGAGAGTGCAGCTCACGCCGAGGCAAATCAAAGGATGGAAGTGTAAATGAATGCACAACGTTATGCGCGCATTCGCGAAATGCTCGCCAGACGTCAACCAGACCTGACCGTTTGCATGGAGCAGGTCCATAAACCTCATAACGTTTCCGCCATTATCCGCACGGCGGACGCGGTAGGTGTGCATGAAGTTCACGCCGTCTGGCCTGGCAATAATTTACGCACCATGGCTGGCGCCGCCGCAGGAAGTAACAGCTGGGTGGAGGTAAAAACCCATCCCAACATCCGCGATGCTGTCATGCATATCAAAGCCGCTGGCATGCAGGTACTGGCAACCCATCTCTCCGCGAAAGCCGTGGATTTTCGTGACATCGACTATACCCGCCCGACCTGTATTATGATGGGCCAGGAGAAAACCGGGATCACCCAGGAAGCGCTGGATCTGGCGGATCAGGATATTATCATCCCGATGACTGGCATGGTGCAGTCGCTGAATGTCTCTGTCGCCTCTGCGCTTATCCTTTACGAAGCACAGCGTCAGCGGCAAAACGCCGGTATGTACGAGCGTGAAAACAGCATGCTGCCGGATGAGGTACAGCAACGTCTGCTGTTTGAAGGCGGCTATCCGGTGCTGGCGCGGGTCGCCAAACGTAAAGGTCTGCCCTATCCCCGCGTTAATTTGCAGGGCGAAGTCGACGCCGACGAAAGCTGGTGGGCGACCATGCAGGCCTCAAGGTAAAACATATGCAAGGTCGCCTGTTAGATGCCATTCCCCTTAATACCTTAACCGGCGTTGGCGCGGCGCAAAGCAGCAAGCTGGCAAAAATTGGCCTGCATACCATACAGGACCTTCTGCTCCACCTGCCGCTGCGTTACGAAGACCGCACCCAGCTTTACCCCATCAATGACCTGCTGCCGGGCATCTACGCCACGGTGGAAGGCGAAGTGCTGAACTGCAACATCAGCTTCGGCGGACGTCGGATGATGACCTGCCAGATAAGCGATGGCACCGGCATCCTTACCATGCGCTTCTTTAACTTCAACGCGGCGATGAAAAACAGCCTGACGACCGGACGTCGCGTACTGGCCTACGGTGAAGCGAAGCGCGGGAAATACGGCGCAGAGATGATCCACCCGGAATACCGCGTGCAGGGTGATCTCAGCACGCCGGCGTTACAGGAGACCCTGACTCCGGTCTACCCCACTACCGAAGGGGTAAAGCAGGCCACCCTGCGCAAGCTTACTGACCAGGCGCTGGATCTGCTTGATACCTGCGCCATTACCGAGCTGTTACCGCCTGAGCTGGCGCAGGGGCTGATGTCTCTGCCGGAGGCATTACGCACGCTGCATCGCCCGCCGCCGTCGCTACAGCTTGCCGATCTGGAAACCGGTAAACACCCGGCACAGCGGCGCCTGATTCTGGAAGAATTACTGGCACACAATTTGAGTATGCTGGCCGTGCGGGCAGGAGCCCAGCGTTATCACGCTAAGCCGCTTGCCGCCAAAGATACGCTGAAAAACAAGTTGCTGGCTTCACTGCCCTTTAAACCCACCGGCGCGCAGGCGCGCGTGACGGCGGAAATTGAGCGTGATATGGCGCTCGACATGCCCATGATGCGGTTAGTGCAGGGCGATGTCGGCTCCGGTAAAACGCTGGTCGCCGCGCTTGCGGCCCTGCGTGCCATCGCCAACGGCAACCAGGTGGCGCTGATGGCGCCGACCGAACTGCTGGCTGAGCAGCACGCCAACAACTTCCGCAGTTGGTTTGCGCCGCTGGGTGTCGAGGTGGGCTGGCTGGCAGGTAAGCAAAAAGGCAAAGCCCGTCAGGCGCAGCAGGAGGCGATTGCCAGTGGCCAGGTACAGATGGTGGTAGGCACCCACGCTATCTTCCAGGAGCAGGTGCAGTTTAACGGCCTTGCACTGGTCATTATCGATGAACAGCACCGTTTCGGCGTTCATCAACGTCTGGCACTACGGGAAAAGGGTCAGCAGCAGGGCTTTCATCCGCATCAGTTGATCATGACCGCGACCCCCATCCCACGCACCCTGGCGATGACCGCCTATGCCGATCTCGACACCTCAGTGATCGATGAAATGCCGCCAGGCCGCACGCCTGTCACCACCGTGGCGATACCGGATACCCGGCGTAACGACATTATTGACCGTGTGCGCAACGCCTGCACCGGGGAGAGTCGGCAGGCCTATTGGGTCTGTACGCTGATTGAAGAGTCGGACCTGCTTGAAGCGCAGGCAGCAGAAGCGACCTGGGAAGAGCTGAAACTGGCGTTGCCGGAGCTCAATATCGGCCTGGTACACGGACGCATGAAGCCCGCTGAGAAACAGGCGGTAATGCATGCCTTTAAGCAGGGTGAACTGCATTTGCTGATTGCCACCACCGTTATTGAGGTGGGCGTGGACGTGCCCAATGCCAGCCTGATGATTATCGAAAACCCGGAACGTCTCGGTCTTGCGCAACTGCACCAGCTTCGTGGCCGGGTCGGACGTGGCGCAGTGGCCTCCCACTGCGTATTGCTCTACAAATCCCCACTGTCAAAAACGGCGCAAATGCGTCTGCAGGTGCTACGCGACAGCAACGACGGCTTTGTGATTGCGCAAAAAGATCTGGAAATTCGCGGCCCAGGCGAGCTACTCGGCACCCGCCAGACCGGCAATGCCGAATTTAAGGTAGCGGACCTCTTACGTGACCAGGCGATGATCCCGGAGGTGCAGCGCCTTGCCCGTCATATCCATGAACGCTATCCGGCACAGGCGCAGGCCCTCATTGAACGCTGGATGCCGGAAACCGAACGTTACTCAAACGCCTGATCAGGGTTTGTGATAGATGTTATCAAAACTGACGTTCATACCACCGCAATAGCCGCTATCACTGACGATTAGGTTGCCATTAACCAGTTGCGCCGTCCCGCTGCACGCATATTCCTCTTTCGGGTTTCCCCAGTGCAGCACATTCCCTTGTGGCGTTACGGTTTCATCAAGATCGCCGGTATGAACGACCTCATACCCTGCCGCATTTTTTCCGCCATACCAGGTAGCCTGGCCGTTGATATTAAGTTGTCCTTTTCCGACAGAGGTAATCTGGATCTCATTATCCCCCGCTTCGGCACGCCATTTTCCGGTCCACGCGGCAAGCGTCGCGCTGGCTGCTGGCTGCTTTTCTAAGGTCTTAGAGGGCAACCAGCCAACAAACTCATGCTTTTTCCCCGAGTACCAGACGCAGCTCCAGCCCGGCACTTCCTGCGCCACCAGTACCGTGTCGCCCGCCACCAGATATGGTTTTGTTGCGCAGGCCTCCCCCTGGCCCGGACAGCCGTCATCATCACGATAAAAATGCACTTTTGCATCGCCTTCGGTTTTTACTTTTGCCTGGTTGAAGACACCCGGCCAGGAGGGGAAATAACCATTGCGGCAGCTATGCAGGTCGTATTCATCAGCGAGGCAACCGGCGGAGAAAAAAGCCAGTGCGAGCAGTATTTTTCCTTTCATATCAATCCCTAACTTATCATTACCCTGTGCGATTGCCGATGATTTTAGCATTGCGCACATCCTGCGGAGCGATAAATACGCCGACCACCTTAAAATCAGTAGGCTTTAGAACCCAGGTCGCTCCTCTCAACGTTCTTTATAAAAGTATGTTTTATGGGTAAGCAACCGTTTGCTTTTACCAAACAGTCCGTTAGAATCTGCGCTTTTCCATCAGGGGATTGCTTGAGATGTCTGTTAACACCATCGAGTCCGAAAATGCGCAATCGGTTGCGCACTCCCAGCCCAGTGAACTGATCTATCGCCTTGAAGACCGCCCGCCCCTGGCGCAAACCCTTTTTGCCGCCCTGCAGCACCTGCTGGCAATGTTTGTCGGCGTGATCACGCCAGGTCTGCTGATTTGCCAGGCACTGGGTTTACCGGCTCAGGACACGCAGCACATCATCAGCATGTCCCTGTTCGCCTCCGGCGTGGCCTCCATTATCCAGATTAAAGCCTGGGGCCCGGTGGGTTCGGGTCTGTTATCGATTCAGGGGACCAGTTTTAACTTTGTCGCGCCGCTGATTATGGGCGGCACGGCGCTGAAGACCGGGGGAGCAGATGTCCCGACGATGATGGCCGCGCTGTTCGGCTCCCTGATGCTGGCAAGCTGCACCGAGATGGTCATCTCCCGTATTTTGCCTTTCGCCCGTCGCGTGATCACCCCGCTGGTCTCCGGGGTGGTAGTGATGATTATCGGTCTGTCGCTGATTCAGGTTGGCCTGACTTCCGTGGGTGGCGGCTTTGGCGCGATGGCAAACCATACCTTTGGCGCGCCCAAAAACCTGCTGCTGGCAGGTATCGTTCTTGCCATCATCATTCTGCTTAACCGCCAGCGTAACCCGTACCTGCGCATCGCTTCCCTGGTGATCGCGATGGCGGTCGGCTATGTCGTGGCCATGATGATGGGCATGCTGCCGGACTATGTTGCCCCGGCCGACACCTTTATGATCCCGACGCCGCTTTACTACGGTCTGAGCATCGACTGGAGTCTGCTGCTGCCGCTGATGCTGGTCTTTATGATCACCTCTCTGGAAACCATCGGCGACATCACCGCCACATCTGACGTCTCTGAGCAGCCGGTTTCCGGCCCGGTCTACATGAACCGCCTGAAAGGCGGTGTGCTGGCAAACGGGCTGAACTCTTTTGTTTCTGCGGTATTTAATACCTTCCCTAACTCCTGCTTCGGTCAGAACAACGGCGTTATTCAGCTGACCGGCGTTGCCAGCCGCTATGTAGGCTTCTTTGTCGCCGTGATGCTGATGGTGATGGGCCTCTTCCCGGCCGTGGCCGCTTTTGTGCAGCAGTTGCCTGAGCCGGTACTTGGTGGTGCGACCCTGGTGATGTTTGGAACGATCGCCGCTTCCGGCGTGCGCATCGTTTCCCGCGAACCGCTGAACCGCCGCGCCATTATGATTATCGCGCTGTCGCTGGCCGTGGGCCTTGGCGTCTCTCAGCAGCCGATGATTTTACAATTTGCTCCTGACTGGCTGAAAAACCTGCTCTCCTCCGGCATCGCCGCAGGGGGTATCACCGCCATCGTGCTGAACCTGGTATTCCCTGTCGATAAGCAGTAATTCCATCGCGGCAGCGGGTCACACCGCTGCCGCTGTCGCCCCGCTGTAACGCTCTTTCACTAATCGTACCTTGAGGATTGCGCACAAATCGTGCATAACTCCTGTATCGGTATTCGAGGATGGAAGATCATGAAATTTATTGGAAAGCTCCTTCTTTTCGTTGTTATCGTCCTGCTGATCGCAGTAGTTGCCTGCTATTTCCTGCTGAAAACGCAGTGGGGTGCAACCCAGGCCAGTAACTGGATTAACGAAAACAGTGACTATCACCTTACTTTCGATGCCATCGATCACGCGCTTTCTTCGCCGTCCCATGTCCGTTTACGCAATGTGAATTTTGGCCGCAAGGGCCAACCCGCGACGCTGGTCGCTAAAGGTGTCGACATCGGCCTGAGCAGCCGCCAGCTTACCGATCCGCTGCATACCGATACCATCCTGCTTCAGGATGGCACGCTGAATCTTTCGCCGGCTACCGCGCCTCTGCCCTTCCAGGCTGACCGCCTGCAACTGAGCAATATGGCCTTTAACAGCCCGGCGACCGGCTGGGATCTCAGCGCCCAGCGCGTGACGGGCGGCGTGAGTCCCTGGCAGCCGGTTGCCGGGAACGTGCTGGGAACGCAGGCGCAAATCCAGATGAGCGCGGGCTCCATGACCCTTAACGGCGTGCCCGCCAGCAACGTGTTGATACAGGGGAGCATTGATAAAGGCACGGTGACATTAACCACTCTCGGCGCAGACATGGCACGTGGTTCGCTCACCGGCAATGCGCGGCGTGACGCAAACGGCGGCTGGGTGGTGGATAACCTGCGTCTGAACGATATACGCCTGCAAAGCGACAAGTCGCTGACTGACTTTTTCGCCCCACTGACCACCCTGCCGTTGCTGCAAATCGGGCGACTGGACATCACCGATGCGCGCCTGCAAGGTCCCGCATGGGCCGTTACCGACCTTGATTTGAGTCTGCGTAACCTGACGCTTGCCAACGGTGACTGGCATACCGATGACGGTCAGTTGTCGATGAACGCCAACGAATTCATTTACGGCTCACTGCACTTCTTTGACCCCATTCTCAACGCCGATTTCACCCCGCAGGGCATCGCCGTTAAACAGTTCACCACCCGGTGGGAGAACGGCATGGTGCGCACCTCAGGCTACTGGGCGCGCAGTGGTAAAGCACTGGTGCTGAACGATGCGGCCATCGTCGGTCTGGAGTACACGCTGCCTGAGACCTGGAAACAGACCTGGATGGACAGGCTCCCTGACTGGCTGCACAGCGTTGAAGTGAAAAAACTGAGTGCCAGCCGTAATCTGGTCATCGACATCGATCCCACCTTCCCCTGGCAACTCACCGCCCTTGACGGCTACGGCGCAAACCTGATGCTGGCGCGGGATCGTCAGTGGGGCATCTGGAATGGCAACCTTAAGCTGAATGCCGCCGCTGCGACCTTTAACCGCGTGGACGTTCGCCGCCCGTCATTAGCGCTGAGCGCCAACAGCAGTACGGTTAATATCACTGAACTGAGCGCCTTTACCGGCAAAGGGCTGCTTGAAGCGACCGCGGTGGTGGGGCAAACGCCTGAGCGCAGCGTCAACCTCAGCCTTAACGGGCGCGGCGTACCCATGAACGTACTGCAGGAGTGGGGATGGCCGGTGTTACCGGTCAGCGGTGAGGGTAATTTGCAACTGACGGCCACCGGCCGGGTTCAGGCCGATGCCCCTCTCAAACCCACCGTGAACGGTGAGCTGTCGGCGGTAAATGCGCAACAGCAGCAGATCAGGCAGAGCATGCGCGGTGGTGTGGTGGCGGGCGCAGACGTCGCCGCGTCACAGCCGTAGACCAAAAAAAAGGTGCCATCCGGGGATGGCACCTGTGGTGTTGCTAAACCATCAGACCAGCGGCTCTTTGTCGTTATCAACAGGTGACCAGTCAAGTACGCCCTGCTCCCGCACCTGACGCCAGGCGAGGAACGTCAGCATCAGCGTGACCACCCCATAGGCAAAGGTGACCGTTGGCGAGGCGTTCACCGCCATCTGGTGGCCGTGAATAAAGCCGAAGAAGGAGAGCACCGTGGCCGCTGCGGCATAGACCGCCGCCCAGTTAAAACGTCGATCGATAATAAAGGCCGCAATCGCCCCCATCATCAGCCCCGCCAGCACCGCGCCGCCACCAGTGGTCGCCATGCCGTTATAGAGCACGCCGTTGTTGGCCATATTGCTCATCACTTCAGCCGGCAGATTGACGGTATTAGCCCCGGCCGCATTCAGCGCACCGTCCACCTGAGTTTTCGCCCATTCGGCGATGTTCGGCACTAATGCCAGCACAATAGCCGGGGCGTGGCGTTTTGGGGATACCTGGAACGCCTGTGCGCCGATCACAAGGCCGATGAACAGCAGGATAGGCACAATCGCCACCAGCGGAATGATCGACAGCAGCAGGGCGGTCAGGCCGAGGAAGCAGACAATCGCCATGCAGATGCCGGTCGCCAGCGAGTAGCCAATACGCCCGCCCATCGCTTTCCAGCCAGGATGACCGATATAGACCGCAGGCGGGAACGGTGAGCCGAGCAGTGCGCCCACAATCGCCCCAACACCATCTGCCGCCAGCACCGCACGCAGGTTATAGCTGTCGCCGCCCACGGCTGCCGACTCGACGTTGTTGAGGATTTCGGTGAAGTTGAAGATGCCCAGAGGGATTGCGGTGACCAGCAGCGGCCAGACCAGCTCAGAGGGCACGCTGAACACATCGCCCGTCAGCGACGGCAGATGCAGCGCAAAATTGCCCGCCGCCTCTTTAACCGCCGCCGGATTCATGATGTCGCTGAAACCTAAGAAGGTCGCGCCCCAGCCCAGCACGCACCCGACAATAACCACCGCCAGCCCGCCCGGCAGGCCAAACGGCAGACGCACATTACCGACCCAGTTGAGCAGAATAATGGCAAAGCAGATGACCCCAATCCACGCGGTATCAAACATCTGGTAAGCAGGGCGCATGGCGATGAATGCAATGGCAATACCGGCCAGCGTCCCCAGCATGGCGGCACGCGGGGTGTATTTACGGATAGTCGGACCGACCACCACACCGAGCAGGACAATAACGCCCACGATCATCGCCCAGATAAGCCCAAGCTTCCACGCCAGCATCCAGTCTTTATGGATGAGCAGTGTGGGCAGCATCACCACAAACACCACGATAAACATATGCGGCACGCTGGGACCATACGGCAGGGCGGTCACATTATTGCGACCCTCACGCCGGGCCAGTCGCCAGGCAAGCCAGGCGTAGAAGAGGTTTCCAAGGGGAAGGGCAATGCCCAGGGCGGGCAGGATACGGCCATAAACGGTGGTCGCCGGAATTTGCGCGACGTACAACGCCAGCCCGGAGAGGACCAGCACATTCAATAAGACATTGGTGAACAGACCAAAAAAAGCGTTTAAATCGCCCGCGACCCAGAGCTGTGGTCGGAAAGCGGTGTTTCCTTGCGCCATGATCCTACTCCTGACGTTATTACTCAGTCATATAGTGGCCGGTATACGCTCTCCAGCCTCCCAGGGTGGTTATCTCTTTTTGCCCTTCCACCAGCCAGGGTTCGGCCAGTACGCCAAGGACTTCGCTACCGTCACGCAACTCCACTTTGCCGATACACAACCCGGCAGGCTCTTTTTGTAAAATCTCGCCAAGTCCCGCAGGCGGAACGGCCCAAATCTCCAGCGCAATCGGCCCACCGTCCCCGGGGGTACGGATCATGCCAGGATGATTATCGTTGATGGTCCAACAGCGGTAGCAGGCGGCGGTAGTGTCTTCCCTGATAAAGTCAGCCTGTGCAGCAATCATATTCGGATTGAGCACAAGGCCACGCATTAATGTGCCATTTACTGCGAGTAAGATCTTGTTATTTATCATAGTATTTTGCTCTGAATAGACTGCCTGTACTAGCACGTAAAACGGGTTCCGCCCTCGCCACGCAGCGCACGAGCAATACCCTGCGGCGTGGTGATAAGTCCGATGCCCTGCGGTTGACCACGCAGATAGGTCAGCATCGCCTCAACCTTCGGGGCCATGCTGCCTGCGCCAAACTCACGACTCTGTAGCAAGGTTTCGGCTTCGCTGAGGGAAAGCTGGCTAAGCCAGCGCTGCTGCGGCGTACCAAAATCAACCGCCACCTGATCAACCCCGGTCGGAATAAGCAGCATCTGCGCGCCCAGTTCACAGGCGAGCAGCGCCGAAGCTCTGTCTTTATCGATGACGGCCTGCGCGGCAACCAGACTGCCGTCGCTGTCGCGCCAGACAGGGATGCCGCCGCCACCGCAGGCGATGACCAGGACATTTTGTTCAAGAAGGGTACGAATAATGGGGGTTTCGATAACGTCCAGCGGTGCGGGAGAAGCCACCACACGTCGCCAGCCACGCCCGGCGTCTTCACTAATCTGCCAGCCCTGCGTGCTGGCAAGACGGGTCGCCGTCTCATGATCCATGTGCGCGCCGATGGGTTTATCTGGCTTCGCAAACGCCGGATCGTTGGGGTCAATGCGCGTCCGGGTCACCAGCGCAACCACGCTTACCTCCGCCAGCCCCCGCGCGGCCAGCGCATTGCCTAAGGCGTTCTGGAACATAAAGCCCATCGCCCCCTGCGTATCTCCCACCGCGTATTCCAGCGGCACGGTCGGGGCGGCCTCTTTCGCCACTTCGCTGCGCCGCAGAATGAACCCCACCTGCGGTCCATTGCCATGCGTCAGGACAACACGCCAGCCCTCAGCAATCAGCTCCACCACATGCGTGGCGGTCTCCTTTACGGCTTCATACTGCTGCTCAAGGGCGTTTTCACCCGGCGAGCGAATAAGCGCGTTGCCGCCGACGGCGACGACAGCGATGCGGCGTCCAGACATGGTTATCCCCCTTCGGAGAGCGCGGTCAGTCCAGCAATGAAACAGGCCAGCGGTGCGGTGGTAATGCCCGCACCAATTTGTCCAACCCCGGCCAGCCTGTGGGCAATGCCGGTGTTGATGATAGGAAGAATGTTACTGTCCACGACGCGACGGGCGTCAATTCCGCAGCCGCTACCAACAAAATTCAGCGCAGGCAGCGTAAACGCTGGCTGTGTGGTCAGCGTAATTTCATGCATCGCCTGGCTGTGCCGCACCGCATCGGCCGGGGTGCCGCCAACAAACTTCACAATGGCAGGCGATGCCGCCATCGCAAAACCACCGATACCTGCGGTTTCGGTAATCGCAGAGTCGCCTAAATCCGCAGCCGCATCGCTGACGCCAAAGCCGGGGAAGAAGAGACCGTTGACCGGGTTAGCCGGTGCCTGGAACCAGCGGTCGCCGGTCCCGGAGAGGCGAATCCCGAAGTTCACCCCATTGCGCGCCATCACCGTCACCATTGAGCTGTGCGGGACGTTGCTTGCAGCATCCAGCATCGACTTACAGGCGGCCATTGAGAGATTAAGAAAGAAGTGGTCGTTAGCGGCAATAAACTCCAGCACCTCCGGCCCGTGCGCAATGCGCGCGAGATCGGGAGCAAGGCGGCGGAACAGCAGACCGCTCGCCGCCACATTACGGTTGTGGCACTCGTCGCCCATGTGCAGCGCCTGAGCAATAAGCGGCTTAAGTTCAATGTTGCCGCTCATCGCCAGCGCCTGTTTAAGCGTCGGAGCAAGGACGTCAGCCATCCAGCGCAGGCGGTTGAGCACATCTTCGTGGTTAGCGCCAAAGCGCAGCACTTTGCCCAGGCCTTCGTTGAAGTTGCAATAAGCGCGATTACCGTGAGTCTTGTTTTCGACCACCCACACCGGCATCGACGGGCTGATAATGCCCGCCATGGGTCCGGTCGCGTGATAATGGTGACAGGGCTCCAGCGCGACTTCGCTGTTTGCGGCCATCAGCATGGCCTGCTCAACGCTGTCGGCCCAGCCTTCCAGCACAATGGCACCGGCAATCGCGCCCTGCATCGGGCCGCACATATCCGCCCATGCGATGGGCGGACCGGCATGAAGAATTTTACGCGCTGTCGCCAGCGCAGGAATGGCGTCCCGGGCGGTGGTGATGTCCACCAGCACCGGTTGCGCATCCAGGTAACGCTGAAGCGCAATTTCATTGGCAGCATCGACCCGCGTATCGGCGGTCAGTGTCGCCAGCATCCAGTTAGCCTTTTCGTCCCCTTCAGCTGCCGGCTGCCATTGCAGATGCAAAACGTCCCCACCGGCATCACGCAGATTATCGGCGAAGCTCTCCAGACCGAGATTGATAACGCTAAGTGGTTGTTGAAATAACGACGTCATACTCTATTTCCGTTGTTGTGCGACAAATGCCGCCAGCCGTGCAGCCTCGATATTACTCTCAGCCACCAGTACACCCGCCTGATGCAGACGTGCAATTTGCTGCTGACGATTCTGGGGATCGTCTTCAGTGCCACAAACATGTGCGATCAGTAAAAGTGTTCGCTGCTGCCGGGCAGCCTCCTGCTGCAGGGTGTCCAGTACCGGCAGCAGCCTGGCGCACGGATCGGCGCTGGCACCGTAGCCCAGGACAATATCGAACAGCAGGACAGCCGTTGCGGGGTCGCGCCCTTCGGAAAGCAGGCGCGCGTTGCGTAGGGTGGGATCTATCATCGGATGCGGTCGGCCCTGCGTGAATTCGTCGGCACCCATATCAACCAGACTGTGTCCGTTACCCTGCCCGGGATTTCGCAACGGCTCAGCGCCCTGAACAGGCGCATTAGATTCACAGGTGAGGCCAGCCGCCAGCAGGGCGAGTTGTGCTTCGTAACAGAATGTGCCACCGGCGAAAACGCCGCGAATGTCTTTTTGTACTGCCGCCATCGTCCCGATTCTGGTGCGGGCTTCGGCGAGGAGGGATTCCCTGGTATTGGACTCCTGAGGCGCTTTTTTGCCCTCTGACGTGGCTACCGCGACTTCAGCTGCATGGAGCAGGCTGCGTGCGGGGATAACGCCTTCATATTCTAAGCTGTGGTCTTCGGCGCCGAGAAAATGGACGACAACCGGTTTGCCACTCTGGCGCGCGCTGGCCAGTACTTTTTGCATAATCCCTGGTGCGGGCGGTTTTGAAATAAGAACAATAAGGGTAGTGTCTGGATCCTCGGCGAGCATACGTATTCCCTGAATCATGCTCAGGCCGCCGATAGCCTCATGTAAATCTCGTCCGCCCGTGCCGATAGCCTGCGACACGCCCGCGCCGAGATGGTGAATATGACAGCTTACTTCCTGTAAACCGGTGCCGGAGGCAGCCACCAGGCCTATTGACCCGCGCCGCACCACGTTGGCAAAGCCAAGCGGCATACCGTTAATAATTGCAGTACCGCAGTCCGGCCCCATGACCAGCAGTTCATGCTGGCTGGCATAACGTTTAATCGCCGCTTCCTGCTCTTCGGGGACATTGTCGCTAAATAGCATCACGTGGAGGCCCTGGCTCAACGCTTTCAGGGCTTCTGCCGCCGCGTAACGCCCCGGCACCGAAATCAGGGCGAAGTTGGCCTGCATTTCATCGTGCACTCCCATAGCAATACTGACCGCCGGGCGGTGCACGTCATTCGATGTTTCCTGCGTTGTCGATGGCCGCAGCAACGAGGCGGCAAGTTCCAGCGCTTGCGCCGCCGTCTCATCTGTCGCGTCGAGCGCGATCAACAGATCGTTGGGCCGCGCCTCAAGGGTGATCTCCAGACCCGCATCGCGCATACGCTCGAGATTGGCGGGGGTGGCCATCGCCACCGAAGCCTGCTCAACGCCATCCAGGGCATTCAGTCGGGCGGAGATCTGCATAAGGGAAACGGAGTCCTTATACAGATTCGGGAAACATTGGTAATGCAGTGCCATCTTAACTCCTCGAACGAAAGCCTTATGTCCGGCGTCACGTCATGGGCGTAGCGCCGAAATGACCGCCGCTGAATCGCTTACCCAGCCAACAATGGCCCCCTGGGCTTTGATCATCTCCAGCGCCGCTTTGTGAAATTCCGGGAAATAGGAGGCGCAGCAATCTTCCGGGATGACCAGCTCATACCCGCGATCGTTCGCTTCACGCGCCGTGCTCTGGACGCACACTTCCGTGGTAACGCCGCAGATAATCAGAGAGGTAATACGGTGAGATTGCAGAATGATATGCAGATCGGTGGCATAGAATGCCCCTTTCCCCGGTTTATCAATAACCGGCTCGCCCGGCAGGGGTGCCAGCTCCGGGATAATGTCGTGGCCTTTCTGGCCGCGGACGAGAATGCGGCCCATCGGGCCCTGCTCGCCAATAAAGGTTTTTCCACCACGGGTTCGTTTTGCAGGCAGGCAATCGCTGAGGTCATCCCGGTGACCTTCACGGGTATGGATGACCAGCAGGCCTGCTTCACGCGCACTTTTTAACAATGCGGCACAAGGTTCAATCGCCCGACGAACAAGAGAGACGTCATTGCCGAGGGCTTCACCAAATCCGCCGCTTTCGACAAAGTCACGCTGCATATCAATGACCACCAGCGCGGTGGTGTTCGGGTCAAACTGAAAGTCAAAAGGTTGTGCTTTAATCGTGCGCATAACGTTCCCTTGTTGATGTTGACTTAAGTGGAGTGTACGGAGTGATAAAGGTATGTGCGCAAAAAGGTTTTCTGTCTCAGCCTCAAAAAAAATGAGCCACCGTTGCGCAGTGAACGACCATAATGGGTAAATCCTGTACTGCCGCGTCTTTTCCTGCATGACGTGCAGATGCGGCAAAATATGCCCGTGAAAAATAAACGGGCAACATTGTGATCTTAAACGGATACCAGAAATCACTGTGACCACATTACCGGATCCTCAGGCAGCATATCACTGCGATTCGCTGCGATTAACCGCTCCGTTTGCATTCGGGTTGCGCGTGCACTCCCTCTTTCAGCGCGCCTGTAATTTGCAAACCACCCGGGGCGACCTGTGGGTAATTCAGACGCAGGGAATGCCGCTGGCACCGGCAGGCATCCTTATTAACCGCCATGACCTGCAACCGCTGTTTCGCGTGGGCGAGCGCCTTTATCTGGACGATGCGGGCAATCTGCGTGGCGAGAAGATAAAAATGCTGCTGAATAACAGCGTGATGCGCTCAACACGACTTTCTGCCCATTCCGACGGCCCTGCCTGCGCGCAACTGGCGAGGCACATTGCGGCCTTTTTCGCCCGCCAGCCCGCGAAGGGTATCCGCCTGGCACTGACCGCTGACAACACACTGATGGCTGCCCACGCGGCCCTCATCCACTGGCTGCGCAGCAGAGAGGGTAACCTTCACGCCATCCTCACTACCTTTATTGGCAGAGGTGAAGGGCTAACACCGGCGGGAGATGATTTTCTGCTGGGGGTGCTGCTGGTCCTGGCGTGGGCTGAGAAACCTGAAGCTCTACCGTTCAGGGATGCCCTGCCTGGTTTACTCACCCGCACCACCGATATCAGCCGGGCGATGCTGGCACAGGCGTGCCAGGGGCACTACGGCGAACAACTGCTCGGACTGACCCAGGGTAATGCGCAGACCTGGCCTGGCCTGGTGGCTAAGGTGGCGGATTATGGTCACTCCTCTGGTCACGATATGCTGGCCGGCATGCTGACGGCCGCGCAGATTTCAGGCGAGAGGGGTGAAAAAACCCCGCTGCACGTCGGGTCGTTTTAACTGCTGTAACCACCAGTTATAACAGGGGCGCGAAGGCCGGTTCTGCCAGGCCAGAAACAGCGGCGTCGCCTGTTTACTCTCCTCAACATGCAACAGCGCCAGCTGCCCGTCATTAATATAATGCTGGCAGAAATGTCGCGGCAAAAAGCCGATGCCCAGGCCGTTCAGGTGCATGGCAATTTTCGTGCGATAGTCAGGGGCCACAATCGCTTTTTGCCCCCGCAGTTGCCAGGCCACTTTGGGTTCCAGCTTGACGGAAGTGTCATGGATACAGACAGCAGGATAACGTCGCAGGTCATCGGCACGCAGTGGACGATTGAGGGCGGTCAGAGGATGCTGCGGGCATATCGCAAATAACCAGTCGACTGTCGGCATCTCAAGGCAGCAGATCTCACCGGGCAGCGCCACCTGGTTAGGTGCGCCAATGGCAATATCGGCGCGCTTTTCCAGCAAGGCGTCCCAGACACCGTCATGCACATCAATGGAAATATGAATTTCTGTTTGTGGAAAATGACGTTCACTTTCCCCCAACAGGGGATAAAGCGGTTTAAGGCTGACAATATTATTCAGCGTAATATTGAGACGCGTCTCAACCCCTGCGGCAATTCGCTGCGTGGCAAACTGGAGTTCATCCAGCTCACTGAGAATAAGCTGCCCTTTTTTAATGAAATAGTTTCCGGCCTCGGTCAGCTCCAGCTGTTTTCCCAGTCGTTTAAATAACTTAAGACCGAGTTCGCTCTCAAGCTTGTGCACCGTGTAGCTCAACGCAGTCGGGACTTTGTGCAGCTCTTCTGCCGCAGCAGCGAAACTGCCACAGCGTGCAATGGTGATAATCACATTCACTGCCTGTGCACTGATCAACGTGCCGTCTCCCCTGCCTGAAAGCGTTTTGGTACTGTTTACCGCATAACGCAGGTGCAAACCAGCGTAGTGTGAGGATCCGCATTCAATCCTGCTAATAAAGGTGGTAATGCCCATCCAGGAATTAATCACCCAGGGAAAGTGCTTACGCAGGATTAACGAAAAAAACCTATTTCCATATATTTCAGCGCGTAATAAAAAATTAAATAGCCCACAATTTATTCTGGAGTTTTATGCTTCATCCCTTACTTAAGACGGTTTTTTACACTGCTTATACGGCCTGGATAAATGCCCGCTTCAATCACCATTCTGGGTTATTGATATTTAATACTTTAATGATTTCTACGTTAAAAAAAGATAGCATGTGTATAGCTGAAGTTTATATATTTGCTGAAAATAAAGCGCGTGTTAGCAAAGCTGTAATTTAAACCCTCAATAATTTACGTTGCATCGCAGCGGTCGGCGACTGACTCCCCATGAACATTGATAACTCTCTGACTGGGTCAATAAGCGCAGCCCGCGATAAACCACATGCAGCAGGACGGGGGAGCCACGTGATAATAAGGCGAATGCGTAATAGCCGTAGCATTGCATTGCATCGTACCCCTACAACTGGCGCACTGCCAACATAACGCATGTCTCTGCCTGTGCCTGGTTTTCAGGATAACATCGGTAGTGGGTACTAATTATTATGTAAATCATGAGTATAACGATGAATCACTATGATGATTTGCAGAGGTTTAAGGATAAGACCCGCAACCAGCAGTATGATTTCAAGGATTTGTCTGCACAAAATACGTCGCAAGAGAAGGGTAGCTGGGCGCTTATCAATCAGCTTTCACCCGTATCCGAGGAGAACAAACTGGCTATGGGCGGCCACGTATCGCTGCCACAACCTCAGCCAGTGACCCCCGCCCTCTTCACATCTCAGAGCAACCAGCCCGTGGCTGCGCACCCTGAAACCGTGGCTGAGCCGCACGCAGAGGTTACCCCGACCTCCGCGACCTCTATCCTGCGCGATGTGGCGCAACAACTCTCATCTGCGCAGGGCGCTGTCGCCGCACCGACGCAGACAACCGCTGCGGTAACACCCGCCCCGGATACGCCTGAAGCCTCAACACCTGACCTTGCTGCACCCGTGCCGCCGGAGCCTGCCCGGGCTACCCCCGTGCAACCCGCGCCCGCTCAGGTGGCATACGCACGGCCCGCGCCTGCCAGCTACGCCCGGCTGTTTGCGCCCAAACCGGCAGAGTCGAAGCCGGCAACAGAAAAAAACCAGCCATTACACACTTTGTTAGAAAGGATCGCTTCATGCCGTTGATTTGTGTTTGTTCGCCAAAGGGGGGTGTCGGGAAAACGACCCTGACGGCAAATCTGGCTTATGCACTGGCGCGGTCAGGTAGTAAAGTCCTTGCCCTGGATTTTGACGTGCAGAATGCGTTGCGCCTGCATTTTGGTGTTCCCCTCTCCGATGGCCGCGGCTATGTCGCAAAAGCCACAGAATCCTCAGACTGGAGCCAGTTTGTCCTCACCGCTGGCGGCAATATTTTTGTCCTTCCGTATGGTGAGGTCACCGAAGAGCAGCGCCTGCAGTTTGAAGAGCGTTTGGCCCACGACGAACACTTTCTGGTTCGTGGCCTGAACACCTTACTGAATTACCCCGGCCTGGTTATCGTTGCCGACTTCCCTCCCGGCCCATCGGCGGCCCTGAAAGCGATGTCACGTCTGGCCGATCTGCACCTGGTTATCCTTCAGGCCGATACGGCCTCCCTCTCTATGCTGCCGCACGTGGAAAACAATCGTCTGACCGGCGATGTGCTGAACCGGAAAGCAGGCCATTACTTTGTGCTGAATCAGAGCGACAACCGCCGCCAGATTAGCCGTGATGTCACCGCCTTCATGGAAGAGAAGCTAGGGAATCAGCTTTTGGGCGTCATCCATCGCGATGAAAGTGTCCAGGAAGCGAACGCCTCTCAGCAGTCCATTTTTGATTTCAGTCCTGCCTCCGCCGCCGCATTTGATATTGAACTCATTGCGAAACGGGTCGCCGGGATTGTAGGCGTCCATATCGGAGACGGCACGGTTCATAGCAAACCGACGATGTCTGGCTTCTAATTCGCGCAGGGCAACACATGAAAAAGTTCCTCTACCTTTTGCTGGTGCTGGCAATGCTCCCGATTGCCGTGCTGGTCGTCATCACGCCGATGGACAGCCAAAAGCAGTATATTTTTGGCCTGCTCAGTATCGGCATTTTGTTTTTAATGGGTATGGTCAGTAAAAAGCGCAGCGTCTCCGTGATTATGGTGGTGATGTCGGTACTGTTATCAACCCGTTACATGTACTTCCGGCTGACGCAAACGCTGCACTTTAACTCCGAGATAGAAACCATTCTTGGTATGGGGTTATTCCTCGCGGAAGTTTACGTCTGGATAATGCTGCTGCTGAGTTATTTGCAGACGATCTGGCCGCTCAAGCGTGGCATCGTTCCTCTGCCGGACGACATGAGCCAGTGGCCGACGGTTGACGTTTACATCCCGACCTATAACGAACCGCTGGACGTGGTGCGTGATACGGTGCTGGCGGCGCAGTGTATTGATTACCCGCGCGATAAGATGAACATCTACCTGCTGGATGATGGCAAACGTCGTGAGTTTGCGGTCTTTGCCGCCGATGTCGGCGTCGGTTACATCACGCGTAACGACAACAACCACGCCAAGGCCGGTAACCTTAACCATGCCATGAAGCTGACGCAGGGCGAGCTGATTACCGTGTTCGACTGCGATCACGTGGCGACACGCATCTTCCTGCAGGCCACCGTCGGCGGCTTCCTGAAAGACCCGAAGCTGGCGCTGGTACAGACACCGCACTACTTCTATTCACCGGACCCGTTTGAACGTAACCTCTCCGTTGGACGCAACATCCCCAACGAAGGCTCTCTCTTCTACGGCCCGATTCAGCAGGGTAACGACAACTGGAATGCCACCTTCTTCTGCGGCTCCTGTGCGGTGATTCGCCGTAGCGCGCTGGAAGAGATTGGTGGCTTTGCCGTTGAAACCGTCACCGAAGATGCCCACACCGCACTGAAGCTGCAGCGTCGTGGCTGGGGTTCCGCGTTCCTTGATATCCCTCTGGCTGCCGGTCTGGCGACCGAACGTCTGGTGCTGCACGTGATTCAGCGTACCCGCTGGGCGCGCGGCATGACGCAGATTTTCCGTCTTGATAACCCGCTGTTTGGCCGCGGGCTGACGATTCAACAGCGCCTCTGCTACCTGAGCGCCATGCTCTATTATCAGTTTGCCCTGCCGCGTATCGCGTTTCTGACCGCACCGCTGGCCTACCTGCTGTTCAACCTGAACATCATTCACTCCTCGGCGAATCTGATTTTCGCCTACGCGCTGCCGCATCTGTTCCTCGCGATTTATGTGAACTCAAGGATGAACGGACGTCATCGCTACAGCTTCTGGGGTGAGATTTATGACCTGGTGCTGGCCTTCCACATTGTGCTACCGACCGTGGTGACCATGATTTTCCCGAAGCGCGGCAAGTTCAACGTTACGGATAAAGGCGCGCTGCTGGACGTGGGTTACTTCGACTTCAGCGTAGTACGTCCGCATCTGATTATCGCCCTCCTGCTGGGTGCCGGGGTGATTGCGGGCATCGTGCGCGCCTTTGCCCATGACTATTTTGGCGTTGACCCGCGCGTTATCGCCCTTAACGTCGGCTGGGGTTTATACAGCCTGATCTTCCTGCTGGCCGCCATTGCGGTGGCACGTGAAACCCGCCAGACGCGCAAAACGATTCGTGTCGATGCGGCGATCCCGGTGCTGCTGCACCATGCCAGCGGCATCGTGTCACGCAGCGTTACCGCCGATCTGTCGATGGGTGGCTGCCGTATCGTGGCTCCGGATGAGCGCCACTTTAAGGATGAGATTGAAGAGATTGAGCTGCTGCTTCAGTCCGGTGCGATCAATATCCCGGTCAAAACCATTGCCAGCGATGACGAGTTTATCCGCCTGATGTTCGACGATATTCCGCTTTCGCGCCGCCGCGAGCTGGTGCGCGTTGTACTCTCCCGTGCTGACGCCTGGATTAATCCACCCAAGCCACAGGACAACCCCTTCCGCTCGCTGGGCACCATCATGCGTTGTGTGTTTGATCTCTTCTGGTTGACCTGGAAAAGCCGCCGGGAAAACCGTCGGTTACGTGCGCAGGCCGCAGCGCGGGAGGAGAATGCATGAAGCATTTAACTACTCTGGCCCTGCTGGTCGGGGCGTTGTTTATCGCGCCAACCTACGGCGAAGAGACGTCTATTGAGTCCCTGTTACGCCTCAACGAACCGGCACCCACGGCGCCTGCGGCGCTCTCCCAGACCGCGCCGGTGTTTGTTCCTTCGGTGGTTAACAGCATCAGCATTGCGCAGATGGGTTTCCCACAAGGCATTTCGCTAAGTGGCGGGCAATTTCAGGGCGGCGCGGCCTTTACGCTGCCTGTTGATCAGGTCATCACGACCGCACGTCTGGCATTGACCCTGAAAATATCGCCGGCGATGGCCACCCGCAACGCCAGTATGCAGCTGATGCTCAACGGGCAGCCGCTGGGCACCGTTCCGCTGACCGCCGCCGACAGCGACACTGCGAGCTATCAGCTGGATATTCCCGCCGCGCTGCTGGTCTCCAGCAACAGCCTGAGCTTCAAGGTGAACGATGGCGATGCCATGCAGTGCCAGCGTGATCTGACGGATAAGTATCGCGTCACTATCATGCCGGATTCGCATTTTGAACTGGAAGGCCAGCAGCTGGATATTGGCTCAGATCTCAGCCACTTCCCGCGCCCCTTCTTTGACAGCATGCAGATGACCCCGGCGGCAATCGCGATGGCCTTCCCTGCCACCCTCAGCCCGGATGGCATCAGCGCAGGTGCACTGATTTCGTCGTGGATGGGGATTCAGGCCGACTACCGTGGCGTGGCCTTTGCGGCCTATCACGACCGTCTGCCGGAGAAAAATGGCATCCTGATTGGCCATCCTGGCGATCAGATTGGCGGACTTACCCTCCCGCAAACCGCCCGACCGCTGCTGAAAATCGTCGATAACCCGGCGAACCCGGTTTATAAGCTGCTGCTGGTGGTGGGCAAGGATGAGGGCGAATTGCGTACCGCCGCCTGGCGCTTAACGCGTGGTAACTTTGCGTTGCAAACGCCGTCTGAAGAGGTCAGCGCACAAACGATCCCGGAGAGCAAGCCCTACGATGCCCCGCGCTGGATCCCCACCGATCGTCCGGTGAAGCTCTCTGAACTGATCCGCAAGGATCAAAGTCTCACCACCACCGGCCTCTGGCATGATGCGCTGCGCGTGGCGTTCCGTGCGGCCCCGGACCTGTTTCTGTGGGACGGCGAAACCATTCCGCTGCACATCGGTTACCGCTTCCCGACCGAAAGCTGGATTGATGAAGACCGCTCCTGGTTAAGCATGACCATGAACGACACCTTCCTGCACAACCTGCCGGTGAACAAGCAGGGAGCGCTGGAAACGCTGTGGCACAAACTCGGTGGCGATGCGCGACAGGAGAAGTTCGACATGCCACTGGAGCCGTACATGATTTACGGCGACAATCAGCTGTCGCTCTACTTTAATATTCAGCCGAAGGCGAGCGCGCCGTGCAGTGTGCTGCTGAACAACAACATTAAGAGCCGCATCGAAGAAGATTCGTGGATTGATCTGAGCAACACCCGCCACTTCGCGCTGCTACCCAACCTCTCCTATTTCGTGGGCGCCTCATTCCCGTTCACGCGAAATGCCGATTTTTCAGAAACGGTACTGATGCTACCCGCCCAGCCGACCGAGACGCAGATCGCCACGCTGCTGGATATGGCGGCACGCTCCGGTAATGCGACCGGCACGGCGCTTGGCCATAACCGCGTTCTGTTGGGTATCCCTACCGCAGGCGCTGGCCCTGAACTGCTCAAAGAGCGTGATGTGCTGGCGGTAAGCGGGTTGAATCAGCATGACTTCAACAGCGCCCTCCTCACTGACTCGCCGTTTGTGCTGCACGACAGCACGCTGGGCGTGCGTGAACTCACCACCTGGCAGCGGGTTAAGCGCTGGGTCGCGGGCGACTGGAGCTCTGACGGACTGGAAGCGGACCGCTACTTCTCCTCTAACGAGGCGTGGCGCGGGTTTGTCAGCTTCCCGTCACCCTGGAATGACGCCCGTCTGGTGGTGCTGGCGCTCGGTAGTAATGACGAGCAGCTGTCCCGGCTGCACGGCGATTTAACCTCGGCGCGGATCAACGCCGGTATTCGTGGTGATGCGGCTGTTATTACCAATGAAAATGGCGTGCGTAGCTTCCGCGTGGGTGAACAATCGCCACGCGGCGAAATGCCCGCCCAGATGATGATTATCTGGTATGCGAACCAGCACTCCGCCATGCTCGCCATCCTTGGCCTGGCATTTGGCTGCATTGGTGGCCTGTCGCTGTATGTCTGGCTCAGAAACCGGGCGAAAAAACGCCTGGATCTGGATAAACGCAACTAAGAGGGTGATAAGAATGACGATAAAAACCGCCCGCCGTTTGACGACGCTGTGCCTTTCCGGCGTCCTCACTTTCGGAACCCTGGGTCAGGCCCAGGCTGCACAAAACGACGCCGCACTGAAGGCGCTGTTCGATCAGGCGAATTACTGGCACGAAAAGTCCCATGATGACCTGGCGATGGAGTCGCTGAAAAAAGTGTTGATGGTGGATGCCAACAACACGCAGGCGATGTACCTGATGGCGCTGTGGACGCAGCAAAACGGCGATCTGCAAACGTCGGCCCAGTGGCGCGCGCGCCTGGCGCAGGTTTCACCCGGCGACGCCGGTTTACAGGCGCTGGATAACGCCAAACAGCTCACTCAGGTGCCGCAGGGTCAGTTGTCGCTTGCCCGCCAACAGGCCCGCAGTGGTAACGTCCCCGCGGCGCTGGCGACCTGGCGCAGTATGTTCAACGGTGAAACCCCGCCGCCAAGCCTGGCGCCGGAGTATTACCTGACGATGGCAGGGGACAAAGCGCTCTACCCGCAGGCCGTCGCGCAGCTGAAAACGTTCGTCATGCAAAATCCGCAGGACAATGCGGCCCGCATCGCACTGGGGAAAATGCTGACCTGGCGTGAAGAGACGCGCCGCGACGGTATTCTGCTGCTTGAGCCGATGGCCAGTGGCAGTAAGGATGCCGATGAGGGCTTACGTCAGGCGCTGCTGTGGCTCGGGCCGCAGGCCGGTGACGAGCGCTTTTATGACACCTGGCTGCAGCGCCACCCGCAGGATGCCGACGTTCAGAACTACTACCGGAAAAATATTGGTGGAGCCGCGAAAGGCGCAGGTTATACCGCGCTCAACAGCGGGGACGCCAGTGCCGCGAAGCGCAAGTTTGAACAGGTGCTGCAAACCAACCCGGATGACGCCGACGCGCTCGCCGGAATGGGTTATATCGCCCAGCGCAGCGGCGATTACAAAGCGGCTTCGCAATACCTGAACCGGGCGGCAAGCCAGGGTGGCGATGCCTCTGGCGAGCGTAAAGAGCAGGCTGCCGACGCCGCGTTTTATGGCCAGCTGGCTGAAGCACAGCAGACTTTAAAAGAGGGCAACATCAGCCAGGCGCTGGCGCTCTCCTCCCCGCTCGCTCAGGAGAGTGGCGAGCGCGGCACCGCCGCCAGGCTGTTCCGCGCGGACGTTCTGCGCCAGAACAAAGATTACCCGCAGGCCGAGCAGACGCTGCGCAGCGTGCTCAACGAGCAGCCGCAAAACGGCCCGGCGCGGGAAAACCTCTACTACGTGCTGCGCGATCAGAATAAAACCGACGAAGCGCAGGCCGTTCTGCGCACCCTACCGGCCTCGCTTCAGCAGCGCCTTGCGCCGCGTGCGGTCGCCGGTGCGCCGGGCGATCCTATCCGCCGTCAGGCTCAACAGCTTGAGGCCAGCGGCAACACCTCGCAGGCCATCAATGTGCTGCGTCAGGGCGTGGCCCGCGTGCCGGATGACCCGTGGCTGCGTCTGGATCTGGCCCGTCTGCTGCAAAAGTCCGGTCAGGAGGGCGAAGCCGCGACGGTGATGATCCCTGCCGGACGTGAAGGCGCAGGAGCAAACTCACTCTATGCCGCCGCGCTCTTTGCCAGCGAAAGCGGCGCCTGGCAGCAGGCTAACTCCCTGCTGGGGCGGATTTCGCCCGCCAGTCGCAACGGCCAGATGCGCGATCTCTCTGAGAGCGTGAACTACAACCTGCAGATGGCGACGGCAGAACGTTACCTCGCGCAGGGGAACATGACCGCCGCGTCAAACACCCTGAAAGCGCTGGCCAATCAGCCGCCGAAATCTCCGGCCGATGCCGGGAAACTGGCCCGTATGCTGGCCCGTACCGGCGACATGACCGGCGCCGTCGCGCTGGTGCGTGACAGCATGAAAGCGGGTGTGCAGGGTAACGCCGGGGACTATGCCGACCAGGTGGCCGTCCTGAATCAGGCGGGGCTGACCCAGGAAGCGCAGACCTTTATGTCCAGCCCGGAGATCCAGTCACGCAGTACCCCGGCACAGCTCGCGGGGGTACGTAATGGCTATGTGATTAACGAGGCGGACGAACTGCGCGAGAAGGGTAATTATGCAGCCGCGTATGACATGCTTATCCGCGCCCTGCAAAGTGACCCGCAGAATACCGACCTGATGTTCGCTATGGGCCGCCTCTACCAGACCGGCAAGATGAACAAAGAAGCGGGCGTGTTGTATGACTACCTGATGACCCGCGACTCCGACGATCAGGCCGCCCGCGTGGGCGCAATCGACGTGGCGCTGGCAGAAGATAACGTGCAGAAGGCCACGACGCTTGCCAGCGGCCTGCGTAGTGATAACTCCCCGGAGCGGATGCTGTTGCTGGCGCGCCTGGAAGAGGCCAAAGGCAACCATCAGCAGGCGATGACTTACCTGCGTAACGCGCGCGGCAAACTGGTTGGGCTTGAGTCCGGTAACAGCACCGGCACCCCGACCATCGGCGGCGTGCTGCTGGCGGATAACCCGTTTACCACCACCAGCAAAACCGCCACGCCGAACTCCATTTATGGCACCTCGCTGCCGTGGCAGGTGGCACAGCAGGCACGCGAGCCAGGCTCCACCCTGCCGGGCACCACCCGTACCGATCTGCCAATGGAAACTGCCCAGACCCGCACGCTGCGTCAGGTTGACGAAATGATGCAGCAGATGGACGAGAAGAACGGCATGTGGTTGCAGGGCGGCGTGGAAGTCCGTGGTCGCGACGGCGAGTCAGGTACCAGTAAACTGACGGAAGCGAAAGCGCCGCTCACCTGGTCCAGCTCACCGTTTGGCGATTCACGCTTCGAATTTACCGCCACGCCGATAACCTTAAGTTCAGGCAGTGCGTCGGGCGATGCCTGGCGGCGCTCTGGCGCGAACCCGCTGGCGAATGCGGTGAGCAATATCAGCGCGTCCGTCAGCAACGCCAGGAATTCGCCAGCCAACGATGGCAACCCCGATAAGTTTGACGACCTGAGCAACCTCGCAGACGCCAATAATCTGTCGCCGTTTACCGATAAGGGCTTCGACAGGCTGACCACGCTGCTGGGGGACACCAGTGATACCAGCCGTCTGCGCGCCCTGAGCCGCTCCAGCTATAAAGCGAACTACAACGACACCATTCGCTCCTCAACCGACTCGCAAAACGCCAGCGGCGTTGAGCTGAATATGGCGTTGAGTGGCGACAGCTATCGTATGGACATTGGCAGCACGCCGCTCGGGCAGGATCTGAGTACCCTGGTCGGTGGCGTGAAATGGTCGCCAAAACTGACCAATTATCTGTCGCTTATTTTCACCGGTGAGCGCCGCGCCATGACCGACAGCCTGCTCTCCTACGTGGGGCTGAAAGATACCTATTCCGGCCAGCGCTGGGGCCAGGTCACCAAAAACGGCGGCAACCTGCAACTGAGCTATGACGATGGTGACGCGGGCTTCTACGTGGGCGGCGGTGGTTACAGCTACCTCGGTGAAAACGTGGCAAGCAACACCAGCGTGAATGCCGGAGCCGGGGTTTACCTGCGTCCGTGGCATGACGATTTCCGCCAGCTACAGACCGGCTTAAGCGTCAACTGGATGAACTTCTCCAAAAACCTGAGCTATTACACCTTCGGCCAGGGGGGCTACTTCAGCCCGCAGAACTACGTCAGCGTGTCGCTGCCGGTCGACTTCTCGCAGAAAATCGACAACTGGAAGCTGAGCATTGGCGGGTCGGTGGGCTATCAGTCCTATACCCAGGATAAGAGCGACTACTTCCCGAACGATCCCTATGCCCAGAAGATGTTGCAGCAGCTGGCCGACCTGGGCTTCACCAAAGAAGCGCAGTACAAAAGCTCGTCGCAAAACGGCATTGGTTACACCTTCCGTGGCGGGGTGGATTACAACGTCAATAAAGATATGACCGTGGGCGGAAAAGTAGGTTACGACACCTTCGGCAATTACAACGAAAGCACCGCCGGGATCTATTTCCGCTATATGTTGGGAGACAAATAATGACATCGGTAACGGCGAATCCTTTGCTGCATACCTATTTTCAGGGGCAACAGACCCCGGCAGGCTGGTTTGATCTGCTGACCGTGATGATTGATGGCATGGTACGTAACGTCGGCGAAGCGGAGAGTCAGCCTTTTTTGCGCCAGATGGGCGAGGCAATGGCGGACCGCTTCCCGCTACCGGGTTCTGAGACCGTGGGCGAGCTGGAAGCGAACATCAATGCGAAGCTGGCACAGTTCAACTGGGGCTTTATCGATATCGAAGCCAGTGAGACCGGCATGAGCTTCCACCACCAGGCGCTGCCCGTCTCCCGCGATGAAAACAGCCAGACCCGTTGGTGCTACGCTTTTTGCGCCATACTTGAGGGGCTCTATTCCCGCTGGCTGCTGGGCCAGGGCGGCGGTTCGCACGTCGCCTTCAGCCGTGAGCGCCTTTATTCCGTGTCGGACGTGACGTTCCGCTACGCTAACCCACAATGAGTCTGTTTATGTTTAAACGCGTGATACCTGCAATGGTGATGATGGTGAGTGTGCTGTTTTCGTCGTTCGCCTCGGCGGGGCAAGCCTGGGACACCTACAAAGCCCGTTTCCTGATGCCGGATGGCCGTATTGTGGACACCGGCAATAACAATGTCTCTCACTCGGAAGGTCAGAGCTACGGCATGCTGATGGCGGTCGTCAACAATGACAAGGCCGCCTTTGACAGCATCTGGGGCTGGACCAACAAGACCTTGAGAAACAAAGACAACGGTCTGTTTTACTGGCGTTATAACCCGGTTGAAGCCGACCCGATCGTTGATAAAAACGATGCCACCGACGGCGATGCGGTAATCGCCTGGGCGCTGTTAAAAGCCAGCCAGCGCTGGAATGACAACAGCTACGCCACAGCGTCTGACGCCATTACCCAGGCGCTCATCAAGCATACGGTGATTAACTTTGCAGGCTACCGGGTGATGCTGCCAGGGGCGAAAGGCTTTAACCTCAACAGCTATGTGAACCTGAACCCGTCCTATTTCATCTTCCCGGCGTGGCAGGACTTTGCCAGCCGCAGTCATTTGACCGTGTGGCGTGACCTGATTCGCGATGGCTCTACGCTGCTTGGCAAGATGAGCTTTGGTCAGTCGCGCCTGCCCACCGACTGGGTGGCGCTCTCCGCCGATGGCAAACTGACGCCCGCCAAAGAGTGGCCGCCGCGCACAAGCTACGACGCCATCCGCGTTCCGCTCTATATCGCCTGGTGGAACCCACAGAGCACACTGCTCACCCCGTGGCGCGCCTGGTGGCAGGGCTACAACCGCAGCCGCACCCCGGCGTGGGTGAACGTGACCACTAACGACACCGCGCCCTACAACATGAACGACGGCCTGCTGGCCGTGCGTGATTTGGTGCTGAATGAACCCGTGAGCGAACCGCAGATCACGGCGCAGGATGACTACTACTCAGCGAGCCTGAAGATGCTGGTCTGGGTATCGCAGCAGAAGTAGTGTTGGTTTTGTGGGGTTTGGAGCCCTCACCCTAACCCTCTCCCCATAGGGGAGAGGGGACTGTCTTGTGCGGTTTGTAGCTAAATAGATCAGCCTCGACAGACTTTGATTTTCTGCCCTATCTGGCGCAGAACTGCACGGAACCGATTTTCCCCCTCGCCCCTTTGGGGAGAGGGCCGGGGTGAGAGGAAACCTTACAATTGCACCCGAATCTCACCGCCCTGCGGCGTAATCACCACGCCCCATTCGCTACCCGACTGCGAGCCGCCCTGCACGCCCGCCACCTTAGCAACATTACGCAGGCACAGCGACCAGTTGCTCGCTTCGCCTTCGCTCTGCACGCTTATCACCCCGACCTCGCGTTTCGCCCGTAAACGGAACTGCACCTTACCCTGCGCATCCGGCACTTCGCACATTGCTTCGTGCCCGTCCTCCAGCGCAAACAACTGGAATGCCGTGCCTTCATGCCAGGCGTAGTCCGGCTTCTGGTCGTTCTCACCGAGCGCCAGCAGCGTGTTGCCGCGCACGTACACCGGCAGGCTTTGCATATCATGAACCTGCTTATGCCAGCGGCTGCCCTGTACTTCGTCGTTGTGCCACAGGTGCGTCCAGCGCCCTTCCGGCAGGTAAAACTGCACATCGCCCGCTTCGCTGAACACCGGGGCCACCAGCACGCTGTCGCCGAGCATGTACTGGCGGTCGAGGTAGTCGCAGGCCGGGTCATCCGGGAACTCCAGCATCATGGCGCGCAGCATCGGCGTACCGCACTCGTTGGCTTTCGCCGCCTGACGATAGAGATACGGCATCATCCGGCACTTCAGCTCGGTAAAGTGACGCACCACGTCGCAGGACTCTTCATCGTAGGCCCACGGCACCCGGTAGGATTTGCTACCGTGCAGGCGACTGTGGCTGGAGAGCAACCCGAACGCGCACCAGCGCTTGTAAACATCCGCCGGCGCGGTGTTCTCAAAGCCGCCGATGTCGTGGCTCCAGAAACCAAAACCAGACAGCCCAATCGACAACCCGCCGCGCAGGCTTTCAGCCATCGATTCATAGTTGGCGTAGCAGTCCCCGCCCCAGTGCACCGGGAACTGTTGTGCGCCGACGGATGCCGAACGCGCAAACAGCACCGCCTCTTCCTCGCCTACGGTCTCTTTGAGCACGTTCCACACCAATTCGTTGTAGATGTACGCATAATGGTTGTGCATTTTCTGCGGATCGGAACCATCATGCCAAACCACATCCGTCGGAATACGCTCACCGAAGTCGGTTTTAAAGCAGTCGACGCCGATATCCACCAGCCCTTTCAGCTTGTCGGCATACCATTTACAGGCGTCCGGGTTAGTGAAGTCATAAATCGCCAGCCCAGGCTGCCACTTGTCCCACTGCCAGAGCGAACCGTCCGGGCGCTTGAGCAGGTAGCCTTTCTCTTTCAGCTCCTTAAAGACCGGGGATTTCTGCCCGATGTAAGGGTTGATCCAGACGCAGACTTTCAGCCCTTTGTCCTTCAGGCGGCGAATCATCCCTTTCGGGTCCGGGAAGGTCACCGGGTCCCATTCAAAGTCGCACCACTGGAAGGCTTTCATCCAGAAGCAGTCAAAGTGGAAGACGTGCAGCGGCAGGTTGCGCTCCGCCATGCCGTCGATAAAGCTGTTCACCGTCGCTTCGTCGTAATTGGTGGTGAACGAGGTGGTGAGCCACAGGCCGAAGGACCACGCAGGGGGTAAAGCAGGTCGCCCGGTGAACTGCGTGTAGCGGTTGAGCACCTCTTTCGGCGTCGGGCCGTCGATCACGAAGTACTCCAGGTACTCGCCTTCCACGCTGAACTGCACTTTGGAGACTTTTTCGGAGCCGATTTCAAAGGAGACGTTTTCCGGGTGGTTCACCAGCACTCCATAGCCGCGGTTGGTGAGGTAGAACGGGATATTCTTGTACGACTGCTCGGTGCTGGTGCCGCCGTCGCGGTTCCAGGTTTCCACCGTCTGGCCGTTACGCACCAGCGCGGTAAAGCGCTCGCCGAGGCCATACACCGTCTCGCCCACACCCAAATCCAGGCGCTCGAACATGTAGTTGCGCACGCTGTTGCCGTCCTGCACATAGCCGTTGTTTTTCGCCTGGCTGCCGGTAATGCGCACGCCGCTACGCAGAAAATCCAGCGACCAGAATTCGCCTTTGGTGACCCGCACGCTGAGGTTGCCGCTTTTCAGCTCGGCAAATGCAGCGGTGTTTTGCATCTCTGTTTTTACATCGCTCAGGACGTTGAGCGGATAGTGCGGGCCGTTATCGAGCGCCCCCTGGAAGTGCTCAATGCGCACACCCACCACACCTTCCTGCGGCGAGAAGAAACGCAGAGTGAAAAGCGGCGTGTCCAGTTGCCAGGTGCGCTCGCGCACATCACGCGGCGCGGCGTGAACCACCATCTCATTCCCCTGCTGCTCCACGTCGAACACCTGAATGGGGTGGATGAGGTTCAGCCCAGGCTGAATAAGCCAGTTTCCATCACTGATTTTCATAACAATGTCCTCTTAGTTTTGAAATTCTTTGTTCGCTGACACGTCCGCAAAATCCTGCTCGTTGCGACGCGCACCCTGCGCCAGTTCCGCCATCATCTTGATGAGGAACGGGGTTTTCAGCGTGTAGAAGCGTTTGGCGATAATCGCGCTCAGCAGGTAGCAGATGGCCGGAACAATGGTGAACAGGGCAATGATGATGCTGATGGTGGTGCTGTTCTGGCTGCTGGCCGCCGCGTCGTAACCGCCGCCTGCAAGCATCCAGCCAATCAGCGCGCCACCAAGGGCGAGGCCCAGTTTGAGCACGAACAGGGTGCCCGCAAAGCTGATGCCGGTGAGGCGTTTACCGTTGCGCCATTCGCCGTAGTCGACGGTGTCGGACATCATCACCCACTGAATCGGGGTCACAAGCTGGTGCAGCACACCAATCACGAAGATAAAGATGAACATGGTGATGTTGGCGGTCACTGGCACGAAGAACATCGCCAGGCTGACCACCGCCAGCGCGGCGTTGGTCCACCAGAAGACGCTGACTTTGCACTTCCAGTCGGTGAGCGGTTTTGCCAGCGCGGAGCCAATCAGGTTGCCCACGCAGTAGGTGGTGAGGAACAGGGTGAAGATGCCCGCGGAGCCCATAATCCAAGTGCAGTAATACATCATCGCGCCGCCGCGCACGCAGACGGCGAGGATGTTGAGGATGGTGAGCAGGCCGACGATGCGCCACTGGTCGTTCTGCCAGATGTCGCGCAGATCTTCACGCATCGGCGTGGTGCTCGGCGGCACCTGGATGCGTTCTTTGGTGGTGAAGAAGCAGAATGCAAGCATCATAAAGGCAACCACCGAGAGCACCGCAATGCCGCCCTGGAAGCCGAAGGCTTTGTCATCGCCGCCAATGAGGTTGACCAGCGGCATCATCAGCACGGTGGAGAGCATGCCGCCCGCCGTCGCCAGCACGAAGCGCCAGGATTGCAGGGAGATGCGCTGTTTCGGGTCGTCGGTAATCACACCGCCCAGCGCGCAGTACGGGATGTTGACCACGGTGTAGAGCAACGTCAGCAACGTGTAGGTGACGGCGGCGTAAATCAGTTTGCCGCTCTGGCTGAGGTCCGGAGTGCTGTAGGCCAGCACGCACACCAGGCCAAACGGAATGGCACCGAACAGTATCCACGGGCGGAATTTCCCCCAGCGGCTGCGGGTGCGGTCGGCAATCAGCCCCATGCAGGGGTCGGAGATGGCGTCCAGCGCACGCGCCAGCAGGAACATGGTGCCCACAAACCCGGCGGGAATGCCGAAGATATCGGTATAGAAGAACATCATGTAGAGCATGACGTTATCGAAGATGATGTGGCTGGCGGCGTCACCCATGCCGTAACCAATTTTTTCCTTCACTGAGATGATGTGCGAGTTCATGAAGATTCCTTACGCGCAAAGGTGCGCTGAGAATGGTTCTGAACGTTGTAAACCATCACCTTTTACGCAGGAATTGCGTTTTCTGGTTATCAAATTACGATTCTTGTTTTCTGTGATCGTGGTTCCGCAATTACCCAGAAAATGGTAACTCGCGGAAAAGGTAAGGATTTATCTCAAACGAGGGGAAATTCGCGAAGCAGAGCGAGAAAAAAGTGTGATGGGGGATATGGTTAGCACTTGAAAGTGGCTATAATGCGCCCCGCCTCCATGTAGCAATCGAGGCGCGGAAGATCGTCGTCTCCGGTGAGGCGGCTGGACTTCAAATCCAGATGGGGTCGCCAGCGATCCCGGGCAGGTTCGACTCCTGTGATCTTCCGCCAGTTTGTCTATATGCTTATTTAAATCCGTTTTTAATCATACAGTTAAGATTAAATCTTAATTCCTCTGCTTCCTCCACGCCGCTAGTACTTTCAATATTGCCTAATTTCATATGTTGGAAGCATTAGCAGAAATCATTAAAAAAAGTGTACGAGTTAATTGTAATAGTGCACTATATTTAGAAGAATAAATTGATATGAAAAATTTGGCCATAATCAATATGGTATATTACATCAGTCAGAGATTAGCTTAAATGAGTACGTCAGATTTAAAAGTGCTAAATGGCGTTTTTTCTAAAAATTTCATTAACCTTTTGATTGATGATCCAGTTTGTGCTTTATGGAAACTGAAAGCACTCACCCTAAAATTTAATATAGTATTAAATGAAAACACACCGCTGATCTCTTGTTCTTTAGATGGGATTTATAAAAAAATGCTCAAAGAATATAGAACTGAGTATATTTATAAAAATGCAATTGCTGAAAAAATAGTTAAAGGAAAGCATAAGTTATCTAAAAATTGCTATTTTGATACTGAGTTTAGAGTTAACTCTTCAATCGCGGATGTAATAATATCTAATGGTACCACTGTAGCATATGAGATAAAAACTGAATATGATTCATTTACCAGATTATTCAATCAGTTATCAGATTACTCTAAGGTTTTCGATAAGGTTTATGTCGTAATGCCCGACCATAAATATGAACTTTGGTCAAGTAACATAGATCCTGAATATGGTATAATGACATTGAGTAAAAGCTACACATTAAAAACAAAAAGAGAAGCCCAAAGTAATATATCAAAACTTGACAAGAGTTTGATATTTTCATGTTTGAGAAGAGATGAATACATTAATATATTCAAAACAGGAACAAATACAAACGAAATTAACGTCAAACCTATTGACGTAAAAAAAACCTGTAAAGATTATTTTCTAACACTCAGTAATGAAAAGGCTCATGACTACTTCAATGAATGCCTTAAAAAAAGAAATCTTGAAAGAGAATTACTTTCTCTTTCAGATTGCATCCCCAACTCTTTAACATCTGTAGTATTAACTACCTCTTTATCTAATAAAAGAAAAGGATTGTTAATTGATGCATTGATAGGGAATAATTGACATTAAATCTGGAGGATTTTATGTATTTTCCGCTACTCAGAGCAAAAAGAAATGAACTACTAGCATTAAGAGAATCCATTGGCATTAAGAATAATACCTATAATTGAGGCGGTTAACTCTACCACTTCAGATTTATTTCGTTGCCTAAACGAACTGGAGGAGAAAGGATCCAATCCAGTTATTATAGCTAATCCGCAAGTTGGTTTCTTTTCAAAAAACCAAAGAAAACTCAATGTATTAATTGATGAGATAATTGACATTAATCCAAATGTTTGTTTAGCATTTTGGTTGACAGAAGGTACCACATTTGAACAATTAGAAAATTTCTTTGGCAAATACAATAATCAAAACATATCTATTATTCACTCTGCTAGCAGTAAAGATTTAGAAGGTCTATTTGCATTAATAGGTCAATGCATTAATTTCAAATGGAATTTTTTTATAAAGGAAAAAACCGGGAGAAAATATCGGAGTCACTTTAATGATTACGATAATGTTCTTTTAGAAGATTCTTTTAATAAGTTAGACCGTAACGCTGATTATGATGAAGAAGAGTTTTTTAGCGATAATATATTTACTTTTGACCAAGAAAATTTCATAGGGGTCGGTGACTATACAATTCTTGGTTCAAAATATACTGAGAATGGTGGACCAGCTATAACAGCCGCAATTCACCTTACCTATGAGGAAGAAGAAGAAGAAGTATGGATAAAACATTTTCTTTCGGAGCAAAGAGATAAAGTTGAAGAAGATGGTTCAACATTAGTTTCTGAAGCCTTACCAAAATTGATAGAATTTCTGGAGGAGAATGAGAAAACCTTATCATTCTCACACGCATGCCAAGAGTTTAAGGATATTTATGATTCCGGCGAACGTACTAGTTTAGGAAAGATAAAGAAAATATCTATTAAACATCATATTGAACTTATGAATTACATTCTTAGCAACAGATAATTTTAATTTAAATTTGATAGTCAGTATTTATTTCATACTGACTATCAAGAAAAATCTATTATTTTTAAATACAGAAATCTAATCTTTAATATTTTTTATGTACAACCAATAGGTAAAAGATCTATTCCATATAAAAGAGCCTGCAAACAAAAATTGCACAATTTGATTAGAAAGCTATTACCTAGCTAGCACTATCCTATAGTAACTACATAATCAGCCTTTTTAATGATTAATAACTTTAAAAATCAAACATTAATAAAATTTGCAATTTCAGATAAATATGACAAAGATCTTTTAGTTTCTAATGAGAGTAAATTTTTATTCAATTCAGATGGATCGGAATTATACCTCGATACTGAATACTTTAATTTGCTCCTAGACTTTCTCAACTCACTTTTGAATGAATCCTCGATATTAGAATAGATCAAGTTATTCAACCTTCTCAGTGTTGAACCTGAATCACTTATAACCGTATCTTTGACTACATCTTTTTTAGAAACCTCATTAACAACTTCTTTCTTTACAGGATTAATTTCTCTAATTACTTCTGACTTTATTTCTTCTTGCTGAGAACCTGTTACGTTAATAGCCTCAATGTTATTTATCGCTTCATCGATAACTGTATTCATGTTATTTTTTAGACTAAGCAATCTCCTGTAATCTTCATAACTGATAAATCTATTATGCGCAATTACATTCCTTAATGTGTACAACATTTCCCACCACTTTATTATTTGTGCCTCTTTTGTATCAATTATTGATGAAAAATATCTTTCCCAATTACTTTTGGGAATAAATCCTTTAATATATTCAAGATCAATTGCATCATTAGACATAAGGATTCTTTGTAAGTCATTAGTTTTGAGAGTATTGTATCTTTCAAAAAGAAAATTAGAAAGCTGAATAAAATCAGTTTCAGATAAGAAGTTATTAAATTGTAGGTCAGCTTTCTTAGCTTCCTCATTTCTAATAGAGTTAATTACATCTTGCGGTGTATTCTCAGCCACCCAGTCCAACCCTACTTTAGCCGTCATGAAAAGGGTTATTAATTTCCTCATCTTATTCTCAATCTGGTTTATATGTCTATAACCATCAACAGAGAAGTCTAAAGAAACATCATCCCGCAACGTATTTAACTGAGAGTGTTTTATTTCCTTTATTGTGTCAATTAGTTCCTTATTGAAATCAATGAATTTTAATTTTTTATCATCATCATCTTTCTCTATATCAGGGGATAAAACTTTAATAACATAACTTCGACATTTATGATTAGAAGATTCTATTTTGCTAATAATTAAATTGTAATGTTCCTCGTTATAGGAAACAATATCACCCTCTTTAAAGATTAAATTTTCATTCCCTTGAATAATACTTTTCAAATGTTCTTTGTTTTGGCTTAACTTTATTTCCTCAGAAAATATAAGCAAATATTCTTTTACATATTCCATATGTGCCTCTTGAAGAACGGATAGTTTATTAATTTTATTTTTATAGATTTAAAAGACAAGCTAAGTTGTAAAAATAGTTTAATATTCTGAAAATTGTGTCATTCAAACGAATGATAACCTAATGGCCTACTAATTTTTCTTATGGACAAATTAAACCTAACCTTTTGGCTCAACCCCCTTCCCCCGCAACGCCTCTCTCGCCAGTTCCTTTAACCAACTGGCGAGACTGACTCCTTCTTCTGCCGCTACGGCATCAAGCTGTTCCTTCAGTGCCGGATCAATGCGCATTTTGAACTGTGGTGACTGACCGCCGCCTTTGGGTTTTTTTTCGCGCGATATGATTGACATGAGGCCACCTATTTTTTAATCTTATTCACATAGGGGGCCACCTAAACCACCTAATCAATCAACGCTCAAGCGGTGCGCGAACACCACCGGAGCGTCTAACCACACCAACTATCAAGGAGTTGATTATGGCTGATTTGCATTCTAACCTGGACATTACGACCACTGGAACCTCGCGTGAGTTAATTGTGGGATATCGCCCGAGAGGTCGTGATAAAAGTTCGCCGAGTTTGACGATTTCCGGCAAGTGGTTGCGGGAGGTGGGGTTCGATACCGGGCAGCATTACACGCTGCGCGCGATGAATGGTTGCATCGTGCTGACGGCTTTTACCGATAAAGAAGAGAAGCTCACAGCGGAATTAAAAGAAGCGCGTCAGTGGTTAGAGGGAATTAAAGCGGCGGTGCAGCCCGAGACACAGGGCGTGACGTCATTAACAGCCAAAGTCGCGCCCTTACCCGATCTGAAAAAACTCATCGAATTAGCCTACTGACAGAGTTAGCCGCCTGCGGATGTTCAAACTGGCAACGAGCTAATAAGCCTTAAACGAATTGTCGGATGGCGCTTCGCTTATCCGACCTACAGATATCTTCCGGCCTCGGAGTTCGGTTGTACCCAACCGCTAAAAAGTCGGGTAACACTGCGCTTACCCGACCTACAAATACTTACTCCCACTCAAACAGAACCTCCCTGTCCCGTCTTTTCACCACCCCGCTTATTTGCGGTGGCGGCGCTGGAAGTCCTGCATAAAGTCGGCGAGTTTCTCAACTGCCGTTACGCTCAGGGCGTTATAGATTGATGCGCGCACGCCACCGATGGCGCGGTGGCCTTCGAGACCGGAGAAATCTGCGGCACGGGTCTCTTCGAAGAACGCGGCTTCAATCTCTTTGGTCGGCAGGGTGAACGCCACGTTCATGTCGGAACGGTGCTCAGGTGCGGCCCAGGAGTGATAGAAATCGTCGCTGTTGTCGAGAATGCTGTAAAGCAGGTCAGCTTTCACGCGGTTGATTTCACCCATTTTTTCCACGCCGCCCACATCGTTGAGCAGCCAGCGGGTCACCAGCAGCACCACGTAAATGGCGAAGACCGGCGGGGTGTTCAGGTTGGAGTGCGCTTCAATCTGGCGACGGTAGTCGAGGAACGCAGGCAGCTCTTTGGTGCCCGCCTGCACCACGCTGTCGCGGATCAGCACAATGGTCACGCCTGCCGGGCCGATGTTCTTCTGCGCATGGGCGTAAATCAGGGAGAACTTGTCCGCTTCGCACGGTTTGGAGAGGAAGTCAGAAGACATGTCACACACGCGCGGCACGTGGTCGTGGCCCAGCACGCGGTTGAATTGCAGGCCTTCCACCGTCTCGTTGGAGACATAGTGAATGTATGGCGCGTCCGGGGAGAAGGTCACTTCACCCTCGTCCGGCAGACGACGATAGCCGTCGCTCTCACCGCTCCAGACCACTTTTACCGGGCCTTCGCGCATCGCTTCGGTGACCACTTTGCGGCTCCAGTAACCCGTTTCCAGGTACTCGGCGGCGTGCTTTTTGCCACGCAGCATGGTCATTGGGACCTGGGAGAACTGCTGGGTCGCGCCACCTTGCAGGAACAGGATATGGAAATCATCCGGCAGGTTAAGCAGCGTGCGAATGTTGTTTTCCGTTTCGCGCACCACGTTTTCAAACCACGCGGAACGGTGGCTGATGCCGAGGATGGACAGGCCCACTTCCGGCACGTTGATGATCGACTGCTGAACCTGGTTCAGAACCACTTCCGGCAGCGCGCCCGGCCCACCGGAGAAGTTAAGGGCGTTCTTTGGATTTAATGACATAAGTTTTCCACTGTACTCAAATTAATGACCAACCCGCGCTAACAGCAGGTTGCGAAATGCGTTAATGACTTTGCTCATGTGAATCTGTTTATTCGGGAACAGCACCTCATCGTCCATGGCGTGAATAACCATCGCCGGATCGATTTCAAACACCAGGAACTGCCCGTCTTTGGTTTCTGCGCAATCAATCCCGAGGTAATCCAGGCCAGTGCGCTGGTAAATAGCGTCCAGCGCGGCCTTATGACGCTCGGTAAAATCGGCAAAGGTATTTAAAAATTCGGCTTCTTCAGCACGTTTGGCGGCATCTTCATACATACCCGCATTGACGTAGTGAATCATCCAGTGCGACGAAATGCCCATGTGGCAGGCGTAAGGCTTGCCGTCGATCAGCACCACGCGGAATTTGCGGAACTGGCCGTCGTCGCCGCTGTAATCAATAAATTGCGACAGGAAGAAGACCGGCTCATTCAATTCGGTAAGGTAAGTCGCCACTTCAGCAGGGGTATCGAGCTTTTGTAGCCCGTGGCCGCCGTGGGTGCCTACCGGGCGCACAATGATGGGAAATTGATGTCCGGCGGCTACGTCCGAGAGCATCATGCTGCCTGCGGCAACCTCTTCCAGTTCGCGACGGGTCACATGCAACGCCGGGCTGATTTGCAGGCCGGGCGCGTTTTGCAGCAGCAGGCTGGCGGTGTTGCGCTCAGACGAGAACACAAACTGCGGCGCGTTAATCACAGGCTGCGGCCAGCCGGCGAGTTTGTGCTCCAGACGATTAATAAGCTCGCGGGTCTCATCGCTGGCACCGATGGCGACCATCGTCAGATCATGCTCTGGAATGGCCCAGGCCAGCGGCTCTGCGCCGTGCGGATCAACGAAGTAATAGATGAGGTCGACGTCGCTGTTTTCCAGCAGACAGTCGATCGGCACGTTAGCAGACAAGTTACCCGGCACCACCAGCATCAGCAGGCGCAGTCTGGCAGGCTGAAGCGCTGCGGGGCGCACGTAAACGCGCTGTTGCGTCAGCGCCTGCTCCTGAATGGTCAGCCCGAGCTCTTCGTGTTTGAGGCTCATCATTGCGGTGGAGAGATTCATCCACAGCATGGCGTCGTCGGGGTTGTCCTGCGCCTTCGCAATCATCTCCTGGGTATGGGCAGTGAAATCCATGCCGGCAATGCTCATACGCAGAAAGGGTGCGAGTCCGAAATAAGTGGCCGCTGGGGGGAACGCTGCTTCGGACGCGGGCAACGTGTCGGCTGACGCTGGAGTATTCAATCGTCAATTCTCTTTTTGGAGGAGGAGTCCCGAAGCTTCGCCTGGTAGCGGCGAAAGTTTCAGTCATAACCGCACCATTAAACCAGCAGTCAAGAAAAGCTAAACGCCAATTATCCTCTGTTTTTGGATGCATTTCGGAGAATTTGCCCGCGAGAAGGGGCTGCAGGGCAGGGGCAAAGGCCATAGCGGAGGAAATACTTAGCGTCCTACCAATTTTAGTAGATCCCCCTTTAAACCAACTGCAAAAACTACTTAAGTTATAAAACCCAACACAATATGCTACAAGAAGCGTAGCGGGATTTTATTGGCAGTTTTTTTATCTGCAACAACAGTGAAGATTTAACCTAATCAAAATTATCTCCTTAAAGTTCGCAAGGCGTTGCCGATAACCCCTACCAGGGATTACTTCGTGAGCAGGCTAATGATCAGTCTCAAAACTAACCTTCCATCGCTAAACGCCCAAAACCAGGCGGCTAAGAGCAAATCTGAACTTGATGCCTCCATTCGTCGACTGGGTTCCGGGCTGCGCATTAATAGTGCCAGCGACAACGCGGCCGGGCAGGCGATTGCTAACCGTCTCGCCAGCCAACAAAGCGGGCTGTCGCAGGCGAAGCGCAATGCGGGTGATGGACTGTCGATGGTGGAGACGGCAGAAAGTGCGCTCGATGAAATCAATAACCGTCTGCAGCGCATCCGTGAACTGGCGGTGCAGGGGCTGAACGGCATTAACTCGCAGGAAGATTCAGACGCCATTCAGGCGGAGATTAACCTCAACCTGAAAGCCATCGATCAGCTCAACTCCACCTCGAACTTCAACGGCATTCCTTTGCTGGATGGCAGCGCGGGCAAGATGGGGTTCCAGGTGGGTACACATGATAATGAGAAAATCGACCTCGATTTGTCGTCCCCTGGCTTCAGCGTGGATGAACTGGGGCTAAAAGATCTCATCATCAGCGGCCTCAGCGGGAGTGTCTCTGACGTTAATAATTACGTGGGAAATGCCAGTTCGATGTCGCTCAGCAACCCCGCTATTAGCGTGAGCTATTCCACCACCTTAACGTCCCCTCAGCTGGTCAGGGGCACCGATAATCTGTATTACATTAAAGGCAATGATGCGAACGGCAAACCGGCCTATTACCATGCGAACTACTCTGCAAGCTGGGACACCCAGACCGGTACCGGCGCTATTTCAGTCAGTGCTACCAGTAGCACAGCCGCCTACAATGCAGCGGGCCAGATCCCTTCCCGTGCCATCACCACCCTTAATGTGTTCGACACTAACGGCGCGGTGGTCAGCGGCAGCACGCTGACCCAGGATAACGGCCAGTATTATATTCAGCAGGGCGATACCTACTTCCCGGCCAGCCTGACGTTTGGGCCATCCGGCTCGGTAACGGCGCAGATGACCAGCGCGACCGGTAAGGAAGACTTTGAATTTACCACCCTACCCACCAACGTCACCGCCACGCCCGCGGTGGACAGCAGCACGGTAGCCTCGACTTTTACCGATGCCAATGGCAACGCGGTAGCGGGCAGGCTGATGAAGTCCGGCAGCCTGTACGTGATAGAAGTGAATAACGGCGGCAATTTGCAGTATTACCCCGCCAGATTTACCGCCACCTCGAACGGCACCACGACCTCGTTAAGCGTCACCGCTACCAGCACCACCCTGGCAAACAGCTTTACCCCGGTCACCAGCGTCAGTGGTACATCCTATGTGACGCTCGACCCGGCAAAAGTGCAGGTCAATTACACTGACGCCGAAGGCAAAACCTTTAACGACGTGCTGCGCCTGGACAGCGACGGTAACTACTATATGGATCTGCCCGGCAGCGGCACATCCAAGACCGCCACCCTGGTGGTTCGCAATACGCCAACCAGCCCGTATTTGCTGAAAACGCTCAACGGCGTGGGCGATGTGCAGATTTATTACACCCCCAGCATGTTTTCTAACACCGATACCGCCACCAACCATACGGTGATGACCATTTCCGAGGTAGGTTCAGGAATTCGCCTGCGTCACCCGGATGACCCGCTGGCCACGCTTGACCGCGCTATCAACCGCATCGATACCCGTCGCACGCAGTTGGGTGCCGTGGCGAACCGTCTTGAATCCGTGCAGAACCTTCAGGACAGCGCCACCAGTGCCATCGCATCAAGCCGTTCCCGCATTGAAGATGCCGATTATGCGACCGAAGTGTCGGCAATGAGCCGTGCGCAGATTCTGCAACAGGCCAGTGCGGAGATGCTGATTAAAGCCAATAGTACGCCAGAGCTGGTGCTGGCGCTGCTGAAGGGGTAAGGGCGGTGTTGGCGGTTTAATATTGTGGTCGCATCCCCCCCTCACCCCAACCCTCTCCCTCAGGGAGAGGGAGCCGTGAGTGCCCTGACTCAAGCACCCTATCGTTCCCTCGCCCTTTAGCTTCAGCCCACGCCGTACCGTCTCCTCGCCTCGTAGCCTCAGCCCACACCGTTCCGCCCCCTCGCCCTTTAGCCTCAGCCCACACCGTTCCGCCCCCTCGCCTCGTAGCCTCAGGCCGCACCGTACCGTTCCCTCGCCTCGTAGCCTCAGGCCGCACCGTACCGTTCCCTCGCCCCTCCGGGGAGAGGGTTAGGGTGAGGGGCCGTTTTGCCCCTCTCACGCCCTCAGGGCAGATCAGGCCATCCGCAAAGGAAAATCAATTTTTTCGAGGCTGAATACTCTCTTATGGTCACCAGCCTCATTTTTGGAAACTAAATTTTTTCCTAAAACGTTTTGTATTTACTGTCAAAATAAAAACCCGTTCCTATTATTACGCCGTCATGTAACCTGAAACAGGAAAAATAACGGCAAAATATTAATTTCACCAATACATCCAAATACACATATCCACTCTATAAATATTTCCCACCCAATATTTATACTTTGCCCCGGTTTCGCCCTGTAAAAACGAGAGCCACACAATTCACCCCATAAACGGGAGAGTGGGTATGAAGGTTCTCTTTTCCGCCTGGCTTATTTTTGTCGCGTCTGTGACCTCTGCCCAGGCGGGCATTCAGATTAACGCCACACGGGTCATCTACCCTGCCAGCAAAAAAGAGGTTACGCTCGGCATCACTAATGAAGCCGACACGCCGCGTCTGTTGCAAATGTGGATTGACAGCGGTAACCCGGATGCCAGACCGGAATCAGCAAAAATTCCCTTTCTGGTCACCCCGCCCATCTCCCGCATTGACCCCGGAAAAGGGCAGACATTACGCATCATATTTACCGGTGGCGTCCTGCCTGCCGATCGTGAATCCGTTTTCTGGCTGAATATTCTTGAGGTCCAGCCAAAGTCCGGCGTTAGCAAAGAGAACAGCGACAGAATTAAATTTACGGTCCGTTCCCGACTCAAGGTTTTTTACCGACCAACCGGACTGCCGGGCTCACAGGGTGATGCCGCCGCGCAATTACGCTGGCGGCTGATTAGTCAGGGTAAGGGCTATGCCCTTGAGTGTGATAACCCCACCGCCTGGAACGTCTCTTTTCATGATGTCCGGCTGAAAAGTGCCTCTGCCGTGGCGGACGCAAAGCAAAATG
>NZ_JAHVDV010000025.1:0-83699 GCF_051486985.1 Yokenella regensburgei
CCGTTCGACTTGCATGTGTTAGGCCTGCCGCCAGCGTTCAATCTGAGCCATGATCAAACTCTTCAATTTAAGTTTGATGCTCGTAGAATTAAACTTCGTAATGAATTACGTGTTCACTCTTTGAGACTTGGTATTCATTTTTTGTCCGARGACATCAAGAATCCATGTCACTTTGAGTGCCCACACAGATTGTCTGATAAATTGTTAAAGAGCAGTGCAACGCGGCTTTCGCTCACCGTTGCGAGGTGGCGTATATTACGCTTTCCTCTTTCAGAGTCAACCCTGATTTTCAGGRTTTTTCTCTTCAACCGAACCGGCTGTTTAGTGTGAAGTGATTCACATCTGCCGTGTCGATGGAGGCGCATTATAGGGAGCTCCCGATGAATGACAAGCGGAAAAATGCATTTTTATTTCAACCGCTCATCTTTTCATCATAACGGCTATTTTTGGTGCTTTTTAATGGCTGCAGGCAGGTCTGCAAGGCTATTAATCACCCAATCCGCTGCATTTTCTGCTTCTGGCGTGACGGGTTTACCGGTACGAACCAATACACGCTTTCCTACCTGCGCTGCATTTGCTGCCTGCATATCTTCAAGTTTATCGCCCACCATATAAGAAGAAGACATATCAATGTGCAGATGATCGCGAGCTGAGATGAACATTCCCGGATGCGGTTTACGACAATCACAGCTCTGGCGGAACTCTTCAACCGTCCCCTGAGGATGATGCGGACAGTAATAGATACCATCTAATTCAACATCCCGGTCTGCCAGTGACCAGTCCATCCACTCCGTCAGCGTTTCGAACTGTGCCTCCGTAAACTTGCCGCGGGCAATACCGGACTGGTTAGTCACGATAACTAAAGCGAAGCCCATGGCTTTTAATTCACGCATGGCCTCTATAACGCCATCAATAAACTCAAAATTGTCTATCTCATGAACATAACCATGATCAACATTTATAGTGCCATCACGATCGAGAAAAATTGCAGGTACTGAGTTTGCCACCGGTTTGCTCCTGAATAAGGCTTGTACCTTTATTATCTCACGTTTCATCGGGCAGGAAAGTGCTCATCGCAAAGGGTATGATTGATTTAGACGTCTGGATGCCCTAACATCCGCTCTGTTTACGGTCAATGGCCGTAACCGGCAGAACAAAATGCCACGGCTCACTCTTAATACGATAAAAATAATCTGATGATTAAACTTTCGAATATCACCAAAGTGTTCCAGCAGGGGACGCGATCGATTCAGGCGCTGAACAATGTCAGCCTGCACGTTCCTGCCGGGCAAATTTATGGCGTCATTGGCGCCTCAGGCGCAGGTAAAAGTACGCTGATTCGCTGCGTCAATTTACTTGAGCGTCCAACCCAGGGTAGCGTTCAGGTTGATGGCCAGGAACTGACCGCACTTTCTGAGTCTGAATTGACTAAAGCACGTCGCCAGATTGGCATGATTTTCCAGCATTTTAATCTGCTCGCCTCCCGCACCGTCTTCGGCAACATCGCGCTGCCTCTGGAGCTGGATAGCACACCGCGTGAAGAAATTAACCGCCGCGTGAAAGAGTTGCTTGATCTGGTTGGACTGAGCGACAAGCAGGACAGCTACCCGGCAAACCTGTCGGGTGGTCAGAAGCAGCGAGTTGCCATCGCGCGTGCTCTGGCGAGTAACCCCAAAGTGTTGCTGTGTGACGAAGCCACCAGCGCACTCGATCCCGCCACTACCCGTTCCATTCTGGAACTACTGAAAGATATTAATCGTCGCCTGGGCCTGACCATTTTGCTGATCACGCATGAGATGGATGTGGTGAAGCGTATCTGTGACTGTGTTGCCGTCATCAGTAATGGTGAATTAATCGAACAGGATACGGTCAGTGAAGTTTTCTCTCATCCGAAAACCCCACTGGCGCAGCAGTTTATCCAGTCCACATTACACCTGGATATCCCGGAAGATTATCTTCAGCGTTTAAAACCCCAGCCGCTTGAAGACAGCGTACCGATGCTGCGTATGGAATTTACCGGTCAATCGGTCGACGCACCGTTACTGTCTGAAACGGCCCGTCGTTTTAATGTGAACAACAACATTATTAGCGCGCAGATGGATTATGCCGGTGGCGTTAAGTTCGGCATCATGCTGACCGAAATGCACGGCACACAACAAGATACGCAAGCGGCTATTGCCTGGCTTAAAGAACACCATGTAAAAGTAGAGGTGCTGGGTTATGTCTGAGCCAATGATGTGGTTACTGGTGAAGGGCGTCTGGGAAACGCTGGCAATGACCTTCGTCTCCGGTTTTTTCGGTTTTGTATTAGGCCTACCGGTCGGCGTACTTCTTTATGTCACGCGTCCTGGGCAGATTTCTGAAAACGCGAAGCTTTACCGCACGATATCCGCGCTGGTGAATATCTTCCGTTCTATTCCTTTTATTATCCTGCTGGTCTGGATGATCCCCTTCACTCGTATTGTGGTGGGCACTTCGATCGGCCTGCAGGCGGCGATTGTTCCATTAACCGTCGGGGCTGCGCCTTTTATTGCACGTATGGTAGAAAATGCGTTGCTGGAGATCCCAACGGGTCTTATCGAAGCCTCACGCGCGATGGGTGCCACGCCGATGCAAATCGTGCGTAAGGTCCTTTTACCGGAAGCGTTACCCGGTCTGGTAAACGCGGCAACCATTACGCTTATCACCCTGGTAGGTTATTCCGCAATGGGAGGCGCTGTGGGTGCCGGTGGTTTGGGCCAGATTGGCTATCAGTATGGCTACATAGGCTACAACGCCGTGGTCATGAATACGGTGCTGGCGCTACTGGTGATTCTGGTTTACTTAATTCAGTTTGCAGGCGATCGTATCGTTCGCGCTGTTACGCATAAATAATGTTGCACACAACACAACGACTCTGAGAAAGGAAATACACATGGCGTTTAAATTCAAGACCTTTGCGGCAGTAGGTGCGCTGATTGGCTCCCTGGCCCTGGCAGGCTGCGGTCAGGACGAAAAAAATCCAAACCATATTAAAGTTGGCGTAATTGTTGGCGCAGAACAGCAGGTTGCTGAAGTGGCACAAAAAGTCGCGAAAGAGAAGTATGGCCTCGATGTTGAGCTGGTGACATTTAACGACTATGTACTGCCAAATGAAGCGCTGAGTAAAGGCGATATCGATGTTAACGCCTTCCAGCATAAGCCTTACCTGGATCAGCAGATTAAAGATCGTGGTTACAAACTGGTGACCGTGGGCAACACCTTTGTTTACCCGATTGCCGGATATTCTAAAAAAATCAAATCTATCGATGAATTGCAGGAAGGCGCACAGATCGCCGTACCAAACGATCCGACTAACCTGGGCCGTTCTCTGTTGCTGTTACAACAGCAGGGTCTCATCAAACTGAAAGACGGCGTCGGCCTGCTGCCTAGCGTTCTGGATGTTGCTGAGAATCCAAAAAACCTGAAAATCGTTGAACTGGAAGCCCCGCAGCTGCCGCGCTCTCTGGACGATGCGCAAATTGCGCTGGCCGTCATCAACACCACGTATGCCAGCCAGATCAACCTGACGCCTGCAAAAGATGGCATCTTTGTTGAAGATAAAGACTCTCCATACGTAAACCTGATCGTCAGCCGCGAAGACAATAAAGACGCGGAAAACGTGAAGAAATTCGTTCAGGCTTATCAGTCTGATGAAGTGTACGAAGCTGCTAACAAAGTGTTCAACGGTGGTGCGGTTAAAGGTTGGTAATTCGCTGTAACCTTATAATCCTTCAGGACGGGCACATGCCCGTCTTGTTATTTTCCCAAGCACCTGATTCAATAAGCAACGTTAAGAAATTTTATTGAGGAAATATTATGCGTGCTTTACCGATCTGTTTACTGGCACTCATGCTGAGCGGCTGTTCAATGCTAAGCAGATCTCCCGTCGAACCTGTTAAAAGCACAGCAACGCCTCCAAAAGTGGAACCGGCAAAGCCCAAACCGCCGCGTGCCGCCCCCGTGCGAATCATCACTAATGCTGAAGATTTAGTGGGAAAAACGTTCCGTGATTTAGGAGAAGTGACGGGCGACTCCTGTCAGGCCAGTACTCAGGACTCTCCGCCCAATATCCCTACCGCGCGTAAGCGCCTGCAGATTAACGCGTCTAAAATGAAAGCGAACGCCGTTTTGCTGCATAGCTGCGAAGTCACAAGCGGTACGCCGGGATGTTATCGCCAGGCCGTTTGTGTGGGTTCCGCCCTTAACGTATCGGCGAAATGACCGCGTTTACTTTTGAACAGATAGGCGTCATCCGCTCTCCCTATAAAGAAAAGTTCGCCGTTCCCCGCCAGCCAGGTCTGGTGAAACATGGGGGCGGCGAATTGCATCTTATCGCCCCTTATAACCACGCCGAGGCCGTTCGCGGACTTGAAGCCTTCAGCCATCTGTGGATTTTGTTTGTTTTTCACCAGACAATGGATGGCGGCTGGCGACCTACCGTTCGCCCACCCCGTTTAGGCGGCAATGCCAGAATGGGCGTTTTTGCCACGCGGTCGACCTTTCGTCCCAATCCTGTCGGGATGTCGCTGGTTGAACTAAAGGGTATCCAGTGCGAGAAAGATCGCGTGATCCTGCAATTAGGCAGCCTGGACCTGGTCGACGGTACACCTGTTGTCGATATCAAACCCTATCTGCCGTTTGCTGAAGCCCTGCCAGACGCACGTGCCAGCTATGCACAGCATGCTCCGTCTGCTGATATGCCCGTCATGTTCAGTCCAGACGTTGAAGCACTGTTACCTGGGCTTGAAAAGCGTTACCCTCACCTTTCCTCCTTTATTTGTGAAGTGCTGGCCCAGGACCCGCGCCCGGCCTACCGAAAAGGTGAAGAACAGGGAAAAACCTACGCTGTCTGGCTACTGGATTTCAATGTTCGCTGGCGGGTAACCGAAGCGGGTTTTGAAGTCTTTGCGCTGGAAGACCGTTAATTTATCCCGCTCTACTTTTGACATTCCGGCCTCGCTGGTAAACTGAAGCACTTTTTTAAATCAGGCTCCCTTTGAGCCTGTTCTACTCGTCCAACTGGAAACGTAACAACATGCGTACTAGCCAATACCTGCTCTCCACTCTGAAGGAGACACCTGCCGACGCCGAGGTTATCAGTCATCAACTGATGCTGCGCGCCGGGATGATCCGCAAGCTGGCCTCCGGGTTGTACACCTGGCTGCCGACCGGCGTGCGCGTCCTGAAAAAAGTCGAAAACATCGTGCGTGAAGAGATGAATAACGCCGGTGCGATCGAGGTGTTAATGCCGGTAGTTCAGCCTTCAGAACTGTGGCAAGAGAGCGGTCGTTGGGAGCAGTATGGCCCGGAACTGCTGCGTATTTCCGACCGTGGCGAGCGTCCATTCGTACTCGGCCCGACTCACGAAGAAGTCATTACCGATCTGATCCGTAACGAGCTCAGCTCTTACAAACAGCTGCCGCTGAACTTCTTTCAGATCCAGACCAAATTCCGTGACGAAGTGCGCCCGCGTTTCGGCGTAATGCGTTCCCGCGAATTCCTGATGAAAGATGCGTACTCTTTCCATACAACACAGGAATCGCTGCAGGAAACGTACGATGCAATGTACGCCGCTTACAGCAAAATCTTCACGCGCATTGGGCTCGAATTCCGCCCGGTGCAGGCTGATACCGGCTCGATTGGTGGTAGCGCCTCTCACGAATTCCAGGTTCTGGCGCAGAGCGGTGAAGATGACATCGTCTTCTCTGACACCTCTGACTATGCAGCTAACATTGAACTGGCAGAAGCGGTTGCGCCAAAAACGCCACGCGCAGCGGCAACGCAGGAAATGACGCTGGTCGATACACCAAATGCAAAAACCATCGCCGAGCTGGTTGAGCAGTTTGCTCTGCCGATTGAAAAGACTGTGAAGACCCTGTTGGTCAAAGCGGTCGAAGGAAGCAGCTACCCACTGGTCGCGTTACTGGTACGTGGCGATCATGAACTGAACGAAGTAAAAGCGGAAAAACTGCCGCAGGTGGCCAGCCCATTGACCTTTGCAACCGAAGCCGACATCCGTGCCGTGGTTAATGCGGGTCCAGGCTCACTGGGCCCGGTTAATATGCCGATTCCGGTGGTTATCGACCGTACCGTTGCCGCCATGAGCGATTTCGCCGCCGGCGCTAACGTGGATGGCAAGCACTACTTCGGTATCAACTGGGACCGCGATGTAGCGACCCCGGAAGTGGCTGATATTCGTAACGTAGTGGCGGGTGATGCCAGCCCGGATGGTCAAGGTACTTTGCTGATTAAACGCGGTATCGAAGTGGGCCATATCTTCCAGTTGGGTACTAAGTACTCTGAAGCATTGAAAGCGTCCGTTCAGGGTGAAGATGGTCGTAACCAGATCCTGACAATGGGTTGCTATGGCATCGGGGTGACTCGCGTAGTGGCGGCCGCCATCGAGCAGAACTTTGACGAGCGTGGCATTCTGTGGCCGGACAGTATTGCCCCGTTCCAGGTAGCCATTTTGCCAATGAATATGCACAAATCTTACCGTGTACAGGAACTGGCAGAGAAGCTCTATCACGAACTGCGTGCGCAGGGTATCGACGTACTGATGGACGATCGTAAAGAACGCCCAGGCGTCATGTTTGCAGACATGGAGCTTATTGGTATTCCTCACACCATCGTGATTGGTGACCGCAACCTTGATAGCGACGATATTGAGTATAAATACCGTCGCAGCGGCGAGAAGCAGATGATCAAGACCGGTGACATCATGAACTTCCTGGTTAACGCCATTAAGGGCTAATCGCTTTAATATTAAAAAGGCCTCGCATGCGAGGCCTTTTTTTATGGATGATGGCAATCTTTTCCGAGGATGAATCTTGCGTTCTTATCCGTAACCACCGTTATAACCGGCCCCCCGGTGTCCGGGTTTGGGGTGTGGGCGTAATGACCGTCCACTTCAAGCAGTAGTGCCTGCGCAGGTGTCCCCTTCGCCTGGTTAAACTTCAGTGCAAGCTGGTCACTGTTCTTCACCGGAAGGCGTTTGCCGGTTGCGCAGTCGGTGAAGGTCGCGGCATCCGCAAAATAGAGATACATCCCACGCATGGCCATAGGTGTGGCTGGCAGGGCACTTTTTACCGGCTGTAACGTATAATTGAGTTGAGAATGAATCGGATTTCCTTCGCGATCGAGCATTTCCAGCGCGTCACCCCTGGGCCGGAAGTAACGCTTCTCACCTGCGGTATCGGTTAAAACCAGCTTGTCTGCTGTACGCGCCCAGACGCCATAGCTGGCAAATTCTTCGGCCCCCTTAGCCCCCTGATAGCCCTGATTCATCACCCAGGTACCGTCTTTTTCGAGGAAAAGCGAGGTCTCAACGCCTTCACAATCCGCACAGGGCAAAATGCCCCGCCAGCTTTGCTGCATAGGCTTAAGTTCATGCGACTCGGGTGGTGAAACCGTCTGCACTTCCCCCCGGTTATTACACCCCATCAGGCCAAAGAGTGTTATGACGGCAGCCAGGGACAATATTGCTCTTTTCACGCTCTTTTCCTTATGAATATTGCTTATTACACCCATCATTCCTGTGGTCGGCGGACTTTTCCACGTAGCGCTTTTACTGACGACTTTTGCGACTTGCTCGCCAGGCGCCGCTCTTTCGACGCCCGGGTGGGACGCGTTGCACGACGGCTTTTTTGCACCACGGTCAGCTCGTTAATTAATGCCACCAGCCTGGCGATCGCCGCTTCTCGATTCATCTCCTGACTGCGGTATTCCTGCGCCTTGATAATCACCACGCCATCAGCGGTGATAAGATGATGCGACGCCCCCAGAAGCCGTTCTTTATAAAAATCAGGCAAACCGGAAGCACGAATATCAAAACGCAGATGAATAGCCGTCGAGGCTTTATTCACATGCTGACCGCCTGCCCCCTGCGCGCGAACTGCGGTGATCTCCAGTTCGTCATCCGTAATAGTGGCATGCCGGGACAGGACAATCATTCGTGATGCTGCCAGGTCGTTAGCTGAATTTCCAGATTATTTTGAGCATCGCTGAGCCAGATAGTTCCATCCTGAATCGTCGCCTGAAGCGTCATGGTGCGGGTAGCCAGTTCGCTCAGTTTCGCCAGCTGCATATCATCCAGATACCAGATGCTCAAATTTTTAAAACCCGCCATTTTGGTCTGGTTTTGTTGCCACCAGATTTGCGCCGCCCGGTCGTTATAGGTAAACAGGGCAACCGCCTGAGACTGGCTGCAGGCTTTTTTGATTCGCCTCTCATCGGGCAATCCCAGCTCAACCCACAGATCGATGCCCAGATGGTCGTTCAGCAACCAGACTTCTGGTTCATCTTCCGCGCTGAGCCCACGCGTAAACTGCAGGCGTTCATCAGCAAACTTCAGCCACGCCAGCAGACGCAGCATCATGCGTTCCTGCGTTTCAGAAGGATGACGAGCAAGCGTTAAGGTGGCATCAAGAAACTGATTCCGGTCCAAATCTGCCACATTCACCATTGCTTTATAAATTGTTGCTTTTAATGCCATACCGCCTCCTGAACAAAACAGGCGCTATTGTAGCGAATAAAGGTATAACACGCTGTTCTCTCTTTAGCTTCACGGAGGTCATCACTCTGATAATGATTAGCTGGCTGTGTTATAGTCACCTTGCGAAACAGAGCGTATCTTCGTAGGCTTAATGGTATCTCACAGTAAAGCCAGGGCGCTTACAGGAGGACATGTGGGAAATTATTGTGAATTGATACGCAAGCGGTATGCGGAAATTGCGAGCGGGGATTTAGGGTATGTCCCGGATGCACTGGGATGCGTATTGAAGGTTTTGAATGAGATGGCATCGGACGATACCGTTTCAGAGTCGGTCAGGGAAAAGGCGGCTTATGCTGCCGCGAACTTACTGGTGAGCGATTATGTCAATGAATGATACTTATCAACCCATTAACTGCGATGATTATGACAACCTGGAACTTGCCTGTCAGCATCATCTCTTATTGACGCTGACGCTCAAAGATGGCGAAGAGTTGCAGGCAAAAGCCAGCGATTTGGTCTCTCGTAAAAACGTGGAGTACCTGGTGGCGGAAACCGCGGGCGCTATCCGCGAATTACGCCTCGACAAGATTGCGAGCTTCAGTCATCCGGAAATCGGCACCGTTGTGGTGAGCGAGTCCTGAAGTCCTCAGACGGGCAGCCCGGTCTGCCCGTTACTTCTCCCACCTGAGTCCGACCCCCTCGTCCCCCTCTTTAACCGCCCCCTCCAGCGTGACAAATTGCCCGGCCGCGGCAATAAGTTTCTCGCCATAGAAAAGTAACGGGGTAGTCTCCCGCTGCCAGGGTGCCACTCCACGTTCCTGCCAGATTTTTTTGAGCTTACGTCCACCGTTGCGACCAACAATATGCAGTATGCCGCTCGCCTGAAAACGCAGGGATACCGGTTCATCTGGTAGAGGTGAACGCAACTCGCCCCCTTTGGTTAGCGACACGATACCGCCATTGCCGGGGAGCCTCAGCGGAGCGAATGGCGAAGGCCACGCGAGCACCAGCTCGCGCAAGTCAGGAGAGAGGCTCACCAGAAAAAGCTGACCTTTATAACGGCGTACGCTCAGAGCGCCCATGCGTAAACAAGGTTCTGCATCCTCTCTGGCGAGGGCAACTTCATTCCAGATGCGGTTAAGCGTCTCCCTTGAAGGCATAACCGCCTGTCGGGAAGCCAGCCAGCGACGCAGGATTGCGCCTCGTCTTATAGCACTTAACGGCGTTAATGCCGCAATCAACAGGCCACCGTCCTGGCTGGTGGCGGCTGAAAGCTCATCCGCCAGCAATTCATCCAGCAGTTGTTCCTGCTCACCGCACAGCGCCGCGCTGCGAGCCACTGCATCAGCAAAATGCGGCCAACGGGCATTAAGTTGGGGTAAGACCCGCAACCGTAAAAAATTGCGATCGTAGCGGTCGTCGTTATTACTTTCGTCATCAATCCACGATAAACCGTGCTGGTGTGCCCACGCTTCCAGCGCAGACCGCGTCTCATTTAGCAGTGGTCGTAACAGTAGTGAGCCAGCAAATGGCATGGTTTCCGGCATACCGGCGAGTCCGGCTGGCCCGCTTCCGCGCTTTAACGCCAGCAGAAACGTTTCTGCTTGATCGTCAAGGTGTTGTGCCGTAAGCAATAGCTCACCGGGCAAAAGAGCCTTTTCGAAAGCAGCATAACGCGCCTTACGAGCCTGCGCTTCCACCCCGTTCCCCTCATCCACAAGATTGACGCGACATATCGCCAGGGGAACCTGCCAGCTGTCGCACTGCTGCTGACAGTGTTCCACCCATTTATCCGCATTCGGGCTTAATCCGTGGTGGATGTGAATGGCACGCAGTGCGATCGTCGGTTGCTGGCGACGCCATAGCACAAGCCGGTGCAAAAGCACCGTGGAATCCAGCCCTCCACTGAACGCTACTAAAAACTGGCGTTGAGAGGAGGGTAGATGAGACAGCAATGGCAGAGACATGGTGATAACCGAAAGGTGGTTCATGCCCGGCACGTTACCGGGCATCGGGAAAAGTGGCAAGCCCTACTGCTGATAGAGCTCCAGCGGCAAATTATCGGGATCTTTGAAAAAGGTAAAACGTTTACCAGTAAAAGGGTCGATGCGGATATCTTCACAAACAACCCCGTGCGCCTCAAGGTGAGAAACTGCCTTGTCGATATTCTCAACGCTGAAAGCCAGATGGCGCAACCCGCAGGATTCCGGCCCACTCGCACGCGCTGGCGGGAACGGAAAGGAGAAAAGTTCAATGACATATTGCCCATTGAGGGCCAAATCCCCTTTCCATGAATCACGCTCTTCGCGATAAAACTCGCTTTCTAATGTGAAGCCCAGAATATCGCAGTAAAACGCTTTGCTTCTGGCATAGTCCGTCGCGATGATGGCGATATGGTGTACCTGTTTCAAACCCAGCATAGTGCCTCCTTTTGTCTTTCAGCACGTTACCCTTGCCGGTGATAACCCGCAAGCGGTCAGGGTTATTTTAAGACACGTACCCAATACACTCCGTCTTCTCCCCGCTTCGCCCCGTGAATATCCGTTTCAAACCCCGGGTAATGCCGTCCTATTGCGCAAAGCATCAATAAAAAGTCCAGCACCGCACGACTCTGTTCGGTAATCACCTCTCCGGGCATCAGCAATGGAACCCCCGGTGGGTACGGCAGGATCATATTGGCGGAAGTACGTCCGATCAGTTTTTCCAGCTCAATGGTTTCCACATCGCCACGGATCTGCTCCTGCCAGGCCTGATGCGGCGTCATTTTCATCTCTGGCAAAACATCGAACGCTCTTAGCATCAGTTGCGGAAGATCGTGCTGGCGGATCAACTTGTGGATCCCTTGCGCCAGATCCTGAATACGCATAGTGCGATAAAAGTCCGGATCCTCGGCATAGAGATCCGGCAACATATTTTTCACCCGAAGATTAAGATCGTAGGCGCGCTTAAACTCCATCAGCCCGCGTAATAACCCCATCGCCCGGGTTTTGTCTATTCCGATGCTGAAAAGGAACAGCAGATTATAGGGGCCTGTTTTTTCCACTACTACGCCACGTTCATCAAGGAACTTCGCTACCAGCGCAGCCGGGATCCCCTCTTCGCTCATATGACCGTGCTCATCCATACCCGGTGTCAAAATCGTCACCTTAACCGGATCGAGGAACATATGGTCTGCGTCAGCATCCCGGAAGCCGTGCCATGTTTCTCCTGGCGAAACGGGCCAGCAGTCAGCCTCATCGATCTCTTCAGGCTGCCAGATGTCAAAGAACCAGCTGTCTGCTTCATCCTTAAGGCGCTGCACCTCTTTGCGAAAGTGCAACGCCCGCTCGACCGAGCGGTTAATCAGCCGCTTGCCCGGGTTGCCGCGCAGCATCGCCGCTGCCGTCTCGATGGAGGCAACCAGAGGATAGCTGGGTGAAGTGGAAGTGTGCATCATGAAGGCTTCGTTGAAGGTGTCTTCGTCATAATCACCTTTAACGTGAATCAGTGAGGCTTGCGAAAGCGCCGCCAGCATCTTGTGCGTCGATTGCGTTTCAAAGAAAACTTTGCCCGGCACGCGCTCGCCGCTCATCCCACTTTTGCCTGCGTAAATAGGATGAAAATTGGTGTAGGGCACCCAGGCAGAATCAAAATGAATGGATGGAACATCCAGCGTCTTTTTAATCCAGTCAGTGTTGTAAAGCAGGCCGTCATAGGTTGAGTTAGTGATGACGGCATGAACAGGCCAGCTCGCCCCCGGCGTGGTAGCCACTTTCTGCTCAATACTCGCATGGGCAAATTCCTGACGCGGGATACCGCCCAGAATACCCAACGCATTGCGTCCGGGTTTCAGCCAGATCGGCGTGACATCGCTCATCATCAGCAAATGCGCAAGTGACTTATGGCAGTTGCGATCGATAAGTAACGTGCTGCCGACCGGAGCAGCATACATTCCCACAATCTTATTGGAGGTGGAGGTGCCATTGGTGACCATGTAGCTCTGTTCAGCACCAAAGGTGCGGGCGATATACTCTTCAGCTTCCAGATGCGGCCCGCTATGATCCAGCAGCGATCCCAGTTCAGTCACCGAAATAGATACATCTGCTTTTAACGTATTACCGCCAAAAAAATCGTAAAACAGACATCCCACTGGGCTTTTCTGGTAGGCCGTGCCGCCCATATGCCCCGGCGTGCAAAACGTGTATTTACCCTCTTTCACATAGGTGAACAACGCTTTGGTGAAAGGGGGCGTAATGTTATCGAGATATTCGCGCGTGTACTGTTCTATGCGGGTCGCGATGTCGTCCGCCGTGCCCAGCGCATATTCGAAGAACCACAGCGCCATGCGCATATCATGGGCGCTGACGTCCATCGTCGAGTGGGTATTGATAAAGGCGTATAACGGCAGGTATTCGTTAAGCTGATTGATTTCGCTGCAGAGATCGAGGTCGTACTCATCCCAGTCAAAGATAACGCCACAAATACGCGGATTGTGTTCAATAAACTTGAGTAAGTCATTACTGTTTTGCGGCCAGATAAGCTGAAAGCCTTGTTGCTTAAGCGCCTGTTCAAGTTCCTTGATTGGCTCGTCTTTGTAGAAAACGCCATGCGGCCCCATGATGGCAATAATATTCACGCCTACCTCCTTAAAAAACATGCGTAAAGCATAGTTGAGCCAGGCCGCGGGTATAAAAAAAGCCACACCGGAGTGTGGCTTTTCAGAATGGTCTTTCAGGGAAATCAGGCGTAGCCGTAGCTCATCAGACGCTGGTAACGGCGGTTACGCAGATCTTCTTTACTCAGCACGTCAAGATCGGCCAGATCGGCAATCAGCTGCGCTTTCAGGGAGGCAGCCATCGCTTCCGCGTTGCGATGAGCACCACCGAGTGGTTCCGGAATAATAGAATCGATCAGTTTCAGCTCTTTCAGACGCGGCGCAATAATGCCCATAGCATCTGCTGCCAGCGGCGCCTTATCTGCGCTCTTCCAGAGAATCGAGGCGCAACCTTCCGGCGAGATAACGGAATAGGTGCTGTACTGCAGCATATTCACTTTATCACCCACGCCAATAGCCAGTGCCCCACCGGAACCACCTTCACCAATGACGGTACAAATGACCGGCACATTCAGGCGAGACATTTCGCGCAGGTTACGGGCGATGGCTTCGGACTGACCACGCTCTTCTGCACCGACACCCGGATAAGCGCCTGGGGTGTCAATGAAGGTAATGATGGGCATATTGAAACGATCGGCCATTTCCATCAAACGCAGCGCTTTACGGTAGCCTTCAGGTGCAGGCATACCGAAATTGCGGCGGATTTTTTCTTTGGTTTCACGGCCTTTCTGGTGACCAATGATCATCACCGGACGACCGTCCAGGCGGGCGATACCGCCCACGATGGCTTTGTCGTCGGCGTAAGCACGGTCACCTGCGAGTTCGTCAAACTCATCAAACGCGAGGCGGACGTAATCCAGGGTGTATGGACGCAGCGGATGGCGTGCCAGCTGGGCTACCTGCCATGCGCCAAGATCGGCGAATATTTTGCGCGTCAGTTCTACGCTTTTTTCACGCAGACGATGCACTTCTTCGTCAATGTTAATATCCAGTTTTTCATCCTGACGGCTCACCGCAGTCAGAGAATCGATTTTCGCTTCCAGCTCAGCAATCGGCTGTTCGAAATCAAGGAAATTCAGACTCATAGTATTCCTGTATTAGTCAAACTCCAGTTCCACCTGCTCCGAACCAATAAGGCCACGGAGATCGTTTAATAAACGATCGCTCGGAGAGACACGCCACGTCGCGCCAAAACGCAATCGTGCTCGTGCATCCGCCCTCTGATAGTAGAGATGTACTGGAATTGTCCCCGAGCGATGGGGTTCCAGAGACTGACGGAGTCGGGTCAAAAGCTGGTCATCAATTTGCCTGTCCGTCAGCGAGATAGCAAGCCCGCGAGCATATTTTTCACGGGCTTCGTCAATATCCATCACTTCACGGGCCATCATTTTAAGGCCACCGCTGAAGTCATCAAAGCTGACCTGTCCGCTGACGATAAGTATGCGGTCGTTTTCCAGCAAATGCTGGTACTTTTCCAGCGCTTCGGTGAATAACATCACCTCCAGACGCCCGGAACGGTCATCCAGCGTACAGATGCCGATACGATTGCCGCGTTTGGTGACCATTACCCTTGCAGCAATCACGAGCCCCGCCGCCGTGGTGACCTTGCCACGGTCGGTTGGGTGCATGTCTTTTAGCCTAAGGCCGCCGACATAGCGATCGATTTCTTTTAAATACTGGTTGATGGGGTGACCCGTCAGATAGAGTCCTAAGGTTTCACGCTCACCTTCCAGTACCGTATGTTCCGGCCAGGGCTGACAACTGGCATAAGACTGCTCAATCTGCTCCGGCTCTTCTGCGAGCACGCCAAACATATCCGCCTGGCCAATCGCTTCCGCTTTAGCGTGCTGATCGGCGGCTTTTAATGCATCGCCCAGAGAGTTCATTAATGCCGCGCGGTGCGGCCCAAGACGGTCAAACGCCCCGGACATGATCAGTTTTTCCAGCACCCGACGGTTTAATTTTTTGGTGTCAGTACGGGCGCAGAGATCAAACAGCTCGCGGAAATATCCGCCTTCATTACGCGCTTCAATGATGGCTTCAATGGGCCCTTCACCGACGCCTTTAATCGCGCCGATACCATACACGATCTCCCCGTCATCATTGACGTGGAAATGGTACAAACCGGAATTAATATCCGGCGGCAGGATTTTAAGGCCCATGCGCCAGCATTCATCCACCAGCCCAACCACTTTTTCCGTGTTATCCATATCCGCGGTCATTACGGCCGCCATAAATTCTGCCGGAAAGTGGGCTTTCAGCCACAACGTCTGGTAGGAGACTAAAGCATAGGCAGCGGAGTGAGATTTGTTAAATCCGTACCCGGCGAATTTTTCCACCAGGTCAAAGATTTTCATCGCCAGTTCGCCGTCAACGCCGTTTTTCTTTGCACCGTCTTCAAAAACCGACCGCTGCTTTGCCATCTCTTCCGGTTTTTTCTTACCCATTGCACGACGCAGCATATCCGCACCACCGAGGGTGTAGCCGGATAGCTCCTGCGCAATCTGCATCACCTGTTCCTGGTAGAGGATGATGCCGTAGGTCGGCTCCAGAACAGGCTTCAGGCACTCATGCTGCCACTGCACGTCCGGGTAAGAGATCTCCTCGCGGCCATGCTTACGGTCGATAAAGTTATCTACCATCCCTGACTGCAACGGGCCAGGACGGAACAGCGCCACCAGGGCTATCATGTCCTCAAAGCAGTCCGGCTGCAGACGCTTGATGAGATCTTTCATGCCACGGGATTCAAGCTGGAAGACCGCCGTGGTCTCCGAGCGTTGCAGCATATCGAAGCTTTTCTTGTCATCGAGCGGGATAGCGGCGATATCGATAGGCTCAAGCCCCTGCTTCTCACGTCGCGGATTAATCATCTTCAGAGCCCAGTCGATGATGGTCAGCGTACGCAGCCCCAGGAAGTCAAACTTCACCAGCCCGGCATATTCCACGTCGTTTTTATCAAACTGGGTAACCGGATGATGACCCGCTTCGTCGCAGTAGAGCGGTGCAAAATCGGTGATTTTGGTCGGTGCAATAACCACCCCGCCCGCATGCTTACCGGCGTTACGGGTGACACCTTCCAGTTTGCGCGCCATATCAATGAGCGCTCTCACCTCTTCGTCAGCCTCATAGATTTCAGGCAACTGAGGTTCCGCTTCAAACGCTTTTGCCAGCGTCATACCCGGATCGGGTGGCACCAGTTTTGAAATTCGGTCTACGAAACCGTAGGGATGCCCCAGCACGCGCCCCACATCGCGAATAACCGCTTTCGCCGCCATCGTACCGAAGGTGATAATCTGTGAAACCGCATCGCGTCCGTACATTTCCGACACGTGCTCAATGACCTGGTCGCGTTTCTCCATACAGAAGTCAACGTCAAAGTCGGGCATGGAGACACGTTCCGGGTTAAGGAAACGTTCGAACAGCAGGTCAAATTCCAGCGGATCGAGGTCGGTGATTTTCAGTGCATAAGCCACCAGCGAACCCGCACCAGAACCACGCCCGGGTCCTACGGGCACGCCGTTATCCTTCGACCACTGGATAAACTCCATCACGATAAGGAAGTAGCCTGGGAAGCCCATCTGGTTGATAACCTGCAGCTCCACCTCCAGGCGCTCATCATATTCAGGGCGACGCTCTGCCCGCAGCTGTGGATCCGGGAAGAGGAATGCCAGACGCTCTTCAAGCCCCTCTTTGGATTTCGCTACCAGGAAGTCTTCGGTGGTCATATTCCCTGTCGGGAACTGAGGAAGAAAGTATTCGCCCAGCCGAACGGTCACGTTACAGCGTTTGGCAATTTCGACGCTGTTTTCGAGCGCTTCCGGAATATCAGCAAACAGCTCGCACATCTCGTCTTCGGTACGCATGTACTGCTGAGGGGAATAATGACGCGGACGCTTAGGATCGTCGAGGGTAAAACCGTCGTGGATGGCGACGCGGATCTCGTGCGCGTCGAAGTCACCCGCGTCGATAAAACGCACATCATTGGTGGCAACCACGGGAAGCCCCCGCGCCTCCGCCAGCGCTACCGCAGCATGCAGGTAACTCTCTTCATCCGGGCGCCCGGTACGGATAAGCTCCAGATAATAGCTATCGGGGAAATGGGTTTCATAGAAACTGACGCACTGCTCCACAAGGGGAGTATTGCCACGAAGCAAGCTTCGTCCCACATCGCCCATGCGGCCGCCGGAAAGCAGGAGCAGCCCCTCTTTATGCTCAACCAGCCAGTCTCTGTCAATCCACGGGCCAGCAGCGCCATAGCCACGCTGATAGGCACGGGAAATAAGCAGCGTGAGGTTTTGATATCCTGCGTTATTGGCGGCCAGAACCGTCAGTTGGGTCAGTTCATCGCCCAGCACATCACTCTGAACGTGAAAATCAGCTCCCACGATGGGCTTCATACCCGCACCGTGCGCCGTTCCATAAAACTTCACCAGACCACATAGGTTGGTAAAATCGGTGATCGCCAGCGCAGGCATACCGAGCGCGGCCGCCTTTTTCACCAGCGGTCCGGTCTTTGCCAGCCCATCAATCATGGAGTAGTCGCTATGCACCCGCAGGTGTACGAAACGTGGTTCAGCCATTTTCAGATTCCGGTTTTATCGTGTGACAAGAATCAGGACACAAGGCCCAACGCGCGTTTGACCGGGCCGAAACTGCGCCGGTGGTGTTCGGTTGCGCCATGTTCAACCAGCTTTTCGAGATGAAATGCGGTTGGATAACCTTTGTGTTGCGCAAAACCATATTGGGGGAATGTCATATCCAGCGCGGCCATTTCCGCATCCCGTGACACTTTGGCAAGAATAGACGCCGCGCTGATTTCCTGCACCCGGCTGTCCCCTTTTACCACCGCCATCGAGGGCACAGGCAATGTGGGACAACGGTTGCCGTCAATCAACACATACTCCGGGACGATATGCAGTCCGGCAACGGCGCGCTGCATCGCCAGCATCGTGGCATGCAAAATGTTCAGTTCGTCTATTTCATGGGGCTCAGCGCGGCCAAGACTCCAGGATAACGCCTTCTCTTTGATCTCCTCGCAGAGCGCGAGACGGCGCTTCTCCGATAACTTCTTGGAGTCAGTTAGCCCCACGATGGGTCGCAGGGGGTCAAGAATAACCGCAGCGGTGACCACTGCACCTACCAACGGCCCGCGCCCCACTTCATCCACACCCGCAACCAGATGCGTGTGCGGGTATTCAAATTCAATCATTGTGCCAACTCCAGTACAGCAGCAGCGGCCTGTTCATCGGCATTACATCGGATCTGCAGGTGCAGTTCGCGGAAAATGTCATGCATGGCATGGTGCGCTTTGCCATTCGCCAGCAACGGAAGTAATGCATCCGCTAATTTCTTAGGCTGACACTCATCCTGCAATAACTCTTTTACCAGCTCGCGGCCTGCCAGCAAGTTTGGCAGCGAGACGTAATCGGTTTTGACCAGCCGTTTCGCAAGCCAGAAGGTGAACGGCTTCATTCGGTAGCCGACCACCATCGGGCATTTTGCCAGCATACACTCCAGCGCCGCGGTGCCTGACGCCAGAAGCGCTGCATCGCTGGCAATCATGGCATCACGCGCCATGCCATCAAGCATATGCACCTGTAAATCAGGGGCGGTCTCCTGTTTGATTCGCTCAAACTGTTCACGCCTTTTCGCATTGACCAGGGGCACGGCCACATGCAGATCAGGATAATGCTCACGCAGAAGTTGTGCCGTACGCAGGAAGTCGGCACTCAGCATTTCCACTTCCGCGCCCCGGCTACCCGGTAGCAGGGCGAGACAGTGTGCCTCAGGCGGAATCCCTAATCTGCTTCTCGCGGCCTGCTTGTCCGGATCCAGCGGCATGGCATCCGCCATCGTGTGACCGATGAACCGACAAGGAACATTAAATCTGTCATAAAACGCTTTTTCGAAAGGCAGAAAAGCTAGCACCAGATTGGTGGCTCTGCCTATTTTGAAAACGCGTTTCTGGCGCCAGGCCCAGACTGAGGGGCTGACATAATGAATAGTCCTGATGCCCTGTTTTTTCAGGTTCCCCTCAAGGGTAATGTTGAAATCAGGCGCATCAATGCCGACAAAGACATCCGGCTTTAATGCAGAGAAACGGCGGGTGAGATCGGCACGAATGTGAAGTAACCGACGCAGCCGCCCCAGTACCTCAACGATCCCCATCACCGCCAGCTCTTCCATTTCATACCAGGCTTCACACCCTTCCGCCTGCATCAGTGGCCCTGCCACCCCAACAAAGCGGGCGTCAGGCACACGCGCCTTCAGGGCGCGAATGAGCCCCGCACCAAGAATATCGCCGGAGGTTTCTCCGGCGACGAGGGCTATTGTTAACGGGCGATGCTCGACCATTACCGAATCAGGCCACGCGTGGAGCGCTCAAAGAATTCAGTGAACGCCTTCACTTCAGGATACTGCTGTGCCAGCTCAGTAATCTCAGGTTTTGCTTCGTCCAGCGTTTTACCGCTGCGATAAAGCAGTTTGTAGGCGTTACGGATGGCGTGAATCGCTTCACGGCTGAAGCCGCGACGTTTCAACCCTTCGATGTTAACCCCAAACGGCGTCGCATGGTTGCCCTGAGCGATAACGTAAGGCGGAACGTCCTGCGCCACACCGGAGCAGCCGCCCACCATCACGTGCGCACCGATGATGCAGAACTGGTGGACTGCGGTCATGCCACCGATGATAGCAAAGTCATCAACAGAGACATGGCCTGCAAGCGTGGCGTTATTCGCGAGGATACAGCGATCACCAATGGTACAGTCATGCGCAACATGCGTGTTGACCATCATGAGGTTATCACTGCCCACCTTCGTTAATCCGCCGCCTTGTACCGTGCCACGGTGAATGGTGACGCTTTCGCGAATGCGGTTGCGATCGCCAATTTCCACGCGAGTCGGCTCACCAGCATATTTAAGATCCTGGTTAACTTCCCCGATGGAAGCGAACTGATAAATCTCGTTATCACGACCAATTTTAGTATGGCCGTTTATAACAACATGAGACTTCAGTACGGTGCCTTCGCCAATTTCGACGTTAGCGCCAACAATACAAAACGGACCAATGTGAGCATTAGCGCCAATAATGGCACCGTCTTCAACAATGGCAGAAGGATGAATAAAGGCGGTTTTATCAATCACGTATCAGGCCTCCCGGCTACGTGCACACATCATAGTAGCTTCGCAAACAACTTTACCGTCGACCAGAGCTACGCCTTTAAAGCGAGTCAGCCCACGGCGCGTTTTTTCAAAGGTGACTTCCATGATCATTTGATCGCCTGGCACAACCGGACGCTTGAAGCGCGCTTCGTCAATACCTGCGAAATAATAGAGCTCACCCGGCTCCAGTTTTCCAACGCTTTTAAACGCCAGAATACCCGTGGCCTGCGCCATCGCTTCCAGAATCAACACACCCGGAAAAATGGGTTTGCCCGGGAAATGTCCCTGGAAAAATGGCTCATTTACAGAGACATTTTTAACTGCGCGCAGAAAACGACCTTCTTCAAAATCCAGCACGCGGTCAACCAGTAAAAACGGATAACGGTGCGGCAGAAGCTCCAGAATCTCTTCAATGTGCAGAGTATGAGTGTCAGTAGTCAAAATACTCTTCCTGTCTAAATATACTAAAAGGCAATAATAACACGGCCCGAGGCAATCGTGAGAATGCCTGCAGGCCGGGAAGTTTAAGTGTTAACGAGCGAGCTGTTAGTCTTCTTTATTGACCTTGCGCTCAACAGCTTTGAGGCGCTTGCTCATGTCATCAATATTCATTACCAGTGCGGCAGTTTTACGCCAGACTTTGTTCGGCTGAAGCGGGATACCCGAGGAATAGACACCAGGCTCAGTGATAGGACGCATCACCATACCCATCCCCGTCACGGTGACCTTGTCGCAGATTTCCATGTGACCATTAATGACGCTGGCACCACCAATCATACAGTAACGGCCAATTTTCAAACTGCCCGCCATGATGACGCCACCAGCAACGGCAGTATTGTCGCCAATCACGACGTTATGTGCAATCTGACACTGATTATCAATGATCACACCGTTACCAATTTGTGTGTCATCAAGCGCCCCACGATCGATAGTGGTGCAGGCACCAATCTCGACACGATCGCCAATAATGACGCGCCCGATCTGCGGGATCTTAACCCAGTTACCACGATCGTTCGCATAACCGAAGCCGTCAGCCCCGATCACGGTACCGGACTGGATGAGGCAATTCTCACCGATCTCAATTTCATGGTAAATGGTGACGTTAGCCCAGAGTCGCGACCCTGCACCAATTTTTGTCTTTTTACCGACAAAGCAACCGGCGCCAATCACTACGTTATCACCGAGAATCACATCGGATTCGATAACAGCATTTGCGCCAATAGCTACGTTATTGCCTACTGTTGCGCTCGGGTCGATCACGGCACTGGGTGCAATGTTCTCAGCCGGCTGCGGCGTTGAATCTAGAATTTGGGCCATACGGGCATAAGTGAGATAAGGATTTCTCACAATTAAAGCCGCGCTTTTGGCAAACGGAAGATCGTCCTGTGTCATAACGACAGCAGACGCCTGGCAGTCATTCAGATTTTCACGGTATTTAGGATTAACCATGAAGGTGATTTGACCTGCTTTAGCAGATTGCATGGACGCAACGCCGGTGATGACGAGATCGCCATCACCGTGTAATTCTGCATCCAACTGTTGAGCTAAATCAGACAGTCGAATTGAAGGCATTACTTATTTAACCTGTTTCAGCACATCAGCGGTGATGTCTTTCACGTCACTGCTGTTGTAGATAGCAGCGTTAGCCGGGATAACCAGGTCTACGCCCTGATCCGCAGCAACTTTCTTCACTGCAGCCTGAATACGCGTCATCAGCTTGCCACGTTCTTCATTAGAACGACGAGCCTGATCCTGCTCGAATGCCTGACCTTTCTGCGCGAGATTCTGACGCTGGGACTGGATATCTTTTTCCAGCTTGGTACGTTCCGTCGCTTTCATCGTGGAACCGTCACGCTGATAACGCTGCATTTTGGTCTGCAGGTCAGATTCCAGACGCTGAAGCTCGCTGGCACGGCTACCGAACTCGTTTTTCATGGTCTGAGAAACGCCGGAAGTCTGCGCAACCTGTTGGAACAGGCTGTTCATATCCACGACAGCAATTTTGTCAGCTGCCTGAGCAGAAGAAGCCATTGCCAAACCGAAACCTGCAGCTAATAACAACTTTTTCACTATAAACTCCTCACCATCCCAATTGTACCCTGAGGTACCGTTCTTTGCGTTGGCGGGCGGTGTCTGTCACCGCCACGACCATCACTACATCATGCATTCCATCGCAGTGGCACGTTACCAGGTTTTACCAATGTTAAACTGGAACTGTTCTGCCTTGTCTCCATCGTACTTCTTAAACGGCTGGGCGTAGGAGAATACCAACGGCCCCAATGGGGACATCCATTGTAGTGCGATACCCGCAGACATACGGATATTGCTTGGATCACTATAATCCGGGACACCCAGCGCTTTCATATCAGCAGTATTCTGCCAGTTGGTATCCCATACGGTACCTGCATCCCAGAAGAAGGAGGTACGTACTGAGTTTGCATATTTTTCGCTGATAAACGGCGTTGGGGTAATCAACTCTACGCTGGCAACACCCATGGCGTTACCACCCACCGCATCATCAGAGCTACAGTATTTTTCTGTCGTCGAATCACAGTTATCCAGGCCACGGCCGCCGTAGTAGACCGCTTTTGGACCGATGTTGTTGGACTGGAAACCACGAACCGTGCTGGAACCACCGGCATAGAAGTTTTCATAGAACGGCATCTCTTTACCGCCCAATCCATCACCATACCCCCAACGCGTACGTCCAAGAACAACCCAGCTATGATCTTCATCGATAGGGAAGTAGGACGCGGTGTCTACCGTTACTTTGTAGAACTCGTTGTCGGATCCTGGGATCGTTACTTTACCATTCAGGTTGACGCGCGAGCCTTTTGTCGGGAAGTAGCCGCGGTCAAGGTTGTTGTAAGTCCAACCGTAGTTGAAGGTAAAGTCGTTGGCATTATAGCCGTTGTTATCACTGGTCGTGCTGGACGTTTGACCTACGGAGTCCAGATAACGCCACATCGCCACCTGCGGTTCCATATTAGACAAGTCATTATGGACATAGCCTAAACCAAGGCGGAGGGTGTTGTATTCGTTAATCGGGAAGCCGAGCGTGCCATCCAGACCATAACTTTTGTTGGTATAGGAGGACAAATCCGCATCGTCAGCTTTAAAGTCATTGTAGAAGATGCGCCCACCAAGGCTGACACCATCTACCGTAAAGTACGGGTTAGTGACAGAGAACTCGGAGTAGGTCTGGTAATCGTTCTTGGTGCCGTTGATACCAACAGAATAACCCGTACCCAACCAGTTATCCTGCTGAACGCCGACCTGGAAGCTCACGCCGCTTTCAGTACCGTAGCCCACACCAAAGTTGAAACTACCGGTGTTACGCTCTTTGACTTTATAGACAACATCCACCTGGTCTGGACGACCCGGCACGCGCTGCGTATCCGCATCTACGGTCTCGAAGTAACCCAGACGGTTCAGACGCTCTTTACCCTGGTCAACGAGATCGCTGCCAAGCCACGCCCCTTCCATCTGACGCATCTCGCGACGCAATACAGCGTCTTTGGATGTGTCATTCCCTTCAAAGCGGATTTTACGGACGTAGTAACGGTTACCGGCGTCAACGTTGACGTGCAGCTTAACGGTTTTGTCGGTATCGTTGATTTCAGGCTGAGACTGAACACGCGGGTAGGCATAACCATAGCGACCCAGAAGCTTTTTAATATTATCTTCCATTTTGGTCACTTTGGCGCCGTTATACAGCTCGCCCGGCTCAATTTTGGTCAGGCTTTCAATCTCAGCAGAGTGCCCCGCAAGATTACCGCTCACCTGTACGCTTGAGAGTTTGTACTGATCGCCTTCCGTCACATTGATGGTGATATAGATGCCTTTTTTATCGGGCGTCAGACTCACCTGCGTGGAATCAATATTGAAACGCGCGTAGCCACGATCCAGATAGTAACTGCGCAGGGATTCGAGATCGCCCGCCAGTTTTTGCTTCTGGTATTTGCGATCGCCGACCACGTTCCACCACGGCACTTCGTCACGGAGCTGGAAGGTGGAGATCAACTGTTCGGTACTAAAGGCATGGTTACCGACGATGTTGATCTGCTGGATCTTCGCTGAGACACCTTCCTGGAAGACCAGTTTGAGATCAACACGATTTCGCGGCAGCGGCGTGACAACAGCCTTCACGCTGGCGCTGTATTTACCCACACTGTAGTAGAAATCTTCCAGCCCTTTTTCAATATCAGCAAGGGTGGTGCGATCGAGGGATTCGCCAACACGCACGCCAGAAGCTTCGAGATTCTGCTTCAGCATGTCATCTTTCACCGCTTTGTTACCGGAGAAAGTGATACTGGCGATTGTCGGGCGTTCTTTTACCTGAACAAGAAGGGTATCACCGTCGCGAAGTACGCGAACATCCTCGAAGTTGCCAGTGGCAAACAACGCACGAATGGTGTTACTGACATCTTCATCATTCACCGTATCGCCCGGACGGACCGGCATACTGAGGAGGGCCGCACCAACGGCGACACGCTGCAGGCCTTCGAAATGAATGTCCTTCACTACGAACCCGTCAGCACCGTATACGGTGGCGCTGCTGAACAGCAGCGACGCTATGAGCAACTTTTTCATCGCCATCGTTATTATGCGTTCTTCCTAACAAACTCTCTCATAACCGAGAGAAATCATTGAAAAGTGCAAGCCCCATTAACAACACCAGCAATATCGAGCCAATGCGGTAGCTAAAGTCTTGAACTCGCTCGGATACCGGTTTACCTTTCAGCTTTTCAATCGCCAAAAACAACAGATGTCCCCCGTCCAGGACAGGTAATGGAAACAGGTTGATTATCCCCAGGTTCACGCTGATTAAAGCGAGGAACATCAGGTAGTAAATCACCCCGAACTCTGCTGACATCCCAGCCCCCTGAGCGATCGAAATCGGCCCACTGAGGTTGTTCAGTTTTACGTCACCGGTTATCAATTTCCCCAACATACTGACCGTAAGCTTCATTAATTGCCAGGTCTTATCCGTGGCCTCGGCAATAGCGCTGAATGGTCCGTACTGGCGTACTGTCTTGTATTCATCTGGCAGAGGGATGATTTTTGGCACAACGCCAGCAAACCCTTCTGCTTTGTTACCGGGCTTTGTATCCGGTATCAGTGTTAAAGACAAGGAACTCCCTTGCCTTTCGATGTCCAGCGCAAGTGATGTACCCGGATTATCCCTCACCAGGGTTACAAACGTCATCCATTGCGTAAGTGGCTGACCATCGACTTTAACGATCCTGTCGCCAGCTTGCAAACCTGCTTTGCTGGCAGCAGAACCTGATTGTATCTCAGCAAGCACCGGTTCAATCTGCGGACCACGAGGTCGAATCCCTAATGACGCTACCGGATCCTCTCTGTCAGGCTCAAAATGCCACTGGCGCAAATCAAGAACTTTGTCCTGGCGGCTGTCGCTGCCAAAAGGTGCCACGCTGAGGGTCGTTTGTTTGTCACCGATTTTTGACACCAGTTGCAAACGCACAGCATCCCAATCAGGCGTTTCGATACCATCAATTGCTTTAAGTTCCGTACCGGGTGTAATTTGCGCATGTGCCGCGATGGAATCGGTGGTTATTTCACCAATAACCGGCCGCACGCCAGGGACGCCAATGATAAACACCAGCCAGTAAGCAAAAATGGCAAAAAGAAAATTGGCAATAGGCCCTGCAGCAATCACTGCCGCACGCTGGCCTACGGTTTTGTTGTTAAAGGCGTGGTGGCGCATTTCTGGCGTTACCGCCTCAACGCGCTCATCCAGCATTTTGACGTAGCCGCCAAGTGGAATCAGGGCAATGACAAATTCAGTCCCCTGCTTGTCATGACGGCGCCAGAGCGCTTTACCAAACCCAATGGAAAAGCGTTCAACCCGGACGCCGCAACGGCGAGCAACCCAGAAATGGCCAAACTCGTGCACGGTGATAAGCACACCAAGTGCAACAATAAACGCTGCCAGATTCCAGAGAATGCTCACCATAAATCCTTCCGTCAAATCGTCCTGAAAACCAGCAATAACAGGCAAGCAAATACGGGTACTGCTGCTGTCAAACTGTCGATGCGATCCAGTATACCGCCATGACCCGGAATTAGATGACCACTATCTTTAATTCCCGCTTCACGCTTAAACATACTTTCCGTTAAATCACCCAGCACTGATGCCAGGGCCGCCACAACGGAACAGATAAACAGTGTGGAGATCGTTACATCCAGGTTTGCCCAGGCGCCATACCCCCAGGAAATAATAGCGGCGGTGAACAAGCCACCAATGAAGCCTTGCCAGGTTTTACCCGGGGAGACTTTTGGCGCCAGCTTATGCTTACCAAAGAGTTTACCGAACATATAGGCACCCGAATCCGCTCCCCAGACCAGGATCATAACGTACAACAACCACAGCGCACCGCTGTAGTGGTTGTCATCATAGTGCCAGGAACGTAATGCCAGCATACCCCAGAAAAAAGGGATGATAGTGAGAATGCCGAACATCAACCGCAGGACTTTTGAATGACGCCAGATCCCTGCAGAAGCCGGATACCCTAGCACCAATAACAATGCGACCAGCCACCATCCCAATGACGCCCACAGGGATATTTCAACCAATGGCTGATGAATATTGTGATGGTACTCCGGGATGGTAAACAGCATGGCTGCCAATACAAAGCCGCATAGCACTGCAAGCCAGACGCGTTGCGTACGGGAGGTGAAGCCGCTCAGTTGCCCCCATTCCCATGCAGCCAGCATACACACGACCAGTGTCACAATCGCAAAGCCCATCGGCGGCAGCAAAAACAGTGCGGCGATGACAATGGGTATTAATACAAACGCGGAAATCAGGCGATACTTCAGCAAAAGCTACCCCCATCAGGCATTATCGCTGCCGGGCTCGGTGCCGCCGAAGCGACGTTCTCGATTGGCAAAGGCATGCAGCGCACCTTCAAAGTCTTGTTCATCAAAATCGGGCCAAAGAACATCTGTAAAGTAAAGTTCGGCATAGGCAATTTGCCAAAGTAAAAAATTACTTATGCGATGTTCCCCACCAGTCCTAATCACTAAATCTACGGGGGCCAGTTCATGCATGCAGATTTGCTGGCTCAGCGCCTCTTCATCAATCTGTTCAGGACGCAATAGCCCTTCCTGAACCTGAGCGGCCAGCTGCCGCACGCCCTGCACGATATCCCAACGCCCGCCGTAATTCGCTGCGATATTTAGCGTCAGCCCTGTATTCTGAGCCGTTAACGCCTCCGCTTTACGAATGCGCTCCTGCAAACGCGAATTGAAGCGGCTTGTATCACCAATAATTCGCAAACGCACATTATGGCGATGCAGGCTTTTCACTTCACTATCCAGGGCCCATACAAACAGTTCCATCAGCGCCGTTACTTCCTGCGCCGGACGGTTCCAGTTTTCACTACTAAACGCATACAGCGTCAGCGCATCGATTCCGCTATTGGCGGCGAATGAAACCGCACGGCGAACCGATTTTGCACCAGCCCGGTGGCCAAAGGCGCGGATTTTTCCTTGTCTTTTCGCCCAGCGACCATTGCCGTCCATAATAATGGCAACATGACGACAGCCATGCGCAGGCAAATTTTCGCTTATTGGTTGATTAGCAGACAACATAACGCGTTTTAGTCCCTGAAAAGGATTTAGCGGTACTCAGGAATACAAAGCCCTTACGCAAAAAAGCCGTGTCAACCACGGCTTCACCTCAGCGCCAGGTTTAACTCTGGCAATTGGGTGCGCAGACTATACCACTGAAGCCTAACGCTAACAAATAGCATGACTTAGCGTGGCTGGATTATCACCAGCTTGCGAGGCGTATCACTTGTTTTCGCGCAACGTCACGAGCCAGTCGATCCACTGCAACAACATCGTCAATACTTTGCGGTTCGCACAACGTCATCTGTTCCAGAACAGATAAATTAAGGGCTGCGATATCCGTAAATCGAATGTCAGACGCCAGAAATGCTGCCACCGTCACCTCGTTCGCCGCGTTTAACGCGGTGGTCGCCGCCTGTCCTTGCGCAAAAGCATCAATGGCCAGCTTCAGACACGGGTAGCGATCATAATCCGGCTCGGCAAAGCTGAGGGCACTGAGTTTACAGAAATCGAGGCTATTCACACCGGATGGCACGCGTCCAGGCCAGGCCATGGTGTGTGCAATTGGCGTGCGCATATCCGGTTCACCCAATTGTGCCAACACGCTGCCATCCAGATAACGAACCATGGAGTGGATCACCGATTGCGGATGGATCAACACTTCCATCTGACGGGCAGAGGCATTAAACAGCCAGCGTGCTTCAATGTATTCCAGACCTTTATTCATCATAGTGGCTGAATCAACAGAGATTTTTCTCCCCATCGACCAGTTCGGATGGCGACAGGCTTGATCCGGCGTCATCGCAGCCAGTTCAGCCAGTGGCGTCTCCCGAAATGGACCACCAGACCCGGTGAGCAAAATCGACGATACGCCGTTCTGCTCCAGATCAGCGTACCCCAGGTTCTGTTGGATTGGTTCCGGTAAACTCTGAAAAATAGCGTTATGTTCACTATCTACCGGCAGAAGCTGCGCCCCGCTCTCCTTAACCGCCTCCATAAACAGACGACCGCAGGTTACGAGAGATTCTTTATTGGCGAGCAGAACGGTTTTACCAGCACGAATCGCGGCAAGCGTAGGAACAAGGCCCGCAGCACCGACTATCGCCGCCATGACCTGGTCGACTTCATCAAGGGCAGCCATTTCACACGCCGCCTGTTGACCGCTCATGACCTCTGTGCGGCTGTTATGCTGCCGTAAAATAATGCGGAGTTCTTTGGCACTGGCCTCATCGTCCATTACCGCAAATCGCGGCGTGAACTCAAGACACTGCTCGACCATGCGTGCAACGTTTTTACCTGCAACCAGCGCAGTCACAGTAAACCGCTCAGGATTGTGGCGAACCACATCAAGCGTGCTGCAGCCAATGGAACCGGTGGAGCCCAGAAGGGTTATATGCTTCATGAAACGCTCACACTATCGCGAGGATAAAAAAGCAAAACGCCGCCAGCAAAGCCGCATCGCAGCCCTCTGTACGGCGTTTTAATCAAGAGTTGAATCAGAACTGCATCAGTTCTGCTTCTTTATCTGCCAGCGCCGCATCAATTTTCTTGATGGCGGCATCTGTCAGCTTCTGCACATCGTCCTGAGAACGACGATCGTCGTCTTCACTGATCTCTTTCTCTTTCAGCAGAGCTTTAACTTTGTCGTTGGCGTCACGACGCACGTTACGCACGGAAACGCGGCCCTGCTCAGCTTCACCACGTACCACTTTAATCAGGTCTTTACGACGCTCTTCCGTCAGCGGTGGCAGCGGAACGCGGATGTCAGTGCCCGCTGAACTTGGGTTCAAACCCAGATCGGAAGCCATAATTGCTTTCTCAACGGCAGGACCCATAGAGCGATCGAATACGTTGATTTTCAACGTACGGGTGTCTTCTACGGTGACGTTAGCCAACTGACGCAGCGGCGTCGGCGTACCGTAGTATTCCACGACGATACCATCAAGCAGGCTTGGGGAAGCACGGCCGGTACGGATTTTGCTGATTTGGGTTTTGAAGGCTTCAACGCATTTGTCCATGCGTACTTCAGCATCTTTTCTGATGTCGTTAATCACGTTACGAATCCTTGAAATCTTGTCTCAGGCAAACCATACGCCACAGGTGTGGTTAGTATAGTCTCGTTCAGTACAAGGCACCGTGAAAGATGCCTGCCATAATCGCTAAATAATAAAGCGGAATCTTACCTTTATTTGTTGCCTACGGGAATTATTCCGTGATCAACGTGCCTTCTTTTTCGCCCATGACAACGCGACGCAGCGCACCAGGCTTATTCATGTTAAAGACACGGATAGGTAATTTGTGGTCACGTGCCAGGGTAAAGGCTGCCAGATCCATCACTTTCAGCTCTTTATCCAGCACTTCGGTATAAGTCAGTTGCTCATACATGGTGGCAGTGGGATCTTTTGCCGGATCGGCAGTAAAGACGCCATCAACCTTGGTTGCTTTCAGTACCACATCGGCTTCGATTTCGATGCCGCGCAAACATGCAGCAGAATCAGTGGTAAAGAAAGGGTTACCCGTACCGGCGCTCAGAATGACCACACGGTTATTGCGCAGCAGGCTAATAGCTTCAGCCCAGCTGTAGTTGTCACAGACGCCATTCAACGGAATAGCGGACATCAGGCGGGCGTTCACATAGGCGCGGTGAAGCGCATCGCGCATGGCCAGACCGTTCATGACAGTGGCCAACATGCCCATGTGGTCGCCCACAACGCGGTTCATACCCGCTTTCGCGAGTCCTGCACCACGGAACAGGTTACCGCCACCAATCACCACACCAACCTGAATACCCAGTTCCACCAGTTCTTTGATTTCCTGAGCCATACGATCAAGGATGCTTGCGTCAATACCGAAGCCTTCCGTACCCTGAAGAGCTTCACCACTCAACTTAAGCAGAATACGTTTATAGACGGGTTTTGCATTGGTAGCCATGTTTCTTTCCTGAGACTGTCAACGATTGAGATGAGTTAATTCCGGCGACATTGTACGTCGCTTTTCAGCGCAACCTCTATAAGGGTTAGCTGAATTTACAAGACGGGGACAAAAAGAAGCCGCCCTCAGGCGGCTTCTTTTTTAATTAAGACTGCTTGGACATTGCAGCAACTTCTGCTGCGAAGTCAGTCTCAACTTTCTCGATGCCTTCACCTACTTCGAAGCGGATGAAGTTAGTTACGTCAGCGTTGTGCTCTTTGAGCAGCTGAGCAACAGTTTTGCTCGGATCCATAACGAAAGGTTGACCAGTCAGAGAAACTTCGCCGGTGAATTTCTTCATGCGGCCTTCAACCATTTTCTCTGCGATTTCTTTCGGCTTGCCAGACTGCATGGCGATGTCCAGCTGAACCTGGAACTCTTTCTCAACGACTTCAGCAGAAACGTCTTCCGGCTTAACGAACTCAGGCTTGCTTGCAGCGATGTGCATGGCCAGCTGTTTAACCAGCTCTTCATCAGCGCCTTTAGCAGCAACCAGAACACCGATACGTGCGCCGTGCAGGTAAGAACCCAGTACTTCGCCTTCCAGAGCAGCAACACGACGGATGTTGATGTTCTCACCGATTTTAGCAACCAGCGCAACGCGTTCTTCTTCGAACTGTGCTTTCAGAACTTCAACGTCAGTGATTTTGCCTGCTACAGCTGCGTCCAGAACTTTGTTAGCAAATGCCTGGAAACCGCCATCTTTCGCAACGAAGTCAGTCTGGCAGTTAACTTCCAGAATGATGCCGTAGGTACCGTCGATCTTAGTGATGATCACGCCGTCAGCAGCTACGTTGCCTGCTTTTTTCGCTGCTTTGATAGCACCGGACTTACGCATGTTTTCGATTGCCAGCTCGATGTCGCCGTTAGCTTCAGTCAGTGCTTTTTTGCAATCCATCATGCCTGCGCCAGTACGTTCGCGCAGCTCTTTTACCAGGGATGCGGTAATTTCAGCCATTCTTTAATCCTCGGGAGAGATGACCTGCCCGGCAATCAGCCAGACAGGTGTAAAAGTGAAAAAGGGGCCAAAAAGTGGCCCCTATCCATACTCGGTACTAATAAGGGCTGGACCTTATTATTCAGCTTCTACGAAGCTTTCTTCCGCCTGAACAGCCAGATCCTGAGAACGGCCTTCACGTACGGTAGCAGCAACAGCATTCAGATACAGGCTAACTGCACGGATTGCGTCGTCGTTACCCGGGATAACGAAGTCAACACCGTCCGGATCGGAGTTGGTATCAACGATAGCAAATACCGGGATACCCAGGTTGTTTGCTTCTTTGATCGCGATGTGTTCGTGGTCAGCGTCGATAACGAACAGTGCGTCCGGCAGGCCGCCCATGTCTTTGATACCGCCAAGGCTGTTTTCCAGCTTGTCCAGTTCACGAGTACGCATCAGCGCTTCTTTCTTGGTCAGCTTGTCGAAAGTACCGTCCTGAGACTGAGTTTCCAGATCTTTCAGACGTTTGATGGACTGACGAACAGTTTTCCAGTTAGTCAGCATGCCGCCCAACCAGCGATGGTTCACGAAGAACTGATCGCAGTTGTTCGCTGCTTCTTTCACCGCTTCGCTCGCAGCGCGTTTAGTACCAACGAAAAGGATTTTGCCTTTACGAGAAGAGATCTTGTTCAGTTCAGCCAGAGCTTCGTTGAACATCGGTACAGTTTTCTCAAGGTTGATGATGTGAACTTTGTTACGTGCGCCGAAGATGAAAGGCTTCATTTTCGGGTTCCAGTAACGGGTCTGGTGACCAAAGTGAACACCAGCCTTGAGCATGTCGCGCATGGAAACAGTTGCCATGATTAAAACCTCTATATAAAAGTTGGGGTTATGCCTCCACGTATCCCATATTACCGACCCCAAAGGGCACCCCGGAATATGTGTCGATACGTGTGTGTTATTTACACAAAGTGAGATTTGTCGACTTCGTTCCGAAGAGGAACGTGAGTCCGGCGCGCTTTATACCACAAACAGCGACCAGACTCCAATTATTGTTAATGGAGAACCGCCCGCTGAACAGTGAATTTCCTGTGACAATTCACGGCGCCCGGTAGACAAGGGTAGCACCTTTGCGTAAGGGGAGGCACAAAAGGCACCGGGCAGAATGATTCTCAATGTGGCACCCGCCAGGCCAGACTGTTACCATTAGCAGCACTTGAACTAAATAATGTCGAAAATCGGCACTGATGGACAGAATCAATGGCTATCTCAATTAAGACCCCTGAAGAAATCGAAAAAATGCGCGTGGCTGGCCGCCTTGCTGCAGAAGTGCTGGAGATGATCGAGCCTTATATCAAGCCTGGCGTGAGCACCGGCGAACTGGATCGCATCTGTAACGACTACATCGTTAACGAGCAGCATGCGGTTTCCGCCTGCCTCGGCTATCACGGCTTCCCGAAATCCGTCTGTATCTCCATTAACGAAGTGGTCTGCCACGGTATTCCGGATGACGAAAAAGTGCTGAAGGATGGCGATATCGTCAACATTGACGTGACCGTCATTAAAGACGAATACCACGGCGACACCTCCAAAATGTTTATCGTCGGCAAGCCTACCATCCTCGGTGAGCGCCTGTGCCGTGTAACTCAGGACAGCCTCTATCTCTCCCTGCGGATGGTGAAACCGGGCATCCGCCTGCGCTCGCTGGGCGCGGCCATTCAGAAGTATGTTGAAGGCGAAGGTTTTTCCGTTGTACGTGAGTATTGTGGACACGGCATTGGCCGCGTTTTCCATGAAGAACCCCAGGTTCTGCACTATGACGCGGATGATGGCGGCGTGGTATTACAGGCGGGCATGACCTTCACCATTGAACCTATGGTCAACGCTGGCGATTATCGCATCCGTACGATGAAAGACGGCTGGACAGTTAAAACGAAGGACCGCAGCCTGTCTGCCCAGTACGAACATACCATCGTGGTGACCGAGAATGGCTGTGAAATCCTTACCCTGCGTAAAGATGACACCATCCCCGCCGTTCTCACGGCTGAGTAATCTCTTTTTTGTCATGAGAAGCGGCCTGCAAAAGGGCCGCTTTTTTATAATTGATTCAGAAAAAACGCTTATTTCTTGAGTATGTAAGCACGCGTTTTTCTTATGCCCCGTGTCATGTTTCATAAAGATAAACGTCTTTTCATTTCCCGTTATCTCTTTTAATTTGTCTGCTTAGACGCTTGTCTTAATCTTTTATGAATACGTGTTGTCCGCATCGGCACATTTGACGGCCAGCGGCGTGTTTCGCTGTCCCATTGCGTAGGGTGGCCCGCTAATGAGCAATACCTTTTCTGAACAGTTTGTCAGTACCGTAAAACCTTCCCTCCCCGGCCAACCCGCTTATCCGGGCGACTGGCCCTCAAGTGAACTGACCTGTGCCAGTATCAAAAGCCACATCGATACTTTCCAGCAGTGGCTGGGACATGTCTTCGATGCCGGCCTCTCCGCTGAGCAGTTGATAGAAGCGCGCACCGAGTTTATCGACCAGTTACTGCAACGCCTGTGGCTGGACTACGGCTTTGGTGAACAGAGCGATGTGGCGCTGGTCGCCGTTGGGGGCTATGGCCGTGGCGAATTGCACCCCCTGTCGGATATTGATTTGCTGATCCTGAGTCGGACAAAACTCGCCGATGACCGTGCGCAGAAGATTGGAGAACTCCTTACTCTGCTCTGGGATGTGAAGCTGGAAGTAGGTCACAGCGTGCGTACGTTAGAGGAGTGCCTGCTGGAGGGGCTATCCGATTTAACCGTCGCCACCAACCTGATCGAGTCGCGCCTGTTAATTGGCGATGTCGCGTTATTTCTTGAACTGCAAAAGCACATATTCAGTGAAGCCTTCTGGCCCTCCGAAAAATTTTTCCCGGCGAAAGTGGTGGAGCAGAACGAGCGCCATCAACGCTATCACGGCACCAGCTACAATCTGGAACCGGACATTAAAAGCAGTCCGGGCGGGTTGAGAGACATCCACACGCTGCAATGGGTCGCCCGCCGCCATTTCGGTGCCACCTCAATGGATGAGATGGTCGGCTTTGGCTTTTTGACCGAGGCCGAACGCAACGAGCTGAACGAGTGCCTGCACCTGCTCTGGCGGATCCGTTTTGCTCTGCATCTCGAATTGAACCGCTACGATAACCGCCTGCTGTTTGACCGGCAGCTCAGTGTGGCGCAACGCCTGAACTATGTAGGGGAAGGCAATCAGCCCGTCGAACATATGATGAAGGATTTCTACCGGGTTACCCGTCGCGTAACTGAACTGAACCATATGCTTTTACAGCTGTTCGATGAAGCCATTCTGGCCCTGACCACGGATGAGAAACCTCGCGCCATTGATGATGAATTCCAGTTGCGCGGTACACTGATTGATCTGCGTGACGAGACGCTGTTTATACGCGAGCCGCAGGCGATATTGCGTATGTTCTACATCATGGTGCGGAACAGCAGCATAACCGGCATCTATTCGACAACACTGCGCCATTTGCGCCATGCCCGCCGTCATCTGACTCAACCGTTGTGCTATATCCCCGAAGCACGCGCGATTTTCCTGAGCCTGTTACGTCATCCTGGTGCCGTTAAGCGCGGATTACTGCCCATGCATCGTCACAGTGTTCTTTGGGCCTATATGCCGCAGTGGTCGCATATTGTGGGGCAGATGCAATTTGATCTGTTTCACGCCTATACCGTCGATGAGCACACTATCCGGGTAATGCTTAAGCTTGAGAGCTTCGCGGAGGAAGCCACACGAGCGCGGCACCCGCTTTGTGTTGATCTCTGGCCCCGCCTGACGCACCCCGAACTGATTTTAATGGCCGCCCTTTTCCATGATATCGCCAAAGGTCGCGGTGGAGACCATTCCATACTTGGCGCGCAGGATGTGCTGAAATTTGCCGAACTGCATGGGCTTAACTCACGTGAAACACAGCTGGTGGCCTGGCTTGTACGTAATCACTTGTTGATGTCGGTCACTGCGCAACGGCGCGATATTCAGGATCCGGAAGTCATTAAGCAATTTGCCGAGGAGATCCAAACCGAAAATCGCCTGCGTTTTCTGGTTTGTCTGACCGTTGCTGACATCTGCGCCACCAACGAGACACTTTGGAACAGCTGGAAACAGAGCCTTCTGCGAGAGCTCTATTTTGCTACCGAGAAACAGTTGCGCCGTGGGATGCAGAACACCCCGGATATGCGTGAGCGCGTTCGTCATCATCAGCTCCAGGCGCTGGCGCTGTTGCGAATGGACAATATTGATGAGGAAAAACTGCACCAGATCTGGGCGCGATGCCGTGCTAACTATTTTGTACGACACAGCCCAAATCAACTGGCCTGGCATGCACGGCACTTACTGAACCACGATCTGACCAGGCCTTTAATATTGCTTAGTCCGCAGGCGACACGTGGCGGGACCGAAATTTTTATCTGGAGCCCTGACAGACCCTATCTGTTTGCCGCTGTCTGCGCCGAACTCGATCGTCGCAATCTGAGCGTCCATGATGCCCAGATTTTCACCACCCGTGATGGCATGGCGATGGATACCTTTATCGTGCTGGAGCCGGACGGCAGCCCTCTCTCCGCAGACCGGCACGATGCCACCTGCTTCGGCCTTGAGCAGGCCATTACTCAGCGCTCATGGCAACCGCCGCAGCCACGTCGTCAGCCGGCCAAACTGCGCCACTTTAACGTCGAGACCGAGGTCAATTTCCTGCCGACCCATACGGACAGAAGAACGTTCCTCGAACTGATTGCCCTCGACCAGCCAGGTTTACTGGCCCGCGTCGGTAAGGTGTTTGCCGACCTCGGTATTTCGCTCCACGGGGCGAGAATTACGACAATTGGTGAGCGAGTAGAAGATTTATTTATAATCGCGACAGCCGAGCGGCGCGGCCTTAATAATGCGCTGCAACAAGAGGTACAACAACGGTTGACAGAGGCCCTCAATCCAAACGATAAAGGGTAACGTTTTTTTTTACAGAGATGGAAAGAGTCATAATGCAGCAGTTACAGAACGTTATTGAAGCCGCTTTCGAGCGTCGCGCAGAAATCACCCCGGCAAACGTGGATACCGTTACCCGTGAAGCGGTTAACCAGGTTATCTCCCTGTTGGATTCAGGCGCACTGCGCGTCGCAGAGAAGATTGACGGCCAGTGGGTGACTCACCAATGGCTCAAAAAGGCCGTTCTGCTCTCGTTCCGCATTAACGATAATCAGGTTATCGACGGCGCAGAAAGCCGCTACTTCGATAAAGTGCCGATGAAGTTTGCTGACTATGACGAAGCACGCTTTCAGAAAGAAGGTTTCCGCGTAGTGCCGCCAGCGGCAGTTCGTCAGGGAGCCTTTATTGCCCGTAACACCGTACTGATGCCCTCCTATGTCAACATTGGCGCCTATGTCGATGAAGGGACCATGGTTGACACCTGGGCCACCGTCGGCTCCTGTGCGCAGATTGGTAAAAATGTCCACCTGTCTGGTGGCGTGGGTATCGGTGGCGTTCTGGAGCCGCTGCAGGCGAACCCGACTATTATTGAAGATAATTGCTTTATTGGCGCACGTTCTGAAGTGGTGGAAGGTGTTATCGTCGAAGAGGGTTCCGTCATCTCAATGGGCGTCTATATTGGTCAGAGCACGCGCATTTACGATCGTGAAACCGGTGAAGTGCATTATGGTCGCGTACCGGCTGGCTCCGTCGTCGTTTCCGGCAACCTGCCTTCTAAAGATGGCAAATACAGCCTGTACTGCGCAGTCATCGTTAAGAAAGTCGATGCAAAAACCCGTGGTAAAGTCGGTATCAACGAACTGCTTCGTACCATCGATTAAGCAATCCCCTCTCCCGATTTGAAAGAGGGTGATATATACCGCCTTTTTAGCACATTCAAGTGGCGAAAATAGATTTTTTCGTTAATTATTCATAGGTTATGTTGAGCTTAAGGGTACCGCTATGTACGATAATCTGAAAAGTTTAGGCATTACCAATCCTGATGAAATTGACCGTTACAGCCTCCGCCAGGAAGCCAATAATGACATCCTGAAAATCTATTTTCACAAGGACAAAGGCGAATTTTTTGCCAAAAGCGTGAAGTTTAAATATCCCCGCCAACGCAAGACGGTGGTCGCGGATGGGGTCGGTCAGGGCTATAAGGAAGTGCAGGAAATCAGTCCGAACCTGCGCTACGTTATCGATGAGCTTGACCAGATTTGCCAGCGTGACCGCACGGATGTGGATTTGAAACGCAAGATCCTGGACGATCTTCGCCATCTTGAAAGCGTGGTTGCCAATAAGATCAATGAAATTGAATCTGACCTGGAAAAACTGACGCGCAATAAGTGACGGGGATGGGCGCACTCTGCTGCCCTCGCCCCGCCCTCTCTTACAGGAGAGGGAGCAGACATCAAAAACGGCAACCCTGCGGCTGCCGTTTTGCTTTTACTTAGCGCTGTTCATCCAGCTGCAGCGCCACATACAGCAGCAATCGATCGTCAAAATTCCCCAAATCTAATCCCGTTAATTCAGAAATGCGATTCAGGCGATATTCAAGCGTATTACGGTGAATAAAGAGCGCTTTTGAGGTCGCCAGTGGCTGCACGTTATGACGAAACCACGCTGACAGGGTACGGCGCAGCAGACCGTTGTTGTCCATTGCTTTAAGGCGCTGTAGCGGACGTGAGAGTTCATTGGCCTGCCAGCCGCCGCGAAGGCTGTCGAGTAAAACCGGCAGCATCAGGTCCTGATAGAAATAGCTACGGCTTTCCGGCATCCGCTGTTTACCCACCATCATGGTGGTGCGGGCAGTACGGTAGGAGCGGGCAATGCTTCCTGGCCCGGTAAAATAGTTACCCAGAGAAACACGAAAACGCAGCTGCCCGTTTTCTTTCATGCGCTGAATCAGTTGTTCAACGCGTTTACGATGATCTTCGGCATCCCAACGGCCAAACTGGTTGAGCGCAGGTTTCAGCACCACCATCTCTGTCAGTGAGACAATCGCAATAAGGTTGTTGCGCTCAGGGGTTGTCAGGGCGTTTTGCAGCTGCTGAAGCTCGGCCATTGCGCTGTCGACGCCCAACTGCCCGCTGTCCACTTCAACAACGGCGACCACGCGCGGCTGATTCAGATCGATACCTAAACGTTGTGCCCATTCGGTCAGGGCAGGCGTGTGCTCTTCCGCCTGAATCAGGTTCATGACCAGCTCTTCACGCAGGCGGCTATCCTGGGCAAGCAGATGCATTAACCGGGACTGCTCCAGCATCATTTCGGCGGTCATGCACACCAGTTCACCGTACTTGCGCAACGATTCCGGTTCTCCCGTCAGTCCAATGACACCGACTATCTCCCCTTCCAGACGCAGCGGCAGGTTGATGCCCTGACGAACGCCGTGCAGATGACGCGCAACGGCATCATCAATATCGACCACGCGTCCCTGGGCAAGCACAAGCAGTGCGCCTTCGTGCAATTCCCCAATTCGTTCGCGATCGCCACTACCAATGATGCGGCCACGGGCATCCATGACGTTAATGTTCGTATCGATGATACGCATGGTGCGTGCCACGATATCCTGTGCCATTTTAGTATCAAGATGCCAGCCAGCCATGTAACCCTCCCGTGAGCAGAGCCCAAGCATATGAGAGAAAATCATGCCGTGCACTGTGCATATGCACAAAGCCAGAATCAGAAGTATGGAGTTGTGGAAGGCCTCACAGAATCTGCGGGAAGCCCTCTCCCCCCGGACGGGAGAAGAGGGTTAAAGCGGTTACTGCATGAGCAGGTAGAGAGAGGAGTCACCGCGCTGAATGTTCAGGGCCAGCACGGAAGGTTTGCTGTCGAGAATTTTACGCAATTCGCCCAGGTTCTTAACCGGTTGCTGGTTAGCACCAATAACCACATCACCTTTCTTAAGACCAATGCGCGCAGCCGGTGTGTTGGCTTTAACTTCATTGACCACCACGCCTTCATCTTTGCCTTTGTTACTCATTTCAGCGCCTTCGATCCCGCTGAATACCGTAGCCGCTTCTGCTGACGCCTGGCTACCCTGTTGCAGTTCAATGCTTACATTCACAGGTTTGCCATCACGCACCAGGCCGAGCGTTACTTTACTGCCAATCGGCATAGATCCGACTTCCGCACGCAGGGCAGCGAAGCTGGCAATAGGCTTACCGTTGAGGGAGGTGATCACATCGCCTGCTTTCACGCCAGCTTTCGCGGCCGCAGAGTTTGGCATGACCTGGCTGACAAACGCCCCACGCTGCGCGTCCACTTTCATGGCTTTCGCCAGCTCTGAGTTGAGCTCAGTGCCCATGATCCCCAGCTCACCACGCCGTACCTGGCCATATTGCACCATCTGCGCCGTGAGGTTTTTCACCATATTGCTCGGAATAGCAAAACCAATCCCAATGTTGCCACCGTCAGGGGCCAGAATCGCGGTGTTAATACCGATCAGCTCACCGTTCAGGTTGACCAGCGCTCCCCCGGAGTTACCCCGGTTAATGGCAGCATCGGTCTGGATAAAGTTCTCATAATTCTCAGCATTCAGACCGCTGCGTCCCAGTGCTGACACAATACCCGAAGTCACGGTTTCACCCAGACCAAACGGGTTGCCGATAGCGACCGTATAGTCACCGACGCGCAGCGCGTCAGAGTCCGCTAACTGGATAGCCGTCAGGTTCTTAGGATCCTGAATTTGAATCAGTGCGATATCAGAGCGCGGATCTTTGCCAACAACTTTCGCATCGAATTTACGCCCGTCGCTCAACTGCACCTTAATGGTTGTGGCGTTGTCCACAACGTGGTTATTGGTAACCACGTAGCCTTTTGCTGCATCAATGATCACCCCGGACCCCAGCGCCATAAATTTTTGCTGCTGTCCGCCACCCTGACCTCCCGGTCCGCCCTGCCCACCCTGGCAGAATGGTGAACTCTGGAAGGGCGATCCCTCCTGGCAGAACGGGGAGTCATCACCAAAGAACTGCTGGAAGTTGCGCGGCATACGCGGCGTGTTGACCGTGGTGCTGCCTTCAACATTAATACTCACCACGGAAGGCATCACTTTTTCAAGCATTGGGGCAAGGCTTGGAAGCTGCTGAGACGTGGCTGCTGACGATGCCGTCTCTGCCGCCAAGGAAGATACCGGGATCAGCGCCAGACTTAAGCTCAGCGCCAGAGCACTCATTGCTAACGTAGTTTTTTTCATGTCTCTCAATCTCTTTACTGATAACGCAAAACGGCTGTGTATGTGTCACTCAGAGTCGTTTTATAACGTGAAGTTCCGGGATTAAGTTTTTGGAAAAAGTAAAAATTTATTGGTGGTCTTTACAATTCCCGACTCGTTATTCCACGGCCATCAGGCGGCGGTATTCATCCCATGCATATAAATCTGTCATGCCACTGATATAGTCCTGGATTAAACGGCAGCGATGGTAATATTCCATTACCGGATACTCTGGGTCCTCCGAGGATAATTTACTTACCGCTTCAACGTAGGCCAGTCGATGGCGGGTTGAAAGCTTTTGCAGTAAGCGCGATTCAATAGGCAAACGGCGTAGACGCTCCTTTTCTACAAGCTCTGAAAAATCTGCGAGCGATAATTGCAGCAGAGGGCGGTATATCTCCAGTAACCCGCTAATCACGCGATACCCCTGTAATTCCAGCTGTTCAACATCCGGGTGGCTGAACACCTCTTTTATGGCGACGTTTTTATATAATTCAAGGAGCTGGCTGTAATCGCTGTCGTCCTCCAGCAGCGCGTGATTAAATTCTCCCCGGTAAATCTGCGCCAGATTTTCGATAAAGCGTTGTGCCGCGTAGGGCACAAGTTTATTTAAGGTGTTGACCCGTAAATACATAAAAAACTGATCTTCAGCACTGCGGCTTAGCGTATTGGCGCGGGATTTCTCCCAGGCATTTTCCACCACCTGAGAAAAGAGCGAACCTTTTGCGTGATTGCCCCAGGCGTCATAAAGATGCTGGTAAAGTTGTTCAACGGTGAAAATGCGTTTCTCAACCGCATCTTCAAGATCGGCCACGCAATAGGAGATGTCATCCGCCGCCTCCATAATCCACGTCAATGGGAAACGACTGTATGTCTCCAGGTTTAATTCTTTACGCAAGCGGGCAACGTAAGCTTCTTCTGACAAATAAAAACCGGGTTTTTTCATTAAATAGCTGTGGGTTGCCAGAGGCTCACCCGCCCACCACGCCGGACGCGTGTATTTTAGAATACAGCCCACCTGCGCCCAGGTAAGATTCATGCGCATTAAGGTATGCACCAGGCGAATCCCCTGCGCATTGCCCTCAAAATGGCTTAAATCCTGACGCACCTTACGGCGTAACGCATTCAGACTCTCCTCGCCCTCCCGCAGGCGAAGCGTGACCACTTCGCAACGATCATCCGTCAGCGGCTGACTGGCGGCATCATCGGGGGCAAGGCGCTGACGAAACCAGTCATTGATGGCCGCCTCGCCAAAGTGACCAAACGGCGGATTACCAATGTCGTGCATCAGGCACGCCATCTCAACGATACTTTCAAAAGGGCCCGTCAGTTCATCAAGTCCGTAGGTTTCGAGCAGGCGCATCTCTTTCAGGCGACTCAAAATTTCTTTGGCGATGTAGCGTCCGACCTGCTGAACCTCAAGCGAGTGGGTCAAACGCGTGCGCACTGCCGCGTTGCGTTCAAGGGGGAAAACCTGGGTTTTTTGCTGCAGACGACGAATGGCTGCCGAATTGATGATGCGACCACGATCGCTTTCGAAAATGCGCAGGATTTCACGTTCAGTTTTCACCCCCTGCGGGGAGCGATAGCGACGGTGCCAGTTTATTTTTTTTCGAAAATCGATCTCACTCATTGCCGCTCCTGTCTGCGAGGCGTCACGGGATGTCATGCAATTCTGTATGCCATGATAGACTATGACCTGTAAACGTAACCCTGTCTTATCACTTTAGCGAGTATCTCCATGAAAATTGGCATTATTGGTGCAATGGAAGAAGAAGTTACGCTTCTGCGTGACAAAATCGACAATCGACAGACGCTCTCCCTGGGCGGCTGTGAAATTTACACCGGTACGCTCAATGGCGCAGAAGTGGCCCTGCTGAAATCCGGTATTGGCAAGGTGGCAGCTGCGATGGGGGCGACCCTGCTGCTGGAGCGCTGCAAGCCAGACGTGATTATCAATACCGGTTCAGCGGGCGGCCTGGCCTCCACGCTGAAAGTGGGTGATATCGTGGTTTCCGACGAAGCGCGCTATCACGATGCGGATGTTACCGCGTTTGGCTACGAGTTCGGTCAGCTTCCTGGCTGCCCGGCCGGTTTCAAAGCCGATGAAAAACTGATTGCTGCGGCAGAGAGCTGCATTAACGCGCTCAATCTCAACGCCGTGCGTGGTCTTATCGTCAGCGGCGATGCCTTTATCAATGGTTCAGTCGCGCTGGCAAAAATCCGCCATAACTTCCCGCAGGCTGCCGCCGTCGAAATGGAAGCCACGGCGATTGCGCATGTTTGCCATAATTTTGGCGTCCCGTTTGTGGTCGTTCGCGCCATCTCCGACGTGGCCGACCAGCAGTCCCACCTGAGCTTTGATGAGTTCCTGGTGGTTGCGGCGAAACAGTCCAGCCTGATGGTTGAGACGCTGGTGCAGAACCTGACGCGTGGCTAACTCTTTTTTCAGGGCGCTGGCCGCCCTGTTCCTTCTTCTCCCCGTGTGGCTCTCTGCCGCGCCGCGGGTCATTTCTCTCTCTCCTGGCAATACGGAACTGGCTTTCGCCGCAGGCATTACGCCGGTAGGTGTGAGCAGCTATTCTGATTTCCCTGCTGAAGCTGCCAGCATTGAACAGGTTGCCACCTGGCAAGGTATGAACGTTGAACGCATCGTGGCGCTGAAACCCGATGTGGTGCTCGCCTGGCGCGGAGGCAACGCTGAGCGCCAGGTCGATCAGTTGGGTCGGCTCGGCATTACGGTCAAGTGGATAGATGCCGTAACCATTGAACAGGTCGCCGGGGCGCTTGCGCAACTGGCCCAGTACAGCCCTACCCCTGAAAAGGCGACGCAGGCTGCGGATGCGCTTCTGGCGCAATATGATGCGCTGAAAAAACAGTATGCCGGTCAGACGAAAAAACGTGTTTTCCTGCAATTTGGCGGCGAGCCCCTTTTCACCAGCGGCAAAGGCTCACTGCAAAATGAGGTGCTGGAGCTGTGCGGCGGGGAAAACATCTTTGCCGCCAGCCGGGTGCCCTGGCCGCAGGTCAGCCGTGAGCAGGTACTGGCACGCCAGCCGCAGGCTATTGTGGTGGCGGGAGGTGCAGGCGAGATTCCTAAAATTGAGCAATTCTGGCACAAACAGCTCGCCATTCCGGTGATTCCGCTTACCAGTGACTGGTTTGAACGCGCCAGCCCGCGTATTATCCTCGCCGCTCAACAACTCTGCTCTGCCCTTGCGCAGGTGAAATAACCGGGGATTGAACCATGCTTGTCTATTGGCTGGATATTGTCGGCACCGCTGTTTTTGCAATATCAGGTGTATTACTCGCCGGCAAGCTCCGGATGGACCCCTTTGGCGTTCTTGTACTCGGCGTTGTGACGGCAGTCGGCGGCGGCACTATTCGCGATATGGCGCTCGCTCACGGCCCGGTGTTTTGGGTGAAAGATCCTACCGACCTGGTGGTTGCGATGGTCACCTGTATGCTAACCATTTTGCTGGTGCGCCAGCCGCGCCGCCTGCCGAAATGGGTTTTGCCGGTGCTGGATGCCGTTGGACTGGCGGTGTTTGTCGGCATCGGGGTTAATAAAGCTTTTCTGGCTGGCACCGGCCCGATGGTAGCGATTTGCATGGGCGTGGTTACCGGGGTTGGTGGCGGGATTATTCGCGATGTCCTGGCGCGGGAAATCCCGATGATCCTGCGAACGGAGATTTACGCGACGGCCTGTATCGCAGGCGGAATCGTACATGCCACGGCTTATTATACTTTTGCTATGCCGCTGGAAGCCGCCAGTATGGTCGGAATGGTAGTCACGCTGGCCATTCGACTGGCCGCTATTCGCTGGCACCTGAAACTGCCCACCTTTGCGCTGGACGAGAATGGCAGATAACAAAAAGCCGTGTCAGTGACACGGCTTTTTTTGCATCCTTAACCTCAGATGCTGAAGGAGGAACCGCAGCCGCAGGTGCTGGTCGCATTCGGGTTTGTAACCACGAAACGCGAGCCCTCAAGGCCTTCGGTATAATCGACCGCACCACCGACCAGATATTGCAGGCTCATCGGGTCAACAACCAGACCCACGCCCTGCTTCTCGATAGTCATGTCGCCATCGTTAACTTGATCGTCAAACGTGAAACCGTACTGGAAGCCGCTACATCCACCGCCGGTGATGTAGACACGCAGTTTCAGGTTTGGATTCTCTTCATCTGCGATCAGATTTTTTACTTTGCTGGCGGCTGCGTCCGTAAACTGCAGCGGCAGCACTACATCATCACTCATCTTTTGCTCCCATTCATACTGCGATCTGGGCAAATAATGACCCGATCATTTTGGCTATTATCCATCACTGCTACTAATCCTTCAAGTCTTCTCCCCTCGCCTTGTCTATCCTTTCCGTGCGCAAAACTTTGGTAACGATCGCCTGATCCCTTAGAATGCCCTCTACTTTCGAAAATTCACCAGGAACGATTTATGAGTAAGTCAGAAAACCTCTACAGCGCCGCCCGCAAACTTATTCCGGGAGGCGTGAACTCCCCGGTTCGTGCTTTTACCGGCGTAGGCGGTACACCGCTGTTTATTGAGCGTGCTGACGGCGCTTATCTTTATGACGCCGATGGCAAAGCCTACATCGACTACGTCGGCTCCTGGGGTCCGATGGTGTTGGGTCACAACCACCCGGCGATTCGCAACGCCGTGATTGAGGCGGCTGAACGCGGTCTGAGCTTTGGCGCGCCGACAGAGATGGAAGTCAAAATGGCGGAGCTGGTGACTGAACTGGTGCCGTCGATGGACATGGTGCGTATGGTTAACTCCGGCACCGAAGCCACCATGAGCGCCATCCGCCTGGCGCGCGGTTTTACCGGCCGGGACAAAATCATCAAGTTTGAAGGCTGCTACCACGGCCACGCCGACTGCCTGCTGGTGAAAGCCGGTTCCGGCGCGTTGACCCTGGGCCAGCCAAACTCACCGGGCGTACCGGCTGATTTCGCCAGACACACCCTGACCTGTACCTATAACGATCTTGACAGCGTGCGTGAAGCTTTCGCGCAGTATCCGCAGGAGATTGCCTGCATCATCGTTGAACCGGTTGCCGGCAACATGAACTGCATTCCGCCGAAAGAGGGCTTCCTGCAAGGGCTGCGTGCGCTGTGCGATGCGTCTGGCGCGTTGTTGATTATCGATGAAGTCATGACCGGTTTCCGCGTGGCCCTGGGTGGCGCGCAGGCTTATTACGACGTCACCCCTGACCTCACCTGCCTTGGAAAAATCATCGGCGGCGGTATGCCGGTGGGTGCCTTTGGTGGTCGTCGCGACATTATGGACGCGCTGGCTCCGACCGGCCCGGTCTACCAGGCGGGTACGCTTTCCGGTAATCCGATTGCGATGGCGGCAGGTTATGCCTGTTTGACCGAGGTGTCGCAGGTGGGCATTCATGAAACATTGAATGACCTGACGGCACTGCTGGCTGACGGTCTGATTGATGCCGCTCGCGGCCAGAATATCCCGCTGGTGGTCAACCATGTGGGCGGCATGTTCGGTCTGTTCTTTACCGATGCGCCGGAAGTGACCTGCTACCAGGACGTGATGGCCTGCGACGTTGAGCGCTTCAAGCGCTTCTTCCATTTGATGCTGGAAGAAGGGGTCTACCTGGCACCCTCTGCCTTCGAAGCGGGCTTTATGTCTGTCGCCCATAGCGAAGAGGACATTCGCAATACCGTAGACGCCGCACGTCGGGTGTTCGCGAAGCTGTAAGCGGTAGCATCAGGCCAGATTTGTGCGGCCTGATGCACTCACCCCGGCCCTTTCTCACTGGGCTAAGGGATCCCCACAAAAAGATGCGAGCACGGACAATCCCCTCGCCCCACCGGGGAGAGGGTTAGGGTGAGGGGAAACATGCGGCTCTGAGGGTCATTCCGTTCACCTTATGTTCCTTGCTTGTCTGTAACGACAGAACCCGTGAACGTGCCAGAGGGTTTCACCGCCACCACCCTGGCGACCCGGGCTCCCGGCCTAAGAAAATCGCCGCTGGCGCGGTCCACTTAGCATCTCCTTCAGGCTTATCGGGGACGGGCGGAGGTAACGTCCCTGTAAATCCGCCCTCGCCGCGCATCCCTGCGCGTCGCCCCGGCCTTACGGATACGCGTCGTCGATTTTCAGCCGGACCCTGTCATCGCGATGAGTGTTTTATTCTCATGGCGCAGTAATATCGCTGTAAGTCGTAACATTACTGGGGATCCCTCTCCCACCGGGAGAGGGATGACGTATTAACGACTCTGCTTTCTCAGCAAATAGATAAAGTACGGCGCGCCGATAAAGGTCGAGAGTAAACCTGCCGGAATCTGATACGGGAACATCATCATCCGGCCACACCAGTCCGCAAACACCAGCAGTAACCCGCCAACCAGCGCCGAGATAACAAGGTGCGGCATCGTACGCCTGAAACCCATCATACGTGCAATATGCGGGGCCATGAGGCCGATAAAGCTCAGCGGGCCAATGGTCATGGTTGCCGTGGCGGTGAGACAGGCTGCCAGCAGTAACAGCGCGATGCGGGATGAGGTGAGCGCTAACCCCACCGAACGCGCCGTTTCGCCTCCCAACGGCAGTACCGTCAGCCAGCGGCGACACAGTGGCACCATCGCCAGCAGGACTATCATCGCAAGGCCCGTGCGGGACACTTGCTCCCAGGTTGCTCTGTAGGTCGAGCCGGAGATCCAGGTCAGGATCTGCGCCATACGGGGATCGCCACTTGCCTGCAGCATCATCAGTAACATCGTGAACGCCGTACTGAGCGCCATCCCGGCCAGCAACATCCGGTGGGGTGAAAAACCGCCGCGCCCGGCGGCGACCATGATGACGAGCAGCGTGGCGGCCGCCCCGATGCTCCCGGCGGGCATCAGCCAGCCAAAAGCGTTACCGGGTACAAAGAAGAGCATCACGACGATCCCAAACGCGGCACCTGAGCTGATACCCAGCACTTCCGGACTCGCCATCGGATTACCAGTGAGGCGCTGAATAATACATCCGGCCACCGCCAGCATCATGCCGGCGGTTAACGCAGCCGCGATGCGCGGCATACGCCACTGCATCATTTCCTCAAGCACCGTGCCGCTTATCCAGCGCCAGCCTTCGGCATCGCGCCCGAAGGAGAGCGCCACCAGAATTCCCAGCAGCAGAACCGTCACCCCTGCAAGGGCAAACCACTGCACATTTCCGCGCTCGTTGGGTACGTTGTCCCCAGCGTCCATTGATGGCGCGCTCATACTGCGTAAACGTGGCAGCAGCCAAAGCAGGAGAGGTGCGCCAGTCAGCGCCGTAACCGACCCAGTGGAGACTTCCATCCACACACGGGTCAGCCACAAAACAAGCTGGTCGGAGAGCCAAAGGATGAGCGCACCAATGAGCGGGGCCAGCATCAAGCGGGTCAGCAAACGTCTTGCGCCGAGCATTTTCGCCAGTAAAGGGGCAAACAGACCGATAAAACCAATAATCCCCACGGCGTTGACCAATAACGCGCTCAGCACAATCGCCAGGGTTAATGCGCCCAGACGCGCCAGTGACAGCGCCAGCCCAAGGTTTCGCGCTACGCCATCATCCAGCCCCATCAGGGTCAACGGACGTAGCAGCAGCAGCGTGAGCACCACGCCGCCAAGGAGTTGCGGCCAGAGACGCTCAACGCCGCTCCAGTCGGTTTGTGTTAGCGTACCGGTGCTCCAGAGGAACATGCTTTGCAGTTGCTCATGATGGAAAAGTACCAACAGTTGGTTTATCGCCCCGCAGTAAAGGCTCACGACCAGCCCCGCCAGAATCAGCGTGACCGGTGAGAGACGTTTACCCCAGGCAACGCCAAACACCAGTGCCCCCACCACACAGGCACCGGCAAGGGCAGCAAATTGCGTGGTTAAGGCCCCCGGCAGAGCCCAGAGCGTAGTAATGGTAATGCCCAGTTGCGCACCGGTGGAGACGCCAAGCGTCGTCGGTTCCGCCAGCGGGTTACGTAGCACCTGCTGAAAAAGTACCCCCACCAGACCAAGCCCTGCCCCCACCAGCAATGCGATCGCCAGGCGTGGCAGCAGGCTGTAATGAAACAGCATCTGTTCGATGACGTTGATATCCGGCGCAGTGCTGGCCTGCGCCCACTGCGCCCGGGGCAGCGCGGCACTGAAATTCATCCACGTCAGCCAGATGCCCGCCATGAAGAGTATCGAGAGCACAATGGCTGGAAAGAGAGCAATACGGTTTTTCATGCTTTTCCCCCCAGCGCGTTATCCAGTACGCGAACGAAGTGCATCGCCGAAAGGGTTGCGCCATAGAACCATACCGCAGGGACGCGCTGAAAACGCCCGGCACGCACGAACGGCATCGCCTGCCACAATGGCGTCGCCATCAGCTTACGCATCTCTGCGTCATTGCCGTGGTCAAAGCACACTACATCCGCATCCTTAAAGATGGCCAGCCGGTCAATGCCCACCGAGGTACTGCCCCAGAAGGTGGTTTCCCCCTGCCAGGCATTGCGGATACCAAACTCATCCAGCACTTCCTGGAACAGACAGTTTTGCGTAAACACCAGCATATGGCGCGCATCCAGCAGCGTCACCATGAGCAGGGGGCGCTCGCCGCGTCCGGAAAAATGGGGTTTTCGGCTCTCCATGAAGCGGTCAAATTCAGCCAGATGCTTTTCTGCCGCGGCATTCATATTAAAGAGTTGGGCCATGTCGGTAAGCGACTGCCGTGCCGTTGCCAGCGGTTTTTTACCATCGCTGAAACTAAAACCCCGCCCCGGCGCAATTTTTGCCAGCACCTCCGCAGAGGGCCCATAACCTGCAGACCAGAGAAGGTACGAAGGCTTCATTTGCGTCAACAGTTCAAGGTTCGGTTCGGTACGCAACCCGACGTCAATCACCCCTTCAGGGAGGGCGGGCTCATTGACCCACAAGGTGTAATTGGGAATATCGCAGATCCCGTAAGGTTTAATGCCCAGCGCCAGCATCAACTCAACCGGCAGCCATTCAAGCCCCACAATTCGCTGCGTATCGATAGCGGCCGCCTGCGCACTGCGCATCTGCCATAACAAAGGGGAAAGTGCCATCATCGTCAGCAGACGGCGACGGCTAATCTGATTAAAACCGGCCATCAGTAGACAAAGCTCACCGGTGCTGCCCCGGACGGGTGAGGCAGTATGCCCATCGGAATACCGTAAATTTGCTCCAGGGTTTCGGCGCGCATAAGCTCATCCGGCGTACCCTGCGCAATTTTTTCGCCCCCGCGAAGGGCGACAAGGTAATCACAATAACGCGCGGCCATATTAATATCATGAAGTACAGCTATCACCGTCAGGCCACGCTGTTGGCTCAAACGGTGCACCAGCGCCAGCACATCTACCTGATGGGCGATGTCCAGCGCGGAGGTGGGTTCATCCAGCAACAGGCAGCGGCTGTCCTGCGCCACCAGCATCGCAATCCACGCACGCTGGCGTTCACCACCAGACAGGCTATCCACCAGTCGATGGGCAAGCGGTTTAAGCCCCACCAGCGAAATCGCCTCTTCCACTTTCTCACGATCGGCCACCCCAAAGCGCCCCAGCGCGCCGTGCCACGGGTAACGTCCAATTGCCACCAGTTCACGTACGGTCATCCCCTCAGCCTGCGGCAGCTGCTGCGGCAGATAAGCGACTTTGCGGGCAAAGGATTTGCTGTTCCAGCTTTCGAGCGGTTGCCCGTCGAGCAGCACCTCTCCCCCGGATGGGGGTTGATGGCGACCCAGCATTTTAAGCAAGGTGGATTTACCGGAACCGTTATGCCCTATCAGCCCCGTCACTTTACCGACCGGAAAGGTCAGCGAAAGCGGATGAAGGAGCGTTCGACCAGGCACACGGAAGGTGACGTCAAGGAGTTGAAATGTTGTGTCGGGAAGCGCGATCTTTTCCTGCATAAGAGCCAACTTGTAAATGGGCACGGCGAACCGTGCCCGAAGAGAGATTAGAAGCGGAAGGTTGCTGTCGCCACCACCTGACGCTCAGCGCCCCAGAAGCAGCCGTACGAGTTAAAGCAGCTGGCAACGTATTCACGATCGAACAGGTTATTCACGTGTACCGCCACGTTAGAGCCCGCCAGACCCACACGTGCCAGGTCATAACGTACCAGCGCATCAACGAGGGTATAGCTACCCACCCTGAAGCTGTTCGCCGGGTCACCCTGGCTGGAACCGGTGAAGCGCGCGCCTGTGCCCAGCGTCAGGCCAGACAGTGCGCCATCATAGAAGGTGTAATCGCCCCATGCAGAAGCCATATGTTTAGGCACCTGGGCGGGCGTATTGCCTTTGTAGCTGGTGTCGGTGGTGTACTCAGCCTCGGTGTAGGTGTAAGAACCCACCACGTTGATGCTGGCAGAAAGGGCGGCTTTCGCTTCAATCTCTGCACCACGCGCACGGATTTCCCCGCCTTCAACAGACCAGGAAGAGCCTGCCGGGTCGGCCATCAGGTTGTTGGTTTTGGTCAGCTGGTATAAGGCACCGGTCAGCACAATCGGCCGATCTTTTGGTACGTACTTCACGCCCGCTTCATACTGCTTGCCTTTAGAGGGGGCAAAAATCGCGCCATCAGCACCGGTGGTCGATGCCGGCTCGAAAGATTCGCTGTAGCTGAAGTACGGCGTGACGCCGTTATCAAACAGGTAGTTTACACCGCCGCGCCAGGTGAACTGATTATCATCACGTGATGGATGCGTACCGTAGTCACGGTTCAGGGAATCCTGTTTCGCCCAGTCGTAGCGGCCACCCAGCGTGACCAGTACCTTATCCCACTGCGCCTGATCCTGCGCATACACACCGGTCTGTTGCTGTTTCAGCAGGATACGGTAAGGACCAGACGGGCCATCGTGCGCAGCAAAGTCATAATCGCTGCGATCAAGATTGTAGATATCTGAAGGGGCAACAGAACCTGCATAGCCAAAGTACGAGTCGATATCATTACGCATGCGCATAAAGTCAACGCCGGTCAACAGCGTATGATCGATGGCACCGGTCGCAAATTTACTCTGCAATTGGGTATCGACAGTAAAGGTCTGCAATTTTTCGCGGTCAATCACGTACTGGCGGGTCAGCGTATGATCCCATTCAGAGGAGGCGATGCCTGCACAAGGGCTTGTGGACGGATTACTGGAGTAGAGCTTATCGGAACACATCCCGTAGCCGTAGACGCTGTTCTGCGCCACTTTGTTCTCTGCAAAGCGCAGGTTCTGACGCATGGTGAAGGTGTCATCAAAGCCGTGTTCGAAGCTGTAGCCCACCATTTTCTCATTACGAGAGTAGGTGTTGTTTTCAGCACCTTCGTTAAAGTCGCGGGATAAACGCTTACCGTTCGGCAGCGGTTGAACCGTCCCTTCTTTTGGCAGCCAGCCGTAATAACCGGTATCCGGCTCGTTCTGGAAATAAGAGAGGAAGGTGAAATTGGTTTTGTCATCAGGACGCCAGCTAAACGATGGCGCGATAGTATAACGCTGCTCTTTTGCCCCTTCCTGCTGGGCAGTGGCGGAGCGTGCCAGCCCGGTTAAACGATAGGAGTAAACACCGTCGTCATCCAGCGCATCGCTGAAATCAAAGCCGGTCTGGTAGAGATTATCGGTGCCCATTTTGAACTGCACTTCGTACAGCGGCGTCGTGGTGGGACGCTTGCTCACCATGTTCAGCAACCCACCGGGGCTGCTCTTGCCGTACAGCACGGAAGAGGGGCCACGCAGGACCTCAGCACGTTCGAGCATGTAAGGATCAATCACCGCGTCGTTATAGAAGTTGCCCTGCATCTTCATACCGTCGAGGTAGTTGTTCTGGCTCTGTCCATCAGCGGCAAAACCACGAATGATCAGGTAATCATAGGTGTTAGACGCGCCGCGCGTCCCCACGGCCACACCCGGCGTATAGCTTAATGCCTCTTTAACCGATTTTGGCTGGTGTAGCGCCATCTCTTCGCTGGTTACCACTGAGACAGACTGCGGTGCCTTCTCAATAGAGGTATCCGTTTTAGTCGCCGTTGCGGATTGGCGTGCGGCAATCGTCGCAGCCGGTCCCCACGCGCTCTCTTGTGGCGCGGCGGCGGCACTTACGTTGATGGTATCTTCTTTTTGGGTTGTAGCAGCCTGTGCATAAACAGACATGCCGCTAACCGCTGTGGCTACAACTACTGCGATTTTACGCAGTGAACTGTTGACTGGCTGAGCAGTTTTTAGACGCGCCATTATTTTTTCTCTGACGATGAGTGAATGATAACGTAAACGATAATTATTATTATGACGGCAGCATAATATGCGAAGGATTGTCAGCATAGCAAGCGATATGCGGCCCTGACCGACAGAGGGGATGAAGAAATAACCAGATGAAATGTGGGGCGTTAATAAAGAAGGATCGGGTGGTTACATCGAGGTAACAGAGCGGTTTATCGGGTCGGGTTTATCGCCCAAAAAACCCCCAGCCTGACGGCTGAGGGTCATAAGGTTAGTTACTGCCGAACATATCCTTAATCCAGCCCGCAACACCATCGCTCTTCTCTTCCTGCTGTGGCGGTTGCTGCTGCTGTTGCTGTTGCTGCGGCGCAGACTGATTAAACGGATTGCCCTGCTGTTGCTGCTGCTGTTGTTGCTGCATGAGCATTTGACTTTGCTGACACAGCGCATCCGGATTGGTCGTCCACACCGGCAGCGAGCGGACGCCACCGCCTCCACAGATGAAGTTACCCATCTCATCCACGCTCAGGGTGGTGATATCTTCGGGCGGCGTCAGATCCAGAGGAATAGGCAACTGATTTGCCAGATAGCGCTGGTAAATGGCCATTGCCCCGCTTGCCCCGTAGAGTTTGGTCGGCTGGTTGTTATCCCGCCCAACCCAGGTAATGGTCACTTCACGCCCGTCAATACCGGCAAACCAGGTATCCACATTGTTGTTGGTGGTGCCGGTTTTACCCGCCAGATGCAGATTTGGGTATTTCGCTCCTAACTGACGGCCTGTACCACGCTGTATTACCTGCTGCATGGTCCATAGCGTCATATAGGCGGCCTGGGCCGGCACTGCCCGCTCAGACTGCGGGAAGCTCTGATAGAGCACCGTCCCATCTTCTGCAATCACAGAGCGCAGCGCAGATAAGGTGGCACGGTTACCGCCGCTGGCGATGGTCTGGAATGCCTGCGCCACTTCAATCGGGGTCAGGTTAAGCGCACCAAGTAGCATTGACGGGTTCGCCGTTAACTGATCTTTTGGCGCGCCCAGCTTCAGCCAGGTATCGGTCACCGCAGGCAGACCCAGTGCCATACCCAGGTTAACGGTTGGCACGTTCATCGAACGGGTAAGCGCATCGACCAGCATCACCTGGCCGCTAAACCGATGATCATCGTTCTGGGGTGCCCACACCTGACCATTAGAAAGGCGCAGCGAGATAGGGGCATCAGCAATCGAGGTGTTCAGACGGTACTTATCCGGCTGGCTCAGCGCCGTCAGGTAGGTTGCTGGCTTCGCCAGAGAACCAATGGAGCGGCGCGCCTGCATCGCACGGTTATAACCCGCAAACTGCGGCGTTGATCCACCGACCATCGCACGGACCTCACCGCTAAAGCGGTCTACCACGACCATTGCGGTTTCAAGATCGTCCAGTTTGCGCTGTTTAATCAGCGCCGGAATCCCCTCCACCGCCGCTTTTTCAGCTGCATCCTGAGCCAGGGAGTCAAAGGTGGTGAAGATCTTCACGCCTGAGAGATCCTTCACTTTGTCACCAAGCTTCGCCTGCAACTCCTGACGCACCATCTGCATAAAAGCAGGCTGTGGGGAGATAACGCCACCGCGCGGCTGAACGCCAAGCGGACGGGCACTGAGCATATCGTACAGCTCCTGATCGATCACCTTCTGCTCTTGCATCAGGCGCAGTACCAGGTTACGACGTTCGAGGGCCAGTTTCGGGTTACGCCACGGGTTGTAAATAGACGCACCCTTCACCATCCCCACCAGCATCGCCTGCTGATCAAGGCTCAGTTCTTCCACCGGGCGACCAAAGTAGTACAGGCTCGCCAGCGGGAAACCACGGATCTCGTTGTCACCGCTCTGCCCGAGATACACTTCGTTCATATACAGTTCAAGAATACGATCCTTGCTGTATCGGGCATCCATAATGAGCGCCATCAAGGCTTCATTGGCCTTACGCCAGTATGAGCGCTCGCTGCTCAGGAAGAGGTTTTTCACTAACTGTTGCGTCAGCGTACTTGCCCCCTGCACGGTACGGCCGGCAGTCAGGTTCGCCAGTACCGCACGGCCAATAGAGTAGAAGCTGATGCCATCGTGTTCATAGAAGTGACGGTCTTCGGTCGCCAGTAACGTATCCACCAGCAGATCCGGGAAACCACTACGCGGCACAAACAGACGCTGCTCACCGTTAGGTGAAGAGAGCATCGTAATGAGGCGGGGATCGAGACGGAAGAAACCGAACTGACGGTTGCTGTCCATGTTCTCGATAGTATCCAGCCGGTTGCCGTCAAAGGTCAGACGTGCGCGGACCTGCCCTTCTTTACTGTCCGGGAAATCGAACGGGCGACGGATCATCTCAATGCTTTTGGCCTGCACGGTAAATTCGCCAGGCCGCGTCATTTTGGTTACCTGGCGGTACTGCGTCGACTCAAGCAGTTTTACCATCTCATTTTTGCTGACGGGCATATCAGGTTCGAGGTTGACCATACGGCCATACACTGCTGCCGGAAGCTGCCAGACTTTGCCATCAATACGGGCACGGATCTTCTGGTCGAGATACACCCCATAGATGGCTAACAGGACCGCGCCGATAAGACAAATTTTAAACAGCAGCCATAACCAGCGGCGTTTCTTCCGCGGCTTGCCGCCCCGGCCCTTTCCTTTGCGTGGGGCTGACACCTCTTCGCTATCCTCATCGTCGTAGTCGTCGTATTCCTCTTCTCTGGCGCGACGACGACTGATTTTCTCTTTTGCCGGACGTGTGTTTCTGCTCTTACGTCCAATTGGCTCGCGGTCATTCCCCGCCATGCTCTCTCTCTCCGCAACATTCAGGCGCAAAGGCCCGATTCTCAGTTCTTGCTCCAGGTGGAGGAAGAAGATATCTCTCAAAACAAACAGCAGATTTCCTCCAGGAGAAAATCTTTTAAGCTTTTCCCCCTCTCCTCGCAGGAGAGGGTTGGGGCGCGGGCATCAGACCGCACCTCCGTACATCAGGAATACTTTTTTGTACGCCGGGTCGGCGCCGTATTCGCAGGATCGTCAGGCCAGACGTGCTTCGGATAGCGCCCCTTCATCTCCTTTTGCACCTCGCGATACGCCCCCTGCCAGAATGCCGCCAGGTCGCGGGTAATTTGCAGCGGCCGCTGGGCTGGCGACAACAGCTCAAGCACCAGCGCGATTCGCCCTCCCGCAAGTGAAGGCGTTGTGGCCTCGCCAAACATCTCCTGCATACGTACCGCCAGTGCCGGAGGATTATCCTCATGATATCGAATAGCAATCCGGCTTCCTGTCGGCACAGTGTAATGCGCTGGCAACGAACTCTCCAGCTGTTGCCGTAAAGGCCAGGGCAGCCAGGCGAGTAACGCGCCATGAAGGTCCAGCGCCTTAAGGGCACGCAGTGAATGCACGCCATCCATATGCGGCAGCAACCAGCTCTCAAGGTTAGCCAGTAATGAGGCATCATCGACCGCTGGCCACGCAACTTCAGGCAGCCATTTTGCTGCGCAATGTAACCGCAGCCGCAGTTGAGTTGCTTCTGGTGTCCAGTTAAGGACATCCAGCCCCTTCTCACGAATGCCGTTAAGCATTGCCTGGTGCAGCACCTTTTCTGACGGTTTCGAGAGCGGTTGCACCTTGACCGTAAGCTGACCAATCTGGCTACGGCGCAAGGCTTTTAATGTTCCCTGCGCATCATCCCACTCCACCGTATCGGCGTGCTGCAAAATGGCCGGACACGCGGCGACCAGCGCATCAATATCCAGCGGCAACGCCAGCAATATACGGGCATCGGGGGAGTGACTTCCCTGCAAAAGCAGTGGTGCCAGCAGCCATTCATGGCGGTTAAGCGCATCATCAGCATCGAGCATAGCGCCCATGCCGTTTGCCAGCTGGTAGCGTCCGTCCAGCCCGCGTCGCCGCGCAATCCGGTCAGCAAACGCGCGCGCCAGTAAAGGGGCCAGTAGGCTACTGTCCGCCTCGCCATCGGTGGCCTTCAGGCGGCGGGTCAACTGACGGGCACGCTGCTGCCACTGCGGTTGATGCCGGGCAAATGCCGCACTCAAATCCCTGTTTGCGCTGCGTGGAGGTTCTTCAAGGATGGCCGTCACCTTCGCCGCCGTGGCTATTTCATCGGCATTCTGAGCACTGGCCAGCATAGCGGCAAGCCGCGGATCGTTACCTGTCGCCGCCATTTTCTGCCCGAAGACAGATAAACGTTCACCGTCCAGCGCTCCCAGTTGCGTGAGCAACTTACGCGCGGCGGCAAGATGATGAGCAGGGGGCAAATCCAGCCAGCGCAGCTGGCCAGGATCCTGGCATCCCCACTGTAACAACTCCATCAGCAGGCCCGATAAATCGCGTTGCAGGATCTCTGCATCCGCCTGTGCCGCTGCCCGTTCTGCCTGCTCTTTACTGATAAGGTGTAAACAGATCCCCGGTTGTAGACGCCCGGCGCGTCCTGCGCGCTGCGTCATCGACGCCTGGCTCACGCGCTGGGTCACCAGTCTGGTCAGTCCCGTCCGGGGATCAAAACAGGCTACCCTTTCCTGAGCCGAATCCACCACCAGGCAGATCCCTTCAATGGTCAGGCTGGTTTCCGCAATATTGGTCGCCAGTACCACTTTGCGCAGCCCGGCCGGAGCAGGCAAAATCGCTTTACGCTGTTCATTTAGCGGCAATGCGCCATACAGCGGGCAGAGCAGAACGTCGCTCCCTACTCTGCCGGAGAGCTGCTCCTGAACGCGCTCTATTTCACTCACCCCCGGTAGAAAGAGCAGTAGCGAGCCCGTCTGTGTACGCAGCAGATCCGCGACCGCGGATGCGACAGCATCGTCAAAACGCTGATGCGTATTCAGCGCCTGGTAACGACGTTCCACCGGGTACAGGCGACCTTCAGAGACAATGAGTGGCGCCTCGGGCAGCAGTGTTTTTAACCGGTTGTTATCAAGGGTGGCCGACATTACCAGCAATTTAAGGTCATCGCGCAGACCCTGCTGGACGTCCAACAGAAGCGCCAGCGCCAGATCGGCCTGCAGGCTACGTTCATGAAATTCATCCAGGATCACCATATCAACACCGCTGAGCTCAGGATCCTGTTGGATCATGCGCGTCAGGATCCCTTCGGTGACCACCTCCAGCCGGGTCTGCGGCCCGACACAGGTTTGTGACCGCATACGATAACCGACCGTTTCACCTGGCTGCTCATTGAGCTGCTCGGCCAGCCGCTGCGCCACGTTGCGCGCCGCCAGTCTTCGCGGTTCGAGCAGCAGAATACGCCCGCTGTTTTTGCACTGCTGCAATAACTGAAGCGGCAACCAGGTCGATTTCCCTGCGCCTGTAGGGGCGATGAGTAACACCTGCGGCGCCTGGTGTAAGGCGGTTAACAGATCGGGCAGTACGGCGGCAACCGGCAAAGAGGACACGCAAGGCTCCAGTGAAATGACGTTGAACTATAGCAGAGGCCGGCAATTGTACATGAACTCGATGCGGTTGCAGTGCTCTGAAATTTGCGGGTTAGGGTCGGGGGCGGTAGCATCGCCGGAGATATTTACGGAGAGTCAGCTATGCACGAATCGAAAAGGCTGTTTTTTGCCCTCGAACTGCCTGATGCAACGCGTCGGGACATCGTACGCTGGCGAGCAGAACATTTTGCCCAGGATGCGGGCCGACCAGTAGCCGCCGCGAATCTTCACCTGACGCTGGCCTTTCTGGGGGAAGTCAGTCACGAGAAACAACACGCGCTGGAAGCGATGGCCGGACGCATTACGCAACCTGGTTTTACGCTGCGACTGGATGATGCCGGCCAGTGGTGGCGCTCTCGCGTGGCGTGGCTCGGGTGTCGTCAGCCTCCGCGCGGGTTGATTCAGTTAGCCGATATGCTGCGCGCGCAGGCCTCGCGCAGCGGCTGCTACCAAAGCCCAACGCCTTTCCACCCCCACATCACGCTGCTACGTGATACCCGCAATGCAATGGCGCTTCCTCCGCCGGGCTTCAACTGGTCTGTTCCGGTGAACGAGTTTGCGTTGTATGAATCGCAGTTTAGCGGTGGTCGCGTGCGTTACACCGTACTCAACCGCTGGACGTTAAAAACATAACAAGGACCGCTCATGGAGTTTTCCCCTGCCCTGAAGCCCGCCACGCTAATTCAGCGCTATAAACGTTTTCTCGCCGATGTCATCACCCCGGATGGCGAAACGCTAACTATCCATTGCCCTAATACCGGGGCAATGACCGGCTGCGCAACGCCTGGGGATACGGTCTGGTATTCGACATCAGAAAATACTAAACGCAAATATCCTTACACCTGGGAATTAACTCAAACGCTTAATGGTGCCTGTATTTGTGTTAATACGCTGAGGGCAAATAGCCTGACTAAAGAAGCGATTATGCAGGATCGTCTACCTGAACTGACCGGCTATAGCGTGCTAAAAAGCGAAGTAAAATATGGCTCTGAAGCCAGCAGAATTGATTTCCTGTTACAGGCAGAGGATCGCCGCAACTGCTATATTGAAGTGAAATCAGTGACGCTCGCCGAAGAAAGGAACGGTTTTTTCCCGGATGCGGTTACCTTACGCGGTCAAAAGCACCTGCGTGAGTTAATGGGCGTAGCGGCCAACGGCGAACGTGCCGTTATCCTCTTCGCCGTTCTGCATTCAGCCGTTGAACATTTCTCCCCCGCGCGCCATATTGATGAGCAATACGCACGATTATTAAATGACGCACACCGTCAGGGCGTAGAAATTCTGGCTTATAAAGCGGAACTTTCTGCTAAAAATATGACTCTGAGATTTCCGCTCCCCTTCGCGTTATGAAGGAAAACAATGATTATTTAGTGTTCTGGTCGCGTGCGCAAATACGCTTTTCTTCACAGGCTTGTCAAGTGTTACGTTTAGATATTTGCCATCCTGAAAAGCATCTGCTATTTATAGCGGCCTGATTTTCCCCCGAACACGGGGATCGATAGTGCGTGTTAAGGAGAAGCAACATGCAAGAAGGGCAAAACCGTAAAACATCGTCCCTGAGTATTCTCGCCATCGCTGGGGTGGAGCCGTATCAAGAGAAACCGGGCGAAGAGTATATGAACGAAGCCCAGCTGGCGCACTTCAAGCGTATTCTTGAAGCGTGGCGTAATCAACTTAGGGATGAAGTCGATCGCACCGTCACCCATATGCAGGATGAAGCGGCAAACTTCCCGGACCCGGTAGACCGCGCGGCCCAGGAAGAAGAGTTTAGCCTCGAACTGCGTAACCGTGACCGCGAGCGTAAACTGATTAAAAAGATCGAAAAAACGCTGAAAAAAGTGGAAGACGAAGACTTCGGCTTCTGCGAATCCTGCGGCGTAGAGATTGGCATTCGTCGCCTGGAAGCGCGTCCAACAGCCGACCTCTGCATCGACTGTAAAACCCTGGCTGAAATCCGCGAAAAACAGATGGCGGGTTAAGTTTTCTGATGACCGACAGCCGGTCATCTCTCTGTTGGCGCAGCGCTGTTCCCGGCCTGCGCCTTCACTTCAGGCTGTGCTATAGTCGGGACAATTTTTCCGCTATCGATGCTTTTCGCTTTCACCATGTCTGAACCTCGCTATACAGGACGCTTTGCGCCATCACCCTCTGGTGAACTTCATTTCGGCTCCCTTATTGCCGCCCTCGGCAGCTATCTGCAGGCTCGCGCCAACCACGGCGTATGGCGGGTTCGCATTGAAGATATCGACCCGCCACGCGAAGTCCCCGGCGCTGCAGATACTATTTTGCGCCAGCTTACCCACTATGGTCTGCACTGGGATGGCGAGGTGCTCTGGCAATCACAGCGTCACGAGGCATACCGCGAAGCGCTCGCCTGGCTTAAGGCGCAAAACCTGAGCTATTACTGCACCTGTACCCGTGCGCGCATCCAGCGTGTGGGGGGATTTTACGATGGACATTGCCGCACGCTGAATCAGGGCCCGGACCATGCCGCCGTCCGCCTGTTGCAACACCATCCGGTGACCCATTTTCATGACAAGCTGCGCGGCGATATTCATGTCGATCCGCATCTGGCCCGTGAAGATTTTATTATCCACCGCCGGGATGGTCTGTTTGCCTACAACCTCGCCGTCGTGGTCGATGACCACTTTCAGGGGGTAACGGAGATCGTGCGCGGTGCGGATTTAATTGACCCTACGGTAAGGCAGCTTTCGCTTTATCAGCACTTTGCCTGGCCTGCTCCCGGTTACATTCATCTACCGCTGGCGTTAAATGCACAAGGGGACAAGCTCTCCAAGCAAAACCATGCGCCCGCCTTGCCTGGCGGCGATCCGCGCCCCATAATAATCAGGGCGTTACAATTCTTAAACCAGAACGCAACAGAAGAATGGCAGGACCTCAGCATCGAGGATTTACTCTCTCGCGCAGTCGCAAACTGGACGCTTTCCCGGGTGCCAGATGCAGTGGATGTGAATACATCATTCTCAAACGCTTCGCGCTGAGCTATGATTAGCCGCTATTTTTTTGTCCTGACGTTTGACACTACGAGGTGCACTATTTTTACCCGAGTCGCTAATTTTTGCCGTAAGGTGCTTAGCCGCGAAGAAAGCATGGTCGTTGAGGCTACTGTACAACCTCAGATGACGGTTATTCCGCGTGAGCAGCACGCTATCTCCCGCAAAGATATCAGTGAAAACGCGCTCAAAGTGCTCTATCGGCTGAACAAAGCGGGTTACGATGCCTACCTTGTGGGTGGCGGGGTGCGTGACTTGCTCCTGGGCAAGAAACCGAAAGATTTTGATGTCACCACCAGCGCTACGCCGGATCAGGTACGTAAGCTGTTCCGCAACTGCCGCCTGGTTGGCCGCCGTTTCCGCCTGGCTCACGTGATGTTTGGCCCGGAAATCATCGAAGTCGCCACCTTCCGTGGCCATCATGAAGAGGCCGCATCTGACCGCACCACGTCACAGCGCGGGCAAAACGGTATGCTGTTGCGTGACAACATCTTTGGTTCCATTGAAGAAGATGCGCAGCGCCGCGACTTCACCATCAATAGCCTTTATTACAGCGTTGCCGATTTTACCGTCCGCGATTATGTCGGCGGCATGCGTGACCTGGAAGATGGCGTTATTCGTCTGATTGGCAACCCGGAGACCCGCTATCGGGAAGATCCGGTGCGCATGCTGCGTGCTGTTCGCTTTGCGGCCAAACTGGGTATGAGCATCAGCGCGGAAACAGCTGAACCCATTCCACGGCTGGCAACGCTGATCAACGACGTGCCGCCTGCGCGTCTGTTCGAAGAGGCACTTAAGCTGCTGCAAGCTGGTTATGGCTTCGACACCTACACGTTGCTACGCGAATACAATCTATTCCAGCCTCTTTTCCCGACCCTCTGCCGCTACTTCACTGAAAACGGTGACAGCGCGATGGAGCGTATCATCGCGCAGGTGCTTAAAAATACCGACACCCGCATTCACAATGATATGCGCGTTAATCCGGCCTTCCTGTTCGCCGCTATGTTCTGGTACCCCTTACTGGAAACTGCCCAGCGTATCGCGCAGGAGAGTGGACTGGCCTATTACGATGCCTTTGCGCTGGCCATGAATGATGTTCTCGATGAGGCCTGCCGTACGCTGGCTATTCCTAAGCGCATCACGACGCTTGTGCGTGATATCTGGCAGCTACAGTTACGCATGTCCCGTCGCCAGGGTAAACGTGCCTGGAAACTGATGGAACATCCTAAATTCCGGGCCGCTTACGATCTGCTCGCGCTCAGGGCCGAAATTGAGCGCAACGCTGAGCTACAGCGTCTGGCGAAATGGTGGGGCGAATTTCAGGTTTCCGCGCCACCGGATCAAAAAGAGATGCTCGACGATCTGGGTGATGAGCCCGCCGCGCGTCGTCGCCACCGTAGGCCGCGTAAGCGCGCGCCACGGCGCGAAAGCGCATAATTCGTTTGATCTTCAGGCCTGCCATGAGCAGGCCTGATGCTTTACCGTGTCTGCATCAGGAGCCGAAATGTCCCCAACGCTTTGCTATATTGCCATCGGTAGTAATCTTGCCTCTCCCCTGCAACAGGTTAATGCTGCGCTTTCAGCACTGGGTGATATTCCCCAAAGCCGGGTGGTTGCTGTTTCCTCATTTTATCGCACCCCGCCACTCGGCCCGCAGGATCAGCCGGACTATCTTAATGCCGCCGTGGCCCTTGAGACGCAGCTGCCACCGGACGCGTTACTGGATAACACGCAGCGCATTGAGTTACAGCAAGGGCGTGAGCGTAAAGCCGAACGCTGGGGGCCACGAACCCTGGATTTAGATATCATGTTATTTGGCGATGAGAGTATTCAGACCCCACGCCTGACGGTGCCTCACTACGACATGTTCAACCGCGGTTTCATGCTCTGGCCGCTGTTTGAAATCGCCCCCGCCCTTCGCTTTCCTGATGGCACCCTGCTCACTGAACGCCTCACGCAATGCGGTGCAGATAAACCCGCCTTATGGTAAAACCCTTTTCTGTCGCCGTAGTTGTGATCGCAGTTGAACGATTGCCTAAAATCATTGTTCACCTGAATCATACTGCTAGAATGCGCCAGGATTCGTTTTTAGCCATCAGGAAACGTTATGAAACCAACCACCCTTTCCCTGCTGCTTAAATGCAAAAAGGAAAAAAAACGCTTCGCCACTATCACTGCCTACGACTACAGCTTTGCAAAGCTGTTTGCTGAAGAGGGCATCAACGTGATGCTGGTTGGCGATTCGTTAGGGATGACGGTCCAGGGTCATGATTCCACCCTGCCCGTGACGGTAGACGACATCGCCTATCATACCCGTGCGGTTCGCCGTGGTGCCCCTTATTGCCTGCTGCTCGCCGATCTGCCATTTATGGCTTATGCCACACCAGAACAGGCCTTTGCGCATTCGGCTACCGTCATGCGCGCCGGGGCCAACATGGTCAAAATCGAAGGGGGACGCTGGTTAGCCCAGACGGTGAAAATGCTCACTGAACGCGCCGTACCGGTGTGCGGGCATCTTGGCTTAACGCCCCAGTCCGTGAATATTTTCGGTGGCTACAAAGTTCAGGGTCGCAGCGAGGATGCCGCGCAAACGCTGCTGGATGATGCACTGGCGCTTGAGGCTGCAGGCGCACAGCTGCTGGTGCTGGAATGCGTCCCGGTAGAACTGGCTAAACGCGTGACTGAGGCGCTGACCATCCCGGTTATCGGTATTGGTGCCGGTAACGTGACCGACGGACAAATTCTGGTGATGCACGATGCCTTTGGTATCACCGGTGGACACATTCCCAAATTTGCCAAAAACTTCCTCACCGAGGCGGGTAACCTGCGCGCGGCCGTGCGTCAATATGTTGCTGACGTCGAGTCCGGCGCTTATCCGGGCGAAGAACACAGTTTCCATTAAGGAGTATCGTCGTGTTGATTATCGAAACGCTACCGCTGCTACGCCAGCATATCCGTCGCCTGCGTCAGGAAGGCAAACGCATCGCCCTGGTGCCAACCATGGGCAACCTGCATGACGGCCATATGACGCTCGTGGATGAAGCGAAAGCGCGCGCAGACGTCGTGGTGGTCACTATTTTCGTTAACCCGATGCAGTTCGATCGTGCGGACGATCTGGCGCGCTACCCGCGTACGCTGCAGGAAGATTGTGAAAAACTGAATAAACGCAAGGTGGATTTCGTCTTTGCCCCCGCCCCTGCGGATATTTATCCGGCCGGTACCGAGACGCAGACCTATGTCGATGTCCCTGGCATTTCGACCATGCTTGAAGGGGCCAGCCGTCCCGGTCATTTCCGTGGTGTATCCACTATTGTCAGTAAGCTGTTCAACCTGATTCAGCCGGATGTGGCCTGCTTCGGACAAAAAGATTATCAACAGTTAAAACTCATCAGCAAAATGGTTGCCGATATGGGTTATGACATTGAGATAGTCGGCGTACCCACAGTGCGGGCAAAAGATGGCCTGGCATTGAGTTCGCGTAATGGCTATCTGACCGCCGAACAGCGCAAAATCGCCCCTGGTCTGAGTAAGACCATGAATGAGATGGCCGATAAAATACGTGCCGGCGAACGCAATGTTGATGAGGTAATCGCCCTGGCCGGGCAGGCGCTGAACGACAAGGGTTTTCGTGCCGATGATATTCAGATTCGCGATGCCGACACCCTGATGGCTTTAACCGGAAGCAGCAAACGCGCCGTGATTTTGATGGCCGCATGGCTCGGCGAGGCCCGTTTAATCGACAATACCCTGGTTGATTTGGCGTAGTAGACTTTGGTGAAAAATCGGGCAATACTCCCGCTCTGAAACTCCCCCAACGTCAGTATGGCGAGGGGGAGATGCAGGGCGAATCGCAGGGAGCGGCCCTTCCTTTAGCGTTTATTGGTAACAAAGGTTCAATTTATGATTCGCACGATGCTGCAAGGCAAGCTCCACCGCGTAAAGGTGACGCAGGCCGACCTGCACTACGAAGGTTCCTGCGCGATTGACCAGGATTTCCTTGAGGCGGCTGGTATCCTTGAATACGAAGCCATCGATATTTACAACGTGACCAACGGTAAGCGCTTTTCCACTTACGCCATTGCCGGTGAACGTGGCTCACGCATTATTTCGGTAAACGGCGCGGCGGCACACTGCGCGGACGTTGGTGATATTCTGATCATCGCCTCTTACGTCACCATGCCCGATGAGCAGGCCCGTAGCTGGCAGCCCAAAGTGGCCTATTTTGATGGCGACAACGAAATGAAACGCACCGCGAAAGCGGTACCAGTACAGGTGGCATAAGCCATCCGGCGGATGAGCAGTATTGCCCCAATCAGGGGTAGAAGGCGTTATTGATGCAGTCACTCTGGACACGGACAGCACGCAGAAACCGGAGCGTACAAAGGGTACGTGAGGATTTCGAGCACTGCCCGGGTTCAAAATGACCAATAAAATAGCCTTATGCTCCCGATCAGGGGGAGAAGGCGTTATTGATGCAGTCACTCTGGGCACGGACAGCGCGCAGAAACCGGAGCGTACAAAGGGTGCGTGAGGATTTCGAGCACTACCCAGGTTCAAAATGACCAATAAAATAGCCTTATGCTCCCGATCAGGGGGAGAAGGCGTTATTGATGCAGTCACTCTGGGCACGGACAGCGCGCAGAAACCGGAGCGTACAAAGGGTACGTGAGGATTTCGAGCACTGCCCGGGTTCAAAATGACAAATAAAATAGCCTTATGCCCCTGATTCGATTTACCCCTGAGGTTGATTACTGATAAGCCTCGACATCTCTTCCAGTGAATCGGTTCTTAAAATATATAACCGCTTGAGTAACATCGGATTATCCCCCGGCTTCACCTTCCCACGCACCGTTGTCACCGCCAGGTGGAACCCTGCGTCCTGTGCTGCCTGTACGGCTTTATCGTTGTAGCCGCCAAAGGGATAGGAGAGAAACCACACATGGGCGTTGAACTGAGAGAGGGCCCGGCGTGAGTGCCTGAAATCCATCAGAATATTTTCATAGCTGCGGCTGAGCAGAACGGGATGTCTGGCATCATCTACCCGGTGGAGAAAATGGGTATGGGACTGGAAGTCGAAAACGCTGGAGATGCTGTTGAGTTCGGAGATGCTCATAAACTGCAGAAACCGGGCATCCCAGGGCTGGGGTTGGCGTTTGATACGCGAGGAGATGATAAAAGCCGTGGCTTTGAAACCGTACTCTTTCAGCACCGGGTAAGCGTAGCGGCTCACCGATTTCAGACCGTCATCAAAGGTTATCACAACGGAGCGTGCGGGCAGGTTCATGCGGTTACGCACATACCCTTCGAGCTGATACAGGCTAAGCGTGGTGTAGCCCTGATCGCGCAGCCATGTCATTTGGTTGGTGAAGGCGCGCACCGATGTGGTGGTCGAGGTGTGGCGAAAGCGGGTGTTCTCTTCATCGTGCAGGATATGGTGATAGGTCAGAACCGGAATACCATTATCCTCCTGCGCATCCAGGCTGCTAATCCATGCCAGGCGCTCGCCAATGCGGATCTGAAACCAGGTCTGGTTAAGCCGGTCTTTTAGCTTGCTGATGATGGGATAGCGAAGATTGGCAGCGAGCACGCCAAACGGCGGACTCTTGACGTCTGCCGCGTTATACATCGGCGTCTCCTGCCAGGTTATAAGATTCTGATTACTGAGCGGCTTATTAAGATCTCCCAGACTATCTTCTACCCGCTCGTTGCCGCGCAGAGTGCCCAGATGACCTTTATCTATCCACGCTTTACCGAATCCAAAACGAAAGGTGTAGTAATCTTCAACGCCGGGTTCCACGGCGATAATTTGCCCGGCACGCAGGTTGCCAACCGTCACGACATCATTGCCGATTTGCCCCCAGACTTCGGCATCCTCCGTGATCTGCATATAACGGGCGGGCTCGGGGTTATCAGTGACCAGACGTGCCGAAGCGGCGCCGGAAAAAAACAGCAGGAAAATGATGAATAAACGAGGCATTGGGGCAACCGGATGGAAAAAACTGGCGGTATTGTAACAAAAGTAAAATGAATACCAATGATTATTTTTCGTACAAATCATGCAGTAAAACAAATGGCGGGTTCTTCTGCTGCTGATGCCAAAGGCTGCTCACCGTCGACCCGCCAATCGCCACCATCATATTGCGAAACTCATCGCTGTTAAGGGTCTCGCGAAGCGGATACATCGTCTGCAGCAGCAGAGCATCAACGCCAGAAATCACTTCACAATTGTCATGCTTATGGCTCAGCAGGGCCGCAGCCCGGTAGGGTGGCGCGCCGGTGATATCGGTCAGGAAGACCACGCCGTCTCCGCAATCAGTCTCATGCAGGGCATCACACATCATCCGGCTTAGCATATTGGTACTCAGACCCTGATGAAAATTTACCGCGCGGCATTGCACTAACGGCGCAAACTGCGCTTCAAGGGTGTGCAACAGCGCCAGCGCGCGCTCATCATGACAAGCAATGACCCATCCCAGCATACGTTTCTCCTTAGCAGAGAGAAAGTGTAGCGAAGTGACCCACAGTCGTCGGTGACAGAAATCATAGAATGGCGGGCAGAAAGCGCCGGCGAACATCGCCCGCCGGCAGGAAGGATTAGCTACGCAGGCCGCGTCCGCGCTGGATGAGATACCAGCACAAGCCATAAAACACGATGATAAAGACCGCCAGCACCGCCACCGTGGTAAACAGGGGCACATCGGTAATGCCGAGGAAGCCAAAGCGGAAGCCGCTTATCATATAGACGATAGGGTTGAGGTGCGATAGCGCCTGCCAGACAGGGGGAAGCAGCGTCAGTGAATAGAATACGCCGCCCAGGTAGGTCAATGGCGTCAGCACAAAGGTTGGGATCAGGCTGATGTCATCAAAGGTCGTGGCAAAGACGGCATTCAGCAACCCCGCCAGTGAGAACAGCACCGCGGTCAGCAGCAGCGTCAGGGCCACAAACACCCATGAATGCACCTGGAAAGGCACGAAAAACAGCGACACGGCAGTGACTAACACCCCGACGCAAATTCCCCGCGCGACACCGCCTCCAACGTAACCCACGATGATGACATGCGTCGGCACCGGCGCTACCAGCAGCTCCTCAATATTGCGCTGGAACTTGGCGCTGAAAAATGACGAGGCCACATTGGCATAGGCATTGGTAATCACCGCCATCATGATGAGGCCCGGCACGATGAACTGCATATAGGTAAAACCATGCATCTCACCAATACGTGAACCAATCAGATTACCAAAGATGATGAAATAGAGGGTCATGGTAATGACCGGCGGCACCAGAGTCTGGATCCAGATACGCATAAAGCGCTGAACCTCTTTATGCCAGATACTTTTCAGCGCGACCCAATAAAGCTGCATCATGCGCGTTCTCCTTTTTTATCGTGAACCAGCGCGACGAACAGCTCTTCCAGACGGTTAGCTTTGTTACGCATACTTAACACCTGAATACCCTGCGCGCTGAGCTGGCTGAAGACGCTGTTGATCCCCTGCTCGCGCAGCACTTCCACTTCGAGCGTTGAAGTGTCCACCAGCCGGTAGTCATAACCCTCAAGCTTCGGCAGCGGACTTTTACCGGCCAGATCCAGGATAAAGGTTTCTGATTTCAGCTTCGCCAGCAGCGACTTCATCGAGGTGTTTTCCACCAGCTCACCGCTTTGGATAATCCCAATGTTGCGGCACAGCATCTCAGCCTCTTCCAGATAGTGCGTGGTAAGGATGATGGTGGTGCCTTTATCGTTAAGATCTTTCAGGAATCCCCACATCGAACGGCGCAGCTCAATATCCACCCCTGCGGTCGGTTCGTCGAGGATGAGCAGTTTAGGCTCATGCATAAGCGCGCGGGCGATCATCAGACGACGCTTCATACCGCCGGATAACATCCGAGCACGTTCGTTGCGTTTTTCCCACAGATCCAGTTGTTTCAGGTACTTTTCACTGCGTGCCAGCGCCTCTTTACGCTCAACGCCGTAGTACCCCGCCTGGTTCACCACGATTTGCTGAACCGTCTCAAACGGGTTGAAGTTGAACTCCTGAGGGACCAGGCCCAACTGCCGCTTGGCGTTGACCACGTCTTTCTCAAGGTCATAACCGAAAACGCTCACCCGGCCAGAGGTCTTATTGACCAGTGAACTGATGATTCCGATGGTGGTGGATTTACCCGCACCGTTCGGCCCCAGAAGCGCATAGAAGTCACCGGCTTCTACTTTCAGATCAATACCGCGCAGCGCATGGACGCCGCCGGGATAGGTTTTTTTAAGCTGCTCAAGCTCCAGTGCAATGGTCATGAATTTTCACTTACCTTTTTTTTACACTCGAATGTGTGGTTTAAAAAAAAATGGAGTTGACCTATATTAGCGCAACGCACTTCTTTAGTTACAGGTCGTTAACTTCCATGAAAGACATAGATACACTCATCAGCAACAATGCACTATGGTCAAAAATGCTGGTGGAAGAGGATCCTGGATTCTTTGAAACGCTGGCGCAGGCTCAAAAACCGCGCTTTCTATGGATTGGATGTTCTGACAGTCGCGTTCCTGCCGAGCGCCTTACTGGTTTAGAGCCTGGTGAACTTTTTGTACACCGAAATGTTGCAAACCTGGTCATTCACACTGACCTCAACTGCCTTTCCGTGGTTCAGTACGCGGTCGACGTACTGGAAGTGGAGCATATCATCATCTGTGGTCACTACGGTTGCGGTGGCGTACAAGCCGCAGTAGAAAATCCGGAACTGGGGCTTATCAATAACTGGCTGCTCCACATTCGTGATATCTGGTTCAAACATAGCGCACTGCTGAACGAGATGCCGGAAGAGCGCCGTCTGGATACGCTTTGCGAACTGAACGTGATGGAACAGGTCTATAACCTGGGCCACTCAACGATTATGCAATCCGCCTGGAAACGCGGTCAGAATGTGACGATTCACGGCTGGGCATATGGTATTCATGATGGCTTGCTGCGTGACCTGGAAGTGACGGCAACCAACCGTGAGGTGCTTGAACAGCGCTATCGCCTGGGCCTCGCTAACCTTAGCAAAAAACACATCAACCATAAGTAATGCCACACGGGCCGGCGTTAACCGGTCCGTCAAATCAGGCCGGGCTTGTCCCGGCTTTTTTTATGCTTACTCGTCCAGCATGACAACTTTGCCGACATAGGGCAAATGACGGTAACGCTGAGCATAATCAATACCATAACCCACGACAAATTCGTCGGGAATGGAAAATCCGATGTACTCAACCTCTACCTGAACTTCACGGCGGGATGGCTTATCAAGCAGTGTGCAGATGGAGAGCGATTTAGGTTCACGCAGGCTCAGGATCTCACGCACTTTCGAGAGGGTATTGCCGGAATCGATAATGTCTTCGACGATCAACACGTCTTTGCCGCGAATGTCTTCATCAAGGTCTTTGAGGATTTTTACATCACGTGAGGAAGACATGCCGCTGCCGTAGCTGGAGGCGGTCATAAAATCGACTTCATGGGAGACCTGTACCTCACGACATAAGTCGGCCATAAACATAAACGACCCGCGCAGCAGCCCTACCAGGACCATTTCACTGCCGCTATCCCGGTAATGTTCGGTGATTTGACGACCCAGTTCCGCGATACGCGCTTTGATCTCCGCTTCCGGGATCATCACTTCAACAGTATGTTTCATTTTAACTAACCATATGATTTAAAAAACAAATCAATCATCACCGGTACGCTTGTTCCCGCTGATGAAGCGCAAGTCGTGCAGTATACCAGCAAACGCATTTCTGATGTTTATCTGTCGATAAAGCTCAATTTGTGATGACGATCACACTTGTTAAATCCTATAATTAGTTGCTACTAAAATATTAATGAATTTGAAGAGTAACTTTCTATGGCAGAAACAAAACCGCAACGGTCAGGTCTCCTTGTGACGCTGACTACGCTGTTCGCTGCACTATGCGGACTGTATTTACTGATAGGTGGGGTCTGGCTTGTCTCCCTTGGCGGCTCCTGGTACTACCCTATTGCAGGGCTGGTCATGCTTGGGGTAACAGCCCTGTTATGGCGTCGTAAGCGTTCAGCATTGTGGCTGTATGCTGCTTTCCTGCTGGCAACGATGATCTGGGGCGTGTGGGAGGTCGGCTTTGACTTCTGGGCGCTGACGCCACGCAGTGACATTCTGGTCTTCTTTGGCATCTGGCTTGTTCTGCCGTTTGTCTGGCGTCGACTGTTTATTCCTTCCGGCGGCGCGGTAGCCGCGCTGGTGGTTGCTCTGTTAATCAGTGGCGGTATGCTGACCTGGGCCGGGTTTAACGATCCGCAGGAAGTGAAAGGCACCCTGAGTGCGGATTCCACCCCGGCGCCCGCTATTTCGCAGGTGGCTGATGGTGACTGGCCGGCTTACGGACGTAATCAGGAAGGTCAGCGTTACTCACCGCTTAAGCAAATCAATGCTGACAACGTCAAAAATCTGAAGGAAGCCTGGGTTTTCCGTACTGGCGATCTGAAGCTCCCGAACGATCCGGGTGAACTGACCAACGAAGTGACGCCGATTAAAGTAGGCGACACGCTCTACCTGTGTACCGCGCACCAGCGCCTGTTTGCCCTGGATGCATCGACCGGGAAAGAGAAGTGGCACTTCGATCCGCAGTTAAATACCAACCCGTCCTTCCAGCATGTTACCTGTCGTGGCGTCTCTTACCATGAAGCCCGCGCGGATAATGCAAGCCCGGAAGTGATTGCCGACTGCCCGCGTCGCATTATGCTGCCGGTCAATGATGGTCGTCTGTTTGCCCTCAATGCTGAGACCGGCAAACTGTGCGAAACCTTTGCGAACAAAGGTATCCTGAATCTGCAAACCAACATGCCGGATACCACTCCAGGCCTGTATGAACCCACTTCGCCGCCCATCATCACCGACAAGACCATTGTGATTGCCGGTTCCGTGACCGATAACTTCTCTACCCGCGAAACCTCCGGCGTGATTCGTGGTTTTGATGTCAACACCGGTAAGCTGTTGTGGGCCTTCGATCCGGGCGCGAAAGATCCCAATGCCATCCCGTCGGATGAGCACACCTTTACCTTTAACTCTCCTAACTCCTGGGCACCGGCGGCGTATGACGCGAAGCTGGACCTGGTCTACCTGCCAATGGGCGTGACCACGCCGGATATCTGGGGCGGTAACCGCACTCCGGAGCAGGAACGCTACGCCAGCTCTATCGTGGCGCTGAACGCGACCACCGGTAAACTGGCCTGGAGCTACCAGACCGTCCACCACGATCTGTGGGATATGGACATGCCTTCCCAGCCGACGCTGGCTGACATTACCGTTAACGGCAAAACCGTTCCGGTTATCTACGCACCGGCGAAGACAGGTAATATCTTCGTGCTGGATCGTAGCAACGGTAAGTTAGTGGTTCCTGCCCCGGAAAAACCGGTTCCGCAGGGCGCCGCAAAAGGCGACTACGTCACCAAAACCCAGCCCTTCTCTGATCTCAGCTTCCGCCCGAAGAAAGATCTGAGCGGTGCGGATATGTGGGGCGCCACCATGTTTGACCAGCTGGTGTGCCGTGTCATGTTCCATCAGCTGCGTTATGAAGGTATCTTCACGCCGCCGTCTGAACAGGGCACGCTGGTCTTCCCGGGTAACCTGGGGATGTTTGAATGGGGTGGTATCTCCGTTGACCCGAATCGTCAGGTAGCGATTGCTAACCCAATGGCCCTGCCGTTTGTTTCGAAACTGATTCCGCGTGGTCCGGGTAACCCAATGGAGCAGCCGAAAGACGCCAAAGGCAGCGGTACCGAAGCCGGTATTCAGCCGCAGTACGGTGTGCCGTTTGGCGTGACCCTGAATCCGTTCCTCTCTCCGTTCGGTCTGCCGTGTAAACAGCCAGCATGGGGTTATATTTCCGCACTGGATCTGAAAACCAACCAGGTAGTGTGGAAGAAACGTATTGGTACACCACAGGACAGCATGCCGTTCCCGATGCCGGTTCCGGTGCCGTTCAATATGGGTATGCCGATGCTGGGTGGCCCGATTTCCACCGCTGGTAACGTACTGTTTATTGCCGCAACCGCAGATAACTACCTGCGTGCGTACAATATGAGCAACGGTGAAAAACTGTGGCAGGGCCGTCTACCCGCCGGTGGACAAGCCACGCCGATGACCTATGAAGTGAATGGCAAGCAGTACGTTGTCATCTCTGCCGGCGGTCACGGTTCGTTTGGTACGAAGATGGGCGATTATATTGTTGCCTACGCGCTGCCGGACGACGCGAAATAAAAGCAAAAAGGCAACGTAAGTTGCCTTTTTTAGTGTTTTCTCCCTCTCCCCGTGGGAGAGGGCCAGGGTGAGGGCATAAGGCCTCCCCCATTTTAAACCGTAAATCCTACCATCATCCCCGTATCTTCATGCTCCAGCAGATGGCAGTGCGCCATATAAGCGGATTCCTTCGCTGCGTGATGATTAAATTTCACCAGCACTTCGCTTTTCGCCCCGTCCACACTCACCATATCCTTCCAGCCTGCACGATGGGCAGCGGGTGGGTTGCCATTTTCCGACAGAATACGAAACTGAGTGCCGTGGATGTGGAACGGATGCAGCATCATGTCCCCCTCACCTGAAATCACCCAGCGCTCCCAAATTCCCTGCTCTGCCGCAAAGGCCGGATTTTGCATATCAAAGGCTTTTCCGTTAATCCGGTTGGCGTTGTGGAAATCGAACCCGCCCTTACCGTGTTCCATTTGGCCGTGATTCATTTGACCGTGATTCATTTGACCGTGATGCATTTGACCGTGATTCATTTGACCGTGATGCATACTCATTCCAGCCATTGCCGCATCACCATATTTTTGCTGCAACGCCTGCATCCCCATCATGTCGAGCATAGGGTCCATTGAGAGTTGCAGCCTGCGTTGGGTGATACCATCAAGTCCGGGAACCGGAGGGACGGGGACCAGCGTATCCGGCAGTATTGCCGACGCCGTCACCATCAGCGGCTGAATACGCAGCACCGGATGAGGTTTATCGAAAGGCGATACGGCCATACCCATCTGACTGACCGGTAGAGTGACAATATCAAAAGCCTCCCGGTCGCGGTTTTCCACCAGCACTTCAAAACGCTCGCCGGGCAGTATCGCCAGCTCGCTGACTTTTACCGGTTCTGCAAGCAATCCGCCGTCACTGGCAATCACATAGAGTGGACGATTATCGCTGGTGGCAATGTTCAGCGAACGGGCATTACACCCATTGAGCAGGCGCAGGCGTAGCCAACCGCGCGGGGCGGCATGCTGCGGATACCGCGCGCCATTGGTCAGCAGCGTGTCGCCAAACCAGCCCACCGCCGCACTCATCACATCGAGCTGGTAGTCAATCTGCCCGTCGGCGGTGAATTTTTTGTCCTGCATGATCACCGGAATATCGTCAATACCCCACTGCTGGGGCAGACGCAGCGTCTGGCTATAATCATCATCAATCAGTACCAGTCCTGCCAGTCCCATCGCCACCTGGCGACCTGTTTTGCCATGCTGATGGGGATGAAACCAGCAGGTTGCCGCAGGCTGATTAGGTGTGAAACTGACCGTGCGGCTGGCGCCAGGTTTAATCACACCCTGCGGCCCGCCGTCCACTTCGCCGGGTATTTCGAGGCCATGCCAGTGCAGTGTGGTCTCTTCTGCCAGCGTATTTTGGATTGTGACACTCACCGCTTTCCCCCGTCGTAACCGGATCGCAGGCCCCAGCAGATTTCCGTTATAACCCCAGGTGGTCACCGGTGTTGTTGCAAACGTCGACGTGCCTGCCTGCACGTTAAGCTGAATATGATTTCGCGCATCCGGTTGTAGCAGGTCAGGAACCGGTAATACGGGTCGGTCCGCCGCCAGCACCGCGCGACTCCAGAGCGGCAGAGCGCCGAGCGTGCCCAGGACCGCGGAATACTTTAAAAAATCACGACGTTGCATCTTCATTTCCTTATTCTCTTGCAGGCGATGTTTTGAGCATAAACCCTCCCCTTGCCGGAAGGTCAAGAAAAGAGGTTATTATCGGACAATAATAAATATCGTCGCCTCGCCTGCAGTATGCTAACGTTTAATTTCCGTTATGCCGTGGTATGAACAATGAAGACGCTTTTCAGATCAGTCCTGTTTGGCAGCCTGCTGGCTGTCTCCGCTAATAGCTATGCCCTTAACGAATCCGAAGCGGAAGATATGGCCGATCTCACGGCAGTGTTTGTCTTTCTGAAAAACGATTGCGGCTATAACAACCTGCCTAATGGACAGATCCGCCGTGCGCTGGTCTTTTTCGCGCAACAAAACCAGTGGGATCTGACCAACTACGATACCTGGGATATGAAATCCCTTGGTGAAGAGAGCTACCGCGATTTAAGTGGTATAAAAATTCCCACCGCTAAAAAATGCAAAGCGCTGGCGCGCGATTCCCTGAGCCTGCTTGCCTACGTGAAGTAATCGCTGTTCATCGTTGAGCCCTGGCCGTGCAACTGCGGTCAGAGTTAGCTATGATGTTGCGCTTTGTTTGAGCAGATGTTAACAAAGGAGCAACCAATGGCCGACCCTACCTTGTGGCATGAAACGCTGCACGACCAGTTTGGGCAATACTTTGCTGTAGATCAGGTGCTGTATCATGAGAAAACCGAGCATCAGGATCTCATCATCTTCGAAAATGCCGCTTTTGGCCGCGTCATGGCGCTGGACGGCGTGGTGCAGACCACCGAGCGCGATGAGTTTATCTATCATGAAATGATGACGCATGTGCCGCTGCTGGCGCATGGTCGTGCGAAACAGGTGCTGATCATCGGCGGCGGCGACGGCGCCATGCTGCGTGAAGTGACCCGTCATAAAGAGATCGAGACCATCACTATGGTGGAAATCGATGCCGGCGTGGTCTCCTTTTGTCGTCAGTACCTGCCAAAGCATAATGCCGGAGCCTATGTCGATCCCCGCTTTGAGCTCGTCATCGACGATGGCGTCAATTTCGTCACCCGCACTAACCAGACCTTCGATGTTATCATCTCTGACTGCACCGACCCGGTCGGTCCTGGCGAGAGCCTTTTCACTTCCGCTTTTTACGAAGGCTGCAAACGCTGCCTGAACCCGGGCGGGATTTTTGTCGCACAAAATGGGGTCTGCTTCCTGCAACAGGACGAAGCGCTGGACAGCCATCGCAAACTGGGTAACTACTTTGCTGACGTGAACTTTTACCAGGCAGCTATCCCTACCTATTACGGCGGCATCATGACTTTTGCCTGGGCGACGGATAACGAAGCGCTGCGCCACCTTTCAAGCGAAATTATTCAGGCACGCTTTCATAAGGCGGGACTCACCTGCCGTTACTACACGCCAGCTATCCACACTGCCGCCTTTGCGCTGCCGCAGTACCTGCAAGACGCGCTTTCGACATCGTCGTCTTAAGGAGACTATGAGAATTGAAAAAACTGAAACTGCATGGCTTTAACAATCTGACCAAAAGTCTGAGTTTTTGTATTTACGACATTTGCTACGCCAAAACCGCAGAAGAGCGCGATGGCTACATTGCCTATATTGATGAGCTTTATAACGCCACCCGCCTGACGGAAATCCTCACTGAAACCTGCAATATTATCGGTGCCAATATTCTTAACATCGCCCGTCAGGATTATGAGCCGCAGGGGGCGAGCGTGACCATTCTGGTCAGTGAAGAACCGGTCGATCCACAGCTGATTGATAAAACCGAACACCCTGGCCCGCTCCCGGAAGCCGTCGTCGCCCATCTCGATAAAAGCCATATCTGTGTGCATACCTATCCTGAAAGCCACCCGGAAGGGGGATTGTGTACCTTTCGGGCAGATATCGAAGTCTCCACCTGCGGGGTGATTTCGCCCTTAAAAGCACTGAACTATCTGATTCACCAGCTGGAATCCGACATCGTCACGGTGGATTACCGTGTGCGCGGTTTTACCCGCGACGTTAATGGCATGAAGCACTTCATTGATCACGAAATCAATTCGATTCAGAATTTTATGTCTGATGATATGAAATCGCTGTATGACATGGTGGACGTGAACGTTTACCAGGAGAACATCTTCCATACCAAGATGTTACTTAAGGAGTTCGACCTCAGGCATTACATGTTCCACACTCGTCCGGAAGATTTGACCGCGCAGGAGCGTAAAGAGATAACCGAAGCGCTGTGGAAGGAGATGCGTGAGATCTATTACGGCCGCAATATTCCCGCCGTGTAAGACGCTCTGGCGCAGGGAAGCGCCAGAGGTTCAGCCAGAGCGCATCGCTCATTCCAGTACATTTCTCGCGTGAAGCGATGCTCAGCGTGTTGTTTGATCATGAAACCACTCCACGTCAACACTCGCAATGTCTACGCCATAAAGGCTGGCCACGGCCAGGAGCGACTCCATGACGCGCCGGCTATTATGTTCCGCATCATCGCGCTGTTCACGCGGGGTGCTGCCCAAAAAATAACGAGAAATAAACGCTTTCATGAAAGTCTCCGTGACGTGTCCGGAAGACCATAGAAACGTAATTTAAGGCCAAAGGGAAATGCGAAAAACGTCTGACGTTTTTCAGTAGATGCATGTCTGGCGGCAACGAGCACACACTGGCCTCATTGCCCGACGGGGGAGACTAACGCTGGCTCAGGAATGTCCGGTAAGCCGCCACGACCTGCAGAAAATCTTCCACGCCGCAAAGCGAGAAGCTTTCTTCGTCGTAGTAGTTCATGCCCTCTTCCATTTCATCACCAGAAAACGCCAGCTGATTGGCGCGAATCATCACCTCTTCGCCATCCAGCCACAAAGTATACTCGTGTCCGGCACGTTGCCATGAGCGCTCGCTGCCCTTCACGGTTTTCGCCGCCTGCTCGACTTCATCCAGCAACGCCAGGTTCTCTTTCACCTCTTCATTGAACCAGTGACCCACCACCTCGTGGCCCATCGACATGCGGACTTTTACCCCACCGGTAACGTCACGCAAAAATTCATAATCCATAATCTCTTCCTCATGCCGGCTTAACGTCAGCCAATGCTTTAATTATCGCAGTACAACGGAAGAAAAAAAGCGTAGCGGTGGAAAGGAGGCAATAAAAAAAGCGGAGAAGGCTCTCCGCTTTTTAGCAATGTGCGCTCTGATGCCCTCACCCCCGGCCCCTCTCTCACAGGGCGAGGGTGGCATTTATGTGCGCTCCCGACTTACCTCCCACTGGGAGAGGGTGGTGCGGACCGTCCCCTCGCCCCTCTGGGGAGAGGGTTAGGGTGAGGGGAAACATTTACACTGCCGTCTGGAAAATAACCCCGTCGGCTTTATCAGTGTACTGATTCAACTGATCGAAGTTCAGATAGCGGTAGGTGTCCACCGCCGTCTTATCCACCTGCGCGATATAGGTCTGGTACTCTTCCGGCGTTGGCAGCTTGCCAAGCAGAGAAGAGACCGCCGCCAGTTCCGCCGACGCCAGATAGACGTTCGCACCGGTCCCTAAACGGTTCGGGAAGTTACGGGTCGAGGTGGAAACCACCGTTGCACCGTCCGCTACGCGCGCCTGGTTGCCCATACACAGGGAACAGCCCGGAATTTCAATACGCGCACCGCTCTTACCGAATACGCTGTAGTACCCTTCTTCGGTTAACTGTGCTGCATCCATACGGGTCGGCGGCGCAACCCAAAGACGGGTCGGCAGCTGGCCTTTATGGGCATCCAGCAGTTTACCTGCTGCACGGAAGTGGCCGATGTTGGTCATGCAGGAACCGATGAACACTTCATCAATCTGCGCGCCCTGCACATCAGAAAGCAGACGAGCATCGTCCGGGTCGTTTGGTGCACACAGAATCGGCTCTTTAATGTCTGCCAGATCGATGTCGATCACCGCGGCATATTCCGCATCGGCATCGGCCTCAAGCAGCTGCGGATCCGCCAGCCATTTCTCCATCCCCTGGATGCGACGCTCCAGCGTACGACGATCGCCGTAGCCTTCTGCGATCATCCACTTCAGCAGAACAATGTTGGAGTTCAGGTACTCAATAATCGGATCTTTGTTCAGCTTGATGGTACAACCGGCAGCGGAACGTTCAGCGGAGGCATCGGTCAGCTCAAACGCCTGCTCAACTTTCAGATCCGGCAGACCTTCGATTTCCAGGATACGACCAGAGAAGATGTTCTTCTTGCCTTTCTTCTCAACGGTCAGCAGACCCTGTTTGATGGCGTACAGCGGGATAGCATGCACAAGGTCACGCAGGGTGATGCCCGGCTGCATTTCACCTTTGAAGCGCACCAGAACCGATTCCGGCATATCCAGCGGCATCACGCCAGTCGCCGCGGCAAAGGCCACCAGACCAGAACCCGCCGGGAAGGAGATACCGATCGGGAAACGGGTATGGGAGTCACCACCGGTACCGACGGTATCCGGCAGCAGCATGCGGTTCAGCCAGGAGTGAATAACCCCATCGCCAGGACGCAGTGACACACCGCCACGGTTCATGATGAAGTCAGGCAGCGTGTGGTGTGTGGTGACATCAACCGGCTTCGGATAGGCCGCCGTGTGGCAGAAGGACTGCATCACGAGATCGGCAGAGAAGCCGAGACAGGCCAGGTCTTTCAGTTCATCACGGGTCATTGGACCGGTAGTGTCCTGAGAACCTACGGAGGCCATTTTCGGTTCGCAATAGGCACCCGGACGGATACCTTTTACGCCGCAGGCACGGCCCACCATTTTCTGCGCCAGCGAGAAACCACGGCTGCTTTCCGCGACATCTTTCGCCTGACGGAACACATCGCTGTGCGGCAGACCCAGCGACTCACGCGCTTTGGTAGTCAGCCCACGGCCGATGATCAGCGGAATACGGCCACCGGCGCGTACTTCGTCGATCAGGACATCGGTTTTCAGCTCAAAGGTCGCCAGCAGCGCATCGGTGTCGTGGTTACGCACTTCGCCTTTAAACGGATAAACGTCAATGACGTCGCCCATGTTCAGGTCGTTTACGTCCACTTCGATGGGCAGTGCGCCCGCATCTTCCATAGTGTTGAAGAAGATAGGCGCGATTTTACCGCCGAGGCAAAGACCGCCACCGCGTTTGTTTGGCACGTGAGGGATATCATCCCCCATAAACCAGAGGACCGAGTTAGTGGCTGATTTACGAGAGGAACCAGTCCCCACCACATCACCAACGTAAGCCAGCGGGAAACCTTTTTTCGCCAGCGCTTCGATTTGCTTAACGGGGCCAACGACACCCGGCTGATCCGGCTCAATGCCTTCGCGGGCATTTTTCAGCATCGCCAGGGCGTGCAGCGGGATATCCGGGCGGGACCAGGCATCCGGTGCCGGAGAGAGATCGTCGGTGTTGGTTTCGCCCGTTACTTTGAAGACGGTAACGGTCATTTTTTCTGCAAGCTGAGGACGGCTCAGGAACCATTCAGCGTCAGCCCAGGACTGCAGTACCTGTTGTGCGTACGCGTTGCCCGCTTTGGCTTTTTCTTCTACGTCATAGAAGTTGTCGAACATCAGCAGCGTATGGGACAGTGCTTTGGTCGCAATCGGTGCCAGTTTGGCATCGTCCAGGGCGTCAATCAGAGGATGGATGTTGTAACCACCCTGCATCGTGCCCAGCAGTTCAATTGCTTTCTCTGAATTAACCAGGGGGGAGGTGGCTTCGCCTTTGGCGATGGCCGCAAGAAAACCCGCTTTAACATAGGCGGCTTCATCAACGCCCGGCGGAACACGATTGGTCAGGAGGTCTAACAGGAAATCTTCTTCGCCAGCAGGCGGGTTCTTCAGCAGCTCAACGAGTGCTGCCATTTGGGTTGCATCTAATGGTTTTGGCGCAATCCCCTCAGCGGCACGTTCGGCTACGTGCTTACGGTATTCTACTAGCACGACGGTTCTCCTCGCTCTCATTGTCATAATGCGGCAGGCGTTTCTCTTCACGCTCCTGTGAGACAGCAGTTTGTAGGGTAAATCCGCGATACCGCGACGGCAGCATAGCAGGATTTAGAGGGGGTGTTAATCTGTTTACAAAAAAGCAACATTAAAAATTAGCTGAATCGTTAAGGGCAGAATAAAGCAGCGGGAATCGGGTTTTGCGGGAACAGATTACACGTTAAAAACCAGCGTAACGGGCCCCGCAGGGCCCGTTGAGAACAGCCTATAAATCAGCCAACAGCTTTTGAAGCGTTTCGCGGTTATATTTTTCCGGTGTATGTATTTCATCCACCAGATCGCCCATCACGTACTTCTTCATGGTTTCCAGGTTGTTCACCTGAGTCTGATTTCTGATGCCCGCCAGCAGCCCCTTAGCGTTGTAGTTCAGGGTTGTGGTGTTGACTTCATCATTTTCCAGCGTGTGATAGAGGTAGTTTTGTGAGGTCTTATCTTTTTTCAGCGATAGTGGCAAAGACGGGTCCAGCGGTTGATACCAGGAGGCGCTCAGATGATTATGCGCCGTCTGCTTCACGCTGCGGGAACCGTCGTAGCTCCGGCTCTCTTCAGTAGTTTGAGAAGCCTGATAAGAGAAGCTCTCTTTCTCATCAAGTCGGGCCGGGTTGATTGATTTCGAGGTTCGCGTCAGCGAGAGAGAAAAATCATTCAGCCCTTTGGCTGGCGCACTGCTGCCACCCCCGACCCGTACGTCACCAGGGTTATCGATGACATTGATGGTTTCATCCTGCGGTGTGTTTAAGGCATGGAAAACAGACTTCATGAGCTCCATCTGATTTCTGTCGCCCTTCCCGTCGATACGCGCTTTATCAAACTGCTTATCGTAGGCCGCCAGCGCGACTTGTTGTGCCACCCGATCGGCAGGATCGTTGCTCTGGGAGCGATCGCTGGTCATTTTCAGGGAGAAGTCAGCATCCTGGTACGCCACCCAGCTCTCATCGCTGTCGCTGTGGAAGTTGAGTGACTGTAGAGAATCATCACCATTGCGCACATCGGTTTTCAGGTCAATCGACCTGAGGACGCTGCTGTTAAATTTCGTCAACCCTGAGATATCAAGTTCTGGCGGCTGTTTGCCCAGTCCATCCAGCACCGACTGGAACGCTTTGCCCAGCGAGGCTACAGCCTCAGCCTCATCGTCATTGAGCGCGTCACCCTCAGTGGTCATCGACACTGCAACACCACCATCCTGTTGCGTCAGGGAGAGGTGTATCGTCGAGCCGGAACGGGTGGTGATATCCAGTGAAATGGCGGACTTATTAGCAGGAGCCATTCCCGGCGCGGTATCCGTTGCGGCGACGGCTTGCGTGAAGTCCCCCCGATTCTCTTTCAGCGTTTCAAGCAGTGCGCGGCCGGCGCCACCGAGTGAGGAAATTGAGCTGCCGCTTTGTGCGGTATGCAGCAGTACCTGGATAGTGGCATTGCTTACGCCGGTGTCGCTGGCGCTGATTTTTTGCGGCGACAGGCTGTAAATCGCCGCGATGGCCTGTGTCTGGCTACCAAAGGTCACTTTGGTAGAGGCGTTGTCCGCGACTGGCAAGGAGGCAGTGCTGGTTACGCGCGGCGTACCCACGCGCGGGGTGGTCGACAGGTTCGATAACATTGTCGACAAAGGCGATTTAATACCGGTAACCATGACGATTAAACTCCCTCTTTCGTCGATAGAGATTCAGTAGTGTTACATCGGCAGAAGGTGGGCGAAATTTATACCAGAGAAGAAATAATTAGCGATGAGTCGAGGATGACCAGCCTAAACGTTTTCCTAATTTAAGTCTTCCCGGAGCCGGCTCCCTGTTTGCACCCTTTTGCACAGCATAAGGTATATCCCTGTTTTTACCGGCGGGCATGAGGCCTGCCGTCATACAAAAGGATGTGAYGATGAGCGGCAGACCGGCGGCCCGGAAGGGCGACATGACGCAGTATGGYGGCCCCATTGTGCAGGGCTCGGCGGGYGTGATGATTGGGGCACCCACCGGGGTGGCCTGCTCGGTCTGCCCCGGGGGTATCACCTCCGGCTCCCCGGTCAACCCGCTTCCCGGTGCCAAAGTGTTGCCCGGCGAAACCGATATCGCCCTTCCCGGCCCGCTGCCTTTTCTGCTCAC
>NZ_JAHVDV010000026.1:0-75070 GCF_051486985.1 Yokenella regensburgei
TGCTGTCGGGTCGGGGACCAGCCTGCATCCCTGCAGGCTATCCCCTCCGCCCGCGTCCCTGCGGGCGGTCCCGGCCCGTCGTCAACGCCTCACCGATTTTCAGCCGGACCGCACCCCCCCGCTGTACGCCAGGAGTTACAGATAAAAAGCCTTTGCTGTTAAAAGCCAAAAACCGCGCGGTGGGTCAGGTGTGGTGGGTCCGTCTGAAAAGTACCGACGCGTTTTCGCGGGGCCGGGGCGACGCGCAGGGATGCGCGGCGAGGGCGCGCGTTGCAGGGACGCTGCATCGCGCCCGGTCCCGGAAAGCCCGGAGAAACACGCGGAGGGTCACCGCGAAGCGGCAGTTTTCGTGCCGGGAGCCGGGATTGTTAAGGGCGTGGCGGAGAACGCCCTTAACACGTTCACGGGGGAAGGTACTGCATGGAAGCGCGGCACATGAAGTGAACGGAACGATTCCACCGGAGGTAAGCGGAACCCTTTAAGCCAGTCACCCACTGTTCCCCTCACCCCGACCCTCTCCCCAAAGGGGCGAGGGGGAAAAGCGTGCCCGATTTAGCATGTGAGATGAACGGAACGATTCCATCAGGGGTAAGCAGAACCCTTTAAGCCAGTCACCCACAGTCCCCTCACCCCGGCCCTCTCCCCATAGGGGCGAGGGAGAAAAGCGTGCCCGATTTTACATGCGAGATGAACGGAACGATTCCCTCAGGGGTAAGCGGAACCCTTTAAGCCAGTCACCCACTGCTCCCCTCACCCCAGCCCTCTCCCCAAAGGGGTGAGGGGAAAAGACCGCACAACCTCACCCCGAATTAATATGCTCCTTACAATACCGCCGCTTCCATGCGGCGGGCGTAATGCCGGTGTGCTTGCGGAAAATCTGCCGAAAGTAACCCACATCATGAAACCCGCACTGTATCGCCACCTCCTTTAGCGATAATGAATCGCTTATCAGCAACTTCTCTGCCGCCCGCACCCGCTGGCGATGGATGGCTTCGGTCAGCGTCAGGCGAAAAGCACGACGGTAAACACGCCCCAGATAATCCACATTACAGTGCAACTCTTTTGCCAGCGTTGAGGCCGAAATCGGCAAGTGAAAATGTGTGCCAATCATCTGACGGGCTTTCCATGCCAGCGCGATACCGGGGAAGAGCTGCATAACCTGTGGCTGCCACCGGATGCGCAGTTCCATGTCTTTGAGGGGAAGGGTATTTTTGCCCACAAGATGCTGATACAGACGCAGGGAGTAAAACAGACCACCGCCGATGCCACGCAGCAGCCTCTGTGGCGCTATGACAAGATGCCCGCCAGCACTACGCCGCAGACGCTCACCTTTATTCCGTGGTTTAGCTGGGCCAACCGGGGAGAGGGGGAGATGCGCATCTGGGTAAACGAGAAGCGTTGAGAAGACGCTGATGGCCCGTGAACACGGGCCATTTTAAGGATTACTTGAGCAGGCGAACGCGGCAGGCTTTGCCTTTGATTTTACCCTGCGACAGCTGTTTATACGCTTTGTTTGCCACCGACTGGCGAACCGCCACATAAGCGTGCATCGGGTGCATGACAATCTTGCCGATGTCGGCCCCGTCCAGCCCGATATCCCCGGTCAGGGCACCGAGAATGTCGCCCGGTCGCATTTTGGCTTTTTTACCGCCATCAATGCACAGGGTCGCCATGTCAGCCTCAAGCGGCTTGACGCTGCTGCTGATAACCGGCGTTTTCCACTCCAGAGAAAGGGCCAGCATTTCGCTGAGAATAGCGGCGCGCTGAGCCTCTTCCGGCGCACATAAACTGATCGCCAGACCGCTCTCACCGGCGCGTGCGGTGCGTCCGATGCGGTGAACGTGCACTTCCGGGTCCCAGGAGAGTTCGAAGTTAATCACCATCTCCAGCGATTTGATGTCCAGACCACGGGCGGCAACGTCGGTCGCCACCAGCACGCGGCTGCTGCCGTTGGCAAAGCGCACCAGCGTCTGATCGCGATCACGCTGTTCCATATCGCCGTGCAGAGCCAGCGCGCTCTGGCGCTGAGCGTTCAGTGCATCGCACACTTCCTGGCAATCTTTTTTGGTGTTGCAGAACACCACGCAGGACGCGGGTTGATACTTGCTCAACAGACTCATCAGTAGCGGAATTTTTTCCCGGCGCGAGGCTTCGAAGAACTGCTGCTCAACCGCAGGAAGCGCATCGACCGCATCGATCTCAATGTTCAGCGGGTCACGCTGGAATCGGGTGCTGATGGCGGCAATGCCTTCCGGCCAGGTCGCCGAGAACAGGAGCGTCTGACGGTGTGCCGGCGCATGGCCGAGGATGTCAACGATGGCATCGCTAAAGCCCATATCCAGCATACGATCCGCTTCGTCCAGCACCAGGGTTTTTAGCGCTGCCAGTGAGACCGTCCCTTTTTGCAGGTGATCAAGCAGACGGCCCGGCGTGGCAACGATGATATGTGGCGCGTGCACGAGCGAATCGCGCTGCGCACCAAAAGGTACGCCGCCAAACAGGGTCAGAATTTTGATATTAGGCAGATAGCGCGCCAGGCGACGCAACTCATTCGCCACCTGATCCGCCAGTTCGCGGGTAGGGCACAACACCAGAGACTGCGTCACAAACCGCCCGGCTTCGATATGCTGCAGCAGGCCAAGACCAAAGGCGGCGGTTTTGCCGCTGCCGGTTCTCGCCTGGGCACGCACATCTTTCCCCTCAAGGATTGCCGGCAGTGCCGCCGCCTGGACCGGGGTCATGGTGTGATAACCCAGCTCATTCAGGTTGGCGAGAAGTTCAGAAGGCAAAGCATTTAAGGTTGAAAAGGCAGTCACGGTGTTATCCCGAAGTCAGTAGCAGGCCGCTATGCTAGCAGACTCTGCGGGTCCGGTCATCGCGCCTGCCTGGGTTTACTTTTAACTCGCCTTAAAAGGGTCTTTCTTGTCGTCTTTACTGTCATCGCGCTTACGGGGGATCTCACCCTGCTTATTAGGCGCATCTTTAACTTCTTTGACCTGCTCTTCTTCGGATTTTGGTGTGTTGGACATGATTTTCTCCCTTGTCGTTGTTCAGTAAGTATAGACAACAGAAGTTTGAAGCCGGGAATAAGGTGATTAGCCTGGCAATACACGTCGCGCCGCTTCGGCCAGAAAGGCACTGCGATTGCTGAATTCAGGGTTATCGTGCACGAAAACATCGATTTTGCTGAGCAAACGGCGAGGCAGAGTGATGTTGATACGCTCAGCCCGGCCATCGAACTGATTCATATTAATATCCACCAGCAACCATTGGCCTTCGACAAATTCCTCTGCCCGCTGCTGTAAATGCTGTTCAACCGCAGTTGCTACTGGCAAAACCTGCCCCAACTCACACAGGGTTTCGAAATGTGCGGTGAGTGCACCTTGCGCATCCTTAAACGCTTCGTTCAGGCTATCACCCGCAAAAAAACAGCCAGGTACGTCGGGGAAAAAACCGCTGGCGCTGCCATCAGCATCAGAGTGTATGTAGGCCGGATAAAACATTTCTGGCTCCTGCGAATTAAGGTTTAATGCCTGCCTGCCGCCAGATTTGCGCCAGCGTGCCAGGTTTGATGTCTTTGCGAGGATGCGGAACCGTTACCAGTCCAGACCGAAGCGGGTGGCTAAACTGATGATGACTTCCTTTTGTTCTGATAAGCACCCATCCCTGTTTTTTTGAGTATTACCATCACCTCTGCGCTGGTCACTTTCCATGTCCCCCGCTTTAAATTATACACATCATACACACGAATTTATCTATAGCGATCACATTAACGCAGTACAGCGCGGTTTTCATCGAGAGGAAGCAGATCCTGGGAAGAGGTGCGCAAAAATTTCCTCTGCAAAATCATCCTGAGGGAATAGAGATTCAGTCATTACCTGGATTTACAGTTTTCCCGTAGCAGTAAGCCATAATTAATCTGACTATCCGGGACAGCGCAGGGAGAAGAGATGCAACGATTTATCGGTTTTGACGTGGGCGGAACCCACATCAAATATGGCGTGATCACCGAAGAAGGCGAAGAGCTGTTTAATGAGGAATATGACACGCCAGAGGATGAAAAAACGTTCAGGCAGCGCTGGCAGGAAGCGGTGGAAAAGTGCCAGCGCGATCATGATATTGCCGCCATAGGCGTCAGTTTTCCTGGCCATATCAACCCACATACCGGGCTTGCTGCCAAAGCGGGGGCGGTGGATTTTCTGGATGGCGCCAATCTGCTGGAACTTTTCGGTGAACTCACCGATCTCCCCTTAACCGTAGAGAACGATGCTAACTGCGCTGCCCTGGGTGAACAGTGGCGCGGCGCAGGAAGGCGTTATGACAGCCTGGTCTGCATTACGGTGGGCACCGGTATCGGCGGCGGTATTATCGTCGACCGTGACCTCTATCGTGGCGCACATTTTCGGGCAGGAGAGTTTGGCGTGATCCCGGTCGGCAACGGCGGAGAGACGATGCATGAGGTCGCCTCTGCCAGTGGCTTAATGACCGCCTGTCGAAAAGCGCTGGGGGTGCCTGAAGAAGAGATGCCACATGGCAAAGAGATTTTCGACAGGATGGACAGTGACGTTCATCTGCGCGAAGCAGTGAACGATTGGGCGCATTTTCTGGCCCGCGGCGTGTACGGTGTGATTTCCATGTTTGATCCGCAGGTCCTGCTGATTGGCGGCGGTATCAGCGAGCAGAAAAAACTCTATCCCCTGCTTGAACGTCATCTGCAAACCTTTGAACTCTGGGATGCCCTGAAAGTCCCGATCCTCCCATGCGAACTGGGCAACCAGGCGGGTCGGCTGGGCGCGGTCTGGCTGGCAAAACGCAAAATCGCCACTAAAGCCTCTTAACGTCACGGCGGCTTTAGGGGCCGCCGTGATAGTTATCTGGTGAACAAGGCCCTGTCGCGCAGGATATGGTCGTTACCACGGCGACGGGTAAAACCAATGCGGTCAAAATATTCCAGAATCTGAATCGCCAGTTTGCGTCCGACGTTTAGCGTATCGCGAAAATCGGCAGCGCTGGTGGAACCGTGAACCGGATCCCGGTCGCGGATCATGCTGGCGAAGGCAACAATACGATCGTTGCGGTAATAACGATCTTTCACGATCGCCGTAATCAGCCCCTGCTGCGCCGCCTGACGTAGCACGCCGCGCATCATCTGTTCATCCGTGCCCGTCTCCCGTGCCAGATCCCTTACCCACCAGGGCTCGTCGCCAAAGCGTGCCTCGGTACGCTCCCAGATAGCCGCCTGCTCCGGGGTAAAACCGGCCTTGTGATCCGGCAGGTGTAGCCAGCCGTGGTGGCTCTCAATGTCACCGCTTTCACGCATGCGCTCAATGAGTGTCAGCACCAGCGCCTCGTCTTCCATCGGCAATGCCATACGCCGCAGACGTTCGCGGCCGGGGCCGGGTTCGTCGGCGTGTTGCGCGTGGTAGGTCGCAAGCGTAGTAAGCAGCTTACGCTGCCAGCTTGCCGCCACCGGCGCATTGAGGAGATTATCGCCGGCGCGAATAAAACCGGGCTCATTCAGTAGTGCCGCAAGCCCGGCGTCATTCAACTGACGAGCCCAGGTAAAGGCCGGGAGGTTCACCGCGCCACGCTGCAAATGCACCGCCAGCGCCTGCGCATCGGTTTGGGTGACCGCCAGTTCGCCCAGCCACTGCTGGTATTCCGGCTTGCGCTTGCCGCGGCGTGGCGGGTGCAGCGTCACCACCCTTGCGCCGCCCAGCGTCTCCCGCGCCGAGATGTCACGAAGTACCAGGCGATCGTTGTCGGCCAGCCACAGCGGGGTGTCCAGCACCAGTTCTGCCAGATTGTTATCCAGAAGTGAAACGCGCCCGGTGATATGGCTGGCAGCATGGTGAATGTGCAGAGGCTGCCACTGGGTGAGCGGCACGAAGGTCTGTAATGCCACAATTACCCGCTCCGCCGGTTCAGGCGGTGGCGTGGAGAGCAGCCAGTCGCCACGGGTTAAATCCTCTTTTTGCGCATTCCCGGCGATGTTAAGCGCAATGCGCTGCCCGGCGTGGGCTTTCTCAGCAGGCTGATTCTGCGCATGCAGGCCGCGCACGCGCATGGCGGTATTTGCCCCGGTCACCCACAGGGTCTCGCCCACCTTCACATCGCCAGACAGGGCGGTCCCGGTCACCACCAGGCCCGCCCCTTTCACGGTGAAGGCGCGATCCAGCGCGAGACGAAAACGCTGATGTTGAGGATGGGGGCGCGCAGGCAGTTGCAACAGATGGGCACGCAGCTCCTCAATGCCGCGCGATTGCGTGGCTGCCGTGACGAAGAGCGCCGCCTCCTGCCAGCCGTATTCACGCAGGGTTTGTTGTACCTCATCACGCACCGCAGCAATACGCGCCGCGTCCACGCGATCGGCCTTGGTCAGGGCCACCGTTAATGACGGGTTCCCGGTCAGTTGCAGAATGGCAAGGTGCTCACGCGTTTGCGCCATGACACCATCATCACAGGCGACCACCAGCAGCGCGTGGTCGATGCCGCCGACACCTGCCAGCATATTGGACAGGAATTTTTCGTGGCCCGGAACGTCAATAAAACCCGGCACGCTGCCGTCCGGTTGCGGCCAGTAGGCATAGCCGAGGTCGATGGTCATCCCGCGCGCTTTCTCTTCCGGTAACCGGTCGGCATTCACGCCCGTTATGGCTTGTAGTAAGGTGGTTTTGCCGTGGTCGACGTGTCCGGCGGTGGCAATGATCATTTCAACAGCATCTCCAGAAAACGGGGTTCATCCTCAAGGCAGCGTAAATCCAGCCATAAACGGCCATCATAAATACGGCCAATAACAGGCTGTTCCAGCTCGCGCCAGGCGGCGGCCAGAGCCTCTACCTGCCGCCCACTGCCATCAACGGGCGTAAAAGTGACCGCGGCACTTGGCAGGCGGTCAACGGGGAGAGAGCCACTGCCTATCTGCGAAAGGCACTCCTCCACCCGTAGCGTAAAGTGGGCGTAGCGACCACTGAGAGCAGCAAGCAGCCGCTGCGCCTGCCGGGTTATCTCTTCCTGCGGGCGGGTGAGTAAGCGCAATGTCGGCAGCTGTTCGTGCAGTTTTTCCGGGTGCAGGTAGAGGCGCAGCGTGGCATCGAGTGCCGCAAGCGTCATCTTATCTGCCCGCAGGGCGCGTTTTAGTGGATGGGACTGCAGCTTTTCAATCAACGCTTTTTTGCCGACGATTATCCCGGCCTGCGGGCCGCCAAGCAGTTTGTCCCCGGAAAAACTCACCAGGCTTACGCCAGCGGCAATTAACGCCTGCACAAGGGGTTCTTTTGGTAATCCGTACTGGCTTAACTCTACCAGCGAGCCGCTGCCCAGATCGGAAATCACCGGAACATTCAGCTCCTCTGCAAGCGTGACCAGCTCGGCTTCCTCTACCGTGCTGGTAAAGCCTTCAATGTGATAATTGCTGGTATGAACCTTCATCAGCAGCGCGGTGTTCTCATCTACCGCCTGACGGTAATCTTTGGCATGAGTGCGATTAGTGGTGCCCACTTCCTGTAACACGCAGCCCGCCTGGCGCATCACATCGGGAATACGGAACGCGCCGCCAATCTCCACCAGCTCACCCCGTGAAACCACCACCTTTTTGCCGCTGGCGGTTGCCGCGAGCATCAGCAGAACGGCAGCTGCATTGTTATTTACGATGCAGGCATCTTCCGCCCCTGTCAGACGGCAGAGCAGGTCTGCTACCGCCCGGTCCCGGTGGCCCCGCCCGGCATCATGCAGTGAGTACTCCAGCGTCACCGGTGAACGCATGGCCTCGGTGACGGCATCAATGGCGGCCTGCGCCTGCGGCGCTCGCCCCAGGTTGGTATGCAGCACCGTGCCGGTCAGGTTGAAGACAGGGCGTAATGCGCACGCGCTGTCGCTCACCAGCCGCTGATATACCGCCTGCGACCAGTTATCGCACCACGCTGGCAGTTGCCGTGCCTTGCAGACCGTAGCACGCGCCTCTTCCTGTAACTGACGTAACGCATCAGCAACCTGACGGTGACCAAAGGCGGCCAGTAAGGGAGAGAACGCCGCTTCACGTAGCAGGCGGTCGGTTGAAGGTATCTGACTGTAAAGCGACTGAATATCCGTTGTCATGGCTGGGCCTGGCTGAGATTTTCCCCTCCGTCGGGAGGGCTAACGACGAGAGGGGATTGTAGCGCGAGTTGATTCAGGCGCACATAACAGGCATCAATCCTTCGGTGGTTCGGTACGGGCGAAGCTCTCACGCTGAAACAGATTCTCCACCAGTTTCACCAGTTTCGGCCTGTCGACACACCAGCCTGGCGAAACGCGGCGGAAGTTAAGGTAACCAATGGCGCAGGCAATCGAAACCGTTGCCAGATCCAGCGCATCGACCTTCAGCGTGCCGTCGGTGAGATATCCTTCGAGGGCGTCGAGCCCGTTACTGATTTTCTCCCGCTGGCGCAGAAGTTCCGCCTCAGACTGCTGTGCTGCGGGGCGGGCCGTTTCCCTGACGGAGACCAGCGCCGCATCCATAATGCCATCCGCCAGCGCCTCAATCTGGCGGATCCTGAGCGCCGCTTTGGCGTCTGTTGGCAGCATAGGCGGAGCGATACCCAATAAATCAATATATTCAGCAATGATCGGGGAGTCGAACCAGATCTCACCGTCGTCCGTGACCAGCGCCGGCACTTTTCCTAATGGGTTGTACTGCATCACGTTATGGGTCGCGTTATAGGGCTGCTCATTCACAAACTCAAAAGTGATGCCTTTCTCCAGCAGAATAATGGAAATTTTGCGTACAAACGGGCTGGTGTAGCTGCCAATCAGTTTCATTACCGTCTCCTTATCGCCAGCAAAGCCTTAAGTATGTACTAAGGTAAACAAATCCGGCGGCAGCCGTTTCATAAATGTGAAAAGTTGTCTGGCTATGGTGAACCGGTTCCCGTCGCCGCTGATGAGATGAAAGTGAATTACAGGTCGTTGTGTCAGCTAAAACCAGAGTTTGCGACCGATCACACTCAGAAAAGTCCTGGCAAAAATATCTTGTGATGTTGATCACAAATGAATAACAAAAACGCCACCACAAATTGTGATAAGAGTCACATTATTAGGGGTGTCACGCTGTTTATTTGCGCTTTGTTCTTTTTCTACACAACCATTTTGTGACGAATATCACGTTAAAGTACGGTGTCACCCCTGCTTTAACGTGATCTAAGTCACATTGCCGGGCGTCATCTGGACAGTTGGCTGATTCGGTGCGAGATTTCGCATCACAGAACACGGGTCCGGCTACCTCTGCCGCCACGTTAACAACAAAACCTCGGGCTTCCGGCCTGTGCGATAGCAAACATAAGAAGGGGTGTTTTATGTCATCCGATATCAAGATCAGAGTGCAAAGCTTTGGTCGCTTCCTCAGCAACATGGTAATGCCAAATATCGGCGCGTTTATCGCGTGGGGTATCATTACCGCTCTGTTTATTCCAACAGGATGGTTACCAAACGAAACGCTGGCGAAGCTCGTCGGCCCAATGATTACTTATCTGCTGCCGCTGCTTATCGGTTATACCGGTGGCCGCCTGGTGGGTGGCGATCGTGGTGGCGTTGTTGGTGCTATCACTACCATGGGGGTTATCGTCGGTGCGGATATGCCGATGTTCCTCGGCGCGATGATTGCAGGTCCTCTGGGTGGCCTGTGCATCAAGAAATTTGACGCTGCCGTAGACGGTAAGATCAAATCCGGTTTTGAAATGCTGGTGAATAACTTCTCCGCTGGCATCATCGGTATGATCCTGGCCCTGCTGGCGTTTCTCGCCATCGGCCCTGCGGTTGAAGTGCTGTCCCGCGGTCTCGCGGCTGGCGTTAACTTCATGGTTGAGCACGACATGCTGCCGCTGGCGTCTATTTTTGTTGAACCGGCGAAAATCCTGTTCCTCAATAACGCCATCAACCACGGTATCTTCTCGCCGCTGGGTATTCAGCAGTCTAATGAAATCGGCAAGTCTATCTTCTTCCTGATCGAAGCTAACCCGGGTCCGGGTATGGGCGTCCTGCTGGCGTACATGTTCTTCGGTCGTGGTAGCGCACGTCAGTCTGCTGGCGGCGCGGCCATCATCCACTTCCTGGGTGGTATTCACGAAATTTACTTCCCGTATGTGCTGATGAACCCACGTCTGCTGATCGCAGTTATCCTTGGGGGTATGACTGGCGTCTTCACGCTGAGCGTGCTGGGTGGCGGTCTGGTTTCTCCGGCATCTCCTGGTTCCATCCTGGCGGTACTGGCGATGACGCCAAAAGGCGCGTACTTCGCCAACATCGTGGCAATTTTCGCTGCGCTGGTCGTCTCCTTCGTTATCGCCGCGATTCTGCTGAAAACCAGCAAAGTCAAAGACGAAGAAGAGGATATCGAAGCGGCCACTCGCCGTATGCAGGACATGAAAGCCCAGTCTAAAGGTGCAACAGCACTGGCAGCGGGTGACGTGACCAACGATCTCAGTCATGTGCGTAAAATCATTGTGGCCTGTGATGCCGGTATGGGTTCCAGCGCAATGGGTGCAGGCGTGCTGCGCAAAAAAGTCCAGGATGCGGGTCTGACCAACATCTCCGTGACCAACAGCGCCATCAACAGCCTGCCGTCTGACGTTGACCTGGTCATTACTCACCGCGACCTGACTGAGCGCGCCATGCGTCAGGTGCCTCAGGCTCAGCACATTTCGCTGACCAACTTCCTGGACAGCGGTCTGTACACCAACCTGACTGAACGCCTGGTGGCTGCACAGCGCCACGCGGATAACTCGGTCAAAGTACAGAGCAGCCTGCAGGACAGTTTGGATACCAGCAACAGCAACCTGTTCAAATTAAGTGCTGAAAACGTCTTCCTTGGCCGCACCGCCAGCAGTAAAGAAGAAGCGATTCGCTTCGCGGGTGAGCAACTGGTGAAAGGTGGTTACGTTCAGCCTGAGTATGTGGAAGCGATGCTGGAGCGCGAAAAACTGACCCCGACCTATCTGGGTGAGTCTATCGCTGTCCCACACGGCACCGTGGAAGCAAAAGACCGTGTACTGAAAACCGGGGTGGTGTTCTGCCAGTATCCGCAAGGCGTGCTGTTCGGTGAAGAGCCGGAAGATGTGGCCCGTCTGGTTATCGGTATCGCTGCGCGAAACAACGAGCACATTCAGGTTATCACCAGCCTGACCAACGCCCTGGATGACGAAACCGTCATTGAGCGTCTGGCTAACACCACAAGCGTTGAAGAAGTGCTGGCGCTGCTGAAGGCATAAAGTCAGAACGCTCCCCTGAAAATTCGGGCGGCGGGAAGGCAGGTAACACAGGGTACTGGTCATTTTTCTAAGTAACCAGAATCCATGAAGACGCCAACCCACCTGCCGCCCGAACCAAACGGGGGCAAACCTCTCCCTCTGGGGAGAGGGTTTGGGTGAGGAGAAACGCGTGCGGTTCCTCACCCCAGCCCTCTCGGGTAAAAACATTGATGAAGGTTAACACTATGAAAGCATTGCATTTTGGCGCAGGTAATATCGGACGTGGTTTCATCGGCAAACTGCTGGCGGACGCGGGGATTACGCTGACATTCGCCGATGTGAATCAGGTGGTTCTCGACGCCCTTAATGCCCGTCATAGCTATCAGGTGCATGTGGTTGGCGAAAACGAGCAGGTTGATACCGTCTCTGGTGTCAACGCGGTAAGCAGCATTGGTGATGAGGTGGTTGACCTGATTGCGACCGTCGATCTGGTGACGACCGCTGTCGGCCCGGTGGTACTTGAGCGCATCGCCCCGGCCATTGCCAAAGGTCTGGTAAAACGTAAAGCGCAAGGGCTCGACACCCCGCTGAACATCATCGCCTGTGAAAACATGGTGCGCGGTACCACCCAGCTTAAAGGCCATGTTTTTAACGCACTGGCGGAAGAGGATAAAGCCTGGGTCGAAGCCCACGTTGGCTTCGTTGACTCTGCCGTTGACCGTATCGTTCCGCCGTCTGAATCCGCCACCCACGATCCGCTGGAAGTCACCGTTGAAACCTTCAGCGAGTGGATTGTCGACAAAACCCAGTTCAAAGGTGCGCTGCCGGACATTCCGGGGATGGAATTAACCGATAACCTGATGGCGTTTGTTGAACGCAAGCTCTTCACGTTAAACACCGGGCATGCTATAACCGCGTACCTTGGTCAACAGACGGGTCATCAGACCATTCGCGATGCCATCCTGGACGAGAACATTCGTGCGGTGGTGAAGGGCGCAATGGAAGAGAGTGGCGCGGTGCTGATCAAGCGCTATGGCTTCGATGCTGAGAAACACGCCGCGTATATTGAAAAAATCCTCGGTCGTTTTGAAAACCCATACCTGAAAGATGACGTTGAGCGCGTTGGGCGCCAGCCGCTGCGTAAACTGAGCGCAGGCGATCGTCTGATCAAGCCACTGCTCGGCACGCTGGAATATGCGACTGCGCACACTAATCTGGTCAAGGGTATCGCTGCGGCGATGCATTATCGTAGTGAACAGGACCCGCAGGCGCAGGAACTGGCGGCACTGATTGCTGAAAAAGGCCCTCAGGGCGCACTGGTGCAGGTTTCTGGTCTGGATGCCAATAGCGCGGTGGTGGCTGAAGCCGTCGATGCTTACAACGCAAAGGCATGATGCCGAATCTGGCGCGGGACATCCCGCGCCTGTTAACAAAATTGTCAGATATGCAGGCAATAATGGAACTTACACAGGCTTTCGAAAACCGTGTGCTCGAGCGTCTGAATGCTGGCAAAACCGTACGAAGCTTTTTAATTGCCGCCGTGGAGTTACTCACCGAGGCGGTAAATATTCTGGTGCTTCAGGTCTTCCGCAAAGACGACTATGCAGTGAAATACGCTGTAGAGCCGTTGCTTGACGGAGATGGACCGCTGGGCAATCTCTCGGTGCGCCTGAAGTTAATTTATGGGCTTGGCGTACTCAGCCGCCCGGAGTATGAGGATGCGGAGCTGCTGATGGCGCTGCGTGAAGAGCTCAATCATGACGGCACCGAATATGGATTTACCGATGATGAAATTCTGGGTCCTTTCGGTGAACTGAACTGCGTGTCTGCCCTCCCTCCTGTCCCGCTTTTTGATACCAGCGACCCTGACCTGTACGCGATGCAGAAGCAGCGCTACCAGCAGGTTGTCCGCTCAACCATGGTGCTCTCTTTGACCGAGCTGATTTCTAAAATCAGCTTGAAAAAGGCGTTTCAGAAGTAAGCCTGCGCGCATTCGTGTATCCTTTGTCATTATTTCCCCCGTTTTCTGAGTCAAATACCATGAAAGAAGTCGAAAAGAACGAAATCAAACGCCTGAGCGACCGCCTGGATCTCATTCGCCACCAGCAGGCCGCCCTGTCTCTGGTGGAGTCTGCCGAGAAATACGCAGAGCTGGAAAAAGAAAAAGAGACGCTCGAAACTGAAATCGAACGTCTGCGTGGCCAGTACAGCCAAAAGCTCAGCAAAGAAGCACAGAAGCTGGTGAACATGCCGTTCAAACGCGCCATCACCAAGAAAGAGCAGGCCGACCTCGGTAAGCTGAAGAAAAGCGTACGTGGGCTGGTCGTTGTTCACCCGATGACCGCCCTGGGCCGTGAAATGGGTCTGAAAGAGATGACCGGTTTTTCGAAGACCGATTTCTGATTTCGCTTCCCCTTCATAACCGAAGGGGAACGCTTTTTTTCCGTAAAAATCCATCCCACCAGGCATAATCGGCGCAGGAAGGTTGAGCCTGGACAGCGCGGTAAAACCGCAGCGTACACGAAGTACGTGAGGATTATACGCTTCGCTTATCCCTACGGGACCGCCCTGAGGGCGTCCAAAACGCCCTGCGTTTTGTTTGGACACTGCCCGGATTCTAACTGGCAAGCAAGCTAGCCAGGTGGAATGGATTTCAAGTGGCCCTACCACTTCGCGCCGTAATGCGCACCGCTTCACAGCCCGCAAAATCACATTAAATTAACATTGCCATTACAAAACGGCCCATTACCCTTGTGCTTATGGCATCGTGCTGCCGGAAACTGGCAGTACCACTTCCCCCCGGATTTCACTGACACGGAGCAGACCATGAACGCGACGGCTGAACGGCTTTCTGAGGATGTTGCCCGGCGTATCAGGACACTGATTAAAGAAAAAGGGCTTGAGGCGGGCATGCGTTTGCCGTCAGAGAGACAGCTGGCATTGCAACTTGGTGTTTCCCGCAATTCGCTGCGCGAAGCTATCGCCAGGCTCATCAGCGAAGGGGTGCTGTTGAGCCGTCACGGTGGTGGCACCTTTGTGCGCTGGCAGCATGAAACCTGGTCGGAGCAGAGCATTGTGCAGCCGCTTAAAACGCTGCTGGAAGACGACCCCGATTACAGCTTCGATATTCTGGAAGCCCGCCACGCCATTGAAGGGAGCACCGCCTGGCATGCCGCCTTACGGGCCACGCCCGTTGAGAAAGAGAAGATCCGTCTCTGCTTTGAGGCCACCCTGGTCGATGACCCGGACCTCGCCTCGCAGGCAGATGTGCGCTTTCATCTCTCCATTGCCGAGGCGTCGCATAACCTTGTGCTGCTGCAAACCATGCGCGGCTTTTTCGATCTGCTGCAAAGGTCGGTCAAGCAGAGCCGCCAGCGTATGTACCAGGCCCCCCCTGTCTTTACCCAGTTAACCGGGCAGCACCGGGAGATTATGGACGCCATTTTTGCCGGTGAGCCCCAGCGCGCACGCGATGCCATGATGACTCACCTTAGTTTTGTGCACACCACTATCCGCCAGTTTGATGAAGACCAGGCGCGCAGCGCGCGCATCACTCGCCTGCCCGATGAACGGCATACGCTTCCCTTTGGAGATAAAGCATGATCATTTCCGCCGCCAGCGACTACCGCGCTGCCGCCCAACGCATTCTGCCCCCTTTTTTGTTCCACTACATCGACGGGGGGGCTTACGCGGAGTATACCCTGCGCCGAAACGTGGAGGATTTGGGTCAGGTCGCCCTGCGCCAGCGGGTGCTGAAGAACATGTCAGCGCTGAGCACGGAAACCACGCTGTTTAACGAAAAGCTCTCGATGCCTGTCGCCCTGGCCCCGGTTGGGCTATGCGGTATGTACGCCCGTCGCGGTGAGGTGCAGGCGGCGGGAGCGGCGGATGACAAGGGCATTCCCTTCACCTTATCAACCGTCTCTGTCTGCCCGATTGAGGAAGTCGCCCCCACCATCAAACGCCCGATGTGGTTCCAGCTGTACGTTCTGCGGGATCGCGGCTTTATGCGTAATGCGCTGGAGCGCGCAAAGGCGGCGGGCTGTTCCACACTGGTCTTCACGGTTGATATGCCAACACCAGGGGCGCGTTACCGTGATGCGCACTCCGGCATGAGCGGGCAGCACGCAGCCCTGAGACGTTACTGGCAGGCTGTGACTCATCCGCAGTGGGCCTGGGACGTGGGTCTGCACGGCAGGCCGCACGATTTGGGGAATATCTCTGCGTATTTAGGGAAACCCACCGGGCTTGAGGATTATATCGGCTGGCTGGCGACCAATTTTGATCCGTCCATTTCGTGGAAAGACCTGGAGTGGATCCGCGAATTCTGGGATGGCCCGATGGTGATCAAGGGGATCCTCGATCCAGAAGATGCACGGGATGCGGTGCGCTTCGGTGCCGACGGGATTGTGGTTTCCAACCACGGCGGTCGCCAGCTCGACGGCGTGCTCTCTTCCGCCCGCGCCCTGCCGGCCATTGCGGATGCGGTGAAAGGCGATATCGCTATCCTGGCCGACAGCGGCATTCGTAACGGGCTGGACGTGGTGCGCATGATTGCCCTTGGCGCAGATACCGTCCTGCTGGGGCGTGCGTACCTTTATGCGCTGGCGACGCATGGTCGTGCGGGTGTGGCGAACCTGCTGAACCTGATTGAGAAAGAGATGCGCGTGGCGATGACCCTGACCGGGGCGAAATCGATAGGTGAGATCGGCAAAGATTCGCTGGTGCAGGAGCTGAGTAAGATCCCGGCGGCGCTGGCCCCGCTGACGCAGGGGGATGCGGCTTAGGATTTGTGCGACCTGTTCCCCTCACCCTGACCCTCTCCCCAAAGGGGAGAGGGAACCGACCGAGCCTGAACTTTCCATATGGGAGAGGGAACCGACCGAGCCTGAACTCTCCATATGGGAGAGGGAACCGACCGAGCCTGAACTCTCCATATGGGAGAGGGGAACTACCGAGCCTGAACTCTCCAGATGGGAGAGGGGACCGACCGAGTCTGAACTCTCCAGATGGGATAAGGGCCGAACGAGTCTGAACTCTTCGGGTGGGAGAAGGGACCAATCGAGTCAACGGTGAAAAGGTGAGGGAAGGGGTTTTCACCCTCTCCCTGTGGGAGAGGGCCGGGGTGAGGGCATCAGGCCGCAGAAATCACAACGCCTGGTGCTTTGTCTCATGGGTCAGAATTAACGCCGTCAGGGTCAGGGCGGCCATCGCCGCCAGATAGATCCCCACGTACATCAGACCGTAATTCGCCTGCAGCCAGGTGGCGATATAGGGTGCCACGGATGCCCCCAGAATGGATGACACGTTATACGAGAAAGACGCACCGGTATAACGCACCTCCGTCGGGAACAGCTCCGGCAGCAGCGCGCCCATCGGACCGAAAGTCAGCCCCATCAGGCTCAGGCCAATCAGCAGGTAAGCCATCACCAGCGCCGGGTTACCGGAACCCAGCAGCGGTGGGAAGACGAACAGCGCGAAGAGAATGATAAGCGACGTAATCACAATCATGCTCTTACGGCGACCGTATTTATCCGCCAGCAGACCGGCAATCGGGACCATCACGCCAAAGCCTATGACCGCCATCATCAGCATCCACAGCACTTCATTGCGCGGCATACCCAGCCCGGTCGGTGAGGTACTGAAGGTCATCGAGTAGACGGTCATGATGTAAAACAGCGTGTAGGTCGCCAGCATGATGAAGGTGCCGAGCACTGTCACGCGCACGTGTTTGGTCAGCAGAGTACCCAGCGGCACTTTCACCTGCTTTTTTGCTGCCGCGATTTTGGCGAACACCGGCGTTTCATGCAGCGATACGCGAACATACAGGCCAATCAGCACCAGAACCGCCGAGAAGATAAAGGGTACGCGCCAGCCCCAGCTCATGAACTGCTCGTCAGTCAGCAGCCAGGAGAGCAGCAGGAAAGTGCCGTTAGCGAAGAAGAAGCCGATCGGCGCGCCTAACTGCGGGAAGGAACCATAAAGCGCGCGTTTACGCGGCGGGGCATTTTCAGTGGCCAGCAGCGCCGCACCACCCCATTCGCCGCCAAGCCCCAGCCCCTGACCAAAACGGGCCAGCGCCAGCAGCAGCGGTGCCATCACACCAATGGATTCATATGTCGGCAGCAGGCCAATCAGTACGGTAGAGATCCCCATCGTCATCAGTGAGGCGACCAGGGTGACTTTACGCCCTACGCGATCGCCGAAGTGACCAAAGACCGCCGAACCAATCGGACGCGCCACAAAAGCAATAGCAAAGGTCGCCAGCGACTGAAGCGTGGCCGCTGTCGGATCGCCCTGCGGGAAGAAGATATGGGGGAAAACAATGACCGCCGCAGTGGCATAAATATAGAAGTCGAAAAACTCGATGGCGGTGCCAATCAGCGAGGCGATAACGACTTTACTGCGTGAGTTTACCGGTGGGTTTTCCTGCTCGTTGTCTAAAGTTGTGGCTGTGGCTTGCATAATATTTTCTTATTTTTGGGCGAACGGACGACCATATTAGTCATAGCAAAAGCGACATTTCAATCTGTAACAAAGTGCGGGAGTGGGCAAAAAAGCGGCAAAAAGCGGATAATTTTCAGACCTGCGATTTCGCTTCTATGAAATGCTTCACAAATTTTTAATGTTGGAATTAAAAACTGGTTTTAGGTTAAATAAAAGTTACGGCTTGGTTATTCATGCTGAAATGAGGAATCGGGCTGAAATATTCAGCCCGACAGGGGGACTAGCGTTGCGTTTTACCCGGCATTCGCGGGTCACCTTTGTACTGTGCCGTCGCGATCCATGCCGCACAGAATAAGGTGAGGCGGGCGAAGAAATAGAAGAACGCCATCAGACCCAGTACCGAACCAAAGGCGGCACCCGACGGCGATTTCACCATTGACGGTAAGGTGTAGGTCATGACGATTTTTATCACCTCAAAACCGATAGCCGCGATGAGGGTGCCGCGAATCAGCGCTTTTTTACGTGGGCGGTGGCGCGGCAGTCGCCAGAAAATCCAGAAAAACAACAGATAGTTGGCAGCGATGGAGATGGCAAGGCCGATAAGCCTCCACGCCGGTTTCAGCCACTCAATGTAATCCAGATAGAGGGCGGAAATAATGATCTCCTGGGCCGAGCCGGCGATGGAGGTAATCGACAGGGTGATGATTAAGGCGACCAGCAGCCCAATCAGCGAGATAAAGTCGCGTAAGTACTTCATCCATATTTTTTCTTCATCCTGCGCGCTGCGCTCCCAGTTATCGCGGGACTGGGCGCGAATGGCTTCACGCAGGTTGCCCATCCAGTTAATGCCTGAATAGAGCGCAATGGCGAAGCCAACGATCCCCACCGTAGTTCGCTGTTGCACGGCTGTATTGATGGTACTTTTCAGCGTAGCGGCAAGCGTCGGATCGCTGACGCTAAGCAGGATCTTGCTGAAAATGTCCTGGAGCAGCGTGGGGTGCGACGCCAGAATGAACCCTGCCGCCGCAAACGAGACCATCAGAATGGGAATCATCGACAAAAATGAGAAGTAGGTAATAGCAGCACCGAACTGGTTACCCATACGGTCGTTAAAGCGTTCAGTCGCGCGAATGAGATGCGCGACCATCGGGCGGCGCTGCACTTTTTTCGCGACCTGCGTAACGGTCTCCAGCGCGGAATGGGATGCGCCGTCATCAGAAGGCTTAGTGTCGGGCTTTTCGGAGGGATCTGATGTCTCCATTTTTCTGACTGGCTCGTATTCCAGGTCCTGAGTGGGACGTTTTTCGCTGTTTTCCGGGGTCATCAGTGCTAATTTCCTTTGTCTGCTCGCGATTAGGTAAAATTATAGACTGCCTCTAATCAACGTAGTCTTTCATTACCCCTGAAAGCCACTCCATGAACAGGTGTACGCGCCGTGAAAGGTTGCGCCGGTGAGGATAAATCAGAGAGACCGGCATCGGTTCTGCGCGGTATTGCGGCAGGATTTCGACCAGTGTGCCGCTGCGTAAGGCATCCCTTACTCCGATGCGCGGCACCTGAATAATACCCAGCCCGGCCAGGCAGGCCGCATGGTAGGTATCGGTGCTATTCACGGTGAGAATGCCCCCGGTTTTTATCCACGACGTTTTGTTATCGCACCAGACTTCAAAGCCCTGCGGACGAACGCCGAGGTTGAGTGCATAGTGAACAACGGCGTGAGAAGAGAGGTCATCCAGCGTCTCCGGGTAGCCAAAGCGCGCCAGATAATCAGGGCTGGCGCAGTTGATTATCGACAGCCTGCCCAGATGGCGGGCGATGAGTCCCGAATCTTTAAGCGTACCGACACGCACCACGCAGTCAAAGCCTTCCCGAATCACATCGACCCGCCGGTCGCTACTGCTGAGTTCCAGTTCAATGCCGGGGTAGTGCTGGAGAAAAGCAGGGAGACGGGGGATAACAAGGTTTTTCGCGACAGCCACCGGCATGTCCACCCGCAAACGTCCACTGATGCTGGACGGATCATGAAGAAAGAGTCCGTCGAGTTCATCCATGTTACTGAGCAGGTCCTTCGCCCGTTCGTAATAGACCATGCCATCCTGCGTCAGCTGCACACGCCGGGTTGTACGATAAAGCAGCTGGGTGCCGAGATGGTTTTCCAGCGCCTGGATCTGGCGAGATACGCTGCCTTTAGGCAGACCAAGGGAGTCTGCCGCACGCGAAAAGCTCTCCAGTTCAGCGACCCGAATGAACAACTGCATTGCATAAATTCTATCCATTCCATGCCCCAATTGTTGTTTGTAATGAAACAGTGAAGCGTAATTCAGTGCCTTTATTGTTGTACCACCAGCTAATAAGCTTTTTCTACAGTGAACAACAGACAAAAACGAGGTTTCTCATGACACAACGTATCGCTTTGGTTACCGGTGGCAGCCGTGGGCTGGGAAAAAACGCGGCAATGAAGCTGGCAGCACGTGGAACAGGGATCATCCTGACGTACAACAACAATGCGCAGGCGGCTCAGGACGTGGTTGAGGAAATCACGCGTAAAGGCGTGAAAGCAGTGGCATTGCGCTTAAACGTCGGCGATGTAGCAAGCTTTGAGGTTTTTGCCCAACAGGTGAAAGAGCAGTTGCATACCACATGGGGGCGGGAGACGTTTGATTATTTATTGAACAATGCTGGTATAGGTATCAGTGTCCCGTTTGCTCAGACCAGCGAAGCGCAATTTGATGAATTAATGAACATCCATTTAAAAGGGCCGTTCTTTCTCACCCAGCGCTTGCTGCCGCTGTTGGTCGATGGAGGCCGCATTCTGAACGTTTCCAGTGGTCTGGCGCGTTTCGCGCTGCCGGGTTATGCCACCTACGCAGCCATGAAAGGGGCGATGGAAGTCTTGACCCGTTATCAGGCCAAAGAGCTCGGCGCACGCGGCATTTCGGTAAACATCATTGCGCCTGGTGCCATTGAGACCGATTTTCGCGGCGGGGAAGTGCGCGATAATCCACACATCAACCAGCATATTGCTTCGCAAACGGCGCTTGGACGGGTGGGTAAACCGGATGATATCGGCGATGCGATAGCAGCATTACTGAGTGACGACCTGGCGTGGATGAATGCTCAACGTATGGAAGTATCCGGCGGGATGTTCCTGTAAAAAAGAGGCCGGGTAGGGATTACCCGGCTCGGTTTTTATGCGAGGTTACTGTTTCTGGAAGTGGGTGACTTTAACGCGGGCAGGTTTCTGCTTCGCGTCGAGGGACCCGCTAATGCCCACCAGATGGTCCGGGGAAACCTGGCGACCATCGAAGATAGCCATCGGGATATGTACCTCTATTTGCCCGGTTTTATCCCTGAATTCATACACATCTTCACCAATTTTACGCACTAAATTGCCTCGTAAAGAGACGGAGGCACCATCGTGCATTGCTTTTGCCTGTTCCACGGTCATGGAACGGGCATCTTCCATACCGCGATAGCCCTCATCCATTTTATGTGGTGCGGGTGGCGCTTTATCCGCTTTGAGTCCGGGTGAATCTTCTGCGAATGCTGTCATGGAAAACAGTGCTGCTACGGCTGTTGCCAGCAGAATCTTCTTCATAAGCTCGCCTCACGATCAGTAAAACACTGGCTAAGCCTGGCACAGCCTGCTGAGGATGACAGGTGAATTATCTGGTTTCGCCGTATTCGTGGTGCAGCAGCCCAAATATCCAGTCATTTTGCCAGCGGCCTGCCAGCCAGAATGCTTCACGCAGTTCACCTTCCTGCACAAAACCTGCTTTTTCAAGCACCCGCCTGGAGGGGGTATTACCTGCTGTCACTGTCGCCACAAGGCGGCGGATTCCCCCCTCTGCGAATGCGTACCTACAGACGGCGTGCAGGGATTCCAGCGCATAGCCCTTCCCCTGCGCGGGCGGCGCAAATAAAAATCCCACTTCGGCGCAGTCACGCTCCCGATGGACGTAACCGGTCACGCCGAGCGGCATACCCGTCACGCTGTCGCGTACTACCAGACAGAGCCAGTGTTCACTGCCAGGAGACCAGGCGGGAAGGCGGGTATCGAATGCTTCACGGATCGCCGCCTGCGGACGAGGTTCTGCAACAAAACGCATCACCTGCGGATCCTGCTGTAAGGCGAGAAAAAATGGCCAGTCGCTCTCCGTTATCGGGGAGCAGGTCAGTCGTGTCGTCTTCAGGGTTAACATTATTTTGCTCCAGGATTTTTGTTTTGTTAAAGCCGCCGTCACTGATAATAATCGTTAACTGGTCTATGTTTTAACTACTCATAAATAAAGAAAATTTAACGATTGTTCTCGCCAGTTAATTATTTCTTAGGTTGCACTTAAAGGAAGAGAATGGCCCGTTCTGCACCCCGTAGTCTGAGTGAACAATTTGACGAATGCATCGGAATTATCCGCCAGGCGTCTGTCGAGATTTTGCTGTTATTAAATGTACATTTCGAGGAAGGCAAAGATCCGCGCTGGTTTCTGGAGCAACTTGATATTGCGCGCCTGAGTCTTGGTGGTTGGGGAATGGTGGCAAAAAGATTAAAACTGAACGACGCGGAATTAACGCAGTTCACGTTGCAGTTGCGCCATTTACAACAGGTGGTTCCCCATTATGAAAAAGGTCAGGACGTCAGCGAAAATCAGCTGATTACCGCCCTGCGTTTTGTTCGTGCGTTGGAGCACCTGCGCATGAAACAGCCGCTCCTGACCTACAACACCACCCTGCATGATAAGCACGAAGGGCAGGAGCATGGATTGGTTCAGCTACGGGCGCTGGAGCTGATGCTGAAATCCTTAATCAACCACGCCTGGCCTGATAAATTACGCTTACGTAACCATTTGAAAACACGGTTTGGGGCTGATAATGTGCGCCGCTGGCTGAAAACCGGCGACGACGATGATGTTCTGAGTGGCATGAAGTTTGGCGAGCTGGCGTCACTACTGGTCGACAGAAAAGAGTTCAGTCAGCACTATGCGCGGCTTTTTAACGACACCGCAGTACTGAATCTTTTCCTTGAACCCCGTAAAACGCTACAAACGTTCCTCGATGATATTCGCCAGATTCGCAGCACGGTGGTGGCCGGTCAACCCCTGACCAGCAATCAGCTGACCTTACTGGATAATTATTATCCGCAAATCACCGGTCCCGTGCAGCGAGCCTGGGAAGAGGGGCGAATCAAGATTAATCCTGCGGGTTTAATGAAAGAGGCAGGAGAGGGTTTAGAGGCTTACTGGGAGCATGCGCGTTCAAAAGATCGCGCGGCGGGAGGGGATGCGATGCAAATTCGCGGTGATATTGAGAAACCGGAAAAACGGGCTGCCCGCACACGCGAGCAGCGCGAACAGATGCTGTCGACGCTGTTATGGGGTGCCGTCGGCGTGGTGGTGGTGGTAATGGCAGTGGGCGCGTTTATGATGTTCAGCGGCGGCGCCTCCATGGCAACGGGGCCTCTTACCGGGGAGAGCCGCATCACGGTGCCCATTTCTCAAAGTAAAGAGAAAGTCACGCCGAAAGAAACGCTGAGCCGTATGGGCATCCCACGCGATGAAAGCAACTTCCGCTCGGCCATCGATCGCAACGATACCCGCGTTGTTTCACTGTTTCTGAGCACCGGTATGCCGTGGAAACTCTCCTGGACTGAACAGGCGCTGGCGAACAATTACACGGACGTGCTGGATATGCTCCTGCGTTATCGTCTGCAGATGGAGGAGAATCGCCCGTGCCGTCGCTTTATAGAGAATATGGCGCATAACATGGCGGCAGGTACGCGACTGGACTCGGTGCGTAAGAACCTGTTGCAGGCGTTTTGCACTTCAAAACCAGTGGTCAATCGCCAGCGTTATGAGATGGAACAGGCGGAGTTACGTTACAAAGCCGCACCTGACGATGACAGCAAAAAATGGGCGGATATTCAGTCCGCCATTTATGACGTCATTGAGTAGGAGAGAGCACGGGGAGTTACGGCTCCCCGTATAGCCCAATCAAACGGCGTATCACGCCATTCGTCCAGCCGAAGCCATCCTGTAAAGGATATTCACCCCCGCCACCTTCTCGCGGCGTACCGTCCGCAATATGGTATTTCTCGATGAGCTTGTGGTGGTGCTCATAGAAATGGTTCACGGTGCGCAGCCAGTTACGGGCAATTTCATCCCCCAGCGCATCGTTGCCATAGAGTTTGAATCCCTGAATGGCCATCCACTGTAGGGGGGCCCAGCCGTTGGGTTTGTCCCACTGTTCGCCAGTCTCATATTCGGTTGCCAGAATCCCACCGGGGGTGAGCAGGCGGGTCGTTACCGCCTCGGCTACGCGCTCTGCCTGCTCATGAGTCACCATACCCACATACAACGGCACGATGCTGGCGGCGGAGAAGAGTGCCATCTGCTCACGACGCCAGTCGTAGTCGCGGAAGCAGCCGTTTTCGTCATCCCACATATAGCGGTTAACCGCCGCGCGGCGGTCGCTGGCTTTCTGACGGAATTCGCTCTCACGCTCCCGGTCACCTTTCAAACCGGCGATATTGGCAATCGCACTTTCCAGTTTGAACAGGAAGGCGTTCAGGTCGATGGGGATAAACTGCGTGGTACGGATACTGGCCAGTCGATGCGCATCCCGCAGCCAGCGCGATGAGTAGTCCCAGCCAGAGGCGGCTCCCGCACGCAGGTCGCGATAAACCTCATTGGCCGGTCGGCTGGAGTGCTTGGCTGTTTCTACGTCTTCCAGCCAGGACTCATCACGCGGGGTATCACGGTCATCCCAGTAACGGTTGAGCAGTGAACCATCGGGCATTCGCACCACATGACGATATGCCTGATTGAGCGACAGCGACTCTGCGCCGTCCATCCAGAAGTCGTACTCCATCAGCAGGTGTTCGAGATAACGTCGCGCGCCGCGTACGCCATCCTCCTCGAACAGCTCCACCATCAGCGCAAAGACCGGCGGCTGAGAGCGGCTGAGATAGTAGGTGCGGTTCCCGTTGGGAATGTGACCATAACGCTCAATCATCCACGCGAAGTTATCGGCCATGCAGCGCAGCAGGTCGTCACGACCGCTTTCTGCCAGCCCCAGCATGGTGAAATAGGAGTCCCAGTAGTAGGTTTCACTAAACCGGCCACCCGGCACAATATAGGCCTGAGGTAAGGCCAGCAGGGAAGACCAGGGGATGTGGTCCTGCGGCTCACGGGTGAGCACCGGCCACAGCTGATCGATATGTTCCTTGAGCGAGCTACCCGGATCGGAAACATACTCTTTGCTGTAGTCTGCTGGCATCCAGAAGTGGGCCTTCACGAACTGGCGAAGGTCAAAGCCTGGTTTGCGTTTGATTTTGCGATAGCGAATCAGAATGTCGAGCGGATCCATTTTGGGTGCGCAGTCAGGGAAGGTTTTACTGTCGGTAAAAATGCGTGCTGACTGCACATTCTCAAACAGTTCCAGATAACGATCGGCTGGGGTGAGCGCGTCCGACGCGGGCAGCCCTTCAATCATCTCCGGCTCCGGCTCCGCCTCGATCATCTCTTCCAGTTTTAACTCGCAGGGGTCGATTTCGTAGCGGGCCTCGTCTTCGATCCCAAATTCTACGGATTCAGCGCTGTGAAGTTTCTGGTTAAACATAGAGATACTGGCCTCCGGATGTCGTCGTAATACATTACGGGTTTTTCCCGGCTATTACCTAAGCGTAGACTTTCGCTTCGATATGTGGGGACAAAGTGTGCTACAGATCACGTTTCGATATCTACCCTGAATGTTCTGATAGCATTTAGGTGTTTGTTTTTAAAGAGAATACAGAGCGCGGGGGCCAGCGCTTTTCGGACTAATCATTTTGCAACGATTTATGATCTCCGTGAGGTTAAGGAAAGTTTATCGTATTTGGCTAAACCTGCTGTGAATTCGAGCAGAATTGTTCAATTTTTCTACTAAATTACCGGAGTTCCTGTGAAATTTTCCCCCGTTACGCTTGAGCAGTGTCTGGATATCCGTCATGCGATTCTGTGGCCGCACCTTCCCCGCGAAGCCTCACGGGTTGAGGGAGATGAAGAGGCGCAGCATTTCGGCGTTGTGCATGAAGAGATGATAGTGAGCTGCCTCTCGGTGTTCATCTGCGATGCCTCTACCTGTCAGATTCGTAAATTCGCCACCCTGAAGGCTTACCAGGGGCAGGGGTTTGGCGGTTTTCTGTTTCAGTCCGTTCTGGAGAGAATGGCTAAAGCCGGGATTACACACTTCCACCTGAATGCGCGAACGTCAGCGACAGGGTTCTATGAAAAGTTTGGCTTTATATCTGAAGGAGAAACCTTCTTTAAGAAGGGCATAGAGTTCGTGCGCATGGTGCGTGAGTGAGGGATGTGGGTCTTAGTGTATGCAGACGCGCAGAGCAGGAGTGTGCCCGGGCAGATTGAATATTGGGCGAAAATCGGACGTATAGCCGAAGGTAACCCTGATATGCCTTTCTCGCTAATCAATGAAGCCCTGTCAGCCAAATCAGAAATTGATAACAGGCAAACGGTAAAGTATGTGCGCAGAAAAGACCGAGCCTGAGATTGACGTTTACCTGTCCCGCCGCTTTGAAAAGAAGCCAGGTTCTTTGAATCAGCAGGAGAGGGATACCGTAGATGAACAGATCGAATTGATCATTGATACCCCGGAACTGGGTGAGCAAAAAAGGCGATCTTGCTTATTTGCGCGTCCATAAATTTCGCATGAGCAACCAACAATACCTTCCTGGCGATAGCTGGGTTGAACAAAAGCTTGAACTGTACATGCTGAGTCCTGGCTCACATGAAAACTTCTACGATGACCAAAAAAAGCACCGTAAAGCAGATTTGAAGATCATTTGCTGAGAATTTAAAGACATGTTCCCTGACCGCTTTGCTCCCTCTCCCTTTTAGGGAGAGGGCAGGGGTGAGGGTCTACAAATTAGCGCGGAATCTGTTGCGTAATGCAGTGAATATTGCCACCGCCGAGCAAAATCTCACGCGCCGGAACGCCGGTAATCAGCATGCCGGGGAACATCTGCTGGAACAGTACTTCAGCCTGGGCATCGGTTGCCGGGTCAAGCAGCGGGAAAATAATGTGATCGTTGCTGATCAGGTAGTTCACATAAGATCCCGCCAGGCGGTTACCTTCGTGGCGCTCAATGGCATTACCCTTCTCAACACCGCGCGTTTCATCCGCGCTGGCGTAGAGTGCCGGCGGTGAAGGCATTTTCCACACTTTCAGCGTGCGGCCCTGAGCATCCGGGGTGTTTTCCAGAATTTCCAGCGCTGCAACGGAACGGGCGTACTGCGGATCGTTCACGTCATCCGTCCAGTGCAGCGCCACTTCTCCGGGGCGCACGAAGCAGCACATGTTATCAATATGCCCGTCGGTTTCGTCGTTAAACACCCCATCCGGCAGCCAGATAAAGGTTTTTACATCCAGGTAATCGCGAAGCTGCTGTTCGATTTCCTCTTTCGACAGGTGCGGGTTACGGTTCGGATTCAGCAAACATTCCGCGGTGGTCAGCAGGGTGCCTTCACCATCCACATGAATCGACCCCCCTTCCAGAATCAGACGGGTGTCGTAGCAGGGCATGTCGTGATAACGGGCCACCTGGCCTGCGACTAACTGGTCTTTATCCCAGCTGTCGTACAGACCGCCGAGCAGTCCGCCCCAGGCATTGAACGTCCAGCTTACGGCACGAACGTCGCCTGCGGCATTGCGCACAACGGTTGGACCGGTGTCGCGCATCCAGGCATCATCGCTCTCCATCTCCACCAGTGTGACGCTGGCTGGCATGGTGTTGCGTGCCTTTTCCATTTCCGCTTTTGGTACGGCCATAATGACCGGCGTTTTACGGGAGATGGCTTCAGCGACGGCAGCAAAGGCCTGCTGGGCTGGCGCGCCGTTAGCACGCCAGTTGTCGGTACGATACGGCCAGCACATCCAGACAGCCTGATGCGGCGCCCATTCGGCTGGCATAGCGAAGCCATCCTGACGCGGTGTAGTCAACGCAGGCATTATTTGCTCCTCTCGCTACCGTCCGAGGTGGCAAGCGTGGTGTACATGTTCGGACGACGGTCGCGGAACAGACCCCAGGAGGCGCGCTGCGCGGCAATCGCTTCCAGATCGAAGGTGTGGACCAGCACCACTTCATCTGTCTTGTTCGCCTGCTCAACCAGCGCACCGGTCTGGTCGGCAATGAAGGAAGAGCCGTAGAAGGTCATTTCCAGGCCTTCGATGTATTTGCTCGCTTCGGTACCGATACGGTTAGAGGCGATAACCGGGACCAGGTTTGCCGCGGCGTGGCCCTGCTGAACGCGCGTCCAGTGCGGCTGGCTGTCGATTTCCGGGTAAGCCGGTTCTGAACCAATCGCGGTCGGGTAGAAGATGATCTCAGCACCCAACAGCGCCAGGCTGCGTGCGGTTTCCGGGAACCACTGATCCCAGCAGATGCCCACGCCGATTTTGGCGTAGCGGGTGTTCCATACTTTGAAGCCGGTGTCGCCAGGGATGAAGAACTGTTTCTCCTGGTAGGCCGGGCCGTTCGGAATATGCGTTTTACGGTAGGTTTCCAGTACGCTGCCGTCGGCGTCAATCATCACCAGCGAGTTGTAGTAAGCGTTGTTATGCTTCTCAAACAGGCTCAGTGGCAGCACCACTTCCAGCTCTTTCGCCAGCGCCGAGAAGTGTTTAATCAGCGGGCTGTCAGCGACTTCCTGCGCCAGCGCATAGTGTTCCGGGCTCTGATCGATGCAGAAGTACGGGGCAGCGAACAGTTCCTGGATCAGGACAACCTGCGCACCTTTGCTGTGTGCTTCACGCACCAGACGTTCAGCGTTGGCCACGTTTTTATCAAGATCCCAGGTACAGGCCATTTGGGTAGCGGCAACCGTTACATTTCTCATGAGCTTCTCCGTAATGCAGAGGGTAAATCGTTCTGAATCATAAATACCGCTCATAACAGGCAGCATTTATTTTGCGTAAACATGACTATAGCAATGTCTGAGGTTATGCATAAAATGTATTGTTTGCATGAAACCATGAACAGGATGCATAGTCGTGATTGACCTCAATTTGCTGCGCCTCGTGCCCATTCTGGCGAAAGAGAAAAATGTTACCCGGGCAGCGCGCAAAGCCAACATCACCCAGTCGGCCTTCAGTCATGCGCTTAACCGGCTGCGTGAACAGCTCAATGATGAGATGTTTGTTCGCACCCGCAATGGTATGGAACCCACACCCTATGCCGCTTCTATGATCCCGGTAATTGAAAATGCGCTGAGCAAACTGGACTCGGCAACGCGGGGAAAAGGCAATTTTGACCCGCGTCGCGATCCGCACACCTTCTACATCGGTGCGGTGGATTACTTCGAGTTCATGTATATGCCTGCGTTGACGGCGAAATTTAAAGCCACTGCGCCCAATGTTCGCCTCTCCGTCGATATTCTGTCTGAGACCATCAAGTTCGAACGCGTGGAGCGTGGGCAACTGGATGCCTTTATTGGCGTTAATAACCTGCAATACATCCCGCAGTATTTTAATAAGCACCCGCTGATTTCCGACCATTATGTCGCGATTGCCTCGGTTGAGCGTACCGACTTGCCTGAGCAGTTAGCGCTAAAACACCTGGTGACCGAAGCACAAATTCATCTGCCTGCGGTCAGTTCTGGCGCAGACCACATTGACAGCTGGTTGTTAGAACAACACCTCTATCGCCCGCTGACCACCGTGGTGCAGAGTTACGCCGTAGGAGGACGCGTGGCGGTGGCATCGGGATATCTCATGTGTGTGCCATACCGCATTGCCAAAGAATTAGCAGCGATGATGCCGCTGCGTATTCTGGAATTACCCGCAGGCGCACCGTCTTATGATTTAATTCTGTTAACGCACCGGTTATTTGATTATCAGTCGGCATTGCAGTGGCTGATTGAGGAGTTAAAGACGGTGAGACTTGACTGAACAGGACAGGCATCCCGGATGGTGCTACAGCAATAGCTCATCGTTATTCTGTAAAAGCCCCTACAGGAACATTAAAACGCTTTGCCAGTGCCCGCATATGATCTAACGTCAGGTTGCGCTTGCCATTCATTATTTTGCTGACCAGTGAGCGACTACCTATTTCTTGCTGAAAACTACTTTGATTCAGCCCATGCTGGGTCATTAATACACGAAACAGCGCTAACCCGCTCTCAGTGTTTGCCGCTCTGGCATTGAACTCGGCAAATTCAGGGGCAATGTTTTCGTATTTATCAATACGCTCGCTGAGGATGTCGATGAGTGGGCTTGCTGGCTCATTTTCCAAAAGATATTCTACCATTTCCAGTGCATCCTCATAATCTTGCCTGCAAGGGGTTTTGCCCAGAATGGGAAGCAAAGTAACCAGATGATTTGCAGCATTTAGGATATCCTGTGTTCTCACTCTGATTGCTCCCGATATTTTTAAATGAGTTTGTCATAACTGGCGTGGCTGACGATGTGTTTGATAAAAAGACGGCCTGATTCGAAATCAGCATAAAACATAATGCGTAAGCTATTACCGCCAACGTCCATTACCCACCAGCGCTCGCGATATTTCATTCGATCCAAAGGGGCATATACCTTTCTCATCTCATCTGGCGTAGTGAATCGCAGTCGCTTAAGCGTTTTATAGATATCCGTAAGTGCTTGCGCTTCATTTGGATAACGCCTGGCCGCTTCATCAAAGGGTGCCCGTGAGATGATATGCACGTTAATTTCCCCATCCGTGGTAGATAAACAATAAATTGGTTGTTGACATATTGTCAACAAGGCATGAGCCATTATTTCTGTGAAATTCTATTTTTGGTCTGAAAGCAGAAAGGATTCAATCTAACTTGCTGATAAGTTAACGAATATGGAATCAACGCCGCAAGATTGGCAGGGTGTGTTTGATATTCATTGATGCTCGAATCCCGGATGACATTGCGCCTCCGGGATACCAAATCAGGCACTCTGCGCCAGATCATCCTGCTCCGGCACCGCACGGTTAAATGCCTGATGCACGAAACGGCGCAGCAACTCCGTCGCTTCCGGCGAGGGTAACACACCCGCCAGCAGAGCGAGTGGATCAAACCCTTCTTCTTTTAACACCTCTTTCCGCTGGTGAATCATCGCGGATGCGATATCAGGCGTAAATTCCGGGTGGAACTGCGTCGACATGGCGTTTGGTCCGTAACGCACTATCTGATGCTGGTCATGAGAGGACGATGCCAGCGCCAGCGCACCTTCCGGCAGGCGAGAGACCGTCTGCAAATGGGTCAGATGAGCGGGAAACTCGCGCGGTAACGTGCTGAGTAACATGTCATTACTGGCAAGCGGATGCAGCTGGATTGACTGACTGCCCACTTCACGCCCCTTCGGATGCCACTGGACTTCGCCCCCGAGCGCATGTGCCATCAGCTGGTGGCCGTAGCAGACGCCGAACAGCGACATGCCAATATTCATGGCTGCCCGGATCCACTCGGCGGCGGCTTCGCTCCAGGGAAGTTTGTCGGTCACCATTGCCCACGAGCCGGTTATCACCGCAACGCGGTTGGTATCCGGTGGCGGAAGGGCTTCGCCTTCAAACACTCTGATCACTTCCGTTTGTTCAAGAGGATGCCCGATAGCACGACAAAACCAGGAGGGGATATCGCCATGGGCTTCACGAATAGATTCTGAGGGAAAACCAACTTGCAGGATAATTAACGGACGATCTGCCATTACAACCACTCTCTTCCTCTGCTGAACATTTGCTCAACTATGCGCCGAAAAATGCATGTTGTGAAGAGGTTAGCAGTGAGAGGATTGTAAAGGCGAAGCGGCTAACCACGGGGCCTGCAGGCCAGAAGTGGTGCTATTTTGTTGTTTTTTAGTCTAAAAATTGTACAGTCATTAAATGTTCATTTTTTTATGAGCTATCACGAAATTCCTTTAAATTACGCAAGCAAAGAAAGATTCTATTGACAGTAGTTTGTGTGAACGTTGGTTAACCTGAAGATGAGGTTTTCGCTCACATCGAGGATGCGATATGAAATTTTGAATTCCGTTACTGGCGTAACGTAAACCGTTATGGTTTATGAGATTCATTACTTTTTATTACCGGGTAGGATCTTAAACCGTTATGGGGGGGTTGGTAACATTCTTCTCTATTTTCCATAAATGGTAATCATTACCAGTATGAATGTATTAAGAGTCTCCGATAGTTACTAATCGAAGCACCAGTTCAGTCAATCATGTTATTATCCAGCGCCCGCCTTGAATAATAAAGAATCTATAACCCTCACTTGTTGCCATAATTTTATCAATCATTCCTGATGATAATAAAAATCTGATTTTAAAACTAATGTGAGCTTAGCCGGAGTTAATAAGTTGACATTGTGATCCCAAGCATTCATTTTCTAATAAATTTTATTCTAAGCATGCGCTATGAATAAATTTTGCTTCATATGTTCGCCTTTGGTGATTTGTTTGAATGTATTCATAAGGAATATGAATAATGCGGATTAAAAGCGTTGGATTTCTTTTTTTATTTTTCATTGCAATTGTAAGTCCAGAGCGGGCAACTGCGGGGACATGTTGGAGTGAAACCAAACAAGTTACTGCAGCTGATTTTATTAATAGTAAAAACACCAGTATACCAGGCCGGGAAAGGTTCACATTAGGTAATGTCATGGGGTATTGTAGTATTGATAACGGTACTTACTATCATGACAGAGTTTATTATGGTGGTATGACAAGCAGCATTAGTGGGTGTTACATAGCCGTGAGCGCGCAATCTCCTTACTGCACACTATGTTACATAGATCCATCTTACTCCCATAGCCAAACAGTGAGACCGTATTCAAACGGAGTAGTTCTCGATTGCCCTGCTGGGCATATTCAAAGCCTCGGTACAAACACCGTGCTCGCACGCGGTCAAATGACCTTTGTTGGATACGATTATTCTCAATATTATTCTTATTTAAGCTTTCTCCTTGTCGGAGACGTAAGATTTGATGGGACATGTGATGTCACAGGAGTTGATAACAGCACGGTACGTTTGCCATCTGTCCCACGTGCCGAACTGGCAGTCGGCACGGGCCGTTACTCCCAAATCTTCAAAGATTTTACCTTTACACTGAAATGTAAAAACCAGCCGAAGATTAATCTCAAATTTGACAGTTCAAATAAAATGGCAGGCGTCACTGATGATGTACTGGCCAATACCACAATCGGTAATGATGATGTTGGGTTTCAAATTTATTATAAAAACACGCCGTTAAAGTTCGGTGATAATAAAGCTTTAATGACCAGCACACAGGAGAATGAACAGCTGAAATTCACCGCTTATTATTATCGCAAAAGTACGGGGATCAATGCGGGTACTATTACCAGCAATGCCGAATTTACGTTTGACTATGAGTAAAAAATTGCCAGTCTGAGTCCCAGTCTGGCATGCTTTGCGTGGGGTAGTTGCCTGCTTACCTACTTACTGTCCCTGACGTTTACTTCTGACCTTACACTATTGTTAATTAAGTGCCCGCACTCTTTAATTTGCATTAAGTTGCTTTTTACAAATGAGCACTGATTTGTTCCCCTTTCTCCGCATTAACTGCGTCTCATTCAACAAAGAGCAAATTACATACTAATAAAAAGCTCCTCTTCGCTCGCTTAACCTTCTTTTTCATGAGGATGTTCTCATCTCTTCTTCCAACATCTTGATAATATTGGACTGTATGAATGGGAGAACACAATTTTCAGCATTGCATTTGTTTATATAAAGCACTTTTGATCCCGAAAAAGGTTTCATAAACCTGGTTTTGCCTGATGGAACAAGGTTTCATAAGAAATGATTGCCGATTTAAATTAAAGAAATTCTATTAATTGTCGTTATAAACCTTAATTCAACCCGACCGAGTACTCGCCATTATGTCATGGAAAACCACGCAGGGCCGTATTGGCCTATTGCTTATTAGTTTTTTCGTTATTTTACTTGTAGTTACCTGGATCGTTATTAAGCAATTTGTTTCACCACAAATAATTGAAACGGAAACAAAAAATATTCAGGCCACGGTTGAATTGCAAAGTGATGCGATCAAAGAGCAGATGAACCGTGTAAAAGCGCAGCAACGCGCTATGACTGAACTGGTTGTGGCATTACAAAGCGATCAGATTGATGCGCTGTTACCGCAACTCGTTAATCAATATGGAGATTTGAACGTCTTCGGCGGCGGGATTTGGCCGTTACCCGGTCAGCGTGATCCAGCGCGGGACAAATTCAGTACCTTTTATGCACGTAATTCCAGCGGCACGCTTCAGGTCAATACAGTCTGGAACCAGCCTGAGTCGGCAAAATACTGGGAACAGCCCTGGTATAAAGACGGCATGAATGCGCCGAAGGGCGAGTGCGCCTGGGCGAAAGCCTACCAGGACGCTGCCAGCCCGCAGCCGCGCACCAACTGTGCGATGGCTATTACCAAAGATGGTAAAGCCTGGGGTGTGGCGACTATCGACGTCACGCTGGGCTTCTTTAACCAACTGGCCGTGGACATGGGTAAAGCCGTAGGCGGCAGCGTGCTGATCGTGGAAGCGGATGGCAAAATCGTGGGTAATGGCTCCGCGGTGCAGGATAAACCCGCGCTGTCGAACGTACGTGACCTCAATCTTCCCTCCTCTTCAGCGTTATCGGCGCTACTGGCAAAAAGCAGCACAACCGAAGCCACCGGCACTTATGAGGGGGAGGAGGGCGAGCACACGCTGCTGGTATTGCCGATCAGCGGGAGCCCGTGGTACATGGCGGTGGATATTCCATCCAGCCACCTGGTAAGCCTGTCAGATGCCATTATGACGAAACTGACGATTGTGCAGGCGGTGATTGGCCTGCTGATTGTGTTCATCATGATGATCATTGTGCGTAATATTTTCCGCAATGTGACCTTACTGAATCAGAATATTGAAGCGCTCTCCAGCGGCGGGGCCGATTTAACCCAACGCTTAACGCAGAGTAAGAGCCCGGAATTTAATGCGGTGGTTAATAACTTCAACACCTTCATTTCATTCCTTAATGAACTGATGCAGAAGGTCGGCAGCAGTTCAATGGCAATTTCGTCGGCCTCACGGCAGATTGCCAGCGGCAACCTGAACCTCTCGTCACGTACCGAGGAGCAATCTTCTTCGATTGTTGAAACCGCAGCATCGATGGAAGAGCTCACCAGCACCGTGCGCCAGAATGCTGAAAATGCATTGCAGGCGAATAAGCTGGCGGTGGAAGCAACGCAGGCCGCCAGAAAAGGGGCCAGTGTGGTAAACCAGGTGGTTTCCACCATGAACCACATTAATGACTCTTCCTCGAAAGTGGTGGAGATCATCAGTGTGATTGACGGCATTGCCTTCCAGACCAACATCCTGGCGCTCAACGCCGCAGTAGAAGCTGCGCGTGCGGGTGAACATGGTCGCGGCTTTGCGGTGGTGGCAGGGGAAGTACGTTCACTTGCTCAGCGCAGCGCCCGTTCTGCTCAGGAGATCAAAAAGCTGATTGAAGAGTCCGTCAGCAGCATTGAGCAGGGCAGTGGGCTGGTGCGTCAGGCGGGTGCCAACATGGATGGCCTGATGGAAAAAGTGGAAAGCGTAAACGTGCTGATTTCAGAAATCAGCTCTTCAAGTGATGAGCAGAGCCGTGGCATTGCGCAAATCAATATTGCGATTAACCAGCTCGACAGCGCCACGCAGCAGAACGCCGCGCTGGTAGAGCAGGTGGCTGCCGCCGCGCAGTCGATGGAAGAGCAGACCGTGCAGCTCGAAAACGTGGTCGGCAGCTTTAAGCTCTGACCATAAGCAATGGCCGACCCGCAAGGGCCGGCCATGCTGTTGCCTACCAAAATCAGCAAGTGACTGTTGTGATTTTTATCTGTTATCGTTGCCGGGACGAAGATGGTGACGTTTTTCCGTGGCAGTGGAATAAACGCAATAATATTTGACGTTTTATTTTGGGGCATTCATGAAAGAAAAAATAGACGGATTAATTAAAGACGGTCTCCTTTATTTTATCGGCAATAAACTCCCGGATGATTTTTATGCTGCGTTCATTGAATGGACAAATATTGCTAATACAACCAATGACCCCAAAGCGCATTATAATATTGCTTATTGCTACAATGTGGGTGAAGGTACACAGCCCGATGTTGAACGCGCGAAACACCACTATATGCTGGCGCTGGAGGGTGGGGTAAAGGCGGCAGGGCTTCGTATTCTGCGGATGCAGCGAAAAGCCACGCTGAAACTGCCTGAAAAACTCCAACTTTTTAATAATCGTAATTTAAGTAGTGAAGAGGCGATGCAGCATGTCGCCAGTCTTAATGCGCTGATTGCGTTGGTCGAAGAGCTTATCAATAAAGGTTGCGATGATCTCAAGTCAGCGGGAGAGCAATTCTTTATTTTGGCAACGCTGCTGGAACTGCATGCGTTGTACAAATCCGGTGATGTTTCTGCTTATAAAGCACTTTGCCAGGCGCGCATTTCACAGGGATATGAGTGGGTGCTGCCGTTATTAAAAATAAGAGAGTGTCGGGTTGAGACCCGAATCGCTTATAGCGCGCAGAAAGATATTGTTGGTCAGGGTGTTACTCGGGGAAACACGGTTCACTATCACAGCGCTAAATACTACCTGGTAAGCTCTTTTGCTAAGTTTATTAATAGCAGCGATACCGAGCTGGTTGTTTTCGATCGGGCCCTGGGCAGGACGGATGTGCCTGCAGGAAAAACCTTCGATTTTCATGATCCGCGCGTCGGCGATAAGGTACATAGCCTGCCGGATACGTTTAATACAGACCGCACCCGCTTTGTAGAGGTTTTCCCCTTCCGTAGGAACCCGCCACCATTAACTGAAACCACCGTGAAAGAGTTGCAGTGTGGTTTTGACCTGCCGGAAAAAGCGACCATGGTGGTGACTGAACTTCCTGTAAGCAGTGGTGGTGGCGGAGGCGCATTGGGCAAAATCGTTCTGCTGGTAATCGTCGCCGTCGTGTTGTTTGTTGCCTGGCAGATCATGTCATCTCCAGGCTACCGATAAAGGGTTTAATGCGCTGACCGCCCACGTTTCGCCATCCCGGAAGAGTCCGTCAGCAGCATTGAGCAGGGCAGCGGCCTGGTGCGCCAGGCCGGCACCAATATGGATAGGTTGATGGAGAAAGTGGAAAGCGTCAATGTGCTGATTTCAGAGATCAGTTCTTCTAGCGACGAACAGAGCCGTGGCATTGCGCAAATCAACATCGCCGTTAACCAGCTCGACAGCACAACGCAGCAGAACGCCGCGCTGGTAGAACAGGTGGCCGCCGCCGCCCAGTCGATGGAAGAACAGACGGTACAGCTTGAAAACGTAGTGGGCAGTTTTAAGCTTTGACCATAAACGATAGCCGACCCGGTCGGGTCGGCTATCTCTTTTACAGGCAAACATTGAGCCTGTTTTTTCAACTGCAAATCGTCTTTAATTGTTTTCCAGCTACTGGTCGGAATAACTAACCTGTTTCTCAGAGATTATCCGCTGAATAAAAGTCTGAAAACGGACTGCATAATTAATTTGCTCGCCATATAAATGAATCTTCATTGAATCATTATCTCTGCTTATTTTCCAGGCCATTCTTTCTATTCATTGTTCCTGTTACGGTAAGACGTATGCACTTTTCTGATTTTTTTATTTAATTATTACATGATGTTGATTTTATAGTTTTGATGATTAATCATGACCCGCATTTTTACTTCCTCAGCGGAACCATAGGGTAGTGCCAGTTAACAGTAACGTTTTAACTATCCCGGGCTTTATTATCGTATTGCGGCTATTCAAACAGAATAAGGGATTTTGATGAAAAAATGGAATTGGAAGTATCTCTCTGACTATCAGGATAAAAAATCTCTCCTGATTCTGTTTTTGATAACAGCCAGCGCCGTGTTTTTCCCGGCTACAGCTGAGGCTTTCTTTTTTGGAACTTCGTATAATGGTTATCTCACCATAAACGCCGATGATAACATTGAAAAACTTGGCAATGTTACGTCCAGTAATGTGAGTTCAGAGGCTAAGGTCTGGGCTGAAGGATGGCCGGACACAAACAGTCGAGACAGAGTAATCATTACTGATGTGTCTGTAAATTCAGAGTTTACCAATAAAGGATTTACAGTAGAGATGAAAATTGGTTCGGGATCCTGGGGCAGTGCCTCCTCACGTATCTACTCTTGCGTTTGGCCAGACAGGTACTGTTCGGTCTATGGGTCTCCCCATGTACAAAAATCCTATACCGAAGGTATTTCGGTAAGGCTTAAACGTAATAGTATGACATCCTATACACCCATCAGGGCGGGTACAAACATTGCCATCGTATGGCTTGCTCAGTATTCAAACTCAGGGGTTTCTACAGCTAAAGTCTATCTTTATACACAAAGCAACGCTATCACGGTGGTCAATCCGACATGTGATGTTACGGGATACGATGAACTTGTTACCTTGCCCTCCGTTATGCGTAGCGATATTCAAAGCCAGGGGCCGGGTCGTTACAGCGCGGCACAGAAAGATTTCAGTATTAAATTGCAATGTACGGATAAACCCAAAGTGAGCATTAAATTCAAAGGGGATCCAATGTCAGGCGTTGCGACCAATGACGTACTGACTAATAGTGACACTGCAAACAATAATATTGGTATACAGATGGTTTATAATAATAATGCCGTTAAAGTAGATGAAACAATTATGCAGGTTTCAAGCGCCGCCGCCGCCAGTGAAGAACTTAAATTTAAGGCTTATTACTATTATAAAGGTGGCGAAATAAAAACGGGTCCCGTTCGCTCGCAGGCAGAGTTCTTAGTGTCATATAACTGACTATGCCATTGATGTTGTGATTTCGTCTTTTAGGGCACGATTAATGTTCTCTGTCGTTCTTCTTAATGAACGGCAGAGAAGCAAGGTACAAAAGGCGAAGGCGGTGATCATCAGCATCACATGTTCACTCTCTCCCTCAAGGCGTGAGCAATCCCGGTAATTTTACGTTTCACAGCGATAATAGCGTGCAATGAGAATAAAACCGTTGCCGCGATGACAGGGGCCGGCTGAATTTGACGAAGCGTATCGTCGTGCGCACTGGGGCGATATCGCTATTCTGGTCAATAACTCCGATGGCCCGCCGCCTGCGACTGCGCAGGGAACGGACGCCGCTGTCTGGCAACAGTAGTTTTCCGTGATGGTCGCTTCGCTGATTCAGCGCACCGATGAGCTGCTGCCCGCCATGCGCCGCCGTGGCTGGCGGCGCCTTATTACCACCTGCTTACCGCATCGTTACAAACTCTTCTGCCGCCGTCGGGTGAATCGCCACGGTGTTATCAAAGTCTTTCTTGGTGGCACCCATTTTCAGGGCGACCGCGAAGCCTTGCAGCATTTCATCCATCCCAAAACCAATGCCGTGAATACCGACAATTTTCTCTTCCGGGCCGACGCAGACTAACTTCATGCGGCACGGCTGACGGCGAGAGGTGACGGTATAATGTCAGGAGCGATCGGCAATGAGGCGTAGAATGTCTAAGGGGAGGTTAAATTAGCATTATGGTAATAAAATATTCAGGAGGCCTTAAAATATAACCGGTATTATCAATGTAAGTGCTATTTTTGTTAGTGTTTTCCATTATAAAATCTTACAAAATAGTGGATGCTGGATAATTTGATTCTATTTAAGATGAAATATTTATTTGCATTCAAGTTTTCATTTCTTTTTGCCACATTTGCCATGATTAATTTATATTCTTGATACAGCCGCGTTCCTACACTTACTTCATGAAGTTTCTGTCAATATTCATAGGAGGGGTGGTCAATGAGAAAAAGGAATGTAATCGGTTTTCTGCTGGCAATTGCCTGGTGCGCTCTTCTGTTTCCCTGCGCTGCATGGAGTTTTAGTTGTTCAACCCAAACAGTTGATGTGCCGGTTCCTGCATCAACCTTTACCACCAAAAGCACAATCTTTACTCTCCCCGACGGAGTTATTCAGAATTGTAATGGTTCAGTAAATGGATCATGGCAGGATGCCATGCGGGTAAGATCGGTACGTTACCACAGCGGCCTGAGCGGTTTTACCCGTACCTTACAGGTGGCTGGCGGTAACAGCTCGGTGAGTACAGGTGCCACGGCCGTGGCGTCGGCGGAAACCATCAGCTCCAGTAATCTGTGCGTCTGGCCGGATATAAACTGTTCGACAACATCTTACAGTGGCATGAAAGATACATTGGGGATATCCGTCAAACTGGCGGGTACGGCGGTGACCCTGGCCAGTGGCACCGTACTGGCGACGGTGATACTGGAGCGCCGTTCTGGGGTATCAGGAGGGTTTGATCGAGAAACCTATACCATCACCTTTACGCTACAGGATAAAGTCGAGCCGCCCGTTTATACCTGTACCATCAGTGATTACGATGCGACCATCACATTACCTTCAGTATCACTTAACGATCTCGTAAATAACGGGGTAGGGAAATATGCTGCTATTTCAAAACCCCTTAATCTGAATCTGCAATGTAATGATAATACTGACGTCGCTATAACCTTTAATGCGACGGTATTAAGTGGCACAGATAATGCCATCAAAAATCTTATGGCAGGCAATGATAACGTTGGCTTTCAGCTTTTTTACGGTGGTAATCCGGTTAAGGTAAATAACGCGCATTTAATAAGGACAGGTGCGTCAGGGGCAACAAATTTGAAATTTGATGTCTACTATTACTATAAAGGTAGTGGGGCTATAACACCCGGAGCAATAAAGTCGAGTGCGGAATTCACTCTGGATTATCAATAATAAAAAGACCAGAACAGGTTCTGGCCTTAGTGGGGGATGCCGACGATTCCCGGAGGTGGTGCTGCTCACCTGTCCGGGCTACTGGGCACTTACCGCATCGTTACAAACTCTTCTGCCGCCGTCGGGTGAATCGCCACGGTGTTATCAAAGTCTTTCTTGGTAGCACCCATTTTCAGGGCGACCGCGAAGCCTTGCAGCATTTCATCCATCCCAAAACCAATGCCGTGAATACCGACAATTTTCTCTTCCGGGCCGACGCAGACTAACTTCATGCGGCACGGCTGACGGCGAGAGGTCACCGCGGTATACATCGCCGTGAAGGACGATTTGTAGACTTTAACTGACTCATCGCCGTACTGTTCACGGGCCTGCGGCTCGGTCAGACCCACGGTGCCAATAGGCGGATGGGAAAAGACCACCGTCGGGATGTTATCGTAATCCAGGTGCTCATCAGGTTTGTTGTTAAACAGACGCTCAGAGAGACGGCGGCCTGCGGCCACGGCAACGGGCGTCAGCTCGACGGCACCGGTGTTATCACCCACCGCATAAATACCAGCAACTGACGTATTCTGGAACTTATCGACGACAATGTAGCCCTTTTCATCGGTTTTCACCCCGGTCACTTTCAGATTGAAAGTGTCGTTGGCGGGCTCACGACCAATGGCCCAAATCAGGCAGTCCACGGTCTGCGAACGACCATCTTCCAGTTCCAGCGTCAGGCTGCCGTCGGCATTTTTAATCACCGCTTTCGGAACCGCTTCTTTGTGCAGTGTCGGGCCTTCGGCATCCATAACTTCCACCAGGGTTTCGCTGAGCATCGGGTCGAAACTACGCAGCGGCGAATGCTTGCGCACGTACAGGTGCGTTTCTGCGCCCAGTCCGTTAATTACGCCTGCCAGTTCAACGGCGATATAACCTGCGCCCACTACCGCGACACGCTCAGGCAGGGCGGGTAATTCGAAGAAACCATCGGAGTCGATACCGTATTCTGCCCCCGGAATGCGCGGATGGCTCGGCCGTCCGCCGGTGGCGATCAGGATATGGTCGGCAGTGATCGTCTCACCGTTCACTTCGACCGTCTTCGCATCGACAAAACGGGCGAAGCCTCTGATCACGTCAACGTTGTTTTTGCCCAATACGTTGTCATACGACGTATGGATGCGGTCAATGTAGGCGGTACGGCTGGCAACCAGTTTTGCCCAGTCGAACTGGTTAATGGTGGTATCGAAACCGTAATCAGGGCCGTACAGGTGGATAGCTTCACGAATTTGTGCCGCATGCCACATCACTTTTTTCGGCACACAACCCACGTTCACGCAGGTACCGCCAAGCTCTTTGGCTTCGATCAGCGCGCATTTCTGGCCATACATCGCCGCGCGGTTGATGGAGGCGATCCCGCCGCTGCCGCCGCCGATGGCGATATAGTCGTAGTGTTTGCTCATATTCCTTAATCCTGAACGAGGTTGAAAAGTGTCGAGATTGTAGCGCGCAGCCCAGAAGGTTCCCTCAATCGCTGTGATTACTCGGGTACTATCCAGTTTACGAGAGTATGCCCGGTTCCGCCTGGCACCAGTGTACGGTGCAGCCACGGCAGTACATTATTCATCTGTGCTTCTAACTTCCACGGCGGGTTAATGACAATCATGCCGGAGGCGGTCATGCCGCGCTGGTCGCTATCCGGGCGCACCGCCAGTTCAATTTGCAGGATTTTGCGAATGCCGGTGGCTTCAAGCTCTTTAATCATGCGCTTGATCTGCGCACGTAGCACAACCGGATACCACAGAGCATAGGTGCCGGTAGCAAAGCGTTTGTAGCCTTCATGAATGCCAGCGACTACCGCCTGGTAATCGGATTTCATCTCATAGGGCGGGTCAATCAATACCATACCGCGACGGGAGACGGGCGGCAGTTTGGATTTCAGCTGCTGATAGCCATCGGCGCGTTCTACGCGTGCGCGCTCATCTTTCTGAAACTCCTGGCGCAGCAGCGGGAAGTCGCTCGGGTGCAGCTCGGTGAGGAAAAGGCTGTCCTGCTCACGCAGTAGCTGGCGGGCAATCAGCGGCGAGCCAGGGTAGTAACGCAGGGTTTCGTTACGGTTGAAATGGCGCAGTACGTTCATGTACGGCTCCAGCTCAGCAGGCACATCATCCTGCTGCCAGATACGCGCAATCCCTTCCAGATACTCGCCGGTACGCTCGGCATGCTCGCCAGATAACTGATAACGCCCCGCGCCCGCATGGGTATCCAGATAGATAAAGGGTTTATCTTTTTCTTTGAGCGATTCGATGATCAGGCTCTGAACGGTGTGTTTTAAGACGTCGGCGTGGTTGCCAGCGTGAAAGCTGTGGCGATAACTGAGCATGGAGGCAGAGATTCCAGAAAATGAACGTGATTGCGCACAGTTTACCGTAGATTGGGTTGAAATGCCGTTGTCCGATGCGCTTGTTTCAATTTACTGATGGCGGGCGACACCATTGACCAGATGCCAGACGACGGGGGCAAAGACGATCCGTACCCTGACAGGATGAAAACCGCGCCGCCGTGTGGTTACCCACTTTTAAGAAAACGCCACCGCCCGCACACTCTGGCAGCGTCTTACTGTTCAGAGCGTAAAAATATTTAGTGCCCGCACGCTGGCTTCGGGGTTGGCGCGCTTTACCGCCTCCAGAAAGTCGGCGAAATCGGTGTTAAACAGGGTGTAATTGTGGCGAAAACGTACCTGTTTCGTCTGGCCTTCGTTGGTGTAAGTGACTTTCCAGAATGAGCGGTTATTTACTTCGATGCTTTCACGTTCGACTTTAATTATTGCGCTCAATGGCACCGATTTTTTCACATCCACCTGAATTTCATAAAAATTCTCTTCATCGAAATAATACGTTGTTGGTAACAACTGCCCACCTTTACCGGGGCGGAAGGTTTTGGTGGGGATAGATATTTTTCGTAAGCCGTTATCCGCTGTGGCGCCCTTTTTACGACGTCGCCACTTCGGGAAAGTGAGTGCCAGCCCAATCAGCGCCAGCAGCGGCAATATCGTCAGAATGAAATTCAACATGTGTTCTCCTTGTCGTTGTTATGACGAGTATACGCATTGATGAAAAATTTATGACCCTGATTCCTTAGTAAGAATCAGAGAGCAGGGCGATGCGGCGATTGCAGCAATCAGCCGTTGCGCGCAACGCCTGCCATTGAAATCCTCTACACTTAGCCCCATGCTACAACGTTATGCAGAGCGCCGGATTGTGCGCTTCATTCACTTTCTCAAACAGGACAGGACTGCGCATATGACCAATCCATTGTTGACGCCTTTCGATTTACCGCCATTTTCAAAAATCCTGCCTGAGCATGTCGTGCCTGCCGTTACGAAGGCACTGGATGATTGCCGTACGGCGGTGGAAAGCGTGGTCGCACAAAGCGGACCTTTTACCTGGGACAACCTTTGCCAGCCGCTGGCCGAAGCTGACGATCGCCTGGGCCGTCTTTTCTCTCCGGTCAGTCACCTGAATTCGGTACAAAACAGCCCGGAACTGCGTGAAGCTTACGAACAAACCCTGCCACTGCTCTCTGAGTACAGTACCTGGGTCGGGCAGAATGAAGCGCTGTATAACGCGTATCGTGACCTGCGTGACGGCGATCACTACGCCACGCTGAATACCGCGCAGAAAAAATCTGTCGATAATGCCCTGCGTGATTTTGAGCTGTCCGGTATTGGTCTGGATAAAGAGAAACAAAAACGCTACGGCGAAATTGCGGCGCGCCTGTCTGAGCTGGGCAATCAGTACAGCAACAACGTGCTGGATGCCACCATGGGCTGGAGCAAACTGATTACCGATGAAGCCGAGCTGTCCGGTATGCCGGAAAGCGCGCTGGCCGCTGCGAAAGCGCAGGCTGAAGCCAAAGAGCAGCAGGGGTATCTGCTGACACTGGACATCCCAAGTTACCTGCCGGTGTTGACCTACTGCGACAATCAGTCGCTGCGTGAAGAGATGTATCGTGCCTACAGCACCCGCGCTTCTGACCAGGGCCCTAATGCGGGCAAATGGGACAACAGTCCGGTAATGGAAGAGATCCTCGCCCTGCGCCACGAGCTGGCGCAGCTTCTCGGCTTTGAAAGCTACGCCTTCAAATCACTGGCGACCAAAATGGCGGAGAATCCGTCTCAGGTGCTCGATTTCCTTAACGATCTGGCAAAGCGTGCGCGTCCACAGGGGCAGCGCGAACTGGCGCAGCTTCGTGCCTTCGCAAAAAGCGAGTTCGGTGTCGACGACCTGCAGCCGTGGGATATTGCGTACTACAGCGAAAAGCAAAAACAGCATCTGTACAGCATCAGCGATGAACAACTGCGCCCCTATTTCCCCGAGAATAAAGCCGTGAGCGGCCTGTTCGAAGTCGTAAAACGTATTTACGGCATCACGGCGAAAGAGCGTACCGATGTCGACGTCTGGCATCCGGACGTGCGTTTCTTTGAACTGTACGATGAGAGTAACGAACTGCGCGGCAGCTTCTATCTCGACCTTTATGCGCGCGAGCATAAACGCGGCGGCGCGTGGATGGACGACTGTGTGGGGCAGATGCGCCTGGCGGACGGTTCGCTGCAAAAGCCTGTCGCTTATCTCACCTGTAACTTCAACCGCCCGGTTAACGGCAAGCCAGCGCTCTTTACGCACGATGAAGTGATCACGCTGTTCCATGAGTTTGGTCACGGCCTGCACCATATGCTGACCCGCATCGAAACCCCGGGGGTGGCCGGTATCAGCGGTGTGCCGTGGGATGCCGTTGAGTTGCCGAGCCAGTTTATGGAGAACTGGTGCTGGGAGCCGGACGCGCTGGCGTTTATCTCCGGTCATTATGAGACGGGTGAGCCGCTGCCGAAGGCGTTGCTCGATAAAATGCTGGAAGCGAAAAACTACCAGGCGGCGCTGTTTATCCTTCGTCAGCTGGAGTTCGGCCTGTTCGACTTCCGTCTGCATGCGGAATTCAACCCGCAGCAGGGTGCGAAAATCCTCGATACGCTGTTTGAGATCAAAAAGCAGGTTTCCGTGATGCAAAGCCCCTCCTGGGGTCGCTTCCCGCATGCGTTCAGCCACATTTTTGCTGGCGGTTACGCGGCAGGTTACTACAGCTACCTGTGGGCTGACGTGCTGGCGGCGGATGCCTACTCGCGCTTTGAAGAAGAGGGGATTTTCAATCGCGAAACCGGTCAGTCCTTCCTCGATAACATCCTGACCCGTGGCGGTTCGGAAGAGCCGATGGAGCTGTTCAAACGCTTCCGTGGGCGTGAACCGCAGCTGGATGCGATGCTGGAGCACTACGGGATTGAGGGCTGATACCTCTACTCCTTCAGACGGCCTCAGCGGCAACTGTACTCGCCAACCCGGGTCACGTACTCTTGTACGCTCCCGGGGATGTGCTCCCCTGTTGTCTTGATGCAACTTGAATGATTTGGGTACTGCGTAGTGAAGATCTGCTTACTTGATGAAACAGGCGCCAGCGATGGCGCCTTATCTGTTCTTGCGTCCCGCTGGGGGCTGGAACATGACGACGCGAACCTGATGGCGCTCGTACTCACGTCCTCCCGTCTTGAACTGCGTAAACGCGATGAGCCAAAACTTGGCGGTATTTATGTGGATTTTGTCGACGGGGCGATGGCGCATCGGCGCAAATTTGGCGGGGGGCGCGGTGAGGCGGTCGCCAAAGCAGTAGGCGTCAAGGGCAGCTATCTGCCGGACGTGGTGGACGCCACGGCAGGACTGGGGCGTGATGCCTTTGTGCTGGCTTCGGTAGGCTGTCGTGTGCGGATGGTAGAGCGTAATCCGGTGGTCGCCGCGCTGCTGGATGATGGCCTGGCGCGCGGCTATGCCGACCCGGAAATTGGTGGCTGGTTGCAGGAGCGGTTGCAGCTGATTCATGCCTCGAGCCTGACCGGGCTTACGGCTATTTCGCCCCGCCCGCAGGTGGTCTACCTCGATCCGATGTTCCCGCATAAGCAGAAAAGCGCGCTGGTGAAAAAGGAGATGCGTGTGTTTCAGTCGCTGGTAGGGCCGGATATCGACGCCGATGGGCTGCTGGCTCCTGCTCGCCTGCTTGCCACCCGGCGGGTGGTGGTGAAGCGACCAGACTATGCGCCGCCGCTGGCCGACGTGGCGACGACCAATGCCGTGACCACCAAAGGCCACCGGTTTGATATTTACGCCGGTACGCCGGAAGAACAGACGGACTGACCCTCTTTTGCCCGAAGGGCAGGTCTTCAGCATAAAAAGCAAAAAAACGCCCGCATCAGCGGGCGTTGTCATCGTGGTGTGCTTGTCTGATTACTCTTCTTCGTCGTCCTTCAGCGGTACGATCAGCATATCGACGTGAACCGTGTTAATCAGCTGGCGAGCCGAAGACATCAGTTTGCTCCAGAAATCCTGATGATGGCCGCAGACCACCAGATCCATATCGTATTTTTTGATGGCATCGACCAGTACCTGGCCCAGATCACCGCTGCCGCTCAGGGTTTCGGTAATAGGATAACCTGCATTAACAGAGAGTTCGGTCAGGGCATGATGCGTTTCATCAGAAATTCGCTTTTGCATATCGCCGAGGTTAACGTCGATAAGGCCAGTGTAGAGATCGGAATAGTTAACATCGACATGAATCAGGGACACTTTCGCGTTGTAAGGGCGCGCCATAGAAACGGCTTTCTCAACCAGCAATTTGCTTTCAGGTGAGAGGTCTACCGCGATGAGTATGTGTTTGTAAGCCATAATGTTACTCCTTCCATAAGTTTTCGATGACCACAGGGATTATCCCCATGATGCAGTAGCACTTCCCAGGTCCTGCCTTCCAGTTGCGCGGGTAGCGCCCGGCCTTAAGGATCTCATTGTAGAGGATATTTCTACCTTATAACTCTCTTCAGGAAGCGTCAATCCACCGCGATCACGAATCACTTAATGCCTGTTTGTTAACAAAATGAATAGAACGCTTAACGATGTGGCAAAAAAATAGACTGATCTCCTACACTATTTAAAGAGCCGTTCGGATAGAAGTTTGTGATCCCGATCGGTTATTGGTAACACTCTTTACTGAATGACTTGGGTGATATCTGGGAGCGGTAGTCCCGGAGCAGGTTTCCGTGGGCGGGTCGCCGGGGGAGTAGAGATGATGATCAGCACCGTCGCGCTGTTTTGGGCTTTATGCATCGTTTGTGTTGTTAACATGGCACGCTACTTTTCGTCGTTACGTGCTTTGCTAGTGGTACTGCGTGGTTGTGACCCATTGCTTTATCAATATGTGGATGGCGGAGGCTTTTTTACCTCCCACGGGCAACCTGGTAAGCAGATGCGTTTGGTGTGGTATATCTACGCTCAACGTTATCGCGATCATCATGATGATGAGTTTATTCGCCGTTGTGAGCGAGTCCGCGGGCAATTTATCTTAACCAGTGCGCTGTGCGGTTTGATCGTCGTGAGCTTAATCGCGCTGATGATCTGGCACTGAGCATAAAAAAACGGGCCAGCATGCTGACCCGTTCTTTCCGTCATTCTCCACGTTGCATGTACATTACCGCCTGCCTGCAACGCGAATTATATAGGCTGGTGTTTTTAAATGAGCTTCAGCGCTATCCAGTATAAACCGCCCGAAAGCAGGATGGACGCCGGCAGAGTAAATACCCACGCCATCAGAATGCTGGTGACGGTTTTACGTTGCAGGCCGCCGCCATCCACAATCATCGTCCCCGCAACGGAGGAGGAGAGTACGTGGGTGGTGGAGACAGGCATCCCCGTATAACTTGCCAGACCGATGGAGACGGCTGCCGTCATCTGTGCTGACATGCCTTGCGCATAGGTCATGCCCTTCTTACCGATTTTCTCACCGATGGTGGTCGCCACACGACGCCAGCCAATCATGGTGCCCAGGCCTAACGCCAGTGCCACGGCCATGATAATCCAGATAGGGGCATATTCGATGGTGCTCAGCATATCGCCTTTCAGTTTCTTAAGCAGACGCTGATCGTCAGTATTGACCTCAGGCAGTTTAGTCACTTTATCGGTGATATCGGACAGGCAAAGCATAATGCGGCGCAGCTGGCTACGCTGCTCAATCGGCAGTTTGTCGTAACTTTCGATACCGGTCAGCATCGCTTTTGCGCTGTCGAGCGCGACGATAGCGCGGTCAGGATGGCAATGGAATTCTGACGGATTAGCGACAGTATTCGTTGGTGCCGGAACCGGGGCCATAGGGTCAACGCCCGTCACTTTCTGCAGCAGTTCAGGGTGCTGCTGGAAGTAAGTTTCCACGTTGTTGACCGCATCGCGGGTACGGGTGATGTCGTAACCGGTCGCATTCATATTGACCACGAAGCCCGCGGGTGCGACGCCAATCAGTACCAGCATGATGAGACCAATACCTTTCTGACCGTCATTAGCGCCGTGCGAGAAGCTCACGCCGATAGCTGAGAGGATCAGGGCAATACGCGTCCAGAACGGGGGCTTTCTTTTGCCGTCCTGTTTTTCACGCTCAGCTGGGGTAAGGTGAATGCGATTACGCTTTTTACTACCACCCCAGAAGCGGCGCAGGAGATAGACCAGGCCACCGGCGAACACCAGCCCAACGACAGGAGAGATAATAAGGGAGCCAAAGATGTTGAGCACTTTTGGAATATTAAGCGCATCCACCACTGATGTGCCGGTCATCAGCGCGTTCGTTAAACCAATGCCGATAATCGCGCCAATCAGAGTATGGGAGCTGGAGGCTGGCAGACCAAGATACCAGGTACCCAGGTTCCAGATAATCGCAGCGAGCAACATAGAGAAGACCATGGCGAGGCCATGAGCGGAACTTACGTTGAGCAGTAAGTCGGTTGGTAACATATGCACGATCGCATAGGCGACGCTTAGCCCCCCCAGCAGAACACCGAAGAAGTTAAACACAGCCGCCATTACAACAGCCAACTGCGAGCGCATAGCGCGAGTATAGATAACCGTAGCTACAGCGTTTGCCGTGTCGTGGAAGCCATTGATCGCTTCGTAGAACAGAACAAAAACCAGAGCAAGCAAAAGTAATAACCCGGTATGGAGATCCAGGCCGGCAAATAAATGTAGCATAGACGTTACGCCATCTTGAGGACATGAACGCGGCGCATTATCAGTGACTTTAGGGACATCGGCAAAGTGAAATATGGACTTTTTTTGACATTCTTTATGATTTAACCGTCTGCCATTAAGGTTATTCTTATATTTTTCAAGGGAATGGCTTGCAAGTAGGATATTCGGGCTGGTGCGACCAGCTTGAAAAATTTACAATCCGCGCGACGAAAAAGAGTGAGGTGAAGTGTGGAACGGTTTGATGTCATCGTTATTGGTGCCGGTGCGGCAGGAATGTTTTGTGCCGCTCAGGCAGGGCAAGCGGGCTTACGCGTGCTATTACTGGATAACGGAAAAAAACCTGGCCGTAAAATCCTCATGTCCGGCGGTGGCCGCTGCAACTTTACCAACCTTTATGTCGAACCGGCGGCGTATCTCAGCCAGAACCCTCATTTTTGCAAATCAGCGCTGGCCCGCTACACGCAGTGGGATTTTATCGAACTGGTGGGGAAATATGGCATCGCCTGGCATGAGAAAACCCTCGGCCAGCTCTTTTGCGATGAGTCCGCTCTGCAAATCGTCACTATGCTGGTGGCGGAGTGCGAGAAAGGCAACGTCACCACGCGCCTGCGCAGTGAGGTGTTGAGCGTGTCGCGCGATGAAAGCAGTTATACGCTGCAGCTAAATGGTGAGACGGTGTGTACGTCAAAGCTGGTGATTGCCTCCGGTGGATTGTCGATGCCGGGCCTTGGGGCGTCGCCGTTTGGCTATAAAATCGCTGAGCAGTTTGGGCTGAAAGTATTACCAACGCGGGCAGGGCTCGTTCCCTTTACGCTGCATAAGCCTATGCTTGAGCAGTTTCAGGTGCTTTCGGGGGTGTCAGTTCCCGCCGTTATTACCGCTCAGGACGGCACCCTCTTTAAAGAAAACCTGCTATTCACTCACCGTGGGCTTTCGGGTCCGGCAGTACTGCAAATTTCCAGCTACTGGCAGGCGGGAGAGTTCGTGAGTATAAATCTTCTGCCGGAGTGCGATCTGGAAAGCCTGCTGAACGAACAGCGTCAGGCTCATCCAAATCAAAGTCTGAAAAATACCCTGGCGATTTGCCTGCCGAAAAGAGTGGTGGAGTGTCTGCAACAGTTGGGTCAGGTTCCCGACGTCACTTTGAAACAACTGAACGTTCGCGATCAGCACAGCCTCATCGAAACACTGACAAACTGGCGTGTTCAACCAAACGGTACGGAAGGGTATCGTACTGCGGAAGTCACGCTCGGCGGGGTCGATACCCATGAGCTCTCCTCCCGCACGATGGAGGCGCGTAATGTACCTGGCCTCTATTTCATCGGCGAGGTCGTGGACGTTACTGGCTGGCTTGGCGGTTATAACTTCCAGTGGGCGTGGTCAAGCGCCTGGGCTTGTGCGCAGGCCCTGGTAGACGCGCAGGCTTAGATATCATCCAGCGTGTGGTCGACCACAATCTCCAGCGTTTTGCGGATGATGTCACCGGTGACCACATCTTCCGTGTTCTCCAGGAGATTGATCAGCCGCAGAATAATGGCCTTGTTAGTTATCTGCCCTTCATAGGCAAGGATGCTGCGAATCACGCCGCCGAGAATAGCTGCCTCTTCCGCCAGCACTTCACCCGCATTTTTAAAATAGTCGGTAAGTGCGTTAGCAGGCAGGTTTTCATATTGCTCTGATGGGTCAAACATCGCTTGGCTCATTTTTTCACGCCTTAAATTTATGATTGATGCCGGGTACGTCAGTGTTTTTTACTGCGCCCCTGCCGCTGGCGATCGCCGAATAATGGGTAAACATTATCTCCGCTATCCCCGTTCCACTCATGTTGCTTAACGCCTTCTTCTTCACCAGCAGGAGTAATATGGCTGTGACTAATTTCATCAATCAGACGCGACAGCATCTCCTGGCGTTGGCGCTCTCGCTCGTTGCTTTTCATCGTTTGCAACCGTGCAATGAGGGACAGCGTGTTAATAGGACCGTTATCCTGAAGAAGAGAGAGTACCGCTTCTCCAATCAGTTCATCGGTCAGTTGTTCGTGTTCACTACTTTTCATAACTGCATCTCTGATTGCCGCACCGTTCAGATAATGAAACGCGGCAGTGAGTCAATCCTCCGGTACAGGCGGCAGGCTTATGGAATACCCACCAGAATTAACTCAGTTCACCAGGTGATCGTGCTGCGTTTTGTTTAATCTGGACCAAAGAGCAAGCCAATCAACATCTGATAGTGGCTCTCCTCTTCAGGAGAGGAAGCCTGGTCCAGTCGGCTCAGAAGTTTTGTACAGAGTGATTTTCTGTTCAGATGGCGGCCATCTTTGAGGATCTCCACCACGATTTGCCCAAGCGTCTCTTGCTGAGTCGGCAAGCTTGCCTTGTTGAAGTACTGGGCAATCGCATTCGCTGTATCCGGAAGGTAGCCGTTCTGCTGCATGGGTCACTCCTGTAAAACCAATAATCAGTAAAGGAAGCATCTAAGTTATACAACTATAGGAAATCTGTACAGAAAAGTTGTACAAATATGTCGATCTTTTTGATCAATAAATGCTAATAGTTAATTTTCAAAGAGATAGATGCAAAGAAAGAGGAGAAAATTGCGTTTTCGTTCTACACTGTAAGCTGAAGTAGCCAGAAAGTGATAAGTAAAGCCTCAAGGATTGCAGGGTTTTTTGTCATTTTAACATCAATCAGTTGTATACCCGCCGATGGTCACGATGGTTAAAAGGCCTCCCGCGCATGCCTCTGCTAATGTGGTGATTACAACGCTTTCTCTCGGATCGTTCATGCTTACAACAATCATTTACCGCAGCCATATTTGCGATAATGTCCCGTTTAATGTGCTCGAAGATATGGTTTCCTCTGCCAATAATAAGAACTGGCATGTAGACGTAACGGGTATTTTGCTTTTTAACGGCACGCATTTTTTCCAGTTGCTGGAAGGGCCTGAAGAAAAGGTGTCGACCATCTACGGTCATATTTGCCGGGATAACCGTCATTACAATATTGTTGAGCTGCTGCGAGACTATGCCCCCTCACGTCGGTTCGGTAAGTGTGGTATGGAACTCTTCGATTTGCGCGAATACGATCGGGAAGAAGTGCTGCAGAATGTACTGGATAAAGGCACGTCAAAGTACCAGCTGACCTATGAAGACCGCGCCCTTCAGTTCTTCCGAACCTTTGTTGAAGATCTTGAAAAAGAAAACTATTTTGAGATCCCTCCGGGCGATTCCTGGGATTTTATTCCTGATGAACCTGACGCCGTCCCCACGACTGTCAGCGCCGACCGTGAAGCAGGGTGCCATTTTGCTTTTCAGCCTATCATTGACCCGTTCGCGCGTGAGGTCGTGTCGCTGGAAGCGTTACTTCGTACGCCGGACGGTGACTCGCCCCAGGCCTGGTTTGCCGGACGGCAGGGTGACGATATCTATGAAGCTGATTTGCGAAGCAAGAAAGTGGCATTTGCCATGGCGGCAGCGTTAAACCTGGGCGAGCAGACGCTCTCTGTGAACCTGCTGCCGATGACGCTGGTGAAGGTGCCCGGCGCGGTGAATTTCCTGCTCGAAGAGAGTAAAGCCAATGGTCTGGTGCCGGAGCAGGTGATTGTTGAATTTACCGAAAGCGAAGTTATCTCCCGCCTCGATGAGTTCACCGAGGGCGTTAAGCTGCTTAAAGGCGCTGGCTTCAGGGTAGCTATCGACCATTTTGGTGCTGGTTTCGCCGGACTGCTGCTGCTGTCCCAGTTTCAGCCTGAGCGCATCAAAATTAATCGCGATCTCATCAAAGATGTACATAAGAGTGGTCCTCGCCAGGCAATTGTACAAGCCATCATCAAATGTTGTATCTCCCTTGAGATCATGGTTTCAGCAGTGGGGGTAGAACAGGCGGAAGAGTGGATGTGGCTCGAGTCAGCGGGCATATCTCAGTTCCAGGGATATCTCTTCGCAAGCCCGCTGCTGGGCGGGATCCCGGAGGTTTCATGGCCAGAAAAAAAGGTCTGAATCTGACGTTTTTCTCCTATCTACTCTCCTGAATTAATCCATACTACCAGGATTCCCGTTTCTGGTGGTATGGAGTTCCTTTCCTCCCCATGCTGAAAATTGTGGTTCTGATTTCTATAGAATTCGGGTTATGCTTGTGCTCCCGCTGTTCCTTAGTTGTACAGCATAAAATGAATTGTACAACCTGTTCGTATTAGCTAGTTTAGATATACATGTATCGGGTTTGAGTACGAGGGAACTGATGACCTTTTACAGTATTGGCGATGTAGCCGAACGATGCGGCATTAACCCAGTCACCCTGCGCGCATGGCAGCGGCGCTATGGTTTGCTTAAGCCTCAGCGAAGCGAAGGCGGGCATCGGCAGTTTGATGAAGACGATATTCAACGTATCGAAAACATTAAACGATGGATCGAAAGCGGCGTACCGGTTGGCAAGGTTAAGGCACTGCTGGAAGAGAAAAAAGTGGCGTCGCACGAAGGGTGGGAGTCACTGCAGGAAGAGTTAATGTCCTCTCTGCGCCATGTCCGCCCCGCCAGACTTCGCACTACCATCGCTGCGTTTTGTCGTGAACACCCTGTTGATGCACTCATTGACCATGTTTTTGTGCCGGTGCGTCAGCGGCTTTCGCTGGATCAAAATACCGCGCGGACCATGTGCAGCCTGCTGGATGGCATCCTTATCGATCATGTCATTTTATCTTTAACGCGCGCGCGTAAAAAACTCGGCAAAGATGCCCTGCTTATTGGCTGGAGCATTGAGGACAGGACACGTTTGTGGCTTGAAGCCTGGCGTTTATCGCAGCGCGGCTGGAATGTTGATGTCCTGGCCGAGCCGCTGGACTCGCCCCGGCCGGAGCTTTTCCCCGGGCAACAGATATTCGTCTTGACGGATAAAACGCTGTCACGTTATCAGCAGGAGCAATTAACGCACTGGCAAAAACAGGGGTTCTCCATTACCCACCATGATGTCTAGAGTGAGGCCATTATTCTTAGCGGATTAGAAAACTAACTATTACCTTTCGGGGGGCGCTATCCCCCTTATCTCCTTCTTATTACATTGTAATTATTAAAAAATAGTCGTTCTCTTTTCTCCTTAAAATGGACATTTTCTAATTTTCAGTGCCCCCCTCATCTAAGAATTCCCTGAATAAAATAATTTTAGATAACCAAAGGCTATACTTAAAATGTAAGTCAATTATTTACATCAAAACATTAATAAAGGAGGAATATTAATGATAAGCGATGATGAAAATAAATTGGGTTATATTTCTATCGGTGACGCAGTACTTGAGAATATTCAAAATGATGCGGAACTATCCTGCGAGTCACTTATTGAGACTTTAATCAGGCAGGAGAAGGAGGCGACTAATCATGTGCATCGTACACAAATCCTGCAAGGGCGAGCGCTATTAAGCGGATCCGCCACTTTCATCAATTAGCTACCCTTACGTAGTTAATCCTGATGTAACGCTCAGCCACTAATTCTAAAATTATTGGCCACTATTCCGGTTCAAAACCGGGACAGGGAGCTATCTATGCCCGGCATAATAAACGCTGCAACTTCAAATAGAAGCAATTAAAGATACTGCCGTTTATAACAGCCAGGACGTTACCCATAATTGATTATCCCTTAAACAGGAGGGCTTACCATAACTATGGAAAAACAAACCGATAATGATGGTTTGACAAAAGAAGAATTAATTCGTGAAGCAATCGGTATTGCGACTACACAACTGATTAGAAAAGGTCTTCCGGTGACTACTCGCGGTCTGATCCAAATTCTGATGCAGGAAGAGGAGAATACAGAGATGGCAGAACGTAAAGCAATTTATCAGGACGCACGGAAACGCGTGCAGCAAAAAATGCAGTAATTTATTCAATAATAACAGTCGCTAATAAAGTTGGCAGCATGAGTTTCAACCATGAGGAGGATATAATGAAAACCACCACTAGGTTAACCGACATGCTTATTTGCGAGGCAACGGCTCAGTTACTGGAGTCGCAGTCAAAAATAACGTATGCCAACCTGATACGACAGTTAAGGGACGAGCGCATGATGACTGACGATAATGACCAGCGATTGCACTATACCCTGGCCATCGGACAAGTTCGCGCTCATGAGCTTTTGTATAAAAACTACCTTGTGCAACCCGAGATAACCAGCATGAGTAGCTAACGACAGCCCTGGGGCATCTTATGCCGCCAGGGTTGATTACGTTCAATATTTCCCAAAATCAGGTCATTAATCTCAGCATTTCTCCCAGTCTGCACACTTTCATTTCCGGGATATCCTTTCAATTCTTTCTCTCAGATGACACAATGCGAAGCGCGCATTTTTGCGCCATGTTTTAGCGCGCTGTCATATAGATATTTTCCTCTACTTAAAGAAAAGGTTAAATATGAGTGACTCACGTAGTGATGGTCGGGACAAGATAGTACTGCCGCCGGGAGGAGAAATGCTCTGTATTGAGCAGACCCTCGGCGCTATCGTTGTGGAAATGATCCGTGAAGGACGAATCATTACTCGCCAAAGCCTGTGTGTGGCGGTAGCGGGGCGCATTGATCAAACCACCCCTGCCGTCCTTGAAGCCCACTATGCAGATATTCTGCGTCTGCTACTGACCCAGAAACTGGGTGAGTGAGGCAACCCGTATGTTCGGGTCAGGCAGAATAAAAACTAAGGAAGGCACCATGTACAAAAATGCCAAAGAAAGCCTTGTTGAAATCGTAATTGGTGACGCCATTCTTGAACTGCTGGAAGCTGATGCGCCTATCTCTCATGAGGCACTACTGGGGCTACTGATTCGCCATTGCGAAACGGAAACCCGTGAAACAAGACGGGATGCGCTGGCGGCTGCGATAGAAGAAATTCGTCGGACTTATTCCTTTTCGAGCGATAAAAGAAAAGGGGCGACGCAATGGGGAGGCGATAAAAATTGCGGTTCAGACACGCTAATGCACTATCTTAATAACGATCCTCCCACGCGGGGAGAAAAAAAGCATTGATTTATTAGCGGTTTATTTTCATTTTTATCTACTGAATCACAAATCATCAGGTGTTGTTCTGACGACCATTTCCAGTGCGCTGCGGTATAAAGCGGATCGTTGCGGATCGCGTTCCTCTTCGAGGTGACGAATGATCGCCAGGATGACAGCTTTGTTGCTGACAGGAAAACCCAGCCCTCTGAGTTCATCTTCTACCGTTTTGATAAAAGCCGTTTCAGCACTGTATACCGGTAAACGGATTGTCTGAGTGGGGTTTAGAAACTCAACTCTGGTACTCATCGTCATTTCAGTCCCTCCTTAATGTTACGGCATCAGTACATCAGAAAAATCTCTATTATCAATTAAAAGTAGCTTGTTTTTAGTTTTGTGCATACTTCTGCGAAAATAATTAATCTCTATGCAGAACAAGCAGCTCTTAGGGAAGGTTTTAACCCGCCTGTTACGATGCGCCTTGATGGAAGATCTCCGTACCTGAAGGCACTCCCTGCGCCTGATGCCCAAAAAATGCCACCGCACGACCACGTTTTTAACCCGCTGATTCACGGCAACAGGTGGTAAGACAGGAGCTTTTCAACCCGTAGGTTTACAACTGCTTAAAATTTATAACAGTGAACCAGCCGGATTGCGGATGTTTGTTGCCGTTTTTAACTCTCCACCGAGACACTGTTTTGCTGCACCCTGGCGCAAATTTCCCACATACTTAACTCAGACGACATCTGTCTGTCTTATACAATATTATGCTTTTCCCTTGCGCCAGGTTTCCGCCCGAAAACATGAAAGACACTTATATATAGGGCTGCTGAATTGGGGTGTCGTCTGGCTTATCTGTTTTTGTTAATAATTTGTGAAATTAGCTATATAAGTAATATGAATGTATTTCAAGTGAAAATATATCCGCGATCATATGATAATAAAAATCGATATTTCTTAATTTAATCAATGGATTATATTTCTGCTTTAAGGCCGATTTTCGCCGTTTGTTACCGCGGGCCTGGTTAGTGACCATAAGTTAAATAGCTTGTAGCGATCATTGAAATAATCGCGATAGTTAAAACCTATCAAAAGATAAATATTGATCATTTAAAACAATTTTTAAAGATCCGTAATAAATGATTAGAATGTGTAATGTATGGCGAAATGTGAAAGTATTCTTGCCGGTCAATGGAACAATAAATAAATGGAAACAAGGATTTTTGAATTCGAGGATGAAAAGTTTCATATGACTGCGGCTTTTCAGCCGATTGTAAGTCTGCATGCACAAAAAATTGACCAGTACGAAGCCCTCGCCCGATTTAAAAATGAAAATGGAACGCAAGTATCCACATAAACAGTAATAGATAAAGCAGAAAGAACGGGCTCGGTTAATATAATTACAGATTTTATTTTTAAACTAATTTGTAGTTTGATTGCAAAAAAACAGAATCTAAAAGTATCATTTAATTTTTCTCACTCACTACTGAATGATACGACATATCCTGAAAAATTTTATTTAGAATGCGCCTGCCAGGGTGTCAATCCACAAAACATTGAAATAGAAATAAGCGAAAAAGTGACCAAAGAGCAGCTCATCCAGTGTGAGAGATTTTTAAAAGAAGCAAAGGAGTATGGTTTTTCGATCTCACTTGATGACTTTGGTGCGGGTAATATTCAGTTAGAAAGTTTGGGTTTATTTGATTTTGATACCATTAAATTAGATCGTTCGATAGTCGATGGTATCGGGCGCAATGAGGCTAAACGACTTTCGCTTCATACTATCCTGACCACTATTTTTCGCCTTAACGTCAATATCATTTGCGAAGGTGTGGAAAAGAAAGCCGATCTCAACCTGCTTAAAAAGTATAAAAATATCGGTGTCCAGGGGTATATCTTCTATTACCCCTTAACCCTCCATCAGTTTAAGCTTATGGAGGGAATGTAGCCGGTTAAACGTAGGCGTTCTTTCTTCTGGCACGTGGTGTGCCTGCCGCAAGAAAGTTTTATCTCCTCTCTGACCAGATGTCCGAACCCGTATCTGCCGGGCCGGTCGCTCTCCGCTTTTCTGCTTCCTCACTCAGGGATTTGGTGTATTATACGTTTCATATATAAAACGTATACGGTGAGTTATGGGCATTGTAAAAATCTCCGATCTGATGCATGAGAACCTGCGGTTGGCCAGTAATGCGCTAAGCCGTTCAGTCAACGCGCAGGCAGAACACTGGCTTAAAGTGGGCATGCTGGCTGAACTCTACCCACACCTCACTCATCAGCAGCTGACGCGGCTGCTTATTCAGGCAGAGCGCAATGGTGGCGTCGATATTCATACCCTTATCGACGGCGAAGCCCTTTCAATACCGATGGAGCAGGAAGCACAGTGAGTAACGTAAAAATTCATACTCAACAAGAGGTTGAGATGGCGCGTGCGGCCGGGCATGCGGCCGCGAACGTGCTGGAGATGATCAAGCACCATGTGCGCCCGGGCGTCACCACCGACGAACTCGACACGCTCTGTCACGACTATATTCGCGATACGCTCAAGGTTATTCCGGCGAATATTGGTTATCACGGCTATACCCGCACCGTCTGCACGTCGGTCAACCATGTGGTCTGTCACGGTATTCCTTCCGCTAAGGTCTTGAAAAAAGGCGATATCGTTAATATCGACGTGGCCATCATCAAAGACGGCTGGTATGGCGATACCAGTCGTATGTACGTGGTTGGCGAACCGTCGGTTCGTGCCAACAGACTGATCAACGTGACTTACGAGGCGATGGTTGCGGGTATCCGGGTGGTAAAACCGGGCGCAACACTGGGGGATGTCGGTGCTGCTATCCAGCAGGTTGCGGAAGGCGCAGGGTTCTCAGTAGTAAGAGAGTATTGCGGACACGGTGTGGGACAAATTTATCATGATGAGCCCCAGGTACTGCATTACGGCAAGCCGGGTACGGGCCTGGTGCTGAAAGAGGGGATGATCTTTACCATCGAGCCGATGATAAACGCCGGGAAAGCGGCGACCAGCGTGCTTTCCGATGGCTGGACGGTGGTAACTAAAGACCGTTCGCTCTCAGCCCAGTGGGAACATATGGTCGCCGTCACTTCCACCGGGTTTGACGTTCTCACACCGTGGCCCGATCCGTCAGAGGTGTATCCGGTGCCCTGATTTCAAGAGCGCTGAGGGCGTTCAGTAGCGCGTCCACTTTCGGCAGTAACTGTTTGCGACGCGGCCAGACGAGCGTCAGCGCCAGCCCCTCCGGTTGTACGTCTGGTAATACTATCTCGAGTTCACCGGAGGCCAGCTGATTACGAATAAGCCATGTCGGGCTTTGCGCAACCCCCAGCCCGGCGCAGACAGCCTGAATCTGAGCATCCACATCCCCCAGCGCCATGCGAAAGGGGACCGTGCGCCAGCGCAGATGATTATCTTCGGTGATAAACAGCCAGGGCTTTACCGTCCCGTCGACGCGTTCATACAAAATGGCCTGATGCTGCAGTAACGCTTCCACAGTCTGCGGCCTGCCGTGCGCTTTGAGATAGGCAGGCGAGGCGCAAAACACCATCTTTTCACGTCCCAGCAGTTTGCACCCCAACGAGGCGGGCAGCGGCCCGGTGTCGCCAATCCGCACGGCAACATCAATTCCCTCTTCAAAAAGATCAACAAAGCGGTCAGAGAAGGTGAGGCTGAGTTCCAGCTCCGGGTTTTGCTGGCAGAAGGGGATAAGCAGCGGCATGACGCTTACTCGTCCGTAGGTGTTTGGCACCGCGAGGCGCAGCCGCCCTGAAGGAATGATGCGCTGGGCCGCCAGCACCGATTCGGCTTCCGCCAGCTCTTCCATGATGCGGATACAGGTCTGGTAATAGGCCTGTCCGGCATCGGTCAGCTGCAGGTGGCGGGTGGTGCGTTCGAGCAGGCGCGACCCCAGTCGGGCTTCCAGCCGACTCACGCTTTTGCTGATGGCAGAACCGGTCACGTGCAGGCGTGTTGCGGCGGCGGTAAAGCTGCCGCTCTCGACGCTTGCCACAAAGGGGACGATATCTTTCAGGCGCTGATCGTGCATGGATTCATGAACTCAGGTTGAGAATGATGTGAATTAATGCCAGAGATAAGAATGCTGTTCTCTATTAGTCTACTCATTAACCTGATGAGGAGATACCTGAATGCAGAAACAAGCCCTGATAGTCGGCATTAGCGGTGTTATCGGCCGGGCGCTGGCAGAAAAACTGAAAGCGGAAGGTTGGAATGTTGCGGGCCTTTCACGTGGCCGGGGTGCCGTACCGGAAGGCTGCACCAGCCTGATCGCCGATTTAACCGACAGCGATGCCGTAAACAAGGCGCTGGCGTCCGTTAAGCCTGATGCGCTGTTCTTTAGCGTCTGGGCGCGTCAGGAGAACGAAAAAGCCAACATCCGTGTGAACAGCCTGATGGTGAAAAACGTCATTGACGCGCTGGGCGAGCGGTTGAGCGGCGCACATGTGGCGCTGGTAACCGGACTAAAACACTACCTTGGCCCCTTTGAAGCCTATGGCAAAGGCGCGGTGCCCGTGACGCCGTTTCGTGAAGAGCAGGGCCGTCAGCCGGTTGAGAATTTTTATTACGCTCAGGAAGACGAGATCTTCGCCGGAGCGGAAAAATATGGTTATCGCTGGAGCGTTCACCGCCCGCATTCCATTATTGGTTACGCCGTTGGAAACGCTATGAATATGGGGCTGACGCTCGCCGTGTATGCCACGCTGTGCCGTGAAAAGGGATGGCCCTTTATCTTCCCCGGCTCTGAGCAGCAGTGGAACGGCGTGTCCGACGTCACCGATGCCGGTCTTCTGGCAGAGCAGTTGTGCTGGGCCACCTCAAGTCCGAACGCAGCCAACGAAGATTTTAATGCGGTGAACGGCGACGTGTTTCGCTGGAACTGGTTATGGCCGCGTCTCGCCGCCTGGTTTGGTATTGAGGCCGTCGGGTTTAACGGCACCCCGGCTCCGCTGGAAGGGCGGATGCAGGAGGCTAACGCTGCCTGGGCGGAGATTGCCCATCGTTACCAGTTAAAAGAGCACGATCTGACACGTCTGGCTTCCTGGTGGCATACGGATGCCGATCTCGGTCGTCCGATGGAGGCCTTCACCGACATGAGCAAAAGCCGCAAAGCAGGTTTCATCGGTTATCGCAGCACGCTGGACGCCTTCACTCAGCTCTTTGAGCGGCTAAAAGCGGAAAATATCCTGCCACGCTAAGAGAAAATAGCCACCGAAACGGCGCAACAAGGTGCTAGTTTTAAAACACTGACACCTTGTTGTTCTACTTTCGTTGCTATGGAGCTGTGATGTTTTTTCTCTGGACGCTGTTACCGGCACTGTATATTGCTTTTCGTTTTATCTGGCGGCTCTCGCTTCCTGTCATCCCTAAGCTGCTCTTTACCCTGCTTGTGGTGCTGATTTGTCAGTTCCACTTTATCAGCAGGATGCTGTGGGGAAACATGTTCTCTCCCGAATGGCCGCGCCCGGCGATGATTGCTATCGGCACGCTGTTTGGCGCCACGGTGCTTTTTGCCGGTTTACTGTTGTTGCGCGACCTGGCTGCGCTGCTTATCCGTCTGCTTACCCGTAAACGCCTGCCGTTTCTGCCTGTCTCCCTGCCGATGCTGGCAGGCGCCGTGGCGCTCTCGGGCATCGGCGTCTGGCAGGCGATTCAGGTTCCCGCCGTCCGCACCGTAGAGGTCAGTATCACCGGTTTACCGCCTGCATTTGAAGGCTACCGCATTGTTCAGCTTGCGGATATTCACGCAACCCGCCTTCTGCCCAGAGAGTGGGTGGAACAAATCGTGGCGAAAACCAATGCGTTAAAACCGGATCTGATCGCCCTGACCGGCGACATGTCTGATGGTACGCTCGGGGTTCGCTACAGCGATGTGGAGCCTCTGGCTCACCTGCGCGCGGCAGACGGGGTTTTTGCCATTACGGGCAACCATGAATATTACTTTGACTACCAGGAGTGGATACCCGCCTGGCAGAAGCTTGGCATCCCTTTTCTGATGAACAGCCATGTGCGTATCGCAAAAGGCGACTCCTCACTGGTGCTGGCGGGCGTAACGGACAAAATCGCCAAACGTTTCGGTTTTGATGCCCCCAACATCGAACGCGCGCTGCAGGGCACCACCGCTAACGATACGATAATCCTGCTCGATCACCGCCCGGATACCGCAGAAAAAAATGCAGCATACGGCGTCAGGCTCCAGCTTTCCGGGCATACCCACGGCGGCATGGTGCGTGGCCTTGATGAGGCAGTGAAAGCGGTAAATGGCGGTTTTGTTTCCGGTCGTTACCAGGTCGGCAACATGACCCTTTACGTCAGCAATGGCGCAGGGCTGTGGAGCGGTTTCCCGTTACGCCTCGGGCGTCCGTCAGAAATCACGGAAATTATTATGCACGTGAACAAGTAATCCCCGAAGATAAGTATTCCCTTGCATCGCTGAGTCAGCCCCTGGCTCAGCGCTTTCCCCCCTAACTCCTTTAAAAATATTGTGAAAATAAATTAATTCATATTTGGTTTAAGTGTTAACGGCTTTTTACCGATATATGAATTATGAGTCGTTGGGTTAATTGCCAGAGGGCGACTGCCCAGGTGGGGAAAGATGAGTAAACGAAAGAAAATGACGGCCAGAACGCTGATGCTGGCGTCAATATTTATCACTATCACGATCGGATTCCTGATCACTATCGGCCTGCTGCTCTGGCAGTCTATGCATCAACAACAAGCCGTTGCGCAAAAACATCTGCAACAAATTGCCCATACTGAATCGCTGCGTGTACAGCAGCAGCTCGACACGGCGCTGACCGCTTCGCGCGATCTCGGTATCAGTGCCTGGTCTTTGCATCAGGCGGGGCTTCAGGACAGGCGCGGGCTTGATCAATTGCTGACGGATTTTCTGCGTCAGCATAATGACTTCCTGTCGATGTCGCTGACCTTTGAAGCGAACGCATTCGATGGAAAAGACAGCGATTTTGCCGGTCAGCCGGAGCAGGATCCGGCCGGACGTTACGCCCGTTATGTCGACCGCGATAGCGGCGGCAACCCGGCACTGCACAATCTTGTGGACTACGAAACGCCGGGCAGCGGTGATTACTATGTGCTGCCTCGCCAGCGCCAGAAAGAGGTCATCATTGAACCTTACCTCTATCCCTACAATGGGGTGGATGTGATGCTCACCTCCATTGCCGCGCCCATTATTCGCGACGGTAAATTCCAGGGATCCGTTACCTCAGACTTTTCACTGGAAACCCTGCAAAAAATGATTGGCAGCATCAAACCCTGGGAGGGGTCGGGCTATGCGCTGCTCCTCTCGGCGCAGAACAAAGTCATCTCCAGCCCGGATAAATCAATGACCGGTAAGCCCTGGACCGGGGCGATAAGCGGGGAGGCGGTGGTGCGTATCGACGACGCCATTCTGAACGAGCCTGCGTTTGTGACCTGGCAATCCATCGAGGTAGGCAACAGCCAGACGCCGTGGAAGCTCGCCATTGTGGCACCGGTCAGCGTGGTGATGGCGGAAGCCTGGAACTACCTGCGCAATGCCATTATTTTGATGATCCTGAGCATCATCATTGTCAGCGTCGTGGTTGCGCTGGTTTTCACCCGTAAAGTAGCGCACCCCGTAGGTGGCGAGCCATCAGAAGCTTCAGAGATTGCCCTCTCCGTGGCGCAGGGGGATTTAAGCAACCCGATTCCGGTACGATCGGGGGACACCAGCAGCATTTTCTATGCGCTGCATACCATGCAGTCTGAGCTGCAACGTATTGTGGGCAGCATCAGTGATGCCAGCCACTCAGTGCGGTCGGGCAGCAGTGAAATAGCGGCGGGTAACCTCGACCTGGCCTCACGCACAGAAGAGCAGGCGGCGGCTATTGTAGAGACGGCGGCGAGTATGGAGCAGATCTCCGTAACCGTGAAAAATAACGCCGACAATGTTCAGAAAGCGACCCGTCTTACCGAAAAAGCGGCACAGATAGCCGGACAAGGGGAGACGCTGGTAGGGGAAGTGGTGGATATCATCGGTAAGATTGATGAGAGCGCCAATAAGATTGGCGATATCAACAGCATCATCGATGGCATTGCTTTCCAGACCAATATCCTGGCGCTGAACGCAGCGGTGGAAGCGGCACGTGCGGGTGAGCAGGGGCGGGGCTTTGCGGTGGTGGCGGGGGAGGTGCGTAATCTTGCTCAGCGCAGCTCTAACGCGGCCAAAGAGATTTCGACGCTGATTGAGGAGTCTAACGGGCGCGTCAGCAAGGGGGTCATGCTGGTCAATGAGACCGGAGCCATGATGGCGCAGATAATCGAGTCGGTGATGAGCGTGCATCTGGTGATTGGTGAGATTGTTCAGGCGCTGGATGAACAGACCAAAGGGGTCAGTCAGGTCAGCGTAGCGGTCAATCAGATGGACAGCGCCACCCAGCTGAATGCGTCACTGGTGCAGCAGATTTCCGCCGCTGCGATGTCGCTGGAGGAGCAGGCGAAGAATCTGGAGGAGACGCTGGCCTTTTTTGCAAAGGGCCAGGCAGAATACTAATGTCGCGTTTTCCCCTCACCCCAGTGGGGCGAGGGGACCTGTCGCACGGTGGCCCCTTTTCGCCCTCTCTCTTTCAGGGAGAGGGCAGGGGTGAGGGTCATGTGCTGCCATTACCGCTTTGTTCATTTGCCAGAAATCTACCGGGCAGTTTTACAAACCCTCGCATCCTGCCTGACGCCTCGTCTCAAACTCCCTATACTGCCAAAAAACAAAAAAATGACTCACACTGATAGAACAGGCAGGGTAAAGGATGGAAACCGCAAGTTTTCTGGGGCAGCTTACGCAGCAAATGATATTGTCGGCCCCGTTATTTTCATTAATTGCGTTAGGTTATTGTCTCGGCCGATTTGCAGGTTGGCCGGAAGCAGCCAGTGGGGTATTTAACCGTTTTTGTTTTTCGATTGCCCTGCCCTGCATGTTATTTAAGGTCATGAGTAAATTTTACCAAAGCCCGCCGGTTGATATGCGTTTACTCATTGCCTATTTTGGCAGTTGCCTGCTGATATATATCGTAGGACGCGTTGTTGCAAAAAGCGTGTTTGGCCTGGATGCTGTCTCAGGATCGGTTTTTGGCCTCGGCGGTATCTTCTCTAATAATGTCATGCTCGGTATTCCGGTTGCCGTGATCCTTCTCGGTCAGGAGAGCCTGGCCTCAGTCGCGCTGGTGCTGGTGTTTAACAGCCTGATTTTGTGGACCCTGGTGACCGTCTCCGTAGAGTGGGCGCAGAGCGGCAGTTTTACCTGGAAAGGCATCGGCAAAACCCTGCTCAACGTACTACGCAATCCCTTGATAATCGGTATTTTTTCGGGATTCGCCTGGAGTGCGACCCACCACCCCCTTCCGCAGTTTATTGATGGCCCGGTGAGCATGCTCGGGCAAATTTCCGCCCCGCTAACGCTGGTCACGCTGGGGATGAGCCTGTCGCATTACAATATCAGCCAGGGGCTGCGGGAAAGCGGAGCCATTTGCCTGATTAAACTGGTGCTGATGCCGGGGCTTATCTGGGCGCTGGCCTATGCACTGCATCTGCCGCGACAAGAGAGCCAGGTCGTCGTCCTGCTGGGATCGATGGCGGTGGGCATAAACGTCTACCTGATGGCGCAGAAATTCAAGGTGTTACAGGGTGCGACGGCAACCAGCATGCTGATATCGACCCTTCTTTCCACGCTTACCACCCCGCTGTTGATGATTCTGATGAGCCGCTTTTATCCCGCCTGGCCCTGAGCGTTACTGACGCAGAGCACGCGTGCGTGCTCTGCAACGTCTGCTTTACAGAATGTCGTCCACTACGCCGCCGTCCACGCGCAGTGCCGCGCCTGACGTGGCCGACGCCTGCATTGAGCAGACATAGACCACCATGTTTGCCACCTCTTCGACGGTTGCAGCCCGCTGAATAACGGAGCTGGGGCGGTTGCTCATCACGAACTCGGTTGCCAGCGTATCCAGCGATTTACCGGTTCGTTTGATCTCATCCTCCATCATAGCGGCGAAGCCATCGGAGAGGGTTGGGCCTGGCAATACGCTATTGACTGTAACACCACTACCGGCAACAAACTTCGCCAGCCCACGGGCCAGCGAAAGCTGAGCAGTTTTGGTCACCCCGTAATGGATCATGTCAGCAGGAATATTGCGCGCCGATTCTGAGGAGATAAATACCACGCGCCCCCAGCCTTTTTTTACCATCGCAGGCAGTAACGCACGGGAGAGACGCACGCCAGACATCACGTTGGTTTGCCAGTAGGTCTCCCAGGTTGCATCGTCGGTTTCATAAAAATCCTGCGGGCCGTAAATCCCGGCATTATTGACCAGAATATCGGCATCCGTCGCCGCGCTTAACAGGGCTTCCACGCCTTCGGCTGCGCTGAGATCGGCAACGGCGGTGCGCACACGTGCGCCTGGTACACGTGCATTCAGTGCCTGAAGGGCTTTGCTCACTGATGCCTCACTGCGCCCGTTAAGGATCACCTCCGCACCGCTTTCGGCCAGTCCTGTCGCAATAGCAAAACCAATGCCGCCCGTAGAGGCGGTAACCAGTGCCACTTTTCCACTCAGATCGATTTTCATTTTTGCTCCTGTTTGATGGAAGGAATGATTAATCCTGGCAGCTAATCTTCAGGACAGGTAGCGAAGAGGCGGTCCGGGAAGCGTGAAGGCCCTTTTTGATAAACCGCCGCAGGCGCGTTTCGCAAATTAGTAGCGATCGTTGCGTACCAGCACATCGTACCGGTTCAGGCGCGTCTCTTTTAACACCCACGGACCGGTGCCGATGGGGATCAGAATGCCGTCTTTGGTTTCATGATCTGTAAACTGCGACGGGGCGATAAAGCGGAACGGACGCGACAGCGACAGTTTCTGCAGGAAAGGGTAGTAAGCCCTCTTCAGGGGGATTTGCAGCTCGCTGTCGCCGAGGGCTTTGACATCGGTTATCTGGTTAGTCAGCTCAAGCCAGGCGTGGCGCTTGCGGTTATCCAGCACCGCACGGACGTTTTCTGCTGCCGCCACGGCGTTGAAGGATACCCCGTTAGAGAACGTCGCCTCGGTGCGCAACCTGATACTTCACCAGCCCTGCTCTGGCGAACATCAGGTTAGGGGTATAGCGATGCGGATAGAGTGGCCCTACATTGACGGGCCAGGCGGTTGTCAGCTCAGAGGAAGCAAAAGCATGAGTAATGAGCGTCGCGCGGGCTAACAGCAGAGCGCTGAAAGCGCGTGAGAACGGCATCGTTGTCCTGGAAAAAGAGACAGTGACGAAAGGAGTATGACGGTTCTAATCATTCATCATAGGGATATGGTGCACGGGATTAAAAGCCACATAGATAAAATGGATATTTCTTCCGCCGTAAGGGGAAGGTGTCGCGCTGCAGGCCTGGGTATCGGAGCGAAGTTATTGCTCTGTTCGCTGCCATCACGCAGTTACATGGCTGCGGCGCAGACAATGAGAAGGTCATCATCTGCGCCGCCAGCGAATTTCCGTCTGCCCCGGTTTAACGTCTACCCTGGCAGGCGGCTTTTTGGTCTGCCCGGTCCAAGCAGGATGGCCAGTTTGCTGCCGCCTCTGGTGGTTTCCATCCAGATCTTACAGACGCTGGTAAGCGGCACGGAGAGTAACATGCCGATAGGGCCAAGTAGCCAGCCCCAGATCAGCAATGAGAGGAAGACCACCAGCGTTGACATACCGAGCCGATGACCCATCATGCGCGGCTCCATAATATTGCCTATCACCATATGCACGATCAGGAACAGGCTCCCCACCAGTACACACTCGTAAACGCCATTAAAAAGCAGCGCCTGGAGCATTGGCGGAATGGCGGAAATGACCGAACCGATATTGGGTACGTAGTTAAGCAGGAACGCCAGCACCCCCCACATCAACGCAAACTGAATGCCCATAATGGCCAGGCCTGCCCACACGATCACCCCGGTCCACAAACTCAGTAGCGTTTTCAACGCCAGGTAGTGTGACACCCCCTTCAGTGCCCGGTGTAATCCGGCAATATGGATTTGTGGATTGTTCAGCGCAAAGCGCAACTTGTAAGGAACATGGCGCACTTCGAACAGCATAAATACCATGGTCATGACCAGTAAAACGATGCTCGCCATGGCGTTGGAAAGCTGGGTCATCAGCGCGGTAGCAAAGGTCATCATCTTGTCGGAGTCCATGCGCTGTAGCATGCGTTCCGGCGAGACATGCAGGTGCAGGAAGGGGAGGGCCTCCTGGAGCTGAAGGAACTTACGAGTAAACTCGCGATTGTATTTTGGCAGCATATCCATGAATTCGCTGATGGAGGCAGCCAGTACCCCAAACAGCGCGGTCAGGAACACTAACATCACCAGAACCACGATAGTGATAGCAACGGGGCGCTTAATCCCGCGTCGAAGAAACCAGGTGACCAGTGGGTTTAAAACGATGGCAAAAAACAGTGCCAGTAATAATTGCACAATAATATCGGCGGCGGCATGAATACCGGCCAGAATAATGACCAGAGAGGCCAGTTTGAGAAGAATGTGTAAACCCGCACGATCGGGCTGGGGCTGTGTCATGGGTAATTCCTTTTTATATACCGCACGCTAAGTGTAGCTACTGGCGTGCGCTTCGCCCTGGGCAGATAATCTTAATCTGCTTGCTGATTTCCTGCTCATGACGTGGTAATAGTGAAACATTGTTGTGAATATCTGGTGATCCCCCATGCCTGAACAAGCCGCTGAACCGGCGCTAAGCGGATTACGTCTTAATCTGCGGATTCTGTCTGTTGTTGTTTTTAATTTCGCAAGTTACCTCACGATAGGGTTACCGCTCGCCGTCTTACCCGGCTATGTGCACGACACCCTCGGCTACAGCGCCTTCTGGGCGGGGCTGGTTATCAGCCTGCAATACTTCGCGACCCTCATTAGCCGCCCCCATGCCGGGCGCTATGCCGATACGCTTGGGCCGAAAAAAGTGGTGGTGTTTGGTCTGTGTGGTGCATTCATCTGTGGGCTTTGCTATTGGCTGGCGGACCTGCAAAGCACCTCTCCGTTGGTCAGTCTGGTGCTGCTTTGCGTCGGGCGTGTGATTCTCGGGGTCGGGCAAAGCTTTGCCGGTACCGGGTCCATGCTCTGGGGCGTAGGTGTCGTCGGTTCATTGCATATCGCCCGTGTTATCTCCTGGAATGGTATCGCTACCTATGGCGCGATGGCGCTCGGTGCGCCGCTTGGCGTTATCTGTTTTAACTACGCCGGGCTGAGCGGGCTGGGCTGGTTCATTATGGCGGTGGTGTTCGTCGCGATTGCCTGCGCGCTGCCACGTGCGGCGGTGAAAGCCAGCAAAGGCAAGCCGCTGCCGTTCCGTGCGGTATTGGGTTTCGTCTGGATTTATGGCATGGGGCTGGCGCTCGGCACTGCCGGATTTGGCGTTATCGCCACCTTTATCACCTTCTTTTATGATGCAAAAGGGTGGGACGGAGCGGCCTTTGCCCTGACCCTGTTCAGCCTGGCCTTTGTTGGCTCCCGGCTGGTTTTCCCGAACAGTATTAACCGTCTGGGCGGTCTGAACGTGGCGATGATAAGCCTGGCGGTGGAGGTGGTCGGGCTGATTCTGGTGGGGATAGCCGATGCGCCAATGGTGGCGAAAATCGGCGTGTTCCTCACTGGGGCCGGTTTCTCGCTGGTCTTCCCGGCGCTGGGGGTGGTGGCGGTCAAGGCGGTCCCGCAGCATAACCAGGGTGCTGCGCTCGGCACTTATACGGTTTTTATGGATCTGTCGCTGGGCATCACGGGGCCGCTTGCGGGCCTGCTGATGGCATGGTCAGGCGTGTCGATGGTTTATCTGCTGACGGCGCTGCTGGTGGCGGGAGCGTTGCTGTTGACGTGGTGGTTAAAAAAACGGCCTCCACCGGAGGCCGCTTGCTGATTACTTGATGACCAGCGTATTAACAATGTTTTCCGCTGTGGTCTGCGCCTGCTGCTGGTTATCTGCCGGCAGCGTAACCTGAAGGGTCAGCAGTTTGTTATCCACTTTTCCCAACACAACGGTTGACCAGGCTGTCTGCCCTTTTGCAGAGATAATGCTGTCGAGCTGTTGCATCGTCTGGCCTTTAAGCTCGATAGACTTATTGGTCACAACCTGCAGCTGAGGATCGCGGCTGCGCTGCTGATCCTCAAGACGTTTTGCCAGCGTATCCAGCCCTTCCTGCGTGTCGTCACCCACAATCACAATTACCGCTTTCTGCCCGCTGGCGTCAGAGTAAACGTGCATATTGTTGGCCTGAGTGCCCAGTTTGCCGCTTTGATCGGTCATGTCTGCGGGCAGTGAGAAGCTAAGCTTGCCGTCCAGCAGGGAGACCGGTTGCCCGGCGGCGTTGCTTTCTGCCGAGGCACCCTGCACGGGCGCTTTGCTGTCACTGTTGTCGCAGGCCGCCAGACCCATCACCAGCAGGCCAATACCGACATATTTAACCAGATTGCGCATTGACTTCTTCCTTTCGATAAACAGCCATAACGGCTCATTCGTCCATCTTACCACAACTGGAAACGCGTACCTTTAACTGGTCTGTAACGCCGAGATTTCAGATTTGTCTGCCAGTCTTTTCAGTAACATATTGAGCAACACACCATACATCGGCAGGAAGAACGCGATGCTGATAATGACCTTAAAGGCGTAATCCACCAGGGCGATTTCCATCCAGTGTTCGGCCATAAACGGGTCAGGGCTGTGCCAGAAGGCGATAAAGAAGAAAGCAAGCGTGTCACTGGCGTTGCCAAATACCGTGGAGGCAGCAGGCGCCAGCCACCAACGTCGGTTCTGACGCAGACGGTTAAATACGTGCACGTCGAGGATCTGCCCCAGCGCATAGGCCATAAAGCTGGCCGTCGCGATACGGGCCACGAACAGGTTGAAGTGGACAAGCGCGTCGAATCCCTGCCAGCTTCCCATATAGAACAGAGAAGAGATGGCGTAAGAGATAACCAGCGCCGGGATCATCACCGCAAAGATAATCCGGCGTGCCAGCGGCGCGCCAAAAATACGCACGGTCAGATCGGTCGCGAGGAAGATGAACGGGAAACTGAACGCCCCCCAGGTGGTATGCAGGCCGAAAATGCTCACCGGCAACTGCACCAGATAGTTACTGGAGGTGATCACCAAGAGGTGAAAAAGGGATAGCCAGAACAGCGCTTTCATGCGCTGAGAGTGTGAAAACTGCGTCATATTTTGACCTTTTTAAGTTGGGGTGAGGGAACCCAATAAACATGCATACGCTTTTTGAAAGCCGCCGCATGATACTGCAACAATTATTCGATGCAATGGTTATTTTTAACGCAACCGTTAACCTGGCTTTTGCCCTGTGGCTACAGGCTAGCCAATAATGACCGTGCCGTTACCAATAACCACACCGCCGCAGTCTATAGCATCACCGGTTCTGGCAGCGGGCAGGCCGTCGATAAACACCGTAGCGGAACCATTGGCTATTTTTCGAGGATGAGGCGGATGTTTAGGTTTTGAATGCGGGGTCAGAGGATCTCCTTTTCGGGCGGCAGGGAGACTATCGATAAATACAGTGGGTGAACCTGCAGTAATGACGGTTTCACGATAACCATCATGCTGAGTACCTTTATCGTTAAGTCTGGCGGCTTGGGACATATTTTCTCCTTTGTTTTTTTATCTGTTTGTGATTTTAGATGGTTTTTTTGAAGGGAGGTTCTGTTTAATTTATCCAGGAATAACTTGGGCTATTTCCTAAAAAATATGCATCAGTACCGGTTGTAATCGAAAGGCTGCAATGTGTCACCGTCTAAGTAAATAGTAACCTGATTCGTTCGGATGTAAAATTCATTTTCACTTATTTCACTTCTCAGTCCTGAGAGATAGATAAATGAACTAAATGATTTCTTCTCCATGTCACATACAAATTTATCATATTTTATGTAACTGACATTTTTTTCAATTTTACAGTGATATTCCCAGTCTAATATGGCAAACATCGCCTCGTTGATGTTCTGCTCCTGAAACCAGTTTTCAGTGACCACGTCATATTCGAGGGAGCCAATGTTGTATCGACGGTATCCTGAAGGAAATGCATAGGCTTCATTCAGGTTCACTGAATATGCAAAGGTGCCACCGGCTGGGATTCTTTCCCACTCTTCATCTCGATCATAATGACACATTGTTTGAAGGTATCTTAGTTCTATTCCATCAGTGGCGATAGAAAAAGTGTTGCCGCAGAGTGGGTCAGAGGATATCGCTGTTGCCAGCATGTTTTTATGCACATAATAAGGGATTGTGCTTTTGTTTTGGATAACCACACGCGCCTGTAAATACTTATCTTTTTTCTTCACGTCTAATTTTACGGAGAGTTTGTATTCCTCCTGTAATGCCTTGCTTTCTGCATCACCGATGGTAAATCTGGGGTAAATTACATCATTAATGCGGGTAGCATCTGAAGAAATGAAATATGGCACAATAGCTGCCTTTTCATGCCTGGCACCATCCCATACTAACGAACCGTAATGATAGCGGATTAACAGCATTTCTTCACTTGCATAGCATGTTGCCCCATTGAAGATAATGACGATTGCTAACATCCATTTTCGCCATAAAAAAAGACGCATAATCTCTCCTATTGATTTTATATAGTTAACAGGCCACAGATAATAATAATTATCGCTTATATGCGCCATCAAGATTTATTTAATGGATATCTTCTATTATTTTTATTTATTCCTCTATCAGATTCAACTCGTAGATTTCATTTTTTGCATCAGTACTGGTTATAGTTGAAGGGTTGCAATGTGTCACCGTCCAGATAGATGGTAACCTGATTCGTTCTGATGTAAAACTTATTGCCACTTCTTTCACTTTTCAGTCCTGTAAGATAGATAAATGTACTAAAGGATTTTTTATCCAGGTCACATACCGCTCCGCCTGATTCTATGTAACTGACATTTTTTTCAATTTTACAGTGATATTCCCAGTCTAATATTGAAAACATCGCCTCGTTGATGTTCTGTTCCTGAAACCAGTTTTCAGTCACCACTTGATATGTGTGTGAACCAATGTTGTATCGTCGGTATCCTGAAGGAAATGCATAGGCCTCATTCAGGTTTACTGAATATGCAAAGGAGCCCCCGGCAGGGATTTTTTGCCACTCATCATCGCGATCATAATGACATTCTATCTTAAGGTACCTTAATATTATTCCATCAGCGACTATAGAAAAAACATTACCGCAGAGTGGATAAATAGATCCCTTTTCCGCCAGCATATACCTATGTACATAGTAAGGAGTTGTGCTTTTGTTTTTAATAACCACATGCGCCTGTAGATACTTATCTTTTTTCTTTACGTCTAGTTTTACGGAGAGCTTGTATTCCTCCTGAGATGCATTACTTTCTACATCACCGATGGTAAATCTGGGATAGTTCACATCATTGATACGAGTAGCATCTGAAAAAAAGAAATATGGCACAATATCTGGTTTTTCGTGCCTGGCACCGTCCCATACTAACGAACCGTAATGATAACGGATTAACAGCATTTCTTCACTTGCATAACATATTGCCCCATTGAAGATAATGACGATTGACAATACCAATCTTCGCCATAAACAAAAAGACATAACCTATCCTTTATTTTGCATCTTTCATAGATTAAAGCTTGCGATAATTTATCGATTTCTTAGGGTGCCAAACACTGGCATTCTAACGGATGTCTTCTATTATCTTTATTTCTTCCTCTGTCAGGTTTAGCTCAAAATAGCGTTCAATGTTATAGGCGCTTTTAAAAACATACTGGCTGTTCTTTTTCACAAGATCGTTTGCTTTAAGCAGGTAACCAGTTTCATTTTTGTCTTTCGTGTCTATTGGGATGTCATCCGTACCCATTCCGCCATATTCCCCCTCACTGCCATGACGGTAAAAATGGGAGAATTCATGACATAGCGTTGACACTTGTGAATTCCACCCTGTTAAGGGTTTGCAGATAAAATTCTGAAATATATTCACTGTTAAGATCTTTCCATACAAATCAGGATGCAAGCCTGTTGTCTGGTCCGCAGAAACACTGGCGCTAGCACCGCTCTTTTCTGTTGCATTAATAAAATTTCCCTGTCGAATGTCATTGCTGTTAACTCTGCTTTCGAGGCTCATTTTTTCGCAAATAAATATCATTCTGTCGACGCTTTTCTGCATAAAGAGATAGGCGGTAATATTTTCTTTTTTTTCAATATAGGGATCTCTTGGCGTTTCCGGATCAAGTTTTTTTACTTTTTCCTTTTCTGCCTCGCTGTCAATAGTGATGATCACATCATGCCTTACTCCAAAGATTTTAAAAAAATCTTTTTGCTGTTCTATCCCCCACTTTTCCGTGGATAAATCCTCCCGCCTTTTTTCCAGCACCATCAATGTCGCTTTCAGCGCTTTTGTCATCATTCTTTTAAACTGGTTGGTGACTTTCACCTCTTGCACACATTTTTTACTTTTAATCGTTACCGCTGATGAACTCTTTTTTTTCTCACTCATCGACGCCTCCTT
>NZ_JAHVDV010000027.1:0-73210 GCF_051486985.1 Yokenella regensburgei
GAGTCAAACCGGCCGCAGGCTGAGGGCCGGGAGGTGAGCGCAGTGCGCAGCACCGGTTTCGGTGCGGGGCCGCGGGGATTGCAAAGGGGGCCGCGGTGGCCCCCTTTGCACGTTCACGGGTGACTGTTTCGGCATGTTCTGCAGGTCTGAAGGTGAACGTAACACACCTCAGAGCCACCCATTCCCCTCACCCCGCCCCTCTCCCCAATGGGGCGAGGGAGAAAAGCGAGCCCTTTTCAGGTTCAGCAGGACTGACAGGGAACGTAACACACCTCAGCGCCGCCCGTTCCCCCTCATGCCAGCCCTCTCCTCAATGGGGCGAGGGAGAAAAGCGAGCCCTTTTCAGGTTCAGCAGGACTGGCGGTGAACGTAACATACCTCAGCGCCACCCATTCCCCTCACCCCGGCCCTCTCCCCGGTGGGGCGGAGGGGGAAAAGCGTGCCCCTTTACAGGTTCAGCAGGACTGGCGGTGAACGTAACATACCTCAGCGCCGCCCGTTTCCCCTCACCCCGACCCTCTCCCCAATGGGGCGAGGGGGAAAACCGTGCTCCCTGGCATGTTCAGCAGGTCTGACAGGGAACGTAACACACCTCAGCGCCGCCCGTGTCCCCTCACCCCGACCCTCTCCCCAATGGGGCAAGGGAGAAAAGCGTGCCCCTTTGCAGGTTTAAAGGACGAGCGAGAAAATCGTGCCCGAAGCGCAACACCTTCCCTCGCAAAACTGCAATCTTAATCAGAATGTCGTCCAGCCATCATCCTGACTCTCCGGCGCTTTTGCTCGCGATTGCACCTTTAACGCCGGTCGCAGTAGCGGCTGCGCAGACGTAGCCTGCTCGCCCCCCGCTTCAAGCCGGAAGGTTGCCACCAGTTGCTCCAGAAGGCGCGCCTGCTCTTCAAGCGATCCTGCCGCGGTTGAAGACTCACTCACCAACGATGCATTCTGCTGCGTGGTACTGTCGAGCTCGCTAACCGCACGCGCTATCTGCTCAATACCCCTGCTCTGTTCTTCAGAGGCCGAAGAGATCTCACCCATAATATCGTTGACACGAGTAACGGACTGAACCACCTCATCCATCGTCGCCCCGGCTTTGACCACCAGGTCACTGCCTTTAGTGATACGCGATACGGATTCACTGATTAAGTGTTCGATGTCTTTTGCAGCCTGCGAACTGCGTTGAGACAGGTTGCGCACTTCGCTGGCGACCACGGCGAATCCGCGCCCCTGTTCACCGGCACGGGCAGCTTCAACGGCCGCATTCAGGGCGAGAATATTGGTCTGGAAAGCGATGCTGTTTATCACGGCGGTGATATCAGCAATTTTGCCGGAACTGGTATTGATATCGCTCATGGTTTTAACCACTTCGCGCATGACCAGGCCTCCTTCACTTGCCGTGGTTGAGGCCTGTGCGGCAAGGCGGCTGGCGTTACGGGCGTTGTCGGCGTTGTTTTTCACCGTCGCCGTTAACTCTTCCATACTGGCTGCCGTTTCCACCACGGCGGCCGCCTGTTGCTCGGTGCGGGATGACAAATCGGTATTACCTTCCGCAATCTCCGTTGCCGCACGAGAAACTTGCGACACACTGTTACGCACTTCGAAAATCATCTCGCGAAGCTTGCTGTTCATCCTCCCCATCGCGCCGGTCAGTTTACCCAGTTCATCCTGACTATGTGCGGTTATCTGCGAACTGAGATCGCCGCTTGCGATGCGCTCCGCCAGCGCCAGATTGTGTACAACCGGACGGGTTATCTGGCGGATAATCCACCAGGAGACCACCACGCCAATCATAATCGCAATCAGGCCAATAATGGCCGCGATAGTACTGGAGGTATTAGCCAGCGCGTCATTATGCGTTTTAACCAGGCCCAGCAGCTGCTTAATGTCAGCGCTACTTTCATCACCGCCGATTTTGACGTTATCTTCAGCGGCCTTCAGCGCCTGCACCGCGGTAAAGTAATTCACACTTTGTGCGTAATAGTTACGGGTATCTTCCCAGAGTGCGTTTAACGGTGCCTGGATGTCACCCGGTAACTGAGAGGAAAGCGCCTGCACGGAAGCCTGCGTTTCATTAAAGCGGGCGTCCAGCGTACTTCGCGCCTCTTTAGTGGGACTAAAGCGTAGTATCAGCGCCGCATCACGCACGCTACCGATATTAATCAGTTGATCAAAAAGTTGCCCGGAGAGTGCACTGTCTGCCACTGGGGTACGAATAAGGGTTGTGAAACGGGTTTTTTGATCCTGCCCCGCCAGAGCATCAAGAGAGGTGCGCACAGTGTTGAGCGCATTCATGGCCTGCTGCATCTCATTCACGCTGCTCTGAAATTTTGTCAGATGACCATTGAGCGCAGTGAGCCAGTTCTTCTCTTTTTCGGTCCAGCTCATCTCTGCTGCGCTGGACGTTAACTCAGAGGCATGCTTAACATAGCCAGACATTACCTGTCCGGCTTTATCATCCCCATAGAGATACTTAAGCCGATTTATTTTGGCCTGAAAGACTTCAATGTTGACGTTGTAAATGAGATTGGTTTTTTCGTATACGTCACGGATCTCTTTAAATCTGAGCACGCTTAATACGGTCGCAATGGCGACAAGAAAGAGAACGACGCCAAACCCTACCGACAATTTTTTACTGATGGTTATATTGCTCAACCCTTGGCTGAAAGACATCCGGGACTCCTTGCTTTACATCAATGTTAGCGCCTTACTGCGCACAATAACGTTATCGGCATAGGGTTTCGGTTTTTCAGAGAGGAGGCGAAGTTTGTGGCAAAAACGTGATATGAGTGCTCCTCTATGACAAATTATCAGTGAGGAGCATAGGCAGAAGAACGATTTTTAATCTCTTATCTGGTTAACTGACGACGTCAGTGCTTAAACTGCTTACGCAAAATGATAGCGCCATCATCAATAGCACGCCATATCGCTTGTTCGCACGCTTCACCGTCCCGTTTTTTAAGACCGGTTAATAAATCGCCATAGTCATGCCCGCGGGTTAACTCATTTGATGAAGGGTAAAGATAATTAAAGCAGGGTCCAATGCGCACCCATAATTGTTCGATAATAGCCGTTAGCGTTGGCATTTGGGCAGAGTGATATACGGCGAAACGAAACACACGATTAGTTTGTAAAGAAAGTTCAGTATTACCACTTTTGACCGCTTCATGAAAAATATCAGCGAGGCTGCGTAATTCATGGAGTATTCCTGGGGTCATATTCTGGCTGGCAGCGTGCACCGCCATCCCTTCCAGTTTTTTTCGAATAAGGTTAATTTCATTGAAGCGTTCGGCACTGACTTCAGGCACCAAAAATGCTTGTGCCGGCGTTGCATGAAGTGCCCCCGCAGAGACAAGACGGAGTAAAGCTTCTCTGACGGGCGTAATACTCGTGCCCAATTGATCAGCAATTTCCTTAGTAATGAGACGCGCGCCAGGTTTTAACGCACCAATAATAAGCGCACTTTTTAAACTCGCCTCTACCTGTAAAGTAAGGCTTGTTCGTTGCGCTTTTTCCAAGTCAAGCATGTGAGTATCCTGTAAAAAATTCTTATTAGTTATCAAACTGGTAGCGTGTATGGAATCATAATGTCCCTAGGATATGTTATGCAAATGCATGCCTGGTATTGGATTGTCGCGTTAATGTTAGAACAATTAGTTATTTATTATGCACAACTACCAGAAACCGTTGCCGTAAGGTCATCGATTCCTTATGCATGATTAATTAAAGCTGTTTTTAAAAATTTTGCACGAAATATGATGGCGGTTTATCGCCGCCATCATCCTGTTAGTCTTCGGCACCTACCCGAATGACAGCCTTACCAAAGTTTTTGCCTGCCAGCATCCCGATAAAAGCATCCGGCGCACTCTCAAGATCTTCGGTAATGTGTTCGCGATAATGGATCTTGCCGTCCGCAATCCACCCGGACATCTCCTGCTGGAATTCGTCAATACGGTGACCATAATCCTGGTTAATAATAAAGCCCTGCAAACGTATGCGTTTTTTCAAAAGCGTTGCCATTAATAATGGAACCCGATCAGGACCAGCAGGTAATTCTGTCGAATTATATCCACTGACCAGACCACAAAGCGGAATTCGGGCAGAGGTATTTAATAATGGCAGTACAGCATCAAAAACCGCCCCCCCCACGTTTTCAAAATAAATATCGATACCTTGCGGGCAGGCGCTGGCCAACTGCGCGGCAAAATCGTCCGCACGATGGTCAATACAGGCATCAAAACCAAGAACCTCGACGGCATGGCGACATTTCTCTGCACCGCCTGCCACCCCCACAACACGGCAGCCTTTGATTTTGCCAATCTGCCCGACGGTGGCACCAACTGGCCCGGTCGCCGCGGCGACCACCAGCGTTTCACCTGACTGAGGTTGTCCGATATCCATTAATCCCATATAGGCGGTAAAGCCCGGCATCCCGAGAATGCCCAGCGCCCACGAAGGATGGTCAGGGTGTGCACCCAGTTTCACCAGACCTTTACCGTCCGAGATTTCGTAGTCCTGCCAGCCGCTATAACCCAGCACCCACTCGCCTTCCTGAAAATCAGCATGACGGGATTGCACAACACGGCTTACCGTGGCACCACACATCACATCGCCGATCGCCACCGGCGGAGAATAGGATGGCGCATCGCTCATGCGACCCCGCATATAGGGATCCAGCGAGAGGTAAACGGTGCGTAACAGTACCTGCCCCTCTTCAGGGTTGGCGATGGGGGTATCTTCCAGCCGGAAATTGTCGGCAACCGGCGCGCCCTTCGGGCGTGAGGCCAGTAGCCAGCGGCGGTTTTTTTCGCGTTCTTGCTTCATAAAACTCTCCTGCATCAGACAACGATCTATAGATAATAGGAGCTATCCATCAAATGTGCGCACCCGACAGCGGGCAGAGCGTGGCAGATAAGGCAGCCGGAGCGTAATGCCAGTTACGCGCTCCCCGGATTGAGACGCACAATCAGGTAACGGCAGATTTCTGTGGTTTCATTGATGAAGCGGCAATCATTTGGCGGCCCCAGCTCAAGGCAGTCCCCCGCCTGCATTTCATGGCGCGTCTCTCCTTCAACAAAAACCAGTGCCCCCTGCTGTAACCAGATAAGTTGTCGGGCATGTAAATAGGCCGAGGCTGGCATGGGAATATCGCTGCCGCCCGGTAAGTCAATTTGCACCAGGTCAAGGGGTAAATCGCTGCGAGGTGAGAGATGACGGCGGAGATAATGGCTTTGCGGATCGCGCCACACCGGCTGCTCAGCAAAGCGGAGCAATTTGCCTTCCGGCATCTCTGCCCTGGCAATGAGTGTGGACATGCTGATGCCAAACGCCCCGGAAAGTCGCGCAAGCAGGGTCGCCGTGGGGCTACTCTCCCCGCGTTCAATTTTATGGATCATCGCCCTGGAAACGCCGGCCCGCAGAGCAAGGTCGCTCAGGGACCAGCCTCGTGACTCACGTTCTACGCGAATTCGCGCACTGATCCGTTGATTTATGCTGTCTGAGATAGTATTCATATCGTAATACTATAGTGTACAACCCCTGAGGTTCAACCATGCTCATCCGTCATGCTTTAAAAGAGGACTGCGCGGCTATCGCGGCAATCTATAACCATGCTGTTTTGCATACCGCTGCCATCTGGAATGACACAACGGTGGATGCGGATAACCGCATTGCCTGGTTTGAGGCGCGCGCACTGCTGGGCTACCCGGTTCTGGTAAGTGAGGAGAACGGCGTTGTAACAGGTTATGCCTCCTTTGGCGACTGGCGTGCTTTTGAGGGTTTCCGCCACACGGTTGAGCACTCGGTCTATGTTCATCCCGACTACCAGGGACGAAAAATCGGTCAGGCATTGATGGTCAGGCTGATCGAGGAAGCCCGGAAAATCGGTAAACACGTGATGGTCGCCGGCATCGAGTCCCGAAACCTCACCTCTATTCATCTGCATGAAAAACTGGGTTTCAACGTCACAGCCCAGATGCCGCAGGTGGGCACCAAATTTGGCCGCTGGCTGGATCTGACCTTTTTACAGTTGCAACTGGATAACCGCCAGGACCCGGACGCTATCGGATGAACCAGACGCTAACACTCTGCTTTCTTGTCGCCGCAGGCATTGGTCTGGTGGTGCAAAATATGCTGATGGTGCGTATCACCCAGTCAGCCTCCACGATTCTCATCGCCATGCTGCTTAATTCTCTGGTAGGCATTGTATTGTTCGTCACTATTCTGCTGGTAAAGCACGGCACCGCTGGCTTCAGTGAGCTTGCTTCAACAGTGCACTGGTGGACGCTTATTCCCGGCCTGCTCGGCTCGTTCTTTGTTTTTGCCAGTATCAGTGGCTATCAGTATGTGGGTGCCGCCACGACTATCGCCGTGCTGGTTGCGAGTCAGCTGATTGGCGGGCTGGTTATGGACGTCGTGAGAAGTCAGGGAGTGGCGTTAAAAGCGCTGGCAGGGCCAGTATGCGGCGCGGTCATGCTGGTAATTGGCGCCTGGCTGGTTGCCAGACGCCAGTTCTGAACTTACAAAATGGTGCCACCTTTGGTGAGCTGCTCACGGCGGGCTTCAAGTTCCTCTTTATGATGCCGGCCGTGGTCAAAGATCGCCTTGCGCAGACGCTGTTGCTGGGCATAACGCTCTTCCCGGCTCAGTGCATCATCGTCGCTGAGCGCCACCAGCAATTCATTCATATGCGTGATGACGCTCTCTGCAATGGTGCTATCCACACGGGCGACAACTTCATCCAGATGTGACATGCCAACTCCTGTTAATTCAGTTTTGCTTTAGAAAAATCACTGCCCATCAAACTGACGCTGTAACCGGTCACGTTACTGCGGGTGGCAAAAAGGTTTTCCCGTTTGCCAGCGCAATCCACGGTGCCTGCTCATAGAACACCTCTTGCGCCTGGCCATAAAGCGCGGCACGTTTTGCCGGGTCGCTGGTCAGTTTAGCCTGTTGTACCGGGCCATCATAGGCTTTATCACACCAGCGTGCGGCATTAGCGCCACTTTTCACGCTGTTGCAGCCCAGCAGGGTGTCAGCAAAGTTATCCGGGTCGCCATTGTCAGACATCCAGCCAAAGAGCGCGGTATCATGCTCGCCACGGCGCATACCTGCCAGGTATTCGCCCCATTCATAAGAGACAATTTTTGCTTTTACGCCCACTTTCGCCCAGTCACTCTGGATCATTTCCGCGATGCGTCGTGAGTTCGGGTTGTAAGGACGTTGAACCGGCATTGACCACAGTGTGGTTTCAAAGCCTTTATCAAGCCCGGCCTGCTTCAGCAGCGCTTTGGCTTTCTCTGGATCATAAGCATAATCTTTTAACTCTTTCTTATAACCGAGCATGTTTGGCGGCAACGGTGACTTCGCCACGGTCGCAGACCCCATAAAGACCGCATCAATAATTGCTTTTTTGTCGGTTGCATAGTTCAGCGCCTGACGCACGAGCGCATTATCAAAGGGTTTCTTCTCGGTATTAAACGCCAGGTAACCCACGTTGAGGGCATCAACGGTGTGCAGGGTCAACGCTTTGTTGCCTTTAATCTGGTCAAACTGAACCGGTGCCGGTGCCGGAATGATCTGGCATTCGTTGGTCTGCAGTTTTGCCAGACGGGTCTGTACATCCGGGGTAATAGCAAAAATCAGATGCTTTGTCGGAACCGCGCCGTCCCAGTAATTGGGGTTTGCCAGGTAACGGATCTGAGCATCGGCTTTGTACTGCTGCAGAACATAAGGCCCGGTGCCAATTGGCCAGTTATCTACGTTTTCAGGCGTCCCTTTTTTCATCATCGCATCGGCGTATTCCGCTGAGAGGATAGACGCAAAATCCATTCCCCAGTCGGCCAGGAAGGCAGCGTTAGGCTCCGTGAGAACAAACTGAACGTGATAATCATCGACTTTTTTAACTTCCTGAATGAGTTTATCCAGTCCTACATCGCTGAAATATTCATAATTTCCCTTAGAAACATTATGATAAGGATGGTTAGGGTCTTTCTGACGCATCACCGAGAAAATAACGTCATCGGCGTTGAAATCGCGCGTAGGTTTAAAGAATTTATTGCTGTTAAATTTCACACCCTGGCGCAACGTGAAGGTATAGGTTTTGCCATCCGGGGAGATGGTCCAGTCGGTTGCAAGGGAAGGAACCGGGGTATTTTTTACCGGATCAAAGTTTACCAGACGGTTGTAAAGGACCTGGGAACTGGCAACAAAAGAGGGGCCAGAGCTGGCGATTTGTGGGTTGAAGGACTCAGGAGAGGCTTCGGAGCAGTAAACAAGCGTGTCCTGGTTAGCAGCCCATGCCGCCCCTGTGGGTAGTAAGGTGCTCAGCGCCAGCGCGAGCAGGGTTTTCCTTGCGTTCATCGTTTGAAACCTTATTTTTATATGAAACCGTAATCTCAGCACAGCAGATGTGAACTGGCAAATAACGAATCACTATCAGGTTATTCTAAAGCAGTTGTTTTCGCTGAAATCTTCGCCAGAATTAAATAATAAAATCGACTTAAGCAAATTCAGCCTCGGCAGAACGTCGCCGGATCGCCAATGGGTCGAGAATTCAATGGTTTTGCGCTCTCTTCTGCCGTTTGTCTGGCATAACAATGCGTACAGTAGACGCGTGAAAAAGTCTATGGGATGAAAACGTGGCAAAAACTCTCTTGCGCAGCGGCTGTCTGGATGATTTCCAGGCCGTTGGTGGTGGTGGTCAGGCCGTCTTTGATTCGGCACTGCAAATTCGTGAAGCCCTGCGTCTGCGAAAGCAGCAGGCTCTGGTCGACTGCCTGGCCATTCCGCAGGTTAATGACGAAGGCGATCGCGTCGACTGGTACTCTCCTGTCGAGGGGCGCGCCGTTGCGTGGAAAGCTGCAGATGAAGAGGCCCGTTTTCGCGCCCTTCGCTACCTCGACAGCACGCTGGACAGCGCTGCGGCCCTGAGCCGAAAATGCATTCAGTCGCCGAAAACAGCGCAGCAACTGTTTGGTTCGCTGCTTGAAAAAGCGCTGCAGTTTCCTGGTGAAAACCACGTTTTCCTGGTGGAGGGTAAACCCGTTATCACCTTCTGGGGATTTGTTAACCTTAACGAAAGTGCACGCGACGATGTGCTGGAATGTTTACGCAAAGAAGACGTTCCTGAGCCGGTTATTCTGATTGAGCCGGAGCCAGAACCAGAGTCCGAGCCGGAACCTGAAGGGGTTGATGAACCCGTTATCGCAACCAGTTTCACTCATGCAGACGAACCGCTTCTGAGCGCGGTGCCGCCGGTTAGCGTTCCCCGCCCAGAGGCGCCGTCAGACGAGGTTGTTGCCCCCGTTACGCCGCCGCCTCCGCCAGCGGTCGAGCAAACCGCACCGGTTAAACGTCGTCGTTATGGTGTCTGGGCACTGCCCATTGCTGCCGCCGTAGCGGTGGCGGTTGCAGCACCCCTTGTGCTTAAGCAGCAGAACAGCGCACCGGTTGCGCGCTCTGTCATTGAGCAGACGGCGAGCGCGCCTGCACCTGCGCCCGTGGTAGCGCCAGTCGCCCCGCCCACCGTGCTCTCAGCAACCCTGCCATTGCATCAGGCTGAAGTCGTCGAACCGGTTGTGGAAAAAGCCGAACCGGCGCGTAAACCTGTGGTTATTGCGGCCATCCCGAAAGACGCACTGGTGATGGATGCACAACAAATCAAAACCGGGGCGACGCGTTTTCTAAACGGTAACTGGCGCGTGGTCATGGATGTGAAAGATGAGGCCACGGGTAAAGCACCGACTATCCGCTTCCAGATCCAGAACAATAAAGGGACGGCACGCATCATTCAGGGGAATAATATCTCCTGTCGTGCAGAGCTGTTCTCGGGTTTACATGATACGGGCGTGCTGATGATCAAGAGCCGTAGTACGGCACGTTGCAGCGACGGCACCCGCTATCCGATGCCGGAAATCGCCTGTAAGGCAGGTAATAACGATGTCGCGGAATGCACGGCGCAATTTGATGCTAATACCCCCGTTTCCGTGACCTTCAGAAAAACAGGTGCCTGATTTTATGCTGGTTAATCTTTGCGATTACAAACAGAGCGTCACCCTGATTGCCAACAGTGGCGTGCAGTTTCTCGATTTTGGCCTGACGCCACAGGAGTCGGCTCAGAGCGGTCGGTTCGTGCGTAAAACGGCAAATGGCCCGCTCCTGCGACTGGATTACGATCTGGTTAACGAGCGGTACACCTTGCCGGGCCGTCATGGCAGTCAGCCCGAAGTCGTGAAGCCTGAAAGCACCCAGTCGCTGCACACCTCCCTTGCCATCCTGGATGGCATATGGCTGCCCATTCCGTTTCTGCGCTTTAACCCGCCACGTACCTTCGTGGAGGGGCCGGACAACTGGGCGCGGGTACAGATCCGTAAACTCACTGCCCCGGACGGGGCCGGTAATACCCACCGTGTCACCCTTGCGCTGGACAGCCAGATCAACGGTAACTCCCCTTCGGCCCTTGCGCCGCAGGAAAACGACATTCTCAACGGCACACGTTTTTCGCTGGCCTGGCGCGATGATGAGGTTGCCGACTTTCTTGATCAAACCTGGGTTGACGGCTGGTTGCGGGAAGCCTTTCTTCAGTACGCCAGCCAGAACGATACGCGCAGCGAGCGCGACATAGCGCAGGCGATGCGTGGCTTTGAATACCAGTCCCACTGGCTGAACCTGCTCACGCTGCTCGGCACACAGCTTCAGGTGCCGGAAGTAAAAATTGTCACCCACACCCTCAGTACCCCTGCGATCCCGGTTGATCTTATTCTCGACGTCGGTAACACCCATACATGCGGCGTTATCATCGAAGATCATGGCGATGCCAACGACGGTCTGCGCCAGACAGCGGAGCTTCAGGTTCGTTCTCTGAGCGAGCCCCAGTTCCTTAATGAGCCGCTGTTTACCAGTCGCCTTGAGTTCTCTGAAGCCCGTTTTGGCAAACAGCATTTCTCCGTAGAAAGCGGTCGTGAAGATGCTTTCGTCTGGCCGTCTATTGTTCGTGTCGGCGATGAAGCCCGTAAGCTGGCCATGCAGCGGTTGGGTACAGAGGGCAATAGCGGCATCTCCAGCCCGCGTCGTTATCTGTGGGATGAGACGCCAGTATTACAGGACTGGCGCTTTAGTCAGATGAACAGCAAAACCCAGCGCGAACCGCTGGCAACGGCGTTCCCGCTGATGAATCTGATGAATGATGAAGGTCAGCCGCTCTATACCCTGCCGCTGGACGAACGTCTGCCGGTCTTCTCGCCGCAGTACAGCCGCAGCACGCTGATGACCCATATGCTCTGCGAACTTCTGGCGCAAGCGCTCGGACAGATGAACAGCGTGGCAACCCGCTTGCGGCTGGGTTTCCCGGCATCGCCCCGCCAGTTGCGTACCCTTATCCTTACGTTACCCTCAGCAATGCCTAAGCAGGAGCGTGAGATCTTCCGTCGCCGCATGTTTGAAGCGATAGCGATTGTCTGGAAAGCGATGGGCTGGCACCCGCAGGACGAGGACTTTGCTAACCGCAAACACCAGGATAAGAGCGTGGTGCCGGTTCCGCGTATTCAGATGGAGTGGGATGAAGCCAGCTGCGGTCAGCTGGTGTGGCTCTATAACGAAGCCATTTCTCGCTATTCCGGCCAGACGGAAACCTTCTTTGCCGCTCAGGCGCGCCCGGACAGAGCAGAGCCCGAAGGGATGCCAGCAGGCCGCTCGCTACGGGTCGCCTCGCTGGATATCGGTGGCGGTACTACCGATATGGCCATCACCCATTATCAACTGGACGATGGCACTGGCAGCAACGTCAAAATCACGCCGCAGCTGTTGTTCCGCGAGGGCTTTAAGGTAGCCGGCGATGACATTCTGCTGGATATTATCCAGCGCTGCGTCCTGCCCGCGATGCAAACGCAACTGCAAAAGGCTGGCATTACGGATGCGGCCTCCCTGATGGCAACCTTGTTCAGTGATTCAGGTCGCATTGATACGCAGGCAATTTTGCGCCAGCAGACCACATTGCAGCTGTTTATGCCTGTCGGTCATGCGATTCTGGCGGCCTGGGAAGAGAGCGATATCAACGATCCGTTAGCCGGTTTACATGCCACTTTTGGTGAATTGCTTACCCAGCGCCCTACCCGCAATGTCATGAACTACTTAAGACAGGCTATCGATCATGCGCTCCCCTCTGGTTCACCGGAATTCGACGTACTCAGCGTCCCGCTTCAGGTTAATTTCCGGGAATTGCAGGAGGCCATGCTCGCCGGGCAGTTCACTCTCACCGCCCCCTTACACGCGGTGTGCGAGGCTATCAGCCATTACTGCTGCGATGTCTTGCTGATTATGGGCCGTCCGGGCTGTCTGCCAGGGGTGCAGGCGTTGATTCGTCACCTGCAACCTGTTCCGGTTAACCGGATGATCTGGCTTGATAAATACCGTGTACATGAGTGGTATCCGTTCAGTCAGCAGGGCAAGATAGGCAACCCGAAATCCACAGCGGCAGTAGGCGCGATGTTATGCAGCCTGGCGCTCGATCTCCGTCTGCCGCGTTTTAACTTCAAAGCGGCAGACATTGGTGCCTACTCCACCGTGCGCTATCTCGGCGTGCTGGACAATGTGGTGAATACCTTGCGTGATGAGAATATCTGGTATCACGACATCGATCTGGATAAGCCCAACGCCAAACTGGATGCCCGTCTGCACTTCCCACTGCGCGGCAATATTACGCTGGGATTCCGCCAGCTTGCCAATGCGCGGTGGCCTGCCACCCCACTCTATACGCTGAGTATCAACTCCGCCGAACTGGCAAAAACCATCGCCGGTGATGGCGTCCTGAATGTGCGTTTACAGTTTAGTGGTGGCAATAAGCATCAAGGACCGGAGTCCTTTATGCTTAGCGAAGCCTGGCTTCAGGATGGCACGCCGGTTCCTGCCGACGCGCTAACCTTCAAACTGAATACGCTGGCCGATCGCCGCCACAGCGGCAGCCATTACTGGATCGACAGCGGGAGTGTGTACCTGAAATGAGTGCGAGCATGAACACAACCCAGGCGCTTCGTGCATGGATCAATGAGAACCGCCAGCATTCTCCTTTGCTGGAAGATGATGCCGATGCGCTGCTGGCCCGTCTGACCGCCAGCGCGGCAGAAGAACATGCCCTGGATGAGGCCGCGCGTGCGCCCTGCACTGTCGGGCTTTATGGCCACTCCCAGGCTGCCAAAGCCCATCTGCTGGGTGCGCTCTGCCAGAGCGGCAACGGACGATTAAATGTTCAGCCTGGCGAGAAAACGCTGGATTATTTCACCCATATCAACCCCGGCCATATGCTGACCCGCATGGCGCTGCGCTTTAGCCGTCATCATGAGGCGGTGGATGAGAATTTCCCGCTGCGTCTGCGCCTCATCAGTGAAGCGGACCTGGTGCAGATTTTTATCGTTCACGCCCAGACGATGCCCGATCTGCGACGCGTGGAAAAGTCGGTGGCAGAAAATCGTATTGCTAAATGGCGTGCGTTGCGTCAGCCCAACCCCGTTCCGGGGTTAATCGCTGAGGAGGTCGGGGCTATCGGTCGTTTCTGGCGTACCTGCGTGCCGGCATCCCAACAGCATCTGGATGATGCGCTCTGGTATGAACTTGCCTGCCTGCTGCCGTCGCTGGACTTGAGCGCCCGCGCCAGCGCCTGGTCTCTGTTATGGGGTGAACATCAGGAACTGACGCAGCTTTGGTTATCGCTGGCCCACACCCTGCATCAGACCGGTAATGCCGCTGAGCTTGCGGCACCGCTGAGCCTGCTGGTGGATAACTTCGCGCTGCCGACAGAAGGTTTCCTTACCCCCGCTGCTTCGTCCTTTGAAGAGGTCGCCAGCGAGGTGGTGGTGCACCCGTGGTCGCAGGCGCAACTGCAAAACGCAGTCAGTATTCCGTTATCCACGCTTGCCCTGCTGACCAAAGAGCTGGTGCTTCCGGTCGAAGAGAGCGTGCTGGAGAATGTCGATATTCTTGATATTCCGACTCCGACCAGAGCAGAGGGTGATCCCTTATGGAACAGTAAATGCCGCTGGTTACTCGACAGTTATCGCCAGTCTTTACAACCGGATGTCCTGCTCATCTGCAACGCTACCTCGCAACGCAGTGAGACATCAGCCACGGCCAGGGCACTACTGCACTGGGTGAAGGAGACGCAGTCAGGCCAGGAGGCCGCGCTTCCGGGTCTGGTCTGGACTATTACGCCACACGATGCGCGATTTACCGGTGGGCAGAATCTTGACGAGGTTATTCAGCAACTGGTGGGCAAACCCGGCCAGCACTGGGGTACACTGCAGGCGCTGGATTCCAGCAGTCTGCAACGGGTGCTGGAATGGCTGGCGCAGGCCACCGCGCCTGCGCTTCGGCAAAATCGCCTTCATGCGCTGCGCGAGCGACATCATGCTGCTCTCCACGATCTCATGCAGGCCTGGGTGACAACACCGGCTAAAGAAAACAGTGCGCAAAAGGCCCGTGCCGAAGCCGTTGTGCGGGAGCTGCAGGCGCATGCTTCCCGTCACGGGGAGCTGCTGGAGGGCATGATGCCGGACATGCAGCAGTTTGATAATTTATGGAAAGTGCAGCAACCGCGTGAAGAGCAGGTCAGCGGCCTGTTTAATGAAGCCATCGATCTCTTTGCTGAGTCGACGGATAACCGGGAGCAACTGCATACCTCACGCGATGTGGGCCAGCAGGCCCATGCCATGTGGGTGAATCATGTTCGCCAGTGGAGCCGTAACGATGATAATGCAGCCCGCCTGGGCGTAACGCCTACAACCCTGCGACAAATGGCTGAAATCGTGATTGTCTCCAGCTATCGCCTGGGGCTGCCGGAACAGTTGCAGAAAACCATGCAGCGCGACACCGCCTGCGCCGCGCAGTTGTATGCTGAAACGGGGAACTTTGTCGCCTGGCTTGGTTATGCCGCCGTGAAGCCCTCTGAACGCCCTTCCAGCCGCGTGCTGAAGGGGACGCCTGTTTTCGTTTCGGCCCCGGTAGTGACGGGTGAACGTCTGACAAGATTAGGTGATCAGCCGGTCCATGCGGCAACCCGCTATGTCTATGACTGGTTGGTGGCGTTGTACAGTCGCGCGGTTGAAAACATGGGGTACAGCCATCCGCTCGACGTTTCCACGACGGCGCGTAAGAAGCTCAAAGCCTTACTGCCATAAAAAAATGACCCGGCCACTGAGGTGTGTCGGGTCATTTTCTTTACGCATTTCATCTATAACAGAGAAAATGCCAGTGCCACCGGAAAGCTCAGGGGCCAGGTTGCGCCTATCAGTAGCGCGCTCAATGCTTTCATACGCCGGGTCTCTTTCGACAGAAACCACGTGCTCACTCCGGCCACCACTGCCATCACCGCATAAAAAACGAGCATCCAGAAATACAGGTCCATCTTCTGCCTCCTTTCCGTGGAAAACATCTGCAGACCTATGTTGCACAAGAGTGCCTTTCTGTAATGTCTGCGCCGTCACGCATTGGCAGGAATAATGGAAAACATCAGAAGATGGAGATCAGTAATGCCACGGGAAAACTCATGGGCCACGTCGACCCTACCAGAAACGCGCTCAGAAAACGGATGCGTTTGCGATCGCTGGAGAGAAACCAGGTAATCACTGAACAAATCAACGCCATAATAGCGTAAAAAACCAACATTTTTTGATAAAGCGTCATAGCCCGCACTAATATTTTGAAAACAAAACGACCGCAATATGCTCGTTTTGTTGACGCACATCAAGTTTTATTCACATAAAATGCGGTTTTTACAACGTAGATGTTAGCCAATGTAACCCTTTCGTCCAGGTCACGGCTTACTCCCGGGTGCTACGCTCGCCCGTCTGCCAGGCTGTGCACGCCAGGCTTTCACCATTTCCGGTGTGACCTCACTGACATAGCAGATAGGGGCGTAGCCGCCGGGTTTGCTCCAGGCGCTTCGCTTACCGCAAAGGCTACCATTTCGGGTTTGATTAAAGGGACAAGCACAGGGACCGGGATAGGCGGCAATAGAAACCTCAACAATCCGCTTTTTAATTTGCTCATCGTTAATTGGCGTTACGGCATGGCTGTAGGCGGCAGCAAAAACACCAACTGTCACAAAAAAGATTGCCACCAGGTTTCTGTATCTCATCGTCTGTCCTGTAGCAGAAGCATCCACGTTTTATTTCGATTATAAGGTAATCGGTCCTGATGACCTCGCGAACGACCGGCCTTGTTCTCAGGGCATAAACGTAGCGCGCGTTAATTTAACTTAAAGCTCAATATAATCAGTCATTCAACTTTTTGAATTAACCTGTACTGAGAATGTCTCATTATTTACGGCTTATCCCCCTGCTCTTCTTTAGCGCACAGGCAGCATTTTTGATATTCTTTACGGGTAAGAAATCATTTTATACAGGGTTAATGCTATGCAAAAGTTTGACGATCTGTGGCATGCCATAGAATTACGAGTGTGTGAAAACAATGACATCACACACGAGGATATGACCAACGACGACAGCGTAAGGGGTAACGCCGCCAAACAGCGCATCGCACATATTTTCATTCTGGAAGTTCTGCTCTCACGCCACCGTGAAAAATATGCCAGCCCTTATGTCTCGCTGGCTGGTGAGGAAGCGCTTTACCACCTTATTTTTAAGCGTACCGGCTGGAAACCCTTTGAAGTTAAACAGCTCTCTTTCAGCGACGCTATGTTTGTTATCTCTGAACTCTTTCGCGAAGAGAACCTGCCTGCTGATGTACGCGGCATCCTGCGTGCCAACGGCTTACGCGATCAGCCTTATTCCTTATATGATTTCTCAGAAAAGGACTGGGCACCACGGGAAAATGAAAATATCCTGAAACGATAGCCTGCACATACTTATAATGTTAAGGGCTTATTTGGCCCTTATTCTTTTGCCGCCATCAATATTCAGAATCTGACTAATAACAGCAATACCCTGCCTGAAACTGGACATAAGCCCTGCCAGCGCATCTGTTTTTTGGGCAGTTAAATAAGAAATGGTGGATGCCTCCTCTCCTTCAGGCAAACTCTCTATCCGTGCAAAATGAAACTCTTCCCCTTCACAAAAATAGGTTTCAATCGGCAGCATATAACCAGCATGACCTGGAACTTCTGCGCTGTTGAACCAGGTAATGCTTTTCTGATCATCATCAACCGTCAAATACTCAGGCGCACCGCCGGGTATCAGTATCACCACTAACTTACTCATTAAATTATCCCCAGCCCGATGAAAAAACGCGACATTATCAGTAGCAGGCCGTGACGATTCGTTGTCGGATCAATTAACTTAATATGACAATAAGGCCAGATAAGGTCTGTCTACGGTTCGTCTTGTTTTATATTTTATGAAACGCCTTAATACTGCTGGTGCAGGAAACGTACCATTAGAGATAAACTATCTTTACGTTTATTGACAGTAGCAAAAAGATAAATCGTGAGAATTACCGCAATATTTATATCGTTATTCGATTTTTGCAATAAAGCCGATAACGCTCCTATTACATTCTTGATGATATGGCCGGGTGCGTCATCACTGCCGGTGAAGCACCTGCTCTTTCACTCTCTTGAACCACTCTATCCCATCGCGTGGCCAGCGTCCGCCATGCTTTTCTTTCCCCTGACGTTCACTTGTAACAAGGGTGCAGACGAGGAAGCCTATAAAGTTTAAGAGCTTGAAAAGGACGACGACTGATACTTTAATGACACCGACCTGCCAGCTGTGCCGTTCCCGGGGCTAACGTTGCGGGTTTAACGGCCAAAGCGCATCAATAATAAAGAGAAATCAACCATGAGTTCAGATTACAAAGGCAAGAACGTTTTCGGTGCGGATATTTACCAGGGCTCGGACGGGATTTATCACACACAAGAGGAAGCGGACAGAACCTGGCGTTCTGATTATAAAAATCAGGACGACAGCACTGACACTCCCCCTGCCTGGCAAAGCACGCCTGCTGCTGCCCCGACACAAAGTCCCTTCGGCACCCCAGGCACCGGCACTTCCGCAGGCATGTCTGACACGTTCAAAAATCGCCTGTGGGGCGTGGTGTTATGTGTGGTGGGAAGCTGGGCTATTACATCGCTTATCCTGGCGGTCCCATACAGTTATCAGCCGCCCGGTCTGTTATTCCGCCTCCTTTCCCTGCTGTCGTTAGTAGTATTCTGGCCTGCTCGTATCCTTATCGCCCTGATGGCAGACAAAGCGCTTCCCTGGCTCGGTTTACTGTTCCCGCTTGTGTCACTGGCTAATATGTTATGGCTTGGTCTGGTGGGCAAATTTTTGCTGAAAAAAGAGAAAGCATTGAAGGTTTTTGGCCTTAAGCATAAAAAATACCGCCAGCTTTCCTGGGTTAAAGTCTCGCTGTTACTGCTGGCCGTTCAGCTTGTATTGGCGCTGGCATCAAGGTTGTAGTCGTGAGTACGGGTGTCAGGGCATGCTGCCCCGACACCCGCAGCCCGTTAATGTTTTATCATTACGTGACGCACCACGGTGTAATCTTCCAGCCCATAGACTGACATATCCTTGCCGTAACCGGAGAGTTTCTGCCCCCCGTGCGGCATCTCGCTGACCAGCATAAAGTGCGTATTAACCCAGGTACAGCCATATTGCAGCCTGGCGCTCAGGCGATGCGCCCGGCCAACGTCTTTTGTCCAGACAGAAGACGCCAGTCCGTACTGTGAATCGTTGGCCCACCCCAGCACCTGCTCTTCGTCATCAAAGAGGGTGACGCTCACCACCGGCCCGAAGACTTCACGTTGCACAATAGCATCGTCCTGTTTTGCGCCCGCAAGCAGGGTTGGTTCAAAGTAATAACCCGCTCCGTCACGTTTTTTACCTCCGGTGACGACGTTGATGTGTGCCAGTGCTTTTGCATCCTCCACTGCTTTAGCCACTCGCGCCAGGTGGGCTGCTGAACTTAACGGCCCAAGCTCAGTGGTGGCATCTTCCGGTGCGCCCATTTTCAGGCTGGCGACCGCCGCACCGAGTTTTTCCACAAGCTGGTCATAAATTCCCTTTTGCGCATAAATACGGCAGGCAGCAGTGCAATCCTGCCCGGCGTTATAAAAACCAAAGGTCCGCACGCCTTCCACAACCGCATCCAGATCGGCATCATCAAACACAATAACCGGTGCTTTGCCGCCTAACTCCATATGGGTGCGCTTAATCGAGGGGGCGGTGTGGCTGATGATATGCTCACCGGTTGCAAACGAACCCGTCAGAGAGACCATGCGCACTTTTTCATGACCGGTAAGGGGGTCGCCGACGGTTGTGCCGCGACCGAAGAGTACGTTGAGCACACCTGGCGGGAAAATATCCTTTGCCAGTTCCGCCAGACGAAGCGCGGTGAGCGGTGTAATTTCCGATGGTTTAATGACTACGCAGTTACCGGCCGCCAGTGCCGGAGCAAGCTTCCAGGCGGCCATCATCAGCGGGTAGTTCCAGGGGGCAATAGAGGCAACGACCCCAACCGGATCGCGGCGAATCATCGAGGTGTGTCCTTCCAGATATTCCCCCGCCGCCAGCCCGTTCATACAGCGAGCCGCGCCGGCAAAGAAGCGAAACACGTCCACCACGGCAGGTATCTCATCATTAAGCGCGCAGTGCAACGGCTTGCCGCAGTTGAGCGATTCAAGTGTCGCCAGTGCTTCTGCATTGTCTTCAATCACCTGCGCCAGCTCAAGCAGACAGGCCGCGCGCGTTTTCGGGCTGGTCTGCCCCCAGCTTTTAAAAGCCGCATCCGCTGCCAGAACCGCGGCATCGACCTGCGAAGGGGAAGCTTCCGCTATCTCCAGCAACACCTCACCGGTAGCCGGATTATAAACGGCCTGCTTTTCCCCTTCGCCGTTGACCAGTTGGCCATTGATAAATAATTGATGTTGCATAGGGCTATCCTTATTAAGTTGTCAGTTATTTGCCGGAACCAGCGACGGTTTCACCGTCACGGGTCAGCCACCACGCGCCCAGGATAGGCAGCGCCGTCGCCAGCATGACCAGCAGAGCCACCACGTTTGTGACCGGAACATCACGCGGCCGGCCCAACTGATTTAACAGCCAGAGCGGTAAGGTACGTTCATGACCGGCGGTAAACGTCGTCACGATAATTTCGTCAAACGATAGCGCGAACGCCAGCATGCCTCCGGCCAGCAGAGCCGACCCCAGGTTTGGCAGCACCACATAACGGAAGGTCTGCCAGGCGTTCGCCCCAAGATCCATCGAGGCCTCCACAAGACTCCAGGAGGTACGGCGAAAACGGGCAATGACGTTATTGAAGACCACCACTACGCAGAAAGTCGCATGGCCTGTCACTATGGTGAAAAAACCCGGTTCCAGATCCACCGTCTTAAAGGCCGTCAGCAGCGCCAGCCCCGTCACGATGCCGGGCAATGCAATAGGCAACATTAGCAACAGCGAGATGGCATTCCTCCCAAAGAATGTGCTTCGCCAGAGAGCCATTGCAGCAAGCGTGCCAAGGAGCAGTGCAATTAAAGTCGCCAGTGCTGCCACTTTAAGTGACAGTGTCACCGCATCGAGAATATCTCCCCTTGTCGCCGCTACGCTGAACCATTTGAGCGTCAGCCCCTGCGGCGGGAAACTGAATGCGGCCTCTTCGGTATTAAAAGCATAGATGGCGATTATCAATAACGGGAAGTGCAGAAAGAGCACGCCCCCCCATGCCGCCACTTTCAGAAACCAGGGTGCGCTTTCAGAGTGCATCGAATGCTCCAAGACGTTTCACAAACGACAAATAAAGGGCAATCAACAGGATGGGCACCAGGGTAAAGGCGGCGGCCATTGGCATATTGCCGATCGCTCCCTGTTGGGAATAGACCATGTTGCCAATGAAATAGCCGGGGGGGCCGACCAGTTGCGGAACGATGAAATCACCGAGCGTCAGTGAAAAGGTAAAAATTGATCCTGCCGCCACACCCGGTATCGCCAGCGGGAGAACGACATGACGAAAGGTTTGCCGGGGTGTCGCGCCCAGATCGGCAGAAGCCTGCAACAGGGAGGGCGGCAGCCGTTCCAGCGCGGCCTGCACCGGGAGGATCATAAACGGCAGCCAGATGTAGACAAACACCAGGAATCGCCCCAGTCCCGAAGTCGATAAGGTATTACCACCAATACCAGGAAGCGTTAATAATGCAGCCAGCAACGGCTCCAGCCCCAGATGGCTTAAAAACCATCGGGCGACGCCATCTTTAGCCAGCAGTAACGTCCAGGCATAGGCCTTTACGATATAGCTCGCCCACATCGGGAGCATGACCGCGATATAAAAGAACGCTTTCCATTTCCCGCTGGTATATCTCGCCATAAACCAGGCCATCGGAAAGGCCAGAATGGCGCTGGCGAGGGTGACTGCAACCGCCATTGTCAAGGTGCGCAGAATGATGTCGTAATTGGACGGGTTGAAGAGCGCCCATAAATTTGCCAGCGTCAGATCCGGCGTCACCGACATGGTGAAGTCGTCAAAGGTATAAAACCCCTGCCAGAGGAGAGTAAGCAGCGAGCCAAAATAGACGATGCCGAACCACATCAGCGGGCCAAACAATAACAGGAACAAACCCAGCGAGGGCCTGCGCCAGAAGAAACGACTCAGACGTCCGGGTGCCGGTTGAGGATAAACGCGCGCGTCCATATCAGGCGACTCCCTGCAACGGCACCATTGCGTCACGCGACCAGGAGGCCAGCACCCTCTGGCCCGGCTCCAGTGAGGGTGGTAACAGGGCGTCTGAAAGGTTCGGCTGGGTCACCAACAGCTTGACGCCGTCGGCCAGTTTCAGTTCAAAACGCGTGGCGGCTCCCTGATATTGCACGGCCTGCACCACGCCCTGAACCTGAACCTCTCCAGGCTGGTTCAGCCGGATATGTTCAGGTCTTAGTGAGAATGTACCCTGCATGGCACAAAGTTTTCCGGCAAGGGTGTTATCAAACACATTTGACGTCCCCACAAACCCGGCCACAAAGGGGGTGCGGGGGCGCAGATAGAGCTCACGCGGCGTATCCACCTGCTCTATCCTGCCATTATTAAAGACCGCGACCCGATCGGACATCGACAGGGCTTCCCCCTGGTCGTGGGTGACAAAAATAAAGGTGATGCCCAGATCCTGCTGCAGTTTTTTTAGCTCAAACTGCATCTGTTCACGCAGTTTTAAATCCAGCGCCCCCAGGGGTTCGTCAAGTAACAGCACGCGGGGTCGATTGACCAGCGCACGGGCGATGGCGACACGTTGCCGCTGACCACCGGAGAGTTGCGATGGTTTACGGGCATGAACAAAATCCAGCGCCACCTTCTCCAGCGCCTCACGGGCACTGGCATGACGCGTTTTTTTATCGACGCCTTTGACCATTAAACCGTAGGCAACGTTATCGAGAATCGACATATGCGGAAAGAGCGCGTAGTCCTGAAAGACCGTGTTGACGTCACGCTCCCAGGGGGGCAGTTCGCTGGCTTCGCGCCCGAAGATACGGATAGCGCCGCCACTTAACTGTTCAAAGCCTGCAACCAGCCGCAGGCAGGTGGTTTTGCCGGAGCCGGATGGCCCCAGCATTGAGAAAAATTCGCCGTCATTCACCACCAGACTGACGCCGTCCACCGCGCGGATATCACCGTACAACCGCGAGACATCCTGAAATTCTACCGCGTAAGTCATGCAAAGCTCCCGCCCGGTTAACGTCCACCCATAATGGCAATATAATCCTGGGTCCAGCGGCTGTACGGTACATACTTGCCGCCCTCAGCGGTCGGGGTCTTCCAGAACGCGATCTTGTCAAAGAAGCTGTAACCGTTGGTTTCACATCCTTTTTCCCCCAGCAGTTCGCTGGCTTTGCACCCCTGTGGCACCACCGGCAGCGAGCCGAACCAGGCGGCAACGTCCCCCTGCACTTTCGGCGTCAGCGACCAGTTCATCCACTTGTAGGCGCAGTTAGGGTGTTTGGCCTGAGCATGCAGCATGGTGGTATCCGCCCAGCCGGTGACCCCCTCTTTCGGGAACACGGTAGCAATCGGCTGTTTTTCTGCTTTGAGCGCATTGGCCTGATAGGGCCAGGCGCTGGAGGCGACCACCCCTTCGTTTTTAAAATCACTCATCTGCACGGTAGTGTCATGCCAGTAGCGGTGAATCAGGCCATGCTGAGCGCGCAGCACGTTGAGTACCGCCTGATACTGGGCTTCAGTGAGCTGGTAAGGATCTTTAATACCTGACTGCGGCTGGGTTGCTTTCACAAACAGCGCCGCATCAGCAATATAGATAGGGCCGTCGTAGGCCTGAACACGACCCTGATTGCTCTTGCCGTCCGGCAAATCCTGTTTCACAAAAATCACTGCCCAGCTGTCCGGCGGTGTCGGGAAGGTGTTGGTGTTATACATCAGCAGATTTGGCCCCCACTGGTAGGGTGTGCCATAAACCTTGCCGCCTACGTTAAACCATTCCCCTTTTTCAATTTGCGGATCCAGGGTCTTCCAGTTGGCAATGAGCGCGGTGTTTATCGGCTGGACGCGTTTGCCCATGATCAGGCGCAGCGAGGCGTCACCAGAGGCGGTCACCAGGTCATAGCCGCCTTTCGCCATCAGGCTTACCATCTCATCGGACGTGGCGGCGGTTTTTACGTTGACGGCACAACCACTCTCTTTTTCGAAGGCCGTCACCCAGTCGTAGGCCTTATCGGTTTGGCCCCGCTCGATGTATCCCGGCCAGGCGATAATATCCAGCCGCCCTTCTCCTTTGCCAATTTCTGTCGGTTCAGCAGCCTGTGCAGTTGCGATGGTCATGCCCAGCGCACCAAGGCAGCTCAGGGCAAATTTCTTGCTCATACGTTTTACTCCTGTCGCAATGAAATGAGCGGCCGCCCTGCCGTAAAAATATCTCCTGTTTTAAAAGTAGACGGCTGCCTGACGCGCCGAACCCCACCCGCGAGAAATTTCGCGATGTTGTGACCGGTAGCGCACTGCCTTAAGGGATGAAGCCTCAGGTGGTCCGTCTTTTGGAGTATAGACAACAGGTTAGCGGGGAAAAGCACTGCCTGTGAGCTATGCGAATTTCGTATGAATAGGTTAGTGGGGAGTAAAGAAAATAATGAAGCGCTTCTTTATTTTTTATTCTGCTTATTTCTGAATAAAGAAGAACGCATTGTGAAAATAAGAAGCATGCCGGACAGTTTTATTCCATCATTTCCTGAATAAGCGCTGCTAATAACATAATTCCCCGCTCTTCGCGCTCCCCCCATTGCCACGAGGTATTGAGGCGGAAAAAGGGGGTGGGTTCACGGGCAGTTGAGAACATTTTACCGGGTGCAATGCTGACCTGATGAGCCAGCGCACGCTCACTCAGCGCTCCGGCATCCAGGGGGGCCGGTAATTCCAGCCATAAAAAATAGCCACTTTCGTTGCGATGGATTTTGACTTCCGCCGGAAGATGACGCAACAGCGCCTGCCACGCCTGCTGTTTACGTTCTGCAAGCGCTCGCCGCAAACGTCGCAGGTGAGTGTCGTAGCGTTGCGTATCCAGATAATCGACCAGTGCCATCTGGATAGGCGAACTGGTCGAAAGCGTGCTCATCAGTTGTAACTGCTGGATGCGATGGGCATGTTTACCCGCCGCCACCCAACCGATGCGAAACCCCGCCACCAGGCATTTAGAAAATGACGAACAATGCAGTGTCATATCGCTGGTATCCCATGCCTTTGCGGGCAGCGGTTTTTCCCGACCATAATAGAGCTCGCTGTACACATCATCTTCTATCAGCTTTACGCCATGTTCCGTCAATAATGAAACCAGACGCGCTTTCTTTTCCGGACTGAGGGTAAATCCCAGCGGATTCTGGCTGTTTGGCATCAGCCAGCAGGCTTTGACCGGGTAGGTTTTCAGCGCGTCTTCCAGAGCTGCCATATCAATACCCTCATGGACATCCGTTGGCACGCTCAGCGCCTTTAACCGCAGCCGCTCAAGCGCCTGCAGTGCGCCGTAGAAACAAGGGGTTTCTACGATGACCCAGTCGCCGGGCTCGGTGACAGCCTGCAGGCTGAGGTTCAGCGCTTCCAGCGCCCCGGCAGTGATAACAATCTCATCAGCAGGAATTTTCATCCCCTGCTGCGCATAGCGGCGTGAGATAGCCTGACGCAGCGCTGCATTCCCCGGCGGCAGATTTTCAATAATGCTGACCGCAGTGGCGCTCTTGCTGACGTTGGCAAGCGAGCGGTTAAGTTGCTGCAACGGAAAGAGCCGCGGGTCAGGAAAAGCGGAACCGAACGGCAGAATCGAGGCATCCCGGCTCGCCTGCAGGATATCGAAAATGTAAGTGTTAATATCGACCGCTTCGTCGCGCTGCACCTGAGCTGCGGGCGCGGGCTGCGGGCGATGCGATCGCGGCGCAACATAGTAACCGGACTGGGGACGCGCGGTGATATAGCCCTGGCTTTCCAGTAACTGATAGGCATGGCCGACGGTCATAAAGCTGTAGCCGCTGCTTGCGACCTGCTCACGCAGGGATGGTAGCCGCTCACCGGGACGCCAGGCCCCCAGCTCAATTTGCTCAATTATCTGTTGTGCCAGCCGTTGATATTTTTTCATCACCCTCTTCCTGCCCCGGTACGATCATATCAGGTGCCTTAAAATAGCAGAATTCAGGAAACTGTTATGGTTAAATTTCACATTATTGCCTCTGACAGTTCGTTTTTTGCCGTTTTACCATAACAGGTACAGCGTTTGACTTTGAGGTTGTGCATGTTTGGTCTTGATGCGTTTCACCTGGCAAGGATCCAGTTTGCGTTTACTGTCTCCTTCCATATTATTTTCCCGGCGATCACTATTGGCCTTGCCAGCTTTCTGGCGGTGCTGGAGGGCTTATGGCTAAAAACCCGTAATCCTGTCTGGCACTCTCTTTATCACTTCTGGGCAAAAATTTTCGCCGTTAACTTTGGCATGGGCGTGGTGTCAGGCCTGGTGATGGCCTATCAGTTTGGTACGAACTGGAGCGGGTTTTCACAATTTGCCGGGAGCATAACCGGCCCGCTACTCACCTATGAAGTGCTCACTGCATTCTTCCTGGAAGCGGGTTTTCTTGGCGTAATGTTATTTGGCTGGCGTAAGGTCGGGCCGGGATTACACTTTTTCGCGACCTGTATGGTGGCGCTGGGAACCCTGATTTCCACCTTCTGGATCCTCGCCTCTAACAGCTGGATGCAGACCCCTCAGGGCTATGAGATTGTTAACGGGCAGGTTGTCCCTGTGGACTGGTTTGCGGTGGTCTTTAACCCTTCGTTCCCGTACCGCCTGTTCCATATGTCGATTGCCGCTTTTCTCAGTAGCGCGTTGTTCGTTGGAGCCTCTGCCGCCTGGCACCTGCTGCGCGGCAACAGTACCCAGAGCATCCGAACAATGTTTTCTATGGCGCTGTGGATGACCCTTATCGTTGCCCCTATCCAGGCGATGGTCGGGGATATGCATGGCCTCAATACCCTTGAACACCAGCCGGCGAAAATTGCCGCGATTGAAGGCCACTGGGAGAATGTACCTGGTGAACCCACCCCTCTGCTGCTGTTTGGTCTGCCCGACATGGAGCAGGAGCGTACCCGCTACGGACTCGAAATACCTGCGCTTGGCAGCCTGATCCTTACGCATAGTCTGGATAAACAGGTTCCGGCGCTGAAGGAGTTTGCCAAAGCAGACCGACCGAATTCCACCCTCGTATTCTGGTCGTTTCGCGTGATGGCGGGACTCGGCATGTTGATGATTTTGCTGGGCCTGATGGCAGTATGGTTGCGCTATAAACAGCGTCTCTACCGCTCGCGTCCTTTTTTATGGTTTGCCCTGCTGATGGGGCCATCCGGTCTAATTGCTATCCTTGCGGGCTGGGTAACCACCGAAGTGGGACGCCAGCCCTGGGTGGTGTATGGCTTACAACGCACGGCAGACGCCGTTTCTGCTCATGGCGATCTGCACATGAGCGTGAGTTTGCTGGGTTTCATCCTCGTCTACACCTCGGTGTTCGGTGTTGGCTACAGCTACATGGTGCGGCTGATTAAAAAGGGGCCACAGGAAGACGAGTCCTACCCTGACGAGAACGATGGCCGCCCCGCCCGACCTCTCTCGGCCGCTGGCCCTGACTTTCTGACCCAGGAGAAGCCGTAATGGGTATCGATCTTTCACTTATCTGGTTTGTAATCATCGTATTCGCCACGCTGATGTATATCGTCATGGACGGGTTTGACCTCGGGATTGGCATCCTTTTTCCGCTGGTAAAAGGCGCAGAGGATCGTGACGTTATGGTTAACAGTGTGGCACCAGTATGGGATGGCAATGAGACCTGGCTGGTGCTGGGAGGCGCTGCGCTTTTTGGCGCGTTTCCACTGGCCTATGCGGTGATCGTTGATGCGCTGACGATTCCGCTCACCTTAATGTTGATTGGGCTCATCTTTCGTGGCGTCGCCTTTGAGTTCCGCTTTAAAGCGACCCCTGCTCATCGACCTTTCTGGGATAAGGCATTTATGGGCGGATCGCTCCTGGCAACCTTCACGCAGGGCATAGTGGTCGGCGCGGTGATCAATGGGTTTCCGGTTGTTGCACGCACCTATTCGGGCGGCCCGTTTGACTGGCTGACCCCTTTCACCCTCTTTTGCGGCCTTGGCCTGACGGTGGCTTATGCGCTTTTAGGGTCAACCTGGCTTGTGATGAAAAGCGAGGATCGCCTTCAGGTAAGCATGCGCCATCTCAGCAGGAAGCTGCTGATGGTGTTGCTGGGGGTTATTGCGATCATCAGCCTCTGGACGCCCCTTATTCATCCTTCCATCGCCGGGCGCTGGTTTAGTCTGCCGAACCTCTTCCTGCTGCTGCCTGTCCCCGTGCTGGTTGCGGTGTTGAGCCTGTGGCAGTGGCGTACGCTTTACGATGCGAAGCATCACCATCTGCCTTTTGTTCTCACGCTGGGGCTGATTTTTCTCGGCTTTACCGGGCTTGGGATCAGTATCTGGCCGCATATTATTCCGCCAGCGATTACGCTCTGGCAAGCGGCGGCACCTGCGCAAAGTCAGGGTTTTATGCTGGTCGGCGCGTTGTTAATTATTCCCGTGATCCTGGTCTATACCTTCTGGAGCTATTACGTCTTTCGCGGCAAAGTGCAACACGGGGAGGGTTATCACTGATGCATCACTCTCTCTGGTATCGCCTGTTATGGCTGGTCATAATCTGGGGCGGTAGCGTGATGGCGCTGGCGCTGGTCGGGCTCTTCTTTCGTGTACTGATGGCGTCGGCGGGGTTCAGGGCGCATTAGTCCGGCGTTGCTGCACTACAACGAGAAACGGCAGCCCAGGCTGCCGTTTCTTTTAATTACCCACCCTTACGCTTAGGCAGTGTCTTCATCAACTCTTCCGGGCTGACCGACGCCACTACGCTTCCCGGCAACGGCATTTTCAGAATATGATTTTTAATTTTCCCAACTACGTGCATTTCGCACGGACGACAGTCAAATTTAAGCGTCAGTACCTCATCGCCATGCACCAGCTGCATCGGCGTGGCCTTCCAGCTTTTGATGTTACCTTTTGCCTGTTTCGGGCAGAGATTGAATGCAAAGCGCAGGCAATGCTTGGTGATCATCACCGGGACATCGCCCTTCTCTTCGTGCATTTCAAACGCGCCATCAATGAGTTTTACACCGTACTGCTGATAAAACTCACGCGCTTTGTGGTTGTAGACGTTGGCTAAAAACGTCAGGTGGGTATCCGGGTAGACCGGCGCGGGCACGGAAACAGGTTTACGGGTGCCGCGCCGGTAATTCGCCAGCCGGGCCTCGTCCAGCATCTCAACCGCTTCACGGCGCAGCTGATTCAACAGGCTGTTGGGCACAAAGAGCGCACCCGGCAGGTTGATGTCGATCTGGCGAGCATAAAAGAGAGTTTGCCCCAGTTTTGCCAGCCCCTCTTTCAGACTGTTTCGCGCTTTCTCCGCGTTGGTCGCCTCGTCAAACTGGCCATCGAGCGTATGCGTAATGGTAACGCCCTCTTCACTGGTCAGCGTCAGTACCAACTGCTCTTGCCACCCGCTGAGTGCAATATCCAGCGCAATGCGGCGCTCGCTCGACGTTTTGGTCAGCGCCTGTTGCCAGTTGTGGTCAAGGTTACGGTTGAGGGGATGGTTCGGGCGAACCTTGTACATGTCAGCCGGCATTTCATTGGGCCAGACGCGATAACGGTTTTCACCCGTCTTTTCGACGGTATTGGCACGAAAGCCCACAACTTCTCGCTTAATCAGCACGTTGAGGCCATCGCCGTTAGCCAGCGGCTCGGTGACCTGCACGTCAAGATGATCTTTGGTCACTTTCAGGACTTCGCCAACAGGCAGGCCAACAAATTTTGGCGAGTCAAAGGCACCGATGTCCCCTTTACGCGCATTGACGAAATAGTCGGTGCTGCCGCGATGGAAGGTTTTATCCGTTGAGGGGATAAAGAAGTGCTCGGTACGCCCCGCCGAGGATCGCGCTAAGTCACCGCGATCCTCAATAATAGCGTCGAGCATCTGGCGATAGTGAGCAGTGATGTTTTTCACATAGCTCATGTCTTTGTAACGCCCTTCAATCTTAAAGGAGCGCACACCGGCATCGATGAGTGCGGCCAGGTTTTCACTCTGGTCGTTATCTTTCATCGACAACAGATGCTTTTCGTAGGAGACCACGCGGCCCTGATCGTCTTTCAGGGTATAGGGTAGTCGACAGGCCTGCGAGCAGTCACCACGGTTAGCGCTGCGACCGGTCTGAGCATGCGAAATATTACACTGCCCGGAATAGGCCACGCACAGGGCGCCGTGAATAAAGAACTCAATGGTGGCATCTGTGGCCTGATGGATTTCGCGGATCTGATTCAGATTCAGCTCGCGCGCCAGCACAATCTGGCTGAAGCCAACATCCGAGAGGAATTTAGCTTTTTCAACGCTGCGGATATCACACTGCGTACTGGCATGCAGTTCAATGGGTGGGATATCAAGCTGCATGACCCCCATATCCTGCACAATCAGCGCATCGACGCCGGTTTCATAAAGCGACGTTATCAGCTTACGGGCAGGTTCCAGCTCATCATCATGCAAAATAGTATTCAGGGTGATAAACACCTTCGCGCCATAGCGATGGGCAAAGGGCACCAGCGCCGCGATGTCCTGCAAGCTGTTGCTGGCGTTATGGCGGGCACCGAACCCTGGTCCACCAATGTAAACCGCGTCCGCCCCGTGCAGAATAGCTTCGCGAGCGATCGCGGCGTCACGGGCAGGGCTTAAAAGTTCAAGATGCTGGGTTGGCAGGTGCATACAGTCGTTGTTATCCATGATGTGCAAAATGGCGGCTATTGTAGTCAGTTCCCTGCTGTTTCACCACCTGCACCAGAAGCCATTTTTCGTATGGCGGCAAAGGATTGACGAAATTGATATTTTCCAGCACCGCTCGTTGAATTTATCCTTGGTTCATTACGCGAAAATCTTCTCAGGCGCCACGGTAACGGGTGGCCGTATGAAGATGAAACGTAATACGGATATTTCCTCGTCACGTTGTACGTTGTGGTTAATCGTCGTCGTTCTTTGCCGCAGGCTTGCTTGCGGCTTTTTCTTTTGGGTAGTGGATAAGCGAGTGGAAATGGACGGTATGGGCGGAGCTATTGCGGTAGGCATGCGGCCTGTCACCGGCGAAACGCACCCCCGTTCCGGCTTTGAGCACCTTCCACTGCCCTTCAGTACACAGATCAAGCTCACCGGCAATCACCACGACGTGCTCAATCACCCCTTGCTCATGGGGCGTGGATTCACTGCGGGCCCCCGGTGCCAGGGTGATGGAAAAGTGATCGAAGCGCAGAACCTCGTCCCAGGGAAACAGGGGGGTAATCACCATCGCCTGTTGATCCGGATCGTAGGTCGTAGGCATATCATCTTCAGGCGGCGCGATAAAAGCAGAAAACGGCACGTTCAGACCCGTGGCTATCTTCCAGAGCGTGGCAACCGTCGGGCTGGATTCATTACGCTCAATTTGCCCGAGCATCGCTTTCGAAACGCCTGTTTCTTCAGCCAGCCGGGAGAGACTCCAGCGGCGGGACTGACGCAACGCTTTCAGCGTAGCCGCCAGATAACGCGTCGATTCCATGATATCTCCTCTCAGACGTAGCTCGTCTCGCTTGTGCGCTATAGCGCACAATGATAATTTTAACGGATGTTATAACGCACAAGGATAGCCGTATGCGCGTCTCATCGTTCCCCTTTACTTCCCTTCTGGCCGGATTTGTCGCCGTCCTCGTTGGCTACGCCAGTTCCGCGGCCATCATCTGGCAGGCCGCGGCTGCCACGGGGGCAACGCCCTCGCAGATTGCGGGCTGGATGACCGCACTCGGTATCGGTATGGGGTTCAGTACTCTCGCGTTATCGCTCTGGTATCGCATGCCGGTCCTTACCGCCTGGTCAACGCCGGGCGCAGCCTTACTGGCGACCAGTCTGGACGGTTTGTCTCCCGGCGAGGCCGTCGGCATCTTCATTTTCGCCAATGCGCTGATTGTGCTTTGCGGCATAACGGGCCTGTTTGCACGACTGATGAAAGTCATTCCTCATACGCTTGCCGCTGCGATGCTGGCGGGTATCCTGTTGCGTTTTGGTCTTCAGGCCTTCAGCAATGTACAAGATAACGTGGTTATGTGCGGCAGTATGCTACTGGCCTGGCTTATCTGTAAAGCGCTGGCGCCTCGCTATGCCATTGTTGCGACAATGATTATTGGCGCACTGGTTGCCGGGTTAAATGGGCATCTTGCCACAGAGCATCTCACCCTCTCGCTGGTGGTGCCTGAATTCACGCGTCCGGTCTTTAATCCGGCCTCCTTGCTCAGCATTGGTGTCCCCTTTTTCCTCGCTACGATGGCGTCACAAAATGCCCCCGGGTTTGCCACTATGCAGGCAGCGGGTTACCGGGTTGCGGTTTCGCCATTAATGATTTTTACCGGTGGCGTGGCGCTGCTGCTCTCGCCGTTTGGGGTCTACTCCATTTGCATTGCGGCGATCACCGCTGCCATCTGTCAGAGCCCGGAAGCGCATCCTGATGCGCAACAACGCTGGAAGGCCGCCGTGGCGGCGGGAGGATTTTACCTGCTGGCGGGCGTCTTTGGCGGTTCCATCACCTCCTTGCTGAATGCCCTGCCAGTAAGCTGGATCCAGACGCTCGCCGGCGTGGCGCTGTTGGGGACGATTGGCGGCAGCTTATTTCAGGCGCTGGCACATGAGAAAGAAAGGGACGCTGCGGTGGTCACCTTTCTGGTTACGGCAAGCGGCATCACCCTGCTGGGCGTGGGTTCGGCGTTCTGGGGACTGGTGGCGGGCGGTATCTGTTATGTCGCCCTGTCACGGACGCGTCGCACGTAATTGCGACGGCGTTACGCCATATACCGCTCGGAAACGGTTACTGAAGTGGCTCGGCGAACTGAAACCGCAGGCCATCGCAATCGCCGTCAGCGAGAGCTCGCTGTTTAATAATTGTGTTTTTGCCTGCGCCATGCGCCGTTGCATCACGTACTGATGCGGTGCCAGCCCCATCGACTGCCGGAACATGCGGGCAAAGTGGTATTCGCTGAGCGCCGCCTGTTCTGCCAGATCGGCGAGCAAAAGCGGCTGGGAAAGATGTGCTTCAATCCAGTCCACTACATGGCGTAACACTGCCGGCGCCAGACCGCCCTTTACGGTCGGTAACTGCCATTGCACGCTGCTGTAGTGCTGGATCAGGTGCGTTAACAGCAAGGTTGATGCCGTGCTGAAGGTCAGCTGGTTGGCTTTCTGATGCCAGTTACTGCCCAGTAAGAACTGGCGATACAGCAGCGTGATGCGTTCATCCTGAGCAAAGGTTTTTTCATCAAGGGTAAAAGCGGCCGGGCTGCGGTCCCAGATTCGTTCCCCGATATCACGCAAATGCGCGTCGGTGCAGTACAGGTGGACAAAGGACAAGTCATCACGAATGTCCCAGCTTGATTCGCTCTCCTGAGGCAGCAGGCAAAACCGGTCGGGCCCACCGCCATTCTTCCAGCCCGATGCGGTTTTATGGTAGCTCTCATACCCGTCAGCCACATACAGGCTCAGGGTATGGTGATCGCAGTACTGCGTAATGTTATCGCGTTTATTTGACCAGGCCGCCAGTTGAATACCAGAGTGCAACGCCACTGAATCATGCAGGACGGCATTATGATGTTTAAGATTTTCAAAGGCCTGATAGCTCGGTGACATAAACGCACGTAACAAAAAAGTAACCAGAATTGCAGTCTATGAATTCCTGCTGTGCGATGCCAGCCTTTCTCTAAAAAAGCGCAAGAATTTGCAAGTGGTGGCGGGCTTTATGCAAGCCCGGACGGCAGATTGCCGCGACACTAACGACTGGTCTGGTTTAAAAGGTAAAACAATGAACGCATTTTTATATTGTCTGGTGGTGGTTATCTGGGGAACAACGTGGATTGCGATATTCCTGCAACAGGGAACCGTTCCGGCACCAGTGTCTATCTTCTGGCGCTTCGCGCTGGCCACCGCCACCATCATGCTGGTGCTGCTCGCCCTGCGCCGGCTGCGTAAACTGGCGCTACAGGACCATCTGTTCTGTCTGCTGCAGGGCTGCTGTGTATTCGGCTTTAACTTTCTCTGCTTTTATACGGCAGCGGCATGGATCAATACCGGGCTGGAGTCGGTCATTTTCTCCATGGCGGTGCTGTTCAACGCGGTAAACAGTTTTCTGTTTTTTGGCCAAAAACCCCCTGCTCGTTTTTACCCGGCCGCTGCGCTCGGACTTATCGGCATGGTGACGCTGTTCTGGGAGGATTTGCGGGCCAGTGGGATCAGCAGTTCGCTGCTGATGGGTGTCGGTCTGTCGATGCTCGGCACCTTTGGTTTCTCACTGGGTAACATGCTGAGCATGCGCCATCAGCGCAAAGGGCTGGAAACCATGACGACCAACGCCTGGGCGATGTGTTATGGCACCCTCATCATGGGGTGTATTGCACTGGTACGGGGGGACAGCTTCATGCCTGAATGGACGTTCAGCTATCTGGGCGCGCTGGTCTATCTGGCTCTCTTTGGTTCCGTGATTGCGTTCGGTGCCTATTTCACGCTGGTGGGCAGGATAGGTGCCAGTAATGCGGCCTACAGCACCCTGCTGTTTCCTCTGGTGGCGCTGAGTTTTTCCACCCTTTATGAAGGCTATGTCTGGCACGCTAACGGCATTATGGGGCTGGTGTTAATCCTGACCGGTAACCTGGTGATGTTTGCCAGACCGGGAAATCTACTGTTACGCCGACGGGTTGCATAAAGGAGAGCGCCATCCGCAGGGATGGCGCAAAACATATCACTTCTGCTTCACTTCAAACATTTTTGCATCCAGTACCATGTCATCAATTACGTTTTTCAGCGTATCGACGGTCATTGGTGCATTTTCATTACTCAGATTTTTACCTTCAGCCTGACGAACGACCTTCACGACCGGCTTATTGGTTTGGGCATCAATCAATTCGCCTTCGAAGAAGAGATGCGTTTCCATAGTGCGGTGTCCTGTCGCCGCCTGCGTACCGGCAACAACCATCATCACCGGCAGCACTTCATAGAACTGCATCCCTTCTTTATTGCGATCAACACCGGTAATCGCACCACGGAAGATGAGGCTGTGCGCGCCCGGAGAGGTTACCAGCGGTTTGCGTTGAGCCGCAGCGGCTTTCAGTTTGGTATTGGTATAAGTGAGAATACCATCCAGAGTTTGTTGAGAAACCTGCGCTGTGGGTTTCGGCACCGGATAATAGGTGACCGGATGATAAACAATGCTGTCGTATTTACTTTCGTCAAATGACGGGTCAACCCAGCGTAGTACGGGCTTACCGTTGGCGGAGGTCGTTTGCTGTAAGCCTGAATAATCCTTTAAGAAACCGGAGTATTGTTCCGGTTGAGTCACTTTTGAGCCGCAGCCTGCAAGCGCGAGCAGCCCGGTAAGCACTGCAACTTTATATACAGTACGCATGGAAGGTCCTTTTTTGAGTGTGTAGACGCCATAAATGTTATAGCAAACAGGCGAGTACAATGCTGCTGAAAAAAAACCGCCACGCTCAACTTTCAGAAAATTAATATATTTATTTGTTGTATGTTTCTTTATTAACGCTGCCGATGCCCTGGTGGGCACCGGCAGCGTTAGCTTATTTATTAACATCTACCTGATAGAAAATATGTTTACCAAAGGGGTCGACTTCATATCCGGTGACCTCTTTGCGAACCGGTTCGAATATAGTGGAGTGAGCAATCATGACGGCGGGCATTTCGTCATGCATCATCTGCTGCGCTTGTTTGTATAACGTCACGCGCTTGTCATGATCGGTAATGGCTTTTGCCTCATTGATAAGCTTATCAAAGGCCTGATTACACCATTTTGCCGAGTTTGAACCGCCGTCTGCCGACTGGCAGGTAAACAGTGGACCAAAGAAGTTATCCGGGTCGCCGGTCGCCGTGGTCCAGCCCATGAGGGCGGCCTGGTGCTCACCGCTTTTTACCCGTTTTAAATATTCACCCCATTCGTAGGTGACGACTTTTGCATTGACTCCCACTTTCGCCCAGTCTGCCTGAATCATCTCCGCCATGCGTTTAGCATTTGGGTTGTAGGGGCGCTGAACCGGCATAGCCCACAAATCGATGGTCGTGCCCTCCGGCAATCCGGCTTCTTTCAGCAACGCTTTCGCTTTCTCGGGATCGTAAGGATAATCCTGCAATTCGCTGTCAGCGCTCCAGACACCCGGCGGTAAAAGATTTTTTGCCGCCGTGCCGGTCCCCTGGAAAACCGCGTTAATAATGGCCGGTTTGTTGATGGCCAGCGCCAGTGCCTGGCGCACTTTCACGTTGTCCAGCGGGGCTTTTTGCGTATTGAAGGCGAGGAAACCAGTGTTCAGTCCGGCTTTGCTCATGAGCGTTATATCTTTGTTTTCTTTCAGCCGTGGTAAATCAGCCGGATTAGGGAATGGCATAACCTGACATTCGTTTTTCTCAAGCTTCGCCACACGCACTGAGGCATCCGGGGTAATACTGAACACCAGGCGATCAATCTTCGCTTTGCCCTGCCAGTATTCAGGGAAAGCGGTAAACAGAATGCGGGAGTCTTTCTGGTACTGTGCCAGCTTAAACGGCCCGGTCCCGATCGGTTCCATATCCACCTTTTCAGGTGTTCCGGCTTTTAGCATCGCATCCGCATATTCCGCCGACAATATAGAGGCGAAATACCAGGCCAGGTCCGGTACAAAAGGCGCTTCCGGGTGGGCCAGGGTGAAGCGCACGGTATTATCATCGACCTTGTCAATCGCGGTAATCAGCTTGCCGAACTCAAGGCTTTCGAAGTTGGAGTAGTTACCGTTAGAGACATTGTGATACGGGTGTTTAGGGTCTTTCTGACGCATGAACGAGAAAATGACATCATCGGCATTAAAATCCCGCGATGGCGTAAAGAATTTATTGCTCTGGAACTTCACCCCTTTACGCAAATGGAAGGTATACACCTTGCCGTCTTCGCTGACGTCCCAGCGTTCTGCCAGGCTCGGCTGAAGGTCGGTTGTGCCGGCTTTAAAATCCACCAGCCGGTTGTAAACCGGTACGGCACTGGCATCCACGCTGGTGCCCGAGGTGTAAAGCTGCGGGTTGAAATTTTCCGGACTTCCTTCGGAGCAGTAGACCAGTGTTTTCGCTGCCACAGAGGAACTCACCGCTAATGCCATCAGGGTCAATGCAACTGTTGTCTGTTTGCGAGTCATCTTTTTTCCTGTCGTTTTTTGTCCATGTGCCAAATAGTGCTTGTCGTTTTCCCTTCCATAAATAACATTAAAGTAATATTGCAAGCACCTGATTAGTCAAATAAAGAAGGATTCACTATGACATCGCCGCTCTCCAGTCAATTAACGCAACGCTTCTTTCGCTATCTCGCCATCACCAGTCAGAGTGACGCCAGTGCTACCACACTGCCTACCACATCAGGGCAATTCGAGATGGCGCGCACCCTGGCGCAGGAGCTACAGGCTCTGGGTTTAGAGGAGATCGTACTGGATGAGCACGCAACGGTAACCGCGGTAAAAAGGGGGACGGTTGCCGGTGCGCCGCGCGTCGGTTTTATCACGCATATTGACACCGTTGACGTCGGATTATCGCCGGATATTCATCCACAAATTCTCCGTTTTGAAGGCGATGATCTTTGTCTTAATCAGGAGAAAGGCATCTGGTTGCGGACAAACGAACACCCGGAGATCCTTGCCTACCCCGGTGAGGAGATCATTTTCAGTGATGGCACCAGCGTACTCGGCGCAGATAACAAAGCGGCCGTAACGGTGGTGATGCAGCTTTTAGAGAATCTGACTCCTGCTGACCGACATGGCGATATTGTGGTTGCGTTTGTGCCGGATGAAGAGGTTGGGCTGCGGGGGGCTAAGGCGCTGGATCTGAAACGGTTCGATGTCGACTTTGCCTGGACCATCGACTGCTGCGAGAAGGGTGAAATCGTTTATGAAAACTTCAATGCCGCCTCTGCCACCGTCCATTTTACCGGCGTGACGGCGCACCCGATGTCTGCCAAAGGTGTACTGGTGAACCCGCTTTTGATGGCGATGGACTACATTAGCCATTTCGACCGCCAGCAGACCCCGGAGAACACCGAAGGGCGCGAAGGCTACGTCTGGTTTAATGGTATGGAGGCCGTTCAGGGGCATGCGAAACTGAGCGCCAGCATCCGCGATTTTGACCTTACCCGCTTTGAACAGCGTAAAGCAGAGATGCGGGACGTTGCGCAGAAAATTGCCCTGCAGCATCCAACGGCCCGCGTGGAGATAGACATCACCGATATTTACAGCAACATCAGCAATGCGCTTGGCGAAGACCGTCGCGCTGTGGATCTGCTGTTTACGGCGATGGCGTCGCTGGGTATCACCCCGAAACCGACGCCGATGCGCGGCGGTACCGATGGTGCGGCGCTCTCCGCCAAAGGCTTACTGACGCCAAACTTCTTCACGGGCGCCCACAACTTTCATTCGCCGTTTGAGTTCCTGCCCGTGAAGTCCTTCGAAGCATCTTATGAGGTGGCCCGAGCGCTGTGTCTGCTGGCTGCCCGTTAAGGCTTGCGGGCAAGCAGGGTCGCAAAGCGCAGCTTTATACGGTTCCCGTTGACGTCGGTGCGGTGAAGCTCGCCGACGTCTTCGTTGTACTTAATCATTTCCCATCCGGCGTAATAGTTGCGCAGTTCGTTCTCTTTAAACGCAAACGGGAAGCCCACCGTACAGGGAAAGTCCGGGGTATCCATCGCCGCCACGATCAGGTTATACCCTCCCGCTTTTGTGCAACGTTGCATATTAGCAATCAGGCCCGGAATGGTTTTCGCTTCCAGGAACATCAGCACCACAGTGGAGAGAATAAAGTCGTACTCGCCGTCAAAGGTGAGTGTATTCAGGTCTACCACCGCCGTTTGCAGGTGGGTTAACCCCTCTTCCTGCCGGATGCGTTCCATATTACTGATGCCCGCCGGGTTCTTATCCCACGCTGTTACATCATAACCCTTTGCCGCCAGAAAGAGACTGTTGCGGCCACTGCCACAACCCAGGTCCAGCGTTTTACCAGGAGGCACGAATTTTACGGCATTCAGCACCTCAGAATGGGTACGGGTTAAGCCATATTTCTCAGTGAAGTAATTGTCATCAAAAGGTGTCATCAGAAATCCTTGTTTAACGAAAAGCGGTGTGTAATTAAAAGTTGCATTTAATATGCATTTTATTGGTTTTCATATTCAATAGCCAGTATCGCAAAGTTTGCTACGTTTATCGTTGGCAAACAGTGGAAATGAACCATGAAAAAATATCGACTCAGTGATGAGCGCCGCGCGTTCAGCTATCACCTTAATGGTGAGAAACAGAGTGTCACGTTACAGCAGATTATTGCGGTCGCCGATTTCGGCGATGTTACGGCCGGTACGGCTGGCGGTTGGGTAGAGGATGAAAACGTGCTTTCCCAGGACGGTACGTGCTGGATTTATGACGTCAACAGCCTGGTGTTTGCCGGTGCCAGGGTAAGCGGTTATGCCCGTCTGACTCAGCCCTGTGTCGTCTGTCATGAGGTTCTCATTGAAGATAATGCCTGGATTGATAGCTGTCAGTTAAGTCATGGTGCGAGAATAAGTGACAACGTCACCGTTCAGGCGTCGACGGTGCGCGGTGCCTGCCATCTTTTTGGCGATGCCCGCATTCTGCATGGCAGTGAAATTATCGCCGCTAAAGGGTTAACCCTGGACAGTGAACAGATGCTGCAAATTTATGATCGTGCAACGCTTACCCACACGCGGGTCCTTCACCAGGCACAAATTTATGGTGATGCCATGCTGAACTACGCGTTTGTGGAGCACCGTGCTGAGGTGTTTGATTATGCCATTCTGGATGGTAATGATCTTAACGATGTCTGGGTGTGCGACTGCGCCAAAGTTTATGGTCACGCGCGAATTACGGCCGGTCGCGAAGAGGATGCGATCCCTACCTTACGTTACAGTTCACAGGTGGCAGAACATGCCGTCATTGAAGGCAATGTTGTCCTTAAGCATCACGTGCTGGTAGGCGGACACGCGAGGCTTGAGGGTGGCCCCGTTCTGTTAGATGAAGATGTCGTGATTCAGGGAAACGCGTGCGTCAGGGGAAATGTGATTATCGAGCATCATATTGAAGTCACCGATGACGCCTGCATTCAGGGGCTGGAGGGCGAGCAAATTTTACTGCGGGGCAGAAAGGTCATTAATGGCATGCAGCATATTACCCGCACGCCGGTTGCCGGACTACTCTGACGCTGGCGTGACGATACGCGCGTAGATATTTTGATCGCAGAAAGCGCCGTTAAGGAATTCAGCCTGTCGCAGGCAACCTTCCAGAATAAAGCCGTTGCGTAGCGCCACCCGATTACTGGCTGCATTCGCTACCCGGCATTTGATGACAAAACGGCGAATATCACCACGGCTGGCGTAAAAGGCGATCACTGCCTGTAACGAGGCGGATATTATCCCCTGCCGCTGATAATCCTGGTCAAGCCAGTAACCGATGTAACCCGTCTTATTGGTGGGCTCAATGGCGTTAAAAGAGAGCACCCCTACCAGTATGTTGTCTTTCAGGATAACAAACATTTTTGCGTAGCCACGCTGGTGCAGTAGCATATTGCTCTGCGCCGTCTGGCGGCTCTGTTCTACAGAGGTCACATACTGGGGCCAGTCGAGGAAATGCTGAAGCCACGCTTTATTCTTAATAATCAGTTGATGCAGGTCGTGAACAAAATGTTCGTCGATAGCCTGCAACTCCAGGTGCTCGTCTACCACAATTAAACTGTCGTTTAACGTCATCATCTCTTCCTGTTACTCACCCTCCCTCTGCCGAGGGAGGGTTCTGGATTAGCGCATAATACGGTCATCGACGTAATTGCGCTTGTCTGGCGCAGGCGGGAAGTAGTGATAAAGCCAGGTTTCACTAATGGCTTCACCCTGGCAACGCAGGAACATGCGCATATCGACAGTCTCGGTAGAATCGGAGGTCGGGTACCAGTCAAACTGGATGCGATAACCGTCAAACGGCTCCACGTACAGGATTTCAATCTGTTTCGCTTCACCACTGGAGAGGGTAATCACTGGTTCAATTCCGCGAGGTGCCGCCCCTTTCAGATCGCCGCCGACAAAATCAATTGCAAAACGACGCGCCCATTTTTGTGGGTAATGTTCCCCCGGCGCCCACCCTTCCGGGAAACCGCCCATGCCGGTACGGGTCGCATACACGCGGGATAACGGCGAGCGTACCGGCGGCATGGCGCTCCAGTAGAGACGGTACTGGAAGGCAAGGTCATCACCGGCACGCACCGGTTTCTCCGGCTGCCAGAAGCAGACGATATTATCCAGCGTTTCACCGGTGGTCGGGATTTCCATCAAACCGACCGCACCTTTACCCCATTTGTTACGCGGCTCCACCCAGAGACTGGGACGCTTGTTGTACCAGCCCATAATGTCCTGATAATGGGTGAAATCACGATCAAGCTGCAGTAACCCAAAGCCCTTCGGGTTGTTGTCCTGATAGGCGTTAAATTGCAGCTTCTGCGGATTATTCAGCGGACGACAGATCCACTCACCGTTGCCGGCCCACATGGCGAGGCGGTCCGAATCGTGGATTTGCGGATGGATGGTATCGCACACGCGGCGTTCATTATTGCCACAGCTGAACATACTGGTCATGGGGGCGATACCCAGTTGCTTGATGTCTTTACGGGCAAAGAGATGGTTGTCCACCTCCATGATCACCTGGCTCTTCTCGCAGTGGATCACGAATTTATAAGCCCCCGTCAGGCTTGGGCTATCCAGCAGCGTGTAGACGGTGAAGGTGGTATCTGACGCTTTCGCGGTTTCAAACCAGAATGAGGTGAAATCCGGGAACTCTTCCGGGGTGTCGGTGAAGGTATTAATGGCCGCACCACGGGCGGACAAGCCGTACTGATAGGTACTGTCCACGGCGCGGAAATAGCTTGCGCCGAGGAAAGAGACGATGTCACGACGCGCCAGCTCCGGCGCCTTAAAGGCGCGAAAACCGGCGAACCCCAAATCGCTTTGCCCTTCCAGCTGTTTCGTATCTACGCCAGCATCGTGGTAATTAAATAATTCAGGGCGGAAATGGATTTCACGCGCCTGCTGCGTCGCCGGGTCGAGTGAGAACATGCGTACACGCCGACGAAAGCCCATTCCCACATGGAAGAATTGCACGTCCAGTTGACGCTCTTCAACGTTATTCCATAATGAGTGCGCGGCATCATACTGAATACTGTTGTAAGCCTGCGGGGTCAGGTTGGCGAGCGTGTCCGGCAAAGGACGCGGCGCGCCGCCCCAGGGCTGTTGCGCAAGATCTTTTGCCATTGACTGCAACACGGAAAAATCGAAACGACGACTTTGACCATCGGCGATACCGGCGTCCGCAGCAAACGCAGCGCGGGAAAAGAGAGAAGCCACGCCTGTCGTTCCGCACGCAGCGGCCAGCGCCATAGATGCTTTAATAAAACGTCTGCGATTCATGCCCTGGAAGTTATCCTTTTGGTCGAAAAATGACATTTCGCGCAACCGCGAAACAGCGACTAATTCAGTACATTTATGACCGCACACTGTAGACAAAATCAGTTAAGAATCCAATTGTTGGATGGTGATTATCTGCTCAAAGCGGGAAATATCTTTGTCGATCGGAAGAGACCTAATTACAGGTAAAGTTAGGTATAAAAAAAACCCTGCCGGACATCGGACGGCAGGGGTTACAACAGCAAGGCTTTATTATTTGCTGACACTAACATCAATGCCTGGGAAGTACTTCTCCGCCAGCGTTTTGATGGTGCCGTCAGCACGTACTTTTTCAATCGCAGCATCAAGCTGCTTTTTGGTGGCCTCGTCACCTTTACGCAGCCCAAACCCAATCCCGCTGCCAAGGATGGTATCGTCTGACACCGGTTTGCCAATAAAGCCAAACCCCTTGCCCTGCGGCTTGCTGAGAAAACCTGCCTGGCCTGCCGCAGACATCACCAGCGAGGCGTCAATACGGCCATTGAGCAGATCGCTCCATGCCATATTCTGATCTTTATAAGACACCACGATGACACCGTGCTTTTCCCAGTGCTCTTTTGCATAGGTTTCCTGAATGGAACCCTGTAATACGCCGATGGTTTTTCCTTTCAGCCCTTCAGCGGTCGCCGCCATGCCGTCCCCTGCTTTGCCGACCAGTTGTGATGGAATGCGGTAAATGGGTTGCGTGAAGTCAATGCTCTGGCGACGCTGCCCGGTAATGTTCATGGCTGAATTTATGGCATCGTATTTTTTTGCCACCAGACCCGGTATCAATGCATCAAACGAGGTTTCCACCCAGCTACATTTCAGCGCAGCGGCTTTACAAATGGCATTGCCAAGCTCGATATCAAAACCCTCAAGCTCGCCGGCCGCATTGCGGCTTTCAAACGGTGGATATTCTGCTTCCAGCCCGTACCGCAGTTGTGTGGCGGCAAAAGACGATAATGAGCAAAGCATGCCCATGCCCAGACAGAGTGCTTTTACTTTCACGATTACGCTCCTTAGCGTGGCTTAACACGACACAGGGCCTGCGCGCCTGCTCTTAACATCGCCTCATCCTTCGCGAAAGAGAGGCGTATCAATTTGTTATCCGTCCCATCCGTGTAAAACGCTGACAGCGGAATGGTGGCCACTCCGTAATCCGTAATGAGTCTTTTCACCATGTCACTGTCGCTTTCGTCACTGAAGTGACGGTAGCTCGCCAGCAGGAAAAACGATCCCGCACTCGGCAACAGGTGAAACGGCGAGTCCGCCAGCAGCGTCTGCATCAGGTCACGTTTGCGCTGGTAAAACGCCGCCAGCGAAAGCCAGGTCTGCGCATCAGACATGTGGTCGGCGAACGCGTACTGCATGGGCGTATCGGCAGAAAACATGAGGAACTGATGGACCTTTACTATCTCGCCCATCAGTTCGGCGGGAGCCACGCAGTAACCTACGCGCCAGCCCGTCACGTGATAGGTTTTACCAAAAGAGGAGACAATCACGCTTCGCTCTGCAAGCTCAGGATGCGTCGCCATGCCATGATGCGGCTGTCCGTCAAAAACCACATGTTCGTAAACCTCATCAGACAAAACCACGATATCAGTATTGCGGGTAATCCTCGCAAGCTCGGTTAAGTCATTCCCGGAGAGAACCTGCCCGCTGGGGTTGTGCGGCGTGTTGATGATTATCATACGCGTGCGTGGCGTAATCGCGGCCCGCACTTCATCCCAGTTTACGGCAAAGTCCGGCACCGTCAGTTTGATGGCGACCGGCGTAGCGCCCTGCAAGCGCACGATGGGCGCGTAGCTGTCAAACGACGGCTCAAAATAGATGACTTCATCCCCGGGGTGCACCAGACCGCCGATGGCGGAATAGAGCCCCTGACTGGCGCTGGCGGTGACCAGAATTTCGTTGTCCACATCATAATCGGTACCGTAGAGATCACTGATTTTCTGCGCAATCCTGGCTTTCAGCGGTCTCAGCCCGGTCATGGGGGCATACTGGTTATGATCGGCCTGCATCGCCCGGGTGACGGCGGCAACCAGTTGCGGATCGCACGGAAAATTGGGTGCCCCCTGCGAGAGATTGATGGCGTTGTGCTGCGCGGAAAGCTGCCCGATAACGGTAAAAATGGTGGTGCCCACATCAGGCAGTTTTGAACGGGATGTCACCGGGGTACGCAAAGTCATTCTCACTCCTTTTAGTCATAAAGTGCATAACCATTCAAACCAGAAGTGCATTGAGCGGACAATCGAAATCTTGTCATAATAGCTATGACAAAAACGCATACCGGAGTCGCCATGTCCCCCCGTAATCTGCCGTTGAACGCCATTGACGCCTTCCTGGTGACCGCCCGCCACCTGAATCTTACCCATGCGGCAAAAGCGCTTTGCCTGACTCAGGGGGCGGTAAGCCGGAAAATCGCGGCGCTCGAAGGCTGGTTCGGTTTCCCCTTGTTTGAGCGTCATGCTCGGGGTTTACGGTTATCGCCGCAGGGCAGCGCATTGCTGCCGGAGCTGCGTGCGTCGTTTGAGCACCTGCTTACCGTCGCGGGACAGGCGCGCGCGCAACAGACCGTGGTACGTCTCAAAGCCCCCACCTGTGCGATGCGCTGGCTGGTCCCTCGTCTGCTGCATCTTGAGCGCCACTACCCGGATATTGAGATAGCCCTCACCACCACCACCGATCATGGCGTCAACTTCAAAACTGAGCCATTTGACGCGGCCATCGTCTTCGGTACGCACTTCAGCGCAGGCGATCTGCTGTTTGACGAAGCCCTGACGCCCGTTATGGGCGCAATGTTTGCAGATACCCCATCCCTGGAGCATTTAACCCTTCTGCACCCCACCCGGGATAAAACCGACTGGTCGTTGTGGCTGGCAAAACAGGATAACGTGCAGTTTGTCATGAAAAAAAATCAACACTTCGACACCATGGATCTCGCGATCACCGCGGCGATACAGGGGCTCGGCATCGCCATCGCCGATGAAACGCTGGTGGAAGAAGATATTCGCATGGGACGGCTGCTCAGGCCGTGGAAACAGAGCGTGAAAACAGGGGCAAGTTACCGCCTGGTGATGCGGGAATCAGGCAGCAATGCCGCTCTCCTGGCGGCATTGCGCCTTGGATTACTCCACGGTTAATCGAGTTTTACATGGTGGCGCATGACGCGCTTAAAGAAGCTCAGCCGCGCCCTCATAAACCGATTAACCATGCGAAATCCTGCATGTTTATTCAGCCCAATACGTAGCAGCCTGTCGCGCCCCTTCACACTTGCCTGCCACGGCACAGGCCCCGCCAGCGTCACGTTACGGGCGCTGGCATGACGAGCAAAGCTGACCCAGTAATCGGCTACGTGGGCGGCAAATGCGCGATCTCGTTTGTTGACATAGCGGCGGGCCGGTTCGGTCAGGGTGAGGTTATCAAACACATAAGGCACCTCGTTACCGTGCCAGGCACCGTTGGCGTAAGTGTCATGCTCAGCTTCGGCGACATAATCAAACCAGTACCGCCAGCAGGGTTGTCTTACCCGCTGCTGCGCCTGCATCACCACCAGTCCTGCCGTGGTAAAGGCCATATCGCGGCACACCTGACGCCCAAGCTCCCGATCCCCTTTTACCCCTGGGTAAAGTAATTTAATTATCCCAAAGCCAAGGCGCTGTTCACGGCGCAGTTTGTCAATCTGCCCGGCGAGATCGACCCCGAATTCGGCCATCACACTGGCTTCGTCGCTGTTCGAACCTATGATGACCGGGAGTGGATGCTGGCGTCCTGCGAAGAAGACGTCCATCATCGGTTCCGGTAATACCCGATCGCCACAGATGGGCGTGGGGGCAATTTTCAACGGCGACATCAGTGGCCAGAACTGCTCTGCGGGTAGTGAACGTAACTGCTCCGCCGTCGCCTGCTCAAAACCAAAGTGGCGCGCCACGGCAACCCCCTTCGCTTTGGCCGCCGCAAGTGGTGTGTCAGGCAGGGTATAACTGCTCTGAATAATCCCTTTGTGAAACAATCCTTTTGCCAGCGGAGAGGCCATCAGCGACATCACGCTGCGTGCCCCCGCCGATTCCCCAAACACCGTCACGTTACCGGCGTCCCCACCAAATGCGGCAATGTTCTCCTGCACCCATTGCAATGCGGCAATCTGGTCGAGCAGGCCAAAGTTGCAAACCGTCTCGCCCTCTTCACCCTCCAGCGCCGGATGGGCAAAAAAGCCCAGATGACCAAGACGATAGTTGAGCGTCACCACCACGACATTTCGCCTCGCAAGCGCCTTTCCATCGTAGGGGGGCAGGTCGCCGGCCCCCATAGTAAAGCCGCCACCATGAAGCCACACCATTACCGGTAGTGGCTTATGCCGTTCCACTGGTGACCAGACATTGAGATACAGACAATCTTCCGACAGCCGCCCCGGGTCGCCTCCGGCAAGGTGCGTGCAGCTTTCGCTGTTCTGCCAGCCTGAGGCGGAAAAGCTGTCTGCAAGACGGACCCCATTCCAGGGCTTAACGGGCTGCGGTGAACGCCAGCGCAACGCTCCCACCGGCGGTTCGGCATAAGGCAGGCCACGCCAGATATGGCAGCCGCCGTCAGTCACACCCACAACGGTGCCCTGTCGGGTTAAAACCAGTGGCGCGTTAGGGTTTTCCATAACAACATCCTGTTGATGAACATCCTTTCAGAGTACCGGTTTTACAAGAGACCGCAACGTCGTTTACTGCGCGCCTCCGCCTGCTGATACAGCACGAACTCATCCAGCACTTCGCACCCCAATGCGGCCTCAAACTCCTTTTTACTGGCATTGCCGTGGCTGCGCTGTTGGGTTTCATTGCCAAGATTAGACTGGAAAATACCCGCGGCGCTTACCGGAAGAAAATCCTCATAGATAATCGGCTGTGCGCTTACCCACCCGCGTTCAATCAGCGGTTGCGGATCATCGCCGGGCCGGATGGCATGCCGATGCGCCTCACCAGCCGGGGTCAGGCGATAGCGGAACCAGGCCAGTTGCTGATGGCGTAACAGCATTTCGCTGTCCGGGAACGGTTTAAAAACTTCCTGCAGATGCAGTTGATGGGTCAGATTGTCTTTACCGGTTCCCGCTTCAGCGAGCAGCCTGTCATATAACGCACGGCCTTTTGGCGTTAACGCGATGCCGCGTTGTTCAATCTCCCCAAAGCGTGCGGTATGGGTGCCTGAATGCTCGCCTTTAAACTGCACGGGTTCATCCAGCGCTTTAAAACTGGTCTGGCGTAACAGCACCGGCACATCCCGGCGCGGTGGGCCTTCAATCAGAATCTTCGGTTCGATGCCATATTCCGGCATCAGCGCCTGCACCCTGTCGATGTCGAGCGTTCGTGGCGTCAGGTGGTTAATATGGCAGCCGGGGAAACAGACCACATCCGCTATTAACCGGTGTTCATTATGCAACGCGTGATAGGTCTCTTCATCCACCGTGGCCTGACGGTGCCAGCGGAAGGTTTCCAGCGCCTCCCGGACAAAATCGGCCGCCTGGGTTTCACTGAATTCCCCTTCCCGTTCCCACACCCCGATTAGCTCGCGGCAGGCCGGGGTAAAAATATCCCGTTTGCGTAAAATGGCCGTCGCTTTATCCCGTAATCCTGCATCTTCAATCAATTCAGGACGCAACAAAGAGGTAAAAATGCGAAACGGATTACGTGCCAGCGCCGCGTCATCAATGGGGCGAAACGCCGTTGAATGAACCGGGACCCCTGCCTGAGAGAGATCGTAATAACTCACCGGGAACATCCCCATAATGGCAAACATTCGCCGCAGCGTGGAGAGCTCTTCAGCTGTTCCTACGCGGATCGCGCCGTGGCGCTCCACGTTCAGACGGGCCAGCTCATCGGCATTGACGAGCTGTTCGTGCAGACGGGGGTTGTCTTCCAGCACTGACAAATTAACGTCAGCCACCAGCTCCAGCAGGGTGCCGTACTGAGGGACTTCTTGTTGATACATCGCTGACATCGCCTGCGAAAATTGCTCCCGAATATCATCAGCCGTGATGGGGATCGCCATGTTGTATTACCTCCGGTGTCTGTTACCTGGAGTGTAGGAAAGCCCTTTCAGGCCCGTGAGGGAGAATTTACAAACTGTGATCGCGGCGTAACTCGAAAAATGCTGTTATTTCGGCAGCTTGCATAACCCTAGATTATGAATAGACCCCGAAAAAGATGCGGGTAAGGTCACACTGCATACAAAATGTGTTTGTAACTTAAGAAGATTAAATGTTAAAAATATTTTGCTATCAAGTTATCAAAATTAAACAACTCTACTTGTCACAGGCATCGCTTCGTTTTAGATCATCTTATGGAAAAAAACGGTCTGTTTTCTCAGCGCATCCGCTTGCGCCATTTGCATACATTTGTCGCCGTCGCCCAGCAGGGTACTCTGGGGCGTGCGGCTGAAACCCTTAAGCTCAGTCAGCCAGCACTGTCAAAAACACTGAATGAACTGGAGCAGCTAACCGGCACCCGTCTCCTTGAACGGGGTCGGCTGGGTGCCCAGCTGACGCTTGTCGGCGAACAATTTCTCACCCATGCCATCCGGGTTCTGGATGCGCTCAATACAGCCGGGCAGTCACTGAACTATCAGCCGGAACAAAATAATGCCGTGATCCGCATAGGTGCCTTGCCGACTGCGGCGTTGGGTATTCTGCCGGAGGTAATAGGACAGGTGCATAAACTCCAGCCCGACCTTAATCTCCAGGTGGCGACGACCAATAATCCAATGCTGCTGGCCGGGTTAAAATCCGGAGAGCTGGACATGGGCATTGGACGGATGTCCGACCCGGAAATGATGAGCGGGCTTAACTATGAGATGCTATTTCTGGAGTCGCTCAAGCTTGTCGTCCGCCCGGATCATCCTCTGTTGCACACCACCATTACCCTCAGCCGTGTGCTGGAGTGGCCTGTTGTGGTGCTGCCCACCGGCACCGTGCCGCGCCAGAACGCGGAGGATTTACTCCAGAGCCAGGGCTGTTCACTGCCCACGGGCTGTATTGAGACGTTATCGGCTTCGCTCTCCCGTCAGCTGACCGCTAATTTTGATTACGTCTGGTTTGTACCGTCCGGGGCGGTTAGAAACGATCTTCGTCAGGGTTCACTGGTGGCGCTGCCCATTATGCCTGCGGGCGTGGGCGATCCCATCGGTATTATCACCCGCGTCGATGCCCCGCTCTCAGCGGGCGTACAGTCCCTGATTAACGCCATCCGTAAAACCGTACCGGATTGATTGGTGGCGGTTTCCTGACGCAACGGGTAAAAATTGTGTTAATTATCTGCTAAATGTTGGTTGTTGATAAAAGATTGTTGTTAAGAGGCGTACACTTAACGGTAAGCAATCCGCTGTCCGGAAAACCACATGAAATTCAAAACTGCCATCAAACCCTATCACGCTGCCGCAGGTGGACTGGGGTCACTGGAAGCGACCACCCGCTTTGTCTTCGATAGCAAAAATGCCCTCAGGAACATGCGCAATCTCCTGCGTATGAACAAATCGCGCGGCTTCGACTGCCCCGGCTGTGCCTGGGGTGACGACAATAAAAGCACCTTCAGCTTTTGCGAAAACGGTGCAAAAGCCGTGACCTGGGAGGCGACCCGCCGACAGATTGGTGCCGACTTTTTTGCGCAACACAGCGTTGAATCACTCAACCGCCAGAGTGATTATTTCCTTGAATACCAGGGACGCCTGACGGAGCCATTAAGCTACAACCGCCACACCGATCGCTACGAGCCCATCAGCTGGCCGGACGCGTTTGCACTGATTGCGCAGCATTTGCACGCGCTGGACAATCCCAATCAACTCGAGCTCTATACGTCCGGGCGCGCCAGCAACGAGTCCTCTTATCTCTACCAGCTTTTTGGCCGCATGATGGGTACCAATAATTTCCCGGATTGTTCCAATATGTGCCATGAAGCCAGCGGCGCAGGCCTGAAACGCAGTATTGGCGTCGGTAAAGGGACGATTCACCTTAACGATTTTGAAAAGGCTGACGCCATTTTCGTCTTTGGGCAAAACCCCGGAACTAACCACCCGCGCATGCTGCATAGTCTGCGACATGCAGCGGACCGTGGCGCCCGTATCGTGACGTTTAATACCCTGCGCGAGCGTGGGCTTGAGCGTTTTGCCGATCCCCAGAAGCCGCTTGAGGTCGTGACACCGATGGCGGGCACCATCAGCTCCGATTACTACCAGCCTAACCTCGGCGGTGATATGGCTGCCGTGAGAGGCATGGCGAAAGCGCTGCTGGAAACCCAGCGCCAGAAACTGGCCAACGGAGAACCGGGCATTTTTGACGACGCCTTTATTGCGCAGCACACGAACGGTATTGCAGGCTGGTTTGCGCAAATTGATGCCACCGGCTGGGACACCATCGAAACGCAGTCCGGTTTAAGCGAACAACAACTGCGCGACGCGGCAGCGGTCTGGCAGCATGCCCGACGGGTGATTTGCACCTGGGCAATGGGGATAACGCAGCACAAACACTCTCTCGATACCGTTCGCGAGATTGTTAACCTGCAGTTGCTCGGTGGGCACCTGGGCAAACCTGGCGCGGGTCTTTGCCCGGTGCGGGGCCATAGTAATGTGCAGGGCAACCGCACGATGGGCATTGATGAAAAGCCGTCTGCTGCGCTGCTCGACAGCCTGGCGCGCCACTTTCATTTCAACCCACCTCGCGAGCCTGGACATCATACGGTCGAGGCCATTCAGGCCATGCTCCGCAATGAAGTAAAAGTGCTCATCGCGCTGGGAGGTAATCTTGCCGCCGCCGCGCCTGACACGCCTCTGACCTGTGAAGCCCTGACCCGCTGCGGGCTGACGGTTTATATCAGTACCAAGCTGAACCGCAGTCATCTGATGCCTGGCGCGGCGTCGCTGATCCTGCCTACCCTTGGACGTACTGAAGAAGACATTCAGGCAAGCGGTCGCCAGTATGTCACCGTGGAAGACTCCTTCAGCATGGTCCACGCTTCTGAAGGCATCGGCAAACCCCTTTCTGAAAATCAGCGTTCCGAAACAGCAATTGTCGCCGGTATCGCTCACGCCACCCTTGGCGCAGAGAGACTTGACTGGCTGGCGCTGGCGGATAATTACGACCTGATTCGCGATCACATTGCCGCTACGATCCCCGGATTCCAGAACTTTAATGTGCGTTGTGATGAGCCGGGCGGCTTCTGGCTGGGTAATAACGCAGCGGCACTGAACTTTGCGACGCCATCCGGGAAAGCCGAATTCAGTTCCGCCCCGTTACCGCTTGCCGTATGCCCGGAGGCTGATGCACCTTTTGTGCTGCAAACCTTGCGTTCTCACGATCAGTACAACACCACCATTTACGGCCTCGACGACCGCTACCGTGGGGTGTACGGTCAACGCGATGTGCTCTTTATGCATGAAGCAGACATTCAGGCTCTGGGATTAAACGATGGCGATCGCGTGGATATCGCCACACTAGCTGCTGACGGCATCGAGCGTCGTGTAGAGGGGTTTAAAGTCGTGGCTTATGCCATTCCCCGCGGCAACCTTGCGGCCTATTACCCTGAGACGAACCCGTTAGTGCCGCTCACCCGCTTTGGTGATGGCACCGGCACGCCCACTTCAAAATCCATTCCTGTTGTTGTGACACCGTCACGTATTACGGACAGCTTACGTATCGCCTGACTGATTTAATGCCCGCTATGTGCGGGCATTAATTTAATAATCCCCACAGGCCTACCCCCGCCGTTCACAACGACATCGGCTGTTGACCTCATTCGCAGCAACATGGTTTGACAGGTCAGGATACAAGGTGTTCGTGCGTCTATCTCTGTCGGTTAGGGATAAAAAAAGGGCCTTACGGCCCTTTTAACGGTTGGTCTTGAATTTATCAGAACGTTTCCCAGTTATCGCCGCCGCCTGCGGTGGCCGGGCGCTGGGGGGTAAAGGTTTTGCCAGGTGCGGATGGCGCACGTTCAATGCGTTGTGCGCTGGAGGTATTGACGCGGAACGCGCCTACGGCTTCGGTAAGACGAGCCGCCTGCTCTTCCAGTGAGCTTGCCGCCGCCGTTGCTTCTTCCACCAGCGAGGCATTCTGCTGCGTCACGTTATCCATTTCCGTAATGGCCTGGCTTACCTGCGTGATGCCTTTGCTCTGCTCATCCGAAGCAGCGGCAATTTCCAGCATAATATCGGTAACGCGTTTTACCGCCGTCACGATCTCATCCATGGTTTCACCTGCCGCCAGCACTTCGTTGGATCCTTTCCCAATCAGATTCACCGACTCGCTGATCAAGGCTTCAATCTCTTTCGCCGCCTGACCGCTGCGACTTGCCAGGTTACGTACTTCGCTTGCCACCACCGCAAACCCGCGCCCCTGCTCACCGGCACGCGCCGCTTCAACCGCCGCGTTCAGCGCCAGGATGTTGGTCTGGAAAGCAATACTGTTAATGACTGCGGTGATTTCGGAAATTTTCTTCGAGCTGGTGGTGATATTGCTCATGGTTTGCACCACGCCATCGACAATTTCTCCCCCTTTCACAGCTTTACCGGAGGCATCACGCGCCAGGCTGCTGGCGTGGTGCGCATTGTCGGCATTCTGTTTCACGGTTGCGGTGAGCTGCTCCATGCTGGCAGCCGTCTGCTCGATAGCGGCAGCCTGCTGTTCAGTACGGGAAGAGAGATCCGTATTACCTGCTGAAATCTCGCTGGTGCCACGGTAAATTTCATCGGCACCATCGCGCACGGTGGAGACCGTTTTCACCAGCGACTGCTGCATCGCCTGCAAGTCCTGGGTCAGACGGCCAATTTCACTGCGACCTGCCGCTTCTTCAGCAACGGTCAGATCGCCCGCGGCGATTTTCTCAATGCGCAGTGCCGCGCGTTGCAATGGATTAATCACCACACGACGCAGAACCATAAAGGTGATGAGGGTTAGCACCAGAGCGACGGCAAAGGCAATGACCATAAAGACCAGGCCCAGCTGGGTGCGGGAGTGAGCATCCGCGCTGAGCTGGCTTGCCCGCTCGGTACGGATCTTAATGGCTTTTAGCAGGACTTCGTTATACGAGGCATCCTGTACGCGCGCTTGCTCATTTTCATGATTAATGATCGCTTCAAACATGCCGTTTTTGGCATATTTCAGCATCGGTTGCATGCCGTCGACATAGGCATTAAAGCGGGTGGTCAGTTCGGCATCCAGCGCCGTATCTTCCGGCGTTTTAACCGCCCGGTCCATATAGGCTTTGAAACCCTCTTTTGACTGCCCGATGCGTTTTTCCGCATCAGCAATGTTCTTTTTCATCTCTTCCATTTCGGCAATGCGGCTGGCCGCACCGGCATGGATCAGGCTAATACGTGCAATTCGTAAATTATTAGAGCTGTTAGACAACCCCATGCGAACCTGCATCTCCTGGGTCAAATCCTGCTGATCCGTATCCGCCTGAATCAGAAAGTACCCTGCCAATCCCGAACTCAACGCAAACAACAACAAAATACCACTTAAAATTGCTGCAAATAGGGGAACCAACCGAATATTGTGCATAAATCCAATGCCTTGCGTTCTGAGCATCGCTGCTGTTTTATCCATGGCTTTCGACTCTCTTATAGTAAGAAGCGTAAAACACGCCTGTAAAAACGGTATCGGCAATTGTGGGAGTTTAGTTACAGGTAAAAACGCCAGACAGGTCACAGATTGGAACATTAAGACGCCAGCGGTGATCACCGCTGGCGGTTAAATCATTTATCGCCGAAATGAATTACGGTGCGGATAGACTTACCTTCGTGCATCAAATCGAATGCTTCGTTGATCTGATCCAGCGGCAGGCGGTGGGTAATAAAGGGGTCAAGATCGATTTTCCCCGTCATTGCATCTTCGACCATGCCCGGTAACTGAGTGCGTCCCTTCACGCCGCCGAATGCAGAACCGCGCCATACGCGACCGGTCACCAGCTGGAATGGACGGGTTTTGATCTCCTGTCCTGCGCCAGCAACACCGATAATCACGCTCTCACCCCACCCTTTGTGGCAGCACTCAAGCGCAGCACGCATAACATTCACATTACCAATACATTCGAAGCTGAAATCGACGCCGCCGTCGGTCAGTTCAACGATGACATCCTGCACCGGTTTCTCGTAGTCTTTCGGGTTAACGAAATCGGTCGCCCCCATTTCCCCTGCCAGCTTAAATTTCTCCGGGTTGGTGTCGACCGCGATGATACGGCCCGCCTTCGCCTGGACTGCACCCTGGATAACAGCAAGACCGATACCGCCGAGGCCGAACACCGCAACGGTGTCACCCTCTTTGACCTTCGCCGTATTGTGAACCGCACCAATACCGGTGGTCACGCCACAGCCCAGCAGGCAGACTTTGTCGAGTGGCGCCTGTGGATTGACTTTCGCCAGTGAAATTTCAGCCACCACGGTGTACTCACTGAAAGTACTGGTGCCCATGTAGTGGTAAATGGGTTCGCCGTTGTAAGAAAAACGGGTGGTGCCATCTGGCATCAGTCCTTTCCCCTGGGTGGCGCGAACGGCCTGGCAGAGGTTGGTTTTACCGGATTTACAGAACTTACATTCGCGACATTCAGCGGTGTAGAGCGGAATAACATGATCGCCAACGCTCAGGCTGGTGACGCCTTCACCGACCTCTACCACCACTCCACCGCCTTCATGGCCCAGCACCGCCGGGAACACCCCTTCAGGATCGTCGCCGGACAGCGTAAATGCGTCGGTATGGCACACGCCGGTATGGGTGATGCGAACCAGCACTTCGCCTTTTTTCGGTGGCGCGACATCGATCTCAACAATTTTGAGCGGTTGGCCCGGCCCGAAAGCTACTGCAGCACGTGATTTCATCAGACGTTTCCTTTTTATGTGTACGTAAGTTTTATTTTAGATAAGCGCGTAAAAGATGACCGACTTCCGCCATGCGCAGCGCACGCTGTTCGGGCGTGGTCTCCCCTGCGACCAGTTCATCTTTTAAGTGAATTTCAACCATCTCCCCCATCAGACCGTTTGACGCACCGCGAACGGCGGCGATCTGCTGCAAAATGGCGATGCAAGGGTCGCCGTTTTCCAGCGCCCGTTCTAACGCATCAACCTGCCCGCGGATACGACGAACCCGGGTAAGAATGCGTTTTTTATCTTCAGGTGAATGTGGCATTTTCGCTCCCATTGATACTATAGGGGGGTATGGTACATGAATTTCTCATCACATGTAAAAAAAGAACGTACATTTCGTAAAATCTGTCGCCTTTAACGCGCCGACGGCAGATCCGTAAAACGTGTCGTATAGCGGGGGCTCAGCATCTCTCTTTTCATCTGCCACGGCTGCTGAATGCCCTGCCCGGCAAAATAGAGCGTCCCTTTTCCACGTTTTTCATTGAGCGAATCGAGAAGTGTCATCAACGTCTCACTGTTGGCGCGCGGCGTGAGCTCATCAAATAAGTTAAGTTGCGCCACGCCGTGGCTAAAGAAATCGCCGAGCATGACCCCCGCTTTCTGATAACGATGGCCTTCCCGCCAGATGCTTTCCAGGCAGCGTATTGCTGCCTGGATAATGTCGCGCGTGTCCTGCGTAGGCGTGAGGAGGTGTACCGAGCCGCTGTTACCGTAATAGGGCTCGTCAGGGGCAAAGGGTGAGGTTTTTACAAATGTGGAAACAAAGCGACAGTACTGACGCTCCTTACGCAACTTTTCTGCCGCGCGCGTGGCGTGGGAGCAGATAGCCTGGCGCATATGCTCATACTCCGACACACGATCGCCAAAGCTGCGGCTGCATACAATCTCTTGTTTATTGGGTATGACCTCTTCCAGTTCAAGACAGGGCTCACCGCGTAGCTCCCGAATGGTTCTCTCCAGCACCACGTTAAAATGTTTGCGAATTACCCAGGTGCTTTGTTCGGAGAGGTCGAGCGCAGTTTTTATCCCCATCGCGTTCAGCTTTTTGGTAATACGTCGCCCGACGCCCCAGACCTCTTCAACCGGAAGAAGTGCCATCAGCCTGCGCTGGCGCTCCACGTTCGACAGATCAACCACCCCGCCCGTCTGACGCAGCCATTTTTTTGCCGCATGATTTGCAAGCTTAGCCAGCGTCTTGGTTGGCGCAATGCCGACTCCGATGCGCAAATGCGTACGCTTAAGCACCGTATCACGCAGTTCCTCCCCGAACGTCTGTAGCACCCGGCAATTACGGACGCCAGTGAGGTCACAAAATGCCTCATCAATAGAGTAAATCTCCACGCGTGGCGCCATCTCTTCGAGCGTCGTCATCACCCGGTGACTCATATCGGCGTAGAGCTCGTAATTACTGGAAAAGGCAACCACGTTATGCTGCCTGAAGGCCTCTTTTTGTTTGAAGTACGGCGCGCCCATAATGATGAAGGGTTTCGCTTCTGCGCTACGCGCGATAACACAGCCATCGTTATTGGAGAGCACAACCACGGGGCGACCTTTTAAATCGGGCCGGAACACCGTCTCGCACGATGCGTAAAATGAATTTACATCACACAAAGCAAACATATCAGCGGGTCGCTTTAACGATGAAAGTCACCACCCCAAAAATATCGAGCGTATCTTCATGACTGATAACAATAGGCCGGTAAGCGCTGTTCATGGGATTAAGTTGAATACGGGGGCGCAGCTGGAGCATTTTTACGGTGAATTCGCCATCTACGGCAGCGATGACAATATCGCCATGCTCTCCCGTACGCGCACTGTCGACTATCAACAGGTCACCGTCTGAAATACCGGCGTCTGTCATGCTGTCGCCCGCTGCTTTAACAAAATATGTGGAAGAAGGATGCTGAATCAGTAAGGCATTTAAATCGATGCGTTGTTCTACATAATCGGCTGCCGGGGACGGAAAACCGCACTGGACAAGATCGCTGAAAAGCGGAATGGCGGTTACCACATGCAACTCTGCGGGTCTGAAAAACTCCATACGTCACCTCCTGAAATAATTACTGTTTTTATATACAGTAGTTTTCTCCGGCGCGATGATCAAGATACCGTTGCGCTTGTTTCTGAACATGAAATACCCGTTTTGCCTTAAAGCAGTGGCTGATGAGCGGGTTAGAGGAAGTGTAAATTTTGCCTTGAGCGGTTTAATTGCTTATTTCATGGGCAGAAAGGAGGCGTCTGCGCTTGATGCTGTATGTATTTACAGTATACTTGTACCAGGTTTTTTATCTGGTCTGGAGACGGTTATGTTCGTGGAACTGGTTTACGATAAACGCAATTTTGCAGGCTTGCCAGACGCAAAGGAGCGCATTTTAGCCGAATTAACAAAACGCATCGGCCGTATTTTCCCGGACGCCGAAGTACGGGTTAAGCCGATGGTGACGCTGCCATCCATTAATACCGATGCCAGCAAACATGAGAAAGAGCAGATCAGCCGTACCGTGCAGGAGATGTTTGAAGAAGCCGATATGTGGCTGGCGGTGGATGAGTAAAACGGATTGGGCGTGCGCAGGTAAAGAGGCCGGACGCCCGATAGTAAATCTGTTTAACAGAACGTTATAGTTTGAAATCCAGCGTGGCAACTTTGATTTGCTCGTAGACCTCTGTTGAGGGCGGAGCCGGAAGCTGCGCGTGTTTCATCGCTGATATTAACACTGGGCATAAACCCGGATCTCCGCTGATAGCCTGAACATCCTTGAGCGAGCCATCGGGATTCAGCTTAATGTGCAAACTACATGTTTTCCCTTCCCTGTCGTCGACATCGACCATTTGTTGTGTAACCGCACGGTGTATCTGCGAGAGATATTTGATGAGTTCCGCATTTGAGTCTTGTGCAGACATGCCCGTTATTATGTCGTCTGCCTCGTTACGGGGGTGAGAATTTACTTTTGTACAGCCCGACAGCAACAACGTCGCAATAAAAAATAGTCCAGCACATGTGTAGTCTGACCTGGTGAAAATCGTTGTCAGCATTATTTTGCTTCACCTTCTTTCGGTATTATAAAAGACATCTTCCCATGATGAACCCCAGGTTTTCCTGGTTCGAATTTGCAACGCTTGACTGCCCGGTCAACCTCTTTAAAAAAAACCTCATCGCCTTTCAGTGACATTGAGTAGACCTCTCCTTTTGCATTGACCCATGCCTGGTATTCCACTGCACCTGAAATATTTAGTGCACGCGCTTTAACAGGCATCAACGGTAGAGGGCAATCGAGAAGAACAGGTTTTTGTTCATTCGCTATTGCGGTTCCGGCAAGCAGCAAAGCGGTGTAGATTAATACCCCTTTTTTCATAAACTGATTCATCCTGTTGTTTTGGTTAAATGTTAAAACAAAAATTCGACATAGACGTTGATCAAACCAATCCTCAAATCCGTTTCATGTCACAATAGAAAAAATAACGTAAGGACATTTTATGATCGCCTTTACTCCCCTTACAGCTGCCACTTTTCAGGGCTTTGTGGATTATTTCGTGCCCGACTACGCCGCAGAAATTGTTACCAGCTATCAGCTCAGTGAAACCGAGGCATTGGCCCATGCCAGGCAGGAAATAGAGAACAGTTTTCCGCTGGCAGAAAACACGCCGGGTCAGACGCTGCTTTGCATTACACAGCAGGAAAATAACCGCGAAATGCATATTGGTTACCTGTGGTACAAAACCAATGCGCTGCAAAAATCCGTTTTTATTAATGAGTTTTATCTCTTTGCGCCGTTTCGCAATAAGGGCCTCGGGCGTAAAGCGTTAATTGCACTTGAAGAGAGGCTAAAGCATGAGGGATGTCATCAAATTCAGCTGCGCGTTGCCGGTGATAACGCACAAGCCCGGCACGTTTATGAAACCAGTGGCTTCAGAGTCACGGGCGTGAATATGAATAAAGTGCTGTGATAAGCGTGGCGATGGGAGGTGTTACCCCGGCAAGAACGGTTACGTCATCCTTGAGTCACCTGAAAGACCACGCGCGGTCTCACCAGGGTAACGTGTTCTGCTGCCTGGTGTTGGCGAATTGAGCAGAACACGTTGAAATCCTATACCACTGAAAGGATTAATCAAATAAAAATAATTTATCGATCGACAAAACCGATCGGCAGATCACTTTTTGATCAAACCCATACCCGACAGCCATATGCCATCGGGTAAGCGATCAGCGCTTCAGCGGTTGTCCGGCCGTTTCCCGTGCGCGCAAAACGGTCAGGAAGGTAATCAGTGCGGCCCCCATTACATAGTATGCCGGGGAGAATTTGTCGCCCGTGGCGGTAATAAGCCAGACGGAGAACCACGGCGTTATGCCACCAAAGAAGGCAACCGCAAAGTTATAGGCAATGGATAATCCGCCGTAGCGCACGCTGGTGGGAAACAGTTCCGCCATTGCCGCACTGCAGGCACCATCAAAAGCGGCTATAAATGCGCCTAACATCACCATCGCCAGCACCGCCGAGAGCATATCGCCTCTCGCCATCAGCATCATTGCCGGGTAGCTCAGCAGAATAAAGCCCGCACACCCTGCCAGCATCAGCGGCTTCCGGCCAAACTTATCGGACAGTAGCCCCATAAACGGCACCAGTACCGCCACCGAAAACAGGCCAATGGTGGTGATGGCATAGGAGTCCAGCTTCGAATAATGCAGTTCGGTCGAGAGATAGCCCGGCATAAAGGTTTGCAGCGTCCAGTGGCCAACCGCCTTGATCACCACAAAACCCACGCAGAACAGCAGAGCCGCCCAGGCGCGGGTGACCGCAGAACGCAGCGGTGTGGCATCGGTTTTTCCTTGCTGTTGGGCTTCAAGAAACTCCGGTGAATCCTCCAGATGTTTTCGCAGGTAGAGCCCAACCCAACCGAGCGGGCCGGCAATCAGAAACGGAATGCGCCATCCCCAGTCGTTCATGGTGCTCTCACCCAGCGTGGCGGTAAGCAGGAAAACCAGCCCGGAACCGGCGACAAAGGCCATAAATCCGAAGTTATCGATCCAGCAGGTGAAATAGCCGCGTTTATGCGTCGGGGCATATTCCGCCAGATAGGTGGTCGCACCGGAGCTTTCGCCCCCTGCGGCGAATCCCTGCACCAGACGGGTTATCACCAACAGCACCGTAGCCGTAATGCCTATCTGATGATACGTTGGCAACAGCCCCATCACAAAGGTGGCGCCCGATGTCAGTAAAATCACCGTTGCCAGGACTTTTTGCCGCCCTTTTCTGTCGCCCAGCGAGCCAAAATAGAGGCCCCCCAGCGGCCGCATAATAAAACCCGCGCCAAAGACAGCGAACGATGAAAGTAACGCCACGCTGGGATTTTCAGCATGAAAAAACTGTAAGCCGATAATGGCAGCGAGCGTGCCGTACAAACCGAAATCAAACCATTCGACAAAATGGCCCACGCCGGTGGCAAGTAAAACCTTCCGTAATTTACGCGACGCAGTGACCCCTTCTGGCTGGACCGTCTGTTCGAGAGATTGCTGTGCAGGCTGTGACATAGCCCCTCCATTGATGACAGTGTTTCTATAATAGATATACTGTCAGTGCGAATTTCGCACAGCAGCTAACATCCAAAGTGTGATAACCGCCCTGCTTTAAACGTAAAATATTCATCACGGTCACATTTTCCGCCAGCGATGGGATGTAGCGCAGTGTAGCGTTAAACCCGTCCGCTTTCTTCACAACGCGAAGAAAACGGGGTGACTGGCCTTAGCACGGGCATAAAAAAACCCTGCCAGGGCAGGGTCTTATCACTACAAATAGCGCATCAGCGACGCGCACGCACAATCTGGTATTTGCGCGTCAGGTACTCTACTGGCGCACTCCAGATATGCACCAGGCGTGAGAACGGGAAGAGTACAAACAGCGTCATCCCCAGTACAAGGTGCATACGGAAGATAAAGGCCACGCCGTCGAGATGCGCGGAGGCCCCGCCGTGGAAGGTCACGACAGATTGTGCCCAGCCAACCAGCTTCATCATCTCGCTACCGTCCATATGCTGAGCAGAGAATGGAATGGTCAACAGCCCCAACGTACATTGCAACATCAGCAGCGCCATAATCAGGATATCAGCAGTCGTTGAGGTAGCACGAATACGTGGGTTAAACAGGCGGCGCTTAAGTAACATTACGCCACCAACCAGCGTCAACACGCCGCTGGCACCCCCTGCAAACATTGCCATTTTCTGCTTAATCTCAATCGGCAGGAAAGATTCGTACATCCAGTGTGGCGTCAACATACCCAGCGCGTGACCGGCGAAAATACCCAGGATGCCGATGTGGAAAAGGTTGGACCACAGGGTCATGCCTTTTCGATCCAGCATCTGGCTGGAACCCGCACGCCAGCTGTACTGGCCGTAGTCATAACGCAGCCAGCTACCGACCAGGAAGACAGTCCCTGCAAGATACGGGTAGATATCAAAGAAGAACATATTCAGGAAGTGCATTATTGCTGTCCTCCGGTTGTGATATTCAGATATTGCGGAGCCACGGCACCGGCAAAACGGCGCTGGTGGCTGGTGATTTCAGACTCACCACACCCCTGTTCAGCGAAGAATTTCACCTGCTCTTCTTCCCACACCGCATCAAGCGCCTGCGGCGTATCGTCACGCGCTTCATCGGCAATCTTTTCGGCCACTTTCTGGCTGTCGATGACCGTGTCAGCCAGGGCCAGCAGGGCATCAAACAGCACGGCATACTGACTTTGACGCTGCTGTAAACGGGCACTGAGCAGAGCCAGAATCGGTGCGATATCCTGCAAACCGCCCAAGGCCTCTTCGGCAGGTAACTGCGCCAGATACTCCAGGTACAGCGGCAGATGATCCGGTAACTCACGGCTGTCCAGCTCCAGGCCGTGCTGTTCATATTGACCGAGCAGGTCGACCATCGCCTGACCGCGGTCACGGGACTCACCGTGCACGTGCTCGAACAACAGCAGCGACGTGGCGCGCCCACGATCAAAGAGCTCGCTGTAGGCCGACTGCGCATCCAGCAGATCCTGATTCACTAAATCGCGCAGGAATACGGTTAACGCTGAACGATGCGCTTTTGGCAAATGTTCGGCTGACGCAAGCGCATCGAAGCACGCCTGTTGATGCTGCCATAAGGCAGCATCGGGGTATTCCAGTAAACGGGAAACAATCACCAGTTCAATCATGGGTGTGGCTCCGTTTTCACTGTGACATCCACCGCATCAATACGGCGACTGTTGAACAGATTGAATTTGGTATCCGAACCGTGGCAGCCATCACCGAAGGTAAAGCCACAACCGCTTTTCTCCGGGAAGGCGTCACGGGCCAGTTCGCGGTGGCTGCTTGGAACCACGAAACGATCTTCGTAGTTGGCAATCGCCAGGTAACGGTACATCTCCTGCGCCTGCGCTTCGGTTAAGCCCACCTCTTCCAGCGCACGGGTGTCGATTTTGCCGTCAACGGTTTCAGTGCTTTTGTAGTGACGCATCGCCAGCATACGTTTCAGCGCCAGCAGTACCGGTGCGGTGTCACCGGCGGTCAGCAGGTTCGCCAGATACTGTACCGGGATACGCAGGCTGTCCACGTCAGGCAGAATGCCGTTGCTGCCAAGCTCACCCGCATCGGCCGCAGACTGAATCGGTGACAGCGGTGGTACATACCAGACCATCGGCAGTGTGCGGTATTCCGGGTGCAGCGGCAGCGCCAGCTTCCAGTCCATCGCCATTTTGTAAACCGGCGACTGCTGGGCCGCGTCAATTACGCTTAACGGAATTCCGTCTTTAAGGGCCTGTTCGATCACTTTCGGGTCGTTCGGGTTGAGGAACACGTCCAGCTGACGCTGGTACAGGTCTTTCTCATTTTCGGTACTTGCCGCATTTTCAATAGCATCTGCGTCATACAGCAGCACGCCAAGGTAACGAATACGGCCCACGCAGGTTTCGGAACAGACGGTCGGCTGACCGGCTTCGATACGCGGATAGCAGAAGATACACTTCTCAGACTTGCCGCTCTTCCAGTTAAAGTAGATTTTTTTGTACGGGCAACCGGTGATGCACATGCGCCAGCCGCGGCATTTGTCCTGATCGATCAGCACAATGCCGTCTTCTTCACGTTTGTAAATCGCACCGCTCGGGCAGGTCGCCACGCACGCCGGGTTAAGGCAGTGCTCGCACAGACGCGGCAGGTACATCATGAAAGTGTTTTCAAACTGGCCGTACATCGCCTTCTGCATGTTTTCGAAGTTTTTGTCTTTCGACAGCTTCTCAAACTCGCCGCCCAGGTCATCTTCCCAGTTCGGACCATACTTGATCTTGTCCATACGCTGACCGGTTATCAGCGAACGCGGACGAGCAATCGGCTGGTGCTTACTGTCAGCCGGTGCGTTGTGCAGTGTCTGGTAGTCAAAATCAAACGGCTCGTAGTAATCGTCAATTTCCGGCATATGCGGGTTGGCGAAGATTTTGCCCAGAAGCCAGGCACGGTTACCCATACGCGGCTGCAGCTTGCCATTAATTTTGCGGATCCAACCGCCCTTCCACTTCTCCTGGTTTTCCCAGTCAGTCGGAAAGCCCGTTCCCGGTTTGGTTTCCACGTTGTTAAACCACGCGTATTCCATCCCTTCACGGCTGGTCCAGACGTTTTTACAGGTGACGGAACAGGTGTGGCAGCCGATGCATTTGTCGAGGTTGAGCACCATGCCGACTTGTGAACGAATTTTCATTTTGCGCTCTCCTGTACCTGGTCATTGCCTTCGCCGTCCAGCCAGTTAATGTTCTTCATCTTACGTACCACCACAAACTCATCGCGGTTGGAGCCAACCGTACCGTAGTAGTTAAAGCCATAGGCCAGTTGCGCATAGCCGCCGATCATATGGGTCGGTTTCGGGGTAATACGGGTAACAGAGTTGTGAATACCCCCGCGCTGCTCGGTAATTTCTGACCCAGGAATATTCACGATACGTTCCTGCGCGTGATACATCATCGTCATCCCGGCCGGGACGCGCTGACTTACAACCGCACGCGCGGTCAGTGCCCCGTTGCTGTTGAAGACTTCAATCCAGTCGTTATCCACGATACCCAGATCTCTGGCATCGGCTTCGCTCATCCAGACAATCGGGCCACCACGACCCAGGGTCAGCATCAGCAGGTTGTCGCTGTAGGTTGAGTGAATCCCCCACTTCTGATGCGGCGTCAGGAAGTTGAGCGCTTTTTCCGGATTGCCGTTGGACTTCTCGCCCATAACGGCGGTTACCGAACGGGTGTCGATGGGCGGACGGTAAACCAGCAGGCTTTCGCCAAAATCACGCATCCACTGGTGATCCTGATATAACTGCTGGCGGCCTGAGATAGTGCGCCACGGAATAAGCTCATGAACGTTGGTATAACCGGCGTTGTAAGAGACATGCTCATCTTCAAGACCAGACCATGTCGGGCTGGAGATGATTTTGCGCGGCTGTGCCTGGATATCACGGAAGCGGATTTTTTCCTCTTCTTTATTGGTTGCCAGGTGCGTATGGTCGCGGCCCGTAAATTCGCTGAGCGCCGCCCAGGCTTTTACGGCCACGTGGCCGTTGGTTTCCGGGGCGAGGGTCAGGATCATCTCTGCCGCATCAATCGCCGTATTCAGCATCGGCTGGCCTTTCGCCGGACCCTCTGCTTTGCTGTAGTTGAGCTTGCGCAGCAGATCCATTTCGCTCTGGGTATTCCAGGCAATGCCTTTACCACCGTTGCCGATTTTCTCCATCAGCGGTCCAATCGAGGTAAAGCGCTCCCAGGTAGCCGGGTAGTCACGTTCAACCTGAATCAGATGCGGCGCCGTCACGCCCGGAATCAGGTCACATTCGCCTTTTTTCCAGTCTTTAACGTCAAACGGCTGGGCAAGTTCAGCGGCGGAGTCGTGCTGAATCGGCAGCGTGACCAGGTCCGTCTCTTTACCCAGATGGCCCACGCACACTTCGGAGAATTTTTTGGCGATGGCTTTATAGATTTCCCAGTCGCTTTTCGACTCCCAGGCCGGGTCAACCGCGGCAGACAGCGGATGAATAAACGGATGCATATCCGAGGTATTCATGTCGTCTTTTTCGTACCATGTGGCGGTCGGCAGCACGATGTCGGAATAGAGGCAGGTGCTTGACAGGCGGAAGTCCAGCGTCACCACCAGATCCAGTTTTCCGTCAAGGCCGTTATCTTTCCACTCCACCTCTTCCGGTTTCACACCACCCTGTTTGCCCAGATCTTTGCCCTGGATACCGTGCTCAGTGCCGAGCAGATACTTCAGCATGTACTCGTGGCCCTTGCCGGACGACCCCAGCAGGTTAGAACGCCAGATAAACAGGTTGCGCGGGTGGTTTTTGCCGTTTTCCGGCCGTTCTGCCGCGAAGTGCATGGAGCCGTCTTTCAGGGATTTGACGGTGTAGTCAACGGCACTCATGCCCGCTTTTTTCGCCTCTTCGGCAATACGTAGCGGGTTTGTACCCAGCTGCGGTGCAGACGGCAGCCAGCCCATACGCTCTGCGCGCACGTTAAAGTCGAGCAGATGACCGGTGTAGCGCGATTTGTCCGCCAGCGGCGAAAGGAGCTCCTGCGCGGTAACGGTTTCATAACGCCACTGGCTGGAGTGGTTATAGAAGTAAGAAGTACTGTTCATGTGACGCGCCGGACGCTGCCAGTCAAGAGCAAACGCCAGCGGCTGCCAGCCGGTCTGAGGACGCAGTTTTTCCTGACCGACATAGTGTGCCCAACCGCCGCCACTCTGACCGATACAACCGCAGAACACCAGCATGTTGATGATCCCACGGTAGTTCATATCGAGGTGATACCAGTGGTTCATACCGGCACCAATGATCACCATTGAACGACCGTGGGTTTTATCCGCATTATCCGCAAACTCACGCGCCGTGCGGATAATGTTGGCGGCAGATACGCCGGTGATTTTCTCAGCCCAGGCCGGGGTATAGGCTTTGATTTCGTTGTAGCTTGTGGCGCAATTTTCATCGCCCAGACCGCGTTCCAGACCATAGTTGGCCAGCGTCAGGTCATAGACGGTGGTCACCAGGGCAGTGCTGCCGTCAGCCAGTTGCAGTCGCTTAACCGGCAGCTTGTGCAGCAAGACATTTTCCAGTTCAACTTTGCTGAAATGTTCGGTGCTGTCACCGCCAAAATAGGGGAAACCTACGCTGGCGATGTCATCGTGGCTGCCAAGCAGACTCAGTTGCAGCTCAGCCTCAGCGCCCGTTGTGCCGTCACGCTGTTCGAGGTTCCACTTGCCCTTCTCCCCCCAACGGAAGCCAATAGAGCCGTTCGGGGCGATCATCTCGCCTGTGTCGGTACAGGCGACGGTTTTCCACTGCGGGTTGTTGTCCTGACCGAGCGCATCCACCAGGTCCGATGCTCGCAGCATACGGCCTGCAGCATAGTAACCTTCACGCTCTTCGAGCATCACCAGCATCGGCATGTCGGTATAACGACGGACATAATCAGTGAAGTACTGGCTTGGGTTATCCAGATGGAATTCACGCAGCATGACGTGGCCCATCGCCAGCGCCATCGCCGCGTCAGTACCCTGCTTTGGTGCCAGCCACAAATCGCAAAGCTTAGCGATTTCAGCGTAATCCGGGGTTACCGCGACGGTTTTGGTACCTTTGTAGCGAACTTCGGTGAAGAAGTGCGCGTCCGGGGTACGGGTCTGCGGTACGTTGGAGCCCCAGGCGATAATGTAGCTGGAGTTGTACCAGTCGGCGGATTCCGGTACATCAGTCTGCTCGCCCCAGGTTTGCGGAGAGGCTGGCGGCAGGTCGCAATACCAGTCGTAGAAGCTCAGGCAGGTGCCGCCAATCAGCGACAGGTAACGTGCGCCGGAGGCATAAGAAACCATCGACATCGCCGGGATGGGCGAGAAGCCGGCGACACGGTCCGGGCCGTAGGTTTTGATGGTATAGACGTTAGAAGCGGCAATCAGCTCATTCACTTCCTGCCAGCTTGAGCGCACGAAACCGCCACGACCACGGGCCTGCTTAAAGCTTTTGGCTTTCTCTGCGTCTTCAATGATTGAGGCCCAGGCGTTGACCGGATCAGGATGTGCCACTTTTGCTTCACGCCACATTTTCATCAGACGTTTACGCATCAGCGGGTATTTCAGGCGATTCGCGCTGTAAAGATACCAGGAGTAGCTGGCGCCACGCGGGCAGCCACGCGGCTCATGGTTTGGCATGTCCGGACGGGTGCGTGGGTAGTCGGTCTGCTGGGTTTCCCAGGTCACCAGACCATTTTTCACATAGATTTTCCAGCTGCATGAACCGGTGCAGTTAACGCCGTGGGTAGAACGGACAATCTTGTCATGCTGCCAGCGGCTTCGGTATCCATCCTCCCAATCCCGGTTTGTTTCGAGAAGCTGGCCATGCCCATCGGCAAAGGTGTCGCCCTTCTGTTTGAAGTAGCGAAACCGGTCCAGGAATTTACTCATCGGGTCTCTCCTGTTTGGAGCCTGACGGCTCTCTGATAAATCGACATTGCTGCAATGGCTGCGAAAGTAACGCTATGAAAGGTGGTAAGAATTGATGACGATCAAGACGGACTGGCTTGTTCTGGCGGGTGCAAAATCAACCTACCCCCAAAGGGGGATAAATAACCAGCAGTTAAACTAATGATAAATAACGTTTATAATTAATTCCCTGCAAACAAAAAGGAATAAAACCTGCCAGGGAGGTATTAAGGGGTAGTTTCCCTGCTGAACGTCAGTGCGCACGGTGCTTCATGACCGGTATCACACATTAGGATGTTGTAACTAATATACGCGTAAAAAAAAGCGCGGCAGAACACCGCGCAAGGATAATCAACAGTAACTTACTTTTTATTGGAATGTCGGCCATACACGAACCAGGTGATCACCACACAGGCTACGTAGAATACAAGGAACACTTTCATTGCCCCGGCCGGTGAACCGGTCAGTGCCAGCGATGTGCCGAACGCTTTAGGAATGAAGAACCCACCGATAGCGCCAATCGCTGAGATAAAGCCCAGAGCTGCTGCCGTTTCGGTCGCCGCTTCACGCAAGGCAGTGGCTTCACTGCCCCCGGAATTTTTCACCCGTTCCAGCGTCATCTTACGGAAGTTCACCGAGATCATCTGGAAGGTCGAACCACTGCCCAACCCGGCGGTCAGGAACAGCATCAGGAAGACGCCGAAGAAGGCGATAAAATTACCGCCCACGCCATTGGTTGGCAGCGTCAGGAACAGCAAGGCACTAAAGATTGCCATCAGCACAAAGTTCACCAGCGTAACACGGGTGCCACCCAGACGGTCCGACAGCGCCCCGCCCGCTGAACGCGCCAGGGCACCAATCAACGGACCAAAGAAGGCGTAATGCATAATGACCACATCAGGAAACTGGGTTTTAGAGAGCATGGCAAACCCGGCAGAAAAACCAATAAAAGAACCGAAAGTGGCGAGGTACAGAAAGCTCATGATCCACATGTGCTTACGTTTGAGCACCGGTAACTGCGCGCGCAGTGAGGCTTTCGAGGTCGCCAGTTCGTTCATGCCAAACCAGGCGGCGAGCGTAAACACGGCCAGGAACGGCACCCACACCCATGCGGCGTTAGCGAGATAAATCATGCTACCGTCTGGCTGAGCAACGCCGGTTGCGCCAAAAAAGGCAAAAAGGGAGAACGAAATCGCCAGCGGCGCGAGCAATTGCATGACGCTGACGCCGAGATTACCGAAGCCACCATTAATGCCGAGCGCACTGCCCTGCTTCTCTTTCGGGAAGAAGAAGCTGATGTTCGCCATGCTGGAGGCAAAATTAGCCCCGGCAAAGCCGCACAGCAGGGCAATAATAATAAAGGTGCTGAAGGGCGTGGAGGTATCTTCAACAGCAAAACCGAGCCAGACACAAGGTATGATCAAAATACCGGTACTGAACGCCGTCCAGCGGCGACCGCCAAACACGGGCACCATAAAGGAGTAAGGTACGCGCAGCAGCGCTCCAGAAACCGAGGGTAAAGCCGTTAACATAAAGAGTTGGTCAGTGGAGAACCGGAAGCCGACTTTGTTCAGGTTTACTGCGACAGCACTGAATAACATCCATACACAGAACGCCAGCAGCAGACAGGGGACGGAAATCCACAGGTTGCGGCTGGCAACGCCGTTGCCCTGTTGCTGCCAGAACGCCGGGTCCTCAGGACGCCAGTCGGAAATGACCCGATCGGTTGCCCTTTGCGGGGTAGTAGAGTGGCTCATAGACACCTCTGATTATTGATTCGACGCCTGCCACCATAGTTTTTACCGCGCAACTTAAGTTGATATAAATCAAAGGAAAAGTTCACGATATATTGGCCAAAAAAACATCATGCTCACTTATGAGTAGGTGAAAGTGTTAAAAAAAGTGTGGTTTTTCACGGTGCTGGGCGCACCCGCAAAAACCCTACTCGTTTTGTTGAAAAGCCTGACGATAAAGAGGTAATCCTTTTGGGGTATGGGTATACCCCAGGCGATGGCAGACAATGCAGTTCATTCTCATCTCGCCAGCCGGAGCCCCGCCTCTTATGCTTAAACGCCGCTTTACACCGCTGACCCTGGTCAATCAGGTTGCGCTGATCATGCTACTTTCCACGGTTATTGGGGTGGCGGGAATGGGCATTTCCGGCTGGCTGGTGCAAGGGGTGCAGGGCAGCGCACATGCCATCAATAAAGCCGGCTCGTTGCGAATGCAAAGCTACCGCCTGCTGGCCGCCATCCCGTTACGGGAAGAGGATAAACCGCTGCTGCGTGAGATGGAGGAGACTGCATTTAGCCACGAACTGGCCGATGCTGCCGCGCGTGATGGCCAGCAAGCCCAGCTCCACGCCCTGCAACAATACTGGCGTAATGAGGTCGCTCCGGCCCTGCAACAGGCAACAGAGCCCAGAGCTGTCTCTGCCGAAATTGCTACCTACGTTAACCGTATTGACAGGCTCGTTACCGCCTTCGATCACAGCACTGAGCGGCGGGTGTCACATGTGGTCATCCTCCACCGGGTCATGGCGATTTTACTGGGGCTGATTTTGCTGTTTACCATTATCTGGCTGCGGGCCCGCCTGCTCTGGCCCTGGCAGCAACTGCTGAATATGGCGCGCGCCGTCAGTCAGCGCGACTTCCTCCAGCGGGCCAATATCAGCGGGCGCAATGAAATGGCGACGCTGGGTGCGGCGCTGAATAATATGTCAGCAGAGCTGGCAGAGAGCTATGCGGTGCTGGAGCAGCGGGTGAAAGAGAAGACCGCCGGGCTTGAGCAGAAAAATGAGATCCTCTCCTTCCTCTGGCAGGCTAATCATCGGTTACATTCGCGCATCCCGCTTTGTGAGCGTCTCTCGCCCGTACTGAACGGATTGCAGAACCTTACGCTGCTGCATGATATCGAACTGCGGGTGTACGACATGGAAGATGAAGAAAATCATCAGGAATTTACCTGCCAGTCCAACGCCAGCTGTGATGATAAAGGCTGCCATTTATGCCCCCGTGGCAAGCCTTTGCCGCCAACAAACGGCGGCACGACGCTGAAGTGGCGACTGGCGGATGCTCATACCCAGTACGGGCTGCTGCTGGCACAACTACCGCCGGGCCGCCATCTTAGCCACGATCAGCAACAACTGGTGGATACGCTGGTAGAACAGCTTACTGCAACCCTGGCGCTGGACAGGCACCAGGAACGCCAGCAGCAACTTATGGTGATGGAAGAGCGGGCGACCATCGCGCGTGAACTGCATGACTCCATTGCACAGTCGCTTTCCTGTATGAAAATGCAGGTCAGTTGCCTGCAGATGCAGGGGCAGGATCTGCCGGAGAACAGCCAGCAACTGCTCGGGCAGATCCGCACCGAACTCAACACTTCATGGGCACAGTTGCGTGAGCTGCTCACCACGTTCCGTTTACAGTTGACGGAACCGGGTTTGCGCCCGGCGCTGGAAGCGAGCTGCCTTGAGTACAGCGCCCGATTTGGTTTTCAGGTCAAACTGGATTATCAGCTTCCCCCTCGCCTCGTGCCTTCGCATCAGGCGATACATCTGCTGCAGATTGCCCGTGAAGCATTAAGTAATTCACTGAAACATTCTGGGGCCAGCGAGGTAACCGTCTCAGTGACACACCAGGAAAAACGCGTAGTATTGCGGGTCAGTGATAACGGCTGCGGCGTGCCGGAAAATGCCGAGCGAACCAACCATTATGGATTAATTATCATGCGCGACCGTGCGCAGAGCTTACGTGGTGATTGCCAGGTGCGACGCAGAGAGTCCGGCGGCACCGATGTGATTGTCACGTTTATCCCCGAAAATCTTCTCTCACCAGTGCAAGGAGATAACTATGACTAACCAGGAACCGGCCACCATTCTTTTGATTGACGACCATCCGATGTTGCGTACCGGCGTAAAACAACTCATCAGCATGTCGCCAGAGATAACCGTGGTAGGTGAAGCCAGCAACGGTGAGCAGGGTATTGAACTGGCCGAGGCGCTTGATCCGGATCTGATTCTGCTGGATCTCAATATGCCGGGGATGAACGGTCTGGAGACCCTCGACAAGCTGCGTGAAAAATCGCTGTCAGGTCGCGTGGTGGTCTTTAGTGTTTCCAATCACGAAGAGGATGTGGTGACCGCGCTGAAACGGGGCGCTGACGGTTATCTGCTAAAGGATATGGAGCCGGAAGATCTGCTTAAAGCGCTGCAACAAGCCGCTGCGGGCGAAATGGTATTAAGCGAAGCGCTGACCCCGGTGCTGGCCGCGAGCCTGCGAGCTAACCGTTCAGCGTCGGATCGAGATGTCAGCCAGCTTACGCCGCGCGAGCGCGACATTCTGAAACTGATTGCTCAGGGGCTGCCGAACAAGATGATTGCCCGCCGCCTGGACATCACCGAGAGTACCGTGAAGGTGCACGTAAAACATATGCTGAAAAAAATGCGCCTGAAATCGCGTGTGGAAGCGGCGGTATGGGTGCATCAGGATCGTATTTTCTGATTCAGTATGTCTACGCTTCTCAGTAGCTGTAACAGGGTACTTGCCGCCTGTTCCCCCTCACCCCCACCCTCTCCCCGGTGGGGCGAGGGAGAAAAGCGAGCCGCTGTCAGAAATTTAGCATCGTGGTGAACAGGAATATGACAGAAGGCGGAGTGTTCCGTTCACCTTACGTGTCGTGTGCCTCTGATGCCGCGCCACTTGTGAATAGCATCGCGGTGAACCGCAATATGTAACGCAGGCGGAATGTTCCGTTCACCTTACGTACTGTGTTTCTCTGTTGCCTATCCACACGCGAACAGCCATCGTAGTGAACAGAAATATGTAACGCAGCCGGAGTGTTCCGTTCACCTTACGTACCGTATTCCTCTGATGCCACTCCACCCGTGAACGTGCAAGGGAGGCTCGCCGCCGCCTCCCTTGCAACCCGGGCTCCCGGCAAGGAAAATCGCCGCTTCGCGGTCCATGCGCCTTATTCCGTCTGACTGTCGGGTCGGGGACCAGCCTGCGTCCCTGCAGGCTATCCCCTCCCCCCGCTTCCCTGCGGGCGGACCCGGTCAGCCGTCAACGCCGCATCGATTTTCAGCCGGACCACAACACCCTCGCTGCGAGAAAGTGCTCGGAAGATAGAACGGTTTCGCTGTCTGCCCGGTAAAATCCTGCAGCAATTATTTTCTTCATATGATTTCAGGCTTACCGCGAGGGGGTTGAGTCCCCGCTGAAACCGGCGAGCCGGAGGCCGGAAGACAAGGACTGGACGCCAGGGAGGGCGGACGGAGGTTTGTCGAGCCAGGACGGCGAGTCAAACCGGCCGCAGGCTGAAGGCCGGGAGGTGAGCGCAGTGCGCAGCACCGGTTTCGGTGCGGGGCCGCGGGGATTGCAAAGGGGGCCCCGGTGGCCCCCTTTGCACGTTCACGGGTGACTGTTTCGGCATGTTCTGCAGGTCTGGAGGTGAACGTAACACACCTCAGCGCCGCCCGTTTCCCCTCACCCCGACCCTCTCCCCGGAGGGGCGAGGGAGAAAAGCGAGCCGCTGTCAGGAATTTAGCATCGTGGTGAACAGGAATATGACAGGAAGGCGGAGCGTTCCGTTCACCTTGCGTACTGTGTTTCTCTGATGCCACTCCTCCCGTGAACGTGCAAGGGAGGCTCGCCGCCGCCTCCCTTGCAACCCGGGCTCCCGGCAAGGAAAATCGCCGCTTCGCGGCATTATTCGCCCCATCCCTGGGGCTCACCCCTTCGGGGCTGGCGCAGGCGCTATTCAAAATTGCT